>CAZPGJ010000001.1:0-16018 GCA_964586515.1 uncultured Dehalococcoidales bacterium
TCGGGGTGAGAGGATTTGAACCTCCGACCACCTGAACCCCATTCAGGTGCGCTACCAGGCTGCGCTACACCCCGTCGCCATGACTTCCATTAATATAATATGTTATCATAGTCACCTCAACAAAGAAAAATATAGATTGGCAGGTTGTGATCCTTGGCTAAGAAGCAGAAGAAAGTTACACCAGAGCGAACCCCCACTAAGCACCAACTCTCCAAATGGCAGCGCCAGATGAGAATACGCCGAATTGTGATAATCGCTGCCGCTGTCTTCCTGGCTGGCATTGGCGGCTGGGTGGGTTATGAATACCACGCAGATTATGAGGCCAGAGTTGGGCCCTTGCATGAGGTTATGATTGAGGTAAACGGCGTCCCCTTTACCATGGAATACTTCGTAAACACGATCGATGCTTACGCTAAAGCCCTAGGCTGGAATTCCACGGTCATCTCTTATTCCGGCAATCAGATCGCTGATATGGTCGCGAATGATATTATCAACGCTGAATTGCTAAGACAAGGAGCTGAGAGTCTGAACATTACAGTTACTACTGCGGAGATAGATGCGGCATTACAAAAATATGGGTTCCCCAATGATAGTACACATCAAGATATAGTCAGGCCTATTTTGTTGCAGCAAAAGGTTAAGGACTATTTTGGTTCCCAGTTGCCTGCCACAATGGAGCAAGCTGATGTGCAAGTAGTGCTTGTAGAGAGTCAAGAGGTAGCTACTGAGCTAATAGCGGAAATCAAGGCTGGCGGCAACTTCACCGCTTTAGCCGACGAGTTTTCCTGTAACTCCTCGATTGAGGGCGATTTGGGCTGGCTGCCCAGAGAGCTCATGCCGAATACTCTGATTGCCAATGCCGCTTTTAACCTTACCGTGGGAGAGGTAAGCCAGCCTATTTATGATGAAACAGCAATTAAGGGTGTCGGCTATTGGCTTATAGAGGTCACCGATAAGCAAGGCGACGAGATAAACGCCGAAGCCATGCTGCTCGGCAGCGAGGCACAGGCAGAGCAGGTCAAAGCCGAGTTGGTTAGTCAAAACTTCAGCTCTCTGGCGATGGAATATTCTCAGGATAAAAGCAAAGATGCCGGTGGCCAGCTTGGTTGGATAAAGCAAGGGGCTATGAACAGCACGGCTTTCGATCAAGTTGCTTTCAACCTTACTCTCAACCAGGTAAGCGAGCCAGTTAAGGATACATCGGTCCAAACCACTGGCGGCTATTGGCTGGTAAATGTTGTAGACAGGGGTGCCCATGCGCTTGGAGAGACAGTCAAGACAGAGCTGACAAACAATCACTATAACGCCTGGTTGAAAAAGTGGACAAATGAAAGCACAATTAACACCTACCTGGATGCAAACAAGAAATCGTGGGCTATAAACAAGGTTTTGGCGGGAGGGTAACACCTCAATGAAGAAGGCTATTGGCATCGGCTTATTGGGCTTGGGGACTGTAGGCAGCGGTGTGGCTGAAGTTCTGGTCACCAAGGCAGACAGCCTGGCTGAGCAAGCAGGACTCCCCTTAATTTTGAAAAAGGTACTGGTGCGCGATGTGAATAAACGACGCTCGTCAAAAGTTAGTCCCAACCTGTTAACCAGCCACCCTGAAGAAGTCCTCTCTCATCCCGAGGTAGATATAGTAATCGAACTCATGGGCGGCGAATGCCCTGCCAAAGAATATATAGAGCAAGCCATCACTAGCGGAAAGCACGTAGTTACGGCCAACAAGGAGGTAATGGCTAAACATGGGTACGAGCTATTCTCTCTGGCCGGGAAACACAATGCTGACCTCCGCTATGAGGCAAGCGTAGGTAGCGGCATACCACTCATCTCTTCTTTCCAACACGACCTGGCAGCCAATAAAATTGCAGCCATCCAGGCCATCCTTAACGGCACTACTAATTATATTCTGACTCGAATGGCACAGGAGGGGCTGGATTTTGCTTCGACCTTAAAACAAGCCCAAAAATTAGGTTATGCCGAAGCCGATCCCGCTAATGACATAGAGGGGATAGATGCCGCTTATAAACTGGTCATCTTATCCAACCTGGCCTTTCGGACTAAATTCGTCCCTCAAGATGTATACTGCGAAGGAATATCAAATATTGCCGCTCGAGATTTTCTATATGCCAAAGAATTCGGCTATGCTATAAAACTCCTCGCTATTGCCAAGAGAGATGATGACAAAGTGGAGATGAGGGTTCATCCTGTTTTTATTCCCCAGGATTCCCAGTTAGCTAAAGTAGATGGCGTTTATAATGCCGTCGAGGTGGAAACTGACTTAGCTGGCAAACTGGTCTTTTACGGGGAAGGGGCTGGAGCTCTCAGAGCTTCTAGCGCTGTTATGGCTGATGTGTTGGCGATAGCCAGAAATATCTATCGCGGCGTAAATAATATCCCTGGACTAAGATTAGACCAGCGGGTAACTGTTAAGCCCATGTCCGAGATAAAGACACGGTACTATCTCAGGCTGAATGCGCCTGACCGCCCCGGTGTTTTAGCCCAAATCTCCAAAGTTCTGGGCGACAATTCCATAAGCATTTCGTCCGTAATCCAGAAAGAAAGCGACCTAGTAGCACAAACCGCCATAATCGTCATTATGACCTATCCGGCAGAGGAGAAAGGGGTGCAAAAGGCTCTTGAGCAATTAAGGCAGCTATCAGTGGTTAACGAGGTCAGCAACTTTATCAGAGTTGAGGGATGAAGCAAGGCGTCTTAAATAGATATCGTGATTTCCTGCCAGTTACGCCGGCTACGCCTTTGATTACGCTGGGAGAAGGCGATACCCCTTTAGTGAGGTCACGGATTTTAGAGAAGGAGCTTGGCTGTGGTGAACTTTATTTTAAGCTCGAAGGCTGTAATCCCACCGGTTCCTTCAAGGACCGGGGCATGGTGGTGGCGGTGGCTAAGGCGGTGGAAAGCGGCAGCCAGAGCATCATTTGTGCCTCCACAGGCAACACCAGCGCTTCAGCAGCCGCTTATGGCGCTAGATTCGGACTCAAAACTATCGTCATTATTCCCAAAGGGAAGATAGCCACGGGAAAGCTGGCCCAGGCCCTTGTTTACGACGCCCAGATTATAGGCATAAAAGGTAATTTCGACCAGGCACTTCATATAGTGCGTGCCTTGACCCAAAAATACCCCATTACCCTGGTAAACTCACTAAATCCTAATCGCATCGAAGGTCAGAAAACGGCAGCTTTTGAGATTATAGACGACCTGGGAGATGCTCCCGATTATCTCTTTATCCCTGTGGGCAATGCTGGCAATATCACTGCTTACTGGAAGGGGTTCGTGGAATACCACCTCACGGGCAAGGCCAGCCATACTCCCAGGATGATGGGCTTCCAGGCCGCAGGCGCTGCCCCCATAGTGCTGGACAAGGTTGTCAAACGACCCAAGACCATTGCCACAGCTATTCGCATTGGCAACCCTGCTAGCTGGCAGAAGGCGGTAGCCGCCCGAGACGAGTCGGGGGGTATCATTGACTGTGTTACTGATGACGACATTATTAATGCTTATAGATTGATGGCAACTAAGGAAGGTATCTTCGGCGAGCCGGCTTCAGCAGCTTCTTTAGCCGGGCTTATTAAGCTGGCCAGAAAGAAAGACTTCTCAGGCAAGCGTATAGTTTGCATCGTCACCGGCACCGGGCTAAAGGACGCCGGTGTGCCAGCAAAATATGCCCGGGCACCGATAGAGCTACCTGCTGACCTGGCGGCCGTTGAGGAAGCTTTGAAATTCTCGACCTCAGCGATTCCTGACTATGCCCGGAGATGACAAGAGGCAAAGTGGTATTGCAGGGAGAATGACGCTGGGTTAAGGAGGTTAAAGTTATGCCAAAAATTGTTACCGAAGCTATAGGAAAGTTCAGCCACCATAATCCCAAGGTAGCAGCTATAGTTACTGCTAGTGCCCGGGGCAGGGATGACGCCATGACCGCCGCCTGGCATAGCTCAATCTCTCTCAGACCTCCCCTTTACGGCGTCGCTGTTACGTCCAAGAGATTTACCTACCAGCTTATCACGGAAAGCCAAGAGTTTGGCATTAATTTCATTCCTTCAGAAAAAGCCTCACTGGCCGCTGCCATCGGCGGCACTTCCGGACAGCAGATGGACAAATTTGAGAGATTTAATATCAAGAAAGAGAAGCCTTTGAAGACCACAGTACCTATCTTAAAAGATGCTTATGCTGCCTATGAATGCAAGCTGGTGGATAGTAAGCCCTACGGTGACCACATCTGGATAGTCGGTGAGATTGTAGCTGTGCACTTCCTTGAGGAAGCATTTACCTCGGCGGAGGTGCTCGACCTGAATAAGATAAAGCCGCTCCTTTACCTCGGTTCGGATTTCTATGCTAGCACGGATAAAAACAGCGTAAGCTTTATAAAGAGGGGGATATAGATGGTTAACGAGGATAAAATCAAACTGGCAATGGCCTCCATAATAGAGGCTATTGGCGAGGATCCCCTCAGAGAGAGCATAAAGGACACGCCACAGAGAGTGGCTGAAATGTATGTCGAACTCTTTTCCGGTTTGGATGTCGACCCTAAAGCTGAACTAGCGATGGACTTTGAGGAAGGATACGAAGAGATGGTGATTCTAAGGGACATTCCCTTCTATTCCATGTGTGAGCATCATCTCCTACCGTTTTATGGCGTAGCTCATGTCGGTTATATCCCTAGCCCTGGTGGCAGAGTGGTAGGGGTAAGCAAGCTGGCCAGGGTGGTGGAAATCTGCGCCAGACGCCCTCAGCTTCAGGAAAGGATGACCCAGCAAATTGCTGACGCCATTTTTGAAGCACTTCAACCCGCTGGGGTGGCCGTGGTTATCCAGGCCGAGCACTTATGCATGGTTATGCGCGGGATAAAAAAACCCGGAACAACTGTGATAACCTCATCAGTGAGGGGGAATTTCCGAAGCAAGGTAGCAACTCGCAGTGAATTTCTGTCCTTGATTCAAAAGAAGTAGTCTATTCGTGACGCAAGGACTCGATAGGGTCGAGCCGTGCCGCCCGGATGGCCGGGTATAAGCCAGTAATAAGTCCGATACCAATTGCTACACCTACTGCCAAGGCAACAGCATTACCGGGAACCACAGCACTAAAGGCAAAACCAGCCCTTGTCGCTACGACGGACATGATTTTGACTATGATCCAGCCCACCCCCACCCCCAAAGCACCGCCACAGAGACCCAGTGTGGCAGCTTCTATGAGAAATTGAATCAGAATATCTCGACGCTTGGCTCCTACCGCCTTGCGCAAACCGATTTCCCTGATGCGCTCGGTCACCGAAACCAGCATGATATTCATAATCCCGATGCCGCCCACAAGCAAGGATATACCAGCTATGCCGACAAGGACGAGCCGGATTATCTTCAGCACCTGGGTGAGCTGGTTTGCTACGGACGCCACGCTCATAACTCTGAAATCATCGCCCTCTCCCGGCCTGATGCCATGTTGTTGCCGCAGGATGGCGGTAATCTCCTGCTCGGCAGACTGCACGTCGCTGCTGCTCTTCGCCTGGACGCTGATCGTATTCACGGTGCTTCCGCGGCTGCCCACCTGCGAGGATGCCAGAGTGGCATAGAAGGTGGATAAAGGAACATAGACCTGGAGGTCTTCAGTTCCAAATCCTGTCCCCCGGCTTTCCAGTACACCGATGACCTGGAATTGACGCCCGCCAATCCTTATGCTCTGACCGACGGGGTCCATCGCACCAAAAAGGCTCGTGGCTACCTCACTTCCGAGCACGGCTACCCTTGATATTCCTCCGTAATCGAAGTCGGTTATAAAGCTACCCTCGGCCACGACGTAGTTATTCACCTGCTCGGCTTGGGGGGTCACCCCGGCAATAATTGTGTTGCTCAGGCTCTGTCCCCCAGCTACGACCTGAGCGTAAGTCTGCGCCGTCGGTGCCACTGCTTGTACAGAAGTGGCATACTTGACAATCGCCTGCGCATCTTCGAAAGTCAACGTTGACTGAGCTCCCACTCCACTTATGCCGAGTTGCGGAGGCGTAACGTATATCAGGTTAGACCCCAGGGTGGCAAAAGACTGCTCCACTAAAGCCTGTTGTGCCGCTCCCAGAGATAGCACAGAAACGACGGCGGCCACGCCAATCAAGATGCCCAGCATGGTCAAAATTGACCTTAGCTTGTTATTAAGCAAAGCCCGCAGCGCAGTAGAAAAACTGTCCCAAAGTCTCATTACATCATCTCTATTTCAAATTCAAGCATTGCGCCGCCCTCAGCAAACACCTCCTTCAATCTGGCCGTCGCGAACTCTAATGGTGCGCTGAGTATAAGCGGCAATATCTGGCTCATGAGTGACCAAGACGATGGTCATGCCCTGCTCGTTCAGTTTCTTAAAAATTAGCATGATTTCCTTGCTGGTCTGAGTATCAAGGTTGCCTGTGGGTTCATCAGCTAAGATAATAGAGGGATTATTCACCAAGGCGCGAGCGATCGCCACTCTCTGTTGCTCCCCTCCAGCCAGCTCACTCGGTCTGTGAGTGACCCGATGAGCCAGTCCCACCGACTCCAGGACCTGTAACGCTCTTTGCCGCCGGTTGCCGGCGCCGGCGTAAATAAGTGGCAGTTCCACATTGGCCAAAGCCGTGGTGCGGGACAATAAGTTGAAGCTCTGGAAGACAAAGCCTATCTTTTTACTTCTTATCTCGGCTAATTGATTATCGTTAAGCCTGTCCACCTCTATACCCTCTAGACGATATTTTCCGGAAGTAGGCCGGTCCAGACAGCCGATGATATTCATCAGGGTGGACTTCCCCGAGCCCGAAGGCCCTACGACAGACACCATCTCCCCTGACTTGATGCGGCAGCTGATCCCCCGCAGAGCAGGGACTTCGGTCTGCCCCGCTTTATATACTTTGGTTATGTTTTCGAGTTCAAGCATTGCCTACCCACCGAAGAAGCCACTCGATGGCTGCGCAGAAGCCGATACTGGTTTTACTACTTTCTCCCCCTCCTGCAGTCCCGACAAGACTTCGGTATTCGTCCCATCGCTCAGTCCCAGGGTAATTTGCCGCTGTTCCTGCTGCCCATCTACGAGCACTACGACCGATGGGTTTTGCAGGGTACCCTGAATAACTGTGTTCGGTATCAACAATACATTGTCACGACGCTCGACGACGACTTCCGCAGTGGCACTCATGCCGTCTTTAAGCTCTGCGGAAGGATTTTCCAAAGCTATGTTTGTAGCGTAAGATACTATGCCGGCTCGAACTGTGCCCATCGGGGAGATAAAATTTACGGTGCCCGTTACTTGCTCGTCGGGCAGGGCATCTAATGTGATATTTGCTGCCTGGCCCAGTTTGACCGAGGCAACATCCAATTCATCAATATAGCCCTGCATCTCTATCTCGCTGGTATCAACCAGGGTTATTGCCGGTGTGGCCAATGCCGCTGTCGAGATTTGTTCCCCTTCAGTTATACTGACGTCAGCTACCACGCCATCGAAGGGAGCTACTATTATCGCCTTGTCTAGGTTAAGCTTTGCGGAGTCCAGGTTGAGGTTTGCCGAGTCCAGATTCAGCTTTGCCGTTTCCCAACTCACTTCGGCTATATTGACTTGTTCCCGAGCCACCTTCTCCGACGTTATGTTGGCAGCAGCTCCCTCCAAGCTAATCTGGGCGATTTCATACTGTGCTTGAGCTACCTCGACCTGGTTCTCCGCTATTTCGACTTGCAGCTCAGCCATGTCTACACTTGATTGCAGAGACGGCGCATCCAGCCTGGCTAATACCTCGTCTTTTGTCACGTTATCCCCTTCGGAAACCAGGACCTCTGTCACTGTGCCTGTGGCGCCAAATGATAAATAGGCTTTATTAGGCATTAGTAAATTGCCATCCACCAGAACGGTCTTCACTATATCGCCTCGGGTAACGTTAACGGTCGTCGGCGTAGATGGGGGGCCGGTGCCTCTGGTAAGCACGACGCCGAGCACTATACCAACAACAACCACGCAGATTGTTATTATTATCGCTGACCTTTTTTTCATTTTCCTTAGCCTCTTTTCATTCCAGGAAAGTTGCCCATCCCGTGATACGACACTTATTCATTAACTCAATAAATACTCAAAGGGCTGCACAGTCTTTGAAACCCCGACCGGTGATAGCTTGGTTTGCCTGGAATTTGCACATGATTTTACTGCGTTCCATAAGTCGTGTAAACTACAAATTTTAGCAAAGGTTACCTGTTAAGGCAAAATTAAGTTGCTAAACAACCTCCGAATTTTAAGCGTGGCTCGCCATGAAAAAACTTATTGAAGGAGCAGGCAAGCTGGGGATAGAGTTCAATGCCCGGCAGGTAAAGCAATTTGAGCTTTACTACCAAGAACTAATCGAATGGAATAAAAAAATCAACCTCACAGCCATAACAGATTACTCCTCGGTACAGGTAAAGCATTTCCTTGATTCCCTCACCATCACCCTGGCTTTGCCTGGGAAGGAAATGGAAAGACCGGATTTCAATATTGTAGACATAGGTACAGGTGCCGGCTTCCCCGGAGTGCCGCTCAAAATTCTTTTCCCCCAGCCCAGGCTGGTACTCATTGAGCCCACAACGAAAAAGACCGCTTTCCTCCACCACATTATCCGTAAACTGGAGCTGGAAAATGTAGAGGTGCTGAATAGTAGAGCTGAGGAAGCAGCTCACTTACCACCCTACCGTGAGCAATTTGCCCTGGCCCTCTCCCGTGCTGTCGCCTTGCTGCCCACGCTGGTGGAACTAACTCTGCCCTTTTGCCAGATCGGGGGAAGATTTATCGCTCAAAAGAAAGGGGAGAGCGAGCTGGAGATAAATGGGGCGAAAAAAGCCATTGCTGCCCTGGGAGGCAAACTAGACCAGATAAAGAAAATAGGATTGGGCGAATTTAATGATGCGCGTTATTTGGTAATTATTGATAAAATATACCCGACACTAGGTAAATATCCCCGTCGCCCTGGACTGCCAGAGCGACGGCCAATTTAATACCCCATGAAAATTCGCTTCGCACTTTTCATGGGGATCCCGGAAATACCAATGGATAAATCTGGGGTCCCCTGAAAAACGAAGTTTTTCAGGGGTAAATAGTTCAGGAGGTGAATAGAGATGTGGAGTAGGAGATCTCGAAGGTTCTACTTTGGCCTTCCTCCCTTCGGTTTCTACTTCCAGGGATACAAGCCCTTTCCCGATAAGAAGGAGTATTTGGAGATGCTCGAGGAGTATAAGAAAGACCTGGAAGAGGAGCTAAAGGAACTAGAAAAGGAGATCGAAGAAACCAAAAAGAGCCTCTAGCCAAGAAGCGCAAACCAGGTAAAGTTTAATTTGAAGGAATGCTGGAAGATATTCGCAGGCTGATTCAAAGCCAGGCAGATTTTATCATTAGTCAACAGCTTCCTTCCGGGGCTATCCCCTGGTACCGAGGCGGCATCACAGACCCCTGGGACCATGTGGAATGCGCCATAGCCTTGGATTTTAGCAGCCGGTCCAGCGAGGCCAGCTTGGCCTATAACTGGATGCGTGATACCCAGAATCCTGACGGAAGCTGGTATTCCAGTTACCACGGTGATAGACCCCAGGACCTGACCAAAGATACAAATTTCAGCACTTACATAGCAACAGGGATGTGGTTTCACTACCTCACTACCTGGGACCTGGACTTCCTCCGCTACATGTGGCCGGCGGTGGAGAAGGGCATAAAGTTCGCCTTAAGCTTACAGCAGCTAGGCGGCGAGATTTATTGGGGACTAAGCGAGAATAATGAAGTCTGGCCGGGAGCAATTTTAACTGCCTCCAGCAGCACCTGGCTCAGTATTAAATGCGGCATAAGGATTGCTAAAAACCTGGGGATAGATAAGCCTGACTGGAATAAGGCATGCCGGAGGCTATCTAGAGCAATTAAAGAGCACCCCGAACGCTTCGACAGCTTAGGCGAGGATAAGAGCGGGCATGCCATGACCTGGTATTACCCCATCCTCGTGGGACTACTCGAGGGGAAGCAAGCGGAAGAGCGCATCTCC
The DNA here is from genome assembly GCA_964586515.1 of uncultured Dehalococcoidales bacterium. Taxonomy (GTDB): domain Bacteria; phylum Chloroflexota; class Dehalococcoidia; order GIF9; family AB-539-J10; genus RBG-13-51-36. Next base: position 10,019 of record CAZPGJ010000001.1, read on the forward strand.
AGAGGTTGGCAGGATTTCATTATAGATGGTTGGGGGTGCAAATGCTTTGCCGACAGACAGTCGGTATGTGTAGCTGAGACCTTTGAACTTATTCTGGCCTTAACAAGGATGGGTGCCGGAGATAAGGCCAAGATGGTGCTGGACTGGGTATTGCAATTTCGGGATAGCGACGGCGTGTTTTACCGGGAGGTATATTGGCCGCAAAGGGAGATAAGACGGTCGGAACGGGGACCACAGGCCCACGAAAAGAATACCTGGACATCGGCAGCAGCGATACTGGCTATGGTGGCTTTAGATGGAATTAAAATACCATAGCCGAAACATTGGCTTGTAAGATGAGTTTAGAGCCCAGCGTTAAAAGAGTTTCCCGGAAGATTCCACTGGAAGACGACCCTGATGATTTCGTGGGTTACGAAGTCCTCATAGACTTCATAAAGCAGCGGGCATTGTATGAGCTAGAAGGAGATATCATCGAAATCGGTGCTTATATGGGCAGAGGTACTGCCAAACTGGCGAAGTTTGCCCAAAGATATGGTAAGAAAGTATATGCCATCGATGTTTTCGATCCCGGTCTGGACAAAACTTTGAGTAAAACTGGAATCAAGGCGGGTGACGTTTATCAAGCATTTCTTAAGGGCCGCTCGATGCTAGAAGCTTACCAAAAATCAATTCGGGGCTTTGATAACATCATCACTATAAGGGAAGATTCCAGAAAAGTTAGCTTCCCCCAAGAACAAAGATTCATCTTTGGATTCATTGATGGCTGCCACCAGCAAGCATATGTAGAAAACGATTTCCATGTCATCTGGCCCCATCTTGTTTCCGGAGGCGCTCTCGGTTTCCACGATTATAAATTTGATGATTGGCCGGAGGTCACTAAAGCCGCCGATAAGCTAATACATGCGCACAACAGAGAGATAAACGAAGCATATGAAATAGAAGGGAAATACAATATTCTGTCTCTTCTGTTGATTAAAAAATAGAATTCATCTCCAGTCCTCTAAGGCTGCAGGTCTCTTCATGTGAATGAGTAATGACATTTGTGATTTGACTGGCAGGGCGTTATAATGAAAATCAATGGAAAAGGGTACCTGGAAACTTAAGACGGGACTGGCCCAGACGCTGAAGGGCGGGGTGATTATGGACGTGGTTACGCCCGAGCACGCCAAAATTGCCGAGGAAGCCGGCGCCTGCGCTGTTATGGCGCTGGAACGGGTGCCGGCAGATATCCGCGCCGCCGGCGGAGTGGCCCGCATGGCCGACCCCACTGTAATTACGGCCATAAAGGAAGCTGTCAGCATTCCCGTAATGGCCAAATGCCGCATCGGTCATTTTGCCGAGGCCCAGGTGCTGGAAGCATTGGGCGTTGATTTCATAGACGAGTCCGAAGTGCTCACTCCCGCCGATGAAAGCCATCATGTTTGGAAACATGATTTTAAGGTTCCTTTTGTCTGCGGCTGCCGTGACCTGGGCGAAGCATTACGTCGTATTGCCGAAGGGGCAGCGATGATTCGCACTAAAGGCGAGGCAGGAACAGGCAACATCGTTGAAGCTGTCAGGCACATGCGGGCAGTCCAGGATGGGATTCGCCGACTCCAGGCTTTACCCGAGGAAGAATTAGTAGCTGAGGCGAAAGCCCTGGGTGCTCCTCTGGAATTAGTAATGGAGGTGCATAAAACAGGGAAGTTACCCGTTGTGAACTTCGCCGCCGGCGGTATAGCGACACCCGCCGATGCTGCTTTGATGATGCAACTGGGGGCCGAGGGAGTATTCGTGGGCTCGGGAATTTTTAAGTCCAGCGACCCCGCAACCAGAGCGCAAGCTATCGTTAAAGCTACCACTCATTACCAGGACCCGGCTATCATCGCCGAGGTATCTAAAGGTTTGGGAGCCGCCATGCCCGGTCTGGATATAAAAGCTATACCCCAACAAGAATTATTGTCCCCCCGGGGTTGGTAAGGTGAAAACAGGTATTGTCACAGGATGCGAAAGGTAGTTACTGACGATTTAGATGCGCTACTCGATATCTTGCCACTCCATATTCATGAGCCGCTCTCCCAGCAGCCCGACCACAGCGATCTGCTGGAGGTAATCTTAGATTTAGGGCGTCTCCCCGAAGCTCGCTTTCCCCACAGGGAATTAGTCCTCAATTCCAAAGAGGTGAGCCAGTCTGATATTGATTATGTAGTATCGCGCATTGGCGAGTTCACGGGAGATAATCGCGCCGGCATCAACCATACCCTGCACCGCATCTCAGCCATACGCAACAGACACGGGGAGATTATCGGCTTGACCTGCCGTGTGGGCAGAGCTGTGTTCGGCACCGTAAAGATGATTCAAGACCTTATCGAATCGGGCAACAACGTCCTGCTGCTAGGACGGCCCGGCATAGGCAAGACTACCATGTTGCGGGAAGTGGCCCGCGTGCTGGCTGACGACTTCAAAAAACGGGTTATCGTAATTGACACCTCCAATGAAATTGCCGGGGACGGAGACATTCCCCATCCTGCCATCGGGCATGCCCGGCGAATGCAAGTAGCTGCTCCCGCTGAACAACATGCGGTAATGATTGAAGCCGTGGAAAATCACATGCCCGAGGTCATCATTATCGACGAAATAGGCACTGAACTCGAAGCCCAAGCAGCTCGAACTATCGCTGAGCGAGGAGTGCAACTGGTAGGCACGGCACATGGCAACACTCTGGAAAACTTGATAATGAATCCTACCCTCTCCGACCTTATCGGCGGAATCCAGACGGTTACCCTAGGGGATGAAGAAGCCAGGCGACGGCACACGCAAAAATCTATCCTGGAGCGCAAGTCTCCGCCCACTTTCGATACGGTGGTGGAAATTGTAGATTATTACAAGGTAACCGTACATCCTGACGTGACCGAGGCTGTTGATGCCCTCCTGCACGGGCGACCCCCCAAGGCTGAAGTGCGCTGGATGGAGCCAGATGGTGAAGTAAAGAGGCAAGCGATAACTTCTCATCTTACATGGGAAAGCAAGGAAGAAAAGCCGCCGGAAAAACCACTGCGATTGTACCTCTTCGGCGCTAACCGGTCTCGATTGGAACAAATTGCCAAGGAAGGACGAAAGGAGCTGAAAATCACCGCTGACCTTAAGCAAGCTGACCTTTTCCTTACTACACGAAGTTATTACCGCCGCAAGCCACAAAAGATACGGGATGCCGAAGCACTGGGCATACCGATTTATGTCCTTAAAAGCAATAATGCCGCTCAAATGAAGCAATGTCTGGATGCCCTCTATCCCCGCGACACTCAGCCTACCTTTGTTCATCATCTACAGCGTCTCTTAGCTGGACGCCGCGGTTTCAACTCCGATAACCGGGGCACAGAACCCGGCGGCAAAAGGAAATCGAGGTAACCTTTGGGACTGTTCATCACCTTCGAAGGCGGTGAAGGCTGCGGCAAAAGCACCCAATCCAAGCTCTTGTTGAAAAAGCTCGAGCAACAAAACATCCCCGCGGTATTAACCCATGAGCCTGGGAGCACAGCTCTGGGTAACGAGTTAAGAAAAACACTTAAGAAGAAAGAGGGTTCCTCTATTTCGCCCCAAGCCGAGCTGTTTCTCTTGGCTGCTTCCCGTGCCCAACTGGTGGCTGAGCTAATTCGTCCTGCCCTAGAAGAAGGTAAAGTGGTCATCTGCGACCGCTTCACTCACTCCACCATGGTCTATCAAGGCTATGGGCGGGGACTTGATTTTACTGCCATAAGGATGATCAACAATATGGCAACTAGGTATCTTAATCCCGACCTCATAATTCTCTTGGATATTTCACCGGAGCAGGGGTTAGCACGAAAGCGAAGGTTAAAAGACCGCTTTGAGCTAGAGGATTTATCGTTCCACCAGCGGGTCAGGGAGGGATATCTCAAGATGGCCGCGGCTGAGCCTGACCGCTGGTTGGTGATAGATGCTTCTCTACCTAAAGGGAAAATTGCTGAGATTATCTGGGACAGGGTGAGCCGGTTATTGCCCTCCTACTCATCACCGCGAGGGTGAGCCGAAGTTCTGAGCGAAGCGAAGAGGCCAGCGACGAAGCAATCTGGTCTAGCTCAGATAGATTAGTGACGCTTCATATTACCTGTAGCATTGCCGTGGTAGAAAGCTAGTGGCTTAGTTTCTCCCATAATTTCCCCCTTAAGGTAAGGGGGATTACAGGGGGTTATGAGTGTTTCTCGGTCTTGTCATAACTCCCCTTTCCCCTCTTATCTTAAGAGGGGGATTCCGGAAGAATGGCTTGTTGCTGCCCTCTTATCCCGACGTTGTCGGGACAAGTCTTGAGCCGAGGAACCAACCACTAATGCTCTGAAAAAAGCTTATCTGTCTCAAGAGTGTCACCAATCATAGGAACGAGTACACAATCTCGCCATCCTTCGTTTTGTGCGATATACTTGTACAGCACCTATGCCTAAAGGAAAAGTAGCTGTGGCCTTGAGCGGAGGCGTGGATTCTGCCGCCGCTGCTTTGTTGCTCAAGGAAACCGCCTATGAAGTGATAGGCATACATATGCGCCTCTGGGATTCTCCCCGCTTCGACTACCAGGCACAGCGGGCGGAAAATATCTGCCGCATTTTAAACATTCCCTATCATCAGGTTGGCCTGCAAAAGGAATTTGAGTCCTGTGTAATTGACTATTTCTGCCAGGAATACCAGCAAGGACAGACTCCCAATCCCTGCGTTGCCTGCAACCAGCGCATAAAGTTTGGCCTCCTCCTCGACAAAGCACTCTCCCTGGGCGCTGACTATCTGGCTACAGGCCATTATGCCAGAGTAGAGCATTCCACGGACGGCCATCGCCTACTTAAAGCGGTGGACACCGGTAGAGACCAGTCTTATTTTCTTCATAGTCTAACCCAGGAAAAGCTCGGGCATGTCTTGTTTCCTTTAGGCCAGCATAGCAGAGACGAGGTTAAACAGATGGCAAAGCAGGCGGGATTGCCCACAGCCACCAGGTCCAGCCAGGATATTTGCTTTATTTCCCAGAAGAACTATGGCTCATTTCTCAGCCAGAGATTTTCCAGCACGCCTGGCGATATCATAGATACTCAGGGAAAAAAATTAGGTCAGCATCGTGGAATAGCCTTCTACACCATCGGACAGAGACACGGCCTGGGATTATCCAGCACTCAAGTATTGAGTGCTGGAAAGCCGCTCTACATCATACGAATAGAGCCTGAGAGTAATAGAATTGTGCTCGGCCCTGAGAAAGAGCTCTACAGCCAGAAGCTTACCGCCCAAAAACTGAACTGGATATCAGGCAGGGCGCCTCGTGAGCCCATTACCGCCCGGGCCAGGATACGCTATAAGTCAAAAGAAGCAGAAGTTATTCTCTTTCCACCTCGTCATTGCGAGCCTGAACGAAGTGAAGGCGAAGCAATCTCTGATGTTAATTTCGCTCAGCCACAAAAGGCAGTGACCCCCGGGCAGGCCATTGTGTTCTATAATATGGACGAGGTGCTGGGGGGTGGGATTATAGATCAAATGCAAAGATGAAAATGCAAAATGCAAAAGTACAGAGCAAAAATATCAATTTTTTCATTTTTAAGTTGTCATTTTGATTTTTAATTTTGGAATTTGGGAGAGATATGTCTCAGTTCCCAAATCTCCCCCTCTTAAGATAAGAGGGGCTTGCCCGCCTGAGCCTGCCCGCCAAGGCTTGGCAGGCGGGCCTTTGGCGTCGGCGGGCAGGGGGAGTTATGAAGAATACATTGGATTTCGAGCAAAGCAGTAACAGAGTGCTGGAAATAACCCCCTTTATCCCCCTTATTTTAAGGGGGAGGGAGAAGGAAATAATCTCTATTTTAAGGATTCCCCTCTTAAGATAAGAGGAAGTAAGGAAGGTTTCCCAAATCTCCCCCTCTTAAGACTTGTCCTGAGCGAAGCCGAAGGATAAGATGGTTAAGGAAGGTTTGCCAAATTGTCCCCTCTTAAGATAAGAGGGGCTTGCCCGCCTGAGCCTGCCCGCCAAGGCTTGGC
>CAZPGJ010000001.1:16118-235665 GCA_964586515.1 uncultured Dehalococcoidales bacterium
GGGAGGGAGAAGGAAATAATCTCTATTTTAAGGATTCCCCTCTTAAGATAAGAGGGGCTTGACGAGCACTCAGCGCTGTGAGTGCTCGTTAAAGGGAGTTATGAAAAAGAAAGTCTTGCCTCGATTCCCAAACCTTGATCACGAAAACGAGCTCAAATCACAGGGCTATGACCTTATCGCGGGCATCGATGAAGTCGGGCGGGGGGCTCTGGCCGGCCCGGTAGTAGCCAGCGCCGTTATCCTGCCTCGTCCAGCTAATCTGCCCTGGTTTGGGCTGGTTCGGGATAGCAAGGAATTAAACTACAAGAAACGTGAGTCCCTCTTTGAGTTGATTAACAAGGAGGCTGTGGCTGTGGGCATTGGCATCGTTCCCTCTCAAGTGATTGACTCCATTAATATCCTCAAAGCAACCAAGCTGGCTATGGTACAGGCGGTGGAGAAGCTGCCCAAACAACCGCACTTCCTCATTATTGATAGAGTAACCTTGTCTCAATGTCCTATCCCTCAAAGAGGAATAACCAGAGGTGACAAATTGTGTCTCTCCATTGCTTGTGCTTCTATCATAGCCAAGGTCACCAGAGACCGTATAATGGAGGAATTCGACCAAATTTATCCCGGCTATGGATTTGCTCAGCATAAAGGCTATGGCACGGGAAGTCATATGTCCTGTCTGCGAAAGCTCGGCCCTTCGCCAATTCACCGCCTATACTTTGCCCCTGTCAGGAATCTCATCGCAAGCCAAAACTCTGGCCCTTTAGCCTCAGGCCAGCCAGTCCCGACTGCCAGCCTATTCAATCTGACCTGTGTGGATACAGATGAGTCAATACACTAAACAAAACTCAATCTCATTGCATGCTTGAGGCATATTGACATATAGCGTTAATCCTCATATGATGTATTCAAACAGGAGAAGGAGGATGGAATGGGTAAGAAAAAGCTGGCAGGAATCATTGCAGGTTCTATTATAGGTATCATCACAATAATCATCATAATAGTTGCCATAGCTACACCTACACATACCTACACACTTAGCGTAAGTGCTAGCCCTTCAGGAACAGGTTCGATTTCTCCTTATGGTGGTGAATATGAATCCGGTGCGCAGGTAACATTGACAGCCAGCCCAGCGAGTGGTTACACCTTTGACCATTGGAGCGGTAGTGCATCAGGCACCACATCTACTGTTACCATTACCATGGATTCGGATAAGAGCCTCACTGCTAACTTTAAAGCCGTCTCGGCGGTGAGCGTTGATTATGAAGTAACAGCACTCTACGGGACCGGTTATTTGAATGTAAGAGTGGAGGGACCACAAAAGAGCTACGAGGTTCTCTTATTCGACCCTGAAGGTGAGCGTGTAGGATATGGTTTCATCTCTTCCGATGACATGCTTAGCGGTCATAAAACAGTAGAAGTATCGATGACAGGCATTGGGGTAACAAATCCCGCTCCAGGAGAGTATTGGTTGATAGTTAAGGAATGGCTCACGGATGAAAAGGTTTTTGAGGCCAGGCCAATTTTTGCAGGATCAAACGTAAGCATTACGAATGTCCAATTTGAGACTAACTATTATGACTATTTAAGCGAAGGCGACATAGATGGGGTAACTGCTCAAGTACATAATAGCGGGGACTTGCCGGTCCTAGCGGATAAAATGAAACTGATGGTCGCAGGAAAACAAGAAGACATCACAATCTACGAGTCACTTCCAAATGGGGAAACAACAATGATTGAAGGTTTCGTCTATATTTCAGGACTTGATAAAGGTACACACCTAGCAACGGTTGAGATTTACTCTGAAGGAGTAAAACTCGCCAGTTACACAACTCAAGTAACAATTGGGTAAAACGGGTGGATTAGAAAGGCTAAGAGTAACGAGTAAAATACCTTCTAAAGAGTCCGCCTGTTAGGTTTTAGCTGTTAGTACAATTGAACCAAAAGGAGTGACCCAGCATGGTGAAGTACTTCCTTATCGGCCTGGGTATCGGTATCCTCGGAGCCATATTGTGGTTTGTTGCCAGCGTCACCGGTGGTACGATAGAGGGCCTTGGTGGTGCACGGTCTTCAATTATTATGGCCTTTGTGTATATAGGGTTCTTTGTCATGGTACTCGGCCCCCTCACTTTCTGGATCATTCTCCCCATCAGGCGGGCCTGGAAAAAGCGCCGATCCAAGCTATAAGAACAGGGCGATTTGGATAAGTTGAATGGCGTTCCGCATTTCAAGAATGTGAACATACATACGCATAGAAAGGCAAATATCCCGATATTCGTTCAATAGAAAGAAGATAGCGTTTTGTCATGCTTATGACAAAAGCAAAATCCCTTCTCAAAAATTGCTCCACAAAGCCTCAAGCTATCCTTGAACTTCATTGAGCTAGCAAGTAGTATAATATGTTTAGTATCCATTACTGGCTAGGTCATATTGTCCGAATGAGATAAAAACATACATGCTTCCGGGTGCCCTGCCTTTGCAGCAATAAAACTAAGAAAGGAGGAGTAAAATGAAGTTTCTTCAGTTCGCAATGTACGATGTCGCCAAAGGAGCGGAGGTAGCGCAGGCTTCCGACAAGGTAGCTAAAACGCCAGGGCGTAAGCTGCTGGCCCTGTATACATGTATAGGAATGGCATTTCCTGGCGTTCCCCCAAACACACTGGTAGCCATCTCCGTCAACGAGTACGAAAGCAACGAGGCCATGGCTGCTGCCCAATACCCCCTGGTACTTGCCGGGGCAACCGTTTGGGCCGTGCCTGTATTGGAGATGCCAGCGGGGCGCGCAGCAGCAACAGAAAAGAAATACAGAAAGTAACTTGGGGTAGGGCTTTTTATCGACTGGCAGGGCACCCAGAGGTAATGCAGGTTTATGCGCAATGGAGAATCTGTTAGCTTACCTCCAGATGACTGGTGAGAATAGTGAATGTTTCAAGCCTGACTGGATTTTCTCAGTAAGCTATCCAAGCTTCTCTGAGCTAGCAAGTAGTATAATTAAGATAACTTCAAACAGGGTAAACTCCGTGAAGGATCAGGTGATGGACCGCCAAGAAGTTGGTAAGCTGGGGGAGAAAGCAGCCCAGAAATTCCTCAAAAAGCGGGGCTATCGCATTCGTGAGACGGGTTTTCGTTGCCATCATGGAGAGATTGATATCATTGCTCAGAAGAAGGACTGCCTTGTCTTTGTCGAGGTCCGCACCAAGAGCAATCTGGACTTCGGCACTCCCGAGGAGTCCATAACACAGGCCAAGAAAGAGAGGCTCATCGCCTCAGCCCTGACCTATACCAGCACCCACCAGGACCTCCCCCCTCTCTGGCGCATAGATGTTGTCGCCATCGAGCTCGATGACAAGGGCAAGCCGAAGCGTATCGAGCTCATCGAAAACGCCATCGAGCAAGTCTCCCGGTTCAATTGTTAGCTACTCTTAATAACTAAACTTATAGTTAGGGCTGGGCAACCAAGTTTGATAGCCATTGTGGCAAGCGCTATGGTTTGTTAGACTTAAAGTAGATTAGGCGAACTTAGGGTTTGTCTGCATGACTGTGAGCAGAAAGGAGTGCCGCAATTCATGACCGACTGGCAAGAATACGAGAAACTCGCGGCACGCATTATTTCTGAACTTGAACCATATGCTCACGTGCGCCACAATGATAGGATCGAGGGGGCAAATTCAGGACGGAAGCGACAGATCGATGTTTCGATACGTGCCACAGTAGCAGGTATTGATTTGCTTATTGTGGTGCAAGCGAAAAACTATGCCCGACCTGCTGGCATCAGTGCTGTCGAGGCATTTGCATCAGTAGTTAGGGACGTTCGCGCAGCAAAAGGTATCCTCATTTGTAATGCTGGATTCACTAAGCCAGCCAAGGATTGTGCTCGCAACATCGGTATTGATTTATGTAGCCTGCACGATGCACAGTCACGAGATTGGTCGTTGGATATAAAACTCCCTTTGCTATGGATTGATCTTCTCCCTAAGGTCAATCTTGAGCTTCAATGCTTCCTCGAGGCTGGAGATTCAATTCCTTATGACCCACGCCAATGGGTTCTTTCAGCAGACGTTGGCAAGACTCGCCTTCTTCCTTTGCAAACTTTTGAGCGAAAGTGGAATGCACGCGAACTGGATCGTAGATGTGGCATGATTCATAACTTGGTACCAGAACAAAGAGACATCAAAGTGCAAGTTGATAAAGGAGTTTGGCGGCCTGTTGAGTCGTTAATTCTTAGGTACGTCGTTCAGCGTAGGGCATGGCTGGGCTACTTCCGCCCATCGGAGTGCAGGGGGATTCTCAACCGAATCAAAGACGAGTTTACAGTCAGCTACTTTGATATTGGTGATATTCCCATGACACGGGACGAGTCTTGGGTTCCTGTTGAAGACCCAGAAAAGTTAGTTGTAGCTACAAAAGGAACTTTGGTTACAACTGAAAGATGGGAGATCTCGGTGAACGACGCAGAGTTCAATTTTGACGTTAAAAAGATTGCATAGAAGAATCTTAGAATTTGACCGCTTTGCCTAATACAGGCTTTGTAGCTCGCAAGCCCTAAATCATAACCAGCCTCAAAATTTAGGACATGTATTTTGCGGTGTTTATGTCGCTCTCAGGTATGGTTCTAACACTTCGGGGATTAATACTGTGCCGTCAGCTTGCTGATAGTTTTCCAGCACAGCGATAAGGACTCGTGGTAGAGCCAGTCCCGAGCCGTTGAGCGTGTGGACTAACTCCGACTTGGCGCCCGGCTCAGGGCGGTAGCGGATATTGGCCCGCCTCGCCTGAAAATCACTGCAGTTGCTGCAGGAACTGACCTCGAGCCATTCAGCACAGCCCGGAGCCCACATTTCAATATCATATGTTTTGCAAGCGGCAAAGCCGAGGTCTCCGGTACATAATTGCACCACGCGATAAGGTATGGCGAGCTTCTGGCAGATGTTCTCAGCATCGGCCACCAGTTTCTCCAGCTCTGCGTCAGAACTCTCAGGCCTGGTAACCTTGTAGAGCTCCACCTTATCAAACTGGTGTCCCCGCTTAATACCCCTGGTGTCCGTGCCGGCAGCCATCTTCTCCCGGCGGAAGCAGGCAGTATAGGCAACATAACGAAGGGGCAAGCTATCGGGACTTAATATTTCATCACGGTGCAGGTTAGTCAACGGTACCTCCGCCGTGGGTATGAACCAGAAGTCGTCTTCCTCGTCGTGATATAAGTTATCGCCGAACTTGGGCAAATTTCCTGAGCCGACCATGCACTCTCGCTTTACCATAAAAGGAGGATAGATTTCTTTATAGCCATGCTCGTTTACATGGACATCGAGCATAAATGAGATAAGCGCTCGTTGAAGATGTGCCCCCAGCCCTTTGAGAACATAAAACCTGGTCCCTGAGAGCTTCACACCCTGCTGGAAATCTATTATGCCCAAATTTTCCCCTAACTCCCAGTGAGGCAAGGGCTTGAAGGACAGCTCTCTTGGCTTGCCCCAGGTTCGCACCACCACATTATCACCCGCGCCTCCCCCCAGGGGCACGCTGGGGTGGGGAATGTTGGGTAACTCCAGCAGCAAGGAATCAAGGTTAAACTTAGCTTCTTTGGTCTGCTGCTGCAAAGAAGATATCTGTTCTCCCAATTGACGCATCTGGGCGATGAGCTGAGGTGGTTTTTCCTTGCTTTTGCTCAGTTGTTTGCTGGCCTCGTTATGTTTGGCACGGAGTTCCTCCGTCTGATGGAGCAAGCTGCGATAACGGCCGTCAATCTCCAGGATGCTATCGAGAGCAAAGGTATCGCCTCTCTTCTCCAAAGCCTGGCGGACAAGCTCAGGGTTTTCACGAATCAGCTTAATATCAAGCATATGTAAGCTCTACACCTCAAGAGTAGTCAGTAGTCAGAATTCAGTAATCAGAGACCACTTCTCCCTACTGGCTACTGGCTACTGACTTCTGGATTCTTCCCCATCTTAGGATTTGTCATACTTTGCCCTGTCATTTCGCATTTTACTCTTTTGTCTTCAGCTGGGGGAAAAATATCACTTCCCGAACAGATTGCTGCCCGGTAAGCAGCATCACCAGGCGGTCAATGCCTATCCCCAGACCACCAGTAGGAGGCATCCCATACTCCAAAGCCTGCAGAAAATCTTCGTCGGCGATTTCCACTTCCTCATCGGCAACCCGTTCTTTTAGCTGCTGGCGAAACCTTTCCCTTTGCTCCAGGGGGTCATTAAGCTCGGTGAAGGCATTGGCAACCTCCATGCCATCCACAAAGCCCTCAAATCTCTCCACTAACTGGTCATCACCCCGCTTCCTCTTGGCCAGAGGTGACATTTCCACAGGGTAATCCAGAAGGAAAGTTGGCTGAATAAGGTTCGGCTCGACAAAAGTGGAAATCAATTCTTCGATCAGCCTGCCCTTCCCTTTAGCCGGATCAACATCCATTCCCATCTCTGCCATCCGCGTCCTCAGTGAAGCAGCATCAGAATAATCTTCAAAATCAATGTCACAATAATTTTTTATTGCCTCACGCAGGTAAAGCCTTTGCCAGGGGAGGCCAAGGTCAATGGTTTTGCCATTGCAAGCAAGCTTGGTATCACCCAGGACCTCCTGAGCTATATGAACGAGCATCTCCTCAACCAATCTCATCATGTCGTTGTAATCGCTATAAGCTTGATAGCACTCAAGCAAGGTGAATTCCGGGTTATGTTTAACCGAAATACCTTCATTGCGGAAGGCATGCCCCATCTCGTAAACTTTGTCAAAGCCGCCTACCACCAATCTCTTGAGGTGGAGCTCCAGGGCAATTCGCAGATAGAGGTCTTCATCGAGGGCATGGTGATGGGTGACGAAGGGGCGTGCTAGCGCTCCGCCGGCATGGGGCTGAAGTACCGGAGTTTCTACCTCCATAAACCCCTGCTTATCGAGAAAACTTCTTATGGCAGTGATAGTCTTGCTACGCAAAATAAAAATGCTTTTACTCTCTTCGTTGGAAATGAGGTCGAGATACCTCTGCCGATAGCGTTTTTCTACATCAGCCAGCCCATGCCACTTCTCTGGCAGCGGGCGAAGGGATTTAGAGAGCATGGCGAAATCGGATACCTCCAGAGTGAGCTCTCCGGATTTTGTCCGAAAGAGCTTCCCCTTTGCCCCGATAATATCGCCAATATCAACATCTTGAAGAAATTCGTATCTCTCGCGGCCCAGAAGGTCGTAGCGCAAAGAAAGCTGTATCTTCCCCGAGCTATCGCGAATATCGAGAAAGGACATCTTACCTATAGAGCGCTTGGACATAATTCGGCCAGCCAGTGATATGTCCTGAGAATTCTCTCCCTGCTGCTCAAAAAGAGCTATCGCCTCTCGAATAGTATGGCTGGGATGATAGGAATGGGGATAAGGATCTATGCCGCGAGCCCGAATTCTGTTCAGGCTATCCAGCCGCTGTTCAGTTATGCGTTCTAATCTTGAAGTCATGAAAAATCAAAGATGAAAAATAAAAATTACAATCCAAAATGCAAAAAAAACTCTATTAAACGGATTTTTAAATTTTGCCCTGTCATTTTGCATTTTTACTTTTACCTTTTGCATTTCCTTTAGGTTTTGTGCTTAGGATTTGTCATATTTTGCGCTGTCATTCAGAATTTTTTAATTCTTCTTTTCCACTAATCTCCTAAAATCTCCTTAGCTTCCTCTGCCAGATGCTTGGGCACCATTATTTTCACCTCACCTAACCCATCAATTGTAAGCCCGTAAACCAGACCAGCGCTCTCGTAGCTCAGGAGGACTGGTATACCTTCGCTCTCCAGCCGTCCCTTGATTATTTGCGCCTCCATGTACTTGGCAGTGCGCACAGTAACTAATGGTTCCCTTGCCGACATAGTTCTTACCTTCGTTTATTTTAGCAGAAACTCCTTGAGTATTGCTAAAAGGATTGACATTATATAAAATCTGCCCTGTTGCCTAAAAAGGCTCTATCACAAATTTAAAATCTAAAGGAGGGAAGGTGATTTGCATGCGCTTGGAAGACATCTGCTACTAGAACTAAAAATCTGCAATAAGGAGGTGCTAGATGACTTAAACTTTCTCAAAGATTGTCTTAACGAAGCTGCCATTCAAAGTGGCGCTACCGTAGTGGGCGAGTCCTTTTATCATTTCTCCCCTTACGGAGTGAGCGGAGTGGTCAATATCGCTGAATCGCATATTGCCATTCATACCTGGCCGGAATACAGGTACGCTGCCTTAGACGTTTTCACCTGCGGGACCGATGTAGACCCGGAAAAGGCTGCCAGGTTGATAACAGAGAAGCTGGGGGCCCAAAGCCACTCCTTAATCGAACTTCGCAGGGGGATTGTAGAGGACAGCCAGGTTGGGTGTGCAAAATGAAAGATAGCGACCCTGATAAACATAGATGGTTTTCTGACTATATAAGTCCTGACCTTACTATGCTGCATAGCATTAAGGAGAGGATATATTCAGGGCGAACTGAGTTTCAGTCCGTAGATATTATCAACACGGGCAGCTTCGGCGTTTGTCTCATCCTCGATGGCAAGATTCAATCCAGCGAGGCGGATGAATTTATTTACCATGAAGCTCTGGTACATCCAGCTATGCTTACCCATCCCCGGCCAGAGAGGGTATTCATTGCTGGAGGAGGTGAAGGTGCCACCTTAAGGGAAGTCCTGGCACATAAGACGGTAAAAAAAACTGTCATGGTGGATATTGATGAAGAGGTTGTAAGTCTTTGTCGCCGTTTCTTGCCCTCCTGGCATCAGAAGGCTTTCGATGACCCCAGAGCAGAGCTTCATTTCGCCGACGCCAGAAAATACCTGGAGGAAAGTAGCGACAAATTCGATGTCATCATCATTGACCTGGCTGACCCTTTAGAGCAAGGGCCAGCACGCTTGCTCTACACCCGGGAATTCTACCAAATAGTTCAACAAAAACTAGGGCCCGATGGCATTATGTCAGTGCAGGCTGAACCTGCTGAATGGATGAACTTAGATAATTTCACCGCTATTGCCAATACTTTAAGAAACGTCTTCCCGATAGCCCGCCCCTACCAGGTCCATGTACCTTCTTTTCTGGGCTTATGGGGCTTTGTCGCGGCTTCTCAAAGTCTTGACCCCTCTGAATTGACTCCCAAGGAAGTTGACACCAGAATTTCAACAAGAATATCAAAAAAGCTAAAATCCTACGATGGCCTTACCCATCAAGCCATGTTTACTATCCCCAAACATATTCGCCAACAATTAGCTGCAAACAAAAGAATCATCACCGACAAACAACCTATCTCCGCCTATTGATTTGCTCGCACAAACTATTTCTCTGCCGTTTCCAACATCTTTTTACGAATTCCACCTAAGAAGTAACTGCTCCGATTATGTCATGAACAAGTCTTCGCCCTCTGTCATTCCGAGGCCTTCACTTTTTGTCATTCTGAGGGAGCACTTCAACTTCGCTCAGGACGACATGGCAAGCTGAGCAGTTACAAAAAAGACTTCATTTAAAGTCCAGGAATAATCATACCACTGGCACGACCCAGCGCACCACCCATATTGTGTGGCCAGACCCTTCAATCCTCTGGGGTTTTTGTCTCTTCCTCGACAGGACCCGCTGCCTCTTCCTTCTCTTCTTTCTCTTCTTCCTCCTCTTTCTCTTCTTCCTCCTCTTCCTTTGAAAGATACAGCTCGCTTGTGCTTGATTTCACTCGCGGCACTACTTTCCCGCCACAATAAGGACATTGTATCTCAACATCTTGTCTCACAGAGAAGCCGATGCTGACAATTCCTACGACTGCCAGCGCTATTCCTACGCCCATTACCACCCACCAAATTGCTTTCCCGAAGTCCGGCCTCCTCAGGAAAACGCCAAGGACTACTAGTGCCGCACCCAGAATCACCCACACCAGCACCGTCAGAATATCGTACCTTTTATAAGTCATTCTCCCATCTCCTGTCCTAGACTATAAACTATAAATAGAGTAGCACCTATTGCCTACATTGTCTAGTCCCTGTCAACTTCTCCGAAGGCTTAGGCACAGGACCACGAGGAGATGGTGAGTTCATACTAGGGCGCTGCCTCAATGAGATTCCATTTGGCAAGCTCAATCTCAGGGCCTGCGGCGACCACAGTGCCGTCGGATTTAAGCCCCACGGTGTGATACATGCCTGCGGCAACCTGGATGATACCTGTCCAGCCACCGACATCGCACTGCCCGGAGGCGTTGTCTCCCACAGCGACCACGGTGCCGTCGGACTGAAGTCCAACCGCGTTGCCAGTCGCCTGCAGCGACCATGGGGGTGTATTTGGGCTCGGACTGACCATAGACCACCATTCCGATAATGAATGCCACCACAACCAGAAAGACGCTGACTCTTGCCACGTAATGGTGTCTCTTCGAATTAAATATTATCTTTGTACTTCACTTTTTTCGCAACAGTTCAATTTTTCCAAATGCTTATCCTTCGACAGAGCTTCAACGAAAGCTCAGCCGAATGCTCCGGACAGGCTCTTATTCCCTACGGTGATATCACTTGACTTTCTTCTGCTGCCTATCGTGTATTATGTCTTTCAATATGCCTTTAGCCAGTACTTGTCTAAGATCGGGCAGATTGCGAACCAGCATGAAAAGGTCGATAACTAACGCATAGCGCACCAGCATCAGCGAGCCTTCCAATAACCAGATGAATAGAGGCAACAGACCAAATCCAATGAACAGAGCCGCCATAAATTTACGGGTCGTAAAAAACGGGATAGCTACTACTGCCAGTGTGATAAGCATTGCCTTGGGGGCTAGTACGAAAAAAATACCTATGATGGTGGCTGAACCTCGGCCACCCCGGAAACCTGCGAACACAGGGAAATTATGCCCCACGAGAGCCGCAAAACCGGCCCCAAAGACCCAGAGTTCCGAAATGTTTAGAGCTCGGGCAATGAGTATAGCCCCCGCCCCCTTGGCGACATCGATGAGACCGACAAAAACGCCTTCATGGGCACCGATTTGGCGCATAACATTAGCGGCACCCATATTACCTGAACCGACAGTCCGGATATCTACACCTTTCCTAATGCGGGATACGATGTAGGCTGTAGGGATGGAGCCCAAAAGATACCCGATAATTATGCTTAGAATACCTAGTAGCATGCACTCACCCCAAAGAAAGCCTTATGCTCTATTCATGGTGATACAGCATCCTCGGACTCTGGGAAACGAATTGTAGCCAAGCTAAATCCGCTGTATTCTCCGCTATCTTATCGCTGCTAAGTAGCAGATTGTCTGTCTCCAAGCACGCTAACAACAATGAGACCAGGCCCTGTGTGCGTGCCGATAACAGGACTGGCACGCGAGATGTAAATAGGAACTTGAGGATACTTTGCGTGAAGCCTCTGGACCAACCTGTTGGCCTCATCTAAGTCAATGGCATACTCTACAGCTAACGCTTCAATGCTGCCAAAGCTTGTGGCAAAGTTGTACAGGCGGTCTATCGCCTTAGTACGGGAGCGTTCCCGAGCTAAGGGATATGGTTCGCCATCCTTAAGGCAAATGATCGGGTTTACCTTGAGCAGTGAACCAAGAAAGGCTTGCGCCTTGCCAATGCGCCCGCCGCGTTCCAGATATTCGAGAGTATCGAAGGCAGCGTACATATCCACCCGGTTTCTGGTGTGATGGGCTACATCCAACACTTCATCAAGGCTAGCCCCACTTTGCGCTGCCTTGGCAGCTGCAATTACTATGAAACCCTCTGCCATAATCGCCCATTCCGAGTCCACGACCTCTACTCGACATCGCTTCTTCATCAACCCTACGGCTTGTAACGCCACCTGATAGGTAGCACTGAGCCTGGAAGTTAGACTGATAACCGCAATCTCGTTTGTTTTTTCGGCGAGCTTATCGTAGGCATCGGCATAAGCCGCCGGTGGCGGCACAGATGTCGCAGGCAAGGCCTTGCTGGTTTTCAGTCTTTCATAGAACTGGTCAGGGCTCAGGTCGATGCCATCGCGGTAGAGGTCAGTGCCAAAGCGGACAATAAGTGGAACTACTGTAATCCCGAACTCTTCAGCTATCTGAGGGGGCAGGTCAGCAACACTATCAGTCACAATAGCTACATTAGGCACGGATATTATCCTCTCCTCCACCAAACAACCCGGATAATATCATTTTGCGGCCAGAGGGGACTAGAATAGTCCGGGTCGTCTGTAGATATGGTGCTGTTTGCACATAAACCGCATGAGCAAATGACGCAACACTGGGCCAAGCTACCATGGCGAGAGGAGCCATTAGTCCAGCTACGATATCACCTCCAGTCAGTTAGTTCGGCCTTGGCTAACATACTTCCCAGTGCCACTAACCATAGCGAAAAGACGACTCCCACACCTAAAATACACCAGCCTAACATATCTCCCTGCTGGATATCCGCTATCACTGTTTTAGATATTAAATAGAGAAGACCAATCCCAGCTGCTGCCAGTGTAGAGTGTGCCACAACACGCCATCCTTTTCGTGTTAAAAGCTTATTTATTATCATCGCTCCTTCCTTGCCTTTCTATTGATATTATACTCTACGGAGAACGTCCTGAAAAGTGGGGAGAAAAGCTGGCTCGCGTTCAAAAGTTGGTGCGCCTTTTACCAAGACCCCGGTCGCCATCCATACCGCGCCCTCATCGCTGAAGGTGATAGTGCCAAAGATTGTGCCGGCTAACTTATTTAGCCCGCTAACCTACTCCTCGCATCGGTAGAAGTTTTAGAACAGAGGAGTTGGAGGGAACAGATATAAAAAGCGCCAGCAGTGAAAGGCTGGCGCTTCTAAATTTCCTGGTGGAGGCGGGGAAGAGTTGAACTCCCCGTCCAAAAGAAGGTTGCCAGAATATCCTACAAGCTTAGTCAGCTCCTTTTATCTCGTCTAGCTTTCATCTGCTGACCGAATCCAGCCAGACCAGCCAATACTTCTTAGCCAACCCCTATCGGCATCAGGATTGGAGCGCCTCGATTTTTCTGAAACCTAATCCCAAGCTTCGAGGAGAGCTCGAGTTAGATTGAACCGTTAAGCGTAAACAGGTTCCTCAGTTATGTTTTGCCACCTGTTTTATGAGGTTAGTGGCACCTCAGCCTGCAATTCTGTAGGCCTCCCCCTGTCGAACCCACGCGCCCCCGTATTCCAGCCTGCTTTCCTATCACCTCCTTCTATGCTTCATCGCCCGCTCTACTTCCCTTTCGGCATCCCGACGGGCGATAGCCTCCCTTTTATCGTAAACTTTCTTCCCTCTGGCCACCCCCAGCTCCAGTTTAGCCACTCCATGTTTAATATACAGCTTAAGGGGCACTAAAGTCAAACTCTTCTGCATTACTTTGCCGGCAAGGATATCAATCTCTTTTCTGTGGAGAAGCAACTTGCGAGGCCTGACTGGCTCATGAGTGTTATAGCTAGCAGCATCGTAGGAAGCAATGTGGCTATTATAGAGCCACAGCTCACCATTTTCTGGCTTGGCATAGGCATCACTTAGATTTACCTTGCCTTCCCTGATGGACTTAATCTCAGAACCCTTAAGAACAATACCAGCCTCAAGGCTTTCCTGTATATGATAGTCGTGATAAGCTTTGCGATTAACGGTTATCACGCTGGAACCTTTTGCCATAGAGCAATTTTAGCACCGGGATGTAGGGCGAGCAATTTACGGTGCACTTCCTGACTAACCCGGCGCTATTACTGAGATTGCCACGCACTTTCCAAGTGCTCGCAATGACAAAAGGCAGAGGGCCAGCAATGACGATCCGAGTTGCTAAACGAGCGCGGTTATTCCTTTTTCTTCTCCAGTCCTTTTTCCTTAGCAAATGCCCTTGTGCGCTTACTTAGCTCGTCAGCTTTAGCAAGTATCCAGACAAAGGTGCCTATGAGGGCAAGGCCAATACCAAGCCCAATGGGTCCCGATCAATACAGGACTAGCCACAAATTTTCCATTTCTCCTCCTTTAATTGAACATTCAGTTTTGTTACCAGATTGTATGTGTGGGCTTAAAGTAGAGTCAAGAGAGTATGCTGTACACCATAAAACCTATTCCGCGAAAAGACAGATTTACTAGAAGGAGTGGCTGTTTTAAAATGTAGTGGGAGGCAAGGGGACTTCACCCTCACCTTAATACTCTCCCATCGAGGGCGAGGAATTATATGCGAGCCCATGCAGTTAATTATATTTATTGAGAAAGGAGCTATGCCATGAGTCGCGCCAATAGATTTTACCTATTCATAACTGTCTTCCTAGTTATCGCCGCAATCGCCGGCGGCGTCATGCTGGCGGTGCAGCACAGCCGAAGCCAGCCTGTGGAAATCGTTCTATCTCAAACAGAGCCTCCAGAGCAAAGCGGGGAGCTTTACATCGGTGGCGCTGTGGCTAGCCCTGGCATCTATCCTTTAAAGGAAGGTGACACTCTGCAGACGCTCCTTTCCGATGCCGGCGTTGAACCAGATGCCGACCTCAGCCATATTAAGATTCATGTTCCACGGGAAGGCGAAAAACAATCTCCCCAGAAGATAGATATCAACCGAGCCGAGCCCTGGCTCCTCGAAGCCCTGCCTAGGATAGGCGAGGTACTAGCTCAAAGAATTGTAGATTACCGCAGTGAAAATGGCCCTTTCAGAACAATCGAAGACCTGCTTAAAGTCAGCGGCATCGGCGAAGCGACATTAGACAATATAAAAGACTACATAACCGTATCAGATTAAGAAATTCTCACCAATACCTATCAGAACGTCAAGATTTGCCAGGATGATTTTGTTCGGTAGTATCCTAGTGTGTTTACTGGATAGACTACTACTTTTTGAAATATAGTGCCATACTTATTGACAACGCTCAGTACACACACTACACTCTACCAAGTATAGAGGAAGAGTACCAGAGGAGAGAGAGAAAATTATTTGTGCTACCACTATGCTTCCATGAATATTTAGCCAGGCTGTTTGGTCAACTTCCCCCTTGCCGCCCTGATCACTGCCTTCATTCCAGCGACCCCCAGAAGCAGATTGGTAAGATATAATATAGTAGGCTGAAATCTTGAGGGTTGAGGAGGACTTTAGACAATCTCTATCTCTATATCATCCACGCTCTTTACCACTTTTCTCAAATCAACCAGGGCTATGGTGCGCTCAGAAATATAATGTCTATAAGCTGAAGAGGTGAATATAGTAAGGCATCTCCTGCCATATATTGTGGGTGGGGCATCTGGCTGGTGAGACCTTATCAAGATATTTTTGCCCAAGCGGGACATGATTTCCTCGAACCAGCCTCGCCCGAATTGAGGCCTGCCGGTATAGGGATCGATCCCCAAGAACTTCCCTGGCCTTTCCTGCCAGTCCCCCCAGGTTATTTGATGCCATTCAGCACTACCTAGCTTTATCCTGCTTATATCCTCTAAACCTGACACATCGGGGAGTGCTCCATGCAGCGCAATGATTCCATTGCGTGTGGACACGGCAAGCGGCAACCGGGCAAGGACCTCGCTATATCGCTGGCGAAGCTCGGCATCCAGCCCTTCCCAGAAATCGGCAGGGTGGAAGCTGAATACAGCATGGCCTTCGTGATTTCCCATAAGGAGGTAAAGAGAATCGGGGTGCTCAAATTTTTGCCCAAGCAAAAAGTTAATGTTTTCCAGAGAAGCTGGCCCCCGGTCAACATAGTCCCCCAGGAAAACTAGCTTATTCTTCGACTTGAGATACTTGTGGATAATTTTCTCAGTGGCTTCGAGATCACCATGCGTATCACCAACGAAAATGACTCTGCCTGACTCCAACTGTACCAATTTTGCTTCCGAGGTAAACCTCTTCTCTGCCTCGCCGAGCAGCTCTTTTATCTCTTCTCTGGTCATGCTACAAAGCCTGCTGTTTCGAGAAGTATACACTTTCATCAGCATAGATGTTTTCCGTGATAAAAAGCAACACTTGCTCTGGAAAACCCCGCCCATAATTGTTTTTGTTTAAGCGCTTTTGATATGATGCCAGTATGAAAGCCGGCTTAGTTTATGATCCAATCTATTTGGAACATGATACCGGTGACCACGTGGAGAATTCTCGCAGGCTGGTAGAGGCGATGTCCTATTTGAAAGAGACTGGAATTAAAGAGAAACTCACCTGTCTGCCTCCGCGCCCAGCCTCGCTAGAAGAGCTAGAGATGGTACATGCGCCGGAGTATATTTCCTATGTTAAGAGCAAAGCGGAAAAGGGTGGTGGTTGGCTTGACCCTGATACCGTAATGTCTCCGAAGTCTTACGAAGCAGCCTTATATGCTGCCGGTGGGCTCGTGGTGGCTGTAGAAGCGGTGATGAGGGGGGAGGTGGATAATGCTTTTGCTTTGGTTAGACCACCAGGGCACCATGCCATTCATGATCGGGCGATGGGCTTCTGCATTTTCAATAATATGGCAATCGCCGCTAAATTTGCCCTGAGTAAGTTCAGCCTCAACCGTATTCTTATCGCTGATTTTGATGTCCATCATGGCAATGGAACCCAGGATGCCTTTTATGCCGACCCCAGAGTCCTTTACTTCTCCACTCATGAGTATCCCTTTTATCCCGGGACTGGATGGATAGATGAAACTGGAACAGGTGCAGGAGAGGGAACTACGGTGAATTTTCCCATGGCCGCCGGCTGGGGCGATGAGGAATGCTTGAGAGCCTTCAACGAGGTCTTGGTTCCAGTAGCTCGGAGATTTCAGCCACAACTCATCCTGGTTTCTGCTGGCTTCGATGCTCACTGGGCCGACCAGCTAGCTGCGATGCAGGTAACTATCACAGGTTTTGCTCAAATGGCGATGATATTGAAGGAACTGGCTGCCGAACTATGCCAGGGACATCTCGTCTTCACCCTGGAAGGTGGTTATAATCTTCAGGTGGTTGCTTCTTCCACAAAAGCCATTTTTGATGTACTTCTGGGTAATTCCGTGATAGATGACCCTTTGGGGAAAGCATCAATGGTAAGAAAGCCCGAGGGATTTGATGAGCACATCGAGGCAATCAAGAGAATACACCACCTGGAAGCATAGTAAACTAAAAGTCAAAAAGAAAAATGCAAAATGACAAAGCAAAATACGACAAATCCTAAGCACAAAATTCTAAATCCTGAACAATATCAAAGCACTAATGGCCAGAATTTAAAACAAAATGGGTCTTGGGATTTAAATTTGGAATTTTGAATTTGTTTGGTGTTTAGAGATTAGTCTAATATTTTCGACTAAGCAGGTCTCTTAGCCCAGGGTATAAGGGCACTCCATTCCCGCTTTTCCCACACGACCAGAAGCTCCCCCGCAATGCACACCGAGTCATAGAGGCCAACGGTGACGCCGAGGAGCAGCACCAGAACAAAAAAGTGTATGGTGGCTCCGCCAAAAAGGAATAACGCCAAGACAACAAAAAAAGTAGTCAAGCTGGTATTCAGACAGCGTCCCAGCGTTTCTACGATGCTGGAGTTTACCGTTACAGCAAAGTCCGGGCTAATACCTCTAGCTTTATTTTCTCGAATGCGGTCAAAGACGACCACGGTATTATTGATGCTGTAACCCACAACCGTAAGCAGACCGGTGATAAACAGAGCATCGATTTGCACCCCAGCAAGTAAACCCAGGAGGGCGAAAATGCCCACTATTATGAATACGTCGTGGACGAGGGCAATGATAGCGCAGGTACCCCAGCGAAAAGGGCTGGGCATGCGGCGGAATGCCCAGACAATGTAGAAGAGCATGGCTACAGATGCCACTATTACAGCGATGCCAGCATTGCGTGCTGTTGCTGCTCCTATCGCTGGAGAAGCTAGGTAATAATTGGTCACTTCAACCTGAGAATTCAAGTCTGTCCCGAGCTCCTGCGCCAGCGCTTTTGCCTCATCTGAGGTTATCTGCTTGATGTTGATGACGAAACTGCCCGAGCCAGCGTTTTGAATGGTTGCCTCGCCATATCCCAGCTTGGCCATTTCATCTCTTAACTGGTTTTGCTCCACTGCCGGGGTGAATTGAAGAGTCATAGATGTGCCACCAGTGAAATCGGTCCCCAATCGGAGGGGAGATCCAAAGTGCACCTGAGAGACGACTAAAGCAGCTATTCCCATGATCACAAGTAGCCAGGAAATCAAGAAGAACCACTGCTTCCTACCAACAAAGTTTATCATTTCGAATTCCTGACTGGTCGAAGTGACGTTACTCCATAAGCTGCCGGGCTGGTGACCACCTGGCTGCCCGTAATCAGGCGGAGAAATGTTCTGGTAACGACGATAGCAGTAAACATGGATAACGCTACACCAATGAACAGGGTCAGGGCAAAACCCCTAACCATAAAAGCGCCAATCGTGCCACCGAGCCAGAAAAGGACGATACAGGCAATAAAGGTAGTGATGTTGCTATCCCTGATGGCAGGCCAGGCACGGTTGAACCCAGCATCAACCGCAGCCGCTAAGCTGCGCCCTCCTCGCAATTCCTCCTTCATGCGCTCAAAGATAAGGACGTTGGCGTCGACAGCCATGCCAAAAGAAACAATAAACCCGGCGAGGCCAGGCAAGGTGAGCGTTACAGGGACGAGCTTGAAAATCATTAGAAGCACGACGCCGTAAATCGCTAAGGCGAGGCAAGCCACCAGGCCGGGCAGGCGATAATAAAGAAGCAGGAATAGCAAAAGTATCACTATCCCAATCTCCGCTGCCGTTAAGCTCTTATGTATAGAATCGGCCCCTAAAGTAGCCCCTATGTCCGTGCGCTCAACTAATGTCAGTGGAACATCTAGGGCACCCGAATTCAACTGTATCGCCAACGTCTTGGCTTCATCCAAGCTTAAGCCAGTAATTACTCCCTTGTCCGTAATCACTGCCTGCACCGTTGGTGCCGAGATAAGCTGATTGTCGAGGAATATGCCCAGAGGCTTATTCAGGTCGCGGGTAGTGATTTGTTTAAAAAGGAGCGCACCCTCCGAATTCCATTCAAAAGCTACTTCCGGCTTATTCGTACTCTGGTTCAGTTGCACAGTGGCATTAGGTTTCAAATACTTTCCGGTAAGTTCTTCCTCTGTGCCGTTGCTGCCAACTGCCATGGCCGGGACCCATATTGTAGTTCCGTTGGACGCAGTCGCCTGCTCCTTGAAATTCAACAAGGCAGTTTGCCCTATAAGCTTAAGGGCTTGATCAATATCCTTCACCCCCGGAAGCTGAACTAGAATGAAACTACCCTGTGAGTTTTGGATTATCTGGACTGTCGGCTCAGTGATCCCATAAGCATTAACCCGCCGTTCAATTGTCATTTTTACACCCTGAAGAGCCTCGGCATCCGTCTCCGACGGGTCTTTCGCACTCAGGTTAGCACTGTAGACCAACTGACTGCCGCCCTTGAGATCAAGGCCCAGCCTCAGCCCTTGTCTGCCCAGAACACTTCTATTCAGAGGCACCACGGACCACAGGGCAAAGCCGAACAGAACCAGGATGAAAATCAATAAATAAACGTTTCCCCTTCTCAATTTAGTCTGCCTTTGTGTTAGGGATTGTTTTTACTCCAGAATTCCGGGATTTTTGGGAAGCTCTTGTTTGTTGCTTGCTCACAGCTGATAGCTCACTTCGAACCAAAGCTAATGCTTCTTCTCTGGTGCTTAACTCACCGCTGGCATAAGCCTCATTGACCATGGCCAGGAGTTTGCCAATCAATGCCCCTGGTACTAAGTCAAATGTATTCATTATATCATTACCATCAATGAGTTTCACCGGCAAGATTTTGTCTTGCTGCTTATCATGCTCTGCCAGTATGTAGTTTATTAATTGGCAATGTTTTTCCCATTCCCCCATAGATGCCAAGGGCCCACAGCTAGCCAGATAATCGGCTAAAGCCAGGAATAGAATGTCAATGCCGGACTCGCCTGTATCCCGGAAGTAGCGATAAATTGCCCGTTGAGTAGGCAATCCATTATTTGCCATCTGGGCTGGGCGGAGGTGGTGGTAGACAAGGCTTTCCACCAGTTTTATTTCTCGATTGCTAAATCGTAACCGTTCCAAAATGTTCACAGTCATGGCTGCACCTTGTTTGGTATGCCCTAAAAATCTGGCTCTACCTGTATCATCAATAGACTTTGTCATTGGTTTAGCAATATCATGGAATAGCCCGGCTAACTTTAATAGAACCTTATGGTTACTTCCGCTGGAAACTTCCTGGGACAAATGCCCGTCTATTGCATCAGACCAGGGAGCAGTGGACAGCATAGCATCGTTGCTGTACTCCCAATCGCTTTCTCTAATGAGGAATTCTACCGCAGCTACGGTCTGTAAAGAGTGTTCGAAGACATCCCAGAAGTGCACTGTTGGTTGCTCTACTCCCTTGCCCTCCGCTAACTCGGGGATTAGGGTGAGCAGCAAGCCAAGTTTATCTAAGTATCTCAGATAGTAAGCAGCCCGGGGCAGGGTGAGCAAACGCAGTAACTCTTCTCTAACCCGCTCCCCAGAGACTTTAGTGATAGCCTGGGAATAGCGGTAGATTAAAGATTCTGTGTTCGGCTCTATAGTGAAGTCAAGCTCGGCAGCCAACCTTACTGCCCGTAAGAGCCTTGCGGCATCAGCCTCGAATATTTGCTCGCTGACCCCCCGCACTATTTTATTTCTCAAATCCTCCCTACCGGAAAAGGGGGCGATAAGCTTCAGGGGAAATCGCTTTTCAGCCAGAGGACTTGTCGATTTTCGGGAACTCGTAGTGGTGGCCGTGCTGGCGGTGACAAATTGGCTGAGTTCCAGAGCCATGGCATTTATGGTGAAATCGCGGCGGGCAAGGTCAGATTCAATATCTCCGGTAAAAGGGGAGAAATCAAAATGCCACTCTGCGCCTCGTGATTCTGGGTTCTGCGAAGTTCCTCCTGGCTGCTCATCTTCAATCACCACTACTCTAGCTATGTTATTGGCATCATCAAGGAGCACAAATTTGCCTCCTACTTCCTCAGCCACTTCCCGGGCTATGGTTATGACATCACCATTTACAGCAATATCTATATCGTTGGTCTCTCTTTTCAAAAGCCAATCACGGATGAAGCCACCAACGATATAGCCTTGCTTTTTCTGGCTAGCTAACAAGTGGGATATCTTAGCCAGGGTGGCAAGCAAATCGCTGTTTTGTATGATGGACATGACAGGGCATTATAGTTTGGGCAACAGGAATTGTAAAGTTTTATGGACTTTCCCGAACTGTTGTTATTCTGGTCTATAGATTGGAGTACATTTCATCAGGATAACGTCTGCCAGAGAAGGAAAAGGTCGGGCTAATTTATCTAATGTCTTCAGAAGAACATAAGAAACAGAATGGGGAAGTTTGGAAAGAAAACTACCCCACAGAGGGAGTCCAAAAAAGAGGGATATTCCCTCTGCTTTTTTAATTTCAAAATGCTGCTTCACCAAGCTGCTTAGGAATAGGTAATTAAATTTATATGTATGGTCTGGCGGTAGCTCCCAGGGCTTCCTTTCCTTAGCCAGAGAGGGGGAAAGAAACTTCGTTACTGGATATAGCTTCTTCCCCAGGCGGAAACCCAGACTATCAAAATTAGCTATGGAGATTATCAGCTCTCCACCAGGTTTAAGCACCCGGGCAATCTCCTCCATTGTTTCGCCGGGGGAGAAAAAATGGTCTAACGCCCCCTTACACATCACTTTGTCAAAGGAATGTGGCTTAAAAGGTAAATCCTCCCCCACTCCCTGGGCTAAAGCTACCCGGGCATTGCTTTCACTGAGATATTCTTTCGCTCGGACCATCATTACATGGGAAGGTTCAAGTCCTATAACCTTCGCTCCTCTTTCCCATAGTCGTGCGCCATCAATAGCCCTGCCGCAGCCGACATCCAGTATTAGCTCACCATGGCTAGGGGCTACCTCTTCCAAGGTTAGATGGAGCATTTGCTGGAATAAGAATTCCAGGTTAGGGTAGATTACGACGGGCACAACATCGTCGTCATTCCATTCCACGTCGATTTTTTTCGCATTGTGGTTTTGTATCATGATTCGGATTCGAGATTCTTATTGGGGGGTTATCAAGTTTGCGCAGAGCCGCAGTTTTTTGAGGCTGGCTTTATTTAGCCTCCCGCCAGCAATAATATTGGTTAAGTCTGTAAATAGCTTTAGCGGCACGCTCCATGGAACAAAAGACCGGGATGGAAGCTGCCAGGAGCTTTTGCTCTATCTGCAATCTTTCTGGCTCAGCAGAGCCAGGCGGCAAAACGACTATTATGGGCTTATTTTGCCTGCTTCCAAGCTTTATAAAGAATTCGTTTATTTCTTCCAGTCCTTTCATGGAGTAAACTGGTAAGAGGATGTCTATATCCTCTTGAATTAAGACGATGTCGATAACGGTATCCCTTGCTACTAAATCTATGGCTTGAAATAGAGCTGCCAGGCCTCGAAATTGTGCCTGGCTTACATCCACCGGATTACGCAGGATGCTACCTACTTCTCCCAGGAGCTCGCTCAGCTTTTGCTTTGTCTCAAAGGAGAGAGATGGGACTTTGAGCCCATTCTCCATACAGGCATCACCAGCGGCTACTGAGTTGCCACCGCCGCCATCGGCTAGACCGCCAATAATGGCTGCACTGGTGCCTTGCCTGTATCTAAGCTGTTGGAAGATAAGCAGGGTATCGGTCAATTCCTCTAAACTATGTGCTTCTATAGCGCCAGCTTGCTTCAACATTGCTGACCAGATGGCTGCTGAACTGGCTAAAGAGCCGGTATGGGACATGGCAGCCTGAGCGCCAGCTTCTGTTCTCCCTCCTTTCCAGACAACTAAAGGCTTGACCCTGGCTCCTTCTTTCATAGTGTTAAAAAGACGAGCTCCGTTTCTTGTTCCCTCGAGGTATGCACCAATGACTTTGGTTTTGGGGTCAGCAGCCAGGTACTGCATAAAATCGCTGGCATCCAGATCAATGCCATTGCCAAAGCTGACTCCTTTGCTGTAGTTGATATTGCGGGCTATCCCGATAGTCACTAATTTGGTAGCGATGCCGCCGCTCTGGGAGACGAAGCCCACGGAACCGCTTTCACCGAGCATCCCCATGAGGAATGGGATTTTGCATTCCGGGCAGTAAACACCTATGCAATTTGGGCCGATGATGCGAATGTTTCCCTGCCGTGCTTTCTCGAGCATTTGTTCCTCTAGCTTGCGTCCCTGTTGTGCGTCTAGCTCGCTGAATCCAGCGGTGAAGAATTGGACAGCTTTGACATTTTTGGCTGCGCAATCATCGAGGAGCTCCAGCACAGATTGTCGAGGAATGGCTACAATAACGTAATCTACCTCTCCAGGGACTAGCCTGAGGTTAGGGAAAATCTCGAGGTCAGCGATTCGGCCGCCGCTAGCACCAACGGGATAAATGAGTCCCGGGAAACCAGCGGACTTCAAGGACCAGACCCATAAAGAGCCGGCTTTTATCGAGGCAGCCGAGGCCCCGACGATGGCAACAGATTTGGGGTAAAAGATAGGCTCAAATTCCTTAAGCTTTTCCTCAAACAACGTTAAGCCTCGGAAACCTCAATATGTCTGGTGAAATCCAAATTTAGCAAACTTCTGGTTATCGGGACAGTGGCCTTTCGATCATCATTCCAGGATTATGCGGGCATCAACGGCTACAGCCTTGTCAGGATAAGCGAATATGGGATTAAGGTCGAGCTCTCTTATTTGAGGATTCTTCTCGACAAACTGAGACACCTTGACTATTAGCTTTTCCAATGCCGGGATGCTGGCTGGCTTTTGTCCCCTGTACCCTTCCAGTACGGGATATCCCTTTATTTCTCTAATCATTTCCCGGGCATCCCTTTCGGTAACCGGGACTATTCTGAAGGAGACGTCCTTTAACACCTCTACCAATATACCGCCGAGACCAAACATGAGCACAGGACCGAATTGAGAGTCTTTGCTCATGCCCACAATCACTTCCACTCCTGGCGGAGCCATCGTTTGTACTGACACACCCTCAATTTGGGCTTCAGGGTACGCCTGCTTAACGGAGGATATAATCTTGCTGTAAGCCTTGCCTACTTGGGTAGCGTTGGCTAGTCCTAATTTAACACCGCCGGAATCGCTTTTGTGAACCACATCGGGGGAACTTATTTTCAATACTACCGGAAAGCCCATTTCCTTGCTTATGGAAATAGCTTCCTTTTTACTTCGGGCCAGCTTCGCTTCAACAACGGGTACCCCTGCTTTCTTAAGAAGTTCCTTGGATTTAACCTCAGTTAACAAATTTTGGCTCTTTATCATTGCCTATCTCCTTCCATCGATGTGATTATTCTGAATCAACCCCCAAAAGTCATGGGGTGGTCTAAATCAGCCCTTTATTGTAACCCCTTATTCTTTTTTTCTCCAGCGAGTTTGTGGTTTGACTTATTCACTAAGGCAACTAAAACAGTCTATCACCTTGGCTTGCACAGGACTTCCTTGACTTTCAATTCAAAAAAGTCGTGGGTGTGAGCTGGCTTAACGACCAGTGCCGTATCTGCTCCACTCGCTGTGCCGCTAATAGAGATTACCTCCTCATCTGTCCTTATGAGACCAGCATCGGCAGCCATAAGGGCTATCTCACAAGCTACTTTGGTGCCCTGCCCAAAAATCCTTAAGGTGTGAGCTATAACCTCATCCACCTGATAGGTATTTAACCTACGCCGAACTGCCCTGCCTACCCCACCAAAGGCATGGGTGGCAGTCAGAATTAACCCCCCTTTCTCCAATATCTTGGCCCTGTTTTGTGGGGTTAATTCCTGAGCATCCGGTGCCTGAAACCCTGTAGTATGAGTAACTACCACTACCTTATAGTTGGCGAACACTTTCACTGCCTTCAACCCAGTTTCCCCGCTAGTAGAGGCTACCACTATGATTTTTATCCCTAACTCCGCGGCTCTCTTCTTAGCTACCTTAAAGGTTTTCTCAGTGTTTGCCCTGCCCGGTTCAAGAAAATAGAAACTTTGAATTTCCATCATATCGGAATTGACACCTCCTTCCTTGTTATAATATCTTAGCAGATAAGGAAATGAGGCTCATTTTCGTCCACGGTTCAGGCGCTTATGGGGACATCTGGCGCTATCAAACCGAATACTTCCCAGAGAGCGATGCCGTCAACTTACCCGGACACCCCCATGGTCAACTCCTTACTAGCATAGATGAATGTGCTGACTGGCTAAGGAAGTACATCAAAGGGAGAGGATACAAAGATACGGTCTTGGCTGGACAATCCCTGGGTGGGGCTATAACTCTGATGTATGCTCTAAGATATCCTCAGGAGTTGAAGGGGATTATCATCATCAGCAGTGGAGCCCGGCTCAGAGTTCACCCTGCGTATTTAGCCCCATGTGAAGAAGCTATTAAGGGCAATCCCCAGGAGTGGTATAAAATGATAGCAGAAATCTATCGCTTAACCCCGGAGGATTATAAAAGGGAGGTCGTAGAAAAACAGAAGGCTATTGGTCCTGCGGTCATGCTCAATGACTTCCTGTGCTGTGATAAGTTTGACCTCATGAACAAAGTTCAAGAGATAAAGCTACCGGCCCTTATTATCTGTGGTGAATTAGACATAATGACTCCCGTGAAATACGCTAATTACTTAGGAGCCAAAATCGTTAACTCCAGGGTGGTGATTGTTCCTCAGGCTAGCCACCTTGTCCTCGCTGAGAAGCCAGAAGCGGTCAATAAAGCCATAGAGGATTTCGTTAACGGGATATCTTCTTAAATTTCTTTGGTCTTTGCAGCAAAACCAGGCATTTGTAGTTGTCTGATTTATATCAGGCACAATATAATAAGCTTTGAGGCGCAAGCAAATGGCCAAATACATAATTGCCCATGACGTGGGCACCAGCGGCAATAAGGCAGTGCTGGTGGATACTGAAGGGCATGTCCAGGGCAAGTGTTTTGAGCCTTACAAGACCTATTATCCGAGCCCGGGCTGGGTGGAGCAGGAGCCTGGGGACTGGTGGCGGGCAGTGTCAACGACTACCAGGCTTCTCCTTGAAGATACCGGGGTATCACCCGGCGATGTGATTTGTATTACCTATGCCACGCAGATGCTTGGCATCATACCAATGGATTCCAAGAGTGGCCCCTTGCGGCGGGCTATAATCTGGCTGGATTGCCGGGCTGGGGAACAGGCCGAACGCTCGATGAGGAAATTTCTCGGCCCCCGTGTTTTTGCCCTGATTGCCGGCGCTGTGCTGTGTAGCAAGGATGGCATACCCAAGCTGTTATGGCTCAAAAGTGAAGAGCCTGACATCTATAACAAAATGTGCTGCTTTCTGGATGTTGCTGGTTATCTCTTTTACCGCAGCACGGGGAACATGGTCATGGAATGGACAGGGGCCTCGGTCTTCGGGCTTAACCTGAAGAAGAAAACCTGGCTGGAAGGTATATTCCGTTATGTTGGGCTTGACCCTCACAAGTTTCCTCCTCTAGTGCGGCCGATTGATAAAGCCGGCGAGCTGACGCATGAAGCTGCAGGTGAGTGTGGGCTATTACAAGGAACGCCGGTTATTGCTGGGGCCGGGGATGCTCCGTGTGCTGCGGTTGGGGCTGGTGCCGTTGGCGAAGGCGAAGGGCATGTCTATCTAGGTATATCCGGCTGGGTGGGTGTAGTTACAAAGCGTACGCCCCGGGGCAAATGCGGCGCGGCAACTATTCAGTCGGCAGACCCCAATAAAACGTTTCTGTTTGCTGAAACAGAGGCGGCGGGAGGTTGTATTCAGTGGATCGCTGACCAGTTCTACAAGGCAGAAAAAAACGACCCTGAGATACCCAATGTCTATGCTCTTATGGATGACGAAGTTGACAGAATTCCGCCTGGCTCCAATTACCTGCTGTTTACTCCCTGGCTTTATGGTGAGAGAGCGCCCATAGATGATAGTTATGTGCGTGCCGCCTTTCTCAATTTGAGTGCTGAGCATACGCGAGAGGACATGCTGCGGGCAGTCTATGAAGGCGTTGCCTATAATATCAGGTGGATTGTGGAAATCGTAGAGAAAGAGTTTAAATTTTCCCTGCCCTGTCTCAGGGTCATAGGTGGTGGGGCGAAAGGTAAGCCCTGGATGCAGATTTTAGCCGATATAACTCGCAGAAAGATTGAGAGTGTCTGTGAGCCACAGGAGGCGGGAGCAGTTGGGGCGGCACTGGTGGCAGCGGTTGGAATGGGCATATATCCAGATTTTGAGTCGCTGAGAAAAGTAATCAAAGTAGATAGCGTTTATGAGCCGCAGCCCGGGAATTCTGAGATTTACGACTCTCTGTTTCATCGCTATCAGGAGGTTTACCGTAACCTGCGGAGTTTTTATAGAAAGCTGAACAAGGAAAGGTTTGACAGATGTGACCGTTTAAATATATAGCTGCGGGGCATTAGCCCCGCACATTAAGGAGGTGTTGAGATGGAAATGCAGGAAATTCTGGGACTTCCCTTGGCTTTGCCGGATGGTGTGGACTATGATGACTATGTCATCGGCACATATTTAGTGTCCTACTCGGCAGCGCTTCCCATCCCCATTATAGCCCCTATGCTGGCGGTGGAACAGAGCACAGGCACCTGGGTGCCAGTACCTGGTGAGACCCTGGAGGTTCGCTGCCAGCACATTGCCAAGGTAATTGGGGTCTATGAGGTGCCGGACTATGAGTCCACTGTGCCTCCTAACCTGCAAACCAGACAGTGGTTTGTGCAAATAGCCTACCCGGAGGTTAACATCGGTGAGCAGATACCAATGCTGCTGACCACGGTGGTGGGCAACATATCCATGGGCGGCGATATTAAGCTAGTGGACATACGCTTCCCGGAGAAGTATATAGCCGGCTTCAAAGGACCTAAATTCGGCATCGAAGGAATAAGAAAAATCCTGGGAGTAGAGAAACGCCCCCTGCTCAACAACATGATTAAGCCTTGCACTGGCTATCGCCTGAAGGTTGGGGCGGATTTGTTCAGAAAGGCAGCGCTCGGCGGCTGTGACATTATCAAGGACGATGAGTTGATAGCCGATGCTTCCTTCAACTCGGTAGTGGGGCGAGTCAAGCGCTATATGGAGATCGAGAAACAGGTGTACGAGGAGAAGGGGGAACATACCCTCTACACCGTGAACATAACCGACAAGATCCCCAATGTTTTTGAGAATGCCAGGCGCGCTGTGGAGCTAGGGTGTAATGCACTGATGATAAATTATCTCGCCGTCGGTTTTCCTGTGATGCAGGCACTAGCTGAGGACCCCAGTATCAATGTTCCCATCCTTGCCCATATGGATGTTGCCGGTGCCCTGTATATGTCGCCATGGCATGGCTTAAGCTCTCATCTTGTCCTAGGCAAACTACCGCGTCTCGCCGGTGCTGACATCGTCGTCATTCCTGCCCCTTACGGGAAGGCACCGGTGATAGATTACAAGTTCCGAAATGTGGCTAGAAACCTGTCATTCCCGCTGTATCAGCTCAAACGAACTTTTCCTATGGCCTCTGGAGGTATCACGCCGTCCATGGTGCCAACGGTAATGGCAGCCCTGGGCAATGATATCGTCATTGGCTCTGGTGGCGGTATTCATGCCCACCCTAAGGGGCCGGTCGCCGGTGGTAAAGCCTTCCGTCAGGCAATCGATGCTACCATGCAGGGCATACCTTTGTCAGAGTATGCTAAAGACCACCAAGAGCTGGCAATTGCGCTTAAGCAATGGGCAGACCCCTTCAGCAAGGGCATCACATTTTAGATTTCAGAAAGGAGGAGGAAAATGTCCAGGGTAACAGTTTTAGGTGGGGGTGGTACTGTGGGGAGCATAGCCACAAAAACGCTGGCATCAACTGATGTATTCTCCAACATAGTGGTCGCCGACATCAATATGGCAGCGGCAAGGAAGCTGGTCAAGGAAGCCAAAGAGGCCAAACTCACTGCTGTCAAGCTTGATGCCGAAAACCCGGAGAGTATCAGAAAGGCCATTACTGGCTCGGAGGTTGTTCTCAATTGCGTTGGGCCTTTTTACAAATATGGCCCCGTTATATTAAAAACAGTGATAGGAGCCGGAATAAACTATGTTGATGTCTGCGATGATTTTGACGCTACTGAGGCGCTTCTTGCCATGGATGAAAAGGCGAAAAAGGCTGGCGTTTCGGCGCTTATCGGAATGGGCAGCTCTCCCGGAGTGGCCAACGTGCTGGTGAGATTCTGTGCCGATTCCCTGCTGGATGAGGTAGAGGCGGTGGATATATATCATGCCCACGGGGGTGAGAAGGTGGAGGGGGCAGCGGTGGTGAAGCACAGGATTCATTCCATGAAAATGGACATACCGGTATTTCTCGATGGCATGTTTTCTACTGTTAAACTCTTTGAGGACAGCGGAAGGGCGCTGGAAGAGGAGGCCGAGTTTCAGAATGTCGGCACTTACAGAGTTTATGCTTACCCTCATCCTGAGACCATAACACTGCCTCATTATCTCAAGGGTGTAAAACGAGTGACTAATCTCGGACTGGTGCTGCCGCCGGCTTATGCTGAGTTGATTAAGGGAATGGTGAGGCTGGGAATTACGGATGAGGAACCGGTGGAGGTTCAGGGGCAAAAAGTTATTCCCCTAGAATTTGCTGTCGCTTTCATACTGGCTCAGAGAAAAAGACTGATGAAGGAAGCGGGCATTACCGAGCCGATGGGGTGCTTGAAGATTGTAGTGAAGGGTTACAAGGATGGTGGCAAGAACACCTATATTTTCTCGATGTCTTCGAGGGGACAGGGTATGGGTGAAGGCACCGGTATCCCGGCAGCGATAGGCGCCATAATCATGGCTACCGACAGGATTAAGGAGAAGGGTGTTCTGCCGCCCGAGGCCTGTGTCAATCCTATGGATTTGCTTGAGCTCGCCAAGACTTCAGTAAAAGCTGCTGGCGGTAGGGGTTTTCCTATTGTAATCGAGCATATCGATAAGGACGGGAAGTCGCAGATAGTAAATTTGTTTGGATAGGGATGGAGCAAGCAATCGGCGAATATAAAATCTATAAATATAGATGGGTTGTTCTAGCTGTCTATATGTATATAGCCGCTCTTACTCAGCTATACTGGCTGAACTTCGCGGCCATCGACACCTTTATCGAAGAACGTTTCAGCATAACGGCAAGCACCGTTATGTGGTTCACACTCGTTTTTCCGCTAGTACAGGTTTTATTATCCATGCCTGCTGGTATGGTTATCGATAAGAAAGGATTTAAATATGGTGTTGGCATAGGTGCGCTCTTTACCGGCGTTTTTGCCATGCTCCGCCTGGTGAATATTGACTCCTTCACCGTTCTTCTGATATCCCAGATAGGAATTGCCATAGGACAACCTTTTGTACTGAACGGCATTACCAAGCTTGTGGTAACCTGGTTTCCACAGAAAGAAGAGGCAACTGCAGTAGGGCTGGGCTCTCTGGCGCTGTTAGTGGGTATGATGGTGGTATTGGGAGCGACGCCAGCGCTGGTGCAATACCTGGGATTCAAGACCATGCTCCTGATATACGGCATCCTGGGTCTTTTGGGCATCTTATTATTCTTCTCCTTGGTGAAGCCTCATCCGGCAACCCCTCCCAGAGAAATAGAAGTCCAGCAGGAAATCACGGGCTGGCAAGGTATTAAACACATCCTAAAGATGAGGGATTTCGTAATTCTCGGCTTTGTAGCCCTGATAGGCATCGGAGTCTTCAACGGGCTGGCTACATGGCTGGAAAAGATACTAAATGAACTCCATCAGATTCCCATGACTGATGCTGGCATCATATCTGCAATACTGATTCTCAGCGGCATACTCGGCTGCATCATCATCCCATTGATTTCGGACAAAATAATGAGGAGGAAGCCATTTTTACTGCTGGCAGCGGCAGTTGGGACTGTGTGCATCATCGCACTGATGATGGCCAAAGGTTACGCAGCGAACATGGTCAATGGCATATTCTTGGGCTTCTTCCTGATTTCCGCATTGCCCATAATGCTGACGATGTCTGCTGAGATTACCGGCGCCAGGTTTGCCGGTATTTCCGTTGGTTATTTGCAGCTCCTCGGAAACGCCGCTGCCGTAGCCATCGTTCCCACAATGGAATCCCTGCGTAGCATCACGGGGCAGTATATCTTGCCGCTGGCATTTATCGCCGGACTGTTGGGCATAGCCTTTATACTGGCAATTGTGATAAAAGAACCTGCCAGGAGCCCGAAGGGCTAAGGCTATCCTCCGCAAGTGAGCATCAAGCTTGGCGTCCTGAGTGCAGCGAAGGATCTCGCTCAGTAACCTCGTTAGCCAGCTTGAGCTTTTGAGTATCGCTCCATTGCCACCGCAGGCCATTTCCTCTCGGCTCCAGCCGCAAAACTCCCTTAGCTATCAATTCGCCCATTCGCCGCTGGGCTACCTCTATGTCAACGCCTAGCTTCCGGGAAACCCGGCGGGTTAGTTCGGCCTCGGCGTCGCGTGGATTCACTGTGGCGGCTTTCGGCATCTCCCCGAGCCCCTCAATGACATCCTCCTGGAGCAGAGTCCACACGAATTGCTCTCTTTCCTTTCCTTCGATTATCTCGGCACACGAGGTATCTCCGTCTTTTGCCTGGCGCTTTATATCATCCCAGGCAACTTCTATCCCCCGGTCATAGATAGACATGGCCTCTCTTACCGTCTCTTTGCTCATGGTCACCGTCTCTGTGATGGGCTCGTTGGCGTTATAGCGGGCCCAGTTTCGGGTGAGGATACGAATGCCATAGTTCTTGGCTCTTTCATACAGTTCGGTCCCGGGCAGGGGAGCCAGCATGTGGAAGCCGTACTTGGCGCCATATTTTTGATAGAGCTCGTCGCCGAAGGCCATGGACTTGATGGCCGTATCCCGGCTTTCCCCGGGAAGTCCGAGAATGAAGGAGTTGAAGACGTTGATGCCGGCCTCGGCGGCTATCTTTACCCCGTGCCTTACCTCTTCAGGAGTGATTCCTTTTTTTATGGTCTTCAGGATGCCCTCATCAGCCGACTCGACGCCAAATAGTACCCACTCGCAGCCAGCCCGGTTCATTAGCTGAGCCAGGTCCTCGCTAATCCTATCCACCCGGGCAAAAACGCTCCATTTTATCTTGAGGTCACGCCTGAGCATTTCCTCGCACACGGCTTCGGCGTGGCGATGGTTAACGGTAAAGGTATCATCAACGATGTTGATCTTCGCCAGCCCGAAATCACGCTGGAGTTTCTCAATCTCATCTACCACAAGTCCCGGGCTGCGAAAACGGACTTTAGGGCCAAACATCCGACGTCCCGAGCAGAAGATACAGTTATAGGGACAGCCGCGGCTGGTTATTACCGTGCACGGGGTGCCCAGGGCACGGTACCTCGCCATGGGCAACAACTCACGAGCTGGTAAGGGTAGCTGGTCGAGATTCTCAATGCGAGCTTGGGGAGGTGTCTTTACCGCCATGCCTCCATCTGCAAAGGCAATCCCGGGCACATGGTGGACGTCCTTGGTTTCTTCCACGGCCCTGACCAGTTCGACCAGGGTTCTCTCCCCTTCACCGATGACTATGGCATCAATCCATGGTGACTGGAGCAGTGTCTCTTCCAGGGCAAAGGTAACGTGAGGACCGCCGATAACGGTGAAGATACGCGGGTCGAAAGCTTTACATACCTTGAGCATCCTCCTGGCAGTGGGATAATTCAGAGTAACACAGGTGGCGCCGACGAGCTGGGGGCGGTACTCTTCCAGTTCTCGCCTCAGCTTCCTGGGATGGTATTGGGTCACCAGGAAATCCAGAATCTTGACCTCAATACCCTCTCTAACAAGAACACCGGCTAAATAGCTTAAAGAGAGTGGAGGGAGTGGGCTCTCCTCCAGAGGGTGAGGCGTACTCAGGAGCAATACTCGCATATATATCAGCCAACAACTCGCTACCCCACATCCCTGACTATCTTAAATTCGGCACGATGAGTATAGCCCTTGTCACACCCAAAATCAACCATATTGGGAAGGTTATATGTTTTTGTGATTTTATGCTATAAAATTGAGTAGAGGAGGTGAGCATGGCTAAAGGAACGAGAATAACTGTAGATTTGGGCAGTCAGGAACTTCTCAAGGCGGTGAAACTTGCCTCTGTCGAGCAGGGTAAACCAATTCGGGAAATCATTATCGAGGCGCTGGAGCAGTGGCTGGGGGGAAAGAAAGGCTCAGGACAGCAGGATTACCTGGCTATGATGAAAGCCCTAGATGAATACCGCAAGACGGCCGGCAAGGGGAGTTAAGGCGCAACGGAGTGACGAAGTCTTCCCGATAAGATTCCCGTCTGAGTGATGATATAATCAGGAAAACACAAGACGCCTTTGGGGAAGCAAGGTGAATGAAAAAGGCAGAAAAAGACAAGCTTGAGAAAGCTCTCACCAGCTACTTTAAGGAAATCCATAAGATTTATGTGGCAGGTGATTTCAGGGAAGAGAGTTTTTACTCCTCATTAAAGGTGCTCATTGAAGAATGTTCTCGAAATTTCGCGCTTGAAGGCAAAACAGGCGTTTTGGTTCAACCTAAAAAGACAGAAGCGGGAATCCCCGATTTTGTCATCAAAAGAAATGGAGACATCGTAGGCTATATCGAAGCCAAGTCGCCAAGTGCAAACCTTGATGATACTGAGAAATCTGAGCAGCTAAGAAGGTATCGGGAATCTCTCCCCAACCTAATCTTGACCAACTTTTTGGAGTTCAGGCTGTATAGGAATGGTAACTTTGTGGATAAAGTGGAGGCGGGCCGCCAATCTACTTTATTGGATTTGAAGTATCCTCCTGTGCCTGAGAAGCTGGATTTGTTCTGGGAACTCCTTGAGAAGTTTTTCTCCTTTTCGACACCGCAGATAAAGACTTCTGCCGGCCTTTCCGTGGAACTGGCAAAGAAGACACGATTCCTTGAGCATATCTTGCAACAGGAGCTTTTCAGAGAGAACGAAGAAGTAACCAGACTCTACAAGGCTTTTCAAGAAGAGCTTATAGAGACCTTGACAAAGGAAAGGTTTGCTGACCTTTATGCTCAAACCATCACCTACGGACTTTTTGCTGCTAGAATGAGAGTTCAGGATGGCTTCAATAAAGATACCGCCTGGAGATTTATTCCTGAGAGTTTGCCTCTGCTCAGAGAAATCTTCTATTCCTTTACTGGGCCCCATTTCCCAGAATCTCTACTCTGGGTTGTTGATGATATAAGTCAGGTACTTCGAAAAGCAGACATCTCCTCCATCAGTAAGGAATTCAAGACTACCAAGTGGGAGGAAGACCCGGTTATTAACTTCTATGAAACATTCCTCGCTACTTATAATCCCGCGGAAAGGCAAAGACTAGGGGTTTACTATACCCCGCTGCCGGTAGTTTCTTATATCACGACTTCAATCCATAAGCTTCTAAAATCAAAGTTTGGAAAAGCTGAAGGGTTTGCCACCAACGATGTAACTCTCCTCGACCCGGCAGCAGGAACCCTGACTTTCGTTGTCCAGGCGATAAAGCAAGTGCAGAAAGAATTGGAGGAAAAGAACAAAGCTGGGCTTATAAAGCCTTATATAGAAGAACATATTTTGCCTCATTTCCATGCCTTTGAGATTCTGGTCGCCCCATATACAGTAGGTCATTTCAAGGTATCTATGGTCCTGGAAGAAATGGGCTATAAGTTCAAAGAAGGTGAACGGTTCCAGTTTTACCTGACCAACACCTTGGAGATGAAAGAGCCCAAACAAATCAGCTTTCTTATAGACCTAGCCAAGGAAGGTCAGGAGGCTAAGAGAATAAAGGAAAGGGTGCCAATCTTAGTTGTTCTTGGCAATCCTCCTTACTCATTCAAGTCAGTCAAAACAAAATTCAGCGAAGAGCTACTAAAAGATTATAAAGAAGATGTACGGACTGAGAAGAAATATGGTGTATTAGAAGATGATTACATAAAATTCATCCGCTTTGCTCACTGGAAGATTGAGCAGGCGGGTAAGGGGGTCTTAGGCTTTATCACCAACAACTCCTATCTCTCTGGTGTAATTCACCGAGGAATGAGGAGGAAACTTTTGGAAACCTTCGATGAGATTTATATTCTGAATTTGCATGGCTCTTCCAGAATAGGAGAAAAAACGCCCGAAGGCGGTAAAGACGAGAATGTCTTTGACATTCAGCAAGGCGTGGCTATCGCCCTTTATGTGAAAGCCGAAGAAGCTCAGAGGGAAAAGAGGGTTTATTATGCTGACCTTTGGGGATTGCGAAGCCAAAAGTATGATTACCTTTTGAAAAATGATAATGAAACGACCAAATGGCGGGAGCTGAAACCGGTTCCACCTTATTATTTCCTTGTTCCCAAGGATTTTGCGTTGCAGGAAGAGTATGAGAAATTCTGGAAGGTAACAAAGATTTTTAAGGAATGGGGTTCTGGGATAATTAGCCGTCGAGATGCTGTAACAGTGGCATTTCGGCAAGATGAATTACAAAATAGAATGTTGATGTTTACTAACCCTACTTTGCCGGATTCTATAGTGACTAAAACTTTTAAAATTGGAGATACCAGCGAATGGAACCTTCATACAGCGAGGGAGAGCGTTAAAAACGAAAAGATACAAGAACTTATACAGGAGTACCGTTACCGCCCCTGGGATTTTCGCTATCTTTATTATTCGGATTCTGTTGTGTCACGGACTTGTAGGAAATGGATGAAGCACCTCTTAAAATCGAATGTTGCATTGGCTCTGATGCGAACACCAATACCTTCAGAAGAGTTGACTCAAGTCCTTGTGGTTGATTCTATTGCTGATCTAAATTTTTATGCTTTCCAAACGTATTTCTTCCCTCTCTACCTCTACCCAGATGAAGCCACGGGACAGATGTTTGGTGAGCAAGAGCGCACTCCTAATTTCACCGCTGAATTCTTGCAAGCGGTAAAAGACTCTCTGGGCACAGAACCATCTCCAGAGGAGATTTTCTATTATATCTACGCTGTCCTTTACGCTCCTAGTTATCGCCAGCGCTACGAGGAATTCCTCAAAATAGACTTCCCTAAAATCCCCTTGCCCTTTGATTACGAAGCCTTTAAAGCTCTAAGCAATCTT
Source organism: uncultured Dehalococcoidales bacterium (assembly GCA_964586515.1). GTDB lineage: Bacteria > Chloroflexota > Dehalococcoidia > GIF9 > AB-539-J10 > RBG-13-51-36. The sequence continues at coordinate 52,094 of CAZPGJ010000001.1, forward strand.
GGCAAGGAGCTTGTTGAACTCCATTTGCTCAAGCACCCAGCCCTTCAACAAACCGAGGTTGGCTTTCCCAGGGACGGCTCTTATAAAGTGGACAATGTTCGCTATGACGAGGCAGCGCAAAGGGTCAACATCAACAAGGAGCAATGCTTTGAGGGCGTGTCAAAGGAAGTGTGGGAATATCGGATTGGAGCCTATCAGGTGATGGAGAAGTATTTGAAGGATAGGAAAGGGCGGGAGTTATCTCTGGATGAGATTAACCACTATATGAAGATAGCTAATGCAATTCGCTTGACGATGGGGCTGCAGGGGAAGATTGATGAGGTATATTTGAAGGTTGCTGGGTAGCTGTAATAGTCAAAGAAGCCCGGAAAGCCTTGAGGAGGACGATATGATTATCGATGTTCATACTCATCTTTGCGATTCTGATATTGTTGCCAAACCTTTTTGGGATGGCTGGGCAGAGGTTAGCGCGCTGAGGGTCAACAGGCCGTTGGAAAAAGTGCAAAGACGAGTGCCGGAGTTTTGGGATATTTCCGGTGACATGATAGTCAAAGATATGGATGCCGCCGGGATTGATAAAAGCGTGCTATTGGCGATTGATTGGGGCCTGGCTCGCCATCTTGGTGAGCCCAAGCTGAATATTGAAGAGATAAACAAGATTTATGCTGATGCGGCGGAGAAATATCCCCAGCGATTAATCGCTTTTGCCGGCATAGACCCTAGAAGAAATAAAGCCGCCGAAATGGTGGGCAGATTTCTCAAGGAATGGGGCATGAAGGGGATTAAATTCCATTCAGCTGCCGGCTTCTATCCCAACGATAAGGCATGTTATCCCGTTTATGAAAAGGCGTTGGAATATGGGGTCCCCGTCCTGCTCCATACCGGGGAGGTGCTGAAACCATTTCATTTTAAATATTGCCAGCCTATTTATGCGCAGGAGGTAGCCATGGACTTTCCTGACCTGCCCATCATTCTGGCACATACTGGTGGATGCTGGTACTCGGAAGCAGTGGCAATCTGTAACAACGCCACGAATGTTTACCTCGATTTATCTGTATGGCAGCCGCGGCTTCTCCGCCCGCTGGAATTTTACAGAGCCTTACGGACATTGTTAGATTCGGTCTCATGGCAGAGAGTGCTGTTCGGCAGCGATTACCCCTTTCTGAAGCTGTTAATTAATCAAGAAAGATGGGTCAAAGCCTTTACCGAAATTCCCGACTCAGTAAAGGAACAAGGCATCGAGTTTACAGACGAGGAAATCAAAGGAATAATGGGCGGCAACGCCGCTAAAATCTTGGGACTAACAGAATAAGCGGATGCGCGAGTCCTCGGTTCTTCTTATCCAGTTTTGGCAGGCTCTAGACGTTCATCCCCCCGCTGATGATGAAGGCGCCACCTGTAACGAAGGAGGCAACGTCCGAAGCCAGCCACATTACCATATCAGCTACTTCTTCAGGTTCGCCCCATCTCTTCAGAGGTATGTTGCCCTGTAGGGCATCGGCGTCTTTTCGGGCACGCAGGTATTCAGTCATGGCGGTTTTGATCCAGCCGGGGCAGATGGAGACTACCCTGATGTTGTCCCTGCCATATTCGGCCGCTGCTGCGTTGGAAATGGCCACGACAGCATGTTTGCTTCCACTGTAGACGGACAGTCTTTCCGCAGTGGATACGCCGGCGATGGAAGAATTATTTATAATCACTCCGCCACCTTGTTCCAGCATCACCGGTATTTCGTATTTCATGGACAACCAGACACCCTTGAAATTGGTGTCCACCACTTCGTCAAAGATTTCCTCGGTCGTCCGTATCAGCCGGGCCATTATGCCTCCTACTCCGGCGTTGTTAAAGGCGATATCCAGGTGGCCATATTTTTTTACGGTTTGCTGCACCATATTTTCAACCTGCGAGGCAATCCGAACATCAGTTTGGACAAACATCGCTTCACCGCCGGCTTTTCTTATCATCTCCACCGTTTCGTTCCCCTCCTTTTCCCTGCGGTTAGCCACCACTACCTTAGCGCCCCGTTCCCCAAATTTGACTGCCGTGGCGCGGCCGATGCCGGAACTCCCGCCAGTTACCAATGCTACTTTTCCCGCAAACGTGTTCATCTTTGGCCTCCTTTTTGCTCACTAAGTTAATGTCAGGCTCTGTTCCATCTTAATGTTAATTGGACAACTTTACCACCGACGAGTGTACAGCCGCAAATTGGCGCGACTCTCAACCCTGAAGATTGCCACGCTTCGCTCGCAATGAAAGGAAGGGGAGGTACTCGCAATGACAATAAAGATAAGGTCGCGCAATGCAAAAGAGACAGACTTACAGTGACAGAAGTGAAGGTGCTCGCAATGACACCCCATGTCGTTGCGAGGCTGACTTTGGTCAGCCGAAGCAATCTCGGTGGGCTGTTGGGGATGAAAATTGACACGTGGAGTTTACCATGAGCATCGTTAGATTCTTCGCTACGCTCAGAATGACAAAAATGGTCGGGGAGCAGTCGCGGCTATGCCCACTAGGTAGATGCAGTGGGGATAAGCATACAAGGTATCACTTATCTATCCGAATTGTACCAGGAGGTCAGGACTGCGGAGGGACTTTCTCCAGCGACTGGCACAGCTGTTTTTGCTCCTTATGGGACGGGAAGAGTTCCTCCAGCAGCATTATCTGTCCTTCGGACTTGAGTTTAGACAGTCCTTCCAGACATTCGGGCTTAGAAAGACTGGGTATCCATTCCCGACAGGCTTTGGGACGCGAGGAATATATGCTGCAACGGGCTCTTCCATCCGTATCCCAAGTCAGGAAGACACAGCCGTTCTTTCCTTGCTTGAGCAAGTAGCCTTCCTTTATTGGCACCTTCACAGCATACTTAGAGATGCACTTTGAGCGTGATGTTCCCAGGGTTGAGGCAATGTTCTCTATGTCTTCGGGAGTAAGCGGAGGTTGATAGCAGGTGCAGCAGATGCCACAGCGGAAACAGGGGATGGGAGTTTGCTCCGTTATGGTAATCTCTTTTCCTTCCATTGTCTTTATAGTTGCTTTCTCTGTTGGCATAGCGCCATGGCGTTTAATTTTGGGCATTCCTGAACCTGTCAGGAACAGGTTTTGGACACCTTCCATCGGCGATTTCTGTATTCATAACTCCCCCGCCTGCCAAAGACTTTGTTCGGCAGGCAGGCCTAACCCCTCTTATCTTAAGAGGGGAATTTTTGAACTCACCCTGCCTCTCTTATTCTTAAGAGGGGGATTTTGCCATGACTCCGCAGCTTCAACGCTGAGAAGAAATCAAACTCAATATCACTTCGTGAAGCTTTTTGTTGGAGAATAAAAGGTCGCTTGTCTGGGGCTTCCAGGGGTTGCCCTGAAAATCGCTAACCTTGCCACCAGCTTCTTGAACTAATAAGACACCGGGGGCAACATCCCAGGGCTCAATCCTGGTGGAGAAGTAAGCCTCTCCTTTGCCAGCGGCAACCCAGGCTGTTTCCAGTCCAGCCGAACCTAACTTGCGCATATCAGTAACCAGGGGATAAACGCTGTTTATGAGCTTAATTGTTCTTATCCTATCCTTTTCCCCGCCCTCACAGTAGAAAATGTAGCTCTGGCTGAGGGCTGATACATCGGATACTTGTATCTTCACCCCGTTCAAGTAAGCACCTTTGCCCTTTTCAGCAAAGTAAAACTCATCAATCGCCGGGGCATAAACTACCCCCAGTAGAAGTTCGCTCTGGTGCACAAGGGCTATGCACACAGAAAAGAAAGGATTGAAATTGGCAAAATCGCCTGTGCCATCCAGGGAATCTACAATCCAGAGCCAATCAGGGTCGCCCTGGAGAAAACCGCCTTCCTCGGTGAGCAGGCTGTGGCGAGGATAATGTCGCCTAATTTCTTCAATAATCAACCTGTCCACCTCTTTATCATATTTGGTGGCTGCTTCCTTAGCCGTACTTCGCTCTTTAAGCAAAACCCAGTCCTGGCGAAAATGCTTCATCAGAGTGTCGCCGGCCCTTCTGGCCAGGCTTTCAATTAATTTCTTCATATATTTCTCGTTATTTTATCATTGCTGCTAAAATAGCACTAAGCATAGAGATTCTTTGATGATTAGGGACGGAAGGACTCCTGTTTAATTGACATAGTACATTGACAGTCTAAAAATGTAGTTGCGCAATTCGCTGTGCTCCCCCTTCGTCATTGCGAGGAGCGAAGCGACGAAGCAATCTAGCTGAGGAGGTACTGAGATTGCCGAGCCCCGACAAGTCAGGGCTCGCAATGACAAAAAGCGGGGGCCTGATGAATCAGGCAACCAAAAATCTGGATGTGTCAGGAGGTGAGCAAATGGCAATAGTCGAGGTAAGCGTTGACCCGTTGGGAACGAAGACTCCGTCAGTCAGCCAATACGTGGCACGAGCAGTCAAGGTCCTGGAACGGGAAAGGGACTTGAAGTACGAGATGACCGCAATGGGGACAATCATAGAAGGGTACCTGGACAGGATTCTAGCAGCGGTGAAGAAGATGCACGAGGGAATCTTCGGGGAAGGGGTTGCCAGGGTGATAACCACAATTAAGATTGACGACCGGCGAGACAAGGCCCAGAGCATGAAGGAGAAAATGGACTCGCTCCAGAAGAAGTTATAGTATCAGCTTAGTTACCCTCGAGTCTATTTCTAGATTTCCCCCTCTTAAGATAAGAGGGGGAAGGGGAGTTATGAAGGAGAGCCCCCCTAGTTTTGAGTGAACTTGTGAAAAACTAAACTATTACTTTCATATGGCTAACGAAGGACAACAGATGAATCTCTCTTGTTTGCTTTCTCTGCTCAAAGAAGTGCCTGCCTACAGGCAATTGGTGGGGGAGCTGTCCACAGTAAAAGGCGAGCATAAGGCAACCATACTTGATGCCGCCAAACCTTACTTGATTGCCGCTCTTTATGAACAGCTTAATTTGCCCTTCATGGTGGTAACCGGTCAGCCGGAGACTGCCCGAAAGCTTCATGACCAACTTAGAGCCTGGTGTCCCACTTCCGCCGAGTTGCAGCGTCTCCCTGAACTGGACTTCCTGCCTTATGATAGTTCTCAGTTATCGGCTGTCAGCTATCAGATGATTGAGAGGTTGAGGGCATTGACCACCTTAGCGCTTTACCAGCCCTCCCATTCCCCACCGAGATTGCTTCGTCCCGATAAATCAGGACTCGCAATGACAGGGGAAACGGCGCCTAAAAGTGACGAAGGGCAAAAGTGTCATTCTGAGCCCTTTGCTTCCTGTCATTCTGAGCGTAGCGAAGAATCTGATTCCGCTCAGGGTAAACTCTGCGAAGAATCTCCGAGACCCTTCAGTCCGTTCAGGGTGACAAAGCCTCCGCTGATAGTGACCTCAGCCCTGGCAATCATGAGTAAGACCATCCCGCAAAGGGATTTTGTGGCGGCTTGTCACGTTCTAAAGCCAGGCATGGCTGCTGAGCCTATGGAGCTATTGCATCAGTGGCAAAGCATAGGCTATGAAGCGGAGGATGTTGTTGAGATGCCAGGGCAGATGAGCAAACGAGGGGGCATTATTGACGTCTTCCCCCCTGGCAGCCAGTTGCCAGTTCGCATCGAGTTCTTCGGCAACCAGATTGAAAGCATGAGATGCTTCGATCCGGAAAGCCAGCGCTCAACCGGCCTTATATCCTCGTTGATTGTCACCCCGGCCAAAGAGCTTATACCAAAGGGCGATAGCTCTGAGGTGATGGATGGAAACACCCTTGACTACCTTGGCGGTGAGGCCTTGCTTGTTCTCGATGAGCCTGAAGGAATTGAACTTGCCGTCACCAGGCTAAATGAGGAAACTCAAGAATTAAGAGCCACAAAGATAGAAAGCGGCGAACTGCCTGAGGACTTTCCCCCTCCCTACCTCACCTGGGAAGAATTAGAGTCGCAGATGAAAGAAAGGCGTCGTCTGACTCTGGCAACATGGGATGTCGCCCGGAGCTATGGACATGCTTTGCCCTTCATCCAAACTCAGAGTTATGGCAGCCAACTGGAAAGGTTTCTCAAAACAGCCAGACAAATGGTGGCACAAAAACAGCGCGTGTTCGTGGTCAGCCATCAGGCAAATCGTCTGGCTGAACTTCTCCAGAAAGAGGACATTCATACTTCGCCGGCATCACAGATAGAACAGATACCTCCACCCGGTTCAATCACTGTGCTCCAGGGCTCACTGGATGGAGGCTGGCTACTGGATGACAGGCTGACCCTTATTACCGATGTCGAGCTCTTTGGCTTTGTGAAGCAGCCGCGAGCGGGCAGGAAGAGGCCAATACCTCACCAATGGTTTCTTCCTCAGTTGGCTCCTGGCGATTATATCGTCCACGTTGACCATGGCATCGCCAGATTCCGTGGTCTGGCCAGGATGTCCTCCGATGGCATGGAGAGAGAATACCTTGTTTTAGAGTATGCCGCTGGTGACAGGCTGTATGTGCCCACGGAGCGGATAGACCGCGTCAGCCGCTATACCTGCCCGCCAGGGCTTGGCAGGCGGGTCGGTGCTGGCGACCAGGCACCACACTTGAGCCGTTTAAGGACTCCGGAATGGCAAAGGACAAAGAACAGGGTTAAAGAATCAGTGGCGGAAATTGCTCAGGAGCTCCTCGACCTTTATGCTGCTCGGGAGGTAGCTCCTGGCTTCGCTTTCTCTGCAGATTCACTATGGCAACAGGAGCTGGAGGCATCATTTCCTTATATGGAAACACCAGACCAGATTGAGGCAATTATGACGGTTAAAGAGGACATGGAAAAAGCTAAGCCCATGGACCGGCTCATCTGTGGAGACGTGGGCTATGGCAAAACCGAGATAGCATTGCGTGCTGCCTTCAAGGCGGTTATGGATAATAAACAAGTGGCTATTCTGGTCCCGACCACCGTGCTGGCCCAGCAGCATTTCATGACCTTTACGGAGAGGTTGCAGACCTTTCCCTTAAGAGTAGAAATGCTGAGCCGCTTTTGTCCGCCGGAAAAAGAAAAGGAAGTCCTGGCAGGCTTAGCCCATGGCACGGTGGATATATGCATTGGCACTCATCGCCTGTTGCAAAAAGATGTCATGTTCAAAGACCTGGGACTGGCAATAGTTGATGAGGAACAACAGTTTGGCGTAGCGCAGAAAGAAAAACTCAAGCAGATAAGGAGAGAAGTGGATACCCTGGCTCTCAGCGCTACTCCCATCCCGCGCACCCTGCACATGTCTTTAACCGGAATCAGGGATATGAGCATCGTGGGGACACCTCCTGAAGAACGCCTGTCTGTCAGGACCTATGTCGGAGCTTATGATGCCACTCTGGTCAGGCAGGTGGTATTGCGTGAACTGGAGAGGAATGGTCAGGTCTTCTTTGTCCATAACCGCGTTCAAAGCATTGCCTTAGCTGCCAGCAAATTACAGGATTTAGTACCCGAAGCTCGAATTGCTATAGCTCATGGGCAAATGCCTGAAGAACAATTGGAAAAGGTGATGACGGATTTTATCGCTGGTAAGTATGACATCCTGGCGACCACCACCATTATACAGCTAGGCCTGGATATGCCTAATGTTAATACGCTGATCATCGACCAAGCCGACAGGTTCGGCCTGGCTCAGCTTTATCAGTTGCGGGGCAGGGTGGGCCGCGGTATCAACCAGGCTTATGCTTATTTCTTCTTTGACAAGGGGAAGCATCTAACCCCCCAGGCTTATAAGAGGCTCAGGACTATCTTCGAGGCTACCGAGCTGGGTTCGGGATTTGGTATCGCTATGAAGGACCTGGAAATTCGGGGGGCGGGCAATCTTTTAGGTGTCAAGCAAAGCGGGCATATCGCGGCCCTGGGCTTTGACCTTTATTGCCAACTGCTGGCTGAGGCGGTGGAGGAGTTGAAAGCCAAGCAAGCTGGCGAAGTGAGGAAGAAGGTCATTGTCGGCGACCTGCCCGCCAAGGCTTGGCAGGCGGGAGCGCAGCAATCTCCCAGCATAGCCCTCCCTTTAGCCGCTCACATACCGGAAGAGTATGTTTCCAATCTAAACACTCGATTAAGCCTTTACCACAGACTGGCGAGGGTGGAGCATATTGAGGAAGTAGAGGACGTAGCTCAAGAATTCCAGGATAGGTTCGGTCCTTTGCCCCAGCCTGTGGAAAATCTCCTTTATATTGTGAAAATCAAGGTTCTGGCTATGCGGGCTAAGGTAAGCTCTATTTCCACACAGGGAAGGCAAATTGTCATAAAGCCCCAAACTGTTGATTCCCTTCTTAGGATAAGAGGGGCAGGGCCTGCCCGCCGAACAAATTCTTTGGCAGGCGGGGGAGTTATGAGTGAATATCTTGATGGCGCAGTTAAAATAGGCGTCACACAAATCAAGTTGGACACCAGGCTCCTGGGAGACAGATGGAAAGTCGTTCTGGAAGAGATACTAAGGTCTAATTGCGTCTGAAGCTTCGGTCACCCCGAGCCTTGATGGGGCATATCCGCAACATGCCCTTATCACTCCAGTGTCTGATTGTACTGGCACTAATATTGAGAAGCTCGGTTGCTTCGCTAGTATTCAGCAAAGCATCAAGGTTATCACGGGCTGAGTTTTTCCTTGCTCTAGTCTGAGCCGCCACTATATGACTCGTCCTCTTCCTGATTAAACCCACCTTGCGACTGATTCCAGCGTAGATGAAGCGCACCTTTCGCAAGCTGGTCGCCTCTGCGTGTCCAGAACTATTCAGCCTTTCCGGTGCTAGTTCTCCGCGGCTTCTACTCAACACCGTGAGTTAGCACTATCTTTAGGTCTCAATAACGTACAGGTATCTTACTCCGCTATCAATAACACAATAAGTGTGCCGCCCCTCTTCTGCCTGATGAAGCACGGGCTTAACCAGGTCATCGGCGATTCTCACCAAATCGTCCAGTGAATTCAGGGATATAACTATCTCAGTTGGTTTTACCTCGGGCAGCTCTCCCACTTCCACTATCATCTGCTTATATTTCTTTCTAGCCCGGGCAGCCTCAGCTTCACCAGCGCTAACCGTTGCTAATCTAAGTTGGGCTTGGCTCCAACCAAAATAGCCCAGAGCCAACACGGCGATCACCAGACCAATAATCCAAGGTACTCGCGAGGTGCCTCCGGAAGCCTCAGGTATTGCGGCTCTGCTAATGGAACCCGATTTGGATCCGGATAGCTGTTTATCGAAGGTGAGGGTATTTGCTTCCAGCTTGCCGCTTAAGGTCTGAGTATAGACTTCGTTTATTACGCCCAGATCGCTGACGGCTACAGTATGGACATCAGCTTCAATCACTATGTTGTAGGAACTCCCGCGAACACCCGTCTCCTGCCCAATGGCATCAATCAACGTTTGGAAATACCCTATATCTATGGGAAAGGGTATAGTAAAAGTGCCTACTTCGTTTGTCTTCGGCACTACAACAAGGCTCTTGCTCCACTGTCCCGGGTTCTCCACCGTGACGCTGACCTGCACCTCCTGCGATTGCTCATTTATCGGTCTATCGCACAGAAACTGATAAGAAAAACTTGCTGTGATGTTGTCAATTAATCTGGGAAAGTAGATGAGCCCTGGGCCCAAGGTTTGTGGAGATGCCGAGGGTTCTGCCACAGGCGGCGCGGTAAGTGTGACATTACCGTAAAGGATACTGGGCTTGAGGTAAACTGTGTAGTCGAACTGTCCCTTGTGCTCGTATTTTGCCGTTGGTGTTTCCTGGGTCAGCGCTGCCATAGAATGCCAGAGACCACCCACTGAAGCAATCAACAGAGCACTGACCAAGGCGAAACAAGCTATTCTTAGCCCTCGTGACCTGGCAAATACATTCCAGACTTTCATCCGCTTTATTCCTCCATTCTAAAGAGTGATAAACATGCTGTCAAACTAAATCCTTGAGACTGTTCAGCAATGCCCGTGTCACGGCATCTGTTCTTTGCTCTCTCATAGCTATCCCATGAAGAATTCCTTAACCGTTATGGCTGCCCAGCCTATCTTGGGGATGTCAAAAATCGCTTTGCCCACTACATTCGCAGAGAGGACAGGATTAGCATCTGGCTCACTGTTGGCGTCACCTTGGGTTATAAAAACTCTTTGCCCCTCACTTTCCTGAATATCGACCACCCTATGCACCGTGGTAACTCCTGCCGCTTCTCGAAACTGGATAATATCACCTGGCTTGATAGTATCCGCGGACACCTTGGCGATGACGACGACGTCACCGACGTCCAAGGTCGGCCTCATACTGCCACTGATTACCGTGGTCGGCTGCACCGGGAACAGCCCAACGGCAAACCAGATTACGGCTACAGCAATAATTGTGGTAACAACCCAGCCGACCAGAGAGCCACTCCTCTCTTGCCTTGCCTGTCCAGGCCGACGACGAGAGCGCAGGCTATTTGCCAGCACTAACCCAACAATGGGTACTACAGTGCCGATAAGTCCCTGAAATGCCCAGGGTAGGTTGGGAAGGATGGGGCAGAACCACCAGAATGCCTGAAGTATCCCGCGGTAGGCAATAGCAGCCAACGGCCCGCCTATCAGAGCCAGGAATGAGGCCAGCAGATTCTCGGCCAGTGTTGGCAGGATGGTCGAGTTGATGTAGGTGACGGTGTCAAGCCCCAGCGTGAGACCAGTGATACGGGCCAGGGGGATGGACAGCAGGGTATATAGCACGGCGACGAAAGCTAACGCGAGAAGGGTATGTTTCTTCCCCAGGCGGTTAATAAGCCAGGCTCGGCTGAGTTCCATGCCGACCAGCATTGAGCCAACAAAGACGATATTGGTCAGAATGCTCCTTGGAGTAAAGGAATAGGGGCTTGTACCAAAGCTGGAGAAGAGCCCGGCAATGACATAGAGCAGCACCTGAAAAAAGCCGATTATCAGCGCCAACTGGATAATGGCGGCCTTGACCCTTAATCCGCCGACGATCCTGTACTTGGGCAGGACCAATATCGCCCAGGCCAAAATTCCCCAGAGTATGGGCTGGATGACGTAGGTCCTGGCGAACGGGTCGATGGGCAGATGGGGCAGTCCCAGGTTTATCAGGCAATATATGGCGGCAAGCAGACCAAAAACAAGCCACTGATTATATCTCGGGTCGTCTCTAAGGCTTATATCCACCGGGATGCCACTATAGGGGATAAACTCCCGGCGTGTCAAGCGGCACCAGCTCAATCCGAAGGTTATTCAGGCATTCCCGCCTCACCACCATCCCTTACAGCCCCAGCAGTTGCACCAATTCCAACAATTCCAATGTCCCCACCACCCCCAACCACAACCCGACTCTTCCTTCTGAACCAGCACTATCTTAACCTTAACATTATAGGTTGAGTCCTGATGAGCACACTGCTCGGTGTGAATTCCCAGTCTACCGACGACTTCCTTGCCGGGGCAGAGCACCTCACCTTCCGTTATCCCGTCAAAAGTGACGGTGAGTTCCGGTATGTCGTAACTAATATCAATACTCTTGACTTTAACCGAAAAGCTCTGGGTATTTTTCAGACCAAAGAAGACTGTGGGGTAATAGCATGGATAGGCGTTTTCTACCAGCACGGTGATTTCCCCGCGGTCGCATGACATCCGGGCGGTCGTCCGTGCCACGTCCTTATCGTACCTGGCACACCCAATTGCCATAATTTGCAATTCCGAGGGGTCGTCGCTACTCTGGCTACCCCACTTGTCATAGTTGGTGCCGCCGCCGTCATCGCCGGGGTCAATGGCTCCATAAGGAGATATGCTGGTGACCTTACCATCGTCGTTGGAGATCACCCAGGTGAATGGCCCCGGAACACAGGCCATGGCCATCATGTCACCGGCTCCCAGTGCGCCTGACGAGTAACTATAGACTGTCCCAAGGCTTCCCAGCACAATCACCACTGCCAGGCAGACAAATCCCGCTTTGGCAAAGCGAAATCTCCCCATTAGTCTCCCACCTTCCTAGTCAAGCTTATCTTTCTCGCTTTTCCAGCCATGTTTGCCTCGGCAAATTACTCATTCCAGAGGGCAAAGGTAAAAGTTGCCGTGAAGTTATAGCTCTTACCTTCAATAGAGGTGTTCGTGCTCACACCGGCGGACTTCGTCTCCCCTGGGTCTATCTGGTCGCCTACACTTACCCCTGATATGGTTGCTGTGGTGTCGGGAGGTAAACCCAGAACAATACTGTCTATCTTAATTGGCACCGTCCCGATGTTACTAACCTTGAAGCTTCCGGTGTACTGAGTGCCCGCCTGCGCATCATTCACGTTAACGTTGAGAGTGTCAGGTGTTGCCACGTTCAAGCTAATGTTCTGGCTAACGGCCGCCGGTTCGGTCAGAACACCCAGCCAGCTAGCTGTCCCCACCGTTCCATAAATGTCAATAGTGTCTGTCCAGGCTGAGTAGCCGATGCCCATGAAGCACAGGGACAAGAGCAGCGCTATGGACAGCATTCCCAGCCGGGCAAACCTAGTTCTTCTCCCTTTCCTCAAATCCCGACCTTACCTTCGCGCCGGAAAGCCAGCTTCACTCTTCAGTTCTCCTTTTCAGGGGAAGGTGTAAAGACCACTACAATCTTTGCCTCCTCCCCTGCCAAGGAGAAGGGGAGGGGGCAAATCACCCCATACCCCCCTTCTCGTCTTGTCACTAGTCTAGCTTCAGCCTTTTGCTGACAACGGGTACTTGTCCCACTGGACCGCTACCAGCGTGATGTTGAAGGTCAGAGTATCAAGCTGTGATTGAGGACATGGCTGGAGCACATGCATCCAGAAGCTGATCTCCGGCGACGCAGCACCAGGGTCAATCTGTGCTCCCCAGTTATCGCCCCACTGGATTTCGAAGTCGTACTTGCCGTCGCCGTTGAAATCATACTGTACATAGGGCACGCCTCCGCTAAAGCTTTGCCCGTTGATGACAATATGGTCAATCTTCAGCGGGACTGTTCCACAGTTAAGGACATAGAAGGAAAGTGAGTTGAAATAGCAAGGGTAGGCATTGTGCAAGGTGACGCTAAGCGTCTTTCCATCTTTACTGATGTTCTGACTACCCCAGGCGACGTTCTTATCCAGCTCCCAGAAATAACCTACCTCGGGTTCCAGTACGAAACCGGGATTGCAGGTATAGTCAGGAGTAGCGGTGGGATAATCACCTCCATAGTTGCTGGGTTGGTAATGATCCAGAAGGCTGCAACTGGCAAACTTCCAACAAAGCGAACCCGTGTTCACTTGGCCGTGGATAGTGATGGTATCAGTCCAGGCGGCGTAGCCGACGCCGAGCGCGCCCAGCGCCAGGACTAAAGCTAAACAAAGTAAAGCAACCTTTCTCATATTTCCCCCTTATAACCTCCTTTCTCTAGAGTTTGGGGGACGGCCGGGGGCTAAAGCCCCCGCACCAGTCCTGGCTTTAATCTCATTACAGCTCGTCGGCCTTGTTCCACTGGATGGCGGTGATGGTGGCAGTGAAGCTGCCAGTCCGGTTCATGTAGGTGTCATCCTGCGGGAGATCCAGCCAGAGCCAGACCTTGGCGTAATTGCAGTAGTGCATCTGGATGGGCAGCTTTTCTATAGGCGCAATGAATTGAAAGCCTTTACTAGGATCAATGTTAACCAGAGCACCGTAAGCACCAGCATGGCCGCTATCCCACAGGTCTTTAAGCCACGTGTCACTTGTGGTGATGTTCGCAGTTACCATCGCCGGGACGCTGCCAGTGTAGTGGACGATGATGTCAGCAGTCAGATTTTGGCACGGGAAGGTATTGTTATAGGTGACCACCACGGTATCATCTGCCGGGCCCGGCGCAGCCGCAGCCCAAGCCACCAGTAGCCCCTTAGCAGGCGGGGTCCCACTGGACCAAACTATACTACCATTAGGTTCCTTGACCCACTTGACCACGACTAACCCATCGTTGCTCAGATCCTTATAAATGTCGGTGCCCGAGTAGTATACTACGTTGATGTCAACGCTGCCCGTGTTGACCGTGCCCTGAATGGTGATGGTGTCAGTCCAGGCGGCGTAGCCCACGCCCAGCGCACCAAGCGCCAGGACCAGTGCTAAACACAAAAGTCCTATTTTTTTCATTTACGTTCCTCCTTTTCTGGAGTTTTTCATCAACCATTCCACCTCATCTTTAATTTAAGGCGTGCCTTACTGGGTCCATCCTTTATCTAATCCCGACACTGATAAAGTAGCCCAATCGCCCAGATCGACCCACCTGGAAACGGATCCAAGGCTTCGGCAGTAGTAGTTGTCAAAAAGGTTCTTGGACAAACTATTTTGCATTTTCAAACTTAACTATTCTCTTTCATATCATTTGTAGTTGCCTGATTCATCAGGCTTCCTTATTCATAACTCCCCTTGGCGAGCACCCACTGCGCTGAGTGCTCGCCAAGCCCCTCTTATCTTAAGAGGGGGAATTTTGGAAAAACTTTCCTGTTACCTTTCCTTTCATATCTCACGTTTCTTGAGAGGCCCGGCTGTGGCGCAACAAGGAGTGAACTCTGGCCAGCAATTCCCTCAAGATCAAGGGAGAGGGCAGGTAGGCATCAGCGCCCATTTCCAGAAACTCAATTCCCGCCGCTTCTTCTTCTTCTTGCCCGAGAACGATTATAGGAACATCAGATAGCTCCCGAATGCGAGCACAAAGCTCATCTCCATTCAGTCTACGGCTGTTCTCGCGCATGACTATGAGGTCAGGAGAGCTTCTGTCTATCTCGGCCAAAGCTTGCTTGCTCCCGGCAGCATTTATGATTCGAAAACCAGAATGCTGCAACACGAAGATTAAGTTATCTGTCATCGCTAGGTCGGGACAAACGAGCAAAATCTTCTCCATGTTTGAACTAGACTTAATTACTAGTATTTAAGTAACATGCTTAGGTCTAGTGTAACGCGGAATTTCAGAGAACTCAGTAGCTATTCGGTTACCAGCGGTTTCTTTTTGGTTACAAAAGGTTTCTTTTTGGTTACAAGAATGTTAGCGAGGTCTCTATCCCCCCGAACCGGAGGCTCTAATAACATAGCCTGTGCCTCTTTCATTTAAGATGATTTCCGGATTCGAGGGGTCTTCCTCGATTTTAGCCCTCAAACGGTAAACACTCAGCTTGAGGAGTTCTCTTTCATCACTGTAGTTTGGACCCCAGACATGCTGCAGTAGCTCAGCGCTGCTGCATACCCTTCCCTGGTTCTTGACTAAATGACACAGGAGCTTATATTGAATAGGTGTTAGCTTCACCGGCTTTCCCGACATGCATACCTGGCGAGTGGCATAATTTATAGACAGCTTGTCATTCAGGAAAAAGAAAACATCGTGATTATTGGGGAAGCGGCGACGGAGAATAGCATTGACCTTAGCAATAAATTCCATGGGGATGAAAGATGGGGACACCCAATCATCAGCACCCATCTCCAGAGCTTTTACTTTGTCCATGACATCATCGCTCTGGCTAATAACAATAAGGGGCACACCGGAGAAGCCGTGAATCTGGCTTATGAGGTCAAAGCAGTTCAGGGGTGGGGCTCCTTCTTTTCGCTCGGGAAGGTGAAACATAACGATGTCTGGTTGTTCTTTATGTATCAGCTCCAGGCTTTCGCTGGCTTCATTGGCATGGACTAAATGTACGTCCGGCCATCTTACCTTCAGGATAGAGGAAATAGCTTGCAACAAGTCCTGAGATTCACCGACAACTAGAACTTTCATCCCTTTCACTAAGTGCGCCAGCGAAACTACTCTTTAAGATAGGTTCCGTTATTGACTCTGTTGAACCCAAGCGACCACTTACAGGTTCAACTTAACTGCCTCCTCAACACAAGATGTAACAAAACTTTCAGCCTCTCCTTCCTCGCGCATCCATTTGCCCACTGTCACTTTTCTCCACCCACACAACCCGCACTCCCGGAAACTTACGCACTCACTACCTTAGTGTTACTCTGCATAGACTATTCGCAGTGGCAAAATATCTGAGAACAGTTCATCTAGGAATAACACCTAGTCCAGTAAGAATAACATTTCATCAAGAGGGAGTCAATATACTTAACTTAACCTTTCTTACCAACCGAGGACTTTTTTCCCATGACCATTTTCTAATCAAATTGATACTTTTGGGTGATTGTGCGGTTAGCTGAAGTGAGTTACCCTTAAGATAGGTTAATTAAAGAGAAGATGGGAAAAGATATGGCAAGCGAGCAAATGGATGACATGCTGACGGTGAGGGAAGTAGCCCGGCTCCTCCATGTCCATCCTAACACCCTGAGGCGGTGGAGTAACAACGGAAGAATAAAGGCATACCGCATTACCTCCCGGGGTGACCGCAGATTTAAGCGCGAGGAAATCGCCCACTTCCTTGCACAGTTCAACCCCGGCAGAGACAGTACCTAGAAGATTCACTGGACTAGGAAAGCCGCAGGTCAATTGATACCCTCCACCCTAAGAAAAACTTAGAAGGGGACAAGCCCTCCCCTACATCTCAGGCGATTTAAATCGGAGGCTTGTAAGTTTGTGCTATCAGGTATAAAATCAGTCAACATGCATGGCGTAAGGTGGCTTCGGTTTGGTGTAATTTGTCAAGCGAGGATTTTAAATGACGAAAGCAGGTACCCCTTCCGTGCTGGCAGACGGAACAGTCTACAGTAAGAGAAAGAACTTTTGCCCTTTCTCCGCGTCTCCTCCGGAGGCTTATGTTCCTATTTTGGGGGAGGAGAGACTGGAGAGACTGCAGAAGATAGCTCAGCGGGTGAAAGGCTTAAAGATGTTAACCCTGAATGCTACCGCCCAGGGTGGTGGTGTCGCTGAGATGCTTTACAGTGCTGTCCCCTTCCTGAATATGCTGGGTGTAGAAACTGAGTGGAAGGTTATTCGTGGCACTAAAGAGTTTTTCGAGTGCACGAAGGAGCTACACAATTTATTGCAAGGCAAGATAGGCTCCCTCAGTTCAGAGTGCCGACAGAATTACTCTGATACCCTCGAAGAATGTGCCATGCAGAATCTTGTTGACTACGAACCTGACGTGATAGATGTGCATGACCCACAGCCACTGGGTTTGAATTGCTATCTTAGGAGACCGGGGGAAATCTGGCTCTGGAGATGCCACATAGATATTGATGAAGAGGCTATAGAGAACAACCCTGGCTTGTGGGATTTCCTCACTGAGTGGGCTGAGCACTACGATGCCGCCATATTTTCGGCGGCTCACTATATTATCTCGCGGTGGCCACTGCCCAAGTTCATAATCCCTCCCTTCATTGACCCTCTTTCCGAGAAGAATAGGGAATTGAGCCAAGGGGAGATAGACAGAGTTCTCACTAAATATCACATAGACCCCAAAGTGCCAATCATTGCTCAGATTGGGAGATTTGACCCCTGGAAGGGAATAGACAGGACTATTGCCACCTACCGTCAGGTTAGGAAGGAAAGAAAATGCCAGCTTGTATTGGCAGGTGGATTGGTCGCCGATGACCCAGAAGGAGAGAGAATTCTGTCCCGAGTCTATGAAGACACAAAAAACGATGAGGACATCCACGTGCTAAATCTATCGCTGGACAACCGTCTGGAGAACCATAGGGAGGTGAATGCGCTCCAGCGGGCCGCCAGAGTGATAATGCAGCCATCTACCAAAGAAGGCTTTGGGTTGGTGATTACTGAGGCATTGTGGAAGGGTAAACCGGTGATAGCCGCCGATGCGGGTGCCATATCCCTTCAGGTTCGAGACGGCGATACCGGATACTTTTACAAGACACCACGCAAGGCGGCAAGAAAGGTAATCTATTTACTGGAGAACCCCAAGGCCGCTGAGGCGATGGGCGAAAGGGGCAGAGAGTACGTGGAACAGCACTTTCTCCTTCCTGACCGGATTGCTGATTATCTCACAGCCATACATATGGTTGTAAGCGGGGCTGTCAGCAAGGAAGTCGGTACTGAATGCATAATCAGCTTTCATCCCTGGTTCAAGTTGAGCAAGCGGAGGAAAGTCCACTTTTTGTAGTTGCTTGATCCATCAAGCAAAATCGTCCAATAAATTTGGCAACTACATTTTTTGCCCTGCCATTCTTCTTAGCAGAGAAGTCGCTTTGCTTGGAGAACTAAGGCTGAATCTAGCCGCCGAAGCACCAAACCCCACCTTTATAGACCACGCTGTAGAAGGTAGAACCTTGAAAGTATCCTCATCGGTCCAATCATCACCCAGTGCCAATATAAAGTCCCATTCCTCTCTTGAAAGGTATCTTAAAGCCATGCGCCCCTTATTTATACCGGCGTTTTTTACTTCCACTACCTTACTTCCTTCCAACACCTGAAGGTTTAAATTGGCAGTTATATTCGAGATATTGTTTATCAATTCCCGGGCTCGAAGCTCACCTAGCTCGGGGTTAGCTTTTCTGTAATGCCAGACAAGGGAGAACTCTTTTTCTTCAATGAAGGAGCCTGGGGTTCTATCCACCCATGACTCAAGTATCGAATACACTTCTTGCTTCCACTCGTTTGTCAGGGTCCCTATCGTCTCCCATCCTCCACCTTTTTCTTTAATCCACACGCCATGTTCAGCTACCAATCCCACCTTAAGACCGCCAAACCATCTCTCCAAAGTATCTTTATCACGTCCACTTATGAGTACTACTTCGTTTCGCGGATTCTTGGTAAACTTTTCAAGCAATCTCAAGAGCTTGGCTCCTGGCATTGCCTCCTCTGGTCTGGGTGAAAAAGGGACAAGTGTGCCATCATAATCCAACAGGAGTAATGCTTTATCGCTCTCTCGGAAATCGCTGGCTAATCTCCTCTGCATCTCATAGGTCAATGCCTTTTCTTCCATCTCCTGCTGAAGTTTCTTGGTATAAAGCAGTTTATCTACAAATTCATCTGCCCATCGCACCACGTTATATCGACTCAGGCGTTTTTGCATTATGCGGTTGCGCTCTATTTGCTCTTGTTCTGGCATTTCCAAGGCTTTTGACAATGCCTGGGTAATCTCTTCCTGGTTATTAGCATTTATTATGATCGCCTCCCCGAGTTCTTGAGCAGCTCCGGCAGTCTCACTGAGTATTAAAACCCCTTTCCCATCCGTCTGAGCTGCTGTGTATTCTTTGGCTATAAGATTCATCCCGTCTCTGAGAGGGGTAACAAGGGCAACATCAGCCAAGCTGTAAAGGGCGGCGAGGGAGTAGAAGGGTAAAGAGCGGTATAAGTACCAGATTGGCATCCAGCCTATAGTCCCATGTTTTCCGTTGATTTCGCCCACAAGTCCATCTACCCGTTTCTTCAACTGCATATAGTATTCCACTCTTGTGCGTGAAGGAACTACCACCAAAACCAAAGTCACCTTCCTCTTGAACCTCGGGTTCCTGTCCAGAAACACACTGAAGGCTTCCAATCGCTGGGGGATGCCTTTGGTGTAATCCAGACGGTCTACTGAAAGGATTACCTGACAGTCTCCTAGTTTTTTGCGAACTCTTTTTCTTTCTGCTTGCACTTTCAGGTCCTGGGTAACGCTGGAGTACCGTTCATAGTTTATTCCCATGGGAAATGTGTCTGCCCTCACTATCTGATCGGCCGTGGTGATTTGCCCCATGGCCACTTCGTAACCCAATAGATGGTGCACGCTGTCCAGGAAGTGGCCTGTGTAGTCATAGGTGTGGAAACCTACGAGGTCTGCGCCCAAAAGTCCTTCCAGAATTTGTTCACGCCATGGTAACAAGCGAAATATTTCAAAAGATGGAAAGGGGATGTGGAGGAAGAAACCTACTGTTACCCTGGGCAACCTTTCTCTTAGGAGCTTGGGGAGGAGCATTAGGTGATAATCGTGTATCCAGATAATATTGTTAGGCCGGGCAATTCCAGCAACTACATTGGCGAAGGCTGTGTTGACTCGTTCATAAGCCCGCCAGAAATCTTCGCTATATTCCGCGTAGAGGGGGAAGTAGTGAAAAAGAGGCCAGATAGTTCGGTTGCAGAACCCATGGTAGTAGGCTTCGACATCGTACTCTGAGAGATGGACCGGGTAGCAGTTTTCAGATAGCAATTTCGCCATCATATCTTTTTCTTTTTTGATTTTTTTCCGGCCTATCCCCGCCCATCCTATCCAGATGCTATTGGAGGATTTGTACCACGAGCTTAGACCTGTAGCCAGGCCACCAACACTGGGCTCAACGTGCAACTCGCCTTTCCTCTCCTGAATAGTGATAGGTAGCCTATTTGAAACAATTAACAACCTCTGCATGATTTTCTACTCCAATGCTACTTTGCCATCATCACCTATGAATAGCCTTATCGTCTTAGGGCTTTTCCCCTGTCCAGCTAATACGGTATTTCTACCAATGACACTGTCCGCCAAGTACTTGATTTTCAAAATTTGGCAATCCTCCAGTATTACCGAATGCTCCAGGGATGAATCCTCGACCACTGTCCCAGCCCTGATGTTGGTGAAAGGTTTGATAAGGGAATTTTTTATCCGACAATTTGCTGCGATAAATACCGGACCTCGAACAAGGCTGCTTTCGCATTTTGTTCCCTCACCGATTTGGACTCTGCCGATGATGCGGCTCTGCGAATCTACTTCCCCTTTAATGTCCCGCTTCAAAAAGGCATCAAGAACGATACGATTAGCCTCAATGAGCCCATCATTGCTGCCGATGTCAAGCCACCAACCACGGATAAGGTGGCTTCTAATCTCCTTTCCCATCTCCAGAAGCTTCTGGATAGCGTCAGTTATCTCCAGCTCCCCCCGCCAGGAAGGCTTTATCTGAGCTATGGCTTTGTGAATCTCAGCGGTGAAAAGGTAAACTCCGATTATGGCCAGGTTGCTCTTGGGTTTCTTGGGCTTTTCTACCAGATGTACCACTCTTCCTGAAGAGTCAAGCTCAGCTACGCCAAAAGCCGTGGGGTCGGGCACTTCCTTGAGGAGAATGCTAGCATCGGACTTGGAAGCGTGAAACTCGTCCAGAAAATCTTTGACGCCTTCCTGGATGAGGTTGTCGCCCAGGAGCATGAGAAAAGATGAATCGCCGAGGAAGCCCTGGGCTACCTTGACAGCGTGTGCCAGCCCCAGGGGTTCAGGCTGGACGATGAATGTAATCTGCCCTCCCCACTCTCGGCCAGTACCTAAGGCCTCCTCTATGTAAGGGCTAGAGTCTGGAGATACAACGATGCCGATATCTTTGATGCCAGCTTCTTTTATATAGTCCAGCACATGAAATAAAATCGACTTATCGCCCACTGGCAGGAGGTGCTTCGGGACAGTGTTAGTTAGCGGCTTAAGTCTTGTGCCTTTGCCGGCAGCCAGGACTAAAGATTTCACCCAGCCACCCCTCTACCATACTCGTTGACTTGTCCATACATCTTCCCGACCAACTATGCCCTTTCACTCTACCCTAGTCACTCGAAATAGCGGACCGTGCGAGATACTGCTTTACAAAGTTTATCGCATCTGTAGATGTTGGGTCAACCTCGTTTAGTATTGCTAGATAAAAACTGGCATAATCGCCCAGAAGAACCGAACTCATCACCTGAGCTAAGGCGCTTTCCCCTCTGGCCTCCGCAAATTCATAAGCGATTCCCGCTTTGGCTAGCAATTTAGCGGTAGCCTCATAGCGAAGTAAGTTCCGGGGACGGAGCGCAGAGGAGCGCAGCATAAGCACGAATATCTTTTCCTTCGCCTCGAGGGGGAATTCGTAGCCGTCTACAGCATTATGGTTAAGTTCAGGGAAGCTTTCAAAGAAAGCCCAGGCCTTGCTATTCTCGTTAAATTGCTCTTTCCAGCGCTGGGCTACTTCTGAGAGTATCTCGGCTCCATAAATGACTGCTACATGCCCCCACAGCTTGGCTGCCAGTTGCTTTGCGGGATTGGAAGCAAGAGGCCTAGTTTCAATGAAGTCTCTTGACAGTTTGTTCAGAATATCCACCGCCTCTGGCAAATCTGCCGACTTATCTCCAAGCAGACCAAGCTTCTGAAAAATGCCCAGCAGGGGAATAAGATTATAGGGGAAGGCAGCCCTGGGAGGCGCCTGGTAATCCACCACGAAAGCAGGAATGCCTTTATTTCCGGCTAAATGCTTAAGTTTGCCGCCTGAGGTGATGACCAGCTTTTTGGACCGGGTTTCTAGCGATTTGGTGAATGCAGAGAGCGTTTCTTCGGTATTCCCTGAATAGCTTGAGGCGATGACCAGGGTACTCGCGTCAACAAATGCCGGCAGACCATAGTCCCGGTGTACCCAAACAGGCAATTTGCTTTCAGCCAGAGCAAGCCGACGCACGATATCGCCGCCGATAGCAGAGCCACCCATCCCCACGATAACGACATTAGATATTTCGGTATATTCGGGGGGGAGCTCAAACTTCAGGACTTTTTTCCAGGCTTTCTGGCATTGCTCAGGAAACCCGTGCAGGTGATTAAGCATTCCTGACTTATCGAACTGCCGGTAAACGGAGGCATTATCTAAATCAACCATCGTTAACCCTCAATATCTTGCTACCTGTGCCCTAATCGTCTGGACTATGATTCCTGTTTAGAAGAGTACTACAATTAAGTGATTCAGGCAAGCCGCATAGAATATATATATTAATGTTCCACGGTTGCTTCGGCGAGTTCCCTCGCTTGCGCTCGGGATGCCTCGCAATGACACGCGGTAAATAGGAAACTGTCTCTTAATATTATCATTGACATTTGAATAAACCAGCGTTAACCTTATTAAAACGAATAAAAGTTCCTTTAGTGTGAAATGGCTGTGGCTGGAGACAAGAAGAAAGTGCTTATCCTGGGCGCGGGCGCGGCAGGGATCGGCGCAGCACTGGAGTTGAAAAAAGCCTCCGCTGGTGCACCTGGGCTGGAGGTAACACTCGTGGACCATCGGGATTATCATCACCCCCTGCCCTTTATATGGCATGTAGTTAGCGGGAGCGTTGAGCCCAGTCATATTTCTTTCCCCTTGCATGCCCTGCTGAGAAGAAGGGGTGCTGCGGGACCGGTTAAGTTCAGGCAGAGCCGGGTACAGGGCATAGATGTGGAGAGGAAGGTAGTCAGTACCGATGATGGGGAGCTGGAGTGGGACTATCTAGTGGTAGCCCTGGGCAGCACTACCAATTTCTTTGGAATGGCCGATGTCGAGGAAAATTCGCTGAGCTTCAAATCTCTGAAAGATGCTGTCAATATCCACAATCACATTTTGGACAACTATGAGGCAGCATTGCGAGAAGGAGATGAACAACGTCGGCGTGAACTCCTCACTTTTGTGGTGGTGGGAGGCGGGCCCACCGGTGTAGAACTGGCAGCGGCTATTCAGGACCTCGTGCGCAAGGCACTGGTAAGAGATTATCCTTCCCTGATGTCCCAGACTCGGGTGCTCCTGGTTGAGGCACAAGGTGCTCTCTTATCTGGCCTCAAGGCTAAGATGTCGGAACTGGCTATCAGCCGGCTGCGCTCTCGAGGAATTGAGGTTTTATTGAAAACTCGTATTACTAAGGTCTGGTCAGGTGGCATCCAGACTGCTGATGGGCAGACTATACCGACTCGCACTGTTATTTGGGTAGCGGGGGTGAAGCCGGTGGCAGTTGTTGCAGCACTGCCTTTCAATAAGGCGAGGGATGGGCGCATCATTGTGAATCAATATCTGGAAGTCCCGGAGTCACCGGGGGTCTACGTACTCGGGGATTGTGCTTATTTATTACAAGAGCATAGCTCGGTACCCTATCCCCCAACCCAGCAGGTGGCTGAGCGACAGGGCCCGGCCTGTGCCAGGAATATCATCCGCGCCATACGGGGTCAGAACCAGCATCCTTTCCGTTACAAATTTAAGGGGCAGGTAATATATATGGGCAGGAATCTGACGGTGGCTCAGGTGTGGAATCATGTCTTCGATGGTTTCGCAGCCGCGCTGCTGCGGCGAGTCTATTATCTATGGGTATTTATTTCATATCTTGGGCTGCCAACGGAATTCAAGAGAAAGTTGGGTGCTGTTCGTGATTGGATCCCTGCCTACTTTTACCATCGCAATACAGCTCACCTAGAGTGAGTGGCGGACGCGGTCAAGCAGGGTTACAACTCTTCACTCTTGGTAAATCTTAGCCACAACCTCTCCCCATCAGTAATGAACTCGATGGTGCCATCCTCATCTGCGCGATGTGCATTGACTATCGCTAAGACGTTGGCTATTTGACTCCTCTGGACTGCGCTTGCTAGACTGCTCATACATTCTACGATTACCAAATCAGAGGAGGTGAAATGGCAGATCCAAGAGTCGAAACTGTAGCTAAGATTCTGGTCGATTATTCTGTAGAAGTGCGACCGAACCAGTTGGTCCGGATCACCGGTGCCCCCGAGGGTGCACCGTTGATTTTGGCTGTCTATCAAAAGGTACTGGAGCGCGGTGCTCACCCTTTTCTCCTGGTCGAGCTAGACGAGGCAGAAGAGCTTCTGTACACCTACTCCAGCGATGCTCAGCTCGATTATGTCCCGCAGTTCACGAAGGACATCGTTGAGCAAATCGACGCAAGCATCGGGATCTGGACGGATGTGAACACCAAGCAACTCACCAATGCTGACCCCGCCAAGCAGTCCCGCCGAGCAGTGGCGAGGCGTCCCACCTTCGATCGATTCCTCGAGCGGGCAACTAAGAAAGAGCTCCACTGGACCACGACCCTCTACCCGACCCAAGCTTTCGCTCAGGATGCGGAGATGTCGCTCCGCGAGTTCGAAGATTTCGTTTATAAGGGTTGCCTGGTCCATGAGCCTGATCCAATCCAGGCCTGGAGGACAGTCTCCAAGAAGCAGCAGCGACTCGTTGACTGGTTGAGCAAGGCCAGGGAAATCCATGTCGTTGGCCCGGATACCGATCTTAAGCTTGAGGTCACAGGCCGGAAGTGGGTGAACTGCGATGGGCAAGAGAACTTCCCTGATGGGGAGATATTCACCGGCCCCATTGAGGAGAGCACGAATGGGCATATCAGATATACTTATCCTGCTTGTCACTTCGGCCGCGAGGTGGAAGACGTCCGACTCCAGTTCAAGGATGGGAAAGCCATCAAGGCTACGGCGGCTAAGAATGAGCAGTTTCTGTTGAAGATGCTGGAGACCGACGAAGGGGCACACTATATAGGAGAGTTCTCTTTCGGGACTAATCCCGGAATCCAGCGGTTCACCAAGAATACACTCTTCGATGAGAAGATCGGCGGGACGATTCACCTGGCCCTAGGGGCAGGTTATCCTGAGTCAGGGAGCAAGAATAAGTCCGCCATCCATTGGGATATGGTCTGCGACCTCCGCAAAGGTGGAGAAGTGCGCGTGGACGGGACTCTCTTCCTCAAGGACGGGAAGATTCTGGTCTAAGGCAGGGCTTCGTTACAGTCCCTGTGATGGGCTATCCCGGCGGTTTGATTGTCGCTTCACGGGGCAAAGCAGAACGGTGCACCTCGGTAGAAGGAGAGCCAGGGGCAACCCTGCATGGTGTCCTGCTACGGCAGGAAGCCTGCCGTTATAAGCGCTTGGCTACCGAATAAATTCCCTAGCTGTCTGCTATCACCCACAACCCTTGCCCATCGGTGATGAACTCGATAGTGCCATTCTCATCTGTGCAATAAACATTGTCTTCACCCACCCTGTCAACCAATCTCTCCATCACCTCAGGGCTAGGATGGCCGAAGGGGTTATCTGCCCCCACCGAAACCACCGCCACCTCAGGGGCAACCGCAGCCAGAAACTGCGAGGTGGTGGATGCCTTGCTGCCGTGATGGGCTACCTTAAGCACAGTGCTTTTCAAATTGGCTCGCTGCCCGATAAGCTCGAATTCAACTTCTTCTCTGATGTCGGCAGTAAATAGAAAACTGAGCTTGCCCCAACTTAGCTTCAGCACCACTCCGTTGTTATCCACATCATCGCTCGTCCCCTCATATAGCGTTGCTGGCGGATTTAGCACTTCCATTTTGATTCCGTTGCCCAAATCAATCTCCTGCCCCGCACGGGCTATGTTATATTCGATTCCTTTATCTTCAATAAGACTTAGCCATTCCTGATAGATAGCTGAATCATAGGGTACCCCGGGCTCAAGCACTTGCTTAACTTTGTATCTCTGAAGGACATCTACCAAGCCTGTGACATGGTCGGCTTGAGGCTGAGTACAAACTACGAGGTCTATCGTCCTATCCCAGAAGGGGAGTTTCTTGCTTAGCTCTAAATTGATTTTCTGGGGGTCAGGACCACCATCAATGAGTATGTCCTGGCCATTGGGCGTCTGAACCAGGATGGCATCTCCTTGTCCTACATCAAGAAAACTTACATGAAGCTTGTCATCAGGCATGGTCAGAGCCACAGACCACACCAGAATAGCTACTATCAAAAGGGGAAGAACAAGCCACTTCATAGAAAAGCCGAGATGAGGTTTAGGAATGCCTTCAGCGACTTTCCTTATTCCTGAAGTTAGCCTAGAGGAAAAATCAGCCAACTGGGTTCGGTAGTTTAGGAATGCTATAACTCCCGCCAATATAACATAGTACCCCCAGATATGCCAGGTGGAAGTAGTGACCACCTCTAATGATGAGTGGGGCAAGGCGTCAAAGCCTTGAACTACCAAAACGAGATAGCTAAGAAAAAGCCAGGCCAGCCAGCCGAGTATTTGAGCGGCAAATAGAGCGAAGAGTCCTACGAAGGCGACTAATGCTGCCGTGACTATGATAAAGGGTAAAGCAGGCAAGGAAAAGAAGGTTGCTGGCAAGGCAACCAGGGAGACTACGCCAAAGTTATAAGCTATAAGCGGCCAGATTGCTATGATAGCTGCTAGGCTGGCAGCAAAGACGTCGGTTATCATGCTACCTGTGGTCACTAGCGCCTCCCTATTCCTAAATATAGCAGCAACTCCCCTTCTCCCCCAGGCCTGGAAGTATGGAAATAGGAGAACAAGCCCGGCCATGGCCAAAAAGGTAAGCTGGAAAGAGACACTCCACAAGAGATTCGGCTGGATTCCCACCATCACTGCGGCGGCAAATGCCAGGGCAATGATGGCGCTCCGCTGCCTCCCCAGATATTCAGCTATTAAAAACAGGCTTCCCATGATTGCCGCCCGAATTATGGGCGGATGCATCCCGGCAAGCAGGGCATAAAGCCAAGTAAGCACGAGAGTCAGCCAAATATACATGGAACGCCGCCGGCCAAAGAGCAGGATGCCCAAGCTGAGGAGCATGGCAATGATGATGCTCATATGTAAGCCGGAAATAGCTAGCAGGTGTGCTGTTCCCGTCCTGGAAAAGGCTTGATAAAGGGAATCAGGTATGTTGCCTCTCAAACCCAGCAAAATAGCCTGAGCTAATGAACCTTGTGGCTCAGGCAAGGCTCTGGCTAAAGAAGCGGAAAGCCGCTCCCTCAAAGAGTAAATCCACTGCAAAGGCTTCAAGCCCTGGCCACGGCCTAGGACTTCTACCTCGGGATAATAAATGACTGAATAAATTCCCTGGTGTTCCAGGTAGCTTTTATAGTCAAAATCTTCAAATTGGAGAGGCGTCTCCAGTTCGCCAGTTACTTTAAGCACATCCCCATAATCGTAGGCAGGGTATCTGGACATTCGAATTAAGGCAGTCCCCGATACTTCTTTCGTTTCGCTATTTACAATTATTTCGCTGGCGGAAAATGTCAGCAGGCAATATCTATCCCGAATGTCAGGCTCTTCTGCTACCATGCCTTGAATCTCTACAATTCCCGTGTCGTTGTAAAAGCAAAGGGAATGCTCGTCTGCTGGAGGCAAGCTTGACGGGAAGCGAAGTCCGCCGCCAAGGAGGGCCAAGAGACATAACCCGACTACTATTAAGATCTTCTTTTGGCCGCGGAGGAAAGGTATAAGCACGAAGGGGATAAGTCCCAAGAACAAGGCCAGTAAAGGCAGGCTAACCTTTGAACCCAAAAATACCCCGGCGACCCAGGCACAGCTAACATAGAGAAGCCACACATTTGCATTATACCAGAGCAGCTATAACTAGCTTATCTCTGTGGTAAAATGGAATTATATTGAAGATGCAGCAAGTGCTATAATTAGGATGTTTGCTGTTGCCGATGAGTAGCCCAGCCAGCGGATTTGGAGAGACCTAAGATGAGTGATATGAATTGAAGGAGGCTAAAATGAGTGGACTGTTCCTTAACAACACACCCAGGCGAACCACAGATACAAAGAGTGGGATAAAGTATCGGTCTCGCAATGCAGCGGGAAAGGCTGTAGCTCCAGAATTTGGTTTGCCGATAACCAATTATGTATGGTTCGATGTGTTAAGAGTTGCTCAGAATGGCAGATTTCTTGACACTAAAACAGGCAGAGTTATTCTGCGCACTGGCCGACTGGCATAGATATGGGATGAACTGATTTCGATGAGTAGCCTAGCCAGCGGATTTGGAGAAGACAGTGAGCAAATATGATAGCTTGAAATACTGGGCAAAGGTAAAGGCAAGGATTCCTCACCGTTGCCAAAAGTGTGGCTCGACAATTAATAAGGGAGAGTTCTACTACAAGGAAAAGATTGACTTTGTAAACCCTCCACCAGGTTTTATTCTCGCAGAGTTGTGTAAAAGCTGCGGTGAAGATACAATGAGACAGTAAACAGCAAAGGCTAAAGGAAACGGTGACCCAGCCAGCGAATTCAAAAAAAGGAGGTGTCTCAATGGTTCTGGATAAATGGTTACGTGGGGAGGTTATGTCCCTCAGGTGGGATGAGGTTGAGAAATTTTTGGATGAGCTTAACAGAGAAGCAAGTGAGATTGAAAACTTGGCCAAGTCAGTCGAGTCGGAAAAGTGTTGGAATGCTTGGATAAGGCTGACCGCTTGTATTTCATTTCTGAACCTAGCATCCCAACAACACCCTAGCAAGCAACCTGCGATAATCCAGCGTCTCCTAAACTGGATTCAGGCGATAAAAGGCGCTATAGACAACATAGTTAAGGGAATGGGAGGAAACGGGTATAGCATTGGCGTTTCTGCGCCATTCGGAGTCTCCATTTCTATTTCCTTTACTGTTTGAGGTTATAAGGCCAAGATAGCTCAGCCAGCGGATTTGGAGAGGACAATATGGATGAACGAGAATTGAGCAGCAGTCTGAAAGGGAAGATAGCAGCGACTCTGATAGGTATGGCTTGTGCACAGCAGTCTAACGGACAAATTAATTTCGCCTCTCCGTTTGTGGATGACGAGGGCGTTGACCTTATATTCTTCAGAAAAGGTGGTAGTGGCAAAGCTATTTTGGCACAAGTGAAGAGCAGGACGGTGCAGTCAAAGTTGTTAAGTCAGGGCACATTCAGAGTGCAAGTTAGAAGGGCAAGTTTCAAAGCTAGAGAAGGCTACTACTTCATCTTTGTCGCTTTCGACCAGTTGAGGAAACAACTGTTTGATACTCTGTGGTTTATTCCTTCAATAGACTTTGAAAGGAAATTGGCAGGTCAGAAAGGCGAAAAGGTGCTTGTATTCCAATCTAGGTTTAATTCCAATGACATGTGGGCAGAATACAGGACGAATCTAGAACAACTGCCTCAACGGATTGCCCAAATCCTGTAGACTTTGTACAAAAGGGTAGCCCAGCCAGCGGATTTGGGGAAGCAGCTATGAAGAGCTTTGAGACAGTCTTAGCCGATACAAAGAGAAATGTCCAGGAATATAACTCGTGGTGCACACCAGAATATCCGGTTCTTGTGAAGCAAGCGATTGAGAATGGGCTAAGGATTAAGGAACCGCCTCGATTAAGCATTTTCGAACAAGGCTATCCGCTTTTTGAGCGCCTAGCTAAAGAAATTGATGGCTGGCTGAGATTTGACCCCTCTCAAGAAGAGTTACTTGGTGAGCTAACAGAATACTTTGAATACCCATATTATATTGAAGAAACTAAAAGAGAGCTTTCCTTTCTACGGGTTCCAGTTAAACGGGAATACCCCATAACCTTTCTCAAAGGAAGAGCTGTGAAGGGCAGGGTAGACTTAGCGATCTTTGACTTTTATGAGGAAGCGAAGATAGGCATCGAGATCGACCACCTGACTATAAAGACAGAGTCAGCTCTTAAGCTTGCCTCTCCTTATTTTGACTACCGAATCTTTGTGCTTACTGGTAAGGCGAAAATGAAGGAAATGGCAGAAAGCCTTTTCACTCTAAGCAAATTTGTTCCTGAGGATGGATGGCAAAATACCATAGTAATGACGAAAAACCGGGGCCTTTACTTGGGCTACTTAGAGACCCCACCAACCGAAGTAGTAAAGGGACAAGTAGTAATGCCCCTGTAACTCATCACCCAGATTAGCCAAGAGCCAAAGCCCTCCTCAAAAGTTCATTTACACTATCGACTTATGAAGCCTCAGGCTATCCTCAAACCTTATGTTTCTTGTGTGTTGTCTACCAGGCTGCTATAATGTTGCAAAGGGAATTGCGTTTACTAGGAGACGGATGGCTCAGAAGAAAGCAGCTAAAAAGACAGGAAAGAACGCGCGGAAGAAAGCCGCGGAATATCTTCGGAGGGGCCCGAAGAAGCGATGAGATAAGAGCCGATTTATTTGCAATCTTGAGCGGGTTCTGTTTCATTCTTGCCCTACAGATAGCAAGGGAATAAAATGAACGTAGCCCAGCCAGCGGATTTGGAGAGGGTCATGCAAAAGGGCACAATAAAACGGCTAATTGCAGACCGTGGTTTTGGGTTCATCAAGACAGAGCAGGAAGAAGAGCTCTTCTTTGGCCGAAACCAGCTTCAAGGAGTGGACTATGGTTCCCTTAGAGAAGGGCAAAAAGTGGAATTTGAGGTTACACGGGACCCCAATGGTCACCTCCACGCAATCAGGGTGAGGCTTGCTCAGCCGATAGATGAATAGCATCGAGCCCAGCGGGGAGATTTCGAGAGGGAATATCCTGGCTTACTGTGCAATAGTACAACATGACGTTGCCCTGGATAAACACCCAGCGAGTTAGTCATCGCTCTTGGTTGTCAGTTTTGTAATCTACCTTACTTGATATTATGTAAAGTTTATGCACCAATCTTGACATGCCTTCCTCGGACATCTACACTATTAAAATCACCTGATGAGGTCTGAAAGCGATGATATGCCCTGTTTGTAAATACCATATGATAGTCGTTGAGTATCATAATATCGAGCTTGATTATTGTAATAATTGTAAGGGGGCGTGGTTCGACTCTGGAGAGCTCGAGCTTTTGCTTAAGTCGCAGGGTCTTGAAGAGCCGAAGGCATTCTTTGATGGCATCTTCAGCTCTCGGGAAGCCGCTTCCCTAGAAAAGAAACGGAAGTGCCCCATCTGCGGCCGTAAGATGAAAAAAACAGCGATAGGCGGACAGCCTCAAATCCTCATCGACGTATGCCGTGATAAACACGGATTATGGTTTGACGGGGGTGAGGTCGCTCAACTGATAGGACGTCTGGCCGGGGAACATCCGCCAAAACGTGATTCCAGGGAACACGTTATGAGTTTCTTAGGAGAAGTATTCGGAGCCCCAGCGCAAACCACAGACCATTAGGCAAACTTTTAAGGCCCGACAACAAACACCTTCGCAATATAGGGCCAAGCTATCAATTCAAGGACAGGACTGGCTAGAGTTAAAGAAAGAATTGAAGTAACGACCCTAGCATAGTAATATTGTTTATCTGAGGTAGGTACTCTATTAACTCGAGAATCGAAAGAGGGATTATGTTTGGCAAAGGGAAAATTGCTATCACACTTCAAAGAACCGACTATATTCGAGGAGATACCATTTCCGGCACTGTTGCCTTGACATTAGATAAGGCCGTGAAAGCGAGGGAAATTAGTATATCCTTGATCGGCGAAGGCACGACCACGGTGACAACCCCGGGGATTTTCCGGGGGGTGGGAGTGGGAAGCGGCGGGACAATGTCAACGACGACCAAATGCACCATGCGCTTCTATGACTTCAAGCAGCAGCTGGATAACGAAAAGGAATACGGCCAGGGGCAACAATATTACTCCTTTGAGATGAAGATACCGGCAGATATTCTGAATATAAGGCCACAAATTATAGGCCAACCCAAGTGGCATCTGTTGGCTAAACTTGATATTCCCCACGGACTGGACATCAGCAAAAAGGTTAAGGTAACAATTGGATAAGCCGGGCTTTCTCATCGTCGTGGTGCAGGAAGCTTATAAGAAACATGGCCTTTTCAGGCGGTGTTCTCCGGGCTACAATATAGGCTAATAGAGCTAAAGGAGGTGTAATATGCCAATAGCAGCTTATGTGATTATCGGTGTTGTTGTGGTCCTTCTAATCATATTCATAGCCATCTACAATGGCCTGGTCAGGCTGCGTAATCAAGTCAAGAACGCCTGGGCGCAGATTGACGTTCAGCTAAAACGACGCCATGACCTCATTCCCAACCTGGTGGAAACTACCAAGGGTTATATGAAATACGAGCGGGAAACCCTGGAAGCAGTAACCAAAGCCCGCAATCTTGCCCAGCAAGCATCATCTGCCGGACCCGGTGAGCGAGCCAAGGCCGAAGGCGAGCTGAGTTCAGCACTATCCCGCTTACTGGCTGTAGTGGAACGCTATCCCGACCTTAAAGCCAATCAGAACTTTCTGGCACTGCAGGAAGAGCTTACCTCGACAGAAAATAAGATAGCCTTTTCTCGCCAGTTTTACAATGATTCGGTCCTGAGGTTAAACAACAAGACGCAGATGTTTCCATCTAACATCGTGGCCGGCATGACCGGATTCAAGGCTGGTGAATTCTTTGAGGTTACTGTAGCCGCTGAAAAAGAACCGGTCAAGGTTAGTTTCACTCAGTAAAAAGAAGCTTCAGCTGTGTGGGAACAGATTAGGTCTAATCAAATAAAGTCGGTAGTGCTGACAATAGGCATGGGGGCATTACTGATCCTTATTGGCTATTTCCTGGGCCTGTACTTCTTTAATAGTCCTACCGGAGGTCTGGTCATCGCCATATTAGTATGGGTAGTCTTGAGTTTGGTCGGCTATTTTCAGGGTGATAGTCTCCTGCTTAGCATGTCGGGGGCCAAGAAAATTAGCCGTGATGACCATCCCCGCCTGTACAATGTGGTCGAGGAAATGAAGATTGCCTCCGGTCTGGAGAAAGTGCCCAACATATATATCATCGATGACCCGGCACTAAATGCCTTCGCCACCGGTCGTGACCCCAATCGGGCATCCGTAGCTATCACCTCGGGATTGCTCCAAAAACTGAACCGCGACGAACTGCAGGGGGTCATTGGCCACGAGATATCCCACATCAAGAACCGGGATGTTTTGCTCATGGCGATGTGCAGTGTCCTGCTCGGCACTATCGTACTCCTGGCCTGGTATGGGTCACGTTTACTGTTTTTTGGCGGCATGGCCGGGTCGAGAAGAAGCTCTTCATCAAGAGGGGGTGGGCAAGGCCAGTTAATAATTCTGATCGTGGCACTCGTATTTATGATACTGGCGCCGATTTTTGCGCAGCTCATTTACTTTGCCATCTCCCGGAAGAGAGAGTATCTGGCAGATGCCTCGTCAGCCCTCTACACTAGAAACCCTGAAGGACTGGCCTCAGCCCTGGAAAAACTTGGTGCCTCGACCGGGCAGTTAAAATCCGCCAATAAGGCCACAGCCCCTATGTATATCGTCAATCCTTTCCGCCAGAAAGGCATGCAAGCCAGCGACCTCACCAGCACCCACCCCCCTATATCAGAGAGGATACGCATCCTACGTGCTATGGCGGGCGCCTCATTTAGCGATTATGACCAGGCTTACCGTCAGGTCCACCGTGGGGGCAGGGGGGTCATGCCTGCTGCTAGCCTCGCCGCCGCAACAGTCCCCATAGCCACGACGAGACTGGAAGGTGAAGCTGGTGAACTAAACGAGATACAACGGGCTCGTGAGACCTCAGATGTAATGTGGCGGCTGAGTAACTATAACACCATTACATGTGACTGCGGCGCCAAGTTGCGAGTGCCACCTAACTTCAAAGAGTCACAAATCAAGTGCCCGCATTGTGGTAGAACACACCAGGTCCAATAAGATAGACTGCTGCCAACCAGATGTCATCGAGCACCACGGGTAACTTCAGCACCTATGGCGATTCTGGTTGAGACTTCTTCTAGAATCCTTCGTTAAGCTATCTCAGCTACATAAGCTAGCGTCTTGTTACCTAACTGAACAATAACCTGATTTGTTACCTCTGACGTAACAATAGGACAAACAACTGAAACGAGAAAATCAACCACGATTATACTTAACCGCTCAATCGTGTTCTCTACCTGCCGTTCACTATTGATTCATGTTGGGTTCATGTTGTTGTGATGAACTTGATTTGTACTGATGAGGAACTAACTGAAAATGGATAGGACTAAACAGTTTCAAATTTGAAAGAGGGGAACGAATATGAAGAAATTCTTAGTAATGGGGATTATTCTAGCGATGGTGGCAGCATTAGGGGCAAGTTGTGGACAGACACCAGGAACAGGAACCTTGGCACTCTATCTTACCGATGCGCCTATAGACGCCGCAAATGTTACAGGTGTTTATATCACTATTAATGAAGTCCAATATCATCTGAATGGCCAATGGATAACGGCTGAAGGATTTGCAGGCCCTCAAACATATAACTTATTAGAATTAACCGGGGGAAATTCTACTTTATTAGGTAATTTGACATTACCTGCTGGAAATTACACTCAAATTCGTTTTATGCTGGATATTCCAGAATTGGGTTCACATCCGGCCAATTCAGGTTGTAATATCGAATTTGCTGATAACTCCACTCAGCCTCTCTTCATCCCAAGCGGTAATGAGACAGGTTACAAAGCGGTAGGCCAATTCGAAGTGCCTGTTAACGGAACCGTGGAGGTTACTGCGGACTTTAATGTTGAAGAAGCTGTAGTTGTAGCGAATTCTTCGTACATCTTAAAGCCAACGCTCACGTTGATAGTCAACAGTTAAGCTGGCAACATTCACCGCGCAATTACGAATGGTTCTGACTACACAGACACAATTGTTTTTCTTGCAAAGGTGAAACTGGAGCTGAAATAGAAGACGATGACCCGGTTGGTGAAGAATCAAGATTTCCTAACGCAATTACCAACGGAAAAATGAATGGCGAAGGCAGTTCAATTACAGACTGTCTTTATTAACTGATTGCACAATTGCCTCCTTTGTTACCCCTGACGTAACAATAGGATGAATTGTTAAGGCAGGACATAGTGAGTTAACGAGATTTAATATGGTTTTATCAGGAACTTTCCCGTGCTGAATATCCGAGAGGACCATATCCGACATTTGGTACACGTTGACGGGCACTATGCTATTTCAGGAGCTATTTCTCTATCACAAGGTGCTCTTTTTAACCTTTCTCAAGATTAGCCATGGAATGGCTAGCGCAATGCCTATTGAGATGAGCAATATGGCTGGGAAGATAATTCTCTCTTTCGGTGCGACCGCTGTTACTTCCTTTATCCCCACATCGACTTCCACCGTATCAGAGGACGGATTGGCAACTACGGCCACGATGCTAAGGATATCCTCAGGAAACAACTCGTGGGAAAACGTGCTGCCTGGGGGCGGGTCCCACAAGATAATCCCGGGGTGCGTTTCCAGTCCTTTATCTAAAACAGTCACATTCCACACCATACCCCCAGTTTGAGGATTGTATAAATCCTCACCCTTAAGTGTCTGTTCAGGATACGCCTCGTGGAAGAAAAGCAGCGGCAGCGTATAGGATTCAATAAACATCTCCAAGCCAGGGCTCTCCGAATCAGCGTATGCCTCACTAAGCAATGTTTTCCAGTTATCGAGTTCAGGTAAGCTTACTCCCAAGAGATAGACACGGACATTATCGGTAGCCTCCACGGAGATCTGCAGTCCATTTTGAGGCGACCAAACCTGCGGCTCCCCAGTCACATATTGTTCAGGCTCGATAGGCCCCATCCACCCAGATTTATAGTTGACACCTGAGGGGATGAGCCAGGCGATGAGGAGAGCCAGGCCAATCGCTAAAATTACAGTGCCTATTCTCCCCAGAAGAGTTATCCACCTCATATTTCCAATCTCCTGTCGAAGTAGATGTATCCAGCGATGAAGATCGCAGCCACAAGCAGGTATCCAGCTCCCAAGTAAAGCAGGGCCTCGGAAAAGTTTGGGACCCAAGTTTGAGGGACAAAACCTGATGTGTCCATATTATAATAATATGTCTGGAGGGCTGAGTTAGGATTGATTACAGCCCAAATCCTTAGTGGCACATCGGAGCCTGTGTTGTAAGCGATGGAGGGCACCCATCCAGAAACTATCAACCCGGCAAGGAAAAGAATGAATCCGATGACCAGTGCGACTCCCCCTCGTTTCAGCCGTAAAGTCAAGAGCAGCACGAGACCGGCCAGCAAGAGTGCCGGGCTACAGAGCTGAGCAGCGTAGGTCAGGAAAACCGTGCTGGAATAGGTAGCCATAATGTCCGGGGCCAACAAAAAGAGACTAAAGACCTGGATTCCCAAGAACAAAAGCACCGCTACACCTAAACCTGAGAGAAGTCTTGCCGTGAGAATACGTCGCCTCTTCAGAGGATATAAGAACAAGGTCTGCATCACGCCTCTGTCCAAATCACTTCCCAGACCGTAAGCCACATTCTTTAGAATCAAGACCACAAGGACGAATAAAAGCGGAAATCCGGATAAACTGCTGACCAGGTTGTACGCGATGGTTTCTCCAGTCAGGTGATATCCTACAGCAAAATCCGCGGAGGCAAATGTCCCCAGGGCAAAAAGGAAAGCAAAAATCTCCAGGATTGGAAGCCTGTAATCTTCATCAAGGGCATAGGTGAAGATTTCTAAGAATGGTCGGCCTTTTCCCATCTATGCTCTTCTCCTTGTGTGGACTTGACAGCGAGCCTGAAAAGTTCTTCAAGGGAAGCGGTTCCAGTCTCTATTCCCACAATTTTAGCCTGTGCCTCCTTGGCAAGCCTGGGAGCATCTTCGAAAAGCCTTTCATCTTGGCCGGCAAGCACGCCTACAGAAACTCCCCTGCTATCTACTTCCACCCGGCTGACATATTCCAGTTTTCTTATCAATCCTCCAAGCACTTCAGGATTGTCCGTGGATATCCTCGTAGTCCTGGCTCCGAGCTTCTCCGAGAGTTCCGTCAAACCTCCTGCGGCCCAAACTTTTCCCTGATTGATTATCGCCACGGATTCACAAATCCTGCTCAACTCTGGGAGTACGTGCGAGGAGATTAGAAAAGTTACATTTTCGTCGCGGTGAAGTTGCAGGATTAAATCTAGCAACTCTCTCCTGGCCTCAGGGTCAAGGTTTGATGTAGGTTCGTCAGCAATGATGAGACGCGGTTCTTTGATCAAGGCATGGGCTACGGCGAACTTCTGGAGCATCCCGGCCGACAACGCTTTTATGGTTCTGTCATAGGCATCCTCGAGTCTTGTTAAAGCTAAAACTTCACGGGCTCGGGACTCAGGTTTGCCAAAGATTCTACACACTCTCTTCAGGTAGTCGAATACCTTATGACGGGATGGGAAGAAGGCTCTTTCATAAATTACGCCTATCTTCGATTTGATATTCGGGTTATCCCATGGTTCCTCGTCAAAAACCCTCACGACCCCCCTGTTCGGCTTAAGCAAGCCTAAGATTATCTTGATTGTGGTGGTCTTTCCAGAGCCATTGGGACCTATGAGCCCCATAATGCTGCCCTCCTCCACTCTCAGAGAGAGCCCATCAACAGCAACTACCCTGCCATAACTTTTGGCTAAATCATCCACCTTTATCAAACTCATGTGGCCCACCTCGCCAAACACAA
This sequence comes from uncultured Dehalococcoidales bacterium, assembly GCA_964586515.1. Classification (GTDB taxonomy): domain Bacteria; phylum Chloroflexota; class Dehalococcoidia; order GIF9; family AB-539-J10; genus RBG-13-51-36. The sequence continues at coordinate 89,768 of CAZPGJ010000001.1, forward strand.
AAACACAAGGTCCACATACAAGCAGTTAAGATAGGGACACACTATAACAGCCTCGTTCACACTGGTTCATTCCTTAATTATTCAGGCTTCATTAAGTTTTAAATTAACTTTTCTATTGTAGCACAATATGCAATGCAGAAATATACGTAGTTCTAGCAATGCACGAACTGATGAATTGTTAAGGCAGGACGTAGAGCTAAGGGGACTCTCAATCCGGTTTCGGGATTGGCACTTTTACAAGCCTGCTTCTTTTCTCAGGACTTCAGCCTTATCCGTTCTCTCCCAGGGCAGGTCGAGGTCTTCCCTGCCAAAGTGCCCGTAAGTGGCGGTTTGGCGGTAGATGGGGCGGCGCAGGTCCAAAGTTCTTATGATAGCCTCGGGACGAAAGTCGAAATGCTTGTTGACGAGATTCAATATGGTTTCATCAGGCACTTTTCCCGTGCTGAAGGTCTCCATGGACAATGATAGGGGGTGAGCCTTTCCGATAGTATAGGCAACCTGAAGCTCGAGGTAATCAGCAAGTCCCGCAGCTACTATGTTTTTGGCGACATATCTGGCCATATACGTGGCGGAGCGGTCTACCTTGGTAGGGTCTTTGCCTGAAAAGGCGCCCCCACCATGTCCGCAGGCACTGCCGTAAGTATCAGCGATGATTTTCCGCCCGGTGAAACCGGTGTCACTCACAGGACCACCGATGACAAACTGGCCAGCGCTGTTAATGTAGTATTCAGTCTTCTTATCCAGCAATTTGGCAGAAATAGTCTTTTTAATCACCTGCTCTATAAGGTCATGCTCAATAACATCACGTTCCAACCCGGGATCATGGTGAGCACCAAGAACAACAGAGACCACCCTCTTGGGTATGCCGCGAGTGTATTCTATAGTCACCTGAGACTTACCATCGGGCCTAAGATAAGGCACAGTTTTGTCTTTTCTTACCTGAGCCAGGCGCTGGCATAGCTTGTGTGCTAGTGTAAGAGGCAACGGCATAAGCTCGGGAGTTTCTCTACAGGCAAAGCCAACCATCATTCCCTGGTCACCAGCGCCAGTTTTGTCCAAAACCTCATCAGTTGCCTCTCCCATCCTCGCTTCCCAGGATTGGCCAACTCCGGCGGCAATGTCGCTTGACTGTTCCTTAATGGAGACGAGGACTCCACATGTCCGATAATCGAAGCCATATTCCGGTTTGGTGTAGCCTACTTCTTTGATTACCTGGCGAACTATATCAGGAATCTCCACATAGCCCTTGCAGGTAACCTCACCCAGAACTATTACCATGCCCATGGCCACGGAGACCTCGCAGGCTACCCGGGCGAAAGGGTCCTGTTTCAGCATGGCGTCCAGGATAGCGTCTGAAATCTGGTCGCATAACTTATCAGGATGCCCCTCGGTGACGCTCTCCGCAGTGGCTAAATAGGAATCCGACTGATTAAAGCTATTCGGCATTTTTACTCCTTTGCTTAGAATTCCGAAACATTCTTCGCTCGATTTTTAAACCTTCGTTATCTCGACTTTGTGGAGTTGATAGATATTAGAACTCCCGCCTCTACGGCTTACCCTTCGAACTACTTTTGTTAGTAAGCCGTTAGCCTCTAGTTCTGTGATGGCTTTGCGAACGGCCGACTCGGATATAGAACATCTTGTAGCAATAGTCTTGTGGAATGGGAAGCAATACCCGTCATTGTCAGCGATCCTCGACAGATATACGTAAACGCCTTTAGCTTTATCTGAAAGGTTTGGAAGGGTATAAATACCCTCGTCTATTCCAAACCACTCTTTTTTGTTTCTTGTTCCGCCTTTTGCTCGAACCTTGCCTGTCTTTGTCACTCTTCGAAAGTCAGCATAAGGAGATTGAACATGCGATTCGCTTGCTTTCTCTGTTGAGACTTTTGACCTAAGCCATTTAAAGAGCCCCATTCCTTACTCCAAGATTCTGCTTAATATCCCTTTATCCCTGCTCATGAGTGTCATTTTGCCTTTCACCATGCCTCAGTAAAGGACATCATAGCCCCATGCCTTTAACCTCGCCTTGATCTCTCCAGCACGCCTGAAGGCGATAAATTGCTTTACTTCAACTGATACCAATGTCTGATTTACAGAAATAGCAAATCTGTCTCTACTTTCAGCATACACCTCTATCAATACTGGGCTTTTCTTATCTGCTGCTTTCCTTAATCTTTCCTCAAATTTCTTATTACCGTATTCGCGAAGTTTCTCAAATAACCCCATTTCTTCCCCCTTTTTATGTTCCTTCTTCCCAGCTTGCCAGGTATTTTTTCTGCTCCTTGGTCAAGGAATCAATGGTGATATTCATGGAGGCGAGCTTCAGTCTACCTACCTCCTGGTCAATTTTCTCAGGCACAGGATAGACCGCAGGCTCAAGCTTTCCTTTCACCTTGGCGAGATATTCCAAGCACAGAGCCTGGTTGGCAAAGCTCATGTCCATAACGCTAGCCGGGTGTCCCTCGGCGGCAGCTAGATTGATTAGCCTGCCCTCGCCTAACAGATAGATACGCCGCCCATCACCCAAAGTGTATTCATCAACGAAAGAACGTATTCGTTTCTTTGATTTGGCCAAGCTTTCCAAAGCTGAAATATTTATTTCTACATTGAAGTGACCACTATTAGCCAGGATAGTTCCGTCCCTCATCTTTAAAATATGTGCCTTATCAATAACGTTCATATCGCCTGTGGTGGTGATGAAGACCTCTCCGATCTCACACGCTTTAACCAAAAGCATGACCTGATAGCCATCCATGGCAGCCTCCAGGGCCGGGATAGGCTGGACCTCGGTGATGATAACCTGCGCACCTAGCCCTTGAGCCCGCCTGGCTATTCCTTTGCCACACCAGCCGTAGCCAGAAACAACCACTTTCCTCCCCGCCCAGAGTATATTGGTAGCCCTGGTGATGCCATCAATAGTGCTTTGCCCCGTTCCATATCTGTTGTCAAAGAAATGTTTGGTTTGAGCATCGTTCACGGCAATAATGGGATAAATCAATTTACCCGCCCTCGCCATGTTCCTCAGCCTGATGACCCCCGTGGTCGTTTCTTCAGTGCCGCCAATGACGTTAGCAGCCAGTTTTATGTAATCTTTATGAAGGGTGGAAACCAGGTCCGCACCATCATCCATGGTAATCTGTGGCTTATGTTTCAGAGCGGTGATGATATGCTTATAGTAAGTCTTGTTATCCTCACCCTTTATGGCGTTGGCGGGAATGCCATAGTCAACGAGGGCAGCAGCTACGTCGTCTTGTGTACTTAAAGGATTGGAGGCGCACAGGACTACTTCCGCACCACCTTCTTTTAGGGCCAGCGCTAAGTTGGCCGTTTCCGTAGTGATATGAAGGCAAGCAGAAATACGCATTCCCTTCAAGGGCTTTTCCCTGCCAAATCTTTCCTTTATAAGCTTGACGACTGGCATTTCCTTGCCAGCCCAGTCGATGCGAAGCTTGCCCTCCCTGGCCAGGGACATGTCTTTAACATCGTAGTTTTTCATCTTTTTATCTCCGTGAAAATGGCATTATCTTGAACTGCTCAGCAACCCAATCAGGTATATCCAGTGTGCCCATAAGGAGCGGTTTTTGATGACAATCGCTGCCGCCAGTCATGAGCATATTGTGCTTTTTGGCAAACTCAATATAATATGCTGTGGTTCTTTCATCATGTCGGGAATGCCAGCACTCGACACCATCAATGTATTGTAGCATATATTTTTCTATGACCTGCGTTTGTTCCTCCAAATCGTGCGTTATGCTTTCTAGGGATGTTCCGTGAGGGTCATTGGGGTGGGCATGTACCAGTACGCCCCCGGCGTTCCTGATTAGTTTTGATGCTTCAGCCAGGGAGAGTGGGTACTTGGGGACATCGCACTTGATCAGATATTTATCGAAGGCCTCTTGTTTATCCTTTACAATCCCTTTTTCTATCAGGTAGTTCGCTATATGGGGTCGCCCGAACACGCCGTCTACGCTATCCTCTATTTTCCTGAGGCCTTCCTCGGTAAATCTTTCAATGCCCTCTTTATCGAACTCAACGTTCAGGTTTCGCAAAATTTGACGCGCCCTCTTTTCCCTATGTTTTTTTAGCAATTGAAGCTTGTTCTTCAGCTCTTGGTTGCCAATGTCATACCCATATCCCAGGAAATCCAGAGAAACATCTTTATTGCCCTCAGGATAATGGAAAGTCACGTTTAATTCCACCCCTGTGATGTAAGACATGCCGTGCTCTCTCGCCAGGGCGATAGCCCTTTCCTGGCAGTCTATAGAATCGTGGTCAGTTATTGAGATTAAATCGATGTTTCTATTTTTGGCTTCTTGGAAAACCTCTTCAATAGGGAGATTGCCATCCGAGCCGGTCTTGGTATGGATGTGCAAATCTATCTTCATTCCTAATCTCTTATAAATCACCCTTTATTGTCTGTCATTCCGAGCCCTCTTTTTTGTCATTCTGAGCGAAGCGAAGAATCTAATCTCGCCCAGGGTAAACTCCGCGAAGAATCTGAGACCCTTCCCCTTCGTTTCACTCAGGGTCAGGGGGACAAAGTAAGTTGTCTATCTCTTTTCCATACCAATGATATACCAATCTTGGGGCGGGTCATATCGGGTATCAACTGTCAGGTGGATGATATTGAGCCCGGGGTACAATCGCTTCAGGTCATCCATGTCCACTTCTTCGAACTTCTTTTTATTGTTGAGGTAGGCCTGCTCGGTGAGGGCATTCGATTCGTAATCCTCCTGGGTGCGTCTTAGTATGCGGGCGATGGCTACCTCTTGCGGGCAGTGGGTCTGCAGGATGACGAATGTCTTATTATGTTTGGCCGCTATCTCAGCAGCCCGTCTTCTCAACGATTGGGTGACGAAGGTGGCATCGAGTATTATACTATCGCCCTTCTCCAAGGCCTCATCTGCCCGTCGGAATGTCTCATCATAGACCATAGTTCGTTTGCTCATATCTGAGGCCACCTTTTCATCGAATACATTCTCGCCTTTCAGCACTTCCAGCCTAATCAGGTCGGACCGCAGGATAGGGTAGCCCTTAATCCTGGAAATCTCCTCGCTCGTTTCGGTCTTCCATGTGCCCGGCAAGCCGCAGGTGATAAGCAAAACTCCAGTTGGCAAATCCCTCTCTACGAATTTGACAAACGGCTCCTTCATGCGGTCACCTCTCAACATAAACTCTCATTGGTGTATTCCACCAATAGTCTCCAACTTTTTCCCACTCGAATTTCAGATCACAATCAGGCGTTATGAGCTTCAAAGATACATCTTTTTCACACTTTACATCTTTCAGAGTGTGCGACCGAGGGATTATATAACCATGATGTGTTCTACACTCAATATTTGTCGTCCTATAGCCATTACGAGACTGTCTTACATAGGCTGCCTCTTCGTTAACTGCGCACATAAAGAATCCTTCTACTACCTTAAGCTCATCAAAATTGCACTTATACACAATCCTCCACAACCTATCCAAATCCCGGTAGATTTGACCCCTACGATAGGTTTGACCTGTGTTCGCAGTTCTGTATTGTGGAAACTTGAATTCGAACGCAACGCCTCTTAAATATTCCACATCGCTAAAAGTAATCAACAAATCCAAAAACTTGTCCTTGCTCCTTTTGATTTCTTCATCGAAAATATCGTATTCGAAATAGAACCTCGGCTTATTTTCTGGGCCACTATCACTAAACAAGTGCTCAAGCTCTAAGGCAAAATGGAAAACAAGCCCTCTTTCACTGTTCAACTTGAGCCTGACATCAGCTCTTGAGTGGTTAGCAAGGTTTTGCCACGCTTTTTCAACCAGTTCCTTAATTGACTGCATGTAATCCTCCCTGTCGTTTTGCCTGAGCCGATTTTGATCCATTTTAAGAACAATAGTCTTCTGTTGTACATACGATTCGCCAAGCTCAAAATAGCTCTTAAAAACAGCACTATTTTCATTGCATTACAAGGATTTGAGCCCAAGTTGCCTCTTGATCAGCTCGCAAAGGCTCTCCTTAATTTCAGGATGACGAGGTATCGGAGCCTTTTTCCCGTTTTTGGGATTAATGTATATGTCATGTCTTTTGCCATGGCGTCTCAGATAACATCCTTGCTCCACCAATTCCCTGACAAGGTCACGCCGTTTCACACCTCTATTCCTATTTCTTTCGTTTCAGCTACAATCTGAGGTGGAAGTTCCTCCTCAGTCATTAAATGATAGGCATCTCGGATATTCTCTTCTAATTCTTCCAGAGATTCGCCCTGACTAAATACGCCTGGAACTTCCTTCAGCCTTCCAACATACCAGCCTTCATCCACCCAATATTCCAGTGTAAAATGCCTTAACATACTCTACCTCCATATTAGTGGTCCTGCTCAGAAATTTAGCGCTCTTTAATTATCTCCTCCATTATATACGATTCGGCAAGCTCAAAACAGCCTAAAATCACGTACCTTAATTTGACCGTCTCCCCTAGCCAATGCTAAACTACTTTCGGGCAGCGTAGCTCAGGGGTAGAGCAGAGGACTCATAAGCCTTTGGTCGCTGGTTCAAATCCAGCCGCTGCCACCAATAAACATAAATCCTCTCTAACCGACCCGCTACCGGAAATTCAGTAGTGTATCATTTTGAAATCTCCAATTATTGACAAATGCTTGAGCGATGATTTACGCTTTAGGTATGGTGAAACGCAAGAAGAGAGAACACGATTTCAGTATTAATGCCTTCAGGGTAGTTCAAGAGGCAACTGGACAAATTGAAAATAAACCTAAAAAAGCTCGCAAGGAATATGATTATAAGGCTTTAGGGTATATAGGTGGATTAAAGGGTGGGAAAGCTAGAGCCAAAAAACTAACACCAGAACAACGAACAGAAATCGCTAAGAAGGCGGCGCAGACTCGTTGGCAGGCAAAAACTTGATAAGTCCCTTCTCATACAGGTATGCGCCATTTCCACCAGTTACATAAGCAATTTCAGCCAACCGAGACAATATCTGGTATAGTTCCTCTCTAGTAGTCTCATCTTCTGTTTTCTCAAAGTAGTTGGCAAGGTCTGAGGCAACTTTAGTTAATTGCTCATAAACGATTGTCGCATCAATAGGGATGGTCGTACCCAGGGAAGGGATTTGGCTATTGATTTGATTATATGTTTGTTGGGTAACCATTTGTATAAGTGCAATGTCAGGGTCCCATTCTGAGTTAAGTATACGTTGCGCCTCTCCATAAAAGACACTGAAGTAGTACAACTTCCTAGCTGGGCCTATTTCTTGCCTCATTCTAGTCACAGCGTAACGGCATTCCGTAGCAAGACGTTGTCTAGATACTTCCTGCAGCTGCATGAATCATCTCCTTTCCCTTTTCCATAGGGTGAGTCATCTTCTTTCCCTGCTCCATGTAAGATGTACTGACGGTAGAGGGCGTAGGTAGAATGTTGTTGATGAAACTCACTATGCTTTGAGGAACCTCTTTGTTTAAAGGTGTAATGCCTATTCCTGTTGTAGCAACAATTCGTTCTTCATCAAAACTAGGTGGACACAAACGAACCGGCGATAGATTCACCATGTCTGCTACTAGTTCGTTAAAAGGTATGAACTTTACAAGCAAAGCAACGTCGAAGGCACATGCTAATTCCTTAAGGGTCGATATACTATACCGACCATAATCTGGATTTTCCCATTGGGAAATTGTCTCTTGATGCTTATTAAGTCGATTTGCTAAATCACTCTGTTTCCATTGCCGAGCCTCGCGCATTTTGTGTATCTGAATGGCAAGTGTAGTATTCACGTGTTCTACTGCAAGTGCATCACGATATTCTTTGTTAGCTAGGCTATCACGTATCTGATTTTCTTTATCCGAAATCATGGCGTATCCTCCTAACCTGTGGGTTTGCCTCAACTTCTATTCTTCGCTCAAAAGCCACTTGTCCTATGTTTGCAGGTAAATACTTGTTACTGTGTTCTGTACCAAAAGCTAGAAGTGTAAACTCTGCGCGAAGCGGACCATCATACCCAAGCATCCTGTATTGTATATTCTGAAAAGATTTGACTCTTATCGCAATCAAACCATCCATTTCACCTTTAAGCACTTCTGTTAGAGGGGAATGCCATTCGGTTCGGTGGATTTGTTCTAAAGCATTTAGTTTCGAGTTCAACTTAGCCTTTGTTTTCGGGGCTAGACTATAAAGCCAGCATTTGATTACATTCACACCATCAGAATCAACATAATCATAGAATAGACTATTAGCCTGACCCTCCATATTGTATAACATTTTTCTTATATTGTCAACCACAATTTATGATATAATAAATTTATTATATTGTACTTGACAATGCTTAAGCGATATGTTATAATTTTATCAAATAGGTGAGGAAACTATGAATAAGTTAAGTATAGAACGACAAGCACAAATTATCAAGGCTCTCTGCGAGGGTAACTCAATCCGAAGTACCGCCCGCATAACCCATACGGCAATCAATACAGTGGTTAAGCTACTTAGAGAAATTGGTGCTGCTTGCCTAGAATATCAGGACAAAACAATGCACAATTTACCGTGCAAAAAGCTCCAATGCGATGAAATCTGGAGTTTCGTTTACGCAAAGGATAAGAATGTGCCGGAGGAACACAATGGCGAATTTGGTTATGGCGATGTTTGGACTTTCACAGCGATAGATGCAGATACAAAGTTAGTCCCTGCTTGGTTAGTCGGGCTGAGGAATGTAGATTGTGCTTATGAATTCGCTAATGACTTGAAGGGCAGACTAGCAAACAGAGTTCAAGTTACCACTGATGGGCATGGAATGTATTTAGAAGCAATTGAACACGCTTTTGGTGCAGATGTAGATTATGGGATGCTGGTTAAATTATATGGGCAAGAGCCTGAAGGCGGGAAACGTTACAGCCCCGCTAAATGCATAAGTGCCCAAAAGCATACTGTACAAGGCAAACCTGATTCTGAATCAATTTCAACAAGCTACGTGGAACGCCAGAATCTTACAATGAGAATGGGTATGAGGCGATTCACGAGATTAACCAATGCCTTTTCAAAGAAACTAGAAAATCACGAATACGCTTTGGCTCTTTACTTCATGCATTATAATTTTGCTCGCTCGCACAAGACATTGGCCAATCCCTATCCCAAGACGCCAGCTATGGCAGCCGGATTAACTAACCATATGTGGACAATTGAAGAGATTGTAAGACTGGCAGACTCAGAAGGGATTGGAGTTCCAAGCAATTAGCACTTCTTACTTTTGCGAGTCCGTGTAGGTAGCAAACGCCTAGTGTCTACAGTGTGGATGTTGTTATATAATTGCCCTGGTCTGCTTTTCATGAGAGAAGCTTCGGTTAGCCCGTATCTCTTTATTATCCTCTTGTACATATTCTGCTCTTCAATTGTCGGATAGAGTGTACTAGTCTGCATACTACTCCTCCTGAATCTCTACTGCATGCCCAGCATGGGATAATTCTTCCCGTGAGACAAATTTGAAGCCGTGTGCTTTCGTTATCAAGGCAATATGGGTTTCGCCACCCACAGTTGGCATACGCGAGCTAAATTGCTGTGACTTAATCATGATGTTCAAAAAGAAATCAACGCATTCTATGGCGTTTTGTTCAGAGAAATCACCCCAGTTTGCGTTAAATCCAGTCAGATTCCACCCATCGCTGAATACGTCTAACTCATTAGCATATTGACTCGGTACAGGCAATGTAACTCTGACCTTCTCGTTTTTTAGGTATTGCTCCAGCAAGTTATGGTACTTTCCCAAAAGTACGTTGAAACGGGTCATTATGTTCAACTGGTTCATAAAATCAGTGCCGAATACTATTCTTTGTATCTCTTCCATCTCGCCACCGAATACTATTCCAAAGTCATCAATAGTGTCGAAAAGTTTGTTTTCGTTTACTTTTATTCTATAGATGGAAGGTATGGGCTTGTCGCTGTCATAACCCCCGATAATGAGTTCCAGTATCGGTTTTGATGTCTCCTCTTTAGGATATGAGATGCAATAGTGCTTCCATAGTAATCTCAGGAGTCGAGAGCCAATGTTCTTCACGGTAAAATCGCCGTTACCGATGTTCTTGATACTTTTACGTGACCTAAATTCAATAATCAAGCTCTTTATGGTTCTTTGGCCTATCGAAGTTATACCGGAAGTCATGACCGCCATTAGCAGAGGAGACAATGAGAATAACTTGCTCATATGTGTCATGTGGGAATATGGAATCATCTGTGACTTTTCATAAATCTTGTACCAATCAGTCAGAGTTGGCTTACCATCTGCCCCTAGTTTCAACTGCCAAGAATTATTGCCGTCAAAAAACTCGACAAGTTTATAGGGGTCAACTAAGGCCTGTGTAACCGTAGCGAGGCTGTCACACCCCATGACCAAAGCATCTTTGGTTGATAAGGCTACAAGTGTTGTCACAGCATTAGCATTATACACCACTTCTGATACTTTCCACCTGAACCACTACTCAAAATGATACACTACCGGAAATTCAGTCCACTTGACAACCTGGGGAGATGAAACGTAGTATGCTGGAAAAACAATAATTGGAGGTGTTGAAGATGGTCAATAGCATACCGATTGCGATTATTGTTATTGGTGTTATATTGGTAGTTATAGCATTATTGGTTTGGAGGAGGCAAAAAGAGGGGAAGCTAGACAGAATAAGCGACAAACAGAAGAAAGCATTCTTCGCGCAATGGATAATAGGGATTGTTTTAGCATTAGTAGCTGCTGTTTTTATGTTTGATGGCGATATCCTGGGAGAAAATACCACGGGTATTTCCACAGTCCTAGGGATTATTGGAATTTGCCTGATAGCAACTTCCAATGTCCACCTACTACCTCCTCTCAAGCACAAGTAAAGCAGGTTAGCGAACCAGACAAAAATCACCACACAGAACAGAGTCTAAGCAAATATTTAATAGGCCGTTGCTTAGTAGCTGCTGCACTGCTGGTTCAAATCCAGCTGCTGCCACTCCAAGCAGTTTCCTACTTCTTCCTGGGAGTTGCTTTATTTTCCGGCTTCGCTACAGGTTTATCGGTGTATAGCTCGGGGTGGTGACGCCTGCAAGTCTTACACATGTCCGCGACCTCCTTGCCTGTGTTACACCAAAATTATATCAACTGGTTCAATCTTTTGGCAATACGGGTAGCCTAAGAAATGCACAATGGTTCAAGTCCCATCGCTGCCATATCCTGCAATTGCGACAGGATGAGTCCTCCCTGTGCTCACTGCCCGTTGGTCAACCTGGCCTGTACTTCTGCAATCAAGTCCTGAACCGCAATACGCAATACTGTCTGGCCTTGCTTCAACGTGTCCACGAGAACATCATAGTCCTCGTAGAAATAGACTGTCTTCCCATCCGTGAGCACTACAAAGGATGCTAAAGCCTTGGATTGACCTCGTATAAAGCGGAAGCTCGACCGTATCCGCTGTAGAGGCAGCGAGCTATCCAGCAATTTCATCAGTATTTTTAATTCGAAAATGTCTTCTACAGAATAGAGACGGCGCGAACCTTTTCCCGATGCTGCTTTCAGGCTCGGGCCCACCAAGCCTGTCTTATCCCAGTATACAAGCTGGTTATAGGTAGCGCCGACCACATGTGATACCTCTGAAGTACGGAATGATACAGGTTTTCTTCTACGCGACATTGCGAATTCCAGCTAATATAATATGAACTATATCATTATACCACTTGCAGTTTAGACACTGGTTCAAGTCCGGCCGCTGCCACCGGGTTTTAGTTCCGTCAGGGTAACTACATGAGATGAAGCTGATGCAGCAGTAGAAGCCCGGTGCTTACTTAGTAATGTAAAACCGCCAGGCACAAACCCATTCCTTCGGATGCTCGTCGGGAGGGCAGCTAATGCAATCGGCCTTAATTCTAGAATCTATCGTCCTGGCAAATGCCTTGAATTCTGCTATTCCAGCCGACTTGCATGGATAATCGGGCAGCCCCTGGCTTCCTCTTGTCTTCTGGACCAGGCATTTCACCATACGAAGAACTAGCTCGTCACCTGACCTTTCGATGGTCTGCTCATTGATATGTGCGTAAAGCCGAAACTTCAAAGCCTGTTCCAGACCATCCAGCCCGCTTTGCTCGGGAAGGTGTAAAAACGATTTTATCATGGCTGCTTCCACAGGCGAATACCTGGTCCAACAGGTATCGTTGCATCTTTTGCTGGTATACATATCATGGTTATCTTCAACAGCTCGGAACCATACCCCGTCATTTGTCAGCCAGTTGGCGGACATGGCATTTATCAGGCTGATTAACTTTTCCTTCTCCATATTAACCAGCCAGAGCGGCAGGCCATCTTCAATTTGGAAGCCAAGAGTCTTAGACAGGCGGTTTATAGCTATGGGGAAAAACGAGGCAGAAACCTGTTCCTCAAGTCGAATAGCTTCTTCCAGGCCCAACTGATGGCTCACCTCACTGAACCATATGCCATAGTGCAATATTATCCGTCTTAATGCATCAACGGCATAGCGGGCCAGTTCCATCTGATCGAGTTTTTCCAAAGAGTTTGTGCCCATGTTTCTTACTCCCTGAGTTCAACTTCATAATATCTCAGGAACCAATTCTTCCTTACTAAGAAGTCAAAGTTACGAGCCGCCGCAGAGAGTCGGAGTCCGAAATTAGAGCACGCTCTCTTAACCGCCCACTACGCGGCCCAGATAGTACGGCCATACTACTATGGCCAGTATAATCTGCCACCAGACCAGATTGGCATAACCGATGGTAAATAGCCAGCCGATGAACCAAATAGGGCCCCCAAAAGCCATGGAGCGGCGGCGATCCCACCGTTTCTTCTCCTCTGCCATGTTTTCCTCCTTTTACAAGATAGTTAGTCTAGATTCGACAACTTTGCCCAATAGCAAGATGCTTTTTCCACAGCCATAACTTCACGGAGCTGATATTGCAGGCTCAGCCGTAGCTGCCATTTTTCTCCAGCGGAGCCACAGGGCCCAGGCAGTTACCGCCACGGCTACCGCGGCAATATAGATTTCGGCATGAAGCGTGGTAAGGTGCCCCGTCTGGAACAAAACTGCGCTGTAGTTCAGTACGGCGTGCAGTACGGAAGCTATCAGGTAGAACTGCCATCCCCAGCCTCTGGCCAGACCATACCCTGCCAGGGCGGAAAAGGCGATATGACCTGCTACGACAAAAAACCTTTCCCAAAATCCAAGCAGCGCCGCGAAGCCGCCGGCATGCACTGCTGCCCAGGTCACGCCCTGGGCAAAGATAGCATTGAGCACATACTGTGCTTCGAAGATACCAAATCCGGCTCCAGCCACAGCGCCGATAATGAGTCCCAGCTTGGGGTCAATGTTCCTGCCGCTACGCTGCCAGTAGACGACTACCGGCACCAGTTTTGCCCCTTCCTGAACCAGTCCGGTTAGGAGTATTGATGGTATCGCCGCCAGAAGAAGCCAGTGCGCCAGGACCTCCTGGCTCCAGAAATGACCCAGCGCTTGCCCAGTCCAAATCTGGAGAGGAATCTGAATAAAGCAAATAGCGGCCAGGGTAAAAAAGGCACTGCCTACTAGGACCGCCCAGAGCCAGGGTTTCTTAGAGAGCGGCGGCCAGTAACTGGCCAGCCAGACTGCGCCGAAACCTATAGCCAGACCAATCCCCCAGGCGCTGGGGTTATGAAAGAAAGAGACGAAATAGTTGACCATGTAATTTAGCATAAACACCTCCTGCGCTGTGAACTGGTTCTAATCCAATTCACCGTATATATACCCTTCGACGCCACTTAGCTTTCACACATTATACCTGCATGTCAAATAAAAGAATATACCCTCGGGCAGGAACGCCCAAGGGTATGCAGGTTCTGATGAGGCTTTAGCCACTGGTTCGAATCCAACAACCGCCGCTTCGTCGGCCGATCAATACTCCTAATACTATTTCTTCCGTGCTATTGCTATAGTAATGATGCCCAGAATACCAATTGCCGTTGCTGGAGCAATAGTTTCTCCCTTATTTCCCGCAACATATGTCTATACCGCAAAAGCGACGCAAAGAATTCCCACAATTAACCTGTCCTTTCTCAAATTCTTACTCCCTTCGACTCGATACATAACCGCTGATTTAAATCCGGCCGCGGCCGCTTGTGTTTTTCACAGTCGAACCCCTTTAACGAATTAAGCGAGCTCCACAGTATCCTTGTATTGGGGTACTTTGGCGGTCCACCCGTTCCTCTCGTTCAAGAGCTTCGCAAAGCTGGTGGCAGCTTTTTCTTCCCCGTGAGTGATAAATACACAGCGCGGCGGGACACGAATATCAGATAGCCAAGATAGTAACCCGTCACGGTCGGCGTGGGCCGAAAAACCATCGATTTTTTCAATATGTGCCTTAACCGGATATATCTGCCCCAAGAGACGAATTTCCTGGGCACCATCCAGCAATATTCTGCCCGGCGTTCCCTCCGCTTGATAGCCGACAAATAGTATCGTGCTCTCCGGCCTCGTGATGTTATTGACAATGTGGTGCTTTATACGGCCGCCGGTTACCATGCCGCTGCCAGCTATGATGATACTGCTTTCCTTTATGTTGTTAATGGCCTTGGACTCTTCCGCACTCTGTACTATTTTAAGGTTTTCAAAATTAAAACAGGAATTACCCTGGCGCAGACGTTGCATCATCTCTTTGTCAAAGAGTTCAGCGTGATGTTTAAATACTTCGGTAATCCGTATTGCCATCGGGCTATCCAGATAGACAGTTAAAGGCGGGATTTCCTTACGCAAAAATAATTCGTTCAGGTGGTACAGCAGCTCCTGGCTCCGCTCCAGAGCGAAACTGGGGATAATGATGTTGCCCCCGGCGCTTACCGTCCTGTTGATACAATCGCGTAGTTGCTTCTGAATATCGGTGTTCCTGTGTTCTTCGTGAGTACGGTCGCCATAAGTTGACTCTATAACTATATATTCGGCTTCATCGAAGATGGCTGGGTCGTTTATGATAGGACGGTCGGGCTCGCCGATATCACCGGAAAAGATTATTCTGTGGTTCTTGCCATCCTGCCGGATATTTATACTTATGACTGCCGCTCCCAGTACATGGCCTGCTTCATAATAACAGCCTTCGACATTGCTATTGATTCTGACGCAGCTCAGGTATTCCACGGCGGAAAAATGCGGCTGGACTGCTTCGGCATCTTCTACAGTATACAGAGGTATTTCCGGAAAAGGACCACGCCGCTCTTCCCTTTTATGGCGTTCCCGCTTAAATATAGCGTCTTCTACCTGCAGATGTGCGGCATCGATAAGGATAATCTCGGCTATCTCAGCCGTCGCTTGAGTGCAGTATATCTTGCCCTTGTAACCTTCACGTACCAGTTTCGGCAAAAGTCCACAATGGTCGAGGTGGGCATGAGTCAAAAAAACAGCATCGATTGACTGCGGGTCAAATAGAAATGGCTGCCAGTTTCTCTCCTGGTACTTCCGCTCCTGGTACAGGCCGCAATCTATGAGCACACGTGTACCCTGGCTCTCCAAAAGATAGGAGGAACCTGTGACATTCCGCGCCGCCCCCAGAAATGTCAGCTTAGCCAGCACAGATAACGCGACTCCTTAATACTTTATCCAACTCGGAAATTTCGCACGGCATACTCCCGGTTATTATAGCTCAAAGTTTCATTATCAGCTGGTGCAAATCCCGCCGCTGCTTTCCTTTTTAATATCGTATGAAATTCCTCTCCTCATGTGAAACCATGTAGTGCGACCCTTTAGGGTCGTCCGGCACGAGGCTAAATTCACCCATAAAAATCGCAGATTTTAGTAGTAACCGAGCAAAGCCTCGCACTTCCCTCTTAGGATAAGGGGGATAAAGGGGTTTACCTCCATAACTCCCCCGCCTGCCAAGCCTTGGCGGGCAGGCCTTTCCCCTCTTGCCTTAAGAGGGGAATCTTCAAAAAACTTGCCTGTTACGTCTCGCGAGGGGAGGGAGAATTATGAGGAGTTCTGCAATTGACTATAGATTAAAAGGAAAGTGGCATCGTTGAATGAATCAGCCTAGCTTGAATACTTCTTTATAGCCTCCTTAGCCTTGGCTATGATTTCCTCGTCGGACACTCTGTACGATGTTATGGCAAAAGAGCCTGCTACCTTGCCCTGGCTTTTCTCTATCTTAGCCGTTATGTTCGCCAGAGCTTTCTTCGGAGTGGTGCCGCCCATGGTGAAGAATGGGATGATACTCCGACCCTCGAAATTCGTCTGGTATATAAACGAGTTAACAGCCGGAGTTGGTCTAGAAGCCCAGATTGGAGAGCCGATAAATATCCTTTCATATTCCTTCAAATCAACATCTACGGGACTTATCTTGCTCCCTCTGTTCGTCATAGCTCTGAAGCCGCCAGTCAAATATATTAATGGTCCAAATTTTCTAGGCTTTATCTCTTTAATCTCCACTAGCGTGGCATTCAGTACCTCGGCGATTACTTGAGCTACCAGCCTCGTTTTACCGGTCAAAGAATAATAAACTACTAATGATTTCATGCCCCCTCCAATTTGACTAATTGAATTATACATCCGACCAACCCCGAATGCAGCAACTCACCGGATTTCAGGATAGCTCGAGGCTTTATCGGTCAATAACGTAGAGCAACTTTTGCGAAGAATTACGCTCTGAGAGGCGATATCGGCCTGGCAAGGCCCAAAGCTTTTTGCAAGCTGCCCAGTATCGAGCCTGCAGGGGTAGGCCAGAATTCAGGGAGAGTTCATGGAGGGTTCATAATAGTAATGGTAGCATATAACCGCTGGCATAGGCCGGCCGCGATAGCGAGGCTTCCTTTGCTATGGTGTTCACTGTTCTACTCCTTTTTCCTAGGGGTCCCGGTTAGCCGAGCCGGGACCTTTGACTTTACAATAAAACACGCTCTGAGGGGCAGAAGCTGCATTATGAGCTAGTTAAGCTAGCTGATGACATGCTTTTTCTGTGGCCACTTATGTCCAGAGCATGAACGAGATTGGTGGGGCAATCCAATTTGCCCGGACTAGGGGGCAGTGAAATCTGAGGATAGCCTGGGGCTTTATCGG
The DNA here is from genome assembly GCA_964586515.1 of uncultured Dehalococcoidales bacterium. Lineage (GTDB taxonomy): Bacteria > Chloroflexota > Dehalococcoidia > GIF9 > AB-539-J10 > RBG-13-51-36. The sequence continues at coordinate 106,801 of CAZPGJ010000001.1, forward strand.
GGGATTGGGTGGAAGTAGCCAGGAAGGCAGCACAGGCTAGGCGGGATAAGTAGGTATATCCAGATAACTGTGATTAGGGGTGAGGGGTAATCGCAAAAATCGTGATTTTACCCCTGGAAGGCCCATAAAACCAAAAGACTCTATATGCTGCTGGTGTTTTCTGTTCTGCATATGCTTCAAAAACCTTCTCCCCATTGGGGCCTTTTAAACTGAAAAATTGGTGAGTTTGCAGGCTTTTGTGTCGGGGATTTTCAGCTAACAACCCTATGGTCTTCTTGACAGCCTTATAACGTTTCTTTTGGGATGCATCACTCTTAAGGCGGATATAGGTCGCCTTTGCCTCGTCAGTCCATTCTAACTCAAACAACACGGCTGACCCTAAAGAGTGTCTAAGTCAACTTTTGACACCTTGCCCTGTGCAGCATCGGCAAGTCCCCGTTTAACCGACGCCAGGGCAACGGGGTTCTTGAATAGCCATAGTTCTGAAGCAGGGATGGTTACTTGTGGGTCCAGGACAATTTGCCCGAATTTATTGGTGTAGATATGATATGTGATGCCTTCCTCAACTAAGGCCTTGGGTAGAACTACTCGCTTTTTGGCATCTGGCTTCACACTAGCAGCTACCATTTCTAAATCTGTATCCTTTATTATAGTTGCCATTTTGCCCCCTTTTCATGGGTGGGATTGACTAGCAAGTGGGATATTCCTACTTTTCCTCACTTCCCACCACATTCTAGCATAGCCATTGGATTTGTCAAGTCTTCTTTGTATCTAAGCTTATAACCACATCATCTTGTATGAAATTCCTCGCCCTCGATGGGAGACTCTGTAGCGCGACCCTTTAGGATCGTGTCGCACGAGGCTGGATTCACCCACAAAAGTCGCCGTTCTTGTGGGAACCCAACAAAACCTCGCACTTCCCCCTTAGGATAAGGGGGATAGAGGGGGTTACTTTCATAACTCCCCTTTCCCCCTCTTACCTTAAGAGGGGAATTTTCAAACAACTTGCCTTCTGCATCCCGCGAGGGGAAGGAGAATTATAAGGAGTTTTGCAATTGACTATAAACTCGTAACCACATCCCCTTGACCTTAGTTTACCGTGCTATACTTACCAAAAAACTGCAACTACGGAGGTATGTATGTCACCGCGTAAACTCAAGACTGACCCGGTAATCCTCAAGATGCCGTCGCAGAAGATGGCGGTCGTCCAGGGAAAGGGCTCGCCGGACAAGGTCTTCGCCAAGATATTTCCTGCTCTATTTGGCTCGGTTTATACCTTGAAGTTCGACTTAAAAAAGAGGGGATTGGAGTCCTTCAAGGTTGGCGCCCCTCGTGCTCGCTATCCCAATGCCCATCTCTACCCCAAAGGAGAATGGCTTATAATTGCCGGCATCCCCATACCGGACGATACTACCTCCTTACCGCAGAAAGAACCGGGCACTGAGGTAAAGATTGAGACCTGGGAATACGGCACGGTAGCTCAAATTCTCCACCTCGGCCCTTATGACCAGGAAACGAGAACCATCGAGCGCTTGCAACAATTCATCACGGAGAATGGCTATGAAATAGCTGGTCCACACGAGGAAGAATACCAATCAAAGCCAGATGCTAAGGTAATCAAGACACTGATCCGATTTCAGGTGAAAAAGAAGAGTTAATAGCCTGATAAACGTGTGTGGAATGGCAAACATCCCGAAGAAGTTAACAATTGTCGGTGTGGCACTTATGATAAGATTAACCGATTGCGCCTTTTTTCACTTTGCTATAATAAATATAAATAATGAATCGATGCACTATGATTGATGTAAAAAATCTCACGAAGAAGTTTGATGAGGTCACTGCGGTAGAGGAGCTAACCTTCCATATCGATGAAGGAGAGGTTTTTGGTTTCCTCGGGCCTAACGGTGCGGGAAAGACCACCACCGTTAGAATGCTTTGCTGCCTTATATCAAAGACCGCCGGAGAAGCCAGGATAGCAGATTATGAAGTTGGTAACACCACCGATTCTTTGAAGATCAGGAAGATGATCGGGCTGGTTCCCGATAATGTTGGACTCTATAACGAGCTAAGCGCCTACGACAACCTCGACTTTTACGGCAAGCTATACGAATGTCCTGAGAAGTTGAGAAAAGAAAACATCGAACATTTTCTCAAGATGCTGGGACTGTGGGAGAAAAAAGATGTCGCCGCTGGAACACTATCTAAAGGCATGAAACAAAAACTGGCGATTGTGCGCGCCCTCATTCACGAGCCGAAAGTTTTGTTCATGGACGAACCCACGGTCAACCTCGATCCGGAAGCATCGAAAACAGTCAGGGATTTTATTCTCGAGCTTAAAAAGGAAAACAGGACTATTTTTCTCAATACCCACAACCTTGACGAGGCCCAAAGGATATGTGACCGAATCGGGATATTGAAGACCAGATTATTGACCATAGGCACTCCGGAACAACTGAAGGAATCCCTCCGGGGAGTCAAGACCGAAATCCAGCTTGCCCAGGTTAACGACGCTATTGTCAGCGCCGTTAAGAAGGTGACAACGCACAATGTAGAAGTATCTGATAACAAATTGATCATAGATGTGGGGAACATCGGCACAGATAATCCCGCTATAATTGAAGCCATTATCTCCGCTGGCGGTCGCATACAGTTGGTCACCGAGGTCAGCCCAACGTTAGAGGAAGTTTACCTGAAAATAGTGAAATAGATAAAATGAGACTCTCAAAAGCGTGGATCATTGCTGCCAAAGACCTCCGGATATTCAGGAGAAACAAGACCATCCTCCGTTCGGTCATCCTCTTTCCGCTTATTGTTTCCATTGGTCTTCCACTGGTGGCTCATTTTGCCGGACAAAAACACGGAGGCATTCCGGCTTCTTCCTTACCGACAATATTAAACGCATTCTCATTCTTCTTTATCATCGTGGCAGCATACCTGCCCACGTTCATAGCTTCTTATAGCCTGGTGGGTGAAAAGGTGGAGAAGAGCCTTGAGCCGCTTCTGGCAACGCCCATAACTGATGGCGAGCTTCTTCTGGGCAAAGCCATTGCTTCATTTTTTCCGCCCATCGTAGCAATCTATATTGGCGCCGCAATCTTTATGGTGCTTAATGACCTGTTAACTCACCAGACGTTGGGCTATTTTTATTTTCCGAATTGGACCATGGGTATCATACTCCTGCTGGTTGCGCCACTGGCGGCCATTCTTTCCGTCGAGACGAGTGTCATCATATCGGCCAGAGCAACCGACGTGCGAGGTGCCCAGCTTTTGGGGGGACTCATAGTGCTCCCCCTTGCCGCAATTTACGTTATGAGCGAGATAGGCTTAGTATCTCTCAACACGAATAACCTTTTTATCATTTCTGGCGTTATCCTCTTGGTTGATGTGATTCTATTCTTTATCAGCACGAAGACGTTCCAAAGGGAAGAGATACTCACGAAATGGACGTGATTCCCAGGGTGCCACGAAACAAACACATCGACATTAATGATTGCCTTTGATTACGCGGACTCGATATCAGACTGAAACGTAAGCATGAAAGGGCAAACATCGCGATGTTTTCCCCTGGTAATAATCCATTTTCTCTTTGCCATCAATGCTATAATTTTTGAAAGTAGCCAGTGCTTATGAATTGAGGTACTAATGGAACCCCTGTGGATAACCATTTCAATCATTGCCCTGGTTGTTATTATGGTGCTTTTGCTTGTAGCCAAGGGAAAGCAGTATCATAAACCCTCAAACCTCGCTATACTCGGCATATCCTTTGTGGTCCTGGGGATTATTTTCGGTGATGACCGCATTATAGGTTACTCCTTCATCGGCGTCGGGGTTCTTCTTTCAGTAATTGATGCTATTAGAAACAGAAAACAATAATTTGAGGTAGGCTTTCTGTCAACGTTGATGACTAATCGATATTGCCAGGCGGTGGGATGTTATGGTGCGGTAGAGAACCACAAACATTATTCACCGGTGGACAGACTGATACACTAGGGAGGATACTACTAGGTCAGTGAAGTTCGAGGATAGGTTGAGACTCCCTTCAGAAGGTCACAACATATCAAGAAGCACATCGAGTGAGTGGAAACCAACATACCACAGACCGATGGCAAACTTTACGGGAGAGATTCCATTTTGTAGGCAAGTCGTTGCTATTGCTTCAGCATCGGCTTTCATCCCCAACTTGTCGATTACTTTGCCGACCCAGACATCTATGGGAACGAGATAGTGATAGTCTTCTGCCTTAACACATGCTTCCAGATTGTAGAAGAATACCGTATCCCTTAAGAAGAAAGATGCTATCTTCACCCCTACGCTAGTGATATTGTCAAGCCTCCTGGACAAAGGAGCCACATTTTGGCTCTGAATCTGCTCAATAGAGTGTTCCAAGATATTGCAGTCTTTACAATCGCTCAATACAAACTGCAGAGAATCTAATACCATTTCTTTGTCTCGCTCTCGACCTGTGCCTCGCTCTTTGCCCTCAATGTGGTATTTCCTGCTGAGAGCTTCCCACAGAGGGTTCCTCTCCACCTTCCATTGGTCAGGCTGCACCCAATGACTGAGTGTCTTCAGCGATGAGAGTTTTTCATCAGATGATGAGCCGCCAAGAACCCTATCGAGGGCTGCAACTGTTGCACGCTCAAAATAGCCAGAAAGCTTATCACTTCGTCCCTGATAGAAGGCTCTGTCAAAGAAGAATATCAAAGCATACCACCAATCCTGCCTAACTCTCTCCCAAGACCCAGCTTTGTCGAAGGCTATGGTATCTGAGCATACGAGAATTTTGTAGTCCTCGGAGAAGGCTTCAATCCTCTGAAGCTTTGTAATCATAAGCTTATCCCCACTTTCTTCTGTATGTCTCGGCTTCCCAATTTCTTCTCCAAATCCGCCTAACTGTATCCATTACTCCTCAGCCACAGCATACACATGATTATACCACTCACTAGGTCAGTGAAGTTTGAGGATAGCTTAAGGTTTGACTAGGGGATTGGCAAGGCCATTCATAAGGTAAAGATACGGCTCGATGAACCAGGGGATTATGAAGCCCTTGGTCGCTGGTTCAAAGCCAGCCGCTGCCACCATTCCACGTACATACCGCCCTTGGGCTATGCTAGCTGTTTTCAGGCTTATCCGCATCATCCGAAAAGGCTGACTTGTTCCACGCTACCATGAAATCCGTCACAGGCATAATCACGTATGACCTAGAGAACGAAACGTCAAGCAAGCGAGATGACCCTCCAATGGTTTCCAGTAGGTCAGGAGCGATCGCGACCATGTCACCTCGTGTCTCGACCATCGGCCTGTTCGTTAATTCACGCGCCTGTTCAACAGAATCGATAGAATGCACGACAGGCTTTCGTCGCTCATATTCAATCCCTATTTCATCTTTGGGAAACTTCGCGATTTGGCGAGCAAACTCAAATAGCCCTTCTTGGCAGCTCAACGCGGTTTCGAAACCGTAAACCACGTCATAGAGGAAACGTAGCGTAAGAGGATATTCGTTTCCGCCGCTAACCACGTGAACGGGGGTAGTGCCCGAATCCATGTGGATATTATCTCCGTTTGGCCTTACGCACTCCAGTGCAGACCAGTCTACTAGGTGCATCAAGACAATGTCTTCCTCAAGCAAGGCAAATCGCACCCTCGGTGATATTGGCCAGACCACCGGAGGAGGGAAAAGTCCATCCCTCATGTTCATGACGCCTAGGGTTGTCCCTAACGATACCGTTGAATCCCGATTCCACTTCTTCGCTTCAGACTTGACGACTTCTTCCCGTCCTCTAGCATAAGCTAGTACGACTTCGTTTCCAGATAACTCGACTCTGGAAACACCAGTACGCAGGGCTTCTAAGCATGCAGCCTCGACAGTCGACCAGTTCCTTGCAGACTTGTATTTGCACTCAATCGTGTACATATGAGTATCATCACCGTACAGTTTGGCGTTCCCTTCATGAAGATACTCCATTGTGCTCATTGCCCTACTCAATTGTCTTCCCGAACGACCCTGCATCAGATGGTCAGCTTCCGGCAGCCGCTTCTTTACTTCTACTATTGTTGGCTTTTCGGCAGAGAATACCAGCACCAAATCACCTATTTTCAATATATTGGTAATGTCGCTAATCAATACTGGAACGCGAAGCCTCTCGAAGTATTCCCTGGCCGACGCCAACACCATATCGAATGCGTCCCCCTGATTCACCAGCGATTTTGGGACATCAGCATTCTTCGCCATCTGCCGTATCACGTGCGGGTGAAGGAAAAGCCAGGCTAGCCCGTCTGCATACAACCGTAGGCGCTCGATGTCGAATCTCAGTGACTTGTTAACGCGGTCACCAGCAAGCAGAACCTCGGTACCGCGTATGGCCTTGGCAATGGCTAGTTGCACTTTCAACAGGTCCGCCAAGCTGTCAACAGCTACACACTGATTGAACAGTCTCTCACGCCTAGACTTCAACTTTCCAAGGCTAACCATATCATGCGGCCTCCCTCTGAAGCGGGAGGATGACATTTGGCGCGCTACGGGACGTGAAACGATTATATCTCTTCGCCATTGCTCCATCAAATAATCAGTCTGCACCTAAAACTTGTACCACATTCCTCTTGACCTTCTCTTGGTTCTCTAGTATCGTCTCGCATCTCGAAGAGAAGAAGCATTTGGTCGCCAGTGCAAATCCCGCCGCTGTGGACTTTTATATTTGGAGACTTGTTAGATTCAGTTTTGAGGAGCTGTCCAAATTCCGGTGAACACCTCAAAGGCAAGAGGCCTTTGGGCTAAGACTGATTACAGCTTAAAAGCACCGACTCCTTTATCGGTCGATATATAGAGAGTTCCATCAACTATTGAAAAATCGTTCATACCTGTTTGGCTAAAAGTCATCGTCCAAAGGACATTGCCTGTTTTTTGATCAATAGCTTGAAGCGCACCGCATTCTGTTCCCATGCCTCCGTAGACAACACAGGCGCTCTTATAAATGACCCCCTGATATTCATAAGATAGTTGGGAGAGAGGTGGTTTATCTATCAGGAAAGTCAGACCGGGCCCACTTTTGCTAGTTATCTCTTGTTTCACACTTCCCTGCAATATGCAGCAGCCCACAAAATCAGACAGGGTCCATTGGTTGGGGAGGCAGCCAATTTGCGACTGACAATGAGTGTCCTCCGAGAGGTAGGAGTCCCAGCCAAGCTGACCGGATGTCTCGTTCAGGGCCGTTACATTAGATGCATACCAGTACCAGTAGCGATCCAGGTCAGACATCGGAACAATCTTTACCGGATGCCAAGCGTATACATAGCGGGAGTCAATTCCCACCAGGATGGAGTTTGTTTCTTCATCTTGCCACAGCAACTGCCCCGTTTCTCTGCTGATGGCTGTAATTTTGGGAAGGACACGTTCGGTGCCTACCGTAGCATCGTCGTATGTACTGGGACCTAGGCAGAGCACTTGGTCCGCAATCAGAATCCGCTTGTTGAGAGTATCAATGTTGTCATTCCACCATAAGGGTACAAGAGCCTGGGATACGACAGTACAATTCGTCAATTTAATGTCGCTCTGTCCAAAGTCGGCCAAGACGCCGGTATAAGTAACCAGGTCGCCATTGTTAAGTTGTAGTAAGCTCGACTTCTGACTTTGGTCAAAAACGGCCACGACCTCCGTCCGGGCAAAGTCCAAGGGATTAAGAAAATAAGCTGTCAGCCCTTCCTGTTTTGTTGACACATATTCAAGTTCGCTTGTCCACTGGACCTGCTTCCCGACATAGTCTTTCCAGAGGTTATGTCTCTGTAAGCTCGTCAACTGAGGGGCGAAAAGTTGCTCGGAAAGATTATAGGCAGAGACCCCAACATACTCAAGCTCGGCCACGTGTCCCGGCGGCACCGCTAGTAAGTGTGTAGTTATGACAATCGCCACGATGATAGCTATAACACAAGGTACTATGATTGCAGCCAGTTTTTTCTTGCTCTTCCCTTTAGCGGCTTGCCCTGTCACCAGTCGACGCCAACACTTAGGACAAAACCCGGCGCCTTCCTTCACTTCAGTTCCACAGATAGGACAAGTTGGCATGGCTTCACTTCCTAGACATTCACAATGTACATCCCCCCAAATCCACTGGCTAGGCTGCTAATCAACCACAGCATACATCCTCGTCCTATTATACCACTTTCCAGGTCAGTAAAGTTTGACGATAGTTTTGGGGTTCACTGGAGGATTGGCAAGGCCATTCATAGTGTAAAGATACGGCTGGATGAACCAAGGATTTGGGAACCCTTTATTCGCTTGTTCAAATCCAACCGCTGCCAGCTTTTATATCAGAGGCCCACAACCTAAAGGCTGGCATCGGGGGCAGAAGTAGGTGCCACGGTTCTGTACAAGGACTCGCTCGATGGTGCTGCCGCAAACAGGGCAAGATTCGCCCCCTCTGTGAGCAACCTTGAAATTGAAATGGGCTGTGCCCAGCTCGCCCTCAGGGCGGACGTAGGTATCCACGCTGGCGCCTTTGCTGCCGATGCCTGCCTGAAGGACCCTACAAATACAATTATGTAAAGTTCGCACTTCTGCGGGCGACAAGGCGTCGGCTTTTCTCAGAGGGTGAATCCAAGCGGCAAAGAGGGCTTCATCGGCATACATATTGCCGACTCCAGCGACGATACACTGGTCGAGAAGTGCGGCTTTTACGGGGATGTGATGCCGGCTTAATCTTTGCCCCAGAATGCCCGGGGTAAAGCTTTCATCCAGTGGCTCGGGGCCCAGCTTGCCAACCACAGTACTGGCATCGTCCACCAGCCATATCAACCCCAGCCGGCGCCGGTCATTGAAAACAAGGCGGTGTCCCTTGGAAAAGTGAAAAACCGCCCGGGCATAGCGGTCAACCTCTTTGGGATTTAACAGCAGGACGCCGGTCATCCTGAGATGTATAATCAGGGACCTGCCATTTGACAAGTGAAAGATGAGATACTTGCCCCGTCGTTCCAGGCCTTCTACCTTCTGACCGATTAACCCGCGCCTGACTTCCTCAGCAGAACCACCGCACACCAGCTCGGTATCGAGGATAGCAACTTGAGTGAAGCTTTGCCCCACGACCCAAGGCGCAAGCTCGTTCTTAATCGTCTCTACTTCAGGCAGTTCCGGCATTTTAAGTCAGTGTAGCAATATGGGGCCGGTAAACTCAATGTAATAGTTTAGTTTCTCCAACAATTTCCCCCTTAAGATAAGGGGGATACAGGGGTTATGAACATTTCCCACCTCCTCATAACTCCCCTTGGCGAGCACTCAGCGCTGTGAGTCCTCGCCAAACCCCTCTTACCTTAAGAGGGGGAATTAAGAACCCTTTTTCGAAAACTTACCTGTTACAACTCAATCTGTGGCGCTATGCGTGGGAGAGGAATTACAAAGCCGTAGCCAAATAGCCCCTGAAAGGCCTGAATGGTTCTCCGTGCCGCTGCTTGATAACGGCTAAATCCAGAATATCTTCCCTGAGCTGAGGGTCCTCCAGCAAACGAGTAATGACCGCCTCCCTTTCAACCTTGGAAAGCGACTGTATCGCCATCAAATAAACTTCAGCCCTTGATTCAACAGCTTTCATTACCTGCCTCCCTTACATCATAACACAAAATATACCGACAATTCCTTTATCCGAACCGACGGAAAATCCACGCTTTTGTCAATGTATGCCTTACTTTGGCCTTTGAGTTTTGAATTTGTTTAGGATTTAGATATTAGGATTTGTTACCCTATCCCATCTCGGCCCAGTTCTTGCCCAGCTTGATATCTATCTTCACAGGGACACGAAGTTCGACAGCGTGGGGCATGAGCTCACTAACCAGGGACTTCATTTCCTTCACCTCATCCTCGGTCACCTCGAAGAGCAATTCATCGTGTATTTGTAACAGCATCTTGCTCCTAAGATTCCGCCTCTCCATTTCCCGGTGCAGATTTATCATGGCAATTTTAATAATGTCGGCAGAGCTGCCCTGCACGGGAGCATTTATAGCCATGCGCTCCGCAGCCTCCCTGACCATTCGGTTGGCAGAATTAATTTCGGGCAGGAACCGCCGCCTCCCCAATAACGTCTGCACATACCCCAGCTTCCGAGCTCGCTCCTTGGTGGCCTCGAGATATTCCCTTACTTTGGGATATTTCTCGAAATACAGGGCGATGAATTGAGCGGCTTCCTCCCGGCTGAGACTGGTGGCTTGCTCCAATCCGTAATCGCTCATGCCGTAAACAACTCCGAAATTGACTGTCTTGGCATTCCGGCGCATCTCGGAGGTCACCTCATCGGCAGGGATGCCGAAGAGCTTGGAGGCAGTCGTGGCATGAATATCCTCGTCCTGTACAAAGGCGTCAATGAGGCCGGGGTCCTGAGAGAGATGGGCCAGGACTCTGAGGTCAATCTGAGAATAATCGGCGCTTAAAAGGTATGCCCCGGGCGGAGCTATGATGGCTTTCCTTATCTTATTCCCCAACTCAGTCCTTATCGGTATGTTCTGGAGATTGGGGTCGCTGGAAGAGAGCCGGCCGGTGGCCGTGCCCGTCTGGTTGAAATTGGTATGCACCCTGCCTGTCTTACGGTTAATAAGCGCGGGCAGGGCATCAACATAGGTTGACTTGAGCTTACTGAGCTGGCGATACTCCAGTATGAATTCAATTATTGGGTGCACACCTCTCAATGCTTCCATGACCGAGGCTTCGGTGGAATAGCCGGTCTTGGTTTTGCGAGACTGAGGCAGCTTGAGTTCCTCAAAAAGCACCCTGCCTAACTGCTGGGGCGAGTTGATATTGAATTGATGTCCGACGCTGCCGTAGATTTCCTTCTTCAGTCTTTGCAGTTGCTGGCCCAGTTCCAGAGACATCTCACGGAGCAGGTTGGTATCCAGAAGAATGCCATTTTCCTCCATATCCACCAGAACGGGGACCAAAGCCATCTCCACTTCGGTGAAGAGCTGCCACAGTCCCTGATTTCGCAGCTCGGTTTCCAAGTTCTCCCTTAAACTCCAGAGGACGTTCACGCTGACGCAGGCATGGTCGGCAACTCGCTTCGCATCCAGCAACGATAGAGAGCTCCTTTTCTTGCCTGTGCCAGTTAATTCCGCAGGCGTCACTATTTCAGTGCCCAGCTTATTAAAGGCCAGCGCTTTAAGCCCCAGGCTTTTTTCGCCAAGAAGATAAGCCGCCAGCATAGGGTCGAAATTCAGATTTTTAACTTTCACCCCACAATCAGCCAATACTTCCATAACATGTTTACCATCATAGGCAACCTTGCCTACGCTGGCGTTTTCTAAAATTGGTTTGAGCCGGGTTGTGACTTTGGTCAGCGGCAACTGCGGCGGCTGATTTAAGCCCTGATGCCCCAGAGGTATATAAAACGCCTCCCCCCGGGCCGGCGATATGGCTATGCCTACCAAATCGGCCATCATAGCCTTTTCGTCCGTAGTTTCAACCTCGATGGTTACGTCCGGTGCTTTTTCCAGTTCGCCCATGAACTGTTCCAAGGCTGTCTCAGTATTCACTATGTGGGACTTGAGTGCCGAGAGCTGAGAGCCCTCAGCCTGTATCTGGGGCAGTCTGGGAAGCAATTTGATGAACTCAAGCTCCTGGAAAAGCCTGGCTACCTCGTTCCGGTCATAGTTGCTTACCTGGCAGTTTTTCAAGTCCAGCTTGATGGGAACATCTTTGACTATTGTGGACAGCTCTTTACTCTGGAACGCCTGGGCGCGATATTCGCGTAGCATGTCCTGCAACTTGCCCGGCGTAATATCTTCAATATGGTCATAGATTCCCTGGAGGCTGCCATACTGCTGAAGTAATTTAGTGGCTGTTTTCTCACCAACGCCGGGCACACCTGGTATATTGTCCGAGACATCGCCGACCAGCGCTTTGAAGTCGGGGAGCTGTTCTGGTTTGATGCCATATTTCTGCTCCACCGCTTCTTCGTCATACAGGATGGTATCTATAAAGGTCCGCCGGGGAGCCAGGGCTTTCACCCGGGGCAACACAGCCTGCAGCATATCATTGTCCCCGGTGACGATGATGGTCTCAATGCCCTGCTCATCAGCCTGCTTGCTCAAGGTGCCCAGGACATCATCGGCCTCGAAGCCATCGATTTCAAAAACGGGGATATGGAAGGCTGCCACCAACTGGTGGACCTTTTTTACCTGGCCTTTCAATTCCTCGGGCATGGCCGGGCGCTGCGCTTTGTATTCCTCGAACATCTCATGCCTGAAGGTCGGGGTGGGACGGTCAAAGGCGACAGCCCAGTGGGTGGGCTTAAAATCAGCAAATACTTTGAGCAGGGTGCTGGCAAAGCCATAGACGGCATTTACCAGCTCCCCGGTCTTGGGTTGGGTCAGCGGGGGCAGGGCGTGAAAGGCGCGGTGCACCAGAGCATTGCCGTCAAAAAGCAGCAAAAGCGGCTTCTCTTCCTTCGCCATAGCCTTATTATACTATGGCTACATCGAAACCCTAAACAATAAGCCATGGTATGCTATAAAACCCGTGCACGATGAAAATGAGGTCATTTTCTACGTGATACCAAATGACAAAGCTCAAATACCAAGTCAAGCTCAAAACCCAAAGGACAAAACAAAGTACTTTTGGTATTTAATCATTTGGATTTGAATTGTCATTTGGATTTTGTTTAGTATTTGGTGCCGGAATTTAGGATTTGGAGCGAAGCGCCTTCGGGATAATGCTAGCTTTCGACAGGGAAATCCAGGCGCGGGGTCTGATACTAGGTGATTACTCGAAACATGATAAAATCATAACGGTTAAGTTTTTCTAAATTTGCCCCTCTTAAGATAAGAGGGGCAAGGGGAGTTATGAAGGAGAGACCCCTAATTTTTGAAAGGTTATCGGAAAAACTGGACTATTTCGATTTTGGAAAAGCTAAACTGTTACATAAGATCATGCGGGAAAGCTTGACAAATGGCAGTCATCACTCAGACCAAAACAATCAGGCGTAACCGTTTCTGGGAGATAGACCTGGCACGCACCTTCGCCATAATAATGATGATAACCTTCCATTCGCTCTATCTGCTTAACTACTTTGATATCCACAACACCGGCGTGCCGGGTGTGCAATACGGGTTCTGGTGGTGGTTCGCCAGAGTGACCGGCGGGACCTTCATCTTCCTCGCTGGACTGTCGCTCACAATCACCTATTCCAGACGAAAGAGAATGTCGGGATTTATGCTCAGAGGCTTGGAGATATTCGGATGGGGCATGGGGATTACTGTGATTACGTTGATAATCTCCAGAACAGAATATGTCAGATTCGGCATACTTCACTTCTTCGGGATTGCGTTTATACTCGCACCTTTCTTTGCAAGATTCCGCTTCATCAATCTGATACTGGGCATTGCTTTACTGGCAGCAGGCGTTTACCTGTGGGGGACTTCTGTCGACTTCCCCTGGCTGCTCTGGCTGGGTCTGATGCCACACGGCTTTTGGACGTTGGACTACTGGCCGCTGCTGCCGTGGTTCGGCCTTTTTCTTGTGGGGATGTTTTGCGGCAAAATGCTATACCCGCAAGGGAATAGACGATTCAATATTCATGAATTCAACGACCCTGTTACCTCAGTTCTGACTTTGCCGGGAAGACATCCGCTGGTGATATACCTTGCCCAGTGGCCGGTAGTTATCGGGATCCTCTTGCTCCTGTTCCCTGGCAATGTGCTCCCCTACTTCCCTCATTTCCCATTCTAGGTAGAACGCAGAACTGCGCCGCCGCCCTAGGAATTGGTAAAAAAGATCATCATCACGTAGATACCGAAGTGAATGATAAAACAAGGCAAAAACGATCTCGTTCTGTAAGCTATGTAACCCAAAATGAAGCCGCCGGGGATGCAGAACAGCGTCTCTAAAAAGGGCTTGCCCAGATGAAGCAGGACAAAAGGAATGGCCGGCACAAAAATAGCACTTATGCCTATCGATTTTTCCAGACCAAACAGCATATATCCGCGGAACAGAAACTCCCAAGCAAACACGTATAGTGCGGCGTCGAACAGCAGCTCGGACCAGTCTATGGCATACATGTGGTAGTAAGAGCGAAACTCAGGCATTTTACCGACCCCGTAGAGAACCAGCGTCATAACTGCAAGGGAGACTGCGGTTAGAATCGCTGCCGATTTCCAGTGCCCGATGCGGATACCAAAATCCTGGGGCTTATCCCGAAAAAGCAGCCAGCCCGCGGCCAGCGGAACCAACAGATAATAAATGAGCTCAGTTGCCCGGGGAAAATCAATGTTTAAAGGATAGTAACGTCTCAGAACCAATACGAGCGTGGATATAGTAACCACTGCCAGAAGGTTTAGGTCATAGCCCCGTAGCGTCCTATTTTTGATGTACGTTTGCATTCCAGTTGTGTCGGACTACGCCTTTTTGTTAGTCCATAGTTACAAAGTGCCTTCTAATAAGCCTAGTGTACCACAAACGACCATTCGGACAATCCGCTCCAGCAACAACCATCCAGCGTCGGTAGTTGACATTCGAAGCTAAAATCTGCTACAATAGCGATTTTATCAGAATGTAATCCGGAGGAAAGCCTCCTGATGTCCTTCTTACAGCGAAAATGCTACCCATGGCAATTTCGAGGTGCCACAACAGCAAGCCTCTTGACCCTGTGTGCATAAATTTGCAAACAATGGTTGTTGGAATTTAGCAGGTACATATTATGAAGGAGGTGAAGATTATAGGGCAAACATAGTTTTACGAGTCTTATCAGGCCTTTTCATGCAAGAAAATCTAAAAGGGAGGAGGAAAAAATGACTTTAAAGAAATATTGCGTGATTGCTCTTGTGGTGATAATGGCGATGATGCTGCCCATGGCGAGCTCTATCCCTGCCGCCGCTGCGCCCATATCGTCTGGGGCCTCTGAATCCTCAGCCGGGCCCCACACGGGTTGGATGACGGAGCTCAGTGCGTACAACGTTTCATATAACCGCACGTTTGAATACTATATCCCAACCAGTTACACCGGTTCAGAAGCGGTCCCCCTGTTGTTTTCGTTTCACGGCCTGGGCAGCACGGGAGATCAGCAGAGAGATCTAACCAAGTTTGATGTACTTGCCGAACAAGAAGGATTTATCGCTGTGTTTCCCAATGCCACAAATTTAACAGGGTACGAATGCGCAGGGAATTTTACTTTGCCACCGCTCCCCGGTGCAGAAATCCAGTGGAATCTGGGTGGAGAGTCATTGCAATATTGCGCAGGTATTGACGATGTGGGATTTGTTGCGGACATGGTCAACTGGTTTGAAACTAACTATAACATTAATACAAGCGAAATCTACTCCACGGGTATGTCCGACGGCGCTCTGTTTTCATACTTACTGGCCTTTAACCTGACGGGCACGTTCGCAGCCATCGCGCCGGTTTGTGGACCGATGCCATGGGGTTTTGACCACCCCGCTACCGCTCCGATAACCGTGATTTTGATGCAGGGCACAGCCGACCCAATTCTTTCTTATGACGGCTACGGCGGTCTGGGCGGCAATGTGACTTATTCTGTCAATGAGACTATCGCTTACTGGTGCGGGGTCGACGGTATAAATATGACAACCGCCACGCCGGAGGTAACTACATGGGGGCCAACTGCCTCAGACCCGACCACAGTTACCCGCTATGTTTATAGCGGAGGAACGGACGGGACCCAGGTGATATTGTTTAAGGTTACAGGGGGCGGGCATACCTGGCCCGGCGGGGTCCTGTATTCGACACTTGTTGGCGCCGTTACCACTCACATCGACGGCAGTGCACAAATATGGAAGTATTTGCCGCCGCTAAAATATTGCCTGACAATATACAGCTCTCTCGGTGGCTCGGTAACTACTCCTGGCCACACGACATTCGCCAATGTCAATAGCGCCGGAGCTACTATGTTCTTCCCCGGCACCAGTCCCACCGTGGTCAACCTTGTGGCCACGCCAGTGAGTAGTAGCTACGAGTTCGTCAACTGGACTGGCGACGTGAGCACCGTCGCCAATGTCAACGCCGCCACAACGACTGTCACTATCCAACCGAACACAGACTACGGGATTACAGCCAACTTCCAGCTCAAGTCAGTGACACCGCCATCTGGCGGGTGCTTCATAGCCACCGCAGCCTATGGAACTCCCACCGCTAAACAGCTCGATGTGCTGCGAGCGTTCCGAGATGACGTGCTGCTGAAAAGCACCGTAGGCTCTCGACTTGTTGACTTCTACTACCGGACCAGCCCTCCTATCGCAGACTTCATATCACAACATGGCGTTGTGAGGACCTTGGTCAGGGAGCTCCTGATCAACCCCATTGCTTGGGTAGTGCAAGCCACGGAAAATATGTGGCGGAGTTAAGATGATGCTGAGTGCTGGGCACTGGTACAAGGGTAAGACACCAGCCTCAGCATAGGACATCATACGTGCTATGCCAAGAGCCGACCGTGCCTAGGCACGGTCGGCTCCTTTATTATCGTTCTCTCCACACGTTAACGAGTCCACTGACTTTGACAATTGCCAGGGAGATTGTCACGCACTTTTCAGATGCTCGCAATGACAAAAAAGGGGGGACAAGCCCTGCCCTTGTAGGCTTGATAAATCAGGCAACTACAAGTTTAAACGGCGTTGACCAAGACGGGGAGATGCCCGATGTCCCTTACTATTCAGATAATGACCTAGAGCAACTTGTGAGATGATGGAAAGCACTTTCAGCTATCACAGGCTTGGGAAACAAGGGTATAATAAATAAAGGAGGGGAGAAAGCGAGCCAGGTTATGAAAAACAGCGAGGTAGCTAAGGTATTTCAAGACATTGCTGACCTTCTGGAGCTTAAAGGAGAGAATGTTTTTAAGATTCGCGCCTATCAGAAGGCAGCCCGGGCTATCGAGTACCACCCCAGGGAATTAAAGGTTATGATTGACGACGGGGAGGACTTACAGAGCATTCCCGGTGTGGGTGAGGCAATAGCTAAGAAGGCCACCGAGCTGATAACAACCGGTAAGCTGGGTTATTATGAGAATCTAAAGGCTGAGTTTCCCCAGGGGATAACCAATCTCCTGGCTATACCAGGGATTGGTCCTAAGACGGCTAACAAGCTTTCCAGCGAATTAGGGATAAGTTCGGTAGACGAACTGGAGCGAGCGATCAATGAAGGGCGAGTGGCTCAGCTCTTCCGCCTTGGCGAGAAGACTGCCGATAATATCCTGCACCAAATCCAGGCATTGCGCCGCAAAGACCAGCGCATCCCTATCGGTGAAGCTTTGCCCGTTGTCGAGGAAATTATAGGTGCCCTCCGCCCTATCCCCGGCGTGAGAAATCTCACTGCTGCAGGCAGCTTACGGCGCTTTCGGGAAACAGTGGGTGATATTGACCTGATGGGCACTGCCGATAACCCCAAGGAGGTTATAGATGCTTTTGTGGCCCTGCCTCACGTAAAGCAGGTGCTAGCCCAGGGGTCAACCAAAGCCAGTGTTATTGTCAGCGGCGGGCTGCAAGTTGACTTGAGGATGGTGGAGCATGATTCCTTCGGTTCTTTACTTCAATATTTTACTGGTAACAAACAGCACAACATTTCCTTAAGGGAAAAAGAGCGCAAGCAAGGGTTAAAGTTGAGCGAATATGGGATAACTGTTGTAGCCACAGATAAGCTGGAAAAATTTTCTACGGAGGAGGAATTCTATCATCGGCTGGGGCTTCAGTATATTCCGCCAGAAATCAGAGAGGCCCAAGGGGAAATAGAAAAGGCCGAGCAGGGAGCTATACCCAAGCTCGTGGAGTTATCCGACATAAAGGGAGACCTTCATACGCATACTGAATGGAGCGATGGGCATGATTCTATCGAGGAACTGGCTCTGGCAGCCCAAGACATGGGCTATCAATATATCGCAATCACGGAACATTCTGCTGGACGTGGTATTGCCCATGGCCTCGATGTGGAGAGGCTGAGGGAACAAGTTGTTGAAATCAAAGCTTTTAACGAGCGCGTAACCGGCATTCGTGTGCTTACGGGCATCGAGGTGGATATTCGGGCGGATGGTAGCTTAGACTTGCCACATGAAATTCTATCTGAACTGGATATGGTGAATGCTGCCGTGCACTCCGCCATGAACCAAAGCGAGGAAAAGATGACCCGGAGGGTAATAAAGGCCATAGAAAATCCCGATGTTGACATGATTGTTCACCCTACTTGCCGCCTTATAGGAGAGCGTGAGCCCGTAGCCATAGACTTAGAAGCCGTTTTCCAGGCGGCAGCCAAGTATAATAAGATTATGGAGATTAATGCCATGCCTGACCGCCTCGATTTAAAAGATATCCACGCCTTCCGTGCCAGAGATTTGGGGGTAAAGCTCGCCATCGGGACCGATGCTCATAGCATTGCCCATCTAGGCTTTATGCGATTCGGGGTTGGCGTCGCTCGGCGGGCCTGGTGTGAGCCGCAGCATATATTAAATACTCTGCCCCTAGCAGAATTGCTTGCCTTTTTAAATAGGAAGAGATGATTAGCATTGCAACTCTTTTTGACCTAGATGGCGCTTTGTCCCTGGAGGCACAGGAATATCCCGGCGAAATGTCAGGTCCTTGACAGTCTACCCAATAATTACGAAAAAAAGGAGGTTCATAATGGCAGAACAGGACGTACTCTACACTAAGGAGGATAGCATTGGCATAATAACGCTTAACCGCGCCGAGAAGCTGAATGCGCTAACACACGAAATGCTCCGCAGGATTAATTCAATTATCGAAGACATTAAGAAGGATGCCAAGGTGAGAACTGTCATACTGACGGGAAACGGTCGTGCCTTCTCTGCTGGAACCGATATCACAGGCGAGGTACCACAGACAGCGGAGGTAGAGATAAACCTTATGAAAGAGAAGACCTCCACAGAGTACCGCCAGTCAATTTGGTTCTTCAACAGTATTCCCAAGCCGGTGATTTGCGCCATCAACGGGGCCGCCGTAGGCATCGGAGCCGAATTTACATTACACTGCGATATCAGAATCGCTGCTGAAAGTGCCCGGTGGGGACAGGTGTTCGTCTTGAGAGGCATGACCCCAGATACAGGCGCAGGAACTTATCTTCTACCTCGCATCGTAGGGCTATCCAAAGCTTGTGAACTGATATTCTCAGGAGATATCATCGGCGCTCAAGAGATGCTGCGAATAGGACTGGTGAGTAAAGTTGTGCCCGACGCAGAATTAATGCCAACAGCTAGAGAACTGGCCAAAAGGCTAACCAGGGGTGCCCCGTTAGCAGTACAGATGGCTAAGCAACTGATGTATAGAGGCCTTGAGCAGACCATGGAAGCTCACCAGGAGGCCGCGCGCTACTGCTTCCAGTTGAGTAACAAGACAGAGGATGTCCAGGAAGGCATCGTATCTTTCTTTGAAAAGAGAGAGCCGCACTGGAAGGGCAAATAGCCTGTCAGGCAGCGCGTTTGCCTGTCTCGCCCGATGAAACTGGCTCAATGCTTCGTGCTGCAATACCATGCTTTAGCCTTCAGTTTCTGCACCGAAACAGAGGACCATCTTGAAGGCTCGCGGGCTTTCGTGGAGAAGAGAGAGCCTGTTTTTGAGGGGAAGTAGGAACACCTAAGCCTGCATGAACGTGCTGTGTTAATCGCTTAAATGCTATAATCAGAACAAATATCGGAAGGAGGAAACACGATGTTTAAAACACGCATAACCGAGCTTTTCGGTATCAAATATCCTATCACTCAGGGCGGAATGATGTGGATTTCTCGGGCAGAGCTGGTGTCTGCAGTGTCCAACGCCGGCGGGCTCGGCATAATCACGGCATTTACATTTCCAACCCCCCAGGAACTGGCCGCTGAAATCAAAAAGACCAGAGACCTTACCGATAAACCCTTCGGAATAAATATAACATTGCTGCCCACTCTTCGCCCTGTGGATATTGATGGCTATTTAAATACGGTTATCGATTCCGGAATAAAGATTGTGGAAACAGCGGGCAGAAGCCCGGAGCCCTATATGGAGCGGCTTAAGGCGGCTGGAGTAAAGGTGATACACAAGTGCACCGCAGTGCGCTTCGCTCGCACCGCCCAGAGAATAGGCTGCGACGCCGTTAGCATTGATGGTTTTGAGTGCGCCGGACACCCCGGCGAGGAGGACGTTACCTCCCTCATCCTGATTCCGCTGACTGCTGATGCTGTAGAGATTCCCGTTATTGCCTCTGGAGGCTTCGGCGATGGGCGTGGTCTTGTTGCCGCCCTGGCAATGGGAGCAGAAGCAGTCAATATGGGTACCCGTTTCATGGCAACTAAAGAGGCGCCAGGACATGCCAAAGTAAAAGAATTCCTGATCACAGCGTCGGAGCGTGACACAGTATTGCTGCTACGCTCGTTCCGTAACACGATGAGAGCATTGAGAAACCCCACAGCCGAAAAGGTGCTCGAGCTGGAAAAGCAAGGTGCCGACATACATCAACTGGAATCGCTCATCAGTGGCAGAGTAGGTCTGAATTTGCTTGAATCGGGTGATATCGACAACGGCTTGCTTAGCGTGGGGCAGGTAGTAGGCCTTGTTCACGACATTCCCACAGTAAAGGAGTTAATAAACAGGGTAATCAAGGAAGCCGAGGAAGTTGTCTCCAATATGACCGCACGCGGCATTTTCAAGCCACTGCGTAAGCCGACCGCTGTCGTAAAGTAGTAAACACTGCCAATTATAGATAGGCTCACAACGGTAAGGGTTATCATGTATTAATCATATCAGAGGATACTGTGCCTTGAGTCCTTGGGCTGATAGAGCTATAATATAGCTTTCCGTAATAATTGTGGAGGTGGCTGGAGTGTCTACTCGAGATACTCAGGCAATCCAAGGGCTGAAAAGTGCTATTGCTGAAGGCGAGAACTGGTATGTAGCCGTGCTTGAAGCCATTCGCCTATGGCATAGTCCTGAAGAGGACTACGCCGGGCGACATTATCAGTATCTTGTTGACAATGAAGCTTTCGATTGGCTGGTTCTGACGGAGAGGTTATGTGAAGAGCTCGATGGACTTGTTCCCGAAAAGGAGCGGACAAACCTTCTCTTCTTCGGCATACCACCAGTAGAATTATCTAAAGACGAATTTAAGAATCTAATCGGTGCTTCTAAATACCAGGCTCATCTCAATTATTTCTACGGCGTTCTTGTGGAAAAGTTTCTCCTTTTGTCTGTAACTGAAGAGATACGAAAGAAAAAGAGAGTTTTAGGTTTGAACAACGATAACGGAGTAGTCGACGAGGCCTACCAACGCATTTATGGTGTCACCCAATTTGCCCTTTTAAAGCAGTTCAGAAAGGAGCGACATTATCCTCAGCTCAGGTCTATAAGAGTGAGCGAGCTTAATGAATTTACCTATTGGCTATTCAAATATCGGATAAAGACTCGCGATAAATCCTGCGTGGCTAGCGATACCAAAAAAGCCCTGACAAAGCTGCATGAGATATTAGACCTCAAAGCCAGGCCAGTTTACCTTTCCGCCCCTGAAGGCTGAGAGCTGTCAGCTATCAGCCGATGATGAGCTCAGTTGAGATAATTCCTGGTGTAGCCTCTTTAATTTATCTTCAAGCATAGCAAGTTTTTCCTTCTCTTTCTCAACAACCTGAGATGGCGCTTTGCTTAAAAAGGCATTATCTCTTAGCCTGGCTTCAAGCTGGGCGATTCTTCCTTTGACTTCCTCGCTTTCCTTTACCAGTCGTTGTTCTTCAGCAAGCCGGTCCACCATGCCTGCCAAAGGCACGACTACCTCGGCTTCTTTCAACACCAAAACCAGGCCTTTATCTTTAGTGGATCCCCTTTCCTGGCGACCGAGTATTGTTAAGGGTCGGACTTTAGCCAGTGTTTCTATCATACTTGCTTCAGCGATAAGACTCGAAAGGAGCTCACCAGTATAAACTCGGGCTTCAATCCACTTGCTTGGTTTTACCTTATATTGCGCCCGAACGTTACGGATAGAGCGGACAACTTCTATTACGGAATCCATCACCCGCTCCGCTTCTGGAGCAAAAGCCTTATCATCGGCAAGGGGATAAGGAGCTATCATTATGGAAGCCGGCATTTGGTCCTTGTCAGGTAGGCGCTGCTTCAAGTTTTGCCACAATTCCTCGGTAACGAAAGGCATGAAAGGATGCAAAAGGCACAGTGATTTTTCCAATGTATCGGCCAGGAAGGGCAACGGTGAAATCTCACCAAAACCCTCTCCAGCCATGGAGAGGGCAGGGTGAGGACGAAGTCGTATTTTAGCAATTTCAATATACCAATCACAGAACTTCGACCAGACAAAATCGTAAATCTGCTGCTCGGCCTCGCCAAACTGGAACTCCTCCATCAGCTCGGTAACGTTTTTGATGAGTCGGTTTAACTGGCTATCGATCCATTGGTCTTCTAATCTCTGCGGCCGGAGCTCGGCTGCCTGGGCTTCCAGGTTTTCCGAGTCCAGGCTCTGAAGGATGAATCTGGTGGCATTCCACAATTTGTTGACAAAATTGCGGCCGGATTCCAATTTACCTTTGCCCAGATTTATATCATTCCCCGGTGAACCTCCGGTAGTTAGCGCAAAGCGGAGAGCGTCAACACCATACTTGCTTATTGCTTCAGAGGGGTTGATGACATTCCCCCGCAATTTGCTCATCTTCTCTCCGCTCTCATCCCGAATCAGGCCATGGAGGTAAACGGTGTGGAAAGGTATCTCGCCGGCATCCTCCAGTCCCATCATAATCATACGGGCGACCCAGAAGAAAAGGATGTCATAGCCGGTTTCCATTACCGAGCCGGGATAGAAATAGCGGAGGTCATCAGTGTCCTCTGGCCAGCCCAGCGTAGAATGTGGCCATAACGCTGAGCTAAACCAGGTGTCAAGGACATCAGGGTCCTGGATGATTTGTTTTGACCCACAATGAATACATGCTGTCGGTTCATCCACCGAGGCAGTTACCTTAGCACAGTCCTGACAATACCATACCGGGATGCGGTGCCCCCACCACAATTGTCGGCTGATGCACCAATCCTTGATATTTTCCATCCAGTCAAAATATATCTTGGTGAAGCGTTCCGGAATTATGGTGATCCTGCCCTCTTTAACAACCTCAATAGCAGCTTTAGCTAGGGGCTGTGTTTGGACAAACCATTGCCGGCTGACTTTGGGTTCAATCATTGTCTGGCAACGACCACAATGTCCTACCGAATGAGAGTAGGGCTCGATTTTCTCCAAAAGTTTTTTGTCCTTCAGGTCGGCTAATACTTCATCCCGACAGGCAAACCTTTCCAGTCCGCGATATGGACCGCCGTTCTCGTTCATAGTGGCATCGGGATTCATGATATTTACCAGGGGCAGATTATGTCTCTGGGCTATTTCAAAGTCCGTGGGGTCATGGGCTGGAGTTATCTTCAATGCTCCGGTGCCGAAAGAAGTACCAACTGCATCATCAGCGATTATGGGGATTTCCTTATCTATAACAGGCAGGGTGACACTCTTCCCTATGAGATTCTTGTAGCGCTTGTCTTCGGGATTTACCGCCACAGCCGTGTCGCCGAGAAAAGTTTCCGGTCGGGTAGTAGCTACGGTGACGAAGCCCTTACTTTGAGTCAGAGGATAGCGAATGTAATAAAGATGTCCGACAATGTCTTTATGTTCTACCTCGAGGTCGGAGAGGGCAGTTTGACAGCGCGGACACCAGCTTATCATTCGTTCCCCGCGATAGATTAACCCCTTATCGTACAAACGTACGAAGGCAGTCCGCACTGCTCTGCTCGGACCTTCGTCTAACGTGAATTTCTCTCTGGTCCAATCGCAAGAAGCTCCCAGGAGTTGATGTTGACGCCTGATATCCCGACGGCTCCTATTAGCCCATTCCCAGATTAGCTCAGTGAACTCTTGTCTACCAATCTGATCCTTGGTTTTTCCTTCTCTAGCCAGTTGCCGCTCCACAACCACTTGTGTGGCGATGCCGGCATGGTCGGTCCCCGGTAACCATAAGGCAGACTCCCCTTTCATTCTGTGCCACCTGACCATGATATCTTCCAGCGTCGCGGTCAGAGCATGCCCTAGGTGCAGTTCACCGGTAACATTAGTGGGCGGCATGATAATGACAAAAGGCTTCTTTCTGGGGTCTATCTTAGGAGAAAAGTAGCCTTGCTTGAGCCAGAAATCATACCACTTCTTTTCTATCTTGCCTGGCTCATAGGCCTTAGGTATTTCGGCTTTTGTTCGCGCTGTTTCCGCCATGAATTCTCTTCCAATTATGTCCCGACTTCACTGCCGTTCCGCTTCACTGTCATTCCCGCCTCATTGTCATTCCCGCCTCATTGTCATTCCCGCCTCATTGTCATTCCCGCCTCATTGTCATTCCCGCGAAAGCGGGAATCTATACGATAGCTCAAACAAGATCATAATACAAATCACGCCACTGAGGATTATTCCTTTCGATAAGCTCTATTTTCCAGCGGCGTCGCCACTTCTTGATTCGTTTTTCCCTAGTAATAGCACTCAAGACGTCTGTGGTTTCTTCAAAATACACCAATTTGTTAGTCCTATATTTTTTAGTAAACCCTTCAATTTGGTTACTCTTGTGTTCATAGACCCTTCTAACGAGGTTATTGGTAATACCAGTGTAGAGAGTACTGTTCCTTGCATTGGTCAGGATGTAAACGTAATATGAACTCACTTCTGTTATTAGACCCCTGCTTTCGCAGGGGTGACATTAACAGTATAAGTTTGGCTTTTTGTTGCCAGCTCTCTATTAGCTTCGATAATCAAGCATAAAGCTTCTTTAAGGTTTTCCCTCACCTCTTTCAAAGTTTTTCCCTGTGTATTTACACCTGGAAGCTCCTCTACATAACCGATATACCAGTTGCCCCTCTTCTCAATAACGCTGGTAAACTCTCGCTGCATTTTCTCTCCCAATTTTTTATATCTTTATTCTAAACTATTCCAAGGCGATAACGCTTCATTGGTTCAATGACTTCGAAGATGACCTTATCTCCTGGTTTGAGCTCAGGATGCTCTTTGAACCATTTGGGCAATCCTTTACGAAGTTCGAGGCTATTGCTAGAGCGGCTACGACAGAGCCCCGCGTTGGTTTCAATCTCACCTATGTTAGTGACTAATGTGAATGCTGCCTTGAATTTGGGAAACAAACCCCTGTACCTTTTCTTGATGGGAATATACTTCCGGATGATATGCCCTCCTCCTAGTTCAATTTCTATACTAGTCGTGGACTTCCTGCCCCTCTTAGCTAAGAATCCAACCACTTTGTCTAGAACCTTGTCAGCCACCTCTCGCTTAGGCAAGAGAGGTAAGCTATCAATCTTGCCTTGGCGGTCAATTATAGTTACTCGATTGTTGTCAGTGCCAAAGCCACTATCGCTAGCTGTAATATCATTAGCCACGATAAGGTCAAGTCCCTTTTGCTTCAGCTTCTCCCTGGCATTTTCCACCAGGTTGCTGCTTTCAGCAGCAAAGCCGACCTTAACGAAATTTCCCTTAACAGTGCCTAAAATGTCTGGGGGGCATTCCAGCTCTAAGGTTAACCCTGCCTTTCCTTTTTTAATCTTATCTTTAGCTGCCTTTATCGGGCGATAATCAGCTACGGCGGCAGCCATAATTAGAGCATCAGCCTGGGGAGTTAAATTCTCTACTGCTTGATGCATTTCCTGAGCTGTGCCGACTTGGATAACGTCAATGCCTACGAGCTCAGGTAACGAGGTGGGCGCAGTAATCAATGTTACTTTAGCTCCCCGGTCACGGGCTGCCTCAGCTAGGGCATAGCCCATCTTCCCCGATGAACGGTTGCTGATGTAACGAACAGGGTCGATAGGCTCTTGGGTACCACCTGCGGTAACCACGATATGCCTGCCCGTAAGGTCCCCACCCCTACCCAACACCTGACGAACGCTGCCCATAATATCATTGATATCGGCTAGTCGGCCCAGACCTTCTTTGCCCGAGGCTAACCAGCCCGTGGCTGGAGCAATAATCACAAAATCGCGAGCCTTAAGCTTAGACAAATTATCCTGAGTGACTGGATTATTATACATATTGGTTTCCATAGCTGGGGCAATAAGCACCGGTGCCTTGGTAGCCAGAACCGTGCAGCATAGCATGTCGTCAGCAATGCCAGCAGCCAGCTTGGCAATGATATTAGCTGTAGCCGGGGCAATGATTACTATATCAGCAGCTTCCGCCAAGGAGACGTGCTCAATACTGAATTCAGAGGCCAAATCAAACATTTCAGTGACTACCGGCCTTCCCGTAATCGCTCGGAAGGTAACAGGTGATATAAACTGGCTGGCCTCTTCAGTCATAATTACGCTCACCTTCGCCCCGGCCTGAGTCAACTGGCTGGCAATCTCTGCTGCTTTGTAGGCAGCAATGCTCCCTGTTATTCCCAGAACTATGGTTTTGTTGCTAAGCACTACTGCTCCTTATTCATTTCATAGATAAGACGCAATCCAACTAAAGTTAAATCAGGATTTATTACCTCTATTGCCGGTATTTCTTGGGCTAAAAGGTGAGACTGGCCGCCGGTGGCTATCACCTTCGTCTTGCTTCCCAACTCCTGTTCTATTCGCCGAATCATGCCCTCAATAAGCTCAATGTAACCAAATATTATACCCGATTGCATAGCCGAGATAGTATTTTTGCCGATAACCTGCCCCGGGCTGTTTAGCCTAATTCGAGGGAGCGCAGCAGTATGAGTGTATAAAGCTTCAGTAGCTATGACAATCCCCGGGGCAATAGCACCACCAAGGTAATCCCCCTCCTTGGAAACGACGTCGAAGGTGGTGGCGGTGCCAAAGTCAATGATTATCACCGGTTTTCCGTAGAGGTTTTGAGCAGCCACGGCATTGACCACGCGGTCAGGGCCAACCTCCCGAGGGTTATCCAGACGGATGCGCATGCCTGTCTTAACACCAACTTCGACCACTAAGGGTTTAGTATTCAAATATTTCTTACACAGTTCCACCAATGCCGGCAACAGCGGTGGCACGACGCTGCACAATGCTACCCCAGTCACCTTTGAAGGCAAGACCTTTCCCCGTTCCATAAGGTTGAGCAATACCCCACCATACTCATCTGAAGTGCGATGAATGCCCGTAGCTAAATTCCATGTGGCTTTTAGCTCATCACCATCAAATATACCAACCTTCACGTTGGTGTTCCCAATATCAATTGCTAATAACATAGATGTTTAGCTTTATCTTTATCCTCCTGGCATTATGGGCTGAGTATATCACTACTATCTAATCCATGCCAGTATCGAAGCTCTGAGAAAACGGGCATTAGGTAGAAGCATGATTTCCGCCACCTCCTCCTTGCAAGTCTTGTAACTTCTTGACCATGGCCTGCCAGTGTGTACCCGGCCAGTAAATACGATGGCAGGCAGGACATTGCGTATATTGAGTTTGAGTTTCAAAAACGTGAGCGGGAACCAGATTTTCCACCTCTTCTTTACTCCGGGCTATTAATGCTCGATTGCACTCAAGGCAGAGCGAGAAAGGTTTGAAATGATAATTTAAATTCAAAGCTTTCACTACTTTCTGCACCTGGAGTTTAGGGTCATCCTGTTTAATGTGTATAGTTTTGAGTTTGCCGTTTGTGACCAAGCGTCTTTTCATAAATTGACTATCTTTAGTCAAAATCACCCTGTTCTCGCTAAGAGCTATTTTAATCATTTGACCATCGTTTTTTTGCTTAAACAGCAGAGTATCATAGCCAATCAGTCTTAACCATCGAGCCAGTTTGCCCACGTTGTTATCTGCAATGAATTTAATTTCCATAGCTGGCCAGAACAAGAGAAATTGATTTGGCTGGACGATTTAGAGGTATCCCCGACGGTGCAGGTAGAAAAATATGCCTCCCGCTGTAACTGCCATAATGGCAAACAAAATACCCAAAGGTAAAAGGTTTCCAGAGTTCAATCCGCCAGGCAGCGCGACATTCATCCCGTAAATGCTAGCTATCAAGGTAGGGGGTGCCAGAAGTCCCATTATAATAGTCAGTATCCGCATTATCTCTTGAATTCGATGTGAGGTTAACCAATTGCTGGTGTCCGCAAGCCCATCTATGACCTCTTTGCAGTCCTCCAGTCCATCCCAGATCTTGCGAACGTGGTCAGCAACATCACCAAAATAAATCTCCTGGTCCTCTTTGAAGAAGGGATATTCTTGCCTCTCAAGAGTCTCAATTACCGCAATCTGGGGATGAATGACGCGGCGGAAGGAAATAAGGTCTCGGCGAATCAGGGAAATCTCGCGGACAGTTTGCGGAACAGGCTTGGTGAAGATAATGTCCTCTATATCCTCAATGTTTTGGGTGACTTTATTGAGTATAGGAAAGCAAGATCCAATCAATTTATCAAGGATGTGGTAGAGAAGAAATCCTGAGCTTCGCCCCAGGTAACGTTCGCGGCTTCTCTTGTCAGTCTCGCATTCCTGGAAAAATCTAGTCAATGGCTTGAGGTCACCGGAACAATGGATGGTGACCACATAATTTTCGCCAACGAAGATATCCGTTTCACTGGGCCTGGTTATACGATTCTGTTTATCAAATACCGGGAAATGCAGCACCATAAACAAGTAATCTTCATACTCATCAATTTTGGGACGTTGTATGCGGCTGAGGACATCATCCAGATCGAGAGGATGGAAATGGAAACGCTGAGCTAAGAATTCAACTTCGCTAGAAGTAGGCTTTTCAATATAGAACCAAGTCAGCTTGCGTTCCGTAGTTGAGCGGATATTCTGTTCTTTTTGTTCCACAGATGACATATTACATCTCTGAACAACAATTCTTGTCTATTCTAGCATTAATTCCGTGGTTAAAGTAGCTATTACCACTTAATCCCTTAAATCAATCATATCAAATTTACCTGATTTAGTTTATTGACAAAAGATGGATTTTTCCATATCATCCTTAGGCTGCAAAATTTTTTAAGGAGGTTAGAGAATGCCAGTTACTATGATTGTCTGCTGCAAGCAGGTGCCTGATCCTGAGGCGCCACCGGCTGTGTTTAAGGTGGTAGACAACAAAATGACCTTGCCACCAGAGGTGAAACCTGTAATCGGTCAATATGAGGAATTTGCCTTGGAAGCCGCCCTCAAAATTAAGGATGCTGCAGGGGGCAAAATTACTGCGCTCAGTGTAGGTAATAACTTCGTTCGCGATGTGATTAAGAAAGCGCTAGCCGTAGGGGCTGATGAACTCGTCCTCCTTGAGGACAAAGCTTTTGAAGATGGCGATAGTTGGTCAACTGCCAATGCCTTGGCTGCGGCAATAAAGAAAATAGGGACATACGACATTATCTTCTGCGGCAGGCAATCATCTGACTGGGATGCGGGGCAAGTGGGTCTAGGTATTGCTGAGATTTTGGGAATACCTGCTGTAATGTTAGCTCGCGAGGTAGAGGTCAGCAATGGGAAGGCGCAGGTTCAGCGAGTTATTCCCGACGGCTGTCAGGTTATTGAAGTGACGCTTCCCGCTGTAATTGCAGTAACCAGCGGGTTAGCACTTCGTTATGCCACCTTGAAAGGAATCATGGCAGCAGCTAAAAAACAACCTATCGTTTGGAAACCAGCCGATATTGGGCTCGAGCCTTCACAAGTTGGCGCTGCTGGAAGGCGTAGCAAGTTAGATAAACTCTTCCAGCCAGTCAAGGAAGCCAAATGTGAAATAATCGAAGGAGAGACGCCCGCAGAGGCCGGCACTAATCTGGCCGTAAGACTCAGGGAAGCCAAATTACTTTAAAGTTAAGGAGGAAATAATGGCTGAATACAAAGGTATATTAGTTTTTGGTGAGCTAGCAGACGGAAAGTTAGTCTCCATTACCACTGAGTTGCTAGGGTGTGGTAGGAAGCTTGTTGATGAGTTAAAGGAAGACTTATCTTGCCTGCTGGTCAGCGATACAGTTGGCGCAGCTTCCAAAGAAGCAATTGCCTTCGGAGCAGACAAGGTTTATGTTGTAGAAGACCCCGCCCTCAAAGAATACCAAGCTGATTCCTATATGCAAGTCGCAGAAAAACTGGCGAAGGATGTTTCCCCTCGCGTGATACTTATAGGGCAAACATCGATGGGCAGGGACCTGGCTCCTCGCCTCGCTTTCAGACTGGGTACTAGCCTGACAACAGATTGTCTCGACTTACGCATAGACCCGGGGACAAAACTGTTGGTGCAAACGCGTCCTGCTTACGGCGGCAATGCTCAGGCTATATTCACCAGCGAGCTTATGCCCCAGATGGTTACTGTCAGGACCAAGGCAATGTCACCGTTGGAGCGTGATGACTCAAGAAAAGGAGAAGTCATACCCACTGAGATTGACATAAATACGTCGAAGGTAAGGACAAAGATATTAGACACTGTTAAGGAAGAGACGGTCGGCATTAAGCTTGAGGATGCCCCTGTGATTGTCTCTGGAGGCAGAGGGATAGGTGGTCCTCAGCCCTTCCAGACTACATTGAAAGAGCTGGCTGATTTGCTGCATGGTGCGGTAGGCGCCTCACGTCCTCCTGCTGATAATGGTTGGGTGCCAGAGGGGCTGCATATCGGCCTTACTGGAAAAATCGTTGCCCCCGATATCTACTTTGCTATAGCTATTTCAGGTGCTAGCCAACATACAGCTGGATGTTCAGGTTCCAAGCACATCATAGCCATCAATAAGGACCCTGAGGCAAATATATTCAGGGAGGCGGAATTTGGAGTGGTGGGCAAATATGAAGAAGTAGTGCCAGCCCTTACCAACAAGCTAAAAGAGTTATTAGCTGGCTGAACAATATAAGAGCTTCCAGGTGCTGCCAGCTATCCTACTTCTTCTTGTCAGCAATGATTTTCTGACTGAGATGAGCGGGCACTTCCTCGTAGTGGTCAAATTCCATAACAAAGCTGCCGCGCCCTTGCGTCAGTGACCTTAAATTTAGGGCATAACGAAGCAGCTCTGCATAAGGTGCCTGGGCTTCAATGATATTGATGCCATTAGCGGGATTCATTCCAAGCACGCGTCCCCTCTTAGTATTAAGGTCACTAGTAATATCCCCGGTATACATCTCAGGCACAGTTATAGTAAGCTTCATTATAGGCTCAACCAATACCGGCTGTCCCTGAGATAATCCCTTTTTTAAGGCCTGTGCTCCCGCAACCTTAAAAGCAATGTCTGAAGAATCTACCGGATGGAAGCTACCATCATAAAGGCTTACTTTTACATCAACTACAGGATATCCAGCTAGAACTCCTTCCTGCTTGGCCTCATTGACTCCCTTCTCCACAGAGGGAATATAGTTCTGGGGTATTGCCCCCCCGAAAATCTTCTCAGCAAACTCAAATCCCCCACCTCGAGGCAAAGGCTCCAACTCTAGGAAGACATGCCCATATTGACCGTGTCCTCCGGTTTGCTTCTTATGTTTATACTCTGCCTTGGTTGATGTAGTAATAGTTTCTTTGTAAGGAATCTTGGGCAGGTCTAATTTCACCTCTACTCCAAATTTGCGACGTATTTTCTCCTTGATTATCTCCAGATGGTTATCACCAACTCCGGAAATAATAAACTCGTTAGTATCAATCTCTCGACGTGTTTGGAGAGAAGGGTCCTCCTCACAAATCCTGGGCAAAACGGTGCTCATCTTATCTAAATCACTTTTCGCCTGAGGCTGGATTGCCATGCTGAAATTCGCTTTGGGGAATTCGATCCCAGGAAGTATCACAGGATGTTCGCGGGCACAGAGGGTATCCCCAGTGATGGTTAAACTCAACCTAGCCACTGCTCCAATATCTCCGGCAGCGACCTGTGGCACTGGCTGTTGATTTTTGCCCAGCATGGTAAAGAGTTGGCCAATCCGTTCCATGCTATTCTTGTTGGCATTCCAAACTTGAGAATTACTGGAAATGACACCTGAATAAACCCGAAAATAGCTGAGCTTGCCAACATAGGGGTCTGCACTGGTCTTAAAAACAAGACCAGCTAAGGGGGACTCCGAATCAGGCTTGACCTCCTCTTGATTACCACTGGAAACATTCTTAGCGACAATGGCATCCTTTTCTTCTGGCGAAGGCAAGTAGTGGCAAATACCATCAAGAAGTTGCTGAGTGCCGATGCCTTGCAAGGCAGAGCCAACAAAAACAGGCACCAGCTTGCCAGCAATGGTAGACTTTTTTATGGCAGCAAAAATTTCCTCGTTGTTTAGGGGCTCACCCTCCAGATACTTGTTAATGAGTTCATCATCAATTTCCACGGCGGCCTCTATTAATTTCTCACGGCTAGCTTCTGCTTGTTCCTGGAGTGCTGAAGGTATTTCTGCTTCCTGCGAGGCAGCGCCAATATAAGCTTTCATAGCCACCAAATCTATAATGCCTTGAAAATCACTTTGTGAACCTATGGGTAATTGAAGAGGCAAACATTTTAGTGACAACTTAGCCTGAATTCCTTTCAAAGTAGAGAGGAAATCGGCATTATCACGATCCATCTTATTAACAAATATTAACCGAGGCAAATTTGCTTTTTCAGCGTCGCCCCACATCTGTTCTGTGCCTACCTCCACCCCCGAAGCAGCGCATATTACAATTATTGCTCCCTCAGTTACTCTCAATCCCGACCTTACCTCACCAACAAAATCAGCATATCCCGGAGTATCAATGAGATTCAGCTTCATCCCTTGCCATTGTATTGGAAGCAAGGACAGGTTGATGCCAATATGGCGTTCTACCTCAAGAGGGTCATAATCTGAGGTAGTGGTACCATCTTTAACGCTACCTAAACGCTGAATAGCACCTGAGGTGAAGAGCATAAACTCGGCAAGTGAAGTTTTTCCCGCCCCTTGATGTGATAACAAGGCAACATTTCGAATTTGCATAGCCCTCCATTATAATCTTGTCCCCGAAGATAAGCAACCTCTGTGACATTACGAAGCGTAATGCTATAATGTAAGAGTCACCCTCAGATGAAACTGAGTTATGAACAGGTGAGGCATATCGCTTGGCTTGCTCGCTTGGGCTTAAGCGAGGAGGAGGTGGAGAAATTTAGCCTCCAGCTATCTAATATTCTGGAGAACTTCGAAATACTCAAGCAAGTAGATACAGCCAACGTACCACCAGCGACTCATACCATCCCACTACAAAATGTCTTCAGGAAAGACGATGTGGCTAAGTCATATTCCCAAGCTGAGATTTTATCAAACGCACCAAAACAAGAGGAAAATTGTTTCAAAGTTCAGGCAATACTAGAGTGAGCCCATCAGGCAAATGATTAGCAACATAGTTATTGCCATAATAATTGGCTACCTCCTTGGCTCTTTTCCTTCAGCATATCTTGCCGGTCGTCTGAGAAAAGGGATAGACATCCGAGAGGTCGGAAGCAAAAACATGGGCGCTATGAATGTCTACTACGAAGTCGGACGGCTGGATGCAGCGCTAGTAACCCTGGCTGACCTGGGCAAAGGCGTAGTAGCAATTCTTTTGGTGCGGTGGGCGTCAGGCAACCCTCTGATTTCACCGTTTGATTTTCTTACCGGGCTTACCGGCGCAGCTGCTGTAATTGGTCATATCTTTCCCGTTTTTCTTAAATTCCGCGGTGGTAAAGGAGGAGCTACTGCCATCGGGACTCTCATCTTCTTGATGCCCTGGGCAGTTCCGTTTCTCCTTATTGTTTTTGTAATAGCTTTATTTGTTACTCGTAATCCTACCTTTAGTTATAGCCTGCTCCTTATTGTTTTCCCATTTGTTGCGGGGTTTATTTACGTCGACCACTACGGCGAGCCTTTGGCTTTAGTATTCTATTCCATAGGCTTGGGGGTATTCCTAGGCTTACAATACATCCCCAGGCTTAAAGAGATGCACAGCAAAACTGGCGGCGACTGGCGCAAAGTTATCAGACGTCGCAGCCTCAAAGAAAGGCTCTAAATATGTCGGCGAATGAACTACAGCAGCTAACTATTCATGAAGCGCACGAGCTTCTTAAACAAAGGAAAATTTCCTCGACGGAACTGACAAAATCTGTGCTGAAGCGTGTCGCTGAGATAGAAGGGAAGGTTCACGCCTGTGTCACTATTGTTGAAGACATCGCTCTGAAAGAGGCAAAGAAAGTCGATAATTACATTAAAACTGCCCGCGAAATTACCCCTTTAACCGGCATCCCTACCTTAATCAAAGATGTCATATGCACCAAGGGGGTAAGAACTACCTGCAGTTCAAAGATGCTGGAAAACTTCATCCCCCCCTATGATGCTACAGTAATAGAGAAACTGAAAGCACAGAAGACGGTAATAGTTGGAAAAACGAATATGGATGAGTTCGCCATGGGCTCTTCTACAGAGTATTCTGCCTTTTTCCCCACCCACAATCCCTGGGATTTAAGTCGTGTCCCCGGAGGTAGCAGCGGTGGCTCAGCAGCTGCTGTAGCTGCTGATGAAGCTATCTATGCTCTGGGCTCTGACACTGGAGGCAGCGTCCGTCAACCAGCCGCACTTTGCAGCGTGGTGGGACTTAAACCAACTTATGGCCGAGTCAGCCGCTTCGGCCTGGTTGCTTTCGCCAGCTCCCTTGACCAAATTGGACCACTAACCAAGGATGTTACTGACTGCGCCTTAGTGATGAATGTCATTGCCGGTTATGACTCCAGAGACTCAACATCAGTGCCTTACCCTGTCCCGGACTACACCCGACAACTAATTCCAGACATCAAAGGATTAAGAATTGGCATTCCCAGAGAATACTTTGTCGAGGGCATGCAGAACCAAGTACGAGCGGCTTTAGAAGCAGCCATAGGTAAGCTACGTGAACTCGGTGCGGAAATAGATTGGGAAGTCTCTCTACCCCATACTAAATACGCTCTGGCTGTTTACTATATACTTGCTCCGTCCGAAGCTTCAGCGAATCTGGCTCGCTACGATGGAGTAAAATACGGCTTTTCTAAGCGAGATGCCAGTAATGTAATCGAGACAACGGAGAGGACGCGACAATTTGGCTTCGGGACGGAGGTTAAAAGGCGCATAATGCTAGGCACTTACGCTTTATCTGCAGGTTATTACGACGCTTACTATCTTAAGGCACAGAAGGTGCGCACACTGATAAAAAGGGAATTCGACCAGGCCTTTGAAAAATATGATGCCCTGGTCACCCCGACTTCACCGATAGTGCCTTTTAAGCTGGGTGAAAAGTTAGAAGACCCGATGCAGATGTATCTAAGCGATGTCTGCACCTTACCCATAAACATAGCTGGAATCCCGGCCATCTCCATACCTGCTGGCTTCGCTGACAACCTGCCTATAGGTATGCAAATCATGGGCAAGCCTTTCAGCGAGGAAATACTGCTGCGCATCGCCTTCGCCTATGAGCAAGCCACCGATTGGCATAAGAGAAAACCTCCACTATCATAAAAATGAGAGTACTAGGGGTCGACTCTATTTTTCCTTCAGGGCTGGGAAGCCTCGGGATAAGCGGGAAAAATAGAGTTGACCCCGTTTTACTGGGAAATATAGCCATCCCTGATGAGGAGTTCGGCGACAAGGACTGCGCCTTTGGCAGCTCCCATCTTGGTGTTGTGGGATACCAGAAGGTACTTGATGCCGTTTTTCAGGACGTTGTCCTTCCTAATTCTACCAACTACGGTGGCCATGCCATCCTCAGCATCACGGTCGAGTCGCGGCTGAGGTCGGAATGGGTCTTCATGGACTATTATCATGTGCTTGGGGGCTAAAGGCAGCTCAATTTCGTTGGCTGAGCCGCTGTATTCCCTCATGGCCCTAGCAACGTCGTTCACTTCACAGGTTTTTTGGGTGGAGACGAATACCGATTCCGTATGTCCTTCCCGGACATTAACACGGGTGCATGTGCAGCTTACATTGAACTTAGCTGGATTGACTGAATTACCTGCGAAATTGCCCAGGATTTTCTGTGTTTCACGCTGCACCTTTTCTTCCTCCCCAGCAATAAAGGGAATAACGTTGTCCAAGATGTCAAGGCCTATCACTCCCGATCTCCTGCCTGCTCCTGAGAGGGCTTGCATGGAGGTCATTATAACCGCATTCACACCGAACGATTCGTAAATTGGTTTTAGGGTTATCGCCAAGCCGGTAGTGGTGCAGTTGGGGATGGGTGTAATGAAGCCTTTCCATCCCCGGGCTTTTCTTTGTACACCAATTAATTTGGCATGCTCGGAGTTGATGCCCGGAATTAAGATGGGCACATCCTCATCGTAGCGGAAGGCTGAGGCCGTGCTTATAACTGCTTTATCTCTGGCAAATTTCGGTTCCAGAATCTTCGCCTGGTCGGACTCTATAGCGGAAAAGATGATATCCAGGGCGGAGATATCCATCTCGGTGGCATTCTGGACGGGCATGGCCATAACCTCTTCCACCGGAGGTTCCTGACAAAACCAGCGTAAGGCTCCAGACTGGGCATCAGTTATGGCTTCCTTATAGCTGCGACCTGCTGACCTTTCGGAGGCAGCAAGGGCAGCAATTTGAATCCAGGGGTGACCCTTCAGGGCAACGAGAAATTGCTGACCGACTATACCAGTCGCTCCGACGATTCCAGCTTTTATCATGGTTTCTCTCTATTCTGTGTTTAATTTAAGGATAATCGGGCACTATAAATTACATACTTATTTCTTGTCAAATTTCGTGCATCTGCTGACACCTTGTCAGGTATCGCCTTGCTAGCTCTTCATGTTTGACCAATATACCTATATCCCCTCCCTGCGGATTAGACACAAGCAGCTTGCAATCCCTTTTACCGAGCTAATCGGGGCGAGAGGATTTGAACCTCCGACCTCAGCGTCCCGAACGCTGCGCGCTAGCCGCTGCGCTACGCCCCGCCGTCTATGCTATTATATGATGTTTAACTATGGAGGACAAGGATGAAGTATTGCGTCTTAATAATTGATGGGGCGTCAGGTTGGCCGTTGGCTGCTCACGGTGGGAGGACCTGCTTGGAGTTGGCGAACACTCCCAACATGGATGCCATGGCAAAAGCGGGTACTGTCGGGCTAGTTTGCACCGTGCCGCCAGGGATGGAACCTAGCAGCGCCTGCGCCTGTATGTCCGTGTTAGGTTATGACCCTCAGGTATATTATCGGGGCCGGAGCGCCATTGAGGCTCATGGCATGGGCGTTCCTATTAACGAAGGTGAGGCCGTTTTCCGCTGCAATTTAGTAGCCGTGCGCAACGGGAGGATGTGGAGCTATAGTTGCGGGCATATCAGCACTGGCGAAGGTCAAGCCCTCATTGCTGCTTTGAACGAAAAGCTTGGCAGCGATGAAGTGCATTTTTATCCTGGTGTGGGCTATAGACATATATGTAAGATAAAAGGGAGGGGCGATACCCTCCTGGCTAGCTGTACTCCACCGCATGATATCCCTGACAAAGCTATTGCTGAATTTCTTCCCACAGGGCCTGGGAGCGACCTGTTAAGAGAGCTGATGACACGCTCTGAGCTTGTGCTTCGTGACCACCCTGTGAACATAGAACGAAGAGCACGCGGCGATATTCCTGCTACCATGATTTGGCTTTTTTGGGGTAGTGGTAAAATACCCGATATGCCAGCTTTCAAAGAGGCCTATGGGCTTGATGCTGCCGTGACATCCGGAGTTGATATTATGCGCGGCTTAGCCCTGATGACGGAGGTTGAGGTATTAGATATTCCCGGTGTCACCGGTGATCTCAACAATGATTACGCTGCCCAGGCA
Source organism: uncultured Dehalococcoidales bacterium (assembly GCA_964586515.1). Classification (GTDB taxonomy): domain Bacteria; phylum Chloroflexota; class Dehalococcoidia; order GIF9; family AB-539-J10; genus RBG-13-51-36. The sequence continues at coordinate 144,435 of CAZPGJ010000001.1, forward strand.
AATGGTGCCTTGGAAGCACTATTGGAACATGATATGGTGGTTATCCATGTGGAAGCAACGGATGAGGCAGCCCATGCCGGCCTGGCCAAAGACAAAATAGAGGCTATTCAGAGGGTAGATAAAGAGATTGTGAGTCGGCTTCGTTCTTGGGATAAGGATGCCCTTCGAGTGCTAATCCTGCCTGACCACTCTACACCGATCGAGGTTCAAACTCATGTTGCTGACCCTGTTCCATTCATACTCTGGGGATCAGGATTCACAGCTAGTGGGGCGAAGAGATTTACCGAAGCAGCGGCTAAAGGCACAGGCGTTTTTATCACAGAAGGATATAATATTATGGGCAAGCTAATAGGGGTGAAGAGATGGCGCTGATAGTTCAGAAGTATGGTGGCAGCTCGGTGGCTGATGCCGAGAAGATTAAGAACGTCGCCCGGCGTGTCGCTAAAGCTAAAGATGAAGGAAATCAGGTGGTGGTTGTTGTTTCTGCTATGGGACACACCACCGATAACTTGATTAAATTAGCTTACGAGATTAATGAACAGCCTGGCGATAGGGAGCTCGATCTCCTTTTATCCACTGGGGAGATAGTTTCCAGCACCCTTTTAGCCATGGCTTTAGAGACTTCAGGCTACAAGGCAGTCAGTCTTACCGGCGCTCAGGCGGGTATCCAGACTGATTCTAGTTACAGTCGAGCTCGGATTCTCCGCATCGACACGAAACGAGTGGTAAACGAGTTGAGAAAGGGAAACATTGTCATTGTAGCGGGATTTCAAGGAGTGACCGGCAAAAGGGACATTACCACTTTAGGTCGCGGCGGTTCTGACACTACGGCAGTTGCCCTGGCTGCCAGCCTGGGTGCTGAGATCTGCCAGATATACACCGACGTTGAAGGTGTTTATACCGCTGACCCTCATTTTGTTCCCCAAGCAAGAAAGTTAAAGGAAATTGGCTATGAGGAGATGCTGGAACTGGCTACCTATGGAGCCAAGGTAATGCATAACAGAGCAGTAGAATTGGGAGAGTTGTATAATGTGCCCATCTTAGTAGCTTCTAGCTTTATCGATAGCCCGGGTACTATTATTTGCAAGGAGGCCTCTATGGAAGTAAAAAACAAGGTCAGGGGTATTGCCCTTGATACCAATGTGTCTAAGATCACCGTCGTCGGTGTCCCCGATCATCCGGGCATTGCTGCGGCAATCTTCGAGCCCCTAGCGAGAGCCAATATAAGTGTAGATACCATTGTTCAAAATGCCAGCATCAATAATATTACTGATCTCACGTTTACGGTGACCCGGAGTGATTTGCTTAAGGCGATGTCCATTGTGGAGCCGGTAGTTAAATCCGTAGGTGGCAAGCAATGTGTCACCGATTCTACATTGGCCAAACTCAGCATCGTAGGTACTGGCATGCAAAATACACCGGGCTATGCTGCCAGAATGTTTCGCGCTCTTTATGAGCATGGCATTAACATCCAGCTAATTACCACTTCCGAGATAAGGATAACCTGTATTATCTCCGAGGATAGGGTTAAGGATGCTGTTCAAGCGTTGCATCAAGCTTTTGAGCTTGAGAAAGAAACTTGACAATCTTGGCTTGACATCGTAAACATAAGTTATGGGAATGTATATAGCCTCATACCAACAGGAAGAAGAAGAGAAAGCTCGATTAAGACAGCGACTGAGCAAGGAAGCCATAAATTTGGCCCTGCAAGGCAGATGGGAGGAGGCCGAAGCCATAAACAAGGACATAATTGAGAAATTTCCTTCTGATGTCGAGGCTTACAATCGGCTTGGCCGAGCTTTGACAGAGTTAGGGAATTTTGACCGAGCTAAGGAAGCCTATCTTAAGGCTCTGGAGCTTGCCCCCGAGAATGCTATTGCTAAGAAAAATCTTGCCCGTTTAACTAGCTTGTCAGAGTCTATGGCGGCCTTGAGTAGCAACCCTCATAAAGCTTCGACCTCGAAAGCTCAAACTCGAAGAGTTGCTCTTGACCTTTTCATAACTGAGGTGGGGAAGGCCGGAGTGGTGAATCTTCATAATGTGGCTTCGGTCGATGTCTTAGCTAAGATGGGATTTGGTGACCAAGTACGCCTGGAAGCAAAAGAACAACACTTGATTGTGACGAATGAGGGTGGAGAATATTTGGGCGAGGTGGAGCCGAGACAAGGGTTGCGTCTCATTAAATTAATGCGGGGTGGAAATAGATACGATGCAGCAATTCTCAATGTAGAAGAAGATAAAGTACAGGTGATTATTAAAGAGGTATATCAACATCCCAGCCAAGTGGGACATCCCTCCTTTCTCGTTAAAGCTACAGAGCACCTGCGCACGCGTATTAAAGAAAGCCTTCTCAGGCGAGGCATCATCACCGACGAAAGTGAGGCTATGCCTGAGCCCGAATATTTTGAGGAAGAAGAACTTGGCCCCGAAGAGGAATCTTTGCCTGAAGGTTTCACCGTCGTTGGTGAAGATGGTGAAAGAGGAATCGAGATTTGATGGAAGCTGCAATAGTAAAGCCTGTCGATATCGAAGAGGAGATGAAAAGCTCCTATCTGGACTATGCTATGAGTGTTATAGTCTCCCGAGCCCTGCCTGATGTGCGCGATGGCTTAAAGCCAGTACAGCGACGTGTTTTGTACGCTATGGACGGCTTGGGGTTACGATACAACAGCCCCTACAAAAAGAGTGCCCGCATTGTTGGTGAAGTCATGGGGAAGTATCACCCCCATGGAGATGCCCCGATATATGAAGCCATGGTACGCATGGCTCAGGATTTTTCTCTGAGATATCCCTTGGTTGACGGGCAGGGTAATTTTGGCAGCATTGACAACGACCCTCCAGCGGCAATGAGATATACCGAAGCCCGCCTTTCCAAAATTGCCGAGGAAATGTTGGTTGACATAGAAAAAAATACCGTCGACTTTGTTCCCAACTTCGATGACTCCCTTCAGGAACCCTCTGTCTTGCCCGCCAGGTTGCCTAACTTACTAGCTAGTGGTTCTTCAGGCATAGCTGTGGGAATGACGACGAACATCCCTCCTCATAACTTAGGCGAGATATGTGATGCCATTGTCTATCTAATTGACAACCCCCAAGCTGCTGTAGAGGAACTACTGGAATTGGTCAAAGGCCCCGATTTTCCCACTGGCGGGATAATTTGGGGGAAAGAGGGCATAGACAACGCTTATACTACAGGGCAAGGAAAAATTATACTTCGAGCTAAAGCCAAAGAACTGACTACCAAGGCGGGCAAGAGACAAATAGTTGTTACCGAACTTCCCTATCAGGTAAACAAAGCAGCTTTAGTAGAGAAGATAGCTGAGCTGGTTAAAGTGAAAAAAATTTCGGGGATAGCTGAGGTGCGTGATGAGTCGGATAGGGAAGGCCTACGCGTTGTTATCGAACTAAAAAAGGAAGCACAACCCCAACAGGTACTTAATAACCTCTACAAATATACTGCGATGCAATCTGCTTTTTACATCAATATGGTTGCTTTGGTTAATGGCCAACCTAAGGTAATTAATCTTAAAGAGGCGCTAACTTCTTATATTGATTTCCGTTTTCAGGTCATTACCAAGAGATCTCAATTTGAACTTAATAAGGCAAAGGATAGGGCTCATATCCTTGAGGGCTTCAGAATCGCCCTAAACAATCTGGAGCAGGTAATAAAGATTATTCGACAGTCTCAAACCGTAGAGTCCGCTCGTGCCAATCTAATGGCAGCTTTTACTATGTCACAGATTCAAGCGCAAGCTATCCTTGATATGCCGCTTCGTAGATTGGCTAAGCTAGAGCAAGACAAAATAACTGAGGAATATGCCGCTGTGATAAAAAATATTTCCTATCTTGAGGATTTGTTAGCTAATCCTCGGAAAATATTATCACTTGTGGCCCAGGATGCTGATGAGCTTAAATCCAATTATGGTGATTCTCGGCGAACCGTAGTGAAAGCAGAGGAAATCGAAGAATTTCGTACGGAAGACCTTGTTCCTCATGAGACAATGGTAGTTACCTTGACTAGCAAGGGATTCATTAAGAGGATTTCTGCCAGCACTTACCGCCTGCAACACCGTGGCGGAAAAGGCATCATGGGAATGGTAACCCGGGGTGGCGATACAGTGACCCACATCTTGGTAGCTGACACCCATGATAATCTCCTTTTCTTTACCAGCGCTGGTAAGGTTTACTGCTTTAAGTGCCACGAGGTTCCCGAGGACTCTTCCCGCATGGCCAAGGGGATAGCCCTTGTTAATTTATTACCTATTAACTTAGAAGACGAAGTAACTGTGTTATTAGCCATCGCAAGCTTTCCTTCAGACAAGTTCTTATTGATGGCTACCAAGGGTGGCGTGATAAAAAAGACTAGCCTCGGCGAGTTTGCTTCGATAAGGAGGAATGGCATTATTGCCATGGGGCTCAGAAATAAGGATAAGCTGACCTCAGCCGGTGTTGTCGCTGATGAAGATGAGGTCATTTTGGTGAGTCGAAATGGGAAGGCTATCAGATTTCAGGTCAAAGGCTTGAGGACTGCGTCTCGAACCAGTGGCGGTGTTCGTGGCATTCGTCTTGTTGACGATTATGTTGTTGGTATGGGCATTGTCCTTCCCAATGCTTATGTGCTCACAGTGACCGAAAAAGGGTTTGGCAAGCTGACCCCGATAAAAAATTATCCGGTTCACAATAGGGGAAGCAAGGGAGTGAGGACTTACAGGGTCAACCCAAAAACAGGTAATCTAGCTGTGTCCAAGCTTGTCTCCCCGCAAGGCTCCCTGGTGATGTTATCAACTAGAGGCAACGTGGTGAACATCCCTATGGAGCAGGTCCCAATTCAGAGCAGGAACGGCCGGGGAGCCAGGCTAATGGGCTTAGATGAAGATGATAGTGTGGCTTCGGCCACCTGGGTTTTCCGGCAGAATGAAATCTTGCGAAATCAGCTTTAGTCCCTTTGAGAAAATACAAAATCTAACCTCTAAATCCTAAACGAATCTGAGTTGAGAATTGGGAAAGTAGGATTTCAGGTGGGATGATGGAGATTATTCGAGAATTAGCTTTGACCTTCGTCCCTCTTTTTTTGCCATGGATGCCGTGGGGAACTTGCCAATCTTTCTCGCTTTGACGCAAGAAATAGAGCCTAAACATCGTAGGCATACAGTGCATTTGGCCATACTTACTGCCCTTGGTGTAGGCCTGGGATTTGTTGCCATTGGCAAAGCTATCTTTTTGCTTTTAGGCATTGATGTAGCTGATTTCCTAATGGCTGGCGGCATCATTTTGCTGATTTTAGCCGTCAGGTATTTGATCACCGGTAAGGTTGTAGAAACCGAGGATTTATCAGCCTCCGAAACGGTGGGCGTCGTACCTCTAGGCACTCCTCTGGTTGTCTGGGCCAGCGGTGCTTGCTAGTTTGCTATCGCTTACTGGACAGTGTCGTATCCCCATTGTGCTGTCTTCCTTTATCCTTAATCTAGCGATACAGTGGGTGCTTTTCAGACAAGCCGATAGAATTGTAGATTTTTTAGGACGTAGCGGCGCGAACGCCGTATCCAAAATAGTTATGTTGCTTTTAGCTGCTATTGCTGTAAAGATGATTCGCCAGGGCGTTTTTGACAATTTTAGGTCGAGCTTTGCCGTGAAGGGATGCCCCTAAGTTCGAACTTCATTAAAACTTGATGTATCATCGTTCTCAATGCGAACCTAAAGCTGAAGTCCTGACTAAATAAGGAGAGGAATCCAGCTCTCCGCTAACGCTCTGGGTGACAAAAAATCGGCTATTGACATGCCCATAATATGTAATATAGATTTAACATAAGGAGGCGAATATGTTCTGCTCTAAATGTGGTGCGGAAAATCCTGAGGGGGCTAAGTTTTGTTCTCAGTGTGGCGCGGAGCTCGGTGCTCCTGCGAAGCCATCTGAAGCTGCAGCTAAGCCCGAAGCGGAGAGTAGCACAGGTATGTCAGCCAATCAAGCCGGGTTTCTTTGCTACGTGCTTGGTTGGGTAACGGGAATAATTTTCGTGGTGCTGGAGAAGAAGAGCACCTTCGTTAAATTCCATGCCTGGCAATCCATTATGACCTTCGGGGTATTGACGGTGGCGCACCTTATTTTAAGCACAATACTCGGAGAGATTGCATACGAGAATTTTCTTTGGTTACACGGCCTTGCGATTTTTGCCGCTGTTATGGGCTGGATTATTGGAATCTTGATCTTTATCTTGTGGATTATCCTTATGATCCAGGCTTACCAAGGCAAGATGTGGAAAGTCCCTTGGGCAGGCGACTGGGCCGAGAAGCAAGCCAGCAAGTAAAGTTTTCCAGGACTTGAGGCCCCAAGCCTGATAAATCAGGCAACTATGGCTAGTTCTTTAGCATCGCGGCTGTAGAGTTCTGGCGCGGGAAATTCTGCTTCTGTTATGCCATTGTACGATAGGCAGCCGCTGCGTGTGCTGCAAAAATTGACATCTTACTTTTGATTTGGGCAAAAATCTCCTTTGGGGATTGGGCGGAGGGGTGTATAATAAGAGCATATGGGTTCTGAGGTTTTTTACCGCAAGTGGCGGCCACAAACCTTAAGTGAGGTGCTGGGACAAGAGCCTGTGACTCAGACTCTGCGTCATGCTGTGGAGGGTGGGAAAATAGCTCATGCTTATCTTTTTTGCGGTCCACGAGGTACAGGTAAAACCAGCATGGCACGCATCTTAGCCAAAGCAGTCAACTGTCCTAATCAAGCAAATGGCGAGCCATGCAATACCTGCGATATGTGCCGTTCAATCACCGAAGGCAGGGCTTTGGATGTAATAGAGATAGACGCCGCCAGCAATCGTGGCATTGATGAAATCCGCAGCCTTAGGGAAAAGGCAAATTACGCCCCTAGCCTTGCTCGCTACAAGGTATATATTATAGACGAAGTCCACATGCTTACCGAGGCAGCTTGTAATGCCTTGTTGAAGACACTGGAGGAGCCACCGCCACATGTAATCTTTGTTTTAGCTACCACGGAAGCCCACAAGGTGATAGCCACCATAGTATCGAGATGCCAGCGGTTTAATTTCCATCGCCTGCGGCAAACCGAGATAATGGATAAACTCAAGCTAATATGCAAAAAAGAAGGAATTCATATCGAGCCTGGTTCCTTAGAGCTTATTGCTCGTGCTGCTACCGGGAGCCTTCGAGATGCCGAAAATATTTTACAACAGATGATTGCTTACTATGGCAACCAGATTGAGCTTGATCAAATTCAAGCGGAGCTGGGCATCAACTGGGATTCACGGGTTAGACAACTAGCACGATGTGTGGTCAGTAGAGATGTGGCTGCTGGGCTAAGAGTCATAAATAGTCTCAATAGCGATGGTATTGACCTTCGTCAGTTTAATCTGGGCTTGGTAGAATACCTTCGAGGATTGTTGCTGGCTAAATCGCGATGCGAAGAGGCTCTGAATGTTACTAGCGAAGACTTAGCTGAGATGGGAAGCCTTGCCACCAATGCTACTCTGGATTATTTGCTTAAGGCAGTTAAGTCTTTCTCTAGCATAGATTTTCGAAGTGATAATTACTCCGCTTTGTCCTTAGAATTGGCTTTATTGGGTTGTGCTTTGTCTCCACCCACAGGACAAGAGCCACCAACTACAACTAAACTCTCGGAGGTAGCAGATGATACTGAGACAACTGAGCCCCTAGAGGAAGCTGAGGTTCCTGTGGCACTGGATCCCGACAGAGGCGGGACTGAGGTTCCCAGCGAAGGGATTTCTCAGGACATTGATTACCTCCGTAGCCACTGGAGGGAGTTCATTAAATCTTTGCGAGGGGAAGGTTCCAGTGGCAATCTGGATGCTTTTTTGCGTAGCGCCTGCGACCCCGTAGCTCTTGAGGACGATACACTGGTGCTAGGTTTCTATTACTCCTTCCATAAGGAGAAAATCGAAGACGCCAAATATCGACATCTGGTGGAGAAAAAGCTTAAGGAAGTCTTTGGTCGGCCTTATAAGATACAGTGCATTTTAGTTGATTCTAAAAGGGAAATTCCATCCTGGGCAAGGACACAAAATCCAGTAATTAAAGCTGCTCTGGAAATGGGTGCCAGGATTAGTGAGGAGGAGTTGGAGTCCTGAGCGAAGCTGAAGGAAAGGAACGAAATGGATAAATCAATATTGCGTCAAGCCCAGCAACTTCAAGCCAAGCTGGCTAAAGCCCAAGAGGAATTGGGCAGCCTTACCGTGGAAGCTAGCAGTGGAGGTGGTGCCGTCAAGGTGGTGATGGATGGACACCAGAAGGTGCATTCTGTGGAGATATCCCCCGAAGTGATAGAGGCGGGAGATGTTGAGTTACTGCAAGATTTGGTCATGACTGCTGTTAACGAGGGTATCACCAAGTCGCAGGAGCTTGTTAGTAAGCGTCTCAGCAGCCTGACCGGTGGTCTCAATATACCGGGGTTACTTTAAGCAAAAGTCGGGAGATTCTTCGCTGCTCGCGGAATGACAATAAGGTAAAGAGTCAGGCAAAATGAGATTTGTCGCTGAGCCTATAGCTAGATTAATTGAGGAACTAAATAAGCTGCCCGGAATCGGGCCCAAAAGTGCTAAAAGGCTGGCTTATCATCTCTTATGCAGCCCTGACAAAGAAGCCAGGGCTTTAGCCGAGGCTATTTTAACACTGAAGGAACAGATAAAGCTTTGTTCGCTCTGTTTTAACAACACTGACTGTGACCCTTGCCGCATTTGCCAGGACAAAGAGCGCGACCATTCTAAAATTTGTGTTGTCGAGAAACCTTCGGATATCCTCCCTTTGGAGCAGACGGGAAAATATAACGGTGTGTATCATGTGCTTCATGGAACCATTAACCCAACACAAGGTGTAGGGCCTGAAGAGCTAAAGATAAAAGAGCTTCTGGCTCGTCTTAAAGATGGCTCAGTAACCGAAGTGATTGTCGCAACTAACCCCAATGTAGAGAGCGAAACTATGGCTATGTATCTGCAACGGATTATCATGCCTCTAGGCATTCGCGTCACTCGCCTGGCTCGTGGCTTGCCCTTCGGTGCTGAGCTGGAATATGCTGATGACCTGACCTTGGGGCAAGCACTGGAAAACAGGCGAGAATTCTGATAAGGTATACATAGCGGCACCTCGAAGATAAAACAGAAATTCTCTAAGAGGTAAGATTTCCCAAAACCTGACAGGTCTTCCTGTTCATCAGATATGTACTACTGCAAAGGAGGAACAGAACATGGCAAATCTAAAACAAATCGATGAGGCGTTGACTTACTATGTGCGTCCACAAACCTTTCCACTTGCAATCCGGATGTGCGAATCTGAAAAAGAACTTCCTGACAAGACCAGGATACCCCAAAAAGACGTGGGAATAAATATTTCGTTGTGTCACGCAATTAATATGGCGCGGCGCTATGGCTGGGTTATGGCTGTTGACAAGTTTCAGAGCTGTTACGTTGCTGGCATAAGTATGGGATTCTTACCTTTGCTGCCAGAGGTCGCTGATGGGAGCTTCCAAGAGTCCCTTGGTTTATGGGGGATGAACAAAAAACAGGCAGCGGCGGCTATTCAAAACCTTCCCAAATTTGAATATGGTAAGTACAAGAATGTACTCATGGCTCCTCTAAACAGAGCCGCCTTTGAACCACATCTTATCCTGGTTTATGGCAATCCAGCTCAAATATGGATACTTCTTACGGGCTACCTCAATGGGACAGGTAAGACAGGCCTAGACACCACTTTGGCGGCAGGGGCTGGATGTACAACCTATATCACCCTGACTATCGAAAAAGACGAGTGCCAGTTCACCCTGCTAAGCCTTGGGGAACGGCTGATTCCTCACACTCAAGATTACGAGTGCGCCTTTTCGATACCGATGAGCAAGATTGAGAAAACGATTCAAGGTTTGGAAATAGGTCATAAAATCGGTGTGTTCAGGTATCCGATTCCCACGTTTTTGAGATACAACTCGCCACATCCACCTGGATATGACAAAATGCTGAGTCACCTGCTGGGAAAAGAATCTTAGTGAGGCGGTGCTCAGCCCTTATTCCCTGGCGGTTATTTTACCAATCCGAAAAAGCCTGAGAATTTGCCTGGCGGTGCGAGGTAAGGTATACTATAGACCACATTAGTTCACGAATAACTAGACTATTAAAGGTTTAGTTATCAATTGAGCAAGGAGGAAAGAAATGAGGACAAAAGAGCAGTATATACAGGGTCTGGCAAAAATGAAGCGAAACACCTACTTCAACGGCGCGCCAATCGACCGCACCGACGAGCTACAGATGGACTGTGTAAATACCATCGGCACCACATTTGACGAAGCTGCCAAGCCAGAGAACCAGGACCTGTGCACCGCTGTCTCTCATCTCACCGGCGAGCGTATCAGCCGCTTCACTCACATCCACCAGAATCCCGACGATCTGCACAAGAAGCAGGACATGACCCGCATGCTCTGCCAGAAGGTAGCCGGCTGCATCCAGCGGTGCATGGGCATCGACGCCACCAATGCCGTCTACAACGTTTCCTACGAAGCGGACAAATTGAACAAAGGCGCCACACAGTACCACGAGAACTTCAAGAAGTGGCTTACTCGCTTCCAAACCGAAGACCTAGTGGGCTGCTGCGCCCAGACGGACGTCAAGGGCGATAGGATGCTGAGGCCTGCCGACCAGCCGGACCCGGATGCCTACGTGCGTATCAAGGAAAGGCTCAGCGACGGCATCGTGGTCAGCGGCTGCAAGCTGCATATCTCCGAGGCATCGGTTGCCGACGAGGTGCTGGTAGTGCCGACACGAGCGCTGCGTCCGGAGGACAAGGACTATGCCGTCGCCTTCGCCATCCCGGGCGACTGGGAAGGACTGAAACAGGTTGTTACCGTCCATAACCTCAGGCCCAGGGAACACTTCAAGCGTGGCTTCCTGCCCGGAGCTACAGATTCTTACATGATATTTGACAACTGCTTCGTGCCCTGGGAAAGAGTCTTCCTCGCCGGCGAATGGCAGCATGGCGGCGTGCTGGCTCTCCTCTTCGCCCTCTTCCACCGCCACTCCTATTCTGGCTGCAAACCGGCTCTTGGCGACGTACTTTTGGGAACCGCGGCACTTGCTGCTGAGGTGAACAACATCCACAAGACACCCGGCGTTCGGAAGAAGCTGGCTGAAATTATCATGACCACTGAGCTGGGTTATGCTGCGGGATACACAGCCTCGGCCCTGGGGAAGCCAGAGGTCTACATACCGGGGGTGGGATTCGTGCCCTATGGCCCCGGCTCATACATACCCAATTCGATTTACTGCAACGTCGGCCGCTGCCTGACGGGTGAGGCAGTCTATCATGAAGCGGAGATGCTCTGCGATATCAGCGGCGGCGTGGTAGCCACCTTCCCTTACGAAAAAGATTTCCTGAACCCGGAGACCCGTGACTTCCTCCTGAAATACACAAAGCGCAATCCAAACATGCCCGTGGAGGACCAGGCACAGCTATGGCGTTATCTGGGTGACGTGCTCTGCTCAGCGACCGGAGGCATACACAATATCGGCAGCTATCATGGTGGCGGCTCACCTATCATGGAACAAATCGCCATCACTACCCAGTATGACATTGAGTCCAGGAAAAAGCTGGTCAGGTACATCGCTGGCATGAGCGGTGGCGACCCCGATGCTCTAAGCAAAAAGATGACCTCGCCAGGCAAGACACCCGTCAAGGCAGCCAAGCGGTAACAGGCAAGCCTTTCCCAAAAGCCTGAAGGATTTTCTGGCTCACCAGCTTGCTGTTATGGGAAGGGCAAATTATTCATTTGTCAAGCCAGCCGAAAGTTAAGAATTTGCCAAAGCTTCAAACCGCCTCGCTCAATAATTCACCGAAGGGAAAAGAAGCCCTCGGTCTATGTGAGGCAGGTAGAGAGCAGCCATATACTCATCGGCAAAGGGAGCAAAATGGGAAAGTTCGATATTGGTTATCTCCTGGGAAATGCTTATAGCTTTCTCAAAGGCGTAAGAGGAGACCAGAGCCATGCGGGCGCCCATAAGTGAGCTGTTGCCTATGAACTCTATCCTTTCCCTTGGTATATCTGGCAATAGACCTATACCAACAGCCTTTTCAATATTTAGATAGTTTCCAAAACCGCCAGCGACATAAATCTTGTTAAGTTGGTCGAAGGTAAGCCCGGCGTAGTCAATCAGAGACTTAATTGCCGCAAATATTGCTCCTTTAGATCTCATCACGTTGTCTATGTCCGTTTGAGCTACGACTAGCGCCTGCCCCGTCTCCGTCTCCTCGGGAAAAGCCACTATATACTCCCGCTCTCCATTTTCCTGAATAATTCGCTTATCTTGAATTGAAGAGCGGAATTTCCCATCTATATCTAGTATGCTATTCCTAGCCAACTCGTAAATCACGTCAATCAGACCAGAACCGCAAATCCCCCTCGGTTTAGCTTTGCCGATGGTCTCATAGACCACTCCGCCATTATTTATCTCCACCTTCTGTATCGCTCCTCGCGTCGCCCGCATGCCGCATTTTGTATCCCCACCTTCAAAGGCGGGACCAGCAGAGGCAGAACAAGAGAGCATCCATTCATTATTGCCAATGACAATTTCCCCATTTGTGCCTATGTCAATGAGGCAGGTTGTTTCCGGCCTATCTGCTAAGCCACAGGCCAGCACACCGGCCACAGTATCACCACCAACATAGCTAGCCACACTGGGCATCACTTGCAGCACCCCCTGAGGATTTATGTAATACCTAGCTCCTTGGCCAATATCTGAGGATAAAGGTCAACCGTGGGGACATAAGGGTCATCTCTAATGGAACAAGGTGTCAAACCTAAAAGAAGGTGGCTCATGGTGGTATTGCCTGCGGCAACGATAGAGGTAATATCCTCGACAGCAATATTTTTCTCTCGGGCTAAAGTTTGAATCAAGGTATTGATGTTTCCCACCACTGCCCGCTGGAGAACCACCATAGAGCCCTTGCCACAGACAAAGGCGATTCTCGAGAGAACATCCTCACCATAGCGAGCCTGCAGATTGTGGCTGCCTTCTACCCCCATAACTTGACCTGTTTTAAGGTGAGCCAACTGTATTACTACAGTGGTGGTACCCACATCGAGAGCCACACCATAGTTTCTATCTGCAGTGTCCCCTACTTCTATTTGCAATATTCGACCGATATCGTTATGCCTGGCTACAGTGGTCGTAATTTTCCACCCTTGGCGACGAAGCTTCGTGGATAGGTCCTGTAGACAGGGTAAAGGTATTTCGTAGGAAGAGTACCCGAGCTTTTTCCTGAGCTCCCTGACGATACGAGCGGTATCAGGGATATTATCGTCAATGCTTGGCTCGGGAAGCTCCAGATACACTTTGCTCACCAGTGGCTGGAAAAGCGAGGCCGGGTCATAAGGCCTCTTGGCTACGGAAACCCAATCAGGTTCGCTATAAGTGATAGGAGACGTTTCTCTCCAGGTGTTTTGCTCTTTTAGATGTGAGCCTGTCAAAATTTGCTCCTCCTCGAGACGAGACTGTGGCGGAATAACTACTTCCAGGTCGTCTTTCACCTGAGTCTGACAAGCGAGAACGTAACCATTTTGTATCTCTTCCCTGGAAAGGAAAGCAAGGGAGTGCTTGTCAGCTTTTGCCTTCCCCTTAGTTACCTGAACCCGACATTTGCCGCAAATACCTTCTCCTCCACAGAGGCTGTTGAGGTATACTCCCGCCTGTTCCGCTGCCTTAAACAGGGTAACACCTTCATCCACCTCAACTTCCTTTTGATCGGGCAAAAAGGTTACCTTTTTCATGATAAATCTCCCTCCTTTCCCCAAACACTACCGGGCGCTCTCCATAGCATTACCATTATCCACCACTCCCTTGCGTTTCCGCCGTTCTCAAAAAATCAATCCTGCCAAAATCTTAGGCTACAGCCATGATTTCCGTCAAGGTCAACCCAATAAAATATCATATAAAATCAAACTACCCCTACGGGATCGACATCTATAGTCCAGCCCCGCGGTAAAGTGAGCTGGGATAATATCCGAGTAGGGTCAGGGCCGCGGATGAAGAGTTGCCAGCGATACCTGCCCCTGGCTCTAAAGGCAAAAGCCGGCACAGGGCCAATCACACTGAAGTTAGTTATGCCCTCTCGCGCCTTTTCATCAAGAATTAGATGATACACCCTCTCTACTTCATGGCGACATAGCTCTTCATTGGTATGGCTATAAACCAGCCGGACTAATTGGCTAAAAGGGGGATAATTGTATCGGCGGCGATAATCTATTTCTTTATAATAAAACCCAAGGTAATCATGCTTGGCAGCAGCTTCAATAATGTAGTTATCGGGAGAGTAAGTCTGGATGATAACCTTCCCGGCTTTAACCCCACGCCCAGCCCTGCCGGCTACCTGACACAGGAGCTGAAAAGTGCGCTCGCTACTTCGGAAATCAGGAAAATTAAGGCCGGTATCAGCATTGATTACCCCGGCCAGGGTCACTTGAGGCAGGTCTAGTCCTTTGGCTATCATCTGGGTGCCAATAAGCACATCTGCCTTGTGGTCACGAAAATTCTTTAACAACTCCTCATGAGCATATCTCCTGGTAATCACATCTCTGTCCCAGCGAAGCAACCTGGCTTCAGGGAAGAAATGCCTTATCTCTTCTTCTACCCTCTGCGTGCCAATGCCCAGAAGCCTGAGATTGCGCCGAGAACAGCGGGGACAGCTTGGAGATACGGGAATAGAATAGCGGCAGCGATGGCAAATTAGCCTTTTCTCCACTGAATGGTAAGTTAGCGCTATGGAACAGCGGGGGCAACGAAAGACAAAGCCACAGTTACGACATCGAACAAAGGTAGCTGTGCCCCGACGGTTAAGGAAAAGAATTATCTGCTCGCCCTGCGCCAGAGTCTCTTCCATGGCAGCTAATAAGGAACGACTAAACAAGCTTGTATTTCCAGCTTTAAGCTCTTCTCTCAAATCTACTATGGTTACTTCGGGGAGAGAGGAATAACCACGAGGAGTAATTCTTTCCTTTAGCTCTATAAGTTGATATTCGCCTTGCTGTGCTTTATGGAAACTGCCAATGTCAGGGGTTGCACTTCCCAGGATGACAACGGCATCACTGAGTTGAGCCAATTTAATGGCCACGTCGCGGGCATGATAGCGAGGCGATTTATCTTCTTGCTTGTATGTCCACTCATGCTCTTCATCAATAATGATAAGACCGAGGCTGGGCAAGGGCGCAAATAAGGCGCTCCTCGGCCCGATGACGACATCACAGTTTCCCTCCATTATCCACTGCCATTCGTCAAACTGCTCACCTGGAGAAAGGCCGCTATGCAGTACTGCCACACGCCCGGGGAAACGACTAGCAAATCTCTCTACTGTTTGTTGGGTCAAAGCGATTTCCGGGATAAGGCAAATGCCTCGCTTACCTGCGGCAATAACCTGAGCCAAGGCTCGCAGGTAAATCTCAGTCTTGCCGCTGCCAGTGACGCCGAAAAGGAGGAAAACCGATGGCTTGCTAGGTTGCCTCGCTTCCTTCACAATGACATCTTGGATCGATTCCCAGGCAGCTTGTTGAGATGAAGTGAGAACCGGAGGTGGAGAAGTTGTGAGGCTGAGGTGAGATAAGGGGTCACGTCTTATCCTGAGTCTTTCCACTGAGACCAAATGGTGGCTCTCCAGGGCTTTGATAGTGGCAGGAGAGCAATTGAGACGTTTCCTCAGTTCGCTAATTGAAATAGGTTGAGTCTGCCCGGTCAGAAATTCTAAGAGCTTTGCCTGTTTATAGGCTCTGGACTTATGCAGGCGAGCCTTCATCACTTCGATTTCCTCTTTGCCAGCTGTTAGCTTAATATAAGGAAGCGTTTTGGGCTTTACCTTTGCCTTTTCCAATTCCAGAGTTTGTGTAATTAGCTGATGAGCTAGCAACTGGTCGGTGATTTGCCTGGCTTTTCTTTTGCCAATCGCTTTCTCCAGCTCAGGCAAGCTTGTCTTCTTTTTCCCTCTCATAATATGAAGGACTTGCTTTTGTTCCGGTGTTAGGGGCAAATCTGCTTGGGAATCCGTTAGCTGAAAGAAAGTAATAGCCCGCCTCTCAAATCCCGGAGGCAGCATTAAAGCCAGGGCATCGAAAGGAGGGGCAAAATAGTGTTCGCTTATCCACTGGGCAAGCTTTATTTGTATCGGGGAAAGCAAAGGAAAGTCAGCAACAATGCCAGCTATTTCCTTGGTTTCTTCAACCGCTGGCTCGTCTGCTAATCGGAGCACAATCCCCTGAATGACCCGCGAGCCAAAGGGCACCCATACTGCTTGCCCGGCACTAATTTTGAGCCCCGGCGGTATGGCATAGCAAAAAGTTGACCGGCTCCCCGGTGAATTGACTGCCACCTCGGCGTAGTTCATTCAGAGGACTGTTCTTCTTTGCGAGGTTCTTCCTCTTGAGGCATGGCTTGCTCCAGTGCCCTTTCTCGCCTTTCCTTAAGTCGGGCCTGTTTAACGCTGAGCCTGCGCATATAATAGAGTTTGGCTCGGTGCACCTGCCCATGCCTGAGCACCACCACATCTTGCACAGAAGGGGATTGGAAGGGAAAAGTACGTTCCACTCCAATGCCGTAAGACACCCTCCTCACCGTAAAGCTTCCACCATCAACGCCCTTCCTCATTTTAATCACCACCCCTTGAAAGTGTTGCAGTCGCTCTTTATCCCCTTCCATAGCCTTCAAACTAACCTTGACCGTGTCGCCAGGGGAAATTTGAGGAATGTTGGGGTTCATTTTGGGTTTAACAAATTCTCTAACATCCATTTCCTTTCCTCATCGCAGATATTGCCCTTCTCCAAGAGGTCAGGGCGTCGTTTCGCCGTACGCAGGATAGCCTGACGGCGTCGCCATTGAGCAATTTCGCCATGATTCCCTGAAAGCAAAACCGAGGGGACTGACCAACCTCGATATGACGGAGGTCTGGTATATTGGGGATACTCTAAAAGCCCGTTGCTATGAGAATCACTACTGACAGAATCCTGTGAGCCAAGCACTCCCGGTATAAGCCTGACGACAGCATCCACCACAACCAAGGCAGCTAATTCCCCCCCACTAAGTACATAATCCCCGATACTGATTTCATCAGTAGCCAAGTACTCACACACTCTCTCGTCTAAACCTTCGTAATGGCCACAAATCAACATCAGACGAGGGTGGAGGGCGAGTTCCTGAGCCACTGATTGAGAAAAAAGCCTGCCCTGAGGAGTGAGTAATATGATGGGCATCTCACTTACACCAAGCTGCTGTTTTATCGTCTCTGCTGCCTCAAAGATAGGCTCGGGCTTGAGCACCATACCAGGTCCACCGCCATAGGGATAATCATCCGCAGTATGATGTTTGTCATGGGTATAGTCGCGAATATCATGAATGACGATGTTCACCAATCCTTGCTCTTGAGCACGCTTAATGATGCTTTGGTTAAGTGGAGAGTCAAACATTTCAGGGAAGAGACACAAAATATCAATACGCATGGATTCCCCCAATAAAAACCTTCGAAATGCATATCTTACCATGCAGACGGCGATAAAAGAAAGTCTGGTGTTTCTCAGCGACTTTGGCTTTCAGAGAGCCGTGTATCCCTTAGACCACATTTAGCACTACTTTTTCTTAATCCCCAACACGAAATTTATTCAAAAATTCAAAAAAAGGTGCAAAAAGTATTGACAAAATAAAGACAGGGTTTATAATTAGGATTGTGGGGAAAAGTGGGGAAAAGGGGTAAATAAGATATAATAGACGAGATAAGCGTGGTAAGAGCGAGAGGTTTTGTGGGGAACTGAGGTAAGTAAGATGTTTTTCGGTGAGTATCCATATAAGGTTGATGAAAAGGGAAGAGTCCCTCTGCCGCCAAAATTCCGGCGAGAGATGAAGGACGGCGTGATATTAGTCAAGGGAATGGGAGAGAAATGCATCGCCGTTTACCCAATATCAGAATTGAAGAGATTGTCCGACAAGCTTGCTGAGAAGGCAGTAACTCCAGCTAACCTGAGGAAATTGAACCGCGCCATCTTCGGCTCCGCCTTCAGTGCCTCCTTTGATGGGCAAGGCCGGATAAAATTGCCAGACCCCTTGCGTGACTACGCTAAGATTGCTGACACAGCGATTGTTGTCGGCGCCAATACCCGTGTTGAACTCTGGAGCGACGAGGGATGGAAGGCTGAGCAAACAGCGGCCGAGGAGCAGGCATCACAGATAATTGAGAGTTTTGGAGCATAGTGAATGAGCGTCGCCATGTCCGTGCCCGTCCACGTACCTGCTCTGCTTGATGAAGTTATAGCAGGGCTACAGCCTCGTCGAGGTGGTTACTTCATTGACTGTACCGTCGGTCTGGGGGGACACGCAGCAGCCATACTGGAAAGAATCTTACCATCAGGAAGGCTTCTAGGCATTGATGCCGATCCTGAAGCCATCAAAATAAGTCAAGATAGACTTAGCAACTATGGCGAAGCAGTTATTTTAGTTAATGACAACTTTGTTAACCTTGAGGCCATCTGCGAAAGATACCACTTTCATCCAGTTGATGGTATTCTTTTCGACCTTGGTGTTTCTTCTCTGCAACTGGATACAGCCGAACGTGGCTTCAGCTTCCAGCTCGATGCTCCCCTAAATATGAGGTTCGACTCAAGGCAAGAGTTAACCGCAGCGGAGATCGTCAACAGCTTCTCCGAGCAAGAGTTGGCCAAGCTCATAGAAAGATACGGTGAAGAGCATCACAGCCGGCGGATAGCGCGGTACATCGTTCAAAATCGCCCTGTCGCTACCACTATGGAGCTTGCTCGCTTGATAGAGCAAGTTTCAGGCGGCAAGCGTACCAAAATTCACCCTGCCACAAGAACCTTCATGGCGCTTCGCATCGCGGTCAACAGTGAACTACAGAATCTGGAGCTGGCTCTCCAACAAACTCTCAACCTCCTTCGCCCCGGGGGGAGATTAACAGTCATTAGTTATCATTCTCTGGAAGACCGTATAGTTAAGCAATTCATGCGATACGCAGCCAGCAGTTGCCTGTGTCCCCCGGGAACAGTAATATGCCGCTGTGGGCATGTGCCTACCTTGAAGCTCATCTCACGGAAGGTTATCAAACCTACCTCGTTGGAGATAGAATCCAACCCACGCAGCCGCAGCGCCAGATTAAGGATAGCTGAGCGACTCAACTAGGCAGCATTCTCTCAAAAAAGGAGGTGAAAATGGCAAAGAAAATCATTTCAGCTATTGATGTGGGCACAACTAAAATAGCCACTCTCGTGGCTAATGTCAAAGCGGAAGATGACATTGAAATTTTAGGAGTGGGAGTCGTTCCCTCTCACGGCCTACATAAAGGCATCGTAGTTAATATGGATGAAGCCAAACAATCCATTGCCACATCTATAAAGGAAGCTCAAAGAGTTAGTGGCATACGTATAGATTCTGCCTATGTTGGGGTTACCGGCAGACATATAAGTAGTCTGAATAATCGGGGGGTAATATCTATCCCGCGAGATGATCGACTGGTGCGCACTCAGGACCTTAAGCGGGCGCTATCTGCGGCTCGTAATATCACCGTCGCCGAAGGAAAGAAGGTGCTCCATGCTATTCCTCGATACTACGCCCTGGACGGACAGGAGGGAGTGAAACAGCCGGTAGGCATGCATGCGCACAGGTTAGATGTAGAAACCCATATCATCACTGCTTCAGTGACTTCGATACAAAACCTGGCTAAATGCGTCCGCAGTATCGGTGTTGACGTTGAAGACCTCATCCTTGAGCCCCTGGCTAGCGGAGAGGCAGTATTGACTCCGGAGGAAAGAGACACGGGTGTTATTATGGCTGACATGGGGGGCGGGACCACGGATATAGCGGTATTTAAGAATGGCAGCATCTATCACACCGCTATCATTCCAGTAGCCGGTTACCAGGTAACCAGCGATATCTCTATAGGCTTGGGCCTGCCTTTTAATATTGCGGAAAAGATGAAGAAGAGATATGGCAACGTCACCCCCACTTTAGAGCTTGACGAAACGGTCCAAGTGGGTATCGAAAATGGTCATAGCGCCTCTTATAAAGACCTATGCAATATCATCCGGGCTCGCATGGAGGAGTTGCTCCAACTCATATTAATGGAGATGCCCACTAGCGATTATAATGCTTTGGCGCCTTGTGGTTTAGTGCTCACAGGTGGCACAGCTAACTTACCCGGGCTTGACGAGTTAGGACAGTCAATTTTGCGAATTCCGGTACGCAAAGGCCGACCTCTGAACACGGGTATCTATGGCATTTCCGATATCCTTCACGACCCGTCTTACGCTACCACCGTGGGATTAGTCCTCTGGCCGGTACGGGGTAAAGAGGGCTCGGATTTACAAGTAAAAAGCGCTGGTGTCTGGGGCAACTTTGTAAATCTATTTAGAAGGCTGTTCCGTGCCTGATTTGTGAAAGGAGGTTAGAATGGCAAAACAAATTTATACTCCAAGTCCAGCAAAAATCAAAGCTATAGGTATTGGGGGCGGCGGCTCCAATGCTATTACTCGTATGGTCCGCGAGGGTATAAAAGGCGTTGACTTCGTAGCCATGAATACCGATGGTCAAGCACTAGCTTTGGCCGAGGCTCCTACCAGAATTCAACTGGGCGAGAAATTGACCAAGGGTCTGGGCGCTGGTGGTGACCATAAGGTTGGAGCCAAGGCAGCGGAAGAAAGCTGCGACATAATTGAAGACCTCGTGCAAGGTGCTGATATGGTGTTTATTGCCGCCGGTATGGGCGGTGGCACTGGCACAGGTGGCATCCCTGTAGTGGCTGAAGTAGCTAAAAAGAGTGGTGCTCTCACCATCGCAGTGGTGACCAAACCCTTTAATTTCGAGGGGACGCATAGAAAACAAGTAGCCGAGGAAGGACTGATTAACCTCTCGAACAAGGTTGATACACTTATCATCATACCTAATGACCGCCTTCTTCAGCTTTGCGATGCCAAGACGAGTATAGACAACGCCTTCAGGCTGGCTGACGATGCTCTTCGTTTGGGGGTCCAGGCTATCTCCGAAGTAGTTACCGTCCCGGGACTGATCAACCTGGACTTCGCTGATATTAAATCGGTAATGAAAGATGCTGGCCCAGCCTGGATGTCTGTGGGTAAAGCCGGTGGCCAAAGTCGCGCTGCTGAAGCGGCTAAGGCTGCTATGGCTAGCCCCTTGCTTGACGTATCCATAAGCGGAGCCACAGGGGTGCTATTCAATATTACTGGTGGCCCAAGTCTTACCCTGTTTGAGTGTAATGAGGCTGCTCAGGTAGTTGGTCAAGCAGTGGACCCCGACGCCAACATAATCTTCGGCGTGGTCTTTGACCCCAAGATGGATAGCGAGGTTCGAATTACCGTTATCGCCACTGGCTTCGCTAAGACACCCGGCGGAGGAGTACGCAGCGCCGAGGAACTGCGTCGTCTGATAAGAGGCGGCACCGATGCTCTTGATATGCCCTCGTTCCTGCGCCGCACTCCCCGTTTTCCAGTTTCCCGTCTGGAGAGCAAGTCCCAAACTAACACACCGGCTACTCCAGAGCCGACCCAATTCTCTCGACAGTAAACCTAAACCTCATTGGGGAAAAGGGTAGCTCACGCTACCCTTTTCCCCAACAACGCTGTAACAAATCCCCCCAGCACTCAGAGCTCTGAGTGCTGGGTTGCATTATTTTTATAATTGTGTCATAATTAATTAGACCTTTAAATCAGTCCAGTGAGGCTGGTAAGGGGTGATATGCTTAAGCCCACCGCAATAAAAGCATCAACTGAGACCTCTTGCCAGTTTGAAGGCAGGGGGTTTTTTTGATGCCTGAAAAGATTCTCCTGACCTCAAGGGAGATGGAGCGGGCGTTAGCTCGTATCGCCCACGAGATTGTAGAAAAAAATAAGGGTGCGGAAGGAGTTGTGCTCGTAGGCATGCGAACTCGGGGAGTGCCTTTAGCCAAGCGCATAGCTAAAATAATCGAAGGCTTCGAAGGAATCCCGATTCCCGTGGGTGCTCTGGACATTGGCCTTTATCGCGATGACATCTCACCCTCGGAATTAAAGTCGGCGAACCAGAGCCATACTGATATCCCTACTGGAATCACCAATAGGCAAGTAATCCTGGTTGACGATGTTCTCTATACTGGACGGAGCATTCGCGCCGCTATGGATGCCCTGATAGATTTGGGGCGTCCGAAGGCTATCCAATTAGCTGTGCTGATCGACCGTGGCCATCGAGAACTTCCCATTCGGGCCGATTATGTCGGTAAAAATATACCAAGCTCTAAAGACGAAGAGATACAAGTTCAACTGGCGGAGGTTGATGGTGTAGACAAGGTGGTAATCGTTAATATGTCCAACGGGTAACTAGAGGAAATTGAGGGGGAGACATCATGAATCTGGCAAATAGAAATCTGGTGACCATAGACGATTTATCCAACGGGGAAATCGAAGCATTGTTTTCTCTGGCAGACGAGATGGCGAACTCCCCAAATGAGCAGGCCGGACTATGCCAGGGGAAGATCATGGCCAGCTTGTTTTTTGAGCCAAGCACCCGGACCAGGCTGTCTTTTGAAGCTGGGATGCTCAGACTCGGGGGGCGTGTCATAACTGCCGTGGACATAGGGGCAAGCTCTCTGGCCAAAGGCGAAAGCATTGCTGATATGGCGAAGGTGGTCGGAAGCTATGCCGATATAATTGTTATCAGGCACCCTTGGGAAGGAGCTGCCAGGGTGGTTGCCGACTATGCTGGTGTCCCCGTGATAAATGCTGGCGACGGGAGCCATGAACATCCCACCCAAACCTTATGCGACCTCTACACTATTAGAAAAGAAAGGCAGACCATTAAGGGCCTCAGAATTGCTCTGTGGGGAGACTTGAAACACGGGCGAACAGTACATTCCCTGATCTATGCCTTAGCTAGGTTTGGTGCCACTATCCTTTTCTGTCCTGGCCCAGGGTTTGAGATGCCGGAGCATGTCCTCAGGAGACTAAACACAGAGTATAAAGGTGAGTTGAAAAATTGTAGGCATCTGAATCAAGAACTTGGAAGGAAGCTCTTCCCTATCGATGCCATATACTTGACTCCAAGTAGCCCGCATCAACTTGCCATGTTGCCTGACATAAGTATCCGAGTGGAACTGAAGGCGGGGGTTGACGCCCTTTATGTCACCAGGCTTCAAAAGGAAAGGCAGGCGCCCACGGTGGAGGAACAAGGGTTGAAAAAAGGCTACCCTGTGGTAGATAAAAAACTCCTTAAAGGAAAGGAGTTTAAGAAAACACTTGTTATGCATCCGCTGCCCCGTGTTAATGAGTTGACCCATGATGTGGATGCTGACCCCAGGAGCATGTATTTCAAGCAGGCAGCCTATGGGGTGCCCGTCAGAATGGCGCTCCTGGCCCTTTTATTGGGCGCCAAGGAAGTCACAATGCCTGAAGAAGAAGATTCCTTTATCTGGAAGATAGATTATCCCGTTTATAAGCGGGATTCCGGTATTAAGTGCCCCAATAGAAACTGCGTCTCAAACCAGGAAACAGAAGTAAGATATATAAAGCCTGAGTTCAAAATAGTGAGTCGCGAGCCTTTGACATTGCGGTGCGTCTATTGCGACCATGAGCTTCATCCTCAATATGTCGCCAGCTCAGATTGGCATGAAGGGAAGCTGGAAAATAAGAAATATCACAGCGCTGACAGCCACTTCAGCCGGAAGATTAAACCCGAGAATCTGATTATTTTTGCCTCGGAAAAAGAAGCTGAGTCTCAGGGGTTCAAGCCCAGCAGCTATGTCAGACAATGAATAATGAAGCTATCTTTCTGCTTATCCGTGGCGGCCATATAATTGACCCCAGCCAGGGCATAGACCAGGTTGGTGACTTGCTTATTGCTGAGGGCAAGGTTGTGCACTTGGGAGGCGAAATACCAACTGTCATTGCGAGTGACCTGCCCGCCTGCTCGCCGCACGACTTCGGCAGGCGAGCCAAGGCTTGGCAGGCGGGAGCGAAGCAATCTCAAGCAATTGATGCCACTGGATTGATTGTCTGCCCCGGATTCGTAGACCTCCACTGTCACCTCCGGGAGCCAGGTTTTGAGGATAAGGAAACAATCGCCACAGGGACAAAGGCAGCCGCCATAGGCGGCTTTGCCACTGTCTGCTGTATGCCGAATACCAATCCTCCCCTCGATAGCTCCTCTGTTCTAGACCTGGTGAAGAGAAATACGAGCAGGGAAAGCTTCATCACGGTTCTTCCCATAGGCTGCATTAGCAAAGGTAGGAAAGGCAAGGAATTGACCGATATGGCCAGGCTGGCAGAGGCCGGGGTGGTTGCTTTCAGCGACGATGGCGACCCAGTGAAAAGCTCACAGCTCCTGCGTCGTGCTATGGAACATAGCCGCGACCTGGGCCTGCCAATCATTGACCATTGCGAGGATAGAGCGCTGAGCGACAATGGAATCGTAAACGAAGGCCAGATATCTGCTAAGTTAGGTCTAAAAGGAATTCCTGCAGCCGCAGAAGAGGTCATTGTGGCGCGTGACTTGATTCTGGCAAAGTTGACCAGGGCCAGACTTCACATAGCCCATGTCAGCACCAGGGGCTCTGTAGAGCTTATTCGCCATGCCAAGGAAGAAGGGGGTTCAGTAACCGCTGAGGTTACACCCCACCACCTGACTCTGACCGAGGACGCAATCACAGGCAGGTCTCACAATGACTCGCTTAATACTAACGCCAAGGTGAACCCACCTCTACGCACCAGCGAGGATATCGAAGCCTTAATCAGGGGACTCAATAACGGTGTAATCGATGCTATTGCCACCGACCACGCACCTCATACTCTGGCCGATAAAAATTGTGGGCCAGAGCTAGCCGCTTTTGGCATCAGCGGCTTTGAAACCGCTTTTGGCTGCCTCATGAGCCTGGTGCATGAAGGGAAAATAGACTTGACCATGCTGCTCTCCAAGCTCACCTGTGAGCCAGCGAAAGTCATCAGTAGAAATGGTGAACTAGGCACCTTAAAGGCCGGCGCCCCGGCTAATATCAGCATACTCGACCCTGACCGGGAATGGATAGTGGATAGCCGCAATTTTGCCTCTAAGGGCAAGAATACTCCTTACGATGGCTATAAGTTTAAGGGCAAGGTGATGGCAACCATAGCAAGCGGCAGGATAGTTTACACTGATAACTCCCTTGTCATTGCGAGGAACAAAGTGACAAAGCAATCTCATGGCTAGGAAAGCGATTTTAGTCCTCGAAGATGGCTCGGTTTACGAAGGCGAGGCCTTTGGCGCCAAGGCTACTACCTATGGTGAGGTAGTATTCAGCACGAGCATGACCGGCTACCAGGAGATGCTCACAGACCCTTCTTATGCTGGTCAAATTCTAGTCCCCACCTATCCTTTAATTGGCAACTATGGCATCAACGAGTCCGATTTTGAATCTAAGCAAATTCAGGTCAGGGGCTTTGTTGTTCGAGAATATTGTCCTCGGCCCAGTCACTGGCAAAGCACCCGTACTTTGCACGAGTTTCTGTTGGCTTACGGCATTCCTGGCATCAGCGGCATAGATACCCGTGCCTTAACTCGCCGCCTGAGGTCAAGCGGGGTGATGATGGGCATTCTCAGTTCAGAGATGACCATTGAAGAGGCATCGGCGGAGCTAAAAAGCTTACCCAGATATGACTCTGTTAATTTTGTCCATCAGGTTAGCACTGAAAAATCATATGAGTGGCAATCCGGTATGCCTGTCACTGCGACCCCATCTTCCCTGTCATTGCCAGGAGCGTCAGCGGTTGCGAGGCGAAGCCGAAGCAAACTCGGCGAGATTCCTCGCTCACGCTCGGAACAGGCTCCGCAATCCCGTATAGTAGTTATCGACTACGGTCTGAAATACAACATACTGCGCATTTTGAGCCAGCTTGGCTGTCAGGCAACTGCTATCCCGTGCACTGCTTCAGCAAAAGATGTCCTAGCCTTAAATCCCGATGGTATTGTTCTCTCCCCTGGCCCTGGCGACCCTGCCCTCCTTGGTGACATAGCGGAGACGGTAAGAAATCTTATAGGTAAGAAGCCGATAATGGGCATATGCCTGGGGCATCAGCTTATAGGCAAGGCTTTAGGAGCACAGACATTCAAATTGAAGTTTGGACATCGTGGTGGTAACCATCCTGTGCGGGATTTGACTACCAGCAGAGTTTATATCACCGCTCAGAATCATGGCTATGCCCTGGATGCTGATACCTTGAAGGAAGGACTTGAGGTCAGCCACATAAACCTGAACGATGGCACGGTGGAGGGGCTCCGCCACCGGGACTTGCCCATCCTATCCATTCAGTACCACTCCGAAGCTTCCCCCGGTCCCTGGGATAATAAGTATCTATTTGAGAGATTTCTGGAGATGGTGGGGAGAACATGAAAAATCCAGAGGTATTTATTAACATTTTAAAAGAGAATTGGCTTCACGCCCGGCACATAGAGATTGTGAGGATGCTGTTTGCCAACATATATGCAGCAATTATTGCTGGGGTGTTAGCTTATCTAGGTAAATCGGGATTACATATTATGCCTCTCGCTGCTCTTCTTGTGATATCAATATTTTGGCTTTGTTTTACATTAAAACAAAATGCTGAATTTGCCAATCACATGAAATCAATCGAAAATATTTTTAACGATGGGAAAATATCTCTGGGAGAGCAAAATGAGTGAAGAAAATATGTTGGCATGCCTCTCTCAGCCAAAGGGGGAATATGGAGGATACTCAGAGTAAGCACCATATTTGTCGTTTTTTATGTGGCGGTTATTATAACACTCGTTTCACTGATAATTTATGTTTTGGTGCGTTAGTTAAGTGAAGAAATACCCAGAATTCCCTATAAGAAACAAAATGTCCAAAATATCTAAAGTCTTAGTCATTGGCTCGGGGCCGATAATCATCGGACAGGCGGCGGAGTTCGATTATTCCGGGACTCAGGCATGCCGAGCACTGAGAGAAGAGGGCGTGACCACGGTCCTGGTGAACTCGAACCCGGCCACCATCATGACGGACGAGGGCATTGCTGATATCGTTTATATCGAGCCGCTCACGGTGGAAGTCCTGGCTCGCATAATTGAAAGAGAGCGTCCCGATGGCTTATTGCCTACACTGGGTGGGCAAACAGGGCTCAATTTGGCGGTGGAGTTAGCCGATGCCGGCGTACTCGACAAGTATCATGTGCGGTCTCTGGGCACACCTATAGAAACGATAAAGAAGGCTGAAGAAAGGTCTTTGTTCAAGCAGCTTCTTCTTGATATTGGCGAGCCTGTGCCTCCAAGCAAAACTGTAAAATCGGTGGAAGAAGCAAAAGAACTGGCAAGGTCCATAGGTTTGCCTCTCATTGTCCGCCCTTCCTATACTCTGGGAGGCACTGGCGGCGGCATCACTTACACTATGAAAGAGCTCGAACAGACCGTTGCTAATGGTCTGGATTCCAGCATGAGCCACGAGGTTCTGGTGGAGCAATGTGTTTTAGGTTGGAAGGAAATTGAATTTGAAGTCATGCGAGATGCTGCCGACAACTGCATCGCTGTCTGTATCATGGAGAACATTGACCCCATGGGCGTTCATACCGGGGATAGTATCGTAGTAGCCCCCAGCCAAACTCTCACCGACAAAGAATACCAGATGCTCAGGTCGGCCAGTTTAAAAATCATAAGGGCGCTGAAAATCGAGGGTGGCTGCAATATACAGTTCGCCCTTACTCCACATCCCATAGTTGCGGAAAAATGGGCTCCGGACCAGAAGGGAGTCACAAGAAGCCAATATCACGTAATTGAAGTTAACCCTCGTGTCAGCCGTAGTTCGGCTTTAGCCAGTAAAGCCACGGGCTATCCTATTGCCCGGGTCGCTGCCAAAATAGCCATAGGCAAGAGACTCGATGAAATCCCCAATAGGGTCACAGGCAAAACACTGGCGTCTTTCGAGCCAGCTCTGGATTACTGCGTAGTCAAGATTCCCAGATGGCCCTTCGATAAATTTGCTTTGGGTGACCGAAAAATTGGCAGTCAGATGAAAGCCACTGGTGAGGTAATGGCCATTGACAGGTGTTTTGAGGCTGCTCTGCAAAAGGCAGTGCGCTCCCTGGAATTCGGCAAACGCACCCTGCTCTGGGAAGACCTCAGTTGGAGTAGAGGGGAGGGGCTTAATTCCTATCCGCTTTACCCTAACGACTTAAGACTATGGGCGATCATGGCAGCGCTGCGAAGGGAGGCCAGGCCCGAAGAGCTCTCACAGGTCACCGGCATAGACCCCTGGTTTATTTATAAGTTCCAGAATATTGTGGACATGGAGAGGAGGCTTCTTTCCGAACCGTTGACACCGGAGCTTTTATGGGAGGCGAAGAGGCTGGGCTTTTCCGATGAGCAAGTAAGCACTTTGGCCGATAGGTTGCCAGAGCAGGTAAGACAGGCTCGCCATCAATGGAAAATTTGTCCGGTGTACAAGATGGTGGATACCTGTGCCGCCGAATTTGATGCTGAGACCCCTTATTTCTACAGCACTTATGAAAGAGAAAACGAAGCTGATTCCCTGGCAGAGAAGAAAGCTGTGGTTATCGGCAGCGGGCCGATACGCATCGGGCAGGGAATTGAGTTCGACTATTGCTGCGTTCATTCAGCCTGGGCGCTTCAAGAGATAGGCATAAAGAGCATCTTGGTCAATTCTAATCCCGAGACAGTTTCCACTGATTTTGACACCAGTACTCGCCTCTATTTCGAAGCATTGGACGAGGAAAGCATCCGAAATATACTTCAGAATGAGAGTAACAACGGTTCTGCTCCACCATCCATCGTCCAGCTTGGTGGACAAACACCTATTAATTTGGTTGGAGTCTTAGCTCGCAACAATTTGCCGATACTTGGCTCGAGCGCCGAAGCTATAGACATAGCTGAAGACCGCCGTCGCTTTGAAGATTTCCTGGACAGACTAGGTATTCCTCAGCCGCCAGGGGCTGGAGTAACATCCATTGAAGCGGCATTAAATGTAGCCAAGTCCTTAGGTTATCCTGTGTTAGTGCGCCCTAGCTATGTCCTGGGGGGCCGGGCTATGGAAATCGTGTATAACGAGCCTGAGTTAATCCGCTACCTGACATTAGCTCTGGAGATGGATAGCCAGCATCCTGTGCTTATTGATAAATACTTCCAGGGTAAAGAAGTCGAGGTAGATGCCATTTGCGATGGCGAAAAGGTTCTTATTCCTGGCGTGATGGAGCATATTGAAAGAGCTGGCGTACATAGCGGTGATGCCTTGGCTATCTACCCGGGAATCAACCTGACTCCGGAAGAAGTAGATACTATGGTGGATTACACCATGAGGATTGGACCGGCCCTGGGAATTAAAGGGTTGATGAACGTTCAGATGGTAATAATGAGGGACCCAGCACTCAACTCGTTGAGTGCTGGGCGCTCAACGGTATATGTTTTTGAGGTAAATCCCCGCGCCAGCCGAACCGTACCTTTTATCTCCAAGGTAACTGGCGTGCCCATGGTAAGAATTGCCACTAAGGTCATGGCTGGGATTAGCCTCAAGGAGCAAGGCTATGAAGGCGGGTTATGGAAGAGACAAAAGTTGGTAGGTATAAAGGCTCCCGTTTTTTCTATGTCAAAATTGACTGGAGTAGATAGCTACCTCGGTCCTGAGATGAAATCCACAGGCGAGGTTATGGGGATTGATTACAGCTTTGAGGCGGCCCTGGTTAAGGCCCTTTTAGCTGCTGGATTGATGCTGCCTCAAGGAGGTAGTCTGCTACTTAGCATTGCCGACAAGGATAAAACTGAAGCCGAGCCTCTGATTAAGCAATTGCATTCCCTGCGCCACGAGCTCTACGCCACGGAGGGGACCGCAGCGATGATTGAATCTATGGGGTTCCCGGTAAAAATGGTGACCAAGAAGCTAAGCGAAGGACATCCTAACGTTGTTGATGTTATTCAAGATAATTCTGTGAGCGGAGTGATTAATACTATCACTGGAGGGCGCATTCCGCTAAAAGACGGCTTAGATATCAGGCGCGCCGCGGCAGAAAAGAGGATACCATGCTTCACCTCATTAGATACTGCTCGGGTAGCTATAGGAGCATTAGTAAATAGTAGACAAATCTTTAACGTTCAACCACTCAGGGAGTACTTAAGAAAATCAAAAGGCAAAAGTTAAAAATCAAAATTACAATTCAAAATGGAAAAATGCTTCGTTTTTGATTTTTGCTCTGTCATTTTGCTTTTTTATCTTTAAATTTTGATATTGTTTAGGTTTTAGCATGAAACAAACCTTGTGCTCCGTAACCTCTAATGTGGAAGTCATGCCCGGCATACACCTCATGTGGATTGAGGCACCAGATATAGCAGTGACGGCTCAGCCGGGGCAATTCATCACAGTGCGGTGTGGAAGTTTTACATTGCGCCGCCCTTTCAGCGTCCACCAAGTTGGGAGTAATAATGTCATTGCGAGCGACCTGCCCGCCTGCTCGCCGTACGACTTCGGCAGGCGAGCCAAGGCTTGGCAGGCGGGAGCGAAGCAATCTCAAGTTGCCCTTCTGTTCAAGGTAACAGGCAAAGGTACCCTCTGGCTGTCGCAGCGACAAATAGGTGAGAGGATAGACATTCTTGGCCCCTTGGGTAAGGGGTTTAGTATCGAACCAAAATCTAAACATTTGCTGCTGGTGGCTGGGGGAATTGGCATTGCTCCGCTTGTTTTCTTGATGCAGCATGCTTCATCTCAGCACCAGATAACTTTAATTCACGGGGCGAGCACTGCTGCTCAACTCTATACCGAGCGCTGTCAGCTAACAGCCATCAGCTATCAGGGAGTTCAATTTATTCCTGTCACCGAAGATGGCACCATGGGCCAAAAAGGCATGGCCACGGATATCCTGCCTGATTTCCTAGACTGGGCTGACCAGGTGTATGCCTGCGGGCCTGTAGACATGTACAAGGCAATGGCGGAGATGTCATTGCGAGCGGAGCGAAGCAATCTCAAACTGAAGAAATGTCAGGTTTCCCTTGAGGTGCGGATGGGGTGTGGTTTTGGAGCTTGCTACGGCTGCACTGTAAATACCAAGAAAGGCTTAGAACGCATATGCCGTGATGGACCTGTATTTGAGTTGGACGATATCATATGGCAGGAGATAAAGATATGACCACCCACTCCGTCATTGCGAGCGACCTGCGCGCCTGCTCGCCGTACGACTTCGGCAGGCGAGCCAAGGCTTGGCAGGCGGGAGCGAAGCAATCTCTTTGGAAGGAGGTAAGAATATGACCGTGGTAACCAAGGATATCACCCTTCAATCAAGAGGTAATTGTGACATCATCGATATAACCTCTCAGGTGGCCAAGAATGTCGAGAAATCTGGGGTTAATAGTGGAATAGTCACCCTGCTTATAGTCGGTTCAACAGCGGGAATAACCACCATAGAGTATGAGCCAAATCTACTTTCCGATTTCAAGAATATGTGGGATAGGGTGATACCCCAGAATATTCCTTACGAGCATAATAAAACCTGGGGGGATGGGAATGGCCATTCCCACGTGCGTGCTTCCACGCTCGGAGCTTCACTAATAATACCTTTTGTGAATAAGAGGTTAACTCTGGGCACCTGGCAGCAGATAATTTTCGTAGATTTCGATAATCGTCCCAGGTCCAGAAAGATTGTTATTCAGATATTGGGCGAGTAAGCATATATCATGTGCATATACAGGCCTTTCTGCTATCTCTTGAACTAAAGCCCACTCTTTTCCGAATATACTTTATTTCCTCCAGGGAACACGCCCTAAATTGTCGGTTAAGTTATGTCTCCTAATCGTCTCATTTCCCTGATGCTGAACAGCTACCCTGGTAGGCAGATACCTTGTAAGACCTCATTTTGCTTTGGTGAAAATCTTCACATCATAAGTCAGATATTTACACCTGATATCATGCCATTCTTTATATTCAGAATTCTGCGCTAACCGGCCAAGGTGTCTTAGTATCAAGTAATATATTCCCATGACAGGCCTCGTCTTAATATTAATTTGATTCGATGTGACAAAGATACCGTTATTTTTCACAATTTGGGTTATAGATCTTAGATAATGTATCAAATTCAGTTGAGTGAACAATCTAGGGAACAAATAGTAGAGCAATTCACTTTGGATAATAACATCAAAGGTATTTTCTGGAAAATGGGCCTGCTTGAATAGCTCTATTATATCTGCTTCAATAATGTTTACATTCTGACAATACTCGCAATTTTGTTTCGCCCTCTCAACGGCATTTTCTGATATATCTATGCCTAATATGCTGGCCTCTGGAAATGCTCTTGCTAGCATCAGCGTATGAGCCCCCTCGGCGCATCCTATTTCGAGAATATTCTGAGGGTGAACAGCATATTGTTTGATAGCCTCTATCTGCCTAACGTATTTTCCTTTTTCATATTCACATGAGAAATACCTCCAGGGATCTTCTTTCTTAAATCTTTCTTCAAAATATCCTTTCCCGAATATCATCTTGATATCTTCGCAATTTGAGAGTCATGCTGACTAGCCTTGTGCCTCTCGATTCAAGGCGACTTCCTTCAATGTTATGAATCTTGTCCCTCGGGCATGCAGATAACTTATCGCCCTGTCTAGCATATTCAATGCTTTATCCCCAGTGGCAAATCTCATGTCGAATCTGACATTCGACATTTTGACCAGCTCCCAGGGATGGTAATCCAGGACGACCAAGGGCAAGAAGCAAAGACATAGACTTAACCCTCGCCGGGAAAGCCAGCTCGGCAAACGAAGAAAGCTAGATGGCAAAGTATTAGGAATTTCTACAAGGCTGGACCTGTTCTTTTTCGGAGCCCGTTTATAACTCACTTCCGAAGCATCATAGATATATCCAATTTGCTCTAAGATGGCAAGGGTTTGCACGGTCAATTTGAAATTAGGCGCCCTGAATCCCAGAGGCTTTGTCCCTGTTACTTCTTGCAAAATCTGTGTTGCCTTCTGAATCCGCTTCCGTTGCTCCTCCACAGCCAACATGTCAAACCTTTCGTGCTCATATCCATGACACGAAATTTCATGCCTCTGCGAAATCTCAGCAATAAGTCCAGGAAATCTTTCTGCAGCCAGTCCCGTTATAAAGAAGGTAGCTGGCACATCGTGTTTGGCGAGAACTTCTAGCATTAACGGTAACCCTTTCTCTACACCCTGCCATGTGTTGAGAAAGGGTGGAGCGTCTTGCTCAACGTCAATAGTGAGGGCGACTTGAGTCATTTTCTTGTAACACTTCTTCGTAAACTCGAAACGTCCGTTCGGCAGCCAATTTCCACGTAAATCTGCCAGCGGTTTCCACGGCGTTTGCGCTAATCTTCTTTGCCAGCTCCCTATCTTGAATCAGACGAATTATTGCCTTTGCCATAGCATTATCATCTCCCGGAGGATACAGGAGCGCATTGAAACCGTCTTGGAAAACTTCGGGAACCCCACCTGAGTTTGAGCATACTACTGGCACACCCGCGGCTGAAGCTTCCAGCAATGCTAGCCCAAAGGATTCCACTTCAGATGGTAAAGCAAAAATATCAGCCGCTGCCAGGAGCTGAGCGACTCTTTCCTTCGACAGTCCTCCCACCATGAATACTGAATTTGTAATGTTCAAACTTCTGATCTGGCGAGATAAATTATCCTTTTCCCGGCCGGAGCCGGCGATAACCAGCTTGGCATCTGGAACGACTTTCAATACCTTGGCAAAGGCTGATATGAGCAGTTCCGGGTTTTTCCGCTTGATCAAACGCGACACCGTCACTACAAGAGGCTCGTCACCAATACCCAATTCCTCTCGCATCAGGGAAGCATCTAGCTTCCCATTGAAGCACGACAGGTCAACACCATTTGGGACAACTGTTATTCTCTTTTCGGGAAAGCCCAACA
The DNA here is from genome assembly GCA_964586515.1 of uncultured Dehalococcoidales bacterium. Taxonomy (GTDB): domain Bacteria; phylum Chloroflexota; class Dehalococcoidia; order GIF9; family AB-539-J10; genus RBG-13-51-36. Next base: position 178,337 of record CAZPGJ010000001.1, read on the forward strand.
AATGGGAGAAGCGCGCCGCCGCCCGACTTACGGCTATCAGCCGGTCAGCCCTTCTGAGCGCCCAGTCTACTAAGGGGCGCTGCAGGAATATCGAAAAACCTGAGTTCATCACTGTGTGGCAGGTTATGACACAAGGGATTCGGTGTCTGTGTGCAAAAGCGATCACTATCAACGCCATAGAAGAATAAATATCCAGCCCATGGACCACATCGAATTTCCCGTCCAGGATGTATCTATGGCAGTGGCGAAAAATAAGTGGCGAAGCGGCACGGTGGAGATTATTTAGCACCAAGCCTTTAACCCGCTTGATTTTAACCCCAGCAATTTCTTCTTCTTCAGGTTGCCCAGGATGTGCACGGGTGATCACCACAACTTCTATACCTAGCTTAACCAACTGAAGACTTAACTCAAAAGCATAATGAGGGGCACCACCTATATCAGGGTAGTACTCGTCACCAACTAATGCTGCGCGCATCTATACTCAACTCTGAACTTCAGGTTTTGCTGCCATCTTGACTCCCAGATAGGAGAAGACTACAGCCCCTACTATAGTGCTCAAAACAAACGAGATTCCTCGTTCAATCACTGTTGCTGCCATTGCCAGATCTAGAGGAACACCGAAAAGGGCAAAAACCGAGATTAACGACCCTTCAATAAGAACTAAACCTCCGGGTAGAAATGGAATAAGACCAACGATAGTCGGAAGTGAGGAGGCAATTAACAACATGGAAATTGGGGGATGATAGCCCAAGGCTAGGAATATAGTGTAAAGTCGAAAAACGTCAAGCGCCCCAATTAATAATGCCAGACTCCCTATCACCAATACCTTCTTCCATTTGTCTATCGTTGCATAAGAACTTGAATAGAAAGCCTCAATTCCTTCTATTGTTTCTTGAACTTTCCCACGCTTTCCAAACCAACCGAGAACACGGCTTGTAATGCTGCTTATACCCTTCACTGCAACCCTTTTTCTGAAAAAGATGCGGGGAATAAAGACTGCTGCAAAAGCGGCTAAAGCCCATACTGCTATGAGAATCAAAGTTAACTGGAGTGACCCTCTCCCAAATTGCAGAAGCAAGCCTGCCATAAAAAAAGAGATAACAATCAGAGGAGTCAGAGCGTGCTCACCAATGATAGAAGCCATGCCTGACGAATAACTCGTATTCTCCAGTCTATGCATCATATAAACTCTTCCAAATGGGTCGCCACCAACACGTGCTCCAGGAGTAATATTATTAAGGAAAATGGTTGCGCACAGTATCAGGTAACGAACACCGAAGCTTATTCGACTGTTTATGAAAGAAAGTGCAACTTGCCAGCGGCTAGCCCAAAGCCCCACGCTGAGAAAATATACGGCTATGGCTGCTACAATAAGTAAGCGGTTGGCACTCCTGATAGCTCCAAACATCTGATAAAAATTCTCACGCGATAGAAGCCATCCAGCTACTGCCATGAGAACAATAGCGAGAACCGCCAAGAAAACCGCCCTGCGCAGGTTTATCTTTGGCTTATACTCATCCATGCTGACACCGAAGTTACCACCGGCACCGAACTTTGGCAACAGTCTGTCAAAAATATGAATAATATGTATCCTAGTTGGAGCCCAAAACAGCGACCAACGTTTGAGAGCTAACTCACCATTGTGTTTGCCGGTTTTAGTCGCCAAAGCTATTGCCGCATATTATAGCCTGCTCCAGTAATTTGTGGAAGGGGTCAAATTAAATCGTCCACTCTAGTTCTTAAAGTCCTGCTTTTGCCCTCGTTCCCTCTGGACTATCAATTCTTCCCTTTGCAATTGCCTGAATGTCTCGCTTTCTCCTTGCCTGAGTTGTCAGTAGGGGTTAAAACTGCTAGATTTATGTCAATGTCTTACCGTCGCATAGTGGCTAAATTCGGCACAAGCCTCCTTACCTCGGGCACTGACCACCTCGACTTGAAAGTTATGTCAAGTTTGGTGGAGCAGCTAGCCCGACTCCATGGCCAGGGGAAGGAGATAGTCATAATCTCTTCCGGAGCTATCGTCTCAGGAAGACAGAAGCTCAAGAAAGTTCCAGAACGCAAGAACACTCCTTTCAAACAGGTACTGGCTTCGGTGGGCCAAAGCCACCTCATGTATACCTATGAACAACTTTTCAGCCAGTATGATATAACCGTGGCCCAGGCATTGCTCACCAAGGGAGACCTCTCCGACCGGAGTGGCTATCTTAATGCCCGCAATACCCTGCTGGCCCTTATCGAGCTGGGCATAATCTGCATTGTCAATGAGAATGACGTTGTCGCCATTGATGAGATTGAAGAGCTCAAATTCGGGGATAATGATAACCTTTCCGCCATGGTGGCTAATCTGGTTGACGCTGACATTTTAATCATGCTCACCGACATCGGCGGGTTATACACTGCCGACCCGCATTACAATCCCCAAGCTCAACTTATTCGCCGGGTGGACAAGATTGACGCCAAAATTGAACGCATGGCTAGCGATACTGCCAGCCACCAGGGGATCGGCGGCATGGCGACTAAGGTTGAGGCAGCCAAGTTAGCTACTTGTTCAGGGGTAAACGTAGTCATCGTCAATGGACGAGAACCTGACATACTGGTGAGGATTAGCCAGGAAGAAGACATAGGCACTTTCTTTCCTGCGCCGGTAAATAAGATGGAGAGCAAAAAGAGGTGGATGCTCAGCGGGCTGGCTTCCAAGGGCAAGGTCACGGTGGACAAAGGCGCTGTCTTAGCCCTCAAGGAGCACAATAAGAGCCTGCTCCCTGCGGGGATTATGAAAGCTGAGGGGAAGTTCCAGCGCGGCGATATTGTGGATATACTCGACGAGAAGGGCAAACACATCGGCTGTGGTATTTCCAACTATAGCTCTTCTGATTTAGCTATCATCGGAGGGAAGCACTCTGATAAAATCCCCAGTCTCCTCGGCTACGATTATGGCGACGAAGTGGTTCACAGGAACAATATGGTGATATTATGAATAGCTTTGTTGAGAGTTAGATAAGCAAAGGAAATGCCAAGGTACACTCGAGCTCCTGCTTTAAGTGGCAAGCAATTAATCAGACTATTACGGAAAGATGAGTGGATACTCAAAGGACGAACCAGGCATGGTGTGGCATTGGCAAAGCATTTTGGAGACCGCACCAAAGTTACAGTAATACCGGATACCAACGCATCACTCGATGATGGCACACTAGCCGCAATATTAGGTGTCAAACAGACAGGTATCGGCAAGAAGGGCTTACTCGATTTACTTAATAAGTTTGGATTATAGCATCATGCAGCACTGGCTTTGGAGAGCCGCTGCACATGCGGTTCGACAAAAGTACTTGTTCTGGGTGATACGCAAACTGTAATATTCTTCCTGGGTCTAGTACGATGAAATTCTATATTATTCTCCCTGAAAAACCGTTGCCGTTCTCCCACATCCTCAAGAGTGTTTAGATGAAGCAATACAGCTTCCTTAATCCTTTTGTCTGCTTCTGGTAGAGAGCGACCGAAGGTTGCTGTACCAAGCTCTTTGCAATATGCAGTCCACCGCCTACCGACTCTGCGGAATTCGAGCGTCAAAACTACATATCCTGGAACCCCCACAATTCCCTCCTTCATTGTTTATTCAGGCAATTAAGACCCTTGCGTAGCAATCTGTACATCAATATAATAGCATTTGTCAATATTTACGGCAAATTATTACTTGTCTTTAAGGGGTAGTTGCAGAATGATATATAAAAATAGCTCCCGGTGGTAGGACCCCACGCCTGTACAGACGCTGCCATCTTCAGCAGATGACCAACCATTCCCCAGGAGCTTTTCTTACTACTATCAAAATTATAGTAAAATGTTATAGTATTGTCAATATTTGATTGGCATTTGCAACGAGGTGGGGTTATGGATAAATTGAAAACCAATGTTTTGTATTATGGCTACAAGGTGATTCACGGGAACACCATGGTGTTTATCGTGAACAGTATGAAAACAAGTTTAAGGAGTATAAGTGAATAGTCATCTCATAGAAATCCTTGAGGACGAAGAACTCAAAGCTAGAATACAGAGGAAATTGCCCTACTTATTTAACATTGCTGAGCTAGAAAGCTCCCGAGCAGGAAAAATTGGATGCAGGTGGGCTCGCTTAGGGAAAACGTTATAATAGCTCTACTTATATATAAATTCGGAGAACAAAACGTAGAAACCGAGATTCCCATTACCGAGCCAGAAGTTGATGTCAGATTATTTGGTCAACCCGTGTCTATCAAGACAATTACAGGTAAAAGGTTTAGTGGAGTTAAGATTATATGGACAGTTGATGCTCAGAAAGCACGGCAATTTCGACAGAGCTACTATCCTCGATGTGATACTTTATTCGTGCAGGTTAATTGGGGTGGTAAGGGCGGACTTTACTACTTACCATTAGAGGTTCAAACAAAGGTATTTAATGCAATAGGCAGAGCAGCGTATATTAAACTTCCTAAGCCAGGGACAAATCCGAGAGGCGTGGAAATCACTAACGAGGCGTTAGAGGCTGTAGTTACCGATAAAGAGTCCAAAGCTATTGAGATACGTTGGCAAAGAACAGAAATAGACTATGATCCATACCAGAGATGGGTTGACCACTGGAGGGAGGAATGAAGATGAAAAGAGGGACTAAGACAAGTTCATTTGGTTCGCCAGGGCGCATAAACCACGATTCCACTCGCTTCTACGCCAGCAGACTCTATGAAAGTCTGCCTAAAGAAGAAAAAGGCGCATATGTAGAAAATCCTATTCCTCCCGAATTCCTTGATAAAGTATTCTGTAAATCAAGCGAAAAGATGGCGGAATTACCTGACAATAGTGTTCACATAATGGTAACTTCTCCACCCTACAACGTAGGCAAACAGTATGATGAGGATTTGACGCTCGAAGGATACAAAGAGTTTCTAAAAAGGGTATGGCAAGAAGTCTACAGAGTGCTTGTGCCCGGTGGCAGAGCTTGTATAAATATCGCCAACCTCGGGAGAAAACCATATATTCCACTCCACGCTTTTGTCGTTGAAGATATGCTTGAGTTAGGCTTTCTTATGCGAGGAGAGATTATCTGGAACAAGGCTTCAAGCTCTAGCCCCTCCATGGCTTGGGGAAGCTGGCTTTCTGCGGCTAACCCAACACTGAGAGATATTCACGAATATATATTAGTTTTTTCTAAAGGAACTTTTGCTCGAAAGAAACAGCCGAATAGAAATAGCACTATATCTAGAGAAGAATTTCTTGAATTAACCAAGAGTGTGTGGACATTCCCTGCAGAGCAGGCAAAGAGTATCGGGCATCCCGCGCCTTTCCCCGTGGAGTTACCATATAGGCTCATCCAACTCTATACTTACGAGGGAGATGTTGTCTTGGACCCCTTTATGGGAAGCGGGCAAGCAGCTATAGCCGCGATAAAAACGAGACGACACTATATAGGCTATGATATAAATGAGGAATATGTTAAGCTGGCAGAGAGACGAATTAGAAGATTTAGCTATGTCCAAGATGTTCCTGCAATGTTTGATTTCATAGTCAAAGAGAACAGAGCAGACATAGCTATAGAGGAAGAGTCAGAAGGCGAAAAACAGGGGAAGGCGAACTATGAAATCAGCCGTAAAAGAGCTGGAAGAGAAGGGAAAGGCAGCTAAGGCAGCTTCGAGAAAGCTGGCGTTCCTTTCTACGGAAGTTAAGAATAAGGCTTTGGTCAATATCGCTGAGGCTCTTATCGCTAGAAAGGACGAAATCTTAGCTGCCAACAAGATTGATTACGAGGAGGCGAAGGCTTCAGGGATGAATGAAGCCATGCTGGACAGGCTTATGCTGTCGCCATCTCGCCTGGAAGGCATAGCCCAGGATACAAGAACAGTGGCGGCGCTGCCTGACCCGGTAGGCGAGGTGTTCGAGATGCGGACCTTGCCCAATGGTTTACAGATAAGCAAGAGGCGAGTCCCCCTGGGAGTCATTGGTGCGATATATGAGAGCCGCCCCAATGTCACCATAGACATATCGAGCCTGTGCCTTAAATCAGGCAACGCCGTCATCCTCCGTGGTGGCAAGGAAACCATAAATTCGAACAAGGCCTTAGCCAGGGTAGCTCAAGAAGCCTGTGACCAGGCCGGCGTGCCCCAGGGAGCCATCCAGCTTATCGAGTCCACAGAACGGACTTTAGTCAATCACATGCTCAAGATGAAGGGAATAATTGACTTGATGATTCCCCGCGGCGGCGCTGGTTTGATAAAGCTTGTCTCGGAGAATGCCGCTATGCCGGTAATTACCGGCGGCATCGGTGTCTGCCATACCTATGTGGACAAGAGTGCCGACGTGAACAAAGCGGTTGCCATCGCCTATAATGCCAAAGTCCAGCGCCCTACCGTGTGCAATGCTCTCGATTGCATTCTGGTCCATAATCAGATTGCTCAAGCTTACCTGCCGGCTATCGCCAAAGAGTGGGCCAAGGCCGGCGTGGAAATGCACTGCGACAAGCGAGCCTTGGCTATACTTAAGCAATGTCATTGCGAGCGACCTGCCCGCCTGCTCGCCGTACAACTTCGGCAGGCGAGCCAAGGCTTGGCAGGCGGGAGCGAAGCAACCTCCCCACCCTTAAAGCTAGTCCCGGCCACAGATGAGGACTGGGGGAAGGAATATCTATCCTTGAAAGCGGCTATTAAAGTGCTTGACTCTCTGGACGAAGCTCTGGAGCACATTGAGAAATATGGCTCGGGGCACTCCGAAGCTATCGTTACCGAAGACCATTCGGCAGCAATGCGCTTCCTCAACGAAGTGGATGCCGCCTGTGTTTATGCCAATGCCAGCACTCGGTTCACCGACGGGGGGCAGTTTGGATTAGGCGCTGAGATAGGCATAAGCACGCAGAAATTTCACGCCCGCGGTCCCATGGCATTGAAAGAGCTAACCAGTTACAAGTGGATTATCGTGGGCAGCGGGCAAGTTCGGCCTTAGCCTTCGCATCCTTAAGACAGAAGCATCACGAGACCGAGCCGTACATTCTCAAGAGTTCGGCTCGGGAGGGCCAAACCGCCTTAACCTTCACGGTTTTACGAGAGGGAGTATGCCCCTCAAGTATTCATCGGCTCCAGGCGAGGAGAACTTCTGCCAAAAGCGGCAGGCTGAGAATACTGCCTGAAGCTAATCCTTTTTCTTAGGAAAATCCGGTAAAGGATTGCCAAAATACACTTTGGTATGGGGCCAAGGTATTTCTATACCCTCAGCATCAAAAGCTTTCTTGAGGCGAAGCCTCAACTCCCCCATCACATCCCACTGCCGTATAGGTTCAACATCCCCCAGAATCTTGATGTCTATTCCAGAGTCACCCAGATTATCAACTCTCAGCACCTGGGGAGGACTTTTGATTATCTTACGCCAGTTGTCATCCTCAGCGAGTTCCTTGCCCACTCGGTTTATCACGCTTATGGCGTGGTCAAGGTCGGTGCCATAGCCTACCGAGATATTGAGATTGACCCTGGAAAAGCCCCTGGTGAAGTTACTGGCTACTCTGATCTCGCCATTGGGTACATGGTGGACTATGCCATCCAGGTCACGGAGCACCGTCTTTCTCAAAGTTACTTCCTCCACCAGCCCGGCAATATCAGCCACCCTAGCTACATCACCCACCCTGTACTGGTTTTCCAAAATGATGAAGATGCCAGCGATGAGGTCCCTTATCAAGTACTGAGCGCCGAAGCCAATGGCTATGCCAGCGACGCCGAAGCCAGCCAGGACTGGCGCGATGGGTATTCCCACCTCATCCAGGACCATAATTATGGCAACTATGACAATGAATACCCGCCCCACCCCTTTGAAGACAGAAAGAAGGGTATTTGTCCTTTTCTCAACCGCTGCTTTGCTTTCCTTATACCCCGTTCGGGACACAGTACGGCGTACAATAGGCGGGAGAAACTTATTTAAGGCAAACCACAGCACAGCCGCCACCACTGCTATGACAAGGATGCGGATGCCATGGCTTGCTAACCAGGCGACTACAGTGGCCCAACTCAGTTCCGACATTTCCTACCTCCGTTGCTCTACACTTTCTACACAGACTAACCCTATATTATTTTAAACACAATAGAGCCCTCTGTATAGTTGCTGTGCTCGTTCAGAGCCTTGGAACTGAATCAGACGCCCTACTACCCCTCGATAAGTTACTCGATGTTGGAAACCTGGTCAACAACTTGTGCTGCGTAGGCAAAAACCCCTATCTTAACCTATTACGCAACTATATCATGGCCGCTAACTTGCCGGAGTTTTGATATTTGCCAGTTTTACTTCAGACAGAGTCAAGATAGTAATAGGCTCGTCTGTTTCACCATAATGAACAGATACTGCTTCCTTAATATTTTGGTACAAATCATCCAAAGTGTTGCCCTGAGTAAATATATCCTCTCCTATTCCACGGGCACACCAGAATTCACCGTCGAAGTAAGTTTCTATCTTTACCAGCATATTTACCACTCTCGAATCTCAACATCAATTATAACAGAAAACTCAAGTGTTTTGCTAAACAATTTGCGATATACAGCATATCATAAAGCAGGACTAGCCAAATTTAGTTTGCCTTGTTCTGACAATGCGTGGGGGGCGATTTTGCATCCGGTTGGATTCGGAAAGCGCAAGACTGCTTCCCGGGCAGGGGAAATCCGAACTTTTGTGGATTTCTGCTCATCACGTGCCTACAAAAGGGAAAACCACTATTTATTCTCAAGAATTTTTATGAAATCCTCTTTGCTAAGCTGTGCGTCCTTTAGAATGCTAGATAAGACTTTTGGGTGCAAAACTCTGCCCTTATGGTAAGGAACTGTGACGCGCTTGCCTGCAGGATTCTTGTAGATTCTGTGGCTACCACTCTACCGCGATAATTTGAAACCAGCTCTTTCTAATATGCGAATTACTTCATCGGCGGTGACCCTGGGTAGCTTCTCACTCAAACCATCACCTCTAGAGTAGAAAGACTCACCACCTCTGAGGTTGGAATAGTTTCATTACTGGCTAGCCTGTCCTCGACATGGAGCCTTATAGCATCCTTGATATTTTCCATGACCTTTTCAAATGTTTCCCCTTGGGTGTAGCACCCCTGTAATTCAGGGCAATAGGCAAAATAACCATGTTCGTCTTTCTCTACCACCACAACGAAATGATACTCAGCCATTTTCTCAGCCTCCTAATTTGAGTCTTAAGCCCTTGTTCAAAAGGGGCGATTGTCCACTCGTCTATTATAACACACGCTAGTTAGAAGTATTAACCGGACAGGGGAAAATCCGAACTTTTGTGGAGACGCAGGACAGCTTATAGTAGTTCGGAAAACCCTTCGGGACTTATTGTTGCTTGCCTTAAGATGGAACGCAATGTCTTCAAGGCAAGCTCCCGCCGATGGTAAGGGATTGTTACCCTCTGCTTTGTTTCCGGATTCTTAAGAATATAATGGCTTCCTCGGATACGATGTATCTGGAAACCCGCCCGCAAAAGTGCCTCTACACAGTTTGCTTCCCGCTTATCCGTGGAAGCCTCACACTGGAACCTCTATAACAGTTTCTTCGATAGCTTCTTCACTGGGAATTGGTTCGCCGTCTGCCTGCAAGCTTTCTATATAAAGTTCTATAGCTTCCCTGATGTTAGCTAAGGCTTCGTCCCTGGTATCGCCCTCACTGATGCATCCAGGCAACAAAGGGGCTGTCACGGTATATCCACCCAGCTCATTAGGCTCAAGAATCACCCGAAACTTTCTTAACATAATTCCTCACCCCGCTCCCTACGATATTCAAGGCAAAGCTCAAGCACTTCCTTGATATTAGCCAGACACTCCTCATATGTTTCACCCTGAGCCCTTGCTTCTGGAATCAAAGGACAACTGGCTATATAGAATCCGTCAGGTGCTTTTCTTATGATAACACTATATTCCACCCTTGTTTTCCCTAGCTCCGATTATAGCACAATGGCGGAGGGAGCACCTGTCCAGGGTAGGGGAAAATCCGAACCTGTGTTGACTTGCAATTTATCGTCACCACTTCTATCCGAAAGAATTCGTGCTGCCACTACTTGGCGCTTGGCCAAAATCCTGCCATAGGGTATTAACGATTGCAGCAGCGAGTTGAAGCTCTCTATTTTGCACAAGTTGAAACACTCCACGCTCGACATCCACGGCGAGGTATCCTTGGCTTGAATAATAGGCGAACGCAGCCCTACGACAGATGATACACCAATCTCCATACCGTTGTTCATTCTCCAACGTGCACGGAATGTAAGTTTGATATTCCTTGATACGATGAAATGGCTCAACCTTAGAACCGGCCAGCTTCATGAGACTGCGATCCAGAACCACCCAGTTCGTGGGATCAAGAAACATACGAACTTTGGACAGAAAAGACAAATTAGAGAATTCAGGCATATTTAGATTTTTAAGCGCCTGCAATCCAATACCAGCCAATTGAATCAATACTTGAGAAGCTTCCCGGAGACGACCTTCTGTGACGCCATTGCGAAAGTTTGTCACTCTTTTCCAATAATAGGGCCTACTGCGGTGTCCCCAATACAGGATATTTGACAACCCATTCTTTACCACAACAGGGTCACCGGATCTCAAATCACCTCTGACAGTTGCCTCTAGCTCGCGCATTGAAGGATAAGAAACCTCCTTATTCACCTTGAAGTCATACAACAGCTTTGGGTAAGAGTAACAGCGCATAGCTTTATCTAATTCTCTGATTTGGTCGTTGTTAAGAAACACTCTAGTATAAATCCTTAACCCATAAGCTCAGGTGATTCTGTATATATCTAGTTCTGAGATGCCATAATCGCTTCCCAAGCATGATTTGAGATTAGTTTCATATTCAATATCTTTCCCTATCCCTCGATAACCTCTTTGGTGCTGGGAATCCTGCCCAGGATGCGCTCGTCAATGCGGGTGGCTGAGTCCAGGGCTCGGGCCAGGGCTTTGAATAAGGCTTCGGCTTTGTGGTGGTCGTTGATGCCGCTGAGCACTTTGGCATGGAGGTTGATTTTGGCTTCGGAGGCAAAGGAGACCAGAAAATGGCGGACTAAATCAGCATCCAGGTCACCTATGCCGGCTTCGTTAAAGTCTACCTCAACTACGCTGTAGACCCTGCCCCCAATATCCACTGCTACCTCTGCCAGAGCTTCATCCATAGGCACAACAGCATGGGCCATACGAACGATGCCCTGCTTTTTCCCTAATGCCTGGTTAAAAGCCTTGCCCAGCGAGATAGCCACATCCTCGACTACGTGGTGCTGGTCGGGACCAGAGGCTGAGATTTTTATGTCAAATACTCCATGCTGAGCTAGCTGGCTAAGGAGGTGGTCGAACATCCTTATGCCGGTGGTGATTTGAAATTGTCCGCTGCCGTCAATGTTGAGCTCTACCCTGACATTTGTTTCGGCAGTCTCACGAGCTACTTTTGCTTTTCTTTCAGCCATATTTAACCCCCAATATTTTATTTCACCCTCACCTTAATCCTCTCCCTTCAAGGGAGAGGGGAATGCTTGGGATTGCTTCCTCTTCGTTTTACTCAGAGTCGCAGTGACAGGTAGGGTTTTAAGTGCCTCAATTAAGACATCGGTATCCTCAGGTCTGCCCACGCTGATTCGCAGGCAGTCTTTCAATCTAGAAGTATCAAAATAGCGAACAAAGATGCCTTTCTTCCGCAGTTGTTGCCAGATTTCTTTGGCCTTTCCTTCGGGCAGAGAACAGAGAATAAAATTAGCCTGGGAGGGGTGAGGCTTTAGCCAATCCAGTTCCTTCAGTTTGCCAAATAACCGCTCCCGTTCCGTAACTATCCTGGTAACATTAGCACGAAGATACTCTATATCTGCCAGGGAAGCTAACACCGCAGCCTGGGCTGCGGCATTGGCATTATAGGGCTGCTTAATCTTCATCAGATAACCAGCAATTTTTGCGGGGAAGAAGCCGTAGCCTATCCTTAAGCCGGCTAGCCCGGCCCATTTGCTGAAGGTGCGTAAAACTATCAAGTTGGGATAACTGGGTACCAAGTTGGCCACGGTCACATTGCTGAATTCAAAATAGGCTTCGTCCACGACAACAACCTTCCCCGTATCAACAAGCTCCATAATCTCTTTCTCAGAGGCGGTGTCGCCGGTAGGATTATTGGGCGAGGCGATAAAGATAGCCTTTGTTCTCCTAGTCAAGGCCTTCTTCATACCAACAATATCAATGGTAAAATCTTTGGTCCGGGGCACATCAACCACCCTGCCCCCACAGATATCGGTGCTAAACGGATACATGCCGAACGTCGGTGGACAATTGATGACCTCGTCCCCCGGCTTGAGGAAAAGCCTGAGGATAAGGTCAATAAGCTCATCGCTGCCCATGCCACAAACAATGTGCTGGCGTCCCAGGCCGGTATATTCTTCTAAAGCCTTCCGCAGCTCCCTTTGCTCGGGGTCGGGGTAATTATGATAATAGGGATAAGTGGCCAGAGCTTGATAGACCTTGGGGGAACAGCCATAGGGATTCTCGTTGCCATCAAGCTTTATTACCTTATTCGCAGGCAATTCAGCTTGTTGGCTCAAAACTTCCGTAGGCTCGATAGGGATGTAACCCTTCATGGTCACGAGCTCAGGCCTGATAAGTTTTTTTATGTCCATTTCAACCTAAACTAAAAGTCAAAAATTAAAAATCAAAATGACAAATTAAAATGTAAATATTTTTGCCTTTTGCATTTTAATCTTTTATTTAGCCCTCATCCTTCTTTCTACTGCCTGGGCGTGGGCATCGAGCCCTTCAGCTTCAGCTATTACCACAGCAGCCCGACTCAGCTTTCGCATGGCAGCCTTGTCCAGGGCGATGATATTGGTAACCTTGAGAAAGTCGGCAACGCCCAGAGGAGAACCGAAACGAGCACTGCCTCCGGTGGGCAAGACATGGCTGGGACCGGCAACATAATCACCGAGAACGACAGGCGAGTTCTCGCCTATGAAAATACAGCCGGCATTGTGAATTTTGGGGACTAAAGACGAAGCGTTAGATGTCATAAGAGAGAGGTGTTCCGGAGCGAAGAGGTTGACCAATTCCACTGCCTGGGCTATGTCATCTACAAGCACAAGCATCCCCCTATCAATAGCTGCTCTGGCAGTAGAACGCCGCTTTAATTTCCCCAGTTGCATCTCGATTGCCTTATTTACCTGGTCAGCCAGGTCAGCCGAAGTGGTGATTAAAATTACTGAAGCCAGGGGGTCATGTTCAGCCTGGGCCAGGAGGTCAGCGGCACAAAGTGCGGGGTTGGCTTTCTCGTCGGCGACAATTACTACCTCGCTGGGGCCCTCGAGACCATCGAGGTCCACTGTGCCATAAACCATTTTCTTAACCAGGGTCACGAAGATGTTCCCGGGGCCACAAATCTTATCCACTCTAGGTATTGACTCAGTACCATAAGCTAATGCCGCAATAGCCTGAGCGCCGCCAATTTTAAAAATGCGGTTGACCTTAGCAATATCGGCGGCGACCAACGTGGGTGCAGGAATCCACCCACCCTTAGCAGGCGGCGAAACCATAATGATTTCCTTAACACCGGCCACTTTGGCTGGTATGGCCATCATCAGCACTGTGGATGGATAGGCAGCGGTGCCGCCGGGCACATACAGGCCAACCTTTTGTAAGGGCCGAACCTGTTGCTTAAGGTGCTTGGCGATAGGAATCAGGCCGGTTTTGTGTCCACAGGCAACATGGAAGTCCCGGATTCTTCTGGCTGCGAACTCGAGGGCCGAGATAAGTTTCTTGTCTGTTATATCGTAAGCGGCCACAACTTCCTGTCTATTTACTTCCAGGGAATCCAACCGCGCTCCATCCAGTTTTTCGGTGTAATCAAAGAGGGCTTTATCGCCTTTATCCCGAACTTCGCCGATAATACGGTCGACCACTTCTTGAACTGAAAGCTCTCCGCCAAAGACTTGCTTTATTTGAGCTCGTAGTCTCGGTGAGGTGTTGAAAGACTCCCAGAAGTTTTCCCTGGCCAGTAATTGTTTCGCTTTGTTAAATCCTTCGACTCTTTTCACAATAATCCTACCCGTGGCGGGGATTGCTTCGTCACTTTGTTCCTCGCAATGACGAGGGGAAAAGGCTCGCAATGACAAAAAAGAAGACTTGTCATGATAGCCCCGCTCGCAATTTCTGTGTCAGAAACTTCATTTTCTCTTTTTTATCGGAAGATGCCAGACTATTTTTGCTGGCAATCAGACATGCCGAAGATTGGAAGAGCACATCAATAATCTTCAATTTGTGCTGTTTGAGAGTCTTCCCTGTCTGGACATTGTCAATAAGCATGTCGGCATCCTCTGGTAAAAAAGCCTCGCTCGCCCCCCAGGTTGGGATTAGCTTGTAGGGGTTAATGTGATTGTCCCGAAGATACCTGTCGGCAATATTTATGTACTCCGAAGCTACTTTTAGAGGAGCAAACTTGCCGCTCTGAACAAGCGACCGCAATTCATCAACGTCGGCCGCAGGCATTTCCTGGCTCACGGCAGCGACAATTTTGACGGTGCCAAAGCCGAGAGCAAACAATTTCTTCACCGGGCTCGAGGGGAAGCGATAGAGGTGTTCCCGCAGCCAATCCTCACCGGTTATGGCTAAGTCGAAATTGCTATTAGCCACTTGCAGAGGCATATCCTGGGGCCTGATTACTTTAATGCCCAGCCAGTCTAAATCAGCGGAGGGCCGGCGGCTCACTACTTCTTCAGAATAGCCCTGAAGTGCCAGCCCGGCTTGCTTCAAAAACTGCGCAGCAGGTGCTTGCTGGTGCCCATCAGGCAAAGCCAGGTTGATTTCTTTGGCTGGCCACGAGGAGCGAGGAATCTTTAGTTTCTTACAGATATCAAGCTCATGTTCTATTGGTGTCTGTGGCCCCGCCTGCCAAGCCTCGGCTCGCCTGCCGAAGTCGTACGGCGAGCAGGCGGGCAGGTCAGCGCTAAGCTGGGAGTCAAAACACACCAATATCTGGCTCAAATCCTTGTTCTCCAGGCTTTCTCGATTGGCTATTACAAAGGCCGTAACGGGGAGTATCTTTTCGAGGGGAATTAAACCTTGAGCTGCTATATGCGCTCCGCTCTTTCCCCAGAGCACCGCCAAATCGGCATTTTCCGGGGGATAAGCCTCAGTAGCTCCCCACACCGGGAAAATCCTGAACCTTTTCATCCTGAGATTTAAGGCAAAAGCCTCAGCCAGATTAGGATACTCACTCACTATACGATAGCTTCTGCGGGCTGATAACTCATTGAGACTGGTTATCCCAGCTTGAGCACTGGCAACCACGTGTATACCACCTTCGCCGTAATTTAGACTCGCTATTTTTACCAGGGCCCCAGCGGGATATTTCACCAGAAATTCTTCAATCCAATCCAATCCACAAATTCCCAGGTCATAATTCCCGACAGCCACCTGGATGGGAATATCTTTTTCCTGAAGTATTTTGGCGGAAAGACTGGGAAACCTTGCCGAGCGCAGGCGATATTGCTTTGTTTTATCGCCATAACCATCAAATCCCACGTCTATCTGGGCAAGCAAGCTAGCTGTCGGCGATAGAAACCTGCCTTTAGGGAGAGCGAGTTTAATAGATTGATATTTCATAACGTCATTCTAAACATTATCAGCACCGAGTCACAACAGTGTGCCGATTACGGATGTCTTTGAAGCATTTTATCATCTACACCATCCATTGTATTACTTGCCATGTTGCCCAACATTTTGTATGTTTGTGAGGTGCTAAACGGACTTGAGGTATCCAAGTGAACCGCAAACACCGTATTATGTGCTGTACCCCTTGTTTTTCTCAATATCCACATTACTTATAGCAACATTAGGAAAGCAAACTGCCATCATTCCCATCAGTACAATCAGGTAGCAATAAGACTGAAAGCAAATAAAGTCACATAGCTCAGGATCATTAATGATTTTTCCCACAGAGTAGCCCAATCTCGTATCATCAAGTTGAACTATGTTCCATTGTGAACCAACAGGGTCACCATGCACAATGTGACCAAAGGTTTCGCATATCTGCTTCGCTGTTGTGATGTCGGCATTGTCGCTCATTGTTTCGAGCATTTTTGTGAGGCTTGGTCTCTCCCGCAATTGCCAACCATTTTGCCAAACTTCAACTTCATCAGGATAGGTGTTGAGATATGAAATGATGGCAGCACGTTCGATCAGCGGTCGCATAAGCACTAAGGCTCCAAAAAGGTAACCCTGCCGAATGAGTTCCCGGATTGTCAAAGCAAGGTTGATTCCCTGAGGGATGATCTGGCAAGCTGCTTTTTGAAGGTCCGATAACTCAGCTTGGTGGGTGTAAGCGGCAATATCTGCATTTGCCTCCAAGCAAGATATGATAACCTGATCGAATTGAAAAACCGACTCTCTGCCTAGATAAGGCTCATTTGATGGCAAATACACCGCTTCATGATTATTTTTTTTGTTTTCTAGGGGACTATTCACAAATTTACCTCGTTGCCGACATTTTGTCTAACTTGTGTGTAACTGCACTGCGGTTATGCACAACACTCTTTCATTTCGCGCCTATTATGTCAATAATATCTGCTGGGGAGGTTACGTTTCGCTGTCGTCCTTGCTTACAGTCCTTGAGCCTGAACGGCTTCTTGGCGGAAACCGAGACAACCCAGCGATAGGTACTCTCTTCCTGACCACCTAAGCCAAGCTCCGTGGCATATCCGGCGTCACGAAGCGATTCCGCCACAGCAAAGCACTTCTTTACTATTTCGGGAGTCGATTCCTTACCTTTAACTAAAATTCCACGTTCGCCCTTTTTCTCTTTCTCCAGCGGCAGCAATTTCATTATAGGGTCCACATATAGGGCAAATCCGCAGGCAGGGACGTCCTTGCCATTCATAAGGGGCACAAGCTTATCATATCTTCCTCCGCCACCTATCTTTTCCCCAGCAGCCAGGAACTGAAAACAGATTCCAGTATAATACTCAAAACCATGTATGGCCGCGATATCGATTTCATAGCTGCAACCCAGGTTATCCAGTAATGTGGTAATGCTGAGGAGGTCCTCCAGGCTGGACTTGAAGTCCTGCGACGCTTTGGGGAATGAAGCTCTGACATTGTGTAGAAAGCTGCTCGATTTCCCCTTGAGGCCCAATAACGCAGCCATGAGCCTGTCGATTTCGGGGCTAGTGGATTTCGCCCTGGTCAATGCTTGCCAATTTCCTTCTAAAATGCGGTTCGTCATCTTAGCTTCCTCAGCGGGGCTGAGCTTAAACTCCTTGAGCAGCGCCTTCACCAAGCCAGCATGGGACACTTGCAGCCCGACATTGCTGATGCCAAGGCTGCGGATAACCTCTTCAGCCAGCAGAACTATCTCCACATCCGGGGCAGATTGGGCACCACCGAAAAACTCAGCACCACATTGCCAGCGCTCCCTGTTCTCTTTTCCCGTTCCCTCGAAAGCAAAGATATTAGTCACATAGAAAAGCCTGGCTAATTCTTGTCCGCTCAGATTGTCGATGTAGAGCCTGGCCACAGGAATAGTACCATCTGGCCTCAAGACGACTCGCTCACCGCTCCAGCCATCCCAATCGAGAAAGGAATATACCTTGCTTAACATGCTCGGCGTGAGTGTTCCCGTAGCTGTAAACAAATAGAGGTATTCTAAAGTTGGCGTCCTCACCTCCTGGTAGCCCCAGTTACGACAACAAGTCCGGAAGGTATCTTCAATACGACGAAAGCGCAACATGTCCTCGGGGAGCAAGTCCTGCATTCCCTTACACTTTTGGTTTTTCATCCTTAGCCTATTCTACACTAAGCTGTGTCCAGCTTCAATAATGATGAACCTGAGAGTTTTTTTGTTGCTTTTAGTCGCTTAGTTTATAATTAACTTGAGGATAATGCGAGATGCTGAGAACCGGGCTTAAGGTTTTCTTCCTTGCCTGCCTTGTGATGCCAATAGTTGCGGGTTTAGGAGGCAGCCTGATTGCTGCCGCCAACCCTACTACTGTAGAAGTTCTTACCGTGGATGGCACCATTGTGCCCGTGATAGCTGATTATATTGATCGGGGTATCAGCCAGGCGGAGAAGGATGGCGCTACTGTCTGCATAATTGAGCTAAATACCCCCGGTGGGCTTCTTGACTCAACCGAGAAGATAGTCCAGAGGATTATGAATGCCGACGTGCCCATCGTGGTTTACGTCTCACCCAAAGGCGCCTGGGCTGCCTCAGCGGGAACCTTCATTACTCTATCTGCTAATATAGCGGCGATGACGCCGGGCACGACTATCGGCGCTGCCCATCCCGTAACTACTGGAGGAGCGAATATATCAGAAGACGAAATGAAAAAAATAGTCGAGTTCTCGGCTAAGTGGATGAGGACTATAGCTGAGGAGCGTGGCCGCAATATGGAAGAAGCCGAGCTAGCAGTTACGGAAAGCAAAGCATTTACCGATGTTGATGCCTTGGAATGTAACCTTATCAACCTGCGAGCTGACAGTTTGGAAAGCCTTATTTCCCAAATCAATGGCTGGAACGTTACTTTAGCCAGTGGCAAGGAAGTCACCATTGATACTACGAACTATGGTTTAACTAGAAACGGAATGAATGACATTGAGAAATTTCTGCAAACCATCAGCGACCCCAACATTGCCTACATCCTCTTTACCCTGGCTACCATAGGGTTGATTGTTGAGATTTCCAGCCCGGGGCTGGTTTTTCCAGGGGTGGCTGGTGGCATCAGCTTATTCCTGGCGTTTTACTCCCTGGGTGTGCTTAATGCTTACTGGGGAGGCATAGCACTTATTTTACTTGCCGTGGGACTTTTTATCGCCGAGTACTTCACCCATAGTTTTGGGCTATTGACTGCCGGGGGGGCAGCCTCGTTGGTCATGGGCTCGTTGCTATTATTCAGCCACAGCCCGGGCATAGCGGTAGATAAGAGGCTAATTGCCGGGGTTACAGTAGGCTTTACCGCTTTCGCTGTCTTTGTCATCGGCGCCATTATCCGCGGGCAAAGGCGCCGCAAGGCTACCGGGGCTGAGGGGATGATTGGGACAATAGCCATCGCCAAAACACCCCTCGACCCTACGGGCACAGTTCTGGCCCAGGGAGAATTATGGACGGCGTCATCGGAAAGCGGCAGAATAGCACCGGGTGAAGAGGTGATAATATCCAGAGTGGAAGGATTGAAATTATGGGTGGCAAAGAAATTAAAAGAATAGGAAGCTAGTACCGTGGAAATACCAGGTCCAATTATCATAGCCATAGTTTTTGCCGTCGCTTTTATCATTTTCGTTATTTACGCCATCGTAAAAGGCCAGATGCGAAAACTCTCCGCTGGTGTAGAGGAAATGATAGGAAAGGAAGCTGTAGTGCAAACGACCCTCAACCCTAAGGGCACGGTTCTGGCTGAAGGAGAGCTATGGACAGCTATAGCCGAAGGTAGTAAAATAGAACCCGGAGAGGAGGTGATAATAACCAAAGTAGAAGGATTGAAATTGTGGGTGACCAAAAAATCTAAAGAAAAGGAGAAGGAATGAACGTATTTATTTATGTTATTATCGCAATAGTAGTAATAATACTTCTGTCAGCAGCTATCAAGATCGTTCGAGAGTATGAAAGAGGGGGTGTTTTCCGCCTGGGCAGGTGGGTTGGCCTCAGGGGGCCAGGTCTGGTCTTCATTATACCTTTCGTTGAGATTATGCGGAAACTTGACCTTCGGGTAATCACCATGGATGTTCCCCAGCAAGAGTGCATCACCGTGGACAATGTTACTGTCAGGGTTGATGCCGTAATTTACTTTCGGGTGGTCGAGGCCTCAGATGCTATTCTCAAGGTACTCGATTATATCAAGGCAACTTCGCTGCTTGCCCAGACCACTTTGCGAAATGTTGTCGGACAATCTACGCTGGATGAGTTGTTAGGCCAGCGGGACAGGCTCAACGAAAAGATACAGACGGTGGTTGATGAAGGCACTAATCCCTGGGGTATAAAGGTGAGCATGGTGGAGGTTAAGGATGTGCAACTGCCGCAAACAATGCAGCGGGCTATGGCAGCCCAAGCTGAGGCTGAGCGAGAGAGGAGAGCCAAGGTGGTTCATGCCGAGGGTGAAGCCCAGGCGGCAGAGAAATTGGCCGCGGCTGCCAAAATTATTTCCAGTCAGCCTTCAGCTCTACAGCTTCGCTATTTGCAGACATTGACTGCCATTGTTACAGAAAAGACTAATACCATACTGTTCCCCATACCCATAGATATAATAACTCCTCTTTTGGGCAAGGCTAGTGGGTCAGAGAAAAGTAAATAATGTGACATAACCCGTGCCAATAGCACTTAGCGAGGGCGCTTAGTAATGTCATTCTGGGAGTCCAAATGAAGTTGGACGAAGAATCTCTGGACATTGTCGTGAGCTATGCGAAGGGCTCAGAATGACACATCATTCTGTCATTGCGAGGCATGAGACGGTGCCGAAGCAATCTCAGTGGGGCAGAGGATTGCCACGCACCTTTCAGGTGCTCGCAATGACAAAAGTGATACCTGGATCCGAGAGACTCCATCGGGCAAATTTTCTTAACTCAGGGGGTAGCTATGGCCAATAAAACTAAGCAGGAATGGCATGAAACTACACTGACTCCGGCTTTAAAGCGTGCCGCCGAGCGCCAGGAGAAGTTTGAAACCAGCTCCGGCGTGGAGATTGACGCTGTTTACACACCGGAGGACTTGGTAAATTTTGACTACGCTCGAGATTTAGGCTACCCCGGAGAGTATCCCTTCACTCGGGGTGTCCAGGCAAATATGTATCGGGGTAGAATATGGACAATACGCCAGTACGCTGGCTTTGGTACTGCTGAGGAAACTAACCAGAGGTACCGCTATCTCCTAGAGCAAGGGCAGACGGGCCTGAGCATAGCCTTCGACCTGCCCACACAAATTGGCTATGACTCTGACCATCCCTTAGCTAGAGGCGAGGTGGGCAAGGTCGGTGTTGCCATAGACAGCCTCCGGGATATGGAGATTCTTTTCCAGGATATACCTCTGGATAAGGTAAGCACCTCCATGACCATAAATGCCACTGCCCCGATTCTTCTTGCCATGTATATTGCCCTGGGCAAGAAACAAGGAGTTGAGCTCGCTGAATTAAACGGCACTACTCAAAATGACATACTCAAGGAGTACATTGCCCGCGGCACTCACATCTTCCCACCCCGTCCTTCCATGCAGTTGACCACTGATATATTTGCCTATTGCGCCAAGCAAGTCCCTCGCTGGAATACCATCAGCATCAGTGGTTACCATATACGAGAAGCTGGTTCCACCGCGGCCCAAGAAATTGGCTTCACCCTGGCTAACGGTATTGCTTATGTTCAGGCAGCTATTGATGCTGGACTTGATGTAGATACATTTGCTCCCAGGCTATCATTCTTCTTCAATAGCCATGTCAACTTTTTTGAAGAGATTGCCAAATTCAGGGCGGCACGCCGCCTCTGGGCGAAGATTATGAGAGAGAGGTTTGGGGCTAAAAATTCACGTTCCTGGATGCTTCGCTTCCACACTCAAACTGCCGGATGCAGTCTCACTGCGCCACAGCCACATAATAATATTATGCGGACAGCCATAGAAGCCCTGGCTGCAACCTTAGGAGGTACTCAATCACTGCACACTAACTCTTTTGACGAAGCTTATGCTCCGCCTTCTGAAGAAGCAGTAACCATAGCTGTGCGGACTCAGCAAATACTAGCTTATGAAAATGGCATTGCCGATGTTGTTGATCCCCTTGGTGGCTCTTATTATATAGAACATCTAACCGACAGCCTGGAAAAGGAAGCTGGGGAGTATATCACCAAAATTGATAACCTTGGTGGTGCCGTAGCTGCCATAGAGCAAGGATATCAACAGAGGGAAATTCAGGACTCCTCTTACCACTACCAGAAAGAAATTGAAAGCGAAAAACGTACCGTGGTAGGGGTAAACAAATTCGTCTCTCCCTACCCTAAAATAGTGGGGCTGCTGCGAGTCAAGCCGGAAGTGGAAAAAAGACAGAGGGAGAGGACTGCCCAGGTTAGGAAAGACAGAAACAACGACAAAGTCAAGCAGGCGCTTAAGCGATTGGAAGATGTCGCCCGCAGCAAGGATAATACCATGCCCGCCTTTCTTGAATGTGTGGAGGCCTACGCCACCGTGGGTGAGATATGTAATGTACTGCGCGGGATTTTTTCTACCCAAAAGGAATTCCTGGTTTTTTAGGAGGTAGTTTTACCATTTGAGGACGCAAAAAATGTAGTTGCCCAATTCATTGGGCAAAGAGCCTGATAAATCAGGCAACTACAGAAATCTGGAGGTGAAAGCCTTCAGAATGCCTAAACGTGAACGGGAAAACAAAATTAAACAGCCTATGGTTTTAAAGGAGGTGAAATGGCCAAAAAAGTTGACCACATCGGTATTTTAGTCAGCAACCTCGATGAAGCGATAAAACTTTACGAAGATTGTTTCGGTGCTGAGGTTGGCAAGATTGAAACCCTCTCGGAGCGAGGAGTAAAGGCAGCCATCCTTTCCCTAGCCCAGGGCGCCAATCTGGAACTTTTGGAACCACTTCCCGGCAGTAATATGGCTAAAGTCCTGGAGAACAGAGGGGAGGGCCTTCATCATATAACGTTTGAAGTTGACGATGTAGATAAGGAGCTTAGCCGCCTCTCTCAAAGGGGGATAGAATTAATTGATAAGAAGGCTCGCCCTGGTTTAGAGGGCATGGTAGCTTTCATTCACCCCAAATCGCTTAGAGGGGTGCTCGTTGAGCTTTGTCAGAAAACCTAAATCAACCCCCAAAAAGTCTTGCGACTCTTTGGGGATCTAGGGTAAATTTGATTCTAAATTAAAAGGGCCCTCGCGAAAATCGCAAGATTTTCGTGGGTGGTTTAGAGAGGGAGTAGACTATGAACAAAGGTAGGATTCGTGTTCTGCTAGCCAAGCCTGGTTTAGATGGGCATGACCGAGGTGCTAAAGTGGTAGCGAGGGCTCTGCGGGATGCCGGCATGGAGGTAATCTATACTGGTATCCGACAAACTCCCGAGATGATTGTCGAGGCAGCTATCCAGGAGGATGTAGATGTTATTGGGTTGAGCATCCTGTCGGGAGCTCATTTAGAGCTCTTTCCACCAATCGTAGAAGGATTAAGGAAGAAAGGAAGAGCAGATGCCCTGGTTATCGCTGGTGGCATAATACCTGAGGATGATATTCCCGCCTTACAACAAATGGGCGTAAAAGCTGTTTTTGGCCCGGGCACTTCCACAGAGGACATCATCCGCTTCATCCACAAGGAAATAACCCAGCACTCAGCGTGCTGAGTGCTGGGCAACGCCAATAAGGTCAGTGAGATTCTCCACCCCCCTGTCCAGCATAAAATGCTCTATTCCCTCCAGTATAGTAAGACAGATATCAGGACTGGTCAGGTTAGCTGTGCCAATCTGTATAGCCGTAGCTCCAGCCATAATAAACTCCAAGGCGTCCTCAGCACAAGCAATGCCGCCACATCCTATCACTGGAATACGAACCACCTTGGCTGCTTCGAACACCATATAAAGAGCCACAGGCTTGATAGCGGGACCAGAAAGCCCGCCTGCAATATTCCCCAAGCGTGACTTCCGTTGGTCTATATCAATTGCCATGCCCTTCAGCGTGTTAATCAGAGATATGGCATCAGCTCCAGCTTCTTCCACGGCTAAAGCGATTTCCTTAATATCGGTCACATTGGGGCTCAACTTAACGATAACCGGTAAGCTGGTAGCAGCTTTAACCGCCGAAGTTACCTGTGCGGCAAGCTTGGGGGCGACACCAAATTCCATCCCACCTGTGGGAACATTGGGGCAGCTGATATTTAGCTCAATGCCGCTGACCCCGGGCACGCCTTCTAACTTGCCTGTCACAGCCACATATTCGTCTATTGTCTCCCCGGCAACATTAACAATAACAGGAACCCGCCACCCTGCCCACACAGGCGCTTTTTCTTCAATCAGCGCGTCGACACCGATATTTTCCAAGCCTACCGAATTAAGCAGACCACTAGCGGTTTCCACCAGTCGTGGTTGGGCATTACCCTTTTTGGGCATAAGGGTCGTCCCTTTACAGACAATAGCGCCCAACTTTTGTATATCAGCAATTTCAGCATACTCTGTGCCATAGCCAGCTATGCCAGCGGCTATCATCACAGGATTAGATAAGATTAGTCCCTCAGGGTGCCGGGGGGCTAACTGCACGCAGAGGTTGGGTAAGTTTCTCATTGCTTAAAACTTTATCACTGCTCAGGGCAAAAAAGAAAGGACTAAATTAACCCAAAAAGTCTGGCGACTTTTTGGGTACCCTAAGTAAAATTTGATTCCAAATTAACGGGCCCCCACGAAAATCACAAGATTTTCATGGAGTGGTTTAACCAAGGGGCACAATTCTCACCCTGCCCCAGACGCCCATCTTGTCGCCTACAATAATAACTACACCACGTAGCCCCTGGATACTCTGGGCTTTTTCAATTGCTTTAGGAATATCATCAGCAGCCTTGACTATATTGCCCAGCGCTGTGGCTGCAGCGTCAGCTAAAGCTGCCGAGGATGAAAGGGCAATAACGGCATCAGCGCTGCCCAGACTTAAAGAATGTCCTACGGTTCCTGAGGACGTACATATGCCCAATGGTGTTTCTCGTGGCATGATTTCCAGGGCAAATTTTTTGGTAAAAGCGGATTGCCCGGCATAGATGCCCACCAGCCGCTTCTTAGATATTTTCAGAAAAATATCGCCACCATTCTCCACAATCACCTCCGGCGAGAAAGCGAGCAAATCCCTGCCTACTGCTTCAGCAATGGCGCCAGCTACCGCTGCCATAGGACCAACACCTGTTAATTGAGATACCCTGGCCATCTCCTTGACGATGGCCGGGGCTTCAGCTTCAGCTTCATAACTGTCCAACGTCGTCAGGAAAAGAGGATGCCGCCCAATATATGCCTCTAGAGAGCCACGGTGCTTTAGCACGGAATCACGAGCTTTATTCCTTAGATTACGCCGGGAGCGGATGTATAGGTCTGTTTGCTTTACCGCTACCTCAAAAGAAACCAAATCGCTGTCTTTAATCCAGTGGCGGTAGAAACGTGGCTCATGCATGGTCAGATACAAAATCCTAATTTCTAATCTCTAAATCCTAAACAAATTCCTTCAGAATGCAAAATGCAAAGTGACAGAGCAAAAGTCAAAAATTGTTGTATTTGGATTTGTCATTTTTATTTTTGACCTTTGATTTTTGAATTTCAGTGGTCAGAAATACAATATCATCGCCCGAGGAGGGCAAGCCTTGACACACAGTCCGCAGACAACACACTTATTATGGTCAAAGAGCACTTTCCTGGTTCTTGGCTCCAGAGCAAAAGCCTCGGCGGGGCAAATGGTGATACAAGCTCCGCAATGAGTGCACTTGGATTCGTCACGGACAACATCCTGGCTTAAGGACTGGATTTCTACCCCACTCTCGGTGATGTATTTGATGCCCTCATCGTAGTTTTTCTGCTCACCGCTAAGCTCCATGACCAGCAACCCTTCTTGTCCTGGTGATATTGAAGCTTTAATGATATTAAAGGTGAGGCCAAAATCCTTAACCAGGCGGCAAACGACTGGCTGCCCTGTCATATTGGGCGGGAAGTGAAGCACTATTCTTCGGGAGACATTCATCTCTATAAAATCCTAAACTATAAATAAATCCAAATATCAAAATCCAAATGACAAGTAAAGTCCAAATGTCTAAATGCCAAAACCACTCCCCTTTATCATTTGAGCTTTGTCATTTGTCATTGTTCAAGATATTGGTCTTTCCTTAAGTGGCTTAAAGGTTATGCCTGATTCCACTCCAGGCAAGGCAGCCACGGGCTCGGTAAGCAAAAACTCACCCTTTTCTATCCACTTTTTCAAGATACTAGCAATTTCCACCGCTTTAGGATAGCTAGACAAGGAAGCTGTGGGCACATCTTTGCCCTGAACCTTTATAAAACCGCTCTTGAGTTCAGCGTAGCTAACCTCTCCCAGGATATCTGGCTTCATCTGGGGATAAGCCTCGGAATAGTCCAC
This sequence comes from uncultured Dehalococcoidales bacterium, assembly GCA_964586515.1. Lineage (GTDB taxonomy): Bacteria > Chloroflexota > Dehalococcoidia > GIF9 > AB-539-J10 > RBG-13-51-36. The sequence goes on from CAZPGJ010000001.1 coordinate 204,418, forward strand.
GATGGGAGCCAAGATGTCAGCATCGCCTACCATCGTATAGCGCAGAATCTCCTCGGAAAGTATGGGGATCGGGACACCTATGCCCACAGTTAATGTGCAGCCGTAACCGAGCATGCTTGTCCCGACCAGCCATTCCGGCTTCATCTGCTTTAAGTCCCCAATCACAGCCAGCGTCCCTGCTCCCCGCCGCGGCACACCATTGTCTCCCCTGAGAGCAGTGGGATTATGCTGCGTACCATGCCAGGCCACATAACCTACTCCGCCGCCCAAGAAAATCTTTGTCCCCACACCTATAGTCTTATAGTAGGGGTCGTTCAACAGCGGTGAGAGTTGCCCCGCTGTAGAGTAGTCAGCGTTCCCCAAATTCGGCTTAAGCACCCCCATATAGGTATAGATAACCTTATCGGAGAGGTTCACCGCCACATTATAGTTCTGGTAGGCATTTCTGAGATTAAATAGAATCGCCTCATTTATGTCCTTAATGTTAATCAGGGTCTCCAGCTTTTTCCGGGGGTAGCAGTCCGTTCCAAAAGCGGTGGCGGTAAGTATTACGTCTTTCCCTGCTACCAGCTCCTCGATTACATGTCCCCCACCATAATTGAACTCCCCCGGATAGAACTTATTCCTGGGGTCATCATCGGGAAGAGCAGTGGCCCCGAGGAAAATATCCACAGCAGCTATCCCGGTATAGACCGGAACATCATTAAGGTAAACCTTGCCGCCGCCAAGTTTTATCCTCGGCCTGGAGTGTCCAATATTGAAGAAGGCACCAGACCCGCACATGGGGCTGAAGGTGCCAGTGGTAACTACATCAATCTCCTCGGCCGCCTTGCTTACGCCTTTTTCCTTAGCGATGTTAATCACTTCCTCGGCAGTCACCACGACAGCCTTACCTTTTCTGATTTTCTCATTGATTTCAGTTATCGTCTTTGCCATAGCAAATTTAACCTTATTTAAGCAACTCCATAGCTACCCGGGCAGCCTTTTTACCGGATAAAAGCATGCCACCAAAAATGGCTCCCATCCTCGGGGAACCAAAAACGGCGTTCGCTGTCATACCAGCGACTACCAACCCGGGATAGACTTCCCTGGTGTTTTTCAATATTTCTCTTTCCCCTCTTTCAGCCCACATGGACTTCTCTCCCATAACTTCCCCCGTCTTCGTCCTTAGCTTCGGCCCTATCTTCTTCACCACGATACGGCAGACTTCAGCGTCATGCCCGGTGGCATCTACAGCCACCTTGCACCTCACAGTTAGAGGGTCCACATGCAGCTTCGACCACGAAACAGCGCTCCAATTCAAAACAAGCCCGCTTATTCTGTCATCTTCCCGAACCATGACATCTTCAACGTTAATCAAATTGAAAATCTTCGCCCCTGCTTTTATAGCCCGTGAGCAGATAGTCGAAATGGCTTCCAGCGAATCAGCGACATAATACCCTTTTTCATATTCCTTAGCTGAAACTTCAAATTCATCCAATACCCGCTTGCCTTTTTCCTGAAGGACGATGCGGTTAAACATCATCCCTCCCCCAGACATGCCGCCGCCCACACGAAGCTGCCTTTCGAATACTATCACCTTTATTCCCTCTTTCGCCAGGTAGTATGCAGTAACAAGCCCAGCCGGCCCCGCCCCAGCTACAGCAACATCCACCTCCATCGCCCTCATGAGGTCCTTCATGTAGCTTTCAACAATGGCACGGGAAATAATAACTTCATCCATAATCCTAAATCCTAAACAAATTCCAAATCCTAATTCCAAAATTCAAAATCTTCTTGTTTCGGGTATTTGAGTTTTGATGAGAGGAATTAAATTTTTCCTTTCTTTTGTTTAGTATTTCGTATTTAGTGCTTAGAATTTTCTCCCTTAGTTGACCTCACTTTAGCTACTGAAGCGGCGGTTTGGAAGAGGTGCTAGCCAGTATACCTCTATTGGCCAGCAATGTCTAGTCATTTGGGGTTTTTGTCAATGCGAGCCCTTTCTCTTTCGTCATTGCGGGCCCCGACTTATCGGGGTGTGGCAATCTCTGGGATTGCGGAGCCTGTTCCGAAGCATAAGCGAGGAAGCTCGTCAGCCTCGCAATGACAAGAGGCAGGTGGTTAAAAAATAGCGGTGCCCCAAGCTAACTCAGGAACACCCCGGGCCTATCAATAGGCTACGGCCATTGCCCTGGGTGCTTTAAGGCTTGTGGTGGTTGATTACGTTCTGCGGTATTACGAGGGGCTTCGTGCCGTTGTACGCAAAGTTCCAGCAGCCGTACTGGTCAGTCAACGCCTTGTCGTATTCGTCTCCGAAATACATCGGCCAGACGCCGACTTTCTTCCACTGACCAGCCGTTGCATCCCACTGCCACTGCGCGCCAATGCCAGTCAAGCGGCCAGGACCATAAACCAGGTCATGAGTGGTGTGTGGTGGCATTGTCCAGTCCTTCGCGTCATACGTATAAGTAGTATTATAACTACCAAGGTCGTACAGTGAGCCTACTTGAGCCTCTGTCAGTGCCGGTTTCCCGGCAGCCGTAGTTCCCGGCCTGGGATAATAGGTGGTCAAGCCAGTCGTGGTTACCTGAGCGTTTGCCGGGCCTTCCAGCCACTTAATAATGTCATCAGCCCGTGCATATGCAGTTCCGTTAACCGCGTTGTACCATGCCACTGCTTCGATGGCCGCTTTCAGACCAAAAAGCGCATCATAGGTAGCCGCGGTATCGAGTGGGTACTCTCCTCCAGAAGCGGTCATGAACGCAGAAAGGAAAGCTGCTGTCTTCGAGGTCTGGTTTAAGCCTTCCGCCCAGGTATCCAGTACAACCTCATAAGCACAAGCAGGGCCACCAGGGGGGGCTGCGGTAAGGTTGCCGGCACCCCAAGGGCTCTTAAGCTGGGCCATTACGTTAAAGCCTACCGACATAGCATTCGGTACATAAGATGCACGCAGTTTATCATAGAGAACGCCAGCATTCGCGGAGAATACAGGGATGATAAACTCGGGATCTAAGCCTGCTATCGAGGTCAGCACACTCTGCATTTCCGCCGTGTTTCCCGTTGCATCCACCCAATATGGGTCGTGGACAAGAGTCACGTTTATACCCCCTAGCAGTCCCTCAATATCTACTACTTGCTCATAGGCCCAGGGCAAATTGTCAGCGACTATGGTGGCATTCAACGTACAATTAGCCGCTACTCCCATTTTCTCCCTGAGCTTTATTGCGACCGCTCCCAGTATCCTCACAAGGCTCTGGCTTGAAAAATACTCGTTGTACGGCGTGCCCTTGAACCAGAACCGGTAGCCCGGGTAATCGTCGACTACGCTGTGCTGGAGCGCCTCGGCGGCAACACCACAGTCGATGAAAATCACCCCCTTCTCCATAGCCACATTGCGGTAGACCTCAACGGCTTTTGTCTGTAAACCCCCGAGGATGAAGTCCACGTCATCGTCGTCTATCGCTGTCGTAAGAGCCGATACGCCAGTGAGACCAGCAGGGTCCACGGTCTCTTCACCGGTCTCTATGGGAACCAACTCCAAGATATAGGACACGCCGCCTATGTCTACCCCGCCATTGCGGTTGATTGCATCCTGTGCCAGCGTGGCACCTGTCCATTGCATCGCGCCAGCTGTGCAGTTCTGGTCGCCAGCTATACCGATATCAATTTTCCCACCTCGGAAGGCATAGAGTACTGGCTCGAGTTTCTCTGCACTACAGCCCGGGAGTGCCAACCCTATCACCAAAAGACTGGCCATAATCAGGAAAACAATTTTTTTCACTGCACATCAATTTCCTTTTTAGCTTGTAGTTGCTTGATTCATTAAGCTAACCACTGGTGCTGGAAGAAACTGGTCAACAACCAGTTACTTCCAGCAACTTAATCCTTATACACTATATCACAAAACTATCTCCTTCTTTACCTCTGGTCTCCAGATTCTTGTAGTTGCCTGATTTACCAGCCAGGCCCCGCCCGATTTTTTGTCATTGCGAGCGAAGCGTGGCACTTTCATTAACCCTTCCATGAGATTGCTTCGGCTGACTTCGTCAGCCTCGCAACAACAGAAGAGGTTATCAATGCAAAAACCAATTAAATCATAACATTTAAATATTAAGATTCTATTAAATTTAGGGGGATGTGACATCTTTTTATAGCGGCTGGAGAGGAAAGAGAATCTCCACTCCCCCGTCATTGCGGGCCCTTTGCCTTTTGTCATTCTGAGCCGAAGGCGAAGAATCTCACTTCTTCTCAGGCATGTCCTGAGCGAAGTCGAAGGAGTAAACTCCGCGTGGCAATCCTCCGGAATTGCTTCGGCTGACTTCGTCAGCCCCGCAATGACAGAAGGGGGGTTGTCAATGCAAAATGCAAAACTAAAGGTGCAAAACGACGGAGCAAAGGTTAAATGCTTTGCGTTTTGAGTTGTCATTTTGATTTTTGACCTCTAACTTTTGAATTGTAACATCTAAATGCTAAAATTCCGTTAAGATTTATGGAGATGTGGCAATTTTATAGTGGCTGAGGTAGTAGAGGGGGGAATACATCCTCGCCTGTCCTCTCCCTTTAAAAGAGAGGGATTCCCATGGAGATTTTTGGTCATACTGTAATAGTTATCTCTTATACTTCCATCTTGTTCCTTGAGGGGTATCTTCAAGGGTTACTCCTAAATCGGCCAATCCACTTCTAATTTTATCGGCTAGCTGCCACTGCTGGTTTTGACGCAAATCATCCCTGGTGGATGCCAGGAGACTGATAAATGCTTCAGCGTCGGGTGTGGGCTGTGTCTTTTCCTTTAAAGTAAGACCTAGGATGCCTGCTAGCTTCAGTAGGGTATACTGCGCTTCAGTTATATTTGCACCCTGTTCAGCGCCCCGGCTTATTTCCCTCGTCAATTCGAAGAGCACTGCTATTGCCTGCGCAGTATTGAAGTCATCGTCCATGGCTTCGACAAATTTCTGCTCAAAAGGTTCCGTGTTGAGTATAGCAACTCTCTCGTCTGCATTAGCTCGATTGGTCAATGCCCAACGTAGTTTTTCTGCGCCCCTCTCGTTTGCTTCCAGAGCCTCTTCACTATAGGTAAGTGGACTTCTATAATTCGAGCTAAGGATAAAAAGGCGAATAGCATCAGGGCTAAAGCGCTCTAATATGTCTCTGACATTTACTAAATTACCAGTGGACTTACTCATTTTTTGCTTATCCTGCTGCATCAACCCACTATGTAGCCAATATCGAACAAAAGGAGTCTCCTGGGTAAAGCTCTCTGATTGAGCTATTTCATTCTCGTGATGAGGGAAGATGAGGTCTTGCCCGCCACCATGGATATCAATAGTGGCGCCGAGGTATTTTAATGCCATGGCACTGCACTCTATGTGCCACCCTGGTCTGCCTTTGCCCCAAGGGCTATCCCAGAAGGGTTCCCCAGGCTTTGACGCCTTCCATAAGGCGAAATCTAGCGGGTATTCCTTGTTTGCTTCACAATAAGTAGCCTTCGGAATCATCTCTGCCAGGTTTCGGTGACTCAGTTTGCCATAGTCGGGAAAATTCCTGACGCGGAAATAAACACTTCCCTCAAACTCGTAAGCGTAACCTTTAGCAAGCAGACTTTGTATAATTTCAATAACTTTTGGTATTTCTTCGGTTGCCCTGGGATAGACATCCGCTCGCTCTACGTTTAATGCATCCATATTAGCAAAGTACTGGTCAATGTATTTATTGGCCAGTTCTGCTGGCAGCATCCCCAACTGGTTGGCATGCTCTATAATCTTATTGTCTATGTCGGTAAAGTTTTGTACGTGTTTAACTTTATAGCCTTTGAATCCTAGATAGCGTTTGATTACATCAAAGATTATATAAGTCATGGCGTGCCCGATATGGCTTTCGTCGTAAGCGGTAATCCCACAGACATACATGGTTACCACTTCGCTGCGGGGATGAAAATCTTCCTTTTGTCCGGTTAAAGTATTAAATACTTTCATCTCTTTTCCCCAGAGGGTGACTGACAACCGTCTCACTCTTATTCAGCGAATCACATCTCAGGTCGGCTAAATTTTCAAAACTTGACAAGCTTATCACCCCCTGATATTGTATACTAAGTTGATTAATTTGGTCAACAATTGAGGAGGACTGAATGAAGCTTTCTACTAAAGGCAGATATGGAGTGAGGGCACTTTTGGATTTGGCTCTTCATCAAGGTGAGGGGTTGGTTCTATTAAAGGATATCGCCCGGAGGCAAGAGGTTTCACTGCCGTATCTAGAGCATCTGATCACTCCTCTTATAGCTGCCGGCCTGGTGAAGAGCACACGGGGGGCTCGGGGTGGTGTCTTGCTACTTAAGCCGCCCTCGGAGATCAAGCTTAGTGAAGTAGTTCAACTTCTTGAGGGCTCCATTGCCCCGGTGGACTGTGTGAATGATCCTAAGGTATGCCACCGTTCTGCTTCTTGTGTTACCCGGGATATCTGGAGTGAGATGAAGAGGGCAATGAGCCAGGTTTTAGATTCTAAGACCTTACAGGACCTGGTTGAGCGGCAAAGACAGAAGGGACAAACTGAAACAGGGATGTATTACATTTGAGAGGCCTTTACCCGGGAAATATGTTTAAGAACGGGACAGGCATTTTGCTGATTATTGCGCTTATGATCAGGAGGAAAGCAGAATGACAAAGATAAGTCAAAATGTGGAGAGGCTTCAATACAAGACAGTTGAGATACCGAAACTAACTAGAGGAATAGCTAAGGACTCTAGCGAGTTAATCGGGAATACACCTTTGGTCAGGCTGAACCGGATAACCAAAGGGGTAAAGGCAGAGGTAGTAGCTAAGCTTGAATCCTTTAATCCCCTGGGAAGTGTAAAGGACAGAATCGGGGTATCAATGATTGTTGATGCTGAAGAGAAAGGGCTCATCAACGAAGATACGGTGATCGTCGAGCCCACCAGCGGCAACACTGGAATCGCCCTGGCTTTCGTCTGCGCCGCCAGAGGATACCGGCTCATCCTCACCATGCCTGATACTATGTCCTTAGAGCGGAGGCAGCTTCTGTCTATTTTTGGGGCTGAGCTGGTCTTGACCCTTGGAGTGGAGGGGATGCCAGGGGCGGTGAGGAAGGCGGAACAATTGGTGGCAGAGAATACCAATTACTTTATGCCCCAACAGTTTAATAATCCGGCAAATCCGGAGATACATCGACTGACTACCGCAGAAGAAATCTGGAGGGATACCAACGGTGAAGTAGATATTCTGGTCTCTGGTGTGGGAACGGGAGGGACAATCACAGGATTAGCTGAGGTTATAAAGAAAAGGAAGCCTGAATTTGAGGCTATTGCTGTTGAGCCGACTGATTCCCCAGTTCTCTCCGGGGGCAAGCCTGGTTCTCATAAGATTCAGGGTATTGGCGCGGGATTTATACCCAAAATTCTCAAGCTAGACTTGGTTGACGAGATTATCAGAGTTACCAATGAAGATGCCGGAATAATGGCCAGGAGATTAGCTAAGGAAGAAGGGATATTGGCTGGCATATCTTCAGGTGCAGCAACCTGGGCAGCATTGGAGGTGGCCAAAAGAACAGGAAATAAAGGCAAACTTATCGTGGTGGTTCTACCTGACACGGGAGAGCGCTACCTGTCTACCTGGCTTTTCCAGGAACTTTACCAGGCCTCATCAGGTCCCTAAAAAGCGGAATGTATTACACACTGAGCTGGAGGAATTTCCCTCCAGCCCAGCCAAAAAACGAAAGGAGGAGTAAATGGAGTTTTCAGAAATATCCGAAAAACAGGTTACGAAGGCGATCATATCAGAGTTCAGCAGGGAATTTGAGGATTACATCGAAACCGATGTAATCGTAGTAGGTGCTGGACCTAGCGGGCTTATTGCCTCAAAGGAACTCGCAGAGAAGGGCGTAAAAACGCTCCTTATCGAGAGCAACAACTATCTCGGTGGAGGCTTTTGGATCGGCGGCTATCTAATGAACAAGATAACACTGAGGGCTCCGGCTCAGGGGATTCTGAATGAAATTGGAGTCCCATATAAAGAGGCGGAAGAGGGATTGTATGTGGCAAATGGACCACACGCATGCTCTAAATTAATTGCCGCAGCTTGTGACGCCGGCGTTAAGGTATTAAGCATGACCAAGTTCGATGATGTGATGATAAGGGAGAAGCGCGTCTGTGGGGTAGTCATCAACTGGACACCTGTATCGGCACTTCCAAGGGCGATCACCTGCGTCGACCCAATTGGTATGGAATCAAAACTCGTCATCGATGCCACGGGACATGATGCTGTGGTTGTTCATTCACTCGCGAAGCGAGGTCTGGTGAATATCAAAGGATTCAGTGGCATGTGGGTTGCAAAATCAGAGGACGTGGTCGTTGAGTATACAAAAGAGGTATACCCGGGCCTGATTGTAGCAGGAATGGCAGTTGCCACCACATTTGGTCTTCCTAGGATGGGTCCAACTTTTGGCGCCATGCTCTTCTCAGGAAGGAGGGCTGCAAAAGCTGCCTTGGAGCTTTTATCAAAGGGACAGTCTTTAGTCGGCATTACCTCTTGAGAAGTATATCCCTACAAGAGCTGGTTAACAGGTAACAGGGAAAAACGCTTAATGTTTAAGACGTTAAGAGAAGATATTCAAACGGTTTTTGCCAAAGACCCCGCGGCAAGGAGCACGTTGGAGGTCATTTTCTGCTATCCTGGCCTCCACGCCCTCTGGTTTCACCGTCTCGCCCATTTACTCTGGCGACATAAGCTCCGATTCCTAGCTCGTCTCCTGTCCCACCTCAATCGCTTCCTAACCGGCATCGAAATTCACCCTGGAGCCAGGATCGGCAGGAGGTTCTTTATCGACCATGGGGCAGGGGTGGTCATTGGAGAGACGGCTGAGATTGGGGATGATGTCTTGCTGTATCAGGGAGCTGTCCTGGGGGGAACAACTTTGAAGAAAGGGAAACGCCACCCTACCATTGGCAACAATGTGGTGATGGGAACCGGTGCGATAGCCCTAGGTGCTATCACGATAGGAGACAGGGCTCGGATTGGTGCTGGCTCAGTGGTAATAAAGTCAGTGCCGCCTGGGGCTACGGTGGTGGGAATTCCAGGAAGAATAGCAGAGGACCACCGAAAACCGTCCATGGATTTGGAACATGGTAACTTACCTGACCCGGTGGCGGAAGCTGTCAGGTTCGTCTTAAGAGAGCAGGACAAACTAGAGGAACGTTTGAGAACTTTGGAGAGTGCCAGTGGAATAGCATCTCCCAAAGACGAATTACCGGAGAAGATAATGATAGAAGCGGTATTCAGCCAAGGAGGGGGAATATGAGATTTGAAACGATAGCCATTCATGCCGGGGATAGGCCAGATGCAACAACCGGCGCTATTTCGGTACCCATCTACCAGACATCGACATTCGTGTTTGAGGATGTGGGCAAGACAAGGGGGTGGGATTACTCCCGCACGGCAAATCCAACGAGGAAGGTTCTGGAAGATACTATCGCTCAGCTTGAGGGAGGGAAAGCTGGGTTTGCCTTCGCCACTGGGATGGCGGCTGAAACGACAGTTATGCACCTTTTGAAAACAGGCGACCACGTGATCTCGGGAGACGATGTCTACGGAGGAACCTATAGATTATTTCAGGATGTGATGCGTGCCCTTGGTCTGGAGTTCACTTTCCTGAAAATGGACAATGGAGAAAGGATCGAGGGGGCAATAAAGCCCAATACCAGGATGTTGTGGTTAGAGACTCCCTCTAATCCACTACTCAACATCGTTGACATTGAGATGGTGGTTGATATTGCTAAGAAACACAAGTTGCTGACAGTAGCAGATAATACCTTTGCCACCCCATATTTCTTAAGACCGATTGAATACGGAGTTGACCTTGTTGTCCACTCTACCACCAAGTATCTCAACGGGCACTCTGATGTTGTAGGGGGCGCTGTGGTGACCACCACTGATGAACTAAGCCAGAAGGTGCAATTTCTACTCAACGCCATGGGAACCTGTGCCGCCCCCTTCGACTGCTGGCTGGTGCTCCGGGGGATGGAGACTCTCCCTGTGAGGATGAAGCAACATGAGGAGAATGCCATTGCCGTGGCAAATTATCTCAAGGAGCATCCCAAGGTAAAGGGGGTGCTCTATCCTGGGCTCGAGTCCCATAAGGGACACGAAATCGCCAAGAGACAGATGAAAGGATTCGGTGGGGTAGTGTCCTTTGAACTGGGAGGTGGTATTGAGGGTGTAAATACCTTTCTAAGAAAGCTCAAGGTCTTTCCTCTGGCGGAATCGCTGGGTGGTGTTGCTTCTCTTGCCGAGCATCCGGCTACCATGAGTCATGCCTCGATGCCAAAGGATTATAGAGAGAAGGTGGGGATTAGCGATGAATTGATCAGGTTATCGGTTGGTTTGGAGAATATTGACGATTTGACTGAGGATTTAGAGCAGGCGCTCGAGCGCCTGTGAGGGAGGATCTGATGAAACTGTACCAGATAGTTGTGAAAGACGTCACACGAAGGAAAGGCATTGATCTCGTAGCTATGTATCAAGATACCCTTGAGCCTGGGTGGCCTTAAAGGAGGAAGATTTGTCCTATGCTATAGCCTTGCGCTGCCGGAAGTGTGGGCGAGAGTATCCGTTGGAGCCTCTCAATCTATGTGACTTTTGCTTCAGTCCGTTAGAGGTAAACTACGACTATAAGTCTATAGCTAAAGCGGTAAGTCGGGAAAAGATTCTCGAGGGGCTGCCAAGCATGTGGCGCTACAGAGACTTGCTGCCTGTAGATGGCGATGTAGTGGATATTGGCACGGGATTCACTCCTCTTGTTAAGGCTGATAACCTGGGGCAGGAACTGGGGTTGGAGAAGCTTTATATCAAAAATGACTGCCTTAACCCAACGTACTCCTTCAAGGATCGGGTGGTCTCGGTAGCTATCACCAAGGCACGAGAATTTGGATTTGATACCGTGGCTTGTGCCTCAACAGGCAATCTGGCTGCTAGCGTGGCGGCTCATGCTGCCAAAGCAAATATAAAGTCCTATGTTTTCGTTCCCTCTGATGTGGAACCAGGTAAGCTGACAGGAATAGCAATCTATAACCCAGTTCTGGTGACAATTAAGGGAAACTACGACGATGTCAACCGCCTCTGTAGCCAGATAGCGCAGAGATATAACTGGGGGTTCATCAACATTAATCTCCGACCCTACTATGCTGAGGGGAGCAAGACCCTGGGTTATGAAGTAGCTGAACAACTGGGGTGGCATGCCCCTGATTGTGTAGTGGCCCCCGCTGCCTCGGGGCTCCTCTTTACCAGGATATGGAAAGGCCTGGACGAGCTTTCTATGCTGGGTTTAATTCAACCGATCAATACTCACATGTATCTTACCCAGGCTGCGGGTTGTTCTCCCATTGTCAATGCTTTTGAGGCAGGTATTCACCATGTGCACCCAGTGAAACCAAATACCATCGCCAAGTCTATAGCTATTGGGAACCCGGCTGATGGCTATTATGCGTTGAGGGTTGCCCGGCAGTCAGGGGGCAGTGCCTGTGCTGTCACCGATGAAGAGGTGGTTGAGGGGATGAAGCTGCTGGCCGAGACTGAAGGCATTTTTGCCGAGACAGCTGGAGGTGTGGTAATAGCGGGGTTGCGGAAGCTAGTGACCTCGGGGATAATTAAGAGGAATGAGCTTACGGTGGTTTTCATTACCGGGGCAGGACTGAAAACCCAGGAAGTGATAGCTGAGGGGGTTCATCCCCTCGTAATCCAGCCCACCTTGGAATCCTTCGAGGAAATTTTTGGTAAGTGAGCTTGAGTCTTTAATGTTCCACTCGTGTTATAATTTTAACTTTAGAAAAAATATCAGGAGGACAAGATGGTCAAGCGAGGAGTAAAGTTCACCTTTCCACCGGAATTGATTAAGGAGCCCATCATTTACAATCTCGGTCAACAGTTTAAGGTAGTGACCAATATCCGACGCGCTGATGTAAATGGAGACAAGGGCTGGGTAGTTCTTGAATTGGAGGGGGAAGGAGAAGATATCGAGCGTGGAATTGCTTGGGTGACTGGCAAAGGGGTAAGGGTTGATCCCGTTGTCGGAGATATTGTAGAGGGTTAGATGCGAAGGATATATCTTGACCACGCTGCCACCACGCCAACACATCCCGAGGTAGTGAAGGCCATGCTGCCTTATTTTACCGATGCCTTTGGCAATCCTTCGAGCATCTATTCTTACGGGCAAGAAGCGAAGGGGGCCGTAGAAGAGGCCAGAACTAGGGTGGCGGAACTTATTGGCGCTCGGAGCGAGGAGATTATTTTTACCAGCGGGGGAACGGAGGCGGATAACTATGCCTTAGAGGGCGTTGCCTATGCTAATGAGCGTAAAGGGAATCACATCATCACCACCTCCATTGAGCACCATGCGGTGATGGAGGTGTGCAAGTTTCTGGAGAGAAGGGGATTCAGGATAACCCGCCTGCCGGTGGATAAATATGGCCTGGTTGACCCTGATGATGTCAAGAGAGCTATTACCGATAAAACCATCCTTATCTCAGTCATGCATGCCAACAACCAGGTAGGCACGATAGAGCCTGTGGAAGAAATAGGTAAAATTGCCAGAGAGGCAGGGGTCTATTTTCACACCGATGCCGTGCAAACGGTGGGGCATATCCCGGTGAATGTGGATAAACTTAAGGTAGACTTGCTCTCCATTGCAGCGCATAAGTTCTACGGACCTAAAGGAGTGGGGGCGCTGTATGTCAGGAAAGGCACCAGGTTAGTTTCCCTTATGCATGGGGGAGAGCAGGAAAAGAGGCGCAGGGCTGGTACCGAAAATGTTCCTGCTATCGTGGGGCTTGGCAAGGCGGTGGAGCTTGCCGGGCAGGAGATGGGCAAAGAAGCAGAACGGCTGGCTTATCTTCGGGATAAGCTAATTAAAGGTCTCTTGGAGAAGATTGACCACATCCGCTTAAATGGTCATCCCACGAGAAGGCTGCCCAACAATGTCAATGTAAGCGTTGATTTTGTGGAAGGGGAATCCATGCTTTTAAATCTTGATTTAGAGGGCATCTGTGCTTCTACCGGCTCAGCCTGTAGCTCGGCAATCCTTGAACCGTCCCATGTTCTTCTGGCGCTGGGGCTTCCCCCCGAGCAAGCTCATGGCTCGCTCAGGTTTACCTTGGGGCGAGAGAATACCGAGGAAGACGTAGAGCGAGTTTTGGATGTCCTGCCCAGAGTTGCCGCCAAGCTCAGAGCGATGTCGCCACTGTTGAGAGGATAGGTTAATAAGAAAAGAGAAATTTTTAGTATGAGACTTAGACGTCCTTGAAAGGAGGCCTTCGATGACATTAAAGAGGCGCGTCAGACTGGTGATTCTGCCAATTGTGGGGGTCTTAGTGATTTTGGGCATCGCGATGGTACTGTTGAACCACTTCAACGGCCCTCCCCAACAGCAAGGACTTGATCCGACCCCGCAGATCTGGAGCGAAATTATCCCTGAAGAAGGGACAGTGACCGGTTACGGCACCTCGCTGTCTCTTGAGAACACGCAACAGTTCATTGATTGGTACAATTCCATAGAGCTATCCACCAAGGAGCAAGCAATCCGGGATACGGCTCTGGGTTCACTGGTGGCTCCATGCTGTGATGAGTACCCGATGAGCACCTGCTGCTGTGAATGCAACCTCGCCCGCAGTGTATGGGGATTATCGGCTTATCTAATCGCTGAGAAGGATTATGGAGTGAACCAAGTCCAGGAGGCCGCCTCTCAATGGCTCCATTTCATTCGCCCCGATTACTATGTGGGAAGGGCGCTTGAGCAGGAAGGAATTGACCCAGGACTGTGGGGATTCACTACAGAAAGCTCGTGCGCTGCAGGTCACTGTGACCGTCCTTTCTATACCGAGACGTCATCTGGTCACCTTGGTGGTTGTGGGGGGATGGAGGAGCTCATCCAAGTTGAACTAAACTAGCGACAGGCCCCTAAGGGATAAGGAAGGCGAGGCATATATAAGTCAGAAGCACAACATTCCCGGGAGAGCCTTAGTAAGGAACAAGGGGGAAACATGCCTGATGTTTGGTCACAGTACAGTGAGAAGGTAATGGAGCACTTCAAGAATCCCCGGAATGTCGGGGAGATGGAGAACCCCGATGGTGTGGGGCATGTCGGGAATCCGGTCTGCGGCGATATTATGGAGCTTTACATTAAGGTCAACGACGGCATCATCGTTGACGCTAAATTCAAGACCTTCGGCTGTGGAGCGGCTATTGCCACCAGCTCCATGGTCACTGAAATGGTGAATGGAAAGAGCATAAAAGAGGCTCTGAAAATCTCCAACAAGGCAGTTGCTGAAGCTTTGGACGGGCTGCCGCCGGTCAAAATGCACTGCTCGGTCCTGGCTGAGGAGGCACTTAAAGCGGCCATTGAGGATTACTTGGAACACCAGAAACTGAAGAAGCAGACCTAGTACCAGAATTTCACGATAATCCCCAAGTATGTATCTCCCTTCGTTGTCCTGCCAATTTATGCATTTTGCTGGACATGTCAGCACCAACCTATTTAAGACTTTTGACTGCGGTTTATATATGAATTATAATTCATATAAATGGAGATTCATATGCCAATAGAGGAAGGCCAGGCAAGGTTTCTGAGGTGCATCGGAGAGCCGACGAGACTCCAGATACTCAAGGTGCTGGCGGAGGGCGAGAGGTGCGTTGGCGAACTCGCCTATGTTTTGAGTAAGGAGCAATCTCTGATTTCACACCACCTGAGAGCCCTTAAGGAATGCAACATTGTGAAAGAGAGGCAGGAAGCTCAGAAAGTTTACTACAAGCTTACGGATGCTAGATTAGCCAGGTTAATTATTGATAGCGAAGCTCTAATGAAGGAGCTATCGCTATGCAAATGTCAGGAGGTGAATTATGAAAGATAAGGAAATCAAGGAAGTGGTGAAGGGGAGATATGCTCAGATAGCTAGGCAAGACCAAGAGAGCTGCTGCCCAAGTTGTTCTGGCGGGGCCAGCTCCTTGTTGCAAGCTAAGGGTACCGAGTACTTGAGAGAGGATTTGGAACATGTTCCGGAAGAGGCGATTATGGGGTTGGGATGTGGTAACCCCGCCGCCATAGCAGACCTCAAAGCGGGTGAGATAGTCCTGGATTTAGGGTCGGGAGCTGGTGTAGATGTGTTCCTGGCAGCTAATAAAGTTGGTCCGACTGGCAAGGTTATCGGGGTTGATATGACGGAGGAGATGGTAGATAAGGCAGAAGAAATCGCCAGGAATTATGGCTACCATAACGTGGAATTCCACCTAGGGGAAATTGAGAGCCTCCCAGTCGAGGATGAGTCTGTGGATGCGATTATCAGCAACTGCGTCATCAATCTCTCGCCGGATAAATCTAAGGTCTTCCAGGAAGCTTACCGAGCCTTGAAGCCCAGGGGCAGGCTCACAGTCTCTGATATTGTCTCCGAAAGAGCGCTCCCCAATGAGATAAAGACTGACTCGAACGCCTGGGCATGTTGTATCGGCGGGGCATTGGAGCAGCAGGAATACTTGGAAAAGATAAAGAAAGCTGGCTTTGAGGATGTAGAGATAGTATCAAGCCGGGAATTTTATATAGAGAACAAAGCAAACCAGACGCAAGAGAAGCTTCTGAGCATCACGGTAAAGACATATAAGTGAGAAACCAGGCGGCAATATAGCCAGCCACGGCTTCAATCTGTCGGAGGTGGATAGTTGGTAATCCAGTATCTCATAGTATTCAAGGATTATCTCATTGAGATATTGCCCTTCCTGGCAATAGGGTTCCTACTGAGTGGCTTAATTCACGAATTTGTCCCTTCAAACTGGGTGGAGAGACGCCTCGGTGGACGAGGTTTGAAGCCAATCCTTTACTCCACCCTTATCGGGACAATCCTTCCCATCTGCTGTTTCGGCTCCCTCCCGGTGGCGGTGAGCCTGCACCAGAAAGGGGCAAGGTTAGGACCAGTTCTAGCTTTCCTGGTCGCAACGCCAGCTACCTCCATAACCGCCCTTCTCGTCACCTATGGTCTCCTGGGATTAAAGTTCACCATATTCATCTTCTTTGCCGTGATAGCCATGGGTTTAGTCATGGGGCTGGTAGGAAATCTCATCAAGGTCAGACCTAAGGTTTTTACTCTTCAAGAGCAACAGGCTCTCGACCCGGTTTGTGGGATGAGTGTCGAGGTAGGGAAAGCGGCTAAGGCAGAATGTGGCGGAGAGACGTATTACTTTTGCTGTTCCCACTGCCAGCAGGCCTTTGAGGATAATCCAAAGGAGTATATAGGAGCTTATTCTCGGAATGTTGCTCACAGAGTAAAGCATGTGTTCAGATATGCCTTTGTGGATATGGTCAAGGATATCGGGCCGGAGTTGCTTCTGGGTCTGGCTCTGGCGGCTTTGGTAGCAGCGGTGGTTCCGGTGGGGAAGTTCGTTGGTGCTTATCTCAGTGGGGGACTGGGGTATCTTTTCAGCCTTGGCTTTGGCTTAATCATGTATATCTGCTCCACAGCCAGCGTTCCCCTGGTCCACGCCTTCGTGTCGCAGGGAATGAATATCGGCGCCGGAATGGTGCTCCTGTTGGTGGGCCCCATTACCAGTTGGGGCACTATCCTGGTCCTGAGAAAGGAATTCAGTGGCAGGACCCTGGCTATTTATCTGGCGGTCGTCAGCGTAATGTCTCTGGCTCTGGGCTACTGCTTCTCGCTGATATAGTGGTGTGGGGTGGCAGGAAAGGAAGGCCATCTGGTAATTGTGTATAATAAGGACATGTAACTGAACTGCGGGTGGGGCTAACGAGAACCTCATATGCCAGAGGATAACGTAAAGGGTTGAAAGATAAGGGCAGGCACATGTTAACGAAGGACGATTTAACCAGATACGAACGCCAGATTTTGTATACAAGCTTTGGTGAGAACGGTCAAAAGAGACTTAAACAGTCCCACGTAGTGGTAGCCGGACTCGGTGGACTGGGATGCTCTGCTTCTCTATATCTGACGTGTGCCGGCGTAGGGCATATCACCTTAATAGACTGTGACCGTGTAGAACTCTCTAATTTAAACCGGCAGATTCTTCATTATGAGGAGGATATTGGAGAGGGAAAGCCCTTGTCCGCAGCACAGAAGCTGGCTAAATTAAATTCTTCAATAAAGGTTACTCCTGTTTTCAAGAAGATTACTGAACGTAATGCCAGAGAAATTATCAAAGGAGCAAATCTGGTAATAGACGGGATGGATAATTTCAAGACCAGATTTATTCTTAACAAGGCGTGTGTTGCCGGAGGAATACCCTTCATCCACGGGGGTGTCCACGGCCTCTTTGGCGAGGTTACTACTATACTCCCGAGGAGGACGCCCTGCCTTGCCTGCATTTTTCCGGAAGTTCCCCAGAGAAGAATTACGTTTCCTGTTTTTGGTGTGACGCCGGCCTTGATTGCTATCTTACAAGTGACAGAAGCAATTAAGCTGCTGGCCGGCTTCGGGTCTTTGCTAACAGGGAAGATGTTATATTTCAATGGTGACACAATGGATTTCACATTCCGTAACCTCGTAAGAAACCCAAATTGCAAGGTCTGCGGGACGAAGGAGTTTTAAAAATTAGCATCACGGTAAGGCTTCATCCGATTTTACAACACCTTGCTGGAGGGCAAGAAGTGGTTGCAGTGACCGGTCATACCACTGGTGAATGCCTTGAGGATTTGGAAAGCCGTTTCCCCGGTATTAAACAACTGATTCGTGATAAACGAGGGCAGCTACGTCGCTATTGTGAAATTCTTGTTAACTCCAAGTCCACCTATCCTAATGAACTAACTACCCCGGTGAAAGATGGAGACCACATTGACATTGAGGTTTTTGTCACTGGGGGATAATGACAAGGCAAGACAGTGACTCCATGGCTAAAATAATTGCCGTTTGTAAGAGCGAAGAGAAGGGTACCAGAAAGAAGGCTGTAGCCGAAGGCATTCTTAAGGAAGATTATGGCCTGGTCGGCGATGCCCACGCCGACTGCTGTACCCATCGGCAGGTCAGCCTCCTGGCGATGGAGAGTATTGATAAAATAAAAAAACAGGGCTTCGACGTGGGCCCCGGCGATTTTGCCGAAAATCTCACCACCGAGGGCATAGAACTGCCCTCCCTGCCTGTAGGCGCGAGAATCTCCATCGGAAAGGACATCCTCCTCGAGGTCACCCAGATCGGCAAGAAGTGCCACAGCGGCTGCGCCATTTATCAGGAAATAGGCAAATGCATCATGCCCAAGGAAGGGATATTTGCCAGGGTGATTCACGGTGGCTGTGTCCGGGCTGGAGACCAGATAAGGATAGAAAAGAATGGATAATGAGATGGAGAAGGTCCCTGTATTGAAGCTTACCGGAAAGGGCAGCAGCAGCATTGAGGATATAGTGGCTAAGGAGTTCCCCCTTACCATCGTCTTAAATAACCAGGAGCTGGTAACCTTGCTCTGTTCCCCGGCAGATTTAAGGTATTTGGCGGTCGGTTTCCTTTTCTCCGAGGGATTACTTAAAAGCAAGGATAAGATCAAAAGGATAATGGTTGATGACCGGCAGGGCGTGGCGAGGGTGGAAACTGAGGGGGACGAAGAGCTTGCCAATGACGCTTTATTCAAGAGGTTCATCACTTCAGGATGTGGGAGGGGGGCCTCTTTCTACAGCGCCGCTGATGCTCAAGGCCAGGGGAAAGTCGAATCTCAGATTGGAATCTCCGCTCTCGAGGTGTTAGCCCTGGCAAAGGAGTTTCAACATCGCTCTCAGATTTATCGGGCGACCGGCGGCGTCCACAGTGCTGCCCTGTGTGATACCAAGAACATTATAGTATTTAGCGAAGATATAGGAAGGCATAATGCATTGGACAAAATCTTTGGCGAGTGCATCCTGAATGACATAACGACGGACAACCATATAATAATCACCAGCGGAAGGGTTTCTTCGGAGATAGTGCTCAAGGTAGCCAGAAGAAATGTCCCCATAATTGTCTCTAAGTCCGCCCCCACTGACCTGGGGGTGAGATTAGCTGACGATTTGGGCGTGACCCTGGTGGGCTTCGTCAGGGGCAAGAGGATGAATGTGTACACCCATGCCGGGAGGATAGCCACGGATGGAAAATAGGGATGACGAACTGATAGAGAAAATCTCAGCCCTCAAGAAAAGAAGGAATGCTGTTATCCTGGCCCACAACTACCAACTGGGTGAGGTTCAGGACATAGCCGACTTTGTCGGCGATTCTCTGGAGCTGAGCCAGAACGCTGCTAAAACCGGTGCCGCTGTAATCGTGTTCTGCGGGGTCCACTTCATGGCGGAAACAGCCTCCATCCTTTGCCCTGACAAGGTGGTCTTGCTGCCCGATATGAATGCTGGCTGCCCCATGGCGAATATGATTACTGCCGAACGCCTACGAGAGAAGAAGAAGGAACATCCCCAAGCAGTAGTGGTCTGCTACGTCAACTCGCCAGCCGAAGTCAAGGCGGAATCGGATATCTGCTGTACCTCCGCCAATGCCGTCGGGGTCGTAGAAAGCCTGGACGCTCGCGAGATATTATTTGTTCCCGACCAGTATCTCGGACATTATGCCTCGTCGAGGACGGGCAAAAAGATGATTCTCTGGCCCGGCTTCTGCCCCACCCACGCCAGGATAATGCCCGAGAGGATAAAGGAGTTGAGGCAGGAGTATCCTCAAGCTAAGGTAGTAGTTCACCCGGAGTGCCAGCCGGAGGTCATTGCCCTGGCTGACGAGGTGGCCAGCACCGGCGGGATGTGCAGATATGCCCGGCGAGATGAGGTCACGGAGATGGTTGTGGGCACGGAGATGGGAATAATACACCGGCTTAGAAAAGAGAATCCCGGCAAGAGGTTTATTCCTGTTTCCGAGCAGGCAATCTGTCCCAACATGAAATTGATTACCCTGGAGAAAGTCCTGTGGTCTCTGGAAGAGATGAGCCCCGAGGTGAAGGTTCCCCAGGCAATTCGGCTCAGGGCCAAAGCTGCCGTGGACAAGATGCTCGAGGGGAAATCAAAAATCAAAGGTCAAAAGTCAAAATGACGCCGCTCCGCTGTCTTTGCGAGTCCTTCAGGAGAAGGACGAAGCAATCTGGTGGCGGGGATTAACCTCGCCTAAGCAATGACAAATGACAAAGCTCAAATGTCAAATCAAGCTCAAAATCCAAATGACAAAACTAGGTAGGTTTGGCATTTAAGTGTTTGGAATTTGGATTTTGTTTGTCATTTGGATTTTGGCATTTGGAATTTAGCCGACGGGATTGCCACGCTTCGCTCGCAATGACGCCCTCTAATGTCATTTTGCGAGGCACGATAGTGCCGAAGCAATCTCGGTGGGGACAAGGAAAGATAAGAGGGAAACGATGAAAGGCACAGACCGGATAATCGTCCTTATCGCCGCCGGCAGCCAGGAAGAAGCTCACAAGATTGCCCGGTCACTGGTCGGCAAGAAAAAGGCTGCCTGCGTCAACATTGTGCCGGGGGTGGATTCGCTTTTCCGGTGGAAGGGCAAGATGGAATCGGCCCGGGAGAGCCTCTTGCTGGTTAAAACCAGAGCATCGCTGCTTTCTGAAATCATAAGCCTAGTCAAAGGGATTCACAGCTACGAAGTGCCGGAAATCATCGCCCTGCCTATCGTCGGCGGCAGCGAAGATTACCTCAAGTGGCTGGACACTGCCTGCGAGTAAAGGTATACCAGCTGTCGCGTCTCCAAAGCCGACGCAATCCCCCGTCGCGTCATTGGAGGCACTCTCCCCCTTGTCTTTGCGAGTCCTTCAGGAGAAGGACGAAGCAATCTGGTGGATGGGCACGAGATTGCCACGCACCTTTCAGGTGCTCGCAATGACAAAAAAGGTTGTCGTTACAAGGTACTCTCTCCCTTGTCTTTGCGAGTCCTTCAGGAGAAGGACGAAGCAATCTGGTGGCGGGGATTAACCTCGCCTAAGCAACGACAAATGACAAAACTAGGTAGGTCTGGCATTTAAGTATTTGGAATTTGTTTGTCATTTGGATTTTGACATTTGGAATTTAGCCAATGGGATTGCCGCGCGGAGTTTACTCCTTCGACTTCGCTCAGGACATGCCTGAGAAGAAGTGAGATTCTTCGCCTTCGGCTCAGAATGACAAAAGCGACAGGGCTCGCAATGACAAATTTGGGGAAATCGCCGCACCCGCTCGAATTTTAACATTATCTTAATATTTAGATGTTATACTTCAAGTACCAGGATAGAAAAAGAATAAAGGATAGTGTAGAGCGCACGCAGAAGGGATAAGTCTTATTGACAAAGCCTGGGAGATAATGTACAATCGCAGCGGGTATATAGAAAAATTGGAGGCTCGGGAGGTATATGGAAAAGATGGAGGCTCGGGGGGACCCGACAACAGCTACGCTGACAACAAGCATTATAGTCAAAAGGTCGAGTTTTTAGTTAGTTTTTTGGTCTGCCGGTGCTCGGTTGGCTCTGACAGAAAAAATCGGGAGACCAGAAGGGCGAAAGGAGGTGGTCCTATCGGGTAGCGTATAAAGATTAAGGTTGCTGGAGGCGACCGGTGGTCGACCGGTTTGTTCCAGCACCGAAGGTGAGCTTGATAAATCAAGCAAGTACAGAAATCAAAAAGGAGGGTGATGAATTGAAAAGGATTGCTTTCGTTATTGTTGGCGTCCTGCTGGTGCTCGGGTTGGTCCTGCCGGGCGCGGCCTGTGGCCCCACTACCCCCGCGAATGTCATCAACATCGCCGTAGTCGGGCCAATGACTGACCTTCAGGGTACAAATATGTGGAATGGCGCCACCATGGCCATGAACGAACTCAATGCCGAGAACAGCGGTGCAGGTCCCCTTATCGGTGGCAAAAACTACAAGATTAACTTGGTCAAGGTGGAAACCCTCGAGAGCACTGAAGGTGAGAGTGGTACTACGGGCTCGGCAAATCTTCAGCATGCCCTAAGCTCAACAACAACTCCGATCAACTTCTGTGTCGGCGGTTTCCGGACAGAGGTTGTGTCGGTCTACCGGGATGTGGCTATGAATGCACACACGCTTTTCTTGGACGTTGGTGCCGCCACAAACAGCCTATGCTACAGCGTAGCCAGCAATTATAGCACGTACAAATACTGGTTCAGGGTTAGCCCCTACAATGACATCTTTTTGGTCACGAGCTGTCTCAAGATGACTGCCACAGTCGGCGGTTACCTCGAGGCTACACTGGCAGGCCTGGAGACAGCCAATTCGACTTACGTGAAGGACGCCTATAAGATCAGCAACAATGTAGGCGGCAAGCTCAGGGTGGATATACTTATGGAGAACGCGGCATGGTGCGCAGGAATGGTGGGCGCTGCCCAATATCATCTGCCGCTATTGGGCTACAATGTTACCCGCACAACGCTGGTTTCTCCTACGGCGACCGACCTTACCTCCGAGCTGACAACCATAAAGGGAGATAATCCCGATATTATCTTCACCGCGTTTTCCGGCTCGGTGGGCGCTGTCTATTCTATACAGAAGGCCTCTCTGGGAATACCCGCTATGACAATAGGCATTAATGTGCCTGGCCAGCAGCTCAGTCACTGGGCGAATACCAGTGGGGCATGTGAGGGTGAAGTCATGCTGGACACTTGGGCGTACAATATGAGTAATAACACCAATACAACTGCGTGGTTTAACAGTTACGTGTCCCAGTTCGGTATCTACCCGGTCTATACTGCGGCTACCTACGATGCTATCAACTCAGTGGTCAAGGGCATGCAGGATATAGGTTCAACAACCAACACCGATGGCCTCATTGCCTGGCTGGAAGACCCGGCCAACATATGGACGACCGGCGTGGGTTCCCCTAAGGAGGGCACTTATCCTATGCCAGCCATTGACCTAGGACCGGTTCCGTCAGAGGAACAAGCTACACTGGGTACCGGGGAGATGTATGCCCTCAACCAGACCCAGGTAGAGACCTACTATGATCTAGCTTCTTACGGTTGGACTTACAACATGACACAGTGGATGGTTACGCCCACAGGTGTAGGCGGGCCACACGAACCACATGACCTCATATACGGTCCTGGTTATGCGACCGGCATTGGCTCCCAGTGGCAGAAGCTTAGTGGAGGAACAGGCGCAGCCGCGAAGGTCGGCATCTGGCCGAAGCAAGTAGCGCCATCAAGCACGCCCATAGCATATCTCATTTCTCATGGCTTGATTGACCAATACGGCAACTGGAACTTCCAGTACCCCGGCACAATGCCTCTGATACTGCCAATAGCAGGAATGCTGAACATCCCCTGGAATGCTTATGCACATGCGCAATAGGGGAGCCGTAGCGAAGTCAGTAGCTTAGACGATGCTAGGCATGGTGGTGACCCCGGGCTAACCCGAGGTCACCACTCTTTTTCGGGCAGGCAGGCCTTATCATTGCGAGGCACCCTCACCTTCTCTCGTCGCCAGGGGATTGCTTTCTTCTGGCTCCGAATAGAGACTTATCCCCCCGTTACTGCCAGGCACTCTCCCCCTCTGTCATTACAAGGTACTTTCTCCCTTGTCATTGCGAGTCCTTCAGGAGAAGGACGAAGCAATCTGGTGGCGGGGATTAACCTCGCCTAAGCAACGACAAATGACAAAACTAGGTAGGTCTGGCATTTAAGTATTTGGAATTTGTTTGTCATTTGGATTTTGACATTTGGAATTTAGCCAATGGGATTGCCGCGCGGAGTTTACTCCTTCGACTTCGCTCAGGACATGCCTGAGAAGAAGTGAGATTCTTCGCCTTCGGCTCAGAATGACAAAAGCGACAGGGCTCGCAATGACGAACGGGGTTGTCTTTGCGAGGTGCTGTCCTCCCTCTGTCGTTGCGAGGCACGATAGTGCCGAAGCAATCTCGGTGGGGACAGGGGATTGCCTTTGCGAGGTGCTGTCCTCCCTCTGTCGTTGCGAGGCACGATAGTGCCGAAGCAATCTTTGATACAATAGCGGTGGTGAGTAAGCAATACTACATTTACATAATGACCAACGTAATGAACACAGTGCTTTACGTGGGTGTCACCAACGATTTGGTAAGAAGAGTCTACGAGCACAAGCAAAAGCTGGCCGATGGATTCACCAGGAAATATAACATTGTCAAGCTTGTATATTACGAGGTCTTTGAGGACATAGAAAATGCCATTTTGAGGGAGAAGCAGATAAAGGCTGGCTCAAGGCAAAAGAAGGTTCAGTTAATTAATAGCATGAACAGAGAATGGCGTGACCTGTATGACGAATTATGAGATTGCCACGCCCCGACAAGTCGGGGCTCGCAATGACAACTCCCTTTTGTCTTTGCGAGGCACAATAGTGCCGAAGCAATCTGGTGGATGGGCACGAGATTGCCACGCACCTTTCAGGTGCTCGCAATGACAAGAAAATCGGGAAAAATCTTGACAAGGTGGGGAGACGTAATATATAGTATCTGCCAATTGAAAGGAAGACGAAGGGCTTCTAAAGTGCCCGGATTGGAACGGACGGTCCAAATCAGACAGTACAGGGGCGGGGTTTATCCCCGCCTTATTTTGAACTCCCCTTGTGTCATTGCGAGGGTGACGAGTTTCCTCACTTATGCTTCGGAACAGGCTCCGACAATCTCAGAGATTGCCACGCACCTTCCGGTGCTCGCAATGACAACAGGGGCTGTCTTTGCAAGGAGCCGAGATTCCTCGCTTGCGCTCGGAACAGGCTCCGCAATCTCTGTGGCGGGGATTAACCTCGCCTAAACAATGACAAATGACAAAGCTCAAAACTCAAATGAGGAAAAGGAGTAGGTTTGGAATTTGGAATTTGTTTGTCATTTGGATTTTGGCATTTGAAATTTAGCCAATGGGATTGCCGCGCGGAGTTTACCCTAAGCGGGGTTGAGATTCTTCGCCTTCGGCTCAGAATGACAAAAGCGACAGGGCTCGCAATGACAAGAAGTTCTGGGGATTAAAAGTGCCATGGCCGAGCAAATCATAATTCTCACGCTGGTAACAGGAGGTGTATACGCCCTCCTGGCGATAGGCTTTTCTCTCATCTTCGGCAACGCTCGTATTATTAACTTGGCCCACACAGGATTTTTCATGCTGGCAGCCTACGGGCTGTACTATTTTATGCGCAGACTTGGCCTGGGCGCCGTCCCGTCAATCTTCATAGTGCTGCCTGCCATTACCCTGATAGGTATCCTGGCCTACCGGTTCCTTATTAACCCTATACGCGAGCACCTGGCTGCCGTACTGCTGATGACGGTAGCCATAGCCCTGGTTTTTCAAGAGCTTATGTTGTGGGCTTTTTCTTCTTCATTTTGGGCAATTCCCGCTCTTATTCCTGGATACACAGTGATACTCGGGGTTACCGTCCTTAACCAGCATCTACTGACACTGGGCATAGTGGCGGTGGTCATTGTCATCGTGTGGCTGATTCTATCCAGGACAAAACTGGGTATCGCTCTCAGAGCGACAGCACAGGATGCTGAGATTGCCAACCTGATGGGGATAAGCGTGCCCAGGACGCTGATGATAACCATGGGAATAGCCACAGCTCTGGCCGGGGTTGCTGCCGTGGCGGTGGCACCGATATGGACAATATATCCTGTCATGTGGTCAACGCCACTGGTTATAGTTCTGGTAATTGTCGTCCTGGGGGGACTGGGAAGTATCAAGGGGAGTATCATCGGCGCTTTCATTATCGCATTCGTCCAGGTATTGACCGTGAACCTGCTGCCGTCCTACTCTTATTTGCAGATGGTATTCGCCATACTGGTTATGGTCATTGTGCTCGTGGTGAGGCCGGGAGGTCTGTTCGGCATAATGTTCGAAGAGGAGAGATTATAAATTGTTGAGGCGGCTGTTCAAGGATTTCCGGTGGAGTGTGCTGCCGGTCCCCGGGCGGCTTATCGCCATCATTTTCTTTGTGGTCCTGTTTATTTTCCCCGCGATCAATAGCGGGTCCTACTATCTGTACGTTGTTACCATCGCCAACTTACTCGTTATTTTTGCCGTTAGCTGGGACCTCTTGTCCGGCTACAGTGGGCAGGTAAACTTCGGGCATGCCCTGTTCTTCGGCGTGGGTGCTTATAGTGTGGGACTGTTACATAAGTATTTAGGCTGGCAACCGTGGGCGACGATACCACTAGGGACTTTAATCGCTACGGGGATTGGAGTGGCGACATGTTTTCCGGCTCTGAGGCTGAGGGGGCCTTACCTGTCATTGCTCACAATGTCGTTCCCCCTCGTGCTGCTGGGACTGGTCATGGCTTTCAAGAGTGTTACCGGCGGTGAATTTGGCATACCCGGGATTCCGGCCCTGGCCGGCACAGCTATAGGCCGGTACTATATATGTTTGGCAGTGATGACGGCAGCGGTGCTCATAATGTGGAAGCTCACCGATGCCGGGAGCAAGTTTGTCAGGACCGGTCTTATCTTCCATGCCATCCGGGAAGACGAGATTGCCGCTCGCGCCTCAGGAATAAATACTATAAATTACAAGATACTGGCTTTTGCCATCGGCGGCTTTTTCTGCGGTCTGGCCGGCACCTTATATGCCCATATCCTGGGAACTGTCAGCGTTTCCTCCCTCTCCCTGACGCTGTCCTTTCAGGCAATAATATACGTAGTATTCGGCGGTATCGTGAGTATCTATGGAGGAGTTATCGGGGTTTACGTCCTTTATGCCATTCTACAGTTTGCAGGTGCAGGGGGAACAAATTTTCTTGGCCAGCACCAGATACTGATTATGGCTATTATAGTGATATTGGTACTGTTGTTCATGCCTGAGGGGATTGGCGTATGGATACGGGATAAGATTGAGCGAGAGTGTCCGCGCTGTAAGCTACGTAATGCTGCCTGGCGCAAAGAATGCCGGGCCTGCGGTGCCGCCCTGCGGGTACACACTAGCCCGGGGCGAAAGTCCGCCGTCACTGGCCCATAACGGCAAGTTCTCCAAGAAACCACCTGAAATGATTTCCGTTTTCTGTCGCTGCGAGCATCTTTCTTTTCGTCACAGGCGTGAAGAGACCGCGAAAATCCCCCTCTTAAGGTAAGAGGGGTTAGGGGAGTTATGAGTCATCAAGGGAGTAGGCCCAGATGAACAGGGATTCCCTTTAGGTCCAGACGAGCGGCAATCCCATGCCCCGACCAGATTGCTTCGGCACTAGCGTGCCTCGCAATGACAGAGAAGGTGGCATTCCGAGCCCCTTTCCCTTTGTCATTGCGACCACCTGAAAGGTGCGTGGCAATCTCATCGGCTAAATTCCAAATGACAATTCAAATCCAAATGCTTAAATGCTAAAGCTGCTTCTTCTTGGAAAGAAGAATCGAAGAAAATATCAAACTAAGCTCCTGGGCTTCCCCTAGTAACTTTTGGCACTCATCTCGCCTGCTGGGATTTGCCTTGACAATCATTCTGAGCCAATGCTTTGTTTCCTTTGATTCTTTTTTACAGATAGAAATTTTATGTTGGAAATCTTTCTTGGATTCTGCTCCATCCGCTTCCATATAATTTGCTCCTACACTAGTTCCTGCTCTTACGACTTGACTGATGAGTGGACTATTGATAGGGTCACGAGGGAAAGTTTTTACGAGTTCAATAATTGCTTCACCGAATTGTGCAGTTCGTTCTTCAAGATCATACTTCTTCTCATAATTTGGATTTTGGGTTTGATTTGACATTTGAGCTTTGTTATTTGCCATTGTTTAGTGTCCGAGAGGCAACGGTAAACCCCGCCACTACAATCGCTGAGGGCCGACGA
The DNA here is from genome assembly GCA_964586515.1 of uncultured Dehalococcoidales bacterium. GTDB lineage: Bacteria > Chloroflexota > Dehalococcoidia > GIF9 > AB-539-J10 > RBG-13-51-36. The sequence goes on from CAZPGJ010000001.1 coordinate 232,139, forward strand.
CTGATAGCTGACTGCTGACGGCTGATTGCTGGCCCGGTACTACAGCCCTAAGTATGTCTTCCTGATAGTCTCGTCCTTGAGCAATTCGTCGGCTGTTCCCTGGGCGATGATATGCCCCCGGGACATGACGTAGTTCCTTTTGGAGAGGGCAAAGGCAAAGCTGATGTCCTGTTCGGCCAGAAGTATGGTAACTCCCAATTCCTTATAAATCTCCTCCACCCGTTTGAACAGGTCATCCTTTATCTTCGGTGCCAGCCCACTGGAGGGCTCATCAACCAGCATCAATTTAGGGCGGCGCATAAGGGAGCGGCCGACGGCCAGCATCTGCCGTTCCCCACCGGACAAAGTGCCGGATAGCTGGCCTTGCCTTTCTTTCAGCCTGGGAAACAGTTGATAGACTCTGGCCAGACTTTCATCCACCTCCTTGCTGTTCCGGACCAGGTAAGCGCCGGCGATAAGATTTTCCCTGACCGTCATCTCGACGAAAGGCCGCCCCATCTGCGGGCAAAGCTGGAGACCCTTCTTGGCGATTTCGAATGCCGGTAGCCTGTCAATCCTTTCCCCTTCAAATTCGACGCTGCCTCCAAAGGTCACATCGGACTTCGTGGTGCCCCTGAGGACTTCCTTGTCCCAGTTTATCAAACCAGCGATAGCGCGGAGGAGAGTGGTCTTGCCGGCGCCATTGGGACCGACAAGCCCGACCAGCTCCCCTTTTTCCACCGTCAGGCTGGCTTCATCCAGAATGGTGGCTGTATCGTAGCGGACGGTTACATTTTTTACCTCAAGCAATGACCACCTCCTTGCCGGTGTAAGCTTCAATCACGGCGGGATTTTTGACTACTTCTTCCGGGGTACCCTGGGCGATGACTTCTCCATAATTGAGGACAATCACGCGGTCAACTATTTTCATGAGCTCGGTCAGCTTGTGCTCAATTATCAGCATAGCCGGTCCTTCGCTGTGAAGCCTGCCGAACCGACCTCCCTTGTGCAATCTTTTCATGGATTTAGCGACAAGCTCCGTTTCGGCAGGATTAAGTCCCCCGAAGGGTTCATCGAGGATAAGGAGTTCGGGGTCGGTAGAAATGGCCCGGGCTACCTCCAGCCGTTTCAAGTCTCCATGAGATAAGGTAGAGGCCGGCTCAAGAGCCCGGTCGGCGATGCCCACGAACTCCAGCGCGTCCCGCGCTTTTACCTCAGTGGTCTTGGTCCACTCACCTCCCTTGGTTATCCGCGGGCAGAGACAACCGACCATGACATTGGCGATAATAGGGAGGTGGCGGAATGGCTTAACTACTTGGAAAGTCCCTACAAGCCCTCTCTGGACGATTTTCCAGGGACGCCATCCGGTTATGTCCTGGCCCTTGAATCGGACTTTTCCAGACTCGGGCTTAAATATGCCGATTATGCACCGCACGAGGGTGGTCTTCCCGGAACCATTGGGCCCAATCAGGCCCACGATTTCGTCCCTGCCTATTTCGAAGCTAACATTGTTGACGGCAACCAGTCCGCCAAAACGCTTGGTTACATTTTGCACTTCGAGAAATGGCGCCATTTTATAGCTCCTCCTCTCTCAGCTCGCGGCGTGATACCTTGCCGATGTCCGTCTTGGGCACCTCACCCCTGAACTCCACTATCTTGGGTACCATGTAGGCAGCCAGCTTTCCTGCGCAATATTTCATAATGTCTTCTTCTGACACTCTGCCTCTGGCTTCCGACTCAAGAACGACGATAGCTTTAACTTTCTGGCCAACCTCGGGGTCGGGAACCCCGATGACGCCGGCTTCCCTGACTTGAGGATGCGAGGTGATTACTTCCTCTACCTCTCTGGCAAACACCTGCAGGCCCTTGTATTTAATCATGTCTTTCTTCCTATCGTAGAAGTAGAAATAGCCCTCTTCATCCATCCTGGCCAGGTCGCCGGTGCGCAGCCAGGTTTCACCGTCCACTTCCATGAACACTTCCTTGGTTGCTTCCGGTTTCCCCCAGTACCCCGCAAAGACATTGGGCCCTTTGAATACCAATTCGCCTGTTTCCCCGACGGGAAGGAACTTGGTGCCTTCCGCCTCAACTATGCCCGCCACACAACTAGGCATAGGTACACCGAAGGAACCGATTTTCGCCCTGCCGTAGGGATTGACCATACCGGTCGAGGTCGTCTCCGTCATTCCCCAGCCTTCATGGATTCTAGCGCTGGTCCGCTTTTCCCAGCCCTTGGCAGTGTCCTCCAGAAGAGCATCGGCACCGGAGATGAGGACCTTTATCTTTTTCCAATTTACTCTGTTAGTCTTCTCATAGTCCTTGAGATATTCATACAGGGCGGGAACACTGTAGAAAATAGTCCCGTGGTAATTTTCTAGTCCACTCAGAATGTCATCAGGGTCAGGAGTGGTGATTAGTATTGAAGTGTAGCCCTCGGTCATTCCTCCCATCATAACCACTGCTTGACCATAGATGTGATAGAAAGGCAAATAGGCTATTACGGTTTCTTTCCCTTCCTGTACGATATCGCCCCAGAATTTACTGCCGAGCTGCCGAGCGGCGGCGAAGTTGTAATGAGTTATCTTGGCACCTTTGGGCTTCCCGGTTGTCCCTCCAGTGTAGGGAAGAGTTACTATATCCTCTCTGACATTGAACTCGATTTGGGGCGGGTTCGGAGGGTATTTCTTAATCAAGTCCTGGAATCGATAAAATCCCTCTCTTTGAAACACTTCAACAGGGGGCGCGGCCATTTTCTGATATACAGCCCGCAGCACGCTGCTGCCCAGAAACTTTTTCATTCCCGGCAGGTATTCGCTGATGCTGGTCAGTATGACAGCATCCAGCTTGACTCCGCTTTTTTCTACGTTATCATAAAGAATGTCCAGGCAAACAATCATTCTCGCCCCGCTGTCCTCAAGTTGGTACTTGATTTCGGAGCCGACATAGACAGGGCTGATTGCCGTTAAGGTAGCTCCGGCCTTCAGGGCCCCCATATAAGCTATGATGAACTGGGGCGAATTAAGCAGCAGGAGGGCAACCTTGTCTCCTTTCTTGACCCCCAAATCATGTAGCGCCGCAGCAAACCTATCAACCTGATCTCGGAGCTCTTTGAAGCTCATCTTTCTACCATAGAATACCACAGCGGTCTTGTCTTTCCATTTTTCGGTAGTCTCATTAAAGGTCTCTACCACGGACTTTTCCTCGACTGTAACATCCGTCGGCACACCCGGCAGATACCATTTTAGCCACGGCCTGGCTTCGTATTTGGCTTTGTTCTCATCCTGTGTCATTATCTTACCTCCATTTTGTTAGGGAAAATGCTCGTACTTACATGCAAGGCCTAATAATTTAGCCTTGCCAAAATCCAAACCCATCTTAGCCATGTTTTGGCAAACTGTCAAGATTTTCGTTATTGCGAGCCTTCTACACTTTTTGTCGTTGCCAGCAAGGCCTGGCGACGACCTCCTTGCCCCGCTGAGATTGCTTCGTCCTTCTCCTGAAGGACCCGCAAAGACATAAAGAGAGTGTCATTGCGAGCACCTGAAAGG
>CAZPGJ010000001.1:235765-596491 GCA_964586515.1 uncultured Dehalococcoidales bacterium
GCAAAGACATAAAGAGAGTGTCATTGCGAGCACCTGAAAGGTGCGTGGCAATCTCAGGGGATTGCAGGGCCTCTTCCGGAAGGTAAACGAGAATCCCACACCAAGATTGCTTCGTCCTTCTCCTGAAGGACCCGCAAAGACATAAAGAGAGTGTCATTGCGAGCACCTGAAAGGTGCGTGGCAATCTCCTGCCCGCACCCGGGATTCTCTGGGCGGTATCATGGCCTGCAACGACAAGGATTGTCACTAGTTATATGCACGAAGACCTCGCCTTGACAGTAGGGCGAGATTGAGCTAACATAGCGGCGGCCCGCAATTTCAGAAAAGACAAACGAAATTACAAAATTCAAAGAAAGGAGACTAATTATATGGAAGAAGCAGTTATTGTCAGTTATCTGAGGACGCCTTTCTCCAGGGCGAGGCCAAGGGAGCCAGAGAGGGACGTGTTCAATAGCCTGAGAATGGACGACCTGGCTGCCAGACTTGTCCAGGAAATGATAAAGCAGACCAAGATAAACCCCGAGGAAATCGGCGATGTAATCACGGGAACGGCGATGCCGGTGCTCGAGCAGTGGCTATACGGAGGGAGAACAATCAACTTCCTGGCCAAGTTGCCGTTCAATGTCGCTGGTCAGGGGATTGACCGCCAGTGTGCCTCGTCAATGTCGACCATACACCAGGGGGCCATGGAAATCATGCTGGGGTACTCCGATATCGTCATCTCCTGCGGCATCGAGCACATGACCCACATCCCGACCCTGGGAGGTGGCGGGCGAGAGGTGCCGATATCACCTAACCCCAGATTTGCCACCGAAGAGTTCAAAGAAATAGACATAATGACCACCATGAACATGGGCCTGACTGCGGAGAAGCTGCTTTCACAGACCACCTTCACCCGGGAGGACATGGACAGATGGGCCATGAAAAGCCATCAAATGGCGGCCAAGGCCCTCCAAGAAGGGTATTTCAAGGGGGAGATAATGCCGGTCGAGGCGGTGCAGGCAGACGGGACGAAGAAAGTCTTTGATTATGACCTGAGCATCAGGGCTGATACTTCGATGGAGGCTCTCGCCGGGTTGAAGCCTTCCTTCAAGCAGGATGGGCAGATAACGCCCGGCAACTCCTCTCCGCTCAACGCCGGTGCCACTGCCATGATGCTGATGTCCAAGAAGAAGGCCAAGAAGTACAACCTCAAGCCTCTGGCCAAGATCGTATCCATGGGTTGGGCTGGCGTTGACCCGACAGTGATGGGGAAAGGCCCGGTCCCATCCAGCCGCATGGCTCTGGAACATGCCGGCCTCAAAGTGAAGGACATAGACTTCTGGGAGATCAACGAGGCCTTCGTCATCGTGGCGCTCTATACCATGAAGGAACTGGGCATCGACCCCGAGAAAGTCAACGTTAAGGGTGGCGCTACTGCCATCGGACACCCGTTGGGAGCCACTGGCACCAGGCTGGTGGGCACCCTCGCCAGAATACTCAATATCAAAAAAGGAAAATACGGGCTGGCCACCGCCTGCATCGGTGGCGGTCAGGGCGCTGCCACTATACTGGAGCGGGAATAAAAGGGCCAACTCTTCTACATTGATTTGTCGGGGCGGGGCTTGGCCCCGCCCCTTTTTTGTTACTCTGAACTCCTTACTCTCTTTGTCTGAGGATTCCCTTTTTTCTTGTCATTGCCAGCCCCTTTTCCCTATTGTCATTCTGAGCCGGAGGCGAAGAATCTCAGTCACGCCAGGATAGGCTCCGCGTGGCTATCTCGCACCCACGCCTAGATTGCTTCGTCCTTCTCCTGAAGGACTCGCAAAGACAGAAGAGAATGATATTACGAACCCTTCCTTTCCCCCAGAGGCGTGAAGGAACTTCGAAGTCCCCCTCTTAAGGTAAGAGGGGTCAGAGGAGTTATGAATCATCAAAGCGGTGGATCCCGATAAATCGGGATTTCCTTTACGACGCGTGGCAATCCCGTAGACCAAATTCCAAATGTCAAAATCCAAATGACAAACAAATTACAAATACTTAAATGCCAAAACTACTTCGTTTTGTCATTTGGCTTTTAAGCTTGACTTGACATTTGAGCTTTGTCATTTGTCATTGCGAACCCCTTTCCACATTCTTTGAACACCCTCAGTATGCTAGAATAGTCCCGACAAGGTAGATTTAACACGGGAGAGATGTACAAGAAAAAGAAAGTCGCTGCCCTGAAGCACCGGCGGCGCCAGAAGAAGCTCAAGGAAAAGAGAAAGGCCCAGGCTCCAGCCAAGGAACAATGAAAAGGGCCCTCCTGTTAACTGGCAAGCCGGGTACAGGTAAAACTGCTCTCATCAAAGAAGCCCTGACCAGGACAAAAGTCAAGGGCGGCGGCTTCTATACTGAGGAGATACGGACCGGGGGAATAAGGCAAGGGTTCAGGATTGTGACCCTTGACGGTCAGGAGGCAATATTAGCCCATGTCGGCATCTCCAGCCCGTACCAGGTAAGCAAATACAAGGTGGACGCAGATAGCCTGAACAGAGTTGGAGTTTCTGCTCTGCGCCAGGCGCTGCAGGAAAGCGACCTCATCGTTGTCGATGAGATTGGCAAGATGGAGCTCCTGTTGCCCCAATTCAGAGAAGCCGTGACGCAGGCCTTAAACAGTGGCCAGAAAGTCTTGGGCACTATCATGCTCAACCCCCATCCTTTTGTCGACGAAATCAAACGCCATCCTGAAGTCGAAACGCTCTTGGTGACCAGAGATAACCGCACTGAGGTAATGAAGAAAGTCTTAAACTGGCTAACAGTATGAACTGAGGCTCCTGCTCTCTGATGCCGAACACTACGCTAGAAGCTTAAATCCAACCTGTCCATTCAATTGCACAAATATCAGGAATGTTTAATCACATCCCGTCAGAAGGTGCAATTAGACGTCTCAGTCACTTCGCAGCAGGATGGCATGGTTACAATGCTGCCCAGGCAGTCCCATTTTGTTTACCCATCCGACCTGGAGTACAGAATAGCTACTTTGGCTGTTATGACCACCGGCTGTAGATGCTAGCCCGCCTGTTCCTAATCCGGTCTATACCAAACATGCAGGCAAATAAGGTGCCTTATCCCCCTTGCCTTTCTTTCACCAATGTATACACCACTGATGGGTCAGCCAGGGTGGTTATGTCACCCAGGTTATCAACATCACCGGCTCCAATCTTGGCCAGAATTCTCCTCATGATCTTACCGCTTCTTGTCTTGGGTAGAGCATCAGCAAACTGTATCTTGTCGGGAGTGGCTATGGGCCCTATTTCTTTTCTGACATGGGCTACCAGCTCCTTTTTCAACTCATCGGATTTTTCCACATTAGCCATCAGGGTAACAAAGGCATATATGCCCTGTCCCTTAATTTCGTGTGGAATACCCACTACTGCTGCTTCAACCACTTTATCGTGGGATACCAGAGCGCTTTCCACTTCAGCGGTGCCTATGCGATGTCCTGATACGTTGATAACATCATCAATTCGACCCATCAGCCAGTAGTAGCCATCCTCGTCCACTCTAGCTCCGTCTCCCGTCGTATAAACACCGGGGAACTGGACGAAATAGGTATTCTTGAACCTTTCCGGGTCACCATAGACCCGACGCATCAGGCCAGGCCATGGCCGCTTGATTACCAGGTAACCACCTTCATTTACGTCGGCCGGTGAGCCGTCATCTCTGAGCACAGCTAACTCAATCCCGGGGAACGGCAGCGTAGCCGAGCCTGGTTTCATGGGAGTAGCTCCCGGCAGCGAGCTAATTAGTGCGGCACCGGTCTCGGTCTGCCACCACGTGTCCACTATCGGGCGTTTGCCTTTGCCGATTACGTTGTAATACCACATCCATGTTTCGGGGTTAATCGGTTCGCCAACCGTGCCCAGGATACGCAGCGAGCTCAGGTCATGTTTGTTCGGCCAGTCGTCCCCTCCCATCATTACGGCACGGAGGGCAGTGGGGGCGGTGTAGAAAATACTGACCTGGTACTTTTCAACCATCTGCCAGAACCGGTCAGGGTGAGGATAGTTGGGCACACCCTCAAACATGAGGCAGGTGGCGCCAGCAGCCAATGGGCCATAAACGATATATGTGTGGCCTGTAACCCAGCCGATATCAGCGGTACACCAGAAGGTGTCCTCTTCCTTAATATCGAATATCCACTTGAAGGTCTGGTAGGCGTAAAGCAGGTAGCCGGCTTGAGTGTGGAGAACTCCCTTAGGTTTCCCGGTGCTGCCACTAGTGTACAGGATGAACAGCGGGTCCTCAGCATCCATCACCTCAGGCTCACAGACCGGACTTACATCTCCAGCCTCCATTTCCTCGTGCCACCACCAGTCACGACCCTGTTCCATATTTACTTGAATGCTGGCCCGCCGAACTACAATCACGTCTTTTACCGCCGGGCATTTTTCCAGAGCCTCATCGGCATTATCTTTACTTCGGATAATCCGACCGCTGCGGTAATAGCCATCGACACAGATGAGCATTCTCGAATCGCAGTCTAATATTCTGTTTCTCAATGCCTCAGCACTGAAACCACCGAAAACAACGCTGTGGATAGCCCCAATGCGGGCACAGGCAAGCATGGCAATTGGCAGTTCCAGAATCATAGGCAGGTAAATAGATACCCGGTCCCCCTTCTTAATTCCGTGCTTCTTCAGCACATTGGCAAACTTGCACACGTTATAATATAGCTCCTGATAGGTAAGTGTCTTGGTGTCACCGGTGTCTCCCTCCCACATTAAGGCGGCTTTATTTTTTCGCCAGGTCTTAAGGTTTCTATCCAGACAGTTATACGAGACATTGAGTTTACCGCCGACAAACCATTCATGCTTACCTTCTGCAAAGTCTTCAACCAGCACCTTGTCCCATTTCTTAGACCAATCCAGCTGCTGGGCAGCCTCTCCCCAGAAAGCATCGGGGTCATCAAGGGATCTTTGATAGATTTCTTTATACTCCTCCAGGCTCTTGATGTACGCCTTTCTACTCAATTCCTCCGGGGGATAGAAGACCCTCTTTTCGTGCATCATAGAACTAAGTGTTTTTTGTTCCATAAAGTACTACTCCTTGAATCTGTTATATCGAATATTAATTCTTGGTAACGATTGTATACCAAGGATGGCTCAGTGTCCGTCAGTAACGCCTAGTAACTGAATATAGGCTTGACGTAGTCTTTCAGCTATCACACGAGCTACTGCCTGCATAATCTTGAAGCCCACCTCAGAATGGGTAGTACAAAAAGCAGTCAACTTCCGGCCGTCAAAGACGATCACTTTTGTCTGCTCTAAGGCTTTAACCGTAGCTGTACGCGTATATGGGGGGATCATGGCTGACCAGCCGAAGCTCTCGAAGTTAGCAGCCGCCTGGACTTGGCGTTCTGCCAGTGGCCCTACCTCCAGAATAATCCCCACCAAGCCTTCTTCAATCACATGAATCAACTCCGCTACGGCACCCTGCCTATGGATTATCGTCCCCGCATCAAATACCTGATGAGTACCTATTTCCGCCACCAGGGCAAGGTGCTCATCATCCAGTTCACGAAATAGATCAGACCTCTTAAGTACTTCAATCTTGTCCATTCGCTCACCTCTTTCTTGTTATTTGGAATCTGTCACCATACCATCGAACTGCAAAAGACAGTCAACCGAACTGCCATTCTAACTTATCAGACCTTGCTGCGCAACCCATCTGAAACCTATCATTTACAGGAAAAATTTCATGAATCGATAAAACCTAATAAGATGCGCTACATGTCAAAGGAGAGAGGGCTCAGTGCGGCTCAATAATGACTTTTAGAGAGGTCCTGGGCACGGGCGAGATTGCCACGTCGCCTGCGGCTGCTCCAACACTAATCGGACCTTGTCATTAAAAGACAGTTGCTCGCAACGACAAATAGAGGTGGCCTGTTTCCGCCAGCCCCAGCCGGTGAGTAATCATCTCCCGCACACGCACTTTGCCAGCCCATATCAGTTCCAGTGCTGCGGCATAATCGGCAGGACTGCCACCAAGGTCCCATTCTCAAATAATCGATATCAACATAGAGAGGTAGCAGCGAAATTTCTACTGCTTGCCTATTCAGGCACGAGCACAGATACGAAGAGAATATATTTAAACGATTTAGTGACTGCGCCAAAGAAAGGAATGACACCGAAGAAGCAGAAGCGTTGGTCAAATCTGTCAACGACGTGTTGGATGAAATGTGCAAGATATTTGCAGACAAGGTAAACGTGGTATAGCTAGAAGTGTCCCGAAATATAGATAGAAAAGCCATGCGGAAAAGAAAGTAAGTTATTTATAGATTGGCCTCCACAGCGGCGCCACTGAGCTTTTTAACGTAATGACCTAGAAGCCCCCCAGGTATCTTATCATTAGCATCACGTTGCATATGGCAAGCACTATCAGTGTCGGGGGGATGGAGTAATTCAGAAACCTCTTCCAGGTAACCCGGTGGCCGGTCTTTTCAGCCACGGCAATACCAACAACATTGGCCGAGGCACCGATGGGTGTAGCATTACCACCAATGCAGGCACCCAGCGATAAAGACCAGGCGAAAGTTGACAGCGTTCCGCCGGTTGCCTGGGAAAGATGGACAATCACCGGCACCATGATGGTAACAAACGGTATATTATCTACTATCGCCGAGATAAGAGCCGAGACCCAGAATATAAGTAGCGTAGCCGCTACCAGACTGCTTCCGGATATTCTTCCGATATAGTCGGCGAGCAGCGTAAGGACTCCGGTCTCCTCCAGTCCGGCCGCCGATATAAAAAGCCCGAAGAAAAAGAGAAGGGCCCTCCAATCTACGCCCTTAATGACCTTAGATGCTCCTTTCCATGAGGCGGCCAGCGTTGCAGCAGCCCCGATTAAGCTAACCGTGACTACGGAGAGCCCGGCTCTCTCGTGCATGATAAGCAAGACCACGGTTAGCACCAGGACGGCAGCCTCAATCCAGAATAGCCTCGGGTTGGTAATAGCTTCCCCCGGCTTGGGGTGGCGCTCGGTGGAGATGTCCGCCTCGTTACCCGCCCCGAGTTTTTGTTTTCGGAAGCGGAGGTAGAAATAAGCTATGGCCGCCGCCATACCAATCCAGACAATGGGACCAAGGTTCACCAGGAATTCATTAAAGGTATAACCCAGGCTGGTGCCGATGATGATATTAGGTGGGTCCCCAATCATTGTAGCCGTACCCCCGACATTGGCAGCGACAATCTCGGCGATAATGAGCGGTATGGCGTCAATTTTGAGAAGTCGCGCCAGCTCAATGGTCACCGCACCCATAAATAGGATTACGGTGACGTTGTCCAGGAACATTGACAATACGCCGGATAGAGCCAGAAAAAGCAGCGCGATGGGCATAATGCGGTAATTGACCATCCGGGCGGTGCTCAGACAGACCCAGCGGAAAAAACCTACTTCACTTAGCCCCTGCACGATAACCATCATCCCGCCGATAAACAAAATGGTCTGCCAGTTGACACCCTGGGGTATGGCAGGTTGGTAGCGTCCTATCCAGAAGTTGGCTCGGCCGAGCTCGGCGAGGTTGAGAGCATTGACAACCGTCTGCGGGTTTCTCTCAATGCCAAGGAAAACGACTAACAGGGTTAGTGCGCCTCCGATGAGCGCCGGGATGAATCGGTGCACCTTGCCAGTTATGAGGGAGATAAATACCCCGGCGAAGATAACAAGAGCAGCAATCTGGCTCAGGGCAAGCATTATTTAGGTGGCTTCTTTCCTCCCTTTGGTTGAAACCAGGCACACAGGCCAATCACGCCTTGCACCTGGGCCACTCCATCGTGGCATGAGCAACCAGGACAGCAACATTACCGGTATGCAGAATTTTGTCGGTCACATTGCCAAATACCCAGCGCCCGAGGCCCGACCTACCGTGAGTCGATACGGCAACAAGATCAATCCCATTGCTCTCAGCATACTCCATAATCTTGTTGGCGGCCTTTCCAAACAGCACTGTAGTCGAGACTTTCAGACCCTCGTTCTTAATCGGACCACCAACGTGGTCCAGGTAGCTCAGCAGCGACTTCCTCACGGATTCGTCCTCCCGTATGTTGTAAGATACCCCACTGGCGCCAACCGCTCTTACCGGTTCAAAAACTTCCAGCAGGTCTATCTCGGCAGCCGTCTTCTTGGCCAGCGCCACGGCGTAACAGAGAGCCGCCTCCCCTATCTCAGAACCATCCAGAGGCACCAGAATCCTGCGCAGCAGTTTTCCCTGCTCCAGCGCCGCCCTGCCAGGCCGCTCTCTTATCAGCATCACCGGCCTCTTCGTTGCCCTCAGTACCTTATCGGCAATATGGCCCAAAAACCAGGGGCCCTCAGCGGATGAGCCATGGCTGGCGAGGAGTATCAGTCTGGCGTCTTTACCTTCAGCGATTCGTAGTATCCCACGGGCAGGGTCGCCAAAGAACACTTCCGACTCCAGTGTGACCGTCTCATGGGCCATGAACGCTTTAAGATGTTGACGCATCTTCTTTCTGGCGTGCTTCAGGTAGGTACGATAAAGGTGATCGATATCCACGGTGGCAGACTCGGATACGGTAACCAGGGTGACTGTGGAGGCAAACTTAGCGGCCAGGTCCGCGCAGTAGGGAAATACTATCTCGGCATTTTCCGAGCCATCAAGCGGAACCAATATCCTCTCAAACATCCGATCATGCCTCCGGAGGCATTTACTTCCGTTTGCGCAAGGCCCATTTTTCTTATTTCATTAATTATAATTGCCGATATATTAATCGTCAATTCAGGTTTTTGCCGCCAATACTGCTGGTAGGCGTGTAAAACCGGCCACTCAGGTTGGGAAAATCTGGCACGGTTCCCAAATATGACTAGAGTCCCTCACACACCACACAACCTGTCGCATTGTTACCCGATGTTGTCGCCTGCCCGGAGGAGCAGTTGCGCAGGCTTTGCGGCGCCCCTGAAGAGACTCGAAACCACAACGTGCTGTTTGGAAAACAGGCGCCATCTACCTCTGCGGCTCAATAATCACTTTTAGAGAGTCTTGAGCCCGGGCGACAAGCTGGAATCCTCGGCCTGTTTCCGCCAGCCCCAGCCGATGGGTAATCATCTCTTTCACGCGTATTTTGCCAGCCCGTATCAGTTCCAGTGCTGCGGCATAATCGGCAGGACTGCCACCATAGGAGCTGGTGAGCGTTATCTCATTACGCCAAAAGAGGTCGTTCACCGATATCGGAATGCTAACACCGGGCTCGGTGGCTGCAAAGAAGAGAACGGTGCCCCCCCGCTCCACCGACTCCAGTGCCTGAGTTATCGCTGACGTCGCCCCGCTGCATATCACCACAAGGTCAGCCAGACGACCATCGGCTGCCTGCCTCAGAGATGCCGGCGTGTAGTCTTTGGCATGAATTGCAGCATCAGCCGCAAGCCTCCGCGCTGCCTCCAGGCGGTAATTAACGATATCCGTCGCTACAACGTAACCGGCGCCTGAAGTCCGGGCCAGTTGTATATGGAGCAGCCCGGCAACGCCGCTGCCAATAACAAGCACACTTTGCCCTGGCTGGAGATTGGCTAATCTTTGCCCGCGCAGGACACAAGCCAGCGGCTCAACAAACGTCGCCTCCTCAAAAGATACTTCGTCAGGTAAGGGAAATATGCCCTGGTCGACATTGATGCGCGGCAGCCGCACATATTCGGCAAAGCCGCCGGGGTCGAAGTTCGTCCGACGCAGAGTATCGCAAACAGTGTGGTGTCCGCTAAGGCAATAATGGCACGTATTGCAGGGCATATGATGGGCGGCACAAATCCGGTCACCCACTTTGTAACGTTTCACCCCCTCCCCAACAGCTACAATCACGCCGGCAACTTCATGCCCCAGCACTAAAGGCGCTTTGTGCCGCCGGTACCATTCCAGCAAATCAGTGCCGCAGATGCCGCTGGCCTCCACCCGCATCAGGACCTCGCCGGGGCCAATCTGCGGCACAGGCATCTCCTCCAGCCGCACGTCCTGATTATTGTAATACATGGCTACGCGCATGGCAGTTTCCTCTTCAGCAGACCATACCGTTTTGAAATTCGTGAATTAGAATTTGTTTAGTATTTAGTGCTTAGGATTTGGAATTTTTTCAATTCATGAGCATGTTTAGCTATAAACACAGATGTTATGCCTTTCCGCTCTTTACGCTATTATATAATTCCTGGGCCTGCTCAGGAGTAGCGTTCTCATGGATAATGGCGCGGATGGCTTTTATCATGGCCACAGGGTGCTCATTTTGCCAGATGTTTCTCCCTAGATTCACACCTATGGCGCCTTTCTGGATACCATCATAAACAAATTGGAGTACTTCGTATCCTGTAGGTACTTTGGGCCCACCAGCAATGACTATTGGAACTGGGCAGCCCTTTGTAACCTTCTCGAATCCTTCACAATAGTAGGTCTTTACCACTCGAGCGCCCAGCTCAGCAGCAATACGACATGACAGAGAAAGATAGCGCTCATCACGCTTCTCCAGCTCTCTGCCCACAGCGGTAACCGCCATTACCGGGATGCCATACTTTTCCCCCTCATCGACAAGCCTGGCCAGATTCAGCAAGGAATCATGCTCATAATCGGTCCCAACGAAGATGGAGATGCCGACGGCACATGCATTGAGTCGGATGGCTTCCTCCATAGAGGTGGTTATCCCCTCGTGAGCCAGGTCCTTTCCCTCTACACTGGTGCCGCCAGATACTCTAAGGATAATTGGTTTCGCCTTGTCAGGCTCTACCGATGACCTTAAAATTCCCCTGGTAATGAAAATCGCATCGGTGTAAGGGAGAAGAGGTTCAAGAGTTTTACGCGGGTTCTCCAATTTTTTGACGGGACCCTGAAAGTACCCATGGTCCACAGGCAAGAACAAACAGCGACCATCCGCTTGAATTAATTGTGCCAAACGGTTTTGCATCCCCCAGTCCATGATACCAAGCCTCCTATCTATGAGACCTTAGAACTATTATACCACAGGAACGCAGCAAATCGTTTCCCCAAGCAACCCACAAACTTGCATATTCTTTCTGGAATAGGTTATACTTAATCACAGAGCTTCTTGGTGACTTTAGCGGAGTGGAACCACCCGTTCCCATCCCGAACACGGAAGTGAAACGCTCCAGCGCAGACGATACTTAAGGGGCAACCCTCTGGGAAAATATGTCGTTGCCAGGAAGCTCTTATTCTAAATTAGAATCACTCATGAAAATCACAAGACTTCTGGGTTGATTTAGCATAATGCGAAAGGTGCAAAAGAGGGGTAATCTGTGCTATGGCGGAAAAGCAACGAGATTCGGGAGCACGACTGGGTTGGAGCGAGATTGCCCGCATTATTAGAACTCTGCTGGCTAGCCGGTTTGGCAGGCGGGGCCCGTTTCTTCTCTCACACCTGATCACAGGACGGTGCAATTGCCAGTGTCCGACGTGCATTTGGCGCGATAATGAAGCGGACGAGCTCGAAACGGACTTAATCGAACGGCTCTATCGGGGCGCGAAGGATGCGGGATTTGTAGCAAATTCGATATGGGGTGGAGAGCCTCTCTTGCGCCAAGATCTTGGCCAGCTCTGTCGTTCTTCCCATGAAAACGGAATGATGACGACCGTGATCACCAATGGATTTCTTCTACCAGACAGAGCGCATGAAATCGGCAAAGAAGTCCACTCTGTCATAATCTCACTGGACTACCCGGAGAGCAAGGGTCACGATACATTCAGAGGCATGCCAGGTCTTTTCACCAGAGCTGTCGAGGGCATAGAGGTCTTAAAGAGGATGAACTCACCTAAGAAGATTATAATAAATTGTCTCCTCCACCGAGGAAATGAGAATATGATGGGGCAAATGGCAGACCTTGCCCGCTCCCTCGGCGTATCGCTTTGGGTCTGCCCGGCAAAGGAAGGGATTTCCAGAGAAACCGGGGAGACAAACAGAGAGGCTCTGGCATCGCGAGAGTCAGAGCAGCAAGCAGCCCGGGAGTTGCTTGACCTGAAAAAGAAAGGCTATCCAATAAATAATTCCCGAACTTATCTACAGAGATACCTGCTCAATATGCAGCCTTATGTTTGCCATGTCCCTTTTGTCTCTGTGACCGTGACTCCGGAGGGCAACGTAACGAACTGCTTCAACTATGACAGACCTTATGGAAATGTGCGAACCTCTCCGTTCGATGAGATAATGAAAAACTGGGACCGTCGTGAGGCGGCAAACGCCACAAAGGGATGCTGGAAATGCAACAACCCGGACGTGGTTGATACGTCATACATCTGGGAGATGAGGTTAGAGCCTTCATGGAATTTACTCAAAGCCTTCCGACCTAAATGAGGTACCCCGGAAATGCTAATGGATAAATCTGAAGTCAACCTTTCTACCATTAGATATCATTGTTTCTAGGATATTAAGTGTAGTACTATTTGTGAAAAGAGGGGTGTGGAAAAATGAATGCAATACAAACCTTTAAGCTCACCAAGGAGTTTGATGGCTTAGTAGCGGTGAACAGCGTTGATCTGGAGATACAGAATGGCGAGCTTTTTTCCCTCCTCGGCCCTAACGGGGCGGGCAAGACTACCACCATCAGGATGTTGTGTTGCCTCCTAAAGCCAAGCGGGGGGACTGCTTCCATATTAGGCTATGACATAGTCAAAACACCATTTGGGGTTAAGAAGCTCATCGGTGTATCGCCACAAGAGACTATCCTCTCAGAGCGCCTTAACTGCTGGGAGAACCTGGCTCTGATCGGGAAGGTCTATGGCCTGAGCTCTAACCAAGTAAAAGAACGTTCGAAGGAACTACTGGAGACGATGGGGCTTATGGAAAGGGCGAAAGACCAAGTGCGGAAGTTTTCCGGAGGGATGAAAAGGAGACTCAGCATCGCTATGGCTCTTGTTTCCGACCCACAGGTGCTATTTTTGGATGAACCTACCTTAGGCCTTGACCCCCAGGCAAGAAGAGCCATCTGGGAATATATAGCTGAGCTCAAGGGAAAGAAGACCATTCTTCTCACCACCCATTATATGGAGGAGGCGGATTCCCTCTCCGACCGAATAGGGATTATTGACGAAGGAAGGGTTGTAGCTCTGGGTACGTCCCAAGAGCTAAAGACAAATCTCCTGGAGATGCGCAGCATGGTCGTCACAACAGACAACCTCACTGCCAAGGTCATAGCGGATTTGCACAGCAAATACTCCAGGGTGGCGATAGCCAAGGGAGAGCTTAAGATTTCCCACAAGGAGTTAGACTTCAAAGAAATCGTGGACTATCTCCATTCTCGAGGAGTTACCGTTTACTCTGCTGCCCTAGAGCAGCCAACCCTGGAGGACGTCTTTATCCAGATAACGGGAAAGAGGCTAAGGGACTAGAAAGGAGGTCAAAAATGGTTAAATCGATAGCAGGGTTATTAAAGCAAATGAAAAAGCTGCCCCTTAAAGAAGAAGACGGCGAAATTATTCTAGAAGAATATAAACTTCCACCAATAGGACCCTTACAGGAATTCACCTTGCCGAAGATGAAGTTAGAGGGGATGGCAATAGAAATAGGAATAAAAGGTCCAGTGATCATTTTAAAATGGCGCCCTAAACGAGGTCGAAGAGGGAGATGAAGTTCTGGGAAATCGGCAAAAGGAACCTGAAGGAGATTTATAGAAACCCTGTGCTTCTGGGCTTTCTCCTAGGAATGCCCCTGGCCTTTATGCTGGTATTTTGCTCTGCCTTCGCCAGCGAGCAGGCCAGCCCTATTGCGATGAGTGTAGTGGACGAAGACCATTCCCAAAGCTCCTCTGCCTTTATACAATATCTGGGAAGCATAGAGGCTATCAAGTTGAATGAGCCGATATACAGTGAAAAATCTCAGGCCCAAGAAGACCTGAAGGACAACAGAATACCATTTTATTTATTAATTCCCTCAGGATTTGAGGCGGCAAAGCAGACCCATCAAACTATCAACTTAGAGTTAGTCTACAAGGCAGCAGACCCGATGATAGGTCTACAGGTAAAACCTATAATAGAGGCTGTTGGCTCTGAATTCCTGGGAATAGCTTCCCCTTTAAATGTGGAGCTACAAGGAACAGAAAGCAAAATAAAGAACGAGACGGTCAATTTCTTCGCCCCTGGGATAGCTGTCTTCGGGCTCATGATTTTAATTTCCACAGCGGCGGAGATAATTGCCGATGATAGGGAGAAAGGCTTTCTAGCTCGAATGTTCACTACCCCAGCAAAACCCTGGGATTTCATAGCGGGTTATTCTCTGCCCTTTATCCCGGTGCTCATCATCTCTACGCTGATTTATCTGGGCGTGGGGATGGGACTGGGTTTGACCATTGTCGGCAATCTGGGGTATGCCTTTCTTATCTTCTTTCTTATCGGGCTTTGCGCTATCGGGATAGGCATGATAGTGGGCAGCCTGGTCAAAAGCGCGTCTCAAGCAGGTGTTTGTTGGATCTTCATCGTTCCCATGGCCATGATCTCCGGGGCCTGGTTCTCAGTGGAGGGTATGCCTTCGGCTGTGAAAAGCGTTGCTGGAGCCCTTCCCTTCATCCATGCCATAGACGCCTCCCGGTCTGTTATCAACGGCTCCTCCCTCTCAGCTATCATGCCCGATCTTTATTGGCTTGTTGGCTGGGCAGTTGTCCTATTTGCCACCGGCATTATGTTATTCAGAAGGACAATGGTGAGTTAGAACTTACTTTCGTGCAGGGAAGCTTGAGATGCTCCTTCACAGTTTCAAGAGACTCTGCGCTCATCAGTCGTGTATGGGCTCCGAAGCTATCGTAAAAATCCTCCCAAAGTTTGCCGTGCTCTTTAAGGTCTATTAAAGCCGCTGTCTTTCTGCCTTTGTCATCGGTGACAAACTGGGTTTCTTTCATCATCCACCTCTGTATTACATATCAAGCTATAACGCTCAACCCTGGTGAAGCTTAATTACTCACATTATGGTAAAAGCGTAGCAAGCTCAGTAAATTAAAGTAGACCTCAGCCGAAGTCAAGCTAAGGAATTAAGGAAAATAATCAAATGGCGGGGAAACTAGTCTTGCACTTTCTTAGGCTTGAATACGAAGGTAATGCTTTTCGGAAGGGCAAATTCCACGCTTTCCAATTCCACTTCTACTTTCTCAGGTAATTCCGTCACTACCTCAGGCAATTCTATCGGAGGGAGGAATAATCGCCTCTTTAGCTTGCGTCGCTTCAATAATTTAATTTCCATTTCTGCTTCACCTCCTATTCTCATCTCTCTAATTGTGCTAAGTCGAATTTCAGACCATCTCTGGCAGCGATGACCGAGATTCCAGCCTCCTCGGTTAGTTTTTTAGCCAACTCCCAGGGTTTAGCCCGCCACATGGTCATGCCAAAATGAGTGAGTATGGCTATCCTGGGCCTTAGTTCCTCGATTATACTCCTGGCCTCAGGAAGAGATAAATGGTCAATGGGAGTTCCCGGATTCAATCGAACCACATTGATAACCAGCAAATCACCTTCATAGTGACCAGCTAAATCTTCAAAATATCTGGTATCAATAATCCAAGAGAAAGTATGCCGCGGCGTTCGAAAGATAAAGCCATATGTTTCTACAGGATGCTTATGCCTGACGGGAGTCTTAAAAGAAACGTCATTTATTGTGTAAGACCCGCCTTCAGTCAAGAGCTGGATATTCTGGGGATAGGACCGTAAATAAGACAAGATGACAGGGTCCTGATTCAGGGCATCGGCGGGAGCAAAGACCGTGCCACGCTTCTTTGTACCTCCATCGGTCATAGCTTCAATCATGATGTTAATATCCCCGCTGTGGTCTAAGTGCTTGTGAGATAGAATAATAGCGTCCAGTTTCGTGGCATCAAGTTTTCTTTTGGCAGCCTGAACCAAGGAGCCGGGACCGGGGTCAAGGAGTATTTGAGTGTTACCAAGGTTAAGCCAGGCGCCCCCTGAAGCGAGAAATTGACGAATCACTACAAACCTGGCACCGGCAGTACCCAGAAAGGTGATTATGTCACTTAATTCAGCCACTGCTGAATTATAGCAAGGAAATTTGCTAAAATTAACGAATAATGGCAGAACTGGAAGCAGAAATTGCCCGGCTAATAAGGGAATACCAAGCCAAAACCGGAAAGTCCTTGACCATCGGCACTGTCGAGTCGGCTACTGGCGGCAGGATAGCTGACAGGATAACTAACGTTCCCGGCAGCTCGGATTACTTCAAGGGCTCGGTAGTAGCTTACAGCAACGAGGTAAAAATCGCCTTACTTGGGGTAAAAAAGGCAACCCTTGAAAATTATGGAGCCGTGAGCGAACAAACAGCCGTGGAAATGGCTCGAGGAGGCAGGAAGCTCCTGAACGTGGACATATGCGTCTCCGATACCGGGATTGCCGGCCCTGCAGGTGCTACTCCCGAAAAACTGGTGGGGCTTTTTTACCTGGGCCTGGCAGCCAGAGATGAGAACTTGAGTCAGAAACATACTTTCCCGGGAAATCGAGAGGAAAACAAACGAGATGCTGCTGAAGCTGCGCTGAACATGCTGAAGCAATACTTGCTGCGGTACTTCAAAGCCAGAGGCTGAAGATAAGGGTGTAAAGACTAAGAGTGAAAGGAGGTTAAGGACAATGACGAGCGAGAAGTTCACTGTAGAGGGAAGTCAAGTGGTTGAGAAGGTCAAGGAGTTAATACATCAAGGAAATATCAGAAGAGTTCGTTTAATACATAAGGGGCGTCCTTTGATAGACATCCCACTGACAGTAGGCGTTGGTGTGGCTGCGGTAACAGCCCTGGCAGCTCCGGTACTGGCTGCGCTGGGAGCAATTGCCGCACTAGTCACAGAATGCACTATCGAGGTGGAGAGGGTAGGAGACACCCCGCGAGAGAAGAATAAAAAGCGATAAAAGCCAGCTGCTCCCTGTGTAATGGTTCCCGTATTGGAAGCGTTGCCGACCCGAATGAACTGCGTTCCACACAGGGCTATAATGGTAAAAAAGTCAGTTACTATTTGCATCGGAGGAAGCTTAAGCGGCTGAGCGTAGAATAGAATGACTTCTTTAAGGTATACTTTACACCATGACAACCTTCGATACCGGTGAAATAAAGTCTAAGGCAAAAAGCAATTTTACCGATGCCTGGATAGCTACGGCGAAGCTTATTCCCACCGGCACTGAAATCTCTCTGCCGAAGCAAGGGAGACCTCATCTTGTACGGGAATTAATTCAAAAGTCTCGCCAGATTCTACTAAACTTGGGTTTTGATGAGGTCGAAAATCTCACACTGCTGCCCGACAGCGATGTGATCAAGCAGTATGGGCCGGAAGCTCGAGTTATTCTCGACAGGGCTTTTTATTTAGCGGAATTGCCCCGCCCCGATATAGGGCTGAGCGCGAGAAGAATAGCTCAACTAAAGAAGATAGCAGAAGCAATTGATATTGAAAAATTGCAGACCATTTTGAGAAATTATAAAAAGGGGGAAATCGAGTCCGACAATCTCATCGAAGAGCTCATTGCTGGACTGGGCATCACCGATTACCAGGCCACGGAGCTCCTGGATAAGGTTTTCCCCGAGATGAGAAACTTACTGCCAGTGCCCTCCAACAAGACTCTGAGAAGTCACATGACGGCTACCTGGTTCCATACCTTAGTAGCATTACAGGACAAAGCCAGCTTTCCAGTCGCTTTATTCTCCGTGGGGCCCAGATATCGCAATGAACAGAGAGAAGATGCCCGGCATTTGCGAGTCCACCACTCAGCATCCATCGTGGTTATGGACCCCGAAATGTCTTTAGACGCGGGAAGAGCGATTACCGGGGATATCATGCAGCAATATGGCTTCTCCGACATCAAATTTGAGACCAAGATAGCAACATCCAAGTACTATGCCCCCGGGCAGGAGCAAGAGGTCTTCGTCAAACATAAAGGGAGCTGGCTCGAGATAGCGGACATTGGAATGTATTCGCCAGTGGCAGTGGCCAATTTCGATATTAAATACCCCGTATTCAACGCAGGATTCGGCATTGAGCGGCTGGGGATGCTTATTTATGAAATAGACGATGTCAGGAAGCTAGCATATCCCCAATTTTCTGTAACGGAGTTTTCTAACGAGGAGATAGCTAAATCTCTTACCTATATAGCCAGCCCTCAGACAATCCGGGGGCAGAAAATAGCCAAGTCAATTGAGGAAACCGCCCGAAGACACAAAGACGAGATTGCCCCATGTGAATTTTTGGCCTGGAAAGACAAGTCTATTGAGGTGAAAGTTATCGAAACAGAGGCCGGCAAGAGATTAATCGGTCCCGCTGGTTTCAACGAAATCTGCGTTGCCAATGGTAATATTTATAGTGATGTTGTGCCTTCGGGCATACACACCGGCA
This sequence comes from uncultured Dehalococcoidales bacterium, assembly GCA_964586515.1. GTDB lineage: Bacteria > Chloroflexota > Dehalococcoidia > GIF9 > AB-539-J10 > RBG-13-51-36. The sequence continues at coordinate 254,099 of CAZPGJ010000001.1, forward strand.
TAAACTATATGCACGCTATAGCCATGGGTGCCGCAGCAGCAATAGAAAGTAGCAACGATAGCTTAACTTATCAGGTGAAAGGCATAAGGCATCTTTCTGACCTTAATCTACAGATTCCCGAAGCTGTTCGAGAACATATTGAAGGACAGCAGAAGAAGATAGGAGTCGCTGGCGCTGTATTTGTGACCATAGAAGTCAAGAAACTATGAGAGAACGTGTAGTTGCCATCGCCAGGGGGGAAGATGGAACAGAAAAGTAGTAAGTCACTCCAGAAGCTCAGCGGGTTGCGAAGGGAACATAAGGGACTTATTAACCTTATGCCTCTACAGACAGGTGGCATGCTTACCGATGCCGCCAAGGAGGCTTTAACGGAATTTGGGGATGGATATTCTGTGTGTGACTTTTGCGAGGGCAGCTTATGTAATGTAACCAATCCCCCCATCCGAGACTTTGTCCACGAACTTCTACCTCAATTCCTAGGTTGTGAAGTTGCCACCATAACCCACGGAGCCCGAGAGGCTAAATTCATAGTCATGCATTCCCTGGCCAAGCCCGGGGACTCAATCCTTATTGATGCTAACAAGCATTATACAACGGTCGTTGCTGCTGAAAGGACGGGGCTACACATAATCGAGGTGCCTAACTCCGGGCATCCGGAATTTAGGGTCAATGTCAACGAATACACACCACTCATAAAAAAACATGGCCCTAAGTTAATCCTATTGACTTATCCAGATGGTAATTATGGAAATCTTCCTGATGCCAGAAGGTTAGGAGAAATCGCTCAAGAATACAACATTCCTTACATCCTCAATGCGGCATATGCTGTGGGCAGAATGCCTATAAGCATGGACGAGATTGGGGCTGATTTCATTATTGGTAGTGGGCACAAAAGCATGGCCTCGGCCGGACCTTCCGGAGTGCTGGGAATGAAGAAGAAATGGGAAGAGATAGTGTTGAGAAAATCCGGCAAATATAGCAAGAAAGAGATTGAGCTCCTTGGCTGTACTATAAGGGGGGTTCCTCTGATAACACTCATGGCTTCCTTTCCCTATGTGAAAGAGAGAGTTCAGCATTGGGATGAACAGGTATCTAAAGCGCAATGGTTTTCCGCTCAGCTTGAGAAATTGGGTTTTAAGCAGCTAGGGGAAAAACCACATAGGCATGACTTGTTGCACTTTGATGCCCCTGCGCTCTACGAAATCTCTAAGCGAGTTCGAGAGAGGGGATATTTCCTCCATAAAGAATTAAAGGAAAGAGGCATTTGGGGACCACAGCCAGGCTTAGCCAGGTCTTTCAAACTCTCCACCTTTGCTGCTGATAGGCAGCAGCTAGGATTTGTTATAGATTCCTTTAAGGCCATCCTAGATAAATATAGTTAGCGAACCTGAGCAAAAATCTCGCGATGTTTTTGGGCATGGTCTTTTTTCAACTGTTGAAAAGATGCCTGAAATGGCATAGAGGTAATATTATCCGTGCTCATAATTATTGCGTCCTCTCCGTCGCTTGAGTAATACTTCAGGCGCCTCCCCGTCACTCGAAAGCCATACTTTTTATAAAGTTCCTGGGCTATCATGTTAGAAGCACGCACTTCCAAAGTGACTACATGAGCATTCACTATCTGGGCTAACTCAATGGTTGCGATGAGCAAAGCTTCACCTATGCCAAGTCGCCGATAACCGTTTCTGACACCAATGGCGATGATATGTGCCTCCCGCAGCATCATCCAGAAGCCCGAAAAACCAATTATGTCCTCCGATGTATTAAGATGACGCCCATAACTGAAGAGTTGTTTGAACCAAGGCAGTTTCTGCATCGTTTGTCCCTCGGATTCTGGCACATCCCTCTTCTCACAAGCCACCACATAGCGAATGGATGGATTGCCAAGATCCTGCTTATATGCTGATTGAGAGCGAAACACCCACTCACCAGGGAAAGCCTCTCTATCAATATGAGCTACCTGAGGGATATCCCCATACTCCATAGGGCGAATGACATAATATCTGCCTGCCATCAATTGAAATTTTAGCATAGTACAGGGTTTCTTAGCCCTCCTCCCTTATTCATTACAACAGAAAACTCAGCGTCCCTGTCTCATATGCTTTTTCGCCTTCGAATCTGCATTCTCGTGCGCTGTCCCCTGAATTGATTACACCTCGAATTCCAAATCCTTCACGCTAGAAAGTGCCGACGCCGTAAATTATTGCATTGGTCAGAAAGGCTTGCTAAAATAGCCCAATAATTAAAAGGAGCGAACCAAATTTTCAGGGCGAACTTAATAACCAGGTTGTAGTTATGATAGATTCTCCTGTTTTAGTGCTTAATCAGAGTTATGAACCTCTTAACTTATGTCGCACGCGTCGGGCCATAGTGCTAGTGTTTCGGGGCAAAGCCGAAGTGCTGGAAAATAACAGAGGCGAGCTTCACTCTGCTAACCGCGTATTTCAGATACCTTCAGTAATCCGACTCGTCTATATGGTTAGTCGTCCGCGCCATCAAAAGAAATTGAGCAGGTCCGAGGTATTTAACCGTGACCGCTACACCTGCCAGTATTGTGGCCGTCAAACTAAGGAGCTTACCCTAGACCACGTTATCCCACGGCGGCGGGGCGGGAAGCACGCCTGGGACAATGTGGTCAGCGCCTGTATTCCTTGCAACAGGCACAAAGGCGGACATACGCCGGCTGAAGCAAGGATGAGATTGCTGCACCAGCCGCGTCCTCCTCGCAATGATGGCTTCTATATTCCCTATCACCTTCTCAATAATCATGGTGAATGGCAAAAATATCTACCCTCTTTGAATTAACTTAACTCTAATTTGCTCTAAGGCTAATCGGAGCCCCAAGAAAACTACGGCTTTTCTTCCGGATGAATTAATTCATCCAGAGCTATCTCTTTCGTCACCCCATCATCCAATTGCACTGTTACCGTTTCCTTCAGGACATTAGTACTGATTACCGTGGCTTTACCCCAGCGTGTTAATATCTCCTGTTTCAGCTGAGGCATCTGCTTTCTCACAGCTGCATATTCCTTGTTTTCATATGCCAGGCAGCAAAGGAGCCTTCCACAGATGCCCGATATCTTCATAGGATTCAAGGCCAAGCTCTGTTCCTTAGCCATCTTAATAGATACTGAGGCAAAACTGGTGAGGAAATTCTGGCAACATAAAGGATAGCCGCACTTGCCCATGCTACCCAACAGCTTAGCCTCATCCCTTGCTCCCACCTGCCTTAACTGCACCCGTGTTTCCAGAGCATGGCTCAATTTTCGAACCAAGTCTCGGAAATCTACCCTCTCCTCAGCACTAAAGAATACGGTCAGCTGCTCACTCTGGTAATCATAGCGGGCCGCCAGCGGCTTCATCTTTAACCCAAGTTGGGCTGCCATTTCATGGCACTTGCTTAAGGCTTCTTTTTCCAGGTTCCGCCGAGCTTCCTCTAAATCCCCCGCCTCCGCCTGGCGCACTACCATCATTAATTGCTCGCTTGGTTGAGACTGGGCTTCCAGAGTAACGACTTTAGCCACATCTAAGCCACGACCGGTATCTACCACTACATAGTCGTTTACTTGCAGGGATATCTCACCAGCATCACAGTGGACTAATTTTCCTCTAGAGCGGAATTTAACTCCAATTATATTAGCCATAGAGGTATATTATAGCCCAAACTCGGCAATCGTCCCGATTTCATCGGGGCCTTCCGGATTTTACACCCGGCTTCTTCCTGGGTAAATTGAGCATCAGCCATTCCCATGCTAAACGGGGATTAACATTCTTAGAAATTTCCTCCTGCAGTAAGCAAAGATTAGCCAGAAACCCTTTAATCTCCCCCAGACTTAATCCCCCGGCTTGTTCTACCAGTGCTATCTCATAATCTACATTGATGATGGCCTCCTGGCACCCACCTTTAATGAGCATCAAATCACGCCACCAGTCAAGCCAAATCTCTATTATTTCTGCCCCGGCTCTCCGATTCTGGCCAAATTGGCTGGCTAGCTCTTGGGCATAGGCAAACCTCTGCTCCAAGCCAGCAGTCGATAAGGAGACCAGCTTGGCTATCCTTTGGGAGCGCTGTTCTAATATATCGTCATTGGCCAAAGCGGACACCGCCCAGCCCAGGCGACCATGGCACAATTGAGTCAAAAGCTTCGCTTTATTAGCATCAACGTTATAGGAGTTAACAAGGACCTCTTGTATTCGCTCTGATGGCACAGGCTTCAATTCCAGCCGCTGACAACGTGAAATAATTGTCGGCAAGAGGTGTTCCTCCTCAGCAGCCAATAACAGCCAAACTACCTTTGGCGGTGGCTCTTCTAATATCTTGAGCAAGGAATTAGCCGCCTCCGTAGATAGATATTCAGCGTCATCAATGATAAACACTTTGCACTTACCTTCATACGGTGGCAGGTTAGCTAAGCGTTGCAGCCCTCGAATATCATCAATGCCAATCTCTGTTTTAGAATCCAAGCCAATAGGGGTGACATCGGCGTGCTTACCCTCCAGGATTCGCTGGCAGGAATGGCATTGCCCGCAAGGCAGTTCGGGTCCATCGCAATTTAGAGCTTGAGCCAAATTGATGGCTAAAGTCCCTTTGCCCACATGCCGCGGCCCTGCTAGAAGATAGGCATGGGCTATAGCATTGGTTTTAAGGCTGTAATCCAGCAAAGATAAAATTTTATCCTGTCCTATAACCTGCCACATATTAAATCAGGTCCAGACCCATCATATCCTGATAAGTTTCCCGGCGGCGAATAAGACGCGCTCGACCTTCCTTCACCATGACTATAGCCGGCCTGAGCATGGCATTATAATTGCTCGCCATGGGGATGGAATAAGCACCACAAACTGGAATGGCTATGATGTCACCGGAATGCGCGGGAGCCAAATTGATATCCTTCACTAAAATATCACCTGACTCGCAGAGCTTGCCAGCAATAGTAACCATGTCTTTTTCTGTCTCCAGAGCTTTGTTAGCCACCAAAGCCTCATATTTAGCTCCATACAGAGCCGGGCGGATATTGTCGCTCATGCCACCATCAACACAGACATATTTCCTTATGCCCGGTATCTCCTTTATCGCCCCGACCTTATATACTGCCACTCCGGCCTGGCCGATAATTGCCCTTCCTGGCTCGATAATGAGCTGCGGACGACTCAATCCCAGTTCCGAAATAAGACTATCCAGCTTGCCAGCCAAAGCCTTGGCATAGTCAGCTATTGCGGGTACTCTGAAGTCCAGGGTGTATGGAACGGCAAACCCGCCACCGATATTGAATTCGCCAAGGTCGAAGCCAAACTTTCGGCTCACTCCCTGGGCAAAGCCAAGCACAAGCTCTATAGCCAGCTCATAGGGCTGAACCTCGGGTACCGGGGAGCCGAGATGGAAATGGAAGCCCAGTAGGTTGAGGTTGGAGGCTGACAAAGCCTGATTTACCGCCTCCTCGGCCTGCCCGGTAGCCAGGGGAAAGCCAAATTTGCTCTCTATCGTCCCGGTAGTAGTATATTGGTGAGTGTGTGGGTCGACTCCCGGAGTCAGGCGGAGCAAGATATACTGTCTAATCCCCCTCTCCTCAGCCAGCTTATTAAGCAGCTCAAGCTCGTAGAAGTTGTCCACCACAATTCTGCCAACTCCCAAATCCAGGGCCAGATTTAATTCTTCCGGCGTCTTGTTGTTGCCGTGGAAATAAACCTTGTCCAGAGGAAAATCTACGGAATGGGCGATGCTAAGTTCTCCTCCGGAGACGACGTCAAGTCCCAGGCCTTCTTCCTTAAATATAAGAGCCAAGGCTCGGTTCAGGAAAGCTTTAGAGGCATAAATGACCAGGGTATCAGGATAATATTTGCAGAACTCTTCTTTGAATTCACGGCACCTATGGCGGAGGGTGAATTCATCAAAAAGATAGAGTGGCGTGCCGAATTCCTCAGCCAGGTCAACAACATCGCAGCCGCCGATAAGGAGGTGACCTTGCTTATTTACCTCAGCAGTGAGAGGAAAAAGAGTTAGCTTAGGCACAGCCTTTGTGTTCATGCTGATATGGTAGCTTGTAACGCCCAGTGAAGTCAAAAGTCTTGAATGAATTTTCGACGGCTGGTTAGAAAGCCCAATGCTCTCCTGGGATTCTGCCTTCGTTTAATTCAAAGGTTACAATGAATTTCCCAATAAATCTATCCCCAAAATTTCTGATAACGTTCTCAGTATAAAAGAGGTTCCGCGAAGCCAAATTTGGGTGGAGCGAAGCATAGTCTTTTACACCATGTTATATGAAGTGCCGTCTCCTGTTTTTTCCCTTGCCCATATCAAATATAACCACTAGCGATAAAACTCAGTGGCGGCGTTCTACGTCTTCCGCCGGAGTGCATGGTTAGACATCATCATGGTCTACAGCCTATTCAGTTTTCCTATATTTTTCCCCAGTCCATGTTGTCTCGGTAGTCGTCTTGTGAGTGGTATGCGAAGACCCTCCTTCGCTCTCAGTATATTTTTTCCCGAAAAAAGATGTTTTCTTTCTCGATTGAGACTTTACTGAACCATCTGCGCGTGTGGTTTCCCGATAAGGACTACCAAAGAAGGTTTTCTTCTCCTGGGTAACGCCAACGGTCTTTCCTGTCTTGCTTGTATGACGCCGTCGTTCATTACCAAAAAATGTTTTTTCGTCACGAGATTCTGAGAGCAGTTGGCCAAGGCTGTTATATGTACGATAGACAATGTTGCCAAAAAAAGTCTTTTCTTGTACTGTTTTGAATGGCTTGTGCCTAAATAACTCGCGACAGTCAGGACATTTTCTTGGTAACTCCCAACCATTCTGTTTGCATTTAATTTGCGTGCCGACTGAAATAGTAAAGCCCTTTCCACAATAGTCGCAGGTGACATCCTTTGGAGCATTTGAACTCTTACAGTTTTTACAGAACTTGGGAGGTGAGTCCCAATCCCGATTGGCCCTTATTGCTCCGCCGCAACCCTTACACGTTGTTTCATACCATTTGGACGCACGCTTTTCTTTACAAGACTTACATATTGTCGGCGGATTATCCCAGTCACGATGTATCCGCATAGTGGTACCGCAATCAGCGCAAGAACGTTCATACCATTGGTTAGCTCGACGCTCTTTACAAGACTTACATATTGTCGGCGGATTATCCCAGTCACGATGTATCCGCATAGTGGTACCGCAATCAGCGCAAGAACGTTCATACCATTGGTTAGCTCGACGCTCTTTACAAGATTTACATATTGTTGGCGGATTATCCCAGTCTTCGTGTACATGGATATCACATCCACAGTCTTCACACGATATGGTAGTCCACTTTGACATCGTATTACCTACTTTATGGTTAAGGACTTAATAATAAATGAGATAACTTAGCATTAGACGGCATTTCATATAACGTTTCCAGCATAAAAGAAGTCCGGCAAAGCCGAATTTGAATGAAGTGAAACGCTGTCTTTTACACCGTGTGTTATATGCCGTTGTTTTTTCCTTTTCTGAACCACGGAAGTGTAGCTTTTTGGAACTGCCCAAATTCTAGAATGAATTCCTCAGCCCACGTCACGGCTTTCTTAACTTCATTTTCCAGCGTGTCGGAGGTGTAAAGAAATTTCCTCCAATGTTCATGTTTGGCGTAGGCGTCCTCGAACATCCAGGTGGCACCTTTTCCCTCTTCTTGAAGAACGATCGTGACAGATTCGGCCATTTTCGTAACATGTGGTATTTCATAGAGGTGGCCAGAGGGTTCGGAGTTTTCGACTATAATGAACTTAGATGACAAAGCGAATCTCAGTACTTTTTGAATAATACTCTCGCCGATTTTATCGGGTTGTTCTTTGATGATATAAGTATAGTAGCCCAATTTTTCTAGCTCTCCGGCGATACTCTTTAGCTTCTCTAGACCATCACCAGTATCCTTGCCAAGGATGAGAACAGAATCAGAATTTTCAAGAATTGAATTGGCGCGCTCCCAGACTAAATCAAAAGCAGCTTTGATTGATTCAATCATGTCTTGGGCGAATGTCGTCTTTGGAAGTGTGAGCTTCCACCGGATGAAAATGTGAACGTCATCATCGGACTCTATGCTCGCATCAGAGAGTGGATGTCCTTCGTATTGCAAACGTCTAACAGCTCTTTCCATCGCTTCCGCAAAAACACTAGCGTGATATTTGTGCCACCAATATTTTGTGTAAATGTGTTCAGTTATATCAGCAATTATTGCATCACCATCACGCCAAATTAGCGTTTCGGGAAAATCAGACTCAAAGATTGTGAGTGTAATTCCTTCTGGTAGCATTGACAAATCACTACCATGCAAATCATCGAGGCTTGTTTCTATTGGCTCAACATCCCCTTCTTGAGCGAGTTGTTTCAGTTCATCATAGTCGAGCATCATTAGTGCCCCTTAAAAACCAATGGCATATAACGTTCCCAGCATAAAAGAGGTTTTTGCAAAGCAAAAATTTGGGCGAACCCATAGGGCAAACCTTTTATGCTGTATTAGACTAAGTTTGTAAATTATATAGTATCGCATAGTAAAAGTTTTTCTATTTTATTCTTCAAGTCTTTTCTTTCTCCTTGACTTAACGATTTAATTTGCCTATCCCTAAATTCCCATTCGTTATTTATCTTTAAAGAGAATAAGATGCTTTTCCCAGAATCTAATCTGACCTGTTTTCTATGAAGAACATATCCCTTTTTAATGTTTTCAATAATCGTAGAGTACTTTTTCAAATGTTCTTCCACTTTACTCAAGGTTTCTAATACCTTCTGTGTAAAATACGTTTTTTTGTCTTGTTCGATAAAATGCTTCACCATTTTTAGCTCGGTTTCAACTACAAAAAGAAATATACTTCGCGTTTCTAAAACAATAAAAGGCTCAAACATTCTTTTTTCTTTAACCCATATTCCACCAGGTACCGTCAAAGAAGTCATCATCTTTTTGTGAGAATGTGTTGCCATGCACAGAATACTATACAATTGGTTTAAATAAGGCGAAATGTTTTCCGACTTCAGAAATTCAATTTTCTTTACTGTATCTATTATCAACTCCTTACTCGTGATCCTTTTTTCGCCATTTAACCATTTAATGATGGCTTCAGCCTCACCCTCCTTTTTACAGAATTTCATAAAATATAGATTTATAATCACCTCCAAAGTATTTCGTAAAATCTCCATTGCCTGTTTGGTAAAACCGTGTTGAAAACATAAAAAAGATGCCCAATAATCATCAAAAATCTCTTGAACTAACAGATGGTAGTTTATATTTGGTTCTAACCACCAGTTTATCTTTATTTCCTCTTTATCTCGAGGATAGTCCTGGAGTGTCATTTGAGCAAAGTGCATTTGTAAAGAGAAAAACAAATCGTCTGTTTCAAATAAGGTAAAAAGGTCAAAAAGCCCTTCGAATATTTTAGGGTAAATGTAATAAAATTTGCCTTTCAATTCTTTCCGTATTTGAAGCTTTTCTAATAGTCTGTCTGCTTCCCTTAGTTTGGATTTGTGTTCTCCTTCATTTACCATGATTTAGTCTCTCCACAAATTAAATTCTTATGAATTTCGCCTAACAACGGATATGCGAACTGGAGAATTTCCCTAATCCGATTTATTCACTGCTATGATGGTGCTTCCCATCATGTCCTTGCCAAACGAAATTTCACCATAATCGCCTGGCCAAGATTAACGCTTTAGCTTCGCTATTACAGCGTCGGCCACTTGGCTGGTGCCTACCGCCATGGCGGGGTCGAGCTTCAAATCATAAGTAACGTCTTTGCCTTCAGCTATGACCTCAGCTATAGCGTTTTCCAATTTATCGGCGCTATCCTTTTCTCCGAGATAACGCAACATCATCACCCCGGACAGCATCATGGCCATGGGATTGACCTTATTTTTCCCGGCGTACTTAGGGGCACTTCCGTGGGTGGGTTCAAAGATAGCCACCTCATCCCCGATGTTGGCTCCTGGCGCTATACCCATGCCACCACACAGCCCGGCGCAGAGGTCGGAAATTATGTCGCCGTACAAATTGGGCAGCACGAGGACATCAAACATCTGGGGCTTCCTGACCAGTTCCATGCAGATTGCGTCCACAAGCATATCTCTAAATTCTATGTCACTATACTCTTTGGCTACTTCACGGGCGGTGTCCAGGAACAGTCCATCGGAGAACTTGAGTATATTAGCCTTGTGGACCGCGGTCACCTTTTTTCTGCCGTTCTGCCGGGCATATTCAAAAGCAAATTTGACAATTCGCCGGCTAGCTGTTTGAGATATAACCTTCAGGCTCACGGCGGAATCTTTTCTTATCTCCTTTCCCGTAGCATTAAAGACCAAATCCAGCAATTGCCTGGTCCCTGAATCATCCCTGGCAAATTCGATGCCAGCGTAGAGGTCTTCAGTATTCTCCCTGACCACCACTATATCCACGCCTTTGAACGGCGTTTTTATACCGGGGTAAACCTTGTAGGGGCGAAGACAGGCATAAAGGTCCAACGTCTGCCTCAAAGCGACATTGACGCTCCTAAAACCAGTGGCTATGGGTGTGGTCACAGGTCCCTTGAGGGCGACCTTGTTTTTCCTTAGGGACTGGAGAGCACTTTCAGGAAGAGGCGTGCCAAACTTATCTTGAGCCTGACTACCTATGATAACTGTATCCCACTGGAACTTGACCCCCGTAGCTTCCAGCACTCGCCGTGTCGCCTCGGCTACTTCAGGCCCTATGCCATCGCCAGGGATAAAAGTTACCTTGTGCATTTTGAGCTTTTTAAAAGTGTGTCTCCTTCCATCCCGATTTTGTCATACTTATCTCTATAAGCTCGGGGAACGTTCCACTGTTTTCCATACTCGATGTCTCCTCAGAAGCTCAATAAGTAATCAGCTGATGAGCAACTTTTCATAACTATGCCATCAATTATCGCACCCCTATCTGAGGTTGGGAAGCAGGGTGGAGCTGAAAAAGAATGGCATCCCTCTGAACCCCGGCTGCCAGCAAAGTAGTAACATATTGATTCAGGCTTACCCCCTCACGTTTAGCAGCACGAATTAAACTGCGATGAAGACTTCGTGGAATGCGCACCATGAACTTCCCGCTATACTCTTCCATATCTCTAGGCAGGGGAATATCCTGACCCATTTCGTAAGTTCCCTGAATCCATACCTGCCGGGCATCCTCGATAGCTTTAAAAGCCTCGTCAAGGGTCTCGGCTTGAGTCATGCATCCGGGTAATTCCTCAATCTCAGCTACATAACCGCCATCAGGGTCAGGATGTATAGTGATGGGGTAACGCAGGTTTAAGTAGAATTTTAAATCTTTACGCTCTGTGTCGTTTCTCATGCCATTCCTCCAATTCTAAATTATCAATAATCATGCTCACATAGCGTCTTTTCACATACCGCCCTTTTACTGTCGGAATAGTTTTGCCTCGATGACCCGGCTTCGCAAAGAATCGATGACTCCCTCCTCTAGAGGGGCGCTCTTCATAACCAAATGCTTCCAAGACCTTAGCCACATCCTCAAATAAGACCTCCGGTGGTTTTCTTAGGAATTTCTCTACCAGTTTATCGAGTTGATTCATTCATTCCGCGGTTATGATACCACATATAGTATCAATTGTCAAGAAACGATTAAGAGGATCGCGCAATAACAAAGTCCCTATGCTTCTGTATGTACGGGATAAGCCCGCCTTCCTCAAGGATGGCGGACATTATCGGCGGCATCTTGCTACAGCTTAATGTAATACCAGAAGTCAAATTAGCAATCATACCACCTGTCAAATTTATCTCCAGTTCATTGCCATCGCCAATCTTATCGGTGTCGCAAAGCAGGACAGGCAAACCCTGGTTTATGGCGTTCCGGAAAAAGATGCGTGCTGCCGATTTGGCTAAAATAGCGCCGACCCCCGACATTTTGATTACTACCGGGGCATGTTCCCGACTGGAACCCAGACCAATGTTTTTGCCCGCCACGAGAAAATCACCTGGCTTTACTCCCGAGGCAAATCCAGGCACAGCATCCTCCAGGACATGCTTGGCGAGTTCAGGTAAGTTGCTCCTTAGATGGGCAAACCTGCCGGGAATAATATCATCAGTGGAGATATTATCTCCCAGTTTAATGGCTTTACCCTTGAGCACCCAATCAGGCATCACAGACACTCCCTGGGGTCAGTAATCTCGCCCCTTATGGCTGAGGCGGCGGCAGTGGCCGGGCTAGCCAGATATATCATAGCCTGAGGGTTGCCCATCCTGCCCTTAAAATTACGATTGGCGGTGGAAAGGCAAACCTCGCCATCTCCTAACACCCCCAGGTGCAGACCGAGGCAGGCGGCACAGCCAGGCGGTAGAATAGCTGCTCCAGCCTCAAGTAAGCTCTGGATATAGCCTTTCTCTACAGCTCGAATGAGCACCTGCCTCGAAGCTGGCGCTATAAGCAATCGAGTGCCGGGATGCTTTTTTTTGCCCTTGAGAATCCCAGCGGCCACGGCCAAATCTTCCAGACGTCCGTTAGTACAAGTGCCAATGAATGCCTGCTGGATTTTGATTCCCTTTACCCCGGTCACTGGACGGACGTTATCCACAGCGTGGGGAAGTGAGAGCATTGGCTCAAGCTGGTCAAGATTCACGGATATGACTCGCTCATAATTTGCCTCAGCATCGGGATATAGCGGTTTGTAATCGTCGCCCCGGCCATGCTCTACAAGGAAGTCCCTGGTGACTTTATCGCCGGGGAACAGCCCAACCTTGGCCCCAGCTTCCACAGCCATATTGGCGATAGTGAGACGCTGCGACATAGTCATCCGAGCCAAGGCCTTGCCGCCAAATTCCAGAGCCTTGTAATTGGCTCCATCCGCGCCAATCTGACCAATGAGATACAGAACCAGGTCCTTGGCATAAACTCCCGGAGAAAAGACGCCATTGAGCTCAATGAGAAAACTTTCCGGCACGCGAAACCAGGTTTTACCCAGAGCTAAGACTACGGCAACATCGCTGGAACCCATGCCGCTGGCAAAAGCTCCTAAAGCGCCAGCAGTAACAGTGTGAGAGTCCGCACCCACAATGATATCCCTTGGATTGGCGAATTTTTCCGCGACCAATTGATGACATATACCTTCACCGACCTCATAGATGCGACAGCCCGTTTCCTCAGCGAAGCGGCGCAGCAGAATATGGTCATTAGAAAGCTGCTGAGCGGGACTGGGAGCAGCATGGTCCAGGAATATTATTGTTTGTTGCGGCTTAGCCAGAGCTTCAAAACCGCTTTCCCTGAACTGCCTTATGGTGAGGGGGCCAGTAGTATCCTGGACAAAAGCCAAGTCCACATCCGCAATCATAACATCCCCAGCTTTAGCCTCGCCATGCGATTTAAGGCTTAGAATCTTCTCGGCTAATGTCTTGCCCATATATAGCACCAAATCCTAATTTCTAAGTTCTAAACAAATCCAAAGCCCCAAGTTCAAATACCAAAACCCTGTTGTCCCACTTTGTTTCACTATTTTAATCACCCCTTCTGCTATAATCAATAACATGTCTGATTACAAACCAAGCAATCTAGGTTCCACCCGATGTGGGGGCACCATCCTTTACTGGGGCAAGCGCACCTATGTCATGGGAGTGATAAATGTTTCCCCGGATTCCTTCTCTGGCGATGGACTGGCAGATGTTGAGGGGGCTGTAGCCAGGGCAAAGCGATTAGCCTCTGAAGGAGCAGACATAATTGACATCGGCGGGGAATCCACTCGTCCTGGCTCGACTCCGATTTCAACCGACGAAGAATTACGACGGGTAATTCCTGTTGTGGAAAAGCTAGCTCAGGAATTATCGGTGCCGCTAAGTGTAGATACCTACAAGCTGGAGGTAGCCCGTCAGACTTTGGATGCTGGAGCTAACATGATAAACGACATCTGGGGACTGCAGAAGGAGCCCAGGCTGGCTGAGTTAGCAGCTCAAAAAGGTGCGCCGATTGCTTTGATGAGCAATCAGCGTGACTCTCCCTGCCACGATATTATGTCTGCGGTTATTTCCGATTTGAAAAGAGCCATCAAGCAAGCGTTAAGCGCAGGAATGCCCTGGGAGAATATCATCGTCGACCCAGGCATAGGTTTCGGCAAGACACAGGAGCAAAATCTGGAGGTTTTGCAACGCCTGGAAGAACTTCAGGTGCTGGGCAGGCCCATCCTTCTGGGTAGCTCACGCAAGTCCTTTATAGGCTGGGTGCTTGATTTAACTCCTGAACAAAGGTCGAGTGAAGTGGCATTCGTTCCACCCGGCGACCAGCGGCTAGAAGGAACGGCGGCCACCATAGCCATCGGCATCGCCAAGGGCGCTGATATTGTTCGGGTACACGACGTTAGGGAAATGGCACGCGTGTGCAAGATGAGCGATGCTATTGTGAAAGGCGTGTAAGCGAATTGGCCATTGCCTATCTTTGTCTGGGCTCAAACCTGGGAGAACGGGAAGCAAACCTCCGCCAGGCTTTAACACTGCTCTCTCTAAAAGTAACTCTTGATGAGGTCTCATCCATTTACGAAACTGAGCCAGTAGGCTACAAAGAGCAGCCATTGTTCCTCAACCTGGTCTGCCGAATTACCACCAATTTGCCTCCTGAGGAGCTTCTCCATCTTGCTAAAGACATTGAAACCAGAATGGGCAGAGTTCCCGGCGGGCAAATAAATTCACCTCGCCCTATAGATATAGATATCCTTTTCTACGACAACAAGGTCATGGAAACTCCAAACTTAACTATCCCGCACCCCCGCTTGCATGACCGGGCTTTCGTTCTGATACCACTAAATGAAATCGCCCCGGACTTAGTTCATCCCAAGCTGGGCAAGAATATTGCCCAATTAGCTAACGATGTTAAAGGACAAAAAGGGGTGCGAAAATGGTATCATATGAAATGACATAAATACCTGCCGATGGCAAAAAATATTAAAAACAGGAGGCTAGCAATGGGAACCAAGGGCAGAAAGAATGTCAGAAAACCCAAGCAGAACAAAGCAAAGAAGAAATAGTAAAGGGATAGGGCAAATATTAAATACTAATTTCTAAGCTCTAAACAATATCAAACGCCCAAAAATCCAAAGGAACTGAACCGTTTAGAACTTGAATTTTAGATATTGTTTAGGGCGTTATATTCACGAGAGGCATTGATGTACCAACTATTTGTAGAAGAGCACTTTGATGCCGCCCACTACCTCCCGAATTACCACGGTAAGTGTGAAAAGCTACACGGTCACCGCTTCAAGGTAGTAGCTCGTTTAGAAGCAGCCGGGCTCGATGAGACTGGCCTGGCTTACGATTTCGCCCAGCTGAAGCAGCACCTGAAGGAAGTCCTGGCTCGATTCGACCATACCTGCCTGAATGATGTGTCCCCTCTTGATAAGATTGGACCTTCCAGCGAGAACATTGCTGCCACTATATATGATGCGCTCCAGGCCCGTTTTTCCGGGTCTCCAGTAAAGTTGGTGGATGTAGAAGTCTGGGAATCGCCCACAACAGGCGTGGCGTATAGCCCGTGAGTTAAGTTTTTTGTTCCGGCGGCAGCAAATTGGGAATCGTATCTACAATTGGATAGGAATAGTTGCACTCAGAGCAATAAAGGGAACCCGTGACTATTTCCTCCCCTTCTTCTTCATCCACCTTAAGCTCCAAATCCCCTTTACACACGGGACAGGCTAAGATTTGCA
Source organism: uncultured Dehalococcoidales bacterium (assembly GCA_964586515.1). GTDB lineage: Bacteria > Chloroflexota > Dehalococcoidia > GIF9 > AB-539-J10 > RBG-13-51-36. The sequence goes on from CAZPGJ010000001.1 coordinate 269,763, forward strand.
TCAGTTCTTTTTTCATTTCAGATTCCAATTATATCATATGAGCAGGAAAATCAAGATAAGAAAGTGTTATAATACTCGGCAAGAGAATAAAATGACAATCCAGATTAAAAAGACTTATAGAGGCTTAAGTCCTGGGATGCTCTGCGATGAGGTGCAAGGCTTGTTGCAGAAGCAAGAGATTATAGTTGTTGAGACAGAGTCGCAAACATATGGTCTTCCCAGCGGCGACACTCAATCGCGTACCACGTTGACATTAAAATTGCCAGCCGAGCAAGAGAAAGACCAAAAGGAATGCGGCAGCGTACGTATTCTAGGCTCACCACGGGACGAAACAAAAATGCTCCTTGACATAGATGAAGCCCTTTTCCCTCACGAAAAACTCTCCGCTTTTCAAAATGACCTCGATTTTATCCTCGGCTCATACGAAGTTAAATGGTAAACGAGCAGCTTTCAGACCAGAACCAGCTCGCCAGGGAAACCAAACAAGAACGAAGAGAAAGACGGCGAGCAAAGGAAAAGGCCAAGATGCCCCAGCATGGCAAGAGCCTGACCAGAGTATATAAGGACGCTGTATCCAGGAGAGCCAAGACTGCGAAAGCCTGCAAGTAGTCAAGCTAAAACCTAATGGTTGTTATGATAAAGAAATTCCTTCTCAGAGGTCCAATCATAGTCTTGATTTGTCTGGCAATTGGCTTCGCCATAGTTTACGGCGGCGGGTGGCTGCTTCACCTATTTGGCTGCTCATGGCCCTGACTTTCTCGTTCTGCCTGAGTTTGAGATAGCCAGAATGCCATTCTGTTCAGCCGGTACGGCGTTTTGAGCAGATTGCAGAGCACTGTTCACATTCATTGTCGCACGGCTCAGCATGAATGATTATACTGGCCTCGTGGAGCACGCTTCGTATTTCGCCCTCAATCTGGTCGCATATTTGATGAGCCTGCTCCAAACTAATGTCCCTGGTCATTACCAAATGAAGGTCTATATAGCTCTGGCTTCCAGCTCGACGTGTCCGTAGTGCATGGAAGCCGGATACCTCGCGACTGTGTTTCCCCAAACAATCTTCGATAATTGCCTGTTGTGAAGGAGGTAGCTTTTCATCAAGCAGTCCGGATATCGGCTTACGGATAGTACCAATAGCTACTTTCAGGATGTAAATCGCAACCCCAATAGCAATCGCAGAGTCAATAATATTGAGCCCAGTGAATTGCACTATCGCCAGCCCTACCAACACGGCTGAGGCGGAGTAGACATCAGTGGCAATATTGCGGGCATTAGCCTCCAGGGCTACCGAGCCAGTGCGCCGGGCAACTCTTAATAGATGGCGAGATAGGAAGATGCTGACCACTATGGAAACCGCCATCACAGCTATCCCAGCTTCGGCTCCAGCTCCGACCAGTTCAATGCTGGAGCCCTTTATTATCCGTCCTATTGCCGAATAGATTATCAGTCCGCCAGCGATAAAGATGAGAATCCCCTGTCCAACGCCAGCGATGTCCTCTGCCTTACCATGACCATACGGATGTTCAGCGTCAGCTGGCTTAGCCGCAATGCGAACAGCAGAGAAGGTAATTATTCCGGCAAACAAATCTAATAAACTGTCGGCTGCCTGGGCCACTATGCTGATACTGCCGGTCAGCCAGCCAACAACCACCTTAAGTATTATTAAACCGACGACTACACCAATCAGTAGCTTGGTCGCCCCGGCCTTTGTTGAAAACATTTTTGCGGTCTCCTGCTTCCCCTGATATAAAATTACAGAGAAACAGAAGTTTACAGCCATATTTCAGCTAAAGCAACTGTTAATTGCCCCTGAAAAACTTCGTTTTTCAGGGGACCCCAAGTTTATTTCTAGATTAAATCGGCCATTGTGAAAAAGGAGCGGAACAAGTTTTCACGGTGAACTATTCAGCAATTTCCGATTTCGTCACCATGTAATGCAACAGGGCTGTGAAGTAAAAAACGATTGCTTAAAGAATGCCGACCAGGCCTAGAAGAATTCTCAGTAAATAAGTTAAACTGGCTGATTATGGGTGACCATGTGGGCAATGGTACCAGTAAAGGAGTGGTACTTCTGGTCGCCACGATGGCGTCCTTTCTCTTCCCCTTCATGGGCTCCGCTGTCGTTATTGCCCTGCCTTCACTCCAGGAAGAGCTATCACTGGATGCAGTCATGTTAGGCTGGATTGCCACCTCCTACCTCCTGTCCTCGGCAACCTTTCTTGTTCCCTTCGGCAGAATAGCCGACATATATGGCCGGAAGAAGATTTTCAACTGGGGCATAGCCATCTTCACACTCTCGTCTTTTCTTTCCGGGATAGCAAGCTCCGCCACCATGCTCATTTCCTTTCGTGTTTTACAGGGAATCGGCGGGGCCATGCTTGCCGGAACCGCAGTAGCACTGCTTACTACGGTATTTCCCGCCGACGAGAGGGGAAAAGTCCTGGGGATAAATGCCGCAGCAGTATATATTGGCCTTTCCCTAGGGCCGGTTTTGGGTGGGGTTCTCACGCAACATCTTGGCTGGAGGAGCATCTTTTTCCTGAGTGCGCTCCTGGGATTGGTAGTTATCAGCGTCGTTTTATGGAAGCTAAAAGGTGAGTGGACCGGGGCAAAGGGAGAGAGATTTGATTTTGCCGGCTCCGTAATCTATATCCTTGGGCTTGTAGCGCTGGTATACGGTTTTACTATCCTGCCGGCGATGTCAGGAGTGTGGTTGATTGTGGGAGGCATCATAGGGCTTTCAGCATTCATCAGGTGGGAGATGAGAACAAGAAGCCCAGTCCTGGATATAAGCCTGTTTAGAAACAGCAAGGCCTTTACCTTTTCCAACCTGGCAGCGTTGATTAACTACAGTGCCACATACGCTGTATCTTTCCTCATAAGTCTTTATTTGCAGTATCTGAAGGGATTCAGCCCTGAAAGCGCCGGCTTAATTCTGGTCGCCATGCCTGCCATGCAGGCTATTTTTTCACCGCTTGCCGGCAGACTTTCAGATAGAATTGAACCAAGGCTAATTGCCTCAGCAGGAATGGCGTTGACCACTGTAGGACTTGTCATCTTTATTTTTCTAAATAAAGAAACACCGTTGGAGCTCATTATAGGCAATTTAGTCCTGATTGGTTTTGGCTTTGCTCTCTTCGTGTCTCCTAATACCAACGCGGTTATGAGTTCTGCGCCAAAGATGGCTTACGGGGTAGCCTCGGCAACACTGGCAACGATGCGGCAGGTTGGCATGGTCTTAAGCATGGCAGTTGCCATGTTGATGTTTTCCCTGTACATTGGGAACGTTCAAATTACGCCCGAATACTATCCGCTCTTCCAGCAAAGCGTGCACACAGCGTTCATAATTTTCGCCATTCTCTGCTTCGGCGGCATATTTGCCTCTCTCGCCAGAGGGAAGGTGCGGTAGTCTCTAATGTCATTGCGAGCCAAGAGAAGGAAACCGGGGTGTTTCTAATATCCTGATTGATATAGAGACTTATTGACTAGGTTTATGCTCTCCCGCCCAAAATAACCAGTTCTCTCCTCTGTATTGGCCTGCGCCGTCTTCTCCAGCCAAGTACTTCCAGAAGGTCACCCACGGCTTTGTCCTGCAGCATCTCATCACGGAGGCTCAAATCAGGATTGATTCGATACCTCAGACGTCTGCCTTCTCTTATCTTGGTAACGTAACCGTCAGCTTCAAGGTCAGTGATTATTCTGTGTATCGCCTTCTCGGTAATGCCTATCGTCAGAGATAGCTCCCTGATGGTAATTCGTGGTTCCTGAGCGATCTGGCAAAGCACCAGAGCATGATTTGTAACAAACTTCCATCCCGGCATAGCTACACCTCCTTCTCAAAACCAGCCTCATGTTACCCGAGAAAAATATTTTCAAAAAATTTTCCCCGGTAAAGGCCAAAAACTCTTGACAACCTCAACAAGGGATGTACAATTAAGTCAAGAAATGTATTTCATATAGATGAAAACAGGTAGATTATAACATGGAAAAGAATTCAGGTCAAGTAGTTCATATATATGGCAAGAACCGACCGAAGAAGGGGGACAAAACGAATAATGTAAAGCAAAGCGCTGAGCAAGAATCAGTTGAATCAAGTATCAGCTATTTGTGACGGAGGGAAAAACTAAAGTGAAAACATCACCGGTAAAACTTAAAAATCAACCCGTGCCTGAATCAGAGAAATGTTGCCTAGAAGACTGTGGCGACAGCGACCCTGAAGAGCAACCTCCCGGTAAATGCAGCATCTCTGATGACCTAGAGGAGGAACCTCCCGGTAAAATAGCCACGACCAGATACAGGTCCTTTGGAGATATACCAGACAGCGTCTGGAATGACTGGAAGTGGCAGTTCCGAAACAGAATTACCCGCGTCGAGCAACTGGCCCAATTCATTCCACTATCCGCTGAAGAACAGGCGCAGCTAAGGTTAGTAACCATGCGCTACCCTCTAGCAGTGACCCCCTATTACCTATCCCTGATCAACCCCGATGATTCCGATGACCCGATAAGAAAGCAGGCGATACCTTCCACTTTGGAAATGACTATGGGGTCGATGGGTTTAGAAGACCCACTAGATGAGAAAAAAAACACAGTGGTACCTGGGCTGGTCCACCGCTACCCCGACCGGGTACTTCTGGTGCTTACGGACATTTGCCCCATGCTTTGCCGACACTGCACCCGTAAGAGAGAATGGCGAAATGGCGGTTGGGTGCGGTCCCCTGCTGAAGTCAAAGCCATGCTAGACTATATAAGCCAGCACAAGGCTGTCCGGGATATCATTATCTCCGGTGGCGACCCCCTGACACTTTCTACTCGCCGCCTAGAGGACATCATTAGCCGGATAAGAGAGATAAAGCACGTCGAAATTATCCGTATCGGCACCAGATTCCCGGTCGTGCTGCCCCAGCGTATAGACAATGAGCTGTGTAGTATGCTGGCTAAGTACGAGCCCATATGGCTTAATACACATTTCAACCATGTTCGGGAGATAACTCCAGAAGCTGCTCAGGCATGTGACCGTCTGCTGAGGAGTGGTGTTCCGGTAAACAATCAGTCTGTCCTGCTGCGTGGCATTAATGACAGCGTCGAGGCCCAGACCAAACTGTGCCACGGGCTTCTCAAAATAAGGGTACGCCCCTACTATCTCTTCCAGTGCGACGAGGTACAGGGCACCGAGCACCTGCGCACACCTGTAGAGACTGGCGTAAAGATAATTGAGGGAATGCGTGGGCATACCTCAGGACTGGCTATTCCCACCTTTGTGATAGACCTGCCCCAGAGCGGTGGCAAGGTGCCTCTCCAACCAGACTACATTCTGGCACAGACTGAAGGTGAGTTGGTGCTGCGAAATTACGAGGGACGCATTTTCCACTACCGAAACCCCACAAAACTAGCACGCCCCGAATCACCTGCTGAGGTGCTGTGTCCAGCCGGTAGTGCGGCTGCAAGCCGGCCTCAAGGAGCGGCGCCCATTTGAGTTAGAAGGAATTCCAAATGCGGATAGGCTTGTCATACGACCTTAAGGAAACAATAGCACCACCGCAAGCTAGCTGCGATGACGCTTTTGAGGAATATGACTCTTCGGAAACCGTGGAGCTGATAGCCGCGGCTCTCGAGGCTGAGGGGCACACAATAACCATGCTTGGCGGTGGCCGGGAGTTTTTGGGCAAGATTCTTCACGATAAAGTAGACTTCGTCTTTAACATCTCCGAAGGGCGAGGTACCTACCGCAGCCGGGAAGCCCAGGTGCCTTCAATCCTCGAGATGCTCGATATACCCTATTCCGGTTCAGACCCACAATGTCTTGCCATATGCCTGGACAAACCTCTGACCAAAAAGCTGGTTGCATCAGCAGTAGTGAACACTCCGAACTGGCGTGTAATCTCTAATAGACAAGAGCTTTATCAGATATATAGCTATGATTTTGCTTTCCCGGCTATTGTCAAGCCAGCGTACGAAGGCTCAAGCAAGGGGATTCATCTCACTTCAGTAGTGGAAGATGCGAAACAGGCCATTGAGGTAACAGAGAACTTACTGGAGAAATACCACCAACCGGCAATGGTGGAAGAGGTTATCCCGGGTGATGAGGTCACCGTGGGAATCATAGGCAACTCACCGCCCAAGGTCCTGGGTATGATGCGCATACTTCACAAACAGAAGAACGGTTATTTCCTCTATACCCTTGAGGTGAAACGCAATTACCTGGAGTTGGTTGATTATGAGTGTCCTGCTGGTCTTGAGGAGAAGGTACTGCAACGTATACAGAGTTCCAGCCTGCGGGCATTTAGGGCTTTGGGATGCCGTGACTTTGCCCGGCTGGACTTTAGAATCAGCACGGCGGGGGTGCCCTACTTCCTGGAAATAAACCCTCTGCCCGGACTGGGTAACCACAGCGACCTGGTCATTATAGCAAAAAAGATGGGATGGAGTCATAGACAGCTGATAAGCGCCGTGCTTAATGCTGCGATCGAGAGATATCCGCAATGCGTATGTGTGTAGCTATTGTCTACAACGAACCACAGCCGTCACGCTATGACGCGGTCGGCGAAGAACAGGCGGTGCTCGGTGTGCTTGAGGCAGTGGAGGCGGTGCACCAGGCTTTGCTTAAGCTTAAATTTGGCGCCACCTTAGTCCCTCTGGTACCACCACTTGAGCAAGCTGAGAAGGAGCTGAGAAACCTCAATACGGACTTGGTTTTCAACCTCTTCGAGGGCTTCTGTGGTTACCCCGAGACTGAAGCTATAGTACCAGAAATCCTGTCGGAAATGGGTATTCCCTTTACTGGTTGTCCCGGACCGGTGCTAAGGCTGGCTCTCGATAAGGCTAAGACAAAGCTAATTCTGAAAGATGCCGGAATCAAGACGCCGGACTTTCAACTACTGAATCCTGAGACCCTGAACACTTTCCAGCTAGGCTATCCTTGTATTGTCAAGCCTTGCTGTGAGGATGCCAGTAACGGTCTGTCGCCGAAGAGTGTGGTTCATGACTTTTCAGCTCTGAAAAGACAGGTTAGCATGGTAAGCGACTCTTATGGCGGCAATGCCATCGTTGAAAAGTTCATCGCTGGTCGTGAGTTTAACGCTACTGTTCTGGGTAACTCTGAATTCACTGTCTTGCCTGTATCAGAAATCGTCTATTCTCTACCTCCCAGAATGCCGGAAATTCTTACCTTTGAGGCCAAATGGGAGGATGATAGCCCTTACTTTGAAGGCACAAAGCCAGTTTGCCCGGCTGAGATCGAGGCTGAAGAGCAACAACGCATTGCTAAAACAATAACAACGGTTTACAGACTGCTTGGCTGCCAGGGCTATGCCAGAGCGGATATGCGGCTGGACCATGAGGGACAGCTAAATATCATCGAGGTGAACCCCAACCCTGACATTTCTCCCGGAACCGGCGCGGCACGCCAGGCGGAAGCCGCCGGGATGACATATACGCAATTCATTGAAAGAATTGTGCAACTGGCCCTTGACGGGAAAGACAATGAAAACCGATATTCGCCCTATGTCTCACGAAGACAAACCCCACATAACAAAAATACTGCGCAGTACACGTGAATTCAAACCCTTTGAAGTGGAGGTAGCTGAGGAAGTAATTGACAGCTACCTTCAAGACCCAATTGGCTCAGGCTATCATATCCTCGTTGCTGAAGTTGACTCAACTGTAACAGGTTATATCTGCTACGGGCCTACGCCGATGACTGAAGGGACGTGGGATATCTACTGGGAGGCTGTCGCCCCAGAAAAGCAAGGCCTGGGAATAGGCAGCGCCCTCATGAAGTCCGCGGAAAAGGAAATCGTGAGAGCTAAAGGCAGGCTAGCCATCGTTGAGACATCCTCCACGCCAATATACGAGAAAACGAGGAATTTTTATCTCGGTCAAGGCTATGAAGTAATCTGCCGCGTCCCCAACTTCTATGCGCCCGGAGATGATAAGCTAATCCTGCAAAAGCGGCTGGGATGAAATCAAGGGGAAGCAGCAACAAATGTCCTTTTTGTCACAACCGTTACCCAATTAGCGGTTGGAATACGAAAAGATAGTTAGGTAGTTCGAGGCCTGAAGGAAAAGATTCCGTCACGATTGAACTGATAAACAGTACGCCTGCCTCCTTTTAAAACTTTTGCATTTTGATTTTTGCCTTTTGACTTTTGAATTCCTGGGCTCCTCTCCCATTTAGGGCAGGTGAGTTATCTCGGTGGGCGGTTTTTTGTGTAGCTCAAACTCTATTCCGGCTTCTCGGAACAGGTCTATGAAGGAGTCATCGGCATAGCTGCCAAAGGTTACGAAGCGCTTTATTTTGGCATTGACCAGCATCTTGGCGCAGAGTACGCATGGTGAATGAGTAACATAGATCGTGGCGCCCTCGAGGCTCACTCCATGGAGTGAGGCCTGTATGATTACATTCTGTTCGGCATGAATACCCCGACATATTTCCTGCCTGGTTCCAGATTCTATGCCCAGCTCCTCCCTGAGGCAGCCCAGTTCAAGACAATCTTTAAGTCCGGCAGGAGCCCCATTGTATCCGGTAGCTAATATATGCTTGTCCTTCACCGCCACAGCGCCTACTTGGTGGCGCCGGCAAGTGGAGCGTTCCGCCACTACGGAAGCTATCTTGAGGAAATATTCATCGGTATCCGGCCTGGTTCTCCTTTTCATTTCAAAGTGGATAGAACTCGCTCTGTCTCCCTTTTCAGCTCCTCCAGAGAAGCTTCATTTACTATAATAAAGTCGGCCATAGCAATTGGCCCACCCTTGTTACTATTCTCTATCTCGGATTTATCTCGACTGGCTGCTTCCCCAAGCGTTAAGGGCCGCTTGGCTCTATGAGCAAGCCTAGCATGTCTGGTAGCAGGCGAGGCCCAGACCGCAAGTACACTGAGTTTTTCTCCATAGCGTTCCTTCAATAAAGTATATTCTTCCCAGGAGTAAAGCCCGTCTACTACGACATTCGCTGATTTCAACGAGCTATCAATCCTGGGCAAGTTCAATTTGGCGTAAGCAGCCATCCCATGCTTTTCCCTCAGTTGCTGCCTGATATAACGCTCATTTTTCTCATTCGACTCCAGCCCTCTGTTCTTGAGTTCCTCGTCCGTAATATCTCCAAACCGTACTTTCTTAAAGCCATGGCCTTCAAATACCCTGGCTACTTCTGACTTGCCCGCACCGGCCATGCCCACAATTGCTACCACTTTCACGGCTTATATATTTAATAAATGGATTGCAGTACCACTTATATTAACAGGATTTACGCAACTATCATAGAGAAAATCTCAACCCTTAGCAAAAAGTTGACCACCCTCCCCTTAACCCCCTCCCATCAAGGGAGAATAAATTTGGCTTGCCATAACAAGAAAACCTTGTCACTAATAATGGGAAATATCGTGGTGCCTTGTCTGGCAGTTCGGCACGGATTATACTAAACCTCAATAACCTGGATTACATCGGCCTAGTCTGTTGGTGAATAAGTGTTTGGCATCCTTTCCAGAGAAGATATCCTGAACATGCTGGGGGCAAGTCCTCCCCTGGTGGAGAACTTATGTGATGCCCAGCAGCAGGTCCAGCCCAATGGCATAGACTTGACCCTCAAAGAAATAGCCTTGCTCTCTTCGCCGGGCAGCCTGGGCCCCGGCAATGAGGACAGAGTCCTCTCCAGTACTTCCCCGCTCGTTTTCGACGGTCTGGGCCGTGTAGACCTGATGCCCGGTTGTTACCTGGTTACATATAACGAGGTGGTCAATCTTCCCAGGAACATAATGGCCCTGGCAATGCCCCGGTCAAGTCTTCTGCGCTGCGGGGTCAGCATTCATAATGCGGTCTGGGATGCCGGCTATTCGGGCCGGTCGCAGTCCCTCATGGTGGTCTACAATCCACAGGGATTTCGGCTATACAAAAACGCTCGAATTGTTCAGATGGTCTTCTTTTTTTTGAGCAGCGAGGTAGCCCAGGGCTATCATGGTATGTTCCAGGGCGAGAACATTTGATGATGATTTTCAGCCGGGCTAACTCTGTTTGGCTACGGGCTCTCTTGCCTGCTCCAACCTGCGAATATCACTGGTCAGGGATACACGCAGTTTCTTGGCGACCTCGCGGAAATGGAATCCCTGGACAGCAAGCGTAATGGATAAAGGGAAAGTTTTTGGCTTTTTCAGCAAGATCCAGACAACCAGCTTCCAATAATGCGTCCTCCCTTTCTCCTTGATCCCCAAGACCCATGTGGACCTCATCAGTCCTATGAGGTTACGAAGGGAAATCTTAGTCTTTCCCCTATTGATAGGTTTATATTCCCTTAGAAAGGTCTTGATGCGATCATAGTATTGCTTGGGGGCATAAATTGTATCTATAACATGCTTATAGCCCCTGGCAAGCGCTTCGTAACCCATTTTAGGGATGAAGTTGGTTGAACCATCTGTATTGTCCCCGGTACCACCTACTAATAGACGGTTCTCCTTTTTTAGACGTTTGTATAATCTTGTCTCTGGAGGAGCCATCAGTACACCAACCATAGCAGTAACGATCCCACTCTTTTGAATGAAATCGATTTGGCTTTTGAAGATGGAAACTGGGTCACTATCAAATCCCACAATGAATCCTCCCTGCACCTGCAAACCGTAGTGCTGTATCTTCTTGACCGAAGCCAACAAATCGCGGTTTTTATTCGGCAACTTATTACATTCGAGCAAGCTCTCTTCATTGGGGCTTTCAATGCCCACAAATACCATATCAAATCCTGCCTTAGTCATCAGATTCATTAGCTCTTCATCATCGGCAAGATTCATAGACGCCTCCGTAAAAAATGAAAAGGGGCGTTTCTTTTCTTCCATCCATTCAATTATTGCCGGCAGAATTTCCGACTTTAGTTTCCGTTTGTTGCCGATGAAATTGTCATCAACAAAGAATACGCTGGCTCGCCACCCCATATCGTATAATGCGTCCAGTTCGGCTATTATCTGACTTTTGTCCTTGGTGCGTGGTATATGCCCGTTCAGTATAATGATATCGCAGAATTCACAATTGAAAGGGCAGCCTCGGGAATACTGGATAGTCATTGATTGATATTTTCTCTTGTTAATGAGTGACCACAAAGGCACAGGAGTTTCCTTTATATCCGGCCGTTCTTCAGACGTGTAGATGTGTTTGGCACAGCCTTTCTCCAAATCCTGTAAGAAGAGTGGCATTATATTTTCAGCCTCGTTAAATATAAGATGGTCTATATCATCGAACCCAAAATCTTCGTACCCACGGCTAAAAAAGGGACCACCGGCAACAATCTTGGTCCCTAACTTCTTGCACCTCTCGATGACCTCCCTCGCCGAATTCTGCTGCGCCACCATAGCGCTGATAAACACATAATCGGCCCACTTAAGGTCTTTATCTGTTAGCGTTGTGATATTCATGTCCACAAGCTTTTTCTCCCACTCCTGGGGAAGCATGGCGGCCACAGTTAACAAACCTAAAGGGGGGAAAGTTGCCTTTTTAAAGATAAATTTCAAAGCATGCTTAAAACTCCAGAAGGTATCCGGATACTGGGGATAAACTAATAATATTTTCAACTTACGCTCCTTTTTGTACTCTTTTTAAAACCCAATTTGAATGATAATAACATAACACAAATTATTTTGATAGTGGCATATATAAGCTAGGCGGCAAAAATAAAAAAGGCAGAACGACTCTGAAAGTCATCCTGCCTACTTGGTTTCTTGATGGCGGGGGTTGGATTTGACGGGACGATACGTAAGGATCTCCTATCTAGGCAAGCCTTGCTTCTCTGGGAATTGAGCCTAATTTGACCCCTGAAAATCTAACAATAATTTTAAGAAATCATCATCTTCAAATATGATCAAGTTTCTAAGCACGTTTAGTGTCACCTTCTCGAATTCTTCTAACCTAAACAAATACTTGGTTAATCGTTCAGCTTTTTCGATATTGGTCTTCTTTACTATGACTATTCCTATAGATCCGGATATGGCAGCGTTTATTATGCCTCCAAGCAGTTGTTTAGAGGAACCGCTAAACTCAATTTCGATAGCCAGATAGCATCGAGAAAGGGAGTTCCAGCATTTTTTTAGTGTGTCTCTATTCTTTAAATAATCCTTGTACAATCTCTTTGTGAAAGCATGAGATTGCATTGGTTTTGTTTTATCAGTTCCAATATCAAGATCCAGACCCGAATTAAATGGCCCCACGGCAATATCATGGCGTGGAGCATAAACTATCTTGTGATTACCAGAATGCAGGTCATATTTGACTGAATCCCACTCTGGCTCCACTAATTTATCTCCAAATATACTACGAAGATTTGTTACCAATTGGTTCTGATATTCACGTGTACGCATCTCTTTTATTCCTTTATCCCTCCAGGTATTTTCAGGAACAAAAAACCGCCCCCGGGAAGGGGCGGCGACTTCAAATCTTGGTGGCGGGGGTTGGATTTGAACCAACGACCTCCGGGTTATGAGCCCGACGAGCTACCACTGCTCTACCCCGCGTCGAACACCTATCTTAAAAGGTTTTGTGCTCTGCCTGGCATAAGTCAAGGCCTCAGCCATTAGTACGGCTTAGCTCAACGGATTACTCCGCTTACACACGCCGCCTATCAAGCAAGTAGTCTACTTGCGGCTTTACCCGGTTAACCCGGTGGGAGATCTCATCTTGGGGTGGGCTTCGCGCTTAGATGCTTTCAGCGCTTATCCCAACCAGACATAGCTACCCAGCACTGCCCCTGGCAGAACAACTGGCACACCAGAGGTCTGTCCCTCCTAATCCTCTCGTACTAAGGAGAGCTCCCCTCAAATCTCCGGCGCCCACGACGGATAGAGACCGACCTGTCTCACGACGGTCTGAACCCAGCTCGCGTGCCGCTTTAACCGGCGAACAGCCGGACCCTTGGGACCTGCTCCAGCCCCAGGATGCGACGAGCCGACATCGAGGTGCCAAACCTTGCCGTCGATGTGAACTCTTGGGCAAGATAAGCCTGTTATCCCCGGGGTAGCTTTTATCCGTTAAGCCACGGCCCTTCCACTCGGAACCGTAGGATCACTTTGCCCGACTTTCGTCCCTGCTCGACTTGTAGGTCTCGCAGTCGAGCTCCCTTATGCCAATGCACTCTACACACGGTTTCCATTCGTGCTGAGGGAACCTTTGGACGCCTCCGTTACCTTTTAGGAGGCAACCGCCCCAGTTAAACTACCCACCAGACAGTGTCCCCGCCCTAAGGCGGGTTAGAACCAAAACCAAGCAAGAGTGGTATTTCACCGTTGGCTCCACTGAGGCTGACGCCCCAGCTTCCAAGCCTCCCACCTATCCTACACATGCTCAGCCTAAGCCCAGTGCCAAGCTATAGTAAAGCTGCTAGGGTCTTTTTGTCCTGTCGCGGGTAGAGGGCATCTTCACCCCCATTTCAATTTCACCGAGTCCCTCGTTGAGACAGCGCCCAGATCGTTAGACCTTTCGTGCAGGTCGGAACTTACCCGACAAGGGACTTCGCTACCTTAGGACCGTTATAGTTACGGCCGCCGCTTACCAGGGCTTCGGTTCAAGGCTTTGAATGTTACCATCCTAACCTCTCTCCTTAACCTTCTGGCGCTGGGCAGGTATCAGCCTCTATATTTCAGCTTTTTCGCTTTAGCAGAGACCTGTGTTTTTGTTAAACAGTCGCCTGGGCCAATTTTGTGTCCCCACCTTATCCAGATGGGCCCCCTTCTCCCGAAGTTACGGGGTTAGATTGCCGAGTTCCTTAACGAGGGTTCTCTCGAACACCTTGGGACATTTATCCCCACCTACCAGTGGCGGTTTGCGGTACAGACGCTCAGCTTTTTAGCAACGAGGCTTTTCTTGACAGTGTAGGCTCGGTTGAATTTTCTCAGGTTGCCCCTCAAATTCTCCCTCCCCTCAGCTTAATACCAGGGTGGATTTGCCTGCCCCGATACACCTAGAGTTGGAAACACACCATGTCCAATAGGCATGCTCAACCTACCTTACTGTGTCCCCCCTTTGCCTTAAAACAAAAGCTCAGCGGTGTAGGAATATTAACCTACTGTCCATCGCTTACCCCATTAGGGTTCAGCTAAGGCTTGACTAACCCTACGCCGATAAACGTTGCGTAGGAAACCTTAGGTTTACGGTGGGCATGATTTTCACATGCCTTCACGCTACTCATACCGACATTCTCACTTGTCATTGCTCCACCATGGCTTACACCACAGCTTCGCAGCCATGACAACGCTCCCCTACCCCCAGCACTCAACGAATTGAATGCTGAGCCATAGCTTCGGTAGCAGACTTGAGCCCCGTTAAATTGTCGGCGCAGTACCACTCGACCAGTGAGCTGTTACGCACTCTTTAAAGGGTGGCTGCTTCTGAGCCAACCTCCTGGCTGTTTCTGCAATACAACTTCCTTTACCACTTAGCCTGCGTTTAGGGACCTTAGCTGATGGTCTGGGCTGCTTCCCTCTCGACTATGGAGCTTAGCCCCCACAGTCTCACTCCCAGGATTATATTTACGGCATTCGCAGTTTGGTTGAGTTCGGTAACCTCACGGCCCCTGGCTCATCCAGAGCTCTACCTCCGTAAATTATCTCCTGAGGCTGCACGTAAATGCATTTCGGGGAGAACCAGCTATTTCCGCGTTCGTTTGGCATTTCACCTGCACTACCCACAGCTCATCCTAGAATTTTGCCTGATTCACAAGTTCGAGCCTCCACTCAATTTTACTTGAGCTTCACTCTGGCCATGGGTAGATCACACGGTTTCGGGTCTGATCCATGCGACCTGCTCAGTAAACTGAGCCTCGCCCTATTCAGACTCGCTTTCGCTTCGGCTCCGCAACTAAGTTGCTTAACCTGGCCACATAGATCAACTCGTCGGTTCATTCTTCAATAGGCACGCCATTACCCTTTGAAAAATCTCAAGGCTCTGACTGCTTGTAAGCATAGAGTTTCAGATACTATTTCACTCCCCTCCCGGGGTGCTTTTCACCTTTCCCTCACGGTACTGGTTCACTATCGGTCATCAGCAGTATTTAGCCTTGGAGGATGGTCCCCCCTGCTTCCCACAGGATTCCACGTGTCCCGTGGTACTCAAGAACACAAGCAGAGACTTTCCCTTTTCATCTACCGGACTATCACCTTCTACGGTTGCTCTTTCCAGAAGCATTTGACTAAGGAAAAGTTTTGTCACTCTGTGGCAGACCTTGGAATTTGCCCCTTGCGTCTTACAACCCCAAAATAGCTTAGGATCCAAGCCCACTTAGCTATCTTGGTTTAGACTTTTCCCCTTTCGTTCGCCACTACTCAGGGAATCTCTTTTGATTTCTCTTCCTCGGGTTACTTAGATGTTTCAGTTCACCCAGTTCCCCCCCGCTTTAGCGGGCGCTTGGGTTTCACCCAAGCAGGTTGCCCCATTCGGGAATCCCCAGCTAAGCTAGCTAGACAGCTGACTGAGGCTTTTCGCAGTCTTGCCACGCCCTTCTTCGGCTGCTGATGCCAAGGCATCCACCCTA
Organism: uncultured Dehalococcoidales bacterium; assembly: GCA_964586515.1. GTDB lineage: Bacteria > Chloroflexota > Dehalococcoidia > GIF9 > AB-539-J10 > RBG-13-51-36. The sequence goes on from CAZPGJ010000001.1 coordinate 285,258, forward strand.
TGCTCTTTCTCCCTTGACTCACGCCAGACAGAACACAAAACCTATTCAATTGTTAACGTACGAAATTATTCTCCGTTGAGAAGTATGCCCATTATACAGCACGGCTTTTTTGTTGTCAAATAAACCCAAACGTCGGGGCTATTTATTTTTAGTTAAATTTAATATTTTCAGTTTCCCGGGACAAAATCTGTCAATATGTCATTGTGAGCCTGATTTTCTCTCCCCTATAAACCCCTTCCGTCATTGCGAGTCCCGATTTATCGGGACGAAGCAATCTCCTCTACCTCGACGGGAGAAGATCAAGAGCATATCCTGAATCTATCGAAGGGTGAAGGTGATGCGCCGCCGGCGCGACAATCTCAGCCCTACCAGCCCCACCGGGATTGCTGACCCTGCGGAGCTGCTCCGCGCCAGCTAGCATAAGTGAAGTTAGCTGTCCTCATCACACGGTCTTTCCCTTTTTACCACCCTGACGTTTGGCTTCGGGAGTGGAGGATGAAATGTACTTGAACAGCCGTTCCACTAAATTGGCCTGGTTCGTGATCTCATTTTTCTTCACTTCCTCTATATCTACTCCGGGATTCAGATACTCAAGTGCCTTGTATTTTACCATCTCGTGTAGACTGATAAAGGTGCGCTTGTCCTCATTTGATAGTGGCGACATGACTTCCTTGATAAATTCCCAGCCTGCCTGAGTTGCCGGTTTAAGGGCCTTCTCCGCCTTGCTGGTGATAGTCAGAAATACCGTCCTGCGGTCCTTCCTGTCTCTTACCCGTTTGACCAGACCAGCTTTGACCATGCGGTCAATTATCATACTGACACTGTTCGGGCTACGTCCTGCCCATCGGGCTACGTCAGTTATTCTTACAGGCTCATCAAGATATTTTATAGTCGCAAGCATCGTATACTGTTCCGTAGTAAGATTGTATTCACCGAATATTCGGTCTTCACATCTCCTAAGCAGTTCAGCAGTTCGGTGCGGCAGGAACCATGACCTCAAAACTAGATGTTCAGATTCTAAATTTACCGTCATATTTAGCCTCTCCTAATCATTTCATCGGACTTTTGCTCATTTGGGCTCCCTCTATCATAACAGCTTCTATCATTTACAACAACAGTTCAACATGACTCGATAATAGCTTTCTCCAATTCGTGCAGTCCCACATTGTGTAAATCACGATTAACTCAAAACGTGCTCAACTGAGGCATTTATTCCAGGGGCATGTTATCTATCAATCTCGTTTTACCTATCCTGACGGCTAAGGAAGCCAATGCCGGGCGGTCGAGCAAGTTCAATTCTTCCAATGTTTCGGCATCAGCAATGCTGACATAGTCAATTTGGGCTAGAGGTTCCTTTTGGATAAGTGAGGTCATTTGCCGGCGAATTTTTTCAGCATCCTTTTCCCCACCTCCCCTTAATTGCCGGGCTAATGTAAGAACCTTGAACAATATCGTGGCTGCCTGGCGCTCCCTGGGGCTAAGGTAAATATTGCGACTGCTCATGGCCAGACCATCGCTCTCCCTGACCGTAGGTACAACCACGACTTCTATCCCCATGTTGAGGTCAGCCACCATTCTCTTAATGACCATCACCTGCTGGGCATCTTTCTGCCCGAAGTAAGCCCTGGATGGCTGGACAATGTTGAACAGCTTGGCCACTACGGTGGCTACGCCCCTAAAATGCCCCGGACGAGATGCTCCCTCAAGTCGCTCGGTCACCTTCGCCACATCCACCCAACTACTAAATTCGGGCGGGTACATCTCATCATCGGAGGGGACAAAGACGATATCCACCCCCCCTCCTCGCAGCAACTCCAGGTCACGATTAAGGTCCCGGGGATAAGCGCCAAAATCTTCCCTGGGGCCAAATTGAGTGGGGTTAACATAAATGCTAACAATAACGGCGGAATTTTCTATCCTGGCCTGCTTTACTAGAGCCAGATGGCCTTCATGAAGATAGCCCATAGTAGGAACGAAGCCCACTGTGCTGTCGAGCTTCTGTCTCAGTGCCCTTATCTCGGGTATTTTCCCTATTATCTGCATACCAGTACTGCTTTAGTTTCCCCATCAAGATAAGGGAGAATAAAGGGAGTTATGAATATCTCTGCGTATTGCTCTCCGTCAACTTCAAAAGCTAATCTTCGTTGAGAATTTTCCTCGGACAGCGTCGGTCTGATTTTGTAGTCGGACCGTTACAAAGGTGCTTGTTCATAACTCCTCCTCGCCCCCTCTTATCTTAAGAGGGGGGAGTTACGCAATCGCCTTTTAGAAAAACTCACCCGTCATGCATGCCGCTAGCTTTCAGCCTTCAGCTGTTTGACAAGGCTCTCATCCATGGTATAGCTCTGCTCCATAGTGGGGAAACTAAGAGATTTAACTTCAGATATGTAACTAGAAACAGCAGTCTTAATTTCTTCGGCTAACCTGGCATATTGCTTGGCATGCTTGGGCAAGAATTCCGTATAAAGACCCAGCATATCACTGATCACCTGGACCTGACCATCGCAATCAGGTCCGGCGCCGATGCCAATTGTGGGGATAGCCAGCTTTTGAGTAATCAATTTGGAAAGAGGCGCTGGAATACATTCCAGAACAATCGCAAAAGCACCAGCTTCCTCCAAAATACGGGCATCGTTAAGCAACTTTTTAGCTTCCGCCATCCCCTTACCCCGCACCTTAAACCCTCCTAATTGATGTATAGATTGCGGAGTAAGCCCAATATGCCCCATAACCGGGATACCACAATCAACAAAACGTTTGACTTTCTCAGCCACGACCTCGCCCCCCTCCAGCTTCACCGCCTGTGCTCCCCCTTCCTGAATAAACCTTGCAGCATTATGTAAAGCATCGGAAACACTGATATGATAGGTCATAAACGGCATATCGCCTATTATTAAAGCCTTCCTAGCGCCCCTCACTACAGCTTTGGTATGATGAATCATCTCCTCCATGGTCACCGGGATGGTTGACTCATAGCCCAACATCACCATCCCCAAGCTATCTCCAACCAATATCAAAGGCACACCAGCTTCATCAACCATCTTGGCCGTCACATAGTCATAAGCGGTAAGCATGGGTATCTTTTCTTTCTTTTGCTTCATCTCTTTTATCTCGGTAATAGTAACCCGCATTGTCTCCCCCCTAAAATAGTAGTCAGGAGTCAGAATTCAGTAGTCAGGACTTAGCAATCAAAGGTCGCCCCTACTGGCTAACGACTTCTGAATTCTTTCCCATTGAGGAACTACTGGTAAAGGCTCAACGATTCTGTTTTGACTATTCACACGAACTATGCTGGGGGTCATGCCGATTGCCTCATCATCGGGAACCTGGCAATACGAGAGGATGATAACTATGTCACCCTTGGCCACCAGTCTAGCCGCAGCACCATTGATACCAATAATTCCCGAGTTTGCCTCACCTTCGATAGCATAAGTGCTGAACCTGGCCCCATTGTTAACGTTTAGCACCTCCACCCTTTCGAAGGGCAGGATGTCGCTGGCCTCCATGAGAGACCTGTCAATAGTGATACTGCCTTCGTAATCCAAATCGACTTGAGTAACCCGGGCCCGGTGGATTTTGCTTTTCATCATAGTTCTCATTTTCTACCTCCCTACGTGTGAAGTTTCTTTACTCAACTTTCGTTTCAAAGAAAGCAAGACTTTCATCTCTTCTACCTTCTGTTCATCGACCTTGCCTTTAGCTAAAGCAATAGGAATAGTCTGAAGCCCTAGCTCCTTATAGGTAGTGAGCAAAGAGGGGCTCCTGACCTCAAGAGCGCTCAAGTGCCTCTCTATAGTGCCTAAATCCCCGCGGGCAACAGGACCGGTGAGGCAATTAGGCAAGCCGATATTGTCAATATTGTTTATCGTTCCTCTAAGCAAGGGCAGCAAGGCCCTGGTCGCCTCCTTCGACGATACCCCAAAATCCCGCCACAAGTCCAGAGCCAACTTAACCAGGGTCACCAGATAATTACAGGCGAAAACGGCTGCTGCGTGATACAGCACCTTGTCCCCGGGCTTAAGTCCCACCCAGTTGCCATTCAGGAGGTGAGCTAACTCCTTCAGCGTTGATAATAGTGGCTCTTCGGCTTCCAGGGCGAAGGTAGAGCCCGGCAAGTTTTCTATGGCCTGGTCAACATCGGCAAAAGTCTGCAACGGATGAAAGGAGCCAACAGCAGTTCCAAGTTTTTTTGCCGGTTCCAGAATATCCACGGAATGAGCACCACTGCAATGCACAACACTCTGTCCTTCATGCCACCGAACTTCACTGCACACCTGGGCTATAACATCGTCAGGAGTGGTGATGAAGACCAGCTCAGCAACTTCTGCCAATTCCTGAGCTGTATGGCAAACCTGGCAATTGGACACCAGCCTGGCTAGCTTCTGTGCCGAGGACAAAGTCCGGCTGGATACAGCCACTACCGGGCATCCTTTTTGAGAAAGCCTTACTGCCAGGGCAGTGCCCGTCGTTCCCGCGCCAATAAAGCCTGTCTTTAACATTTGTTCACGTCCTTAGCTGCTGGCACACCAGCTAAAGTTTCCGCTTTTTGAATTGCCCTAACTATGGCTTCGGCGACCACCTCGGCAGCCGCTGTCCCCAGAGCATTAATGTCGGCTTCCCTGTCACCTGAGGAAAGAGCAAATAAAGCATCGCCATCATACATGGTATGGCATGGGTCAATAGTGCGAGCAATACCAACCTGGGCCACACGGGCCAATCTGTTTGCCTCAGTTTTACTAAGTTTGGCATCGGTAGCTACAACACCGATTACGGTATTAAAAGGCGGGACCACTTTCTTAAACTCGCCCTTCCATAGCTCGGATGTGGATAAGAATCCACTTCCGTCCGGCTTGCGGGGTCCAGCCAGAATTTTTCCCATTCCAGGTTCAATCACATCTCCAACAGCATTTACCACTAACAGGGCAGCTACCACAATATCTCCGGCTATTTTTTGACTGGCAGTCCCCAAACCACTTTTAACCGCTCTCTCCACGCCGAGAATCTTGCCCACTGTTGCCCCGGTGCCAGCGCCAACGCATCCCTCAGCCACCTCGGTATTATTAGCGGCCAGGCAAGCTTGATAGCCCGCGTCAGCTCCGGGTCTGATTTTAGAGTCACCTATATTCAGGTCGAAAATAATGGCGGCTGGCACAATAGGCACCTTCCCAGCGCTAGTCTCATAACCAAATCCCCGCTCCTCCAAATATCTCATCACCCCGGTAGCAGAATCCAGGCCAAAGGCGCTGCCTCCACTGAGAACGATAGCTTGAACCCTTTCCACTAAATTTCCTGGGCGGAGCAGGTCTGTTTCCCTGGTCCCCGGCGATGAGCCACTGACATCAACACCAGCCACAGCCCCTGACTCACAGAGTATTACTGTGCAGCCGGTCACTGCCTTCTTATCGGTATAATGCCCGACCTTGATTCCTGGAATATCCGTTATAGCGCCGCACATAACCATAAACTAAAAACCCTCTCGGCATAACCGAGAGGGTTATCCAAACAACTCTTGTTGTCCGTCTCGGTCACCGCCGATCCAAGCGGACTTTTAACTACCCAATTCTTTGGCTCACTGCCTCAAGGGTCAATGGCTATTTTATATGATACTAAGTCCGTACTGTCTTGTCAACATTTCATCATGTACCGCCGCTAGAATCAGCAGTTTGGTCAATGTTTATGACCTCGTTCAATGCCGATATAGCAGCCTCTATTTGACTATCGTCGGGTTCCCTTGTCGTCATAGCCTGCAACAGGAGCCCTGGGGCGAGGACAATTCGAACTATTCGGTTCTTAATGTGACTTGCCCCGAACCTCATAATTTCATAGCTAATAACGGCGATAACCGGGATGAGGGCTATGCGGGACAGTATGCGTATCCATAGGGTTGGCTTACCTACCAGGGCGAAGACAAAGATAGCCACGATTAGAACGATGAATAGAAAGGCGGTGCCGCAGCGAGCATGCGCAGTAGAATACTTCTTAACCGACTCCACTTCCAGCGGGACACCTGCCTCATAGGCATTCACTACTTTGTGCTCAGCCCCGTGGTAAGCGAAGACTCTACTAATATCAGGTATTAGACTTATCACTTTGAGATAGGCGACGAAAATGCCGATACGGATAAGCCCCTCAAAAATATTGCTCAATAGGGCAGAACTGATATAAGGGTCAACAAGGTACCGTGTGGCGAAGAGAGGGCCCATGAAGAAGAGAGCTACGCCCAAGGCAAGGCTCACGGCTACAGTTCCCCATAAAAGCGCTGTAGGTATTTTCTCTTCTGTCTCCTCTGCTGCGGCAACTTGAGCAGAGTGCAGCAATGACTGCGTCCCCAAAACCAGGGTTTCCACGAGAACGATGATCCCTCTTACGAAAGGCATTTCTCTGAAACGCCCTTTATATATGCTGGCCAGGGGCTGCTTCACTATGTTTAATTGTCCGTTAGGCTGCCGTACAGATATAGCCACGCCTTCCTTCCCCCGTATCATCACCCCCTCCATGACTGCCTGGCCGCCGTAATGAAAAGGCTCTGCCATTAGTGCCTCATTCTCCCTAGCTGCCTAAAACAAAGGCTATAATTCTGTCTGACCACGAAAAATCCTCAACAATATTATGATAAAAACCGCTGAAAATAGAAAGTTTGTCTCCTAAAGTAATGACGCTGAATGAATTTCTAGGTTCCCAAGGTGAGCTTAAAAGTAAATACTGTCCCGGTCAAACAGATGCTGTCACAACAAGAAATAGAGAATCGAATGTGTTCTACTTTATCTTGTATCGCTTCTTAAAACGCTCCACCCTTCCCAGGGAGTCGACTATCCTTTGTTCACCCGTATAAAAGGGGTGACATTTACTACATACTTCTACTCTGATTTCTGGCTTAGTTGAACCAAGGGTGAAGGTATTACCACAAAGACAAGTCACTTTAGCATTATCATAATACTTAGGATGGATTTTAGCTTTCATTTGTAAACGCTCACCTTCTTTTTGTATCTGGTTGCCGGCTCATATTTAACATAGCCGTCTATTAAAGCAAAGAGGGTATAATCTCTGCCCAGGCCAACGTTGTCTCCCGGCAGTATACGAGTCCCGCGTTGCCGAACCAGGATAGTCCCAGCGCGAACTTGTTCTCCACCATACTTCTTCACTCCCAAGCGCTTAGCTTCACTATCCCGCCCATAACTTGTGCTGCCACCGCCCTTTTTATGTGCCATGCCTATTTCCCTTTACCCTTAATAATTTTGTTTACTAATATTTTAGTATAAGTCTGGCGATGTCCCTTTTTGCTTCGGTAGCGAACTTTGGGCTTATATTTAAATACAATAACCTTTTCTCCCTTAGCTTCCCCTAAAGAAGTAGCTACAACCTTAGCCCCCTTAATAATAGGATTTCCTACAAGGGTATCTTTATCTCCCCCAATAAACAGTACTTTATCCAGCTCAACTTTGTCGCCTTCAGGGACATCTAAGCGCTCGACTTCTATTGTCTGCTTTGGGGCTACCTTGTACTGCTTGCCACCTATTTCGATAATAGCGTAAATCTTCTCACCTCCATACAGAAAAGAGGATTTTAGCACCTCAAATTGCCTGGTGTCAAGCTAACGAAGAGGGCTATCGGGCCCTCCAGGGACAATTAGACATATCAAGAAGAGAAACGCAGGCAGGATTATATATCTTCCTCTAAATCACATTAAGAAGGAAGAACCGAAAAAGTAGATTGACACTCACTTGAGCAGGGCCTTCCTGCCAATAACCTCACGCCCAACATGCCACCTCTGGATAGCCTCAACTACCTCGTCAGGGCGGTCCAGGACTCTCAATAGGTCGAAATCTTTCTTAGAGACATATTTCCTAAATAAGACGGGGTTCCGCAGCCAATCCAGAAATCCCTTCCAAAATTCACTGTTGAACAATACTACGGGAAAAGGTTTTATCTTGTGGGTCTGCATTAAGGTTAGTACCTCTGTCAGCTCGTCAAGAGTGCCCAAGCCACCGGGCATTATGACAAAGGCAACGGCATATTTCACCAGCATGACTTTGCGAGTAAAGAAGTGATTGAACGTTAGCGACTTTGTGGAATAGGCATTACAGACCTGTTCTTCGGGAAGGGAGATATTCAGTCCGACCGATGTAACCCCAGCCCTTCGTGCACCTTTGTTGGCAGCTTCCATTACGCCCGGCCCCCCACCAGTTACAATTGAGAAGCCCGACTGTCCGAGTCGATAAGCTATTTCTTCCGTCTCCGCATATAGCTCGTCATCCACTCTCAATCTGGCCGAACCATATATGGTCACTGCCGGCTCAATACCAGAGAGATTATCAAAGCCTTCTACAAACTCACCTATTATTCGAAACATGCGCCAAGATTCTTCCTTGGCCAGTTCATTTATCTCATATCCATACAGCATATCGCCTCCCTCAAAAACACACATGACACCCAGATGAACCAAATAGACCGGCTGGTGCAGCCTTGATCTTGCATTTTATCACCGTTTGCTTTCTGCGGGCAAATTGCGAGTACCTAGCATAGGCGAGGAAGCAACTCAGCACATGGGCACGGAGTACCACAGTCTTGTCAACCTCACCTGCTGAGTTGCTGTTGCTGGTCTGCGGGGCGATGCAAAATAATAGTTGTCGCGGCCTTGATTTCTCTTGGTTATGCAGTATATAATTCCTCGCTTGGAATGAAAATTGCCGTTAGTGGTAAAGGGGGGGTAGGCAAAACAATGTTAGCCTCCCTCCTTTCTACTATACTTACCCAGTCTGGTTACTCTGTTCTGGCCATAGACGCCGACCCAAATACTACCCTGGCCACTGCCCTCGGCTTTCCCCACTCCGAGAGAATAACCCCTATATCTGAGATGGGAGACCTGATTGAAGAAAGGACAGGGGCACGTCCCGGCCAGGCAGCATCTTACTTCAAATTAAATCCCAGGGTTGATGATATACCGGAAAAGTATTGGGTGGAGCATAATGGAATCAAATTAATGGTGATGGGGCGGTTGAAGAAGGGTGGTAGCGGTTGTTATTGCCCCGAAAACGCCTTACTGGAAGCTTTAGTTGCCCACATACTCCTGCAGAGGAATGAAGTAGTCATAATAGACATGGAGGCCGGGATCGAGCACCTGGGGCGGGCGACAGCGAGGGCTGTGGACAAGATGATTATTGTAGTGGAGCCAGGTAAAGGAAGTATTGAAACAGCCTATAGAATAAGAGAACTGGCAAAGGACATAGGTTTGGAAAACATCGCAGTGGTAGCTAATAAGGTTCGCAGTGAACAGGATCGGGATTTTCTTACTTCCGCCATGCCAGATTTTGAATTTCTGGGCTTTATTCCTTATGACCAGAGCATAATAGAAGCTGGCCTTGGCAATTTCCCCCTCATTAATTCCAGTCCAGAGATCATCAGCCGAGTGCAGGATATTGCAGCACGCCTTAGTGCTGTTAAGCCGGAACCTACCGTTAAACCGGTAAATTAAGAAGCAAGAAGGGAGGTTTAGATGACAGCAAAGATAATTTCGGGAAACGAAATAGCCAAAGAGATTAGAGCTGAGCTAAAAGAGCGAGTGACCAAGCTCAAAGAACGGGGTGTAACGCCGGGCCTCGTCATGATTCGCGTGGGAGAGGACCCGGCATCTGTTTCCTACGTCTCGGGCAAGGAAAAGGCCGCCGAGGAGATAGGCGTGTGGTCCCAAACCATCGTCCTGCCTGAGAGCGCCCCAGAGGAGGAACTCCTCTCCAAAGTTGCGGAAATGAATAAAGCAGAGCACGTTGATGGCATACTGGTTCAATTGCCATTGCCAAAACACATCAATGCCGATAAAGTGCTGAACCTCATCGATCCGACTAAAGATGTGGATGGCTTCCACCCGATCAACGTGGGCAAGATGCTCATCGGAGACCCCTATTTCATGCCCTGCACACCGCATGGTGCAGTGGAGTTAATGATACGTAGCGGCAATCCCCCTGAAGGCAAGCATGTGGTCATATGTGGTCGAAGCAACATAGTAGGTAAACCTCTCATGGCCATGCTGGTACAGAAAAACAAGCGTGCCAATGCCACCGTGACCGTCGTCCACACGGGTACCAAAAACATGGCTGAAATCACCAGACAGGCGGATATCCTAGTTGCCGCAATGGGCTCTCCAGAAGTTATTAAAGCCGACATGGTAAAAGAGGGGGCAGTTGTTATCGATGTCGGTGTAAACAGAGTGGGATGGAAACCCAGCAAGGCAGACCCCAACAAGCAGGTCCCTGACCTCAGGGGGGATGTAGAGTTTGAGACGGTTAAAGAGAAAGCCAGCGCTATTACCCCGGTGCCGGGAGGGGTTGGCCCCATGACTATCACCATGCTTATGGTCAACACCGTAGTAGCGGCTGAGCGCAGGGCTGAGCGTATGAGAAAATAATACATAAAAGGGGCTAAGAAAGGAGAATATCATGGCTTACGATGCGACAAAAATGAAAGATTGGCAGATTGCGGAAGCTGCCGAAGAAAACATGCCGACGCCTGATGAGTGGCGGGAAAAACTGAACTTGCAGAAGGACGAGATGATTCCTTACGGGAGACTGTGCAAACTCGATTTCATGAAGATCATCGAGCGCCTCAAGGGCAGGCCGGATGGCAAGTACATTGAGGTGACCGCTATTACTCCCACACCACTCGGCGAAGGCAAAACAACTACCTTGATGGGCCTGGTGGAAGGGCTGGGCAAGCGGGGTAAGAATGTGGGTAGTTGTATACGGCAGCCCTCAGGTGGGCCGACCATGAACATCAAGGGTACCGCTGCTGGGGGAGGTAATGCACTGCTTATTCCCATGACCGAATTCTCTATGGGGCTTACCGGCGACATCAACGACATAATGAATGCCCACAATCTGGCCATGGTAGCGCTTACCTCTAGAATGCAGCATGAGCGCAACTACAGCGATGAAGAGCTGGCCAAGCGCAGCAGAATGCGCCGACTGAACGTTGACCCGACCAGAGTGGAGATGGGTTGGATTATGGATTTCTGTGCCCAGAGCCTGAGGAACATCGTCATAGGCCTTGGTGGTCGTATGGATGGCTACACCATGCAGTCCAAGTTCGGTATTGCCGTGAGCTCAGAGCTTATGGCTATGCTGTCTATTGTCACGGACCTGCCAGACCTGCGCAAAAGGATGGATGAAATTACAGTAGCCTTTGATAGGGATGGCAACATTATTACCACCAAAGACCTGGAGGTGGGAGGTGCCATGACCGCCTGGATGCGCAATACAATTAATCCCACCTTGCTGTGCACGGTGGAATACCAGCCTTGTATGGTGCACGCCGGTCCCTTTGCTAACATTGCTGTAGGACAATCCTCCATCATCGGTGATCGTATCGGGTTGAAGATGTTTGACTACCATGTTACCGAGAGCGGCTTTGCCGCAGACATCGGGTTCGAAAAGTTCTGGAATGTAAAATGCCGACTCAGCGGACTCAAGCCGCGTGTGTCGGTACTCACGACCACCATTAGGGCACTCAAGATGCATGGTGGCGGGCCTAAGGTAGTGGCTGGCCTGCCCTTGCCCGAGTCCTACACTAAGGAAGACCTGGGACTTCTGGAGAAGGGCATTCCCAATATGCTGCACCACATCAACACCATCAGGACATCAGGCATCAACCCCGTGGTATGTATCAACGCCTTCCATACTGACACTAAGGAAGAGATTGCCATGGTGCGCAAGGCAGCTGAGGCAGCTGGAGCACGCTGTGCTTTCTCATCCCACTGGGCAAACGGTGGCGATGGAGCACTGGAGCTGGCTGACGCTGTGTTGGAAGCCTGTGAAGAGAAGAACGACTTCAAATTCCTTTACCCCAACGAAATGAAGTTACGCGACAGAGTGGACAAAATCGCCAAGGTCGTTTACGGTGCCGACGGCGTGTCATGGAGCCCTGATGCTGAGGCTAAAGCCAAGATGCTTGAAAAGGACCCTAAATATAATGAATACGCTACTATGATGGTGAAGACCCATCTGAGCCTAACACACGATCCGACCATTAAGGGTACCCCTAAAGGATGGACCCTGCCCATTCGCGATGTGTTGATTTATTCCGGAGCAAAATTCCTCTGTCCCTGCGCTGGTACAATCAGCCTGATGCCAGGCACCAGCTCCGATCCTGCATTCAGAAGGGTAGATGTTGATACGAAGACCGGCAAGGTACAAGGGCTCTTCTAAAGGATGATAGACAGGGCTAGGAAGGGAACTTTTGCCCTAAGATATTCTCTCCCGCAAAGAGAGAATAAGGGGGAGGGTACTGGTAAAAGTCAAAAGCGTTTCTCTGACGATTGATGGTAAGAAAATAAGAGCTGCCTCTGGTGAAAAGGTCCTGTGGGCAGCTCTGGATAATGGCATCTACATCCCCAACCTCTGCGCTATTCGAGAAAAGAGCGAGCCTTTTGCTTCTTGTCGTCTGTGCTTCGTGGAGGTTGAAGGTAAGGATAACCCAGTTGCAGCCTGCACTACACCTGTAGCAGAGGGAATGGTGGTTAATACCAAAGGGGCAAAGGCATTGAGGCTAGCCCGCACCGCTTTGGAATTGCTCCTGGCTAGCCATCCTGTAGATTGCACTCATTGTCTCAAAAATGGTTCTTGTGAACTTCAGAGGATAGCCAAACATCTCGGCGTGAAGCTCAAAACAAAAAGGTTCAGGAAAATCCTGCCTGAACTACCCATAGATTCTAGCAGTCCCCTGTTCATTTACGACCCTAACAAATGTGTGCTCTGCGGCAGATGCGTTTGGGTATGCCAGGAAAAACTGGGCAGGGGGACCATTGGTTTTGCTTACCGGGGCTTCCGGAGGATGGTCACCACTTTTGGGGATGAGCCTATGGGTGGGTCCCATTGCCAGGACTGTAGCGAGTGCGTTGCCGTTTGCCCCGTTGGTGCTCTGGTATTTCGTGATGTTATGTAAAACTCTTCAAAGTCCGTTAGCCAGACTTAGACCTGGCTAAAGACGAGAAAGTCTAATCTAGTCTTTCCTTATTCTACAGCAGGCTCAATCTTCACCAGCTCTAAAAGGAGCCGAGGACAGAATCGGCGAAAGGTTCCCAGGCACGCCGCTCCTCATCGTACGGGGCTTCTACCAGTATGCTTTGCTTGCCCAGAACCTTAGTCTCCCGCCGTTCACCATAGAGTTTCCACTCACCTATGCTTTCGCAACTGGTGCTCCCATGACGGGCAAAACCCGTCCAGGCGTCTTGGATTTTCCTCGACAGAGCCCGGGCCTCTTCGCCAGAACCGGTGAAATTGTCATCCAGAGTCCCGAACACAAACCCCAGCTCCAGTGCGTGGCAAGCACCAAGAATTCCGTTCATTAGCGGTGAAACCCAGTTGAACAGATACATGTAAGTCGGCTGTTGACGGCGATAACGTGCCTCGGCAAGCTTAATCGCCGGCATGCGGAAAATCCTGTCCGATTGGATAGCAATAAACAATTCCACAGGGGTGACCGCAAGATTGCGCTGGCTACGAGCCTGGCGGTAGGCTTCCACCAGCCCGGTCACATCCCCATCCAGAATGAAATGCTGGCAACGCCGCAGCAGGCCAGCCTCGTTCAAGGTGGGAAGATTTCTATCCAAAACAGCAAAGAGCTTCCATTCATCCAGGTTGGTGCCAATCAGGACTGGAATATTGTCTGCCGAGCCGCCAGCAATAGCCTGGATTGGCAATTCTGAAATCAGCTTGCTATCAACCACGGGGCTGAGAGGCAAGCCATCCATAGCCAATTCTGGATCACTGGCTCTAGCCATAACTTCCACCTGAGCATTGATAATCTGCTGCTCGGTAAGCGACCGCAATTTGTTAACCTCGGTCGGCTTTATATCTAGAATGTCCAGAAACATGTCCGCCACCTTCTCAGCACGCCCTAGCGAGCTCACATGATGGGCCGCCCCACTTTGGAGGATAGCTCTGTGAAAGAGCCCATGCGCCCTAGGCATCGCCAGTAACACCCCCTCGCTCATGGCCCCGGCAGACTCGCCGAAGATGGTCACATTATCCGGGTCCCCGCCGAAACGTGAGATGTTATCCCGCACCCACTCCAGCGCCAAGACCTGGTCAAGCAGTCCCTCATTTCCTGTAGCTGGTATCTCGCCTTTTGTGACTTCATTTAGATTAAGAAAACCCAGTACGCCCAGTCGATAATTGATAGTAACTATCACCACATCACCGCGTGTACATAGAGACCGCCCATTGTAGACCAACCATGAGCCGGCACCGGTCGTGAAGCTGCCGCCATGGACCCAGACCATAACCGGGCGCTTGGCACCATCCAGCCCGGGAGTCCAGATATTGAGATAAAGACAGTCTTCGCTTTGGGGCTGTTTCTCCGGTGGTTCCAGAAACTGGATCTCCATGGGTGCCTGTGGGGCGGTGGGGGCAAACTCCTTCGCCGGTCTAACTCCGCCCCAGGGTTCGGGAGGCCCAGGCGGCAACCAGCGGCACTCACCTACCGGCGGTGCTGCATAAGGTATGCCACGGAAAATATATAGACCCTTCCTGAAAACACCTTCGATTTTGCCTGAGGTAATCTCGACAACTGCTGTTGAAGCCTCAAACATGGCTTTTCCTGACCTAAAGGCGGGCTGCATTATAATAACTTTTTACCTCCATCGTCAAACTGTATCCTTTTTTTAGATAATTTGACACGTGCTATACTATTGACCAGGATTCTGGAAAAACTAAACTATGACTGTATCGATTAGTCCGGGATCGTAACACCCGCCTAGTAAAGCTAAAAAGGAGGAAGCAATGTTAGAGGTATTTTTAACTGAAGAGCGCAAAAAATTCAGACAAGAGGTTCAGGACCTGGTCAAGAGCATACCACGGCAGCTGATACTGGATATGGACGCCGATAAAATCGAGTTCCCCTATGAATTTGTCAGGGAAGCCGGCAGGAGAAACCTGCTAGGTATCAGGTTCCCAAAGAAATATGGTGGCAGAGACCTGAAATGGGTGGATGAACTCATCGCAGTGGGAGAGGTCAATAAGCTCGGGGTACCTTTTGCCTGCCTCGTCTCAGTTACCTCCATCGTTGGAGAAGGCTTAAACGTGTTTGGGACCGAGGCCCAAAAGAAGAAGTACCTCGAACCATTAATCGCCGGCACACAATGGGCTGGCGAGGCTCTCACCGAGCCCAGAGGCGGCTCTGATTTCTTCGGTGCCACCACCGTGGCTCGCAAGAAAGGAAATTACTATTACCTTACCGGACAGAAGCGCTTTGTCGTCGGCTCTGAAGGCGCCGATTTCTTTCTGGTATTTGCCGTTACTAATCCCGGAGCCGGCCGTGACTCTCTCAGCGCCTTCATCGTCGAGAGGGATATGGGCGTGGAGGTCAAGCATGTCTACGGCTTGATGGGCTGCCGCGGTACAGGCACGGGTAGACTGGTCTTCCGCGATGTGCCGGTGCCAGAGGAGAATCTGTTGGGGAAAGAGAACGAAGGGGCAAAGGTATTCTATAAATTGATGGTACCGGAAAGGCTTCTCGGTGGCGGGGTGGGTGGCTCCAGAGCCATTCTGGAATTGGCTGCCCGGTATGCCAACAAACGGAAGGCCTTCGGCCAGACCATAAGGAATTTTGAAGGAGTGAGCTTCAAGATAGCCGACTGCGTCACCAAGCTCGATGCTGTCAGCGCGCTGGCATACGCCGTGGCCAAGACCATCGATGATGGAGTAGGCACTCCGGCTTATCAAAGGAGGCTGGTGTCAGAGGTGAAAAAACTGGCTACCCAGACACATTGGGAGGTGGTGAATGATGCCATGCAGATTCTCGGCGGCATTGGGTATACTCATGTCTACCCGGTGGAACGGGCGCTCAGGGAAGCCAGACTTATCATGATCTGGACCGGCAGCAACGAAATTATGAACTTAATAATCCAGCATGAATACTATAAGGAAATCCTGGCTAAAGGAATCGAGGGCAGAGATATTGAAGCCGACGTTCCTCTCACCCCAGCAGAGCTGGCGGAGGAAAGAATTTACGAATCAGAACCCATAACCACTGCCCCATAATATGAATAGCCCTCGGATCGAGGTCTCCAATATTGGGCTGACGTCGCTATCCAGCCGAAAAATACTTGATAATACCAGGCGGGGAAATAGTACAAGGTTAAGTTTTTTGAAAAACTAAACTGCCATGGAAAAGGAGCATATTTATGGATGTCATTGAAGCCGTGAAAAAGCGTAAGAGTATCAGGGGCTACAAACCTGACCCTGTGCCTAAAGAGGTTTTAGAGCAAATACTGGAAGTGGCGAGTCAGGCCCCGTCCGCTATGAACACCCAACCCTGGGAGTTCATCGTGCTCACTGGTGATGTTCTGGAAAGTGTAAGACGGAGCAACGTTGAACTGCTCAACTCTGGAGCACCGCTTAACCCCGAGCACGTGGTTGCCGGCTGGCCCAGGGAGAGCATTTACCGCCAACGCCAGGTAAACCTCGCCAAGCAGCTTTTCCAGCTTATGGACATACCCAGGGAGGACAAAGAGAAAAGGGCAAAATGGCTGGAGCGAGGATTTCGTTACTTCGATGCGCCGGCGGCGATCATCCTGTCCACTGATCGCTGTCTGAGCGAAAGTGGGCCCCTGCTCGACATTGGCGCTTTGATACAGACTATCTGCCTTACTGCGTTGCACTTCGGCCTGGGGACCTGCATCGAAGACCAGGGAACGATGTATCCCGAGGTGTTAAGAAAATACGCTCACATACCAGAGTCCAAGCGGATAGTCATAGCCATCGCCATTGGCTACCCTGACTGGGACTTCCCTGCCAACAAAGTGGAAAGTGAGCGGGAGCCTATAAAAAACGTCACTACCTGGCTCGGTTTCGACTAAGCAACCATTTCAAAGGTGCGTGGCAATCCCTGAATAAAATCTGGAGATTAGAGCCCAGGCGCCTCCGTATTCATGAAAAGACAGAGGAGCATAATACTCAATGAGGGGTAGGGCCAAAATTTGCCGTGGTGCATAGCGTTCGGGACGCTGAGGTTGGAGATTCAAGTCCTCTCGCCTCGACCATTTTACACAAATCTCCCGCCTTAATAAAAATCGGTTGAGATCCTTTGTTTGTCCCAAAGTCGGTCTCGTGAGACATTATTATTAAGATGAAACTTCTTAAGTATTATTCCTAGGGGTTGACATCCAGTACAAATTGGTTTATAATAACTAATGCTATTTGAAATTGTATTTTAATTATAAGTGCTATAATAAATGTCAGACAAAATTAAAAACAAAATTATAAATTATATGAAACAAGATAGTCAAAGAGACTACACAACTCCAGACATCCAGAATGGTATTACAATTCGAAATCGAGAGCACGTAGCTGTGGCACTAAGAGAACTGGAGCTAGAAGGACTAGTAAAATCTAGAAAGAAAGGGAGGGTGAAGTATTACCATTTGATGAGCAGTTAATTTGGGCCAAGAACTAAGAGCAAAGACCTTTAAAGAATGGGGCATCAAAGACCAATTGACAGAGTATAGAGGAGTTATTGTATGATATGTATCAGTAATGTAATGAATACGGATTATAACATAATCTGTATTCTTGGTGCTCCAATGGAACGCTTCGCAAGGATGGTTCTTAGCTCAGCGCCTCCCTTCGATAATTACCTGCACACAGGTGATGTATTTAGAATAGGCGTCCAAATCACCGTGAAGAACGTAGCTCAAACTATGGCGTTTATAAGTTTTGAGCCGAAGTTTGTCCAACTGGTGGACTCACCACGTGAAGTTGAGTTGGGAGCTGGCTCATTTGAAATAGAGACTGAGTGGTTGCTTAGAGCGGTTCAACCGACCAAGGGTACCACGATTAGAGTCGAATGCAGGGCTGATGACATGCCCCAGGTTTCTGAGTTCACCGTACGTATCCTTCCAAGTGATAAATACCCTCAGGCTGGAAAAACCAATGAGGTCATCAAGTGATAAGGCCAATTCAGGAAAAGGAGGCCATATGGTTGCTGGTAGAGAAATAATAGGCTACTCAGCTGCGGGTGTAGATACAGAGAAAGAGGATCTTGCTTTAATTGGACTACACAGGTGGTTAGATAAAACACTCCATTTCCGTGATGGCAAGATAGGCGGTCCCGTAAAAGGGATCGGATTGTTTGCAAATATCCTAGACATTAGCATTGTAAACATTTACAAAGGACAAGGATTGGCTATCTCCACTGATGGAGTAGGCACCAAGATACTCATAGCTAGGATGATGGAGAAATACGACACGGTTGGCATCGATTGCATAGCTATGAACGTAAATGATATCCTATGCGTAGGTGCAGAACCGATAGCTCTTGTAGACTATCTCGCGGTGGCGGAAGCGAAACCAGAGTTAATCGAGCAAATATCCAAAGGACTCTATGACGGGGCGAAAATAGCGGAGATCTCAATTCCTGGCGGCGAAATAGCTCAAGTCCCCGATATGCTGGCTGATGGATTACCAGGCGTGGCTTTCGATCTTGCTGGAACAGCTGTCGGTCACATACAACTAGATAGCATCATAACGGGTCAGGAAATTGGTAAGCACGACATTATTATAGGATTGCGAAGTAGCGGTATACACAGTAACGGATTGACATTGGCAAGGAGCGTACTGTTCAAAAGAAATCGACTCAATGTCGACACCTTCTTGAGCGAACTTGGTAGAACCATCGGTGAGGAACTACTCCAGCCCACCACAATCTATGTAAGACCGGTAATGGAAATGTTGAACTCGGGTGCCCATATCAAAGCTTTAATTCATATCACAAGTGATGGGTTTCTGAATCTAACAAGGGCTGAAGCTCAAGTGGGGTACATCATAGATTATTTCCCAGAACCACAACCTATATTCTCCATAATCCAGAGCTATGGCAATATCTCGGATGAAGAGATGTTTCGAGTATATAATATGGGCATCGGTTTCTGCATTATTGTACCCGAAGAAGATGCGGATGGGGTGTTAAATATAGCTAAGAAACATGGCATACAAAGCTATATTATTGGTCACACTACAGAGGATCCCGAGAGAAATGTAATTATTAAGCCCAAGAGCTTAATAGGAAAAGATAACAAGTTTTTCAGGGTGTAGTAAATACAATCCCTTAAAATGCGGAGGCACTTTTTAGACAGTTTGAATAGTCATTCATTTGACCCGCTAGCAATTTTGGCTGACATGGCATTCACTTTTACTTACAGTGCAGCCTATTTCGTTCGGGACGCTGAGGTTAGATGTTTAAATCCTCTCAGCCAGACCAGCAACTGCTCTGAGCATGTCACTCACGTTATTTGAAGGGATCTTATAGTCACATCATACACATGGCCCAATGTAGAAAGCTTCGAACATGAACTTCACGGCTTGCCTAGCCTCTTGCTCCAATTCAGCCCGATTGGCCCATTGCTGGTCCAATGTAATCGCTGGATTCTCAGGCTTTATGTGAATGATGGCATTCCGTCTTTCACGAAGCCGCTGCAACCCAGAATTTGCTTGAACAGCATCCAGAAGCTGCTGAGTATTTCCCTTAAACCCCGGCAGCTCGGTCTCCCGAAGCTGAGCATCGACCACAGCCATCGCCAGCACGAGGACAGCGACCCATGCGCCAGCACAGAACGCTATCTGCACTTCACCTATAAGAGCACAAGCTTGTTCACTAACATCGTAGGATCCTTCACCAGCGAGTGACTCGGCCAGTTCGTCAAACCAGCGTCGCCTCGCTTCCCACAACTCTGTGCTTGGCTGCTCTAACCAGTCACTTCCGTTCACGCCCATTTCACACCTCCACTAGACCTGCACTGGACCTGCCCCACGTTGATCGTGGCGGATAGAACAGACCTATAATAATCCACCTATCAGGGTACGCCCTGAGTGTTCCTACATAGAAATGGATATAATATTTATGGTTCATTTCTGTTTCAAATCGCCGTCGGAAAGGCTGTTCCCACTGATTGCCGTAACATTTACTCCAACTCCGATATGCCTGAGCGACTTCCCAATCTACAACAGATAATCGATGCCCTCTGCAATCAGGGTCATCACACGTGAATGAATAGATAAATTTGTAAGGCATCTTCTCTAGCAGTTTGAATGGCTTTCTGTCAAACATCGACTCTTGTGATAATATATTTAGTTCCCGTTCGGTCCAAGTAACTGGCTCTTCTCGCTCTATGATAAGTCCCTTTATTTCTTTTGGCTTGAAAATGCCCAATGTTGCGCCTGTTTTCTCGCGAGTTCTAACCAGATGGCAGAGCGACGGCGCCAACAATGGCAGGACTATGGCCCTCCGGGCCTGCCAGCCATCAGAAGTAGGGAGAGGATCGCCTAAGACCTTTATCGAGTCTAAGTCTACGACCCAGCTATCTGGTCGGGGGTCGGAAGCTTTCGTTACAGCTACCTCAATCCACTGATATTTCTTAAATTGCTTCTCGCTTTGCAAGAACCTAAATGGCAAGGGAAAGAGTCTTATCCATTGTCCGTCTTCAGTGATACCAGCGGTGCATGATACTTCAACACCCTTTCTCGCTGGAGTTGGATAGGTCTTTACAACTATGAGTACTTTTTTATGCTGATAGACCACCACACTACCCCAGTTAAGGAACGTCACGTGACGGACTTATATCCCAAGCTTGAAAATAGCCATATTTTTGAATTTGGCTTTCTAGCTGACTTGCTGGTAGGCTTTCTTTAAGTTCGTAGACGTAAACGAAACCTAATTCATGACCAGCATCAAAGAGCAAAATATCTTTCTGCCCTTTTTTACCTTTGAACCAGTAAACACTTGGTTTTTGTTCCATCGAAATACCTCCCGATTCTTCTATCTTAGCTGGAGCTGTCAGGTTCTCCAACCACCCTGGAGAGTCTGAACCGAATAACGTAAACAGACTCGTTTGGGTTCCACGTTCCGTGAAGAGCCTTCCATATTTCTTTGAATTCATCTAGAGTGTATCCACCCTCCCGCCTTGCGTCTTCATCATCGAAATCGCCTAGCCTTTTTCTATGGACATCGGCTATCTCAAGGTCAGCGAAATGGGTAACTTGTACCCTCACGGTTACACCTGACTGAAGCCTTGGATCTTTCGCTTTCCTAGAGGTCTGCGTTTTAATGCCTTTCACAATCGCATCGGCATGAGCTTTGGAGAAAGGCAAAAATATAGGGGCTTCTTCCACGACTTCCCTGAAAACTTGTTGTATAGTTTTTTCAGGCTCTTTCGAGACCTCTCTAATAATTTCACGAGCAGCTCGTTGGGGCATATGCTCTTCCGCGAGCCTTCTTGCTAATTCGACCTGTTTTTCAGGTTGTTTTACTTTTTCGACAATATGTAGCGCAGTTTGGTAATCAATTTTACCTTGCGGTAATCTTCTCTCAGTTGGTTCGCGAGCAGCAATCTGCTGCTGAATTTCATCAGGAAGACCGAGGGTTCGAACCCACGATTTTACGGTTTCAAAGCTAACACCTACCCTATTGGCAATCGTCTGCCAACTAGGGTATTTGCTCGGGAAGCTTTCTCGGAGTTGCTTGCAAACTCTGGCTCTTTCCACAACGGTCAAATCCTCACGCTGGATATTCTCTATTAGATTTAGCTCTATCACCTCGTCATCGGTATAGTCACGTATGATAGCTGGAACTATATCTAATCCTGCTTGCTGAGCTGCTCTATATCGGCGTTCTCCCACTACTACTTCGTATTGGTTATCCCTAGGGCGCACAATTAGAGGCTCAAGGAGACCTACATGTTTGATGCTATCAGCAAGCTCGTCCAAGCCTGCCTTGCTGAACTCTAGTCTTGGGTTTAGCCTATTCGGTTGTATCTTTTTGAGCTCGATATCTGGCATTATAATGGTAACCTCCATACAGTTTTTGCTTCTTTTGTCTTCTCTTTTGCCATAGCCCTATTATACTATGGCTACACCGAAACCCTAAACAAAAGAAAGGGGGAAATTTAATTCCTCTCATCGAAAGCCCGATGACCAAAACGCGATGTTTTGAATTTCGAGTCCAGCAAAGTGCTTGATACGCTACCTTCGCCCCAGAACGCAACCCATAAAATCTCTTTTGCCACGGACAAAATCATCTGCCGACATTGCGCGTTTTCCTTCTATCTGAACCTGGCAAAGCCCTAAAACACCTTGCCCGGTTACCACCCCAACTCCAGGTGGCTCTGCCAAGGCGATTACTTCCCCCACCTCACGGTCTTTCACATCGCCAAGGGGAATAGCTCTATGGATTTTTAGCCGCTTTTCCTGACACCAAGTATGGCAGCTTGGCCAGGGATTGTACGCCCTTACCCTCCGCCAGAGCTCAACCGCGGAAAGGTGCCAATCAATCTCGGCATCTTTACTAGTTATCAACTTACTATAAATAGCCTGTGACTCATCTTGAGCCTGCGGTTTGAGTTCGCCTCCCAGCCATTTGGGCAAGGTCCCCAGCAAAAGCTTGGCCCCCACATCAGCCAGCTTGGAGCTAAGCGAGCCGGTGGTATCCATAAAAGAAATCCCCACTTTTTCTTGGGCTAAAATCGGCCCCGTATCCAATCCAGCGTCCATTAACATTATGGTGACACCAGTAAGTTCATCTCCGCAGAGGATGGTATTAGCAACTGGAGACGGCCCTCGGTGCCGCGGCAATAATGAAGGATGAATGTTAAGACAGGCAAATTTGGGTAAGGAAAGCACTTCCGGGGGAAGAATAGAACCGAAGGCTGCCACAATTATGAGCTCGGGCTGAAAGCTGGCCAGCTTCTCCATCACCTCGCTTGATTTAAAAGTCTCGGGTTGAATAACTGGTATTTGTCGCTCCAGCGCTAGCTTTTTCACTGGAGGAAAAACAACTTGGTGCCCCCTACCCGCTGGCTTATCAGGCTGAGTATACACAGCAAGCACCTGGCAGGAACTCTGGAGCAGAGACTCCAATATGGTCCCAGCAAACTGTGGAGTGCCCATAAAAACCGTGCGGACGTTCATAGCTGAACTATTTTTTATTAATTTTTGAATTATGTCAAACATTGCCTAGCGAAGGTTTGAGAAAACCTGATATTCTATATTAGTAAACTCTTAAATTCTTAACCGCGTCTTAATACTCTTTTCAGCTATCTTTGTGGCTGAGCATTGTTGGGAACGGGGATAGATTGGAACCAGCAAAAGAGATTTGGCAGAGTGCCCTCGGCAAGCTTCAAATTCAGGTCAGCAAGGCAAATTATGCTACTTGGCTTAGCGATAGTCAGGGTTTAAGCTGCCAAGATAGTACCTTTGTCGTCGGTGTCCCTAACGTTTTTGTCGCTGAATGGCTATCCAAGCGCCTTTATCCTCTGGTAAGAAAGACCTTAGTTGACATTATGGGTAAGGATGTCGACGTCCGGTTCGAAATCCACAATCGCGAACAACTATCAGCCAGCCCTTTGGCTAATCAAACCGATGGCGGGACAAGCAGTAAAGCTACGCAGTATAGATTTAATCCAAAATATACTTTTGATAACTTTGTTGTCAGCGACTCTAATCGTTTAGCTTATGCTGCCGCTGTAGAAGTAGCTGAAAATCCAGGAAGTAGTTATAACCCCCTTTTCATTCACAGCAGCACCGGGCAAGGTAAGACTCACTTACTACAAGCTATCGGGCATCTAACAACAAACAATGGGCTGCAAGCGGCCTATATTACTGCGGAACAATTTGCCAATGAATTTGTATTAGCTGTGAGAGAAAACCAAGTTGACAAGTTTCGCAGCAAATTCAGAAATATTCATATCTTTCTATTCGACGACGTTCATTTCTTGATAGACAAGAAACAAACCTTACAATGTTTCTTCCACACCTTCAACGAGTTATACAGCAATAACCGGCAAATTGTCATCACCGCTGACTGTGCTCCTCAAGACATGCATCCACTTAGCAACAAGCTAAAATCACGCCTTGAAGGGGGCCTTGTTGTTGACTTACAACCACCTGATTTTGAAACACGCCTGAATATCTTACGGGTTAAAGCAGAAACAATGATGACCTCAGAACTCGAAGGGGTGCTGCATATTATAGCGGAGAAAGTATGCGAGAATGTCCGCCAGCTTGAAGGTGCTTTGGTATATCTAACTGCCCAGGCTAAATTAAGTGGAACTAAGATTACTCCCGAAACAATCAACAAGTTATTAACAAACAGCACCCGTAAACAGGACGTAAAGTTACTTTTACGTACTGTAGCGGACTATTTCAACCTCGCTTCAGAAGAGCTAATTAGCAAGAAAAGAGATAGAAAAACCACTCTGGCACGGCATGTGGCCATCTATCTTATGCGCGAAGGATACAACTACTCCTTAGCCGAAATCGGCAAAGAATTAGGTGGCAGAAACCATGCCACAATTCTTCATGGCTACGAAAAGATAGTTAGCGAATTGAGCATTAATCCCACTCTTTCTAATCAAATTGCAGAAATTAAGGAGAAACTTAATTCCCAGAAAGGTTATAGAAAGGCATACCAAACTGTGTAGAATTACCAACATTTTGTGGATAAATTGTTGATTATCCGACCCACCTTCCCTCTGAGTTCTGACCTCCCCCACTATTTACTTACCTGGCAACAACATTGCTTATAATAATTAGTATTTATCTATCAATATAATTAGATATATATTAGATTATTAATTTATGGTATATAAGAGAGAAGTCATAGTTCGGGGTGGGCATGGTGGGAATGGGTGCATGAGCTTTAGGAGGGAGAAGCATGTTCCTTTTGGTGGGCCGGATGGAGGAGATGGTGGAGGTGGTGGAAATGTGATCATAGTAGCTAATCCCAACTTAGTTGACTTGAGCTGGATGGGGTCGAAGAAGGAATTTGTAGCAGGAAACGGCCATAGCGGAGGTGGTGGGCGAAAGCGGGGCAAGAACGGGCAGGATTTAGCTATTTCAGTGCCCTTGGGTACAATGGTTTTCAGTAAAGCTGATTCGGGGGAGGAGATACTTTTGGCTGACTTGAGGACTTCCGGGCAAAAGGTTTTGGTGGCTAAAGGGGGCCGAGGAGGGCTGGGTAATGCCCGCTTTGCTACAGCGGTAAATCAAGCTCCTGAGATAGCTAGTAATGGTGAATCAGGAGAAAAGAGGGATATCGTCCTCGAGGTAAAACTAATTACCGATATCTGTATTGTTGGTCAGCCAAACTCGGGGAAATCCACTTTATTATCTGCGATATCGAGAGCCAAACCCGAAATTGCCGATTACCCCTTTACTACCCGCCAGCCAATTTTAGGAGTTATGCCGGGCGATAAGAGAGACTTTGTTGTTGCTGAAATCCCTGCCCTCGTGAAAGATGCTCATCTGGGCAAAGGATTAGGAAATGCGTTTTTGCGCCATGTGGAAAGGACCAGGCTACTGATTTATTTATTGGACGGTAGTTCGCCGACCATTATCGATGAGTTCAATACATTGGATAGAGAGATGGCTTTATATAAAGGCTTAGCACAAAAGCCAAAAATCGTGGCGGTAAATAAGGTAGATTTGCCTGAAGTGAAGCAGCGCTTTGCCAAGCTAGGGATGCCTGTCTTTTACATTTCTGCGGTTAGCGGCCAGGCTGTGTTAGAATTGACCAAGAAAGCCATGGAAATGGTGGGCCAAGCAATCCAGGATGAAGAGAGAATTTTGCAGGCTCAAATAACGGTATTCCGTCCCAAGCCGAGAAAATAAAGAAGTGAATATAGGCGTTCTTGGTGGTACATTTGACCCTATCCATATAGGTCACCTTGTTGTCGCTGAGGAAGCAAGAATAAAGCTAGGGTTTAGCGAGGTTCTTTTCGTGCCTGCGGGGCAGCCCTGGCTTAAGCTAGACCGTAATATTACCCCGGCAGTCCACAGAGTAGAGATGGTGCGCCGTGCCATAGCTGACAACCCTCATTTTAAGCTCTGTACTCTCGAGGTAGAGCGCCCCGGTCCCTCTTACACCGTGGATACCCTGACGATGCTAAAGAAGCAACTAGGCAGTGAAGCAAGTCTTTTCTTCGTCCTTGGGCGTGATACCTTAGCCGAGTTGCCTCTATGGAAGGAACCGAAGAAAGTAGTGCAATTATGCAGACTGGTGGTTGCCCCGAGATTAGGTTCAAAAGATTTGAAGCACTTAAAAACAGAAATACCCGGGCTGCTGGACAAGGTTATTCAACTCGATATGCCTGTAATCGGGATTAGCTCCTCAGGAATTCGCCAACGCATAGCTCAAGGGCTGCCCATTCGTTACCTGGTGCCCGCTGCGGTAGGGGAATATATAACAGAGCACAAGATATATCCGACATCTGCGAGATAGCGAACGACCAAGTTCACTCACCGCACGGCGTTAGTTCGGATGTGGCATTGTGGGGATTCCCTGGCGAATTCTCCCCGTATCACACAACTACTTTGGCCGGGGAAGCCCAACGGCTAGATATCGAGGTTCTTCACATTTTGAGCATGAGCCTGGATGAATCTTTTGCGCGGCAAAACCTCATCGCCCATGAGCATACGAAAAGCCTCGTCCGCGGCTATGGCATCCTCTACTTGGACCTTGAGCAAGGTTCTGCTGGCAGGATTCATAGTTGTCTCCCATAGTTGCCCGGGAGTCATCTCCCCCAGCCCTTTGTATCTCTGAATCTCTATTTTATCTTCTCTTAGTCCTTTAACTCTTTCTTCCTTCTCCTGTTCAGAATAAAGCCAGAACTCCTGTTTACCGGACTTGATGCGGTAAAGCGGTGGCTGGGCAATGTAGAGATAGCCCTGGTTAATTAACTCTGTCATATGGCGGTAAAAGAAGGTAAGGAGCAAAGTGCGAATATGGGAGCCATCAACATCGGCATCGGTCATGATGATTATTCTGTGGTAGCGAAGTTTAGAGCTATCAAATTGTTCGTCAGCACTTGCTTTTAACGCTGTGACAATGGCTCTGAGCTCTTCATGTTCTAAAATCTTATCTTTGGCAGCCTTTTCTACATTTAGTATTTTGCCCCTTAGGGGAAGAATGGCTTGAAAGCGGCGGTCTCGCCCCTGTTTAGCTGAGCCGCCGGCTGAGTCACCTTCAACCAGGTAAAGCTCGCATTCTGCTGGCTCTTTCTCTGAACAATCGGCTAGTTTCCCTGGCAGAGTTGATGTTTCAAATCCAGTCTTCTTTAAAACGAGGTCACGAGCTTTACGTGCTGCCTCTCTGGCTCTGGCGGCAGTGAGGCACTTCTCTATGATTGCCTTGGCCTCGTTGGGGTGTTGCTCTAGGTAGAGGGACAAGCTACTTGCTACAGCAGATTCAACCTGACTTTTTACTTCGGGATTTCCTAACCTTGCCTTAGTTTGCCCCTCAAATTGGGGCTGGGGCAGTTTTACACTGATGATGGCCGCTGCCCCTTCACGCACATCTTCTCCGGTTAAGTTGGGGTCAGTATCCTTTAAAATCTTTGTATTCCGAGCATAATCATTGAAAACTCGGGTTAATGCTGAACGGAAGCCAGTAAGGTGGCTGCCTCCGTCTCTAGTATTGACACAGTTGGCAAAGGAAAGAGTGGATTCAGTGAAGCTATCGTTATATTGTAGAGCTGCTTCAATTATCGTGCTATCTATCATAGTGGAGATATAAATAGGGTAGGGGTGAATAACGGCTCTATTTTTATTCAGGCGGCGAATGAAGCTAGCTATTCCCCCATCGAAGTAGAACGCTTTCTCTTGATCGTTTCTCTTGTCTTTAATATTTATCTCTACCCCTTTATTCAGATAAGCTAGTTCCCTTAATCGCTGGCAGGCCTGGTCGAAATCGTAGTCAATGTTCTCGAAGATTCCTTTGTCAGCAAGGAAGGAAATTGAAGTGCCTGTGTCTTGGGCGTCACCAGCAATTTCTACGTCGCCTTGGGGAACCCCTTGGGTATATTCTTGGCGGTAGATTTTTCCTTGGCGTTTAACCTCAGCTTTAAGCCAGGAGGACAAGGCATTTACTACTGAAGCACCAACGCCGTGGAGACCACTGGATACACCATAGACATGATTGCTAAACTTGGCTCCAGCGTGCAAGCGAGTCATGACTGCTTCCAAGGCTGTAACATCTTGTCCCGGGATAATTTCCGTAGGGATACCTCGTCCATTATCGGTTACAGTGACGCTATCATCTTCATGGATTGTTATTTCAATTTGGTCGCAGCAGCCGGCCATGGCTTCGTCTATACTGTTATAGACTATCTCGTAGAGGAGTTGGTGCAATCCGTGTCTATCGGTGCCGCCAATATACATTCCTGGGCGTAAGCGTACGGCCTTGATTTCATCCAGGATTTGGATATCTTTGGCAGTATATTCTCGGGTTAGGTCTTCAGACATAGTTAATTTCCATTATCATTTTGTGAAGGGGAAATCGAAATAGACTACAAGCGAAATCAAACTTTTCTTCAAGATTAGAAATGCTAACATTTAGGCCATTGATATCATATTATAGCATATTTGCGACAAGATTGCATTCAGGACTGTCTAGCAACCCTATATTCTGCGTATTTTCCATTTTGAGCCGCAGACGAAGAATCCTAGAGAAAATTCTTTAGTTCGCAACGTTCAGGAGAACGATCGGAGAGCGATGGGCTTGACGATTAATTAGTTACCTATGGAGAACGGCGTTCTTAAGAGGTAACCAGTTATACTTCTTTGGGCCGTCCCACTTTATTTAAAAGCGTGCTGGCTATTTCAACTAACGGAATGGTCTTCTGTTCTCCGCTTTTCATGTCCCGCAACATCACATTTCGCTTGCTGATCTCTTGTTTGCCAAGGATAAGGGCGTAGGCAATGCCTAAGGAATTAGCTTGTCTCATCTGCCCTCTCAGGCTCTTATCACCTGTAGCCATGATAACAGCAATGCCAGCTTTACGTAGCTCCGAGGCCATCTTCATCGCCTCAATCTTGGCTTCTTCTTCCAAGTAAGCGATGAAAACATCAGGCTTGGGCAGTGCCGGAATATCTAATTTCTGTTTCTTCAGATTCAATATTATTCTTTCCAGCCCGGCCGCAAAGCCCACCGCAGGAGTTGGGTTTCCTCCTAATTCCTCGATGAGGTTATCATAGCGACCACCTCCGCCAAGCGTGCTTTGTCCTTCTTTCTCTTGAGGTTCAACCTCGAACACCGTCCTGGTGTAATAATCCAGGCCACGGACCAATCTAGGATTCAATTGAAAGGGGATGCTCATTGCCCCTAAATATTTTTGAACGCTTTGGAAGTGGAGTTGGCATTCGTGGCATAGATAATCTGGAATTTTCGGTGCGGTTTTAGCTATCTCTTGGCAAGGGATTTTCTTGCAATCAAGCAGGCGTAGCGGGTTCTTGACCAGCCTGGCTTTGCAGTCAGGGCAAAGATGGTCTGTATAACCTGAATAATGCTGCCTCAGTACTTCTAAATAGCCGGGGCGGCAAAGCTTACAGCCAATGCTATTGAGGTGGATAGAGAATCGAGAGAGCCCTAGCGAATAAAAGAATTGTTGTGCCATTTCAATTACTTCAGCATCGAGGGCGGGGTCGGCCTCCCCTAAAGCCTCAAAGCCAAATTGGTGATGCTGACGGTACCTCCCAGATTGGGGGCGCTCATACCTAAAGGCCGGTCCAATGTAATAAAGCTTCACGGGTTGAGGTAAGTTATATAATCCATGCTCTAGGTAAGCTCGGCAAACTGGTGCTGTTCCCTCTGCCCTTAAAGCTAATTCCTGTCCACTTTTATCTTCGAAGATATACATTTCCTTGTCGACGATATCTGTCCCGCCGGCCACAGTTTTAGTGAAAATCTGGGCATCTTCGAATACCGGCGTGCTCAATGGTTGGTAGCCATAGAGTTGGCATAAGGAAGTAGCCTTTTCCTCTATGTATTCCCAGTAGACATGCTCTTGTGGCAAGATGTCAAATGTTCCCCGAGGTGCTTTATGCAAAGAGATCCTCCTTCTCTATCTTTTAGTTTACCATATTATTTATTGTGATTTGCAGAGATGGTGACACAAAAGTCATTGCGAGGCATCCTCTCACTTTGTCATTGTGGGGCACGGCGGTGTCGAAGAAATCTTGCGTCGAGATTTATGTAGTTACTATAATTTGCGTTACTTCTGCTATTAAAGTATTATGGAATTAGATGGAAGGTAATAGGCTTATAGAACAGGCTAGCACTTACCTGCCTGATGATAAGATGGCTCTGGTTAAAGCAGCTTACGAATTCGCTGCGAGAGCTCACCAGGGGCAAGTGCGCAAGACAGGGGAGCCTTATTTAGAACACCCGTTAAATACAGCTATGATTTTGGCTGAGCTGCACCTTGATGCTGAAACCTTAGCTGCTGCCTTATTGCACGATGTCCCCGAGGATTGTGGTGTCTCATTAGACGAGATCGAGGCTAACTTTGGTTTACAGGTAGTTAAACTTGTTGATGGAGTTACGAAGCTGACCAAGCTTACCAGTCGAGCCCGAACGAGAGAAACAGAGTCGAAAGTTCAGGCGGAAAACTTACGCAAAATGCTCCTGGCTACGGCTGAAGACCTACGAGTGGTTCTTATCAAATTGGCAGACAGGTTACATAACATGCGTACACTGGGTGCTTTACCCGCAGATAAACGGCGTGCTATCGCTCAGGAGACCCTGGAGATATATGCTCCCTTGGCACACCGTTTAGGTATGAGAGAGGCGAAATGGCAATTAGAGGATTTAGCTTTTCGCTATCTGAAGCCGCGTTTATACCACCGGATTGCTCGTTTAGTGGCTGGAAAGCGAGCCGAGAGGGAAGGCTTCGTAACTGAGGTTACTCAGATACTAGGCCAGGAATTAGATAAGGTCGGTATACAGGCCAAGGTTTATGGCCGGCCCAAACATATTTACAGCATATACCAAAAGATGGGCAAGTATGATGCACAGGGTAAGCATTTTGGGGATATCCATGACCTTTTTGCCTTACGTGTGTTGGTGGACTCGGTTTCAGATTGTTATAGGGCATTAGGGGTAATTCATAATCTTTGGCGGCCCATACCCGAAGAGTTCGACGATTTCATTGCTAATCCCAAGGACAATGGCTATCAAGCTTTGCATACTACGGTAATGTGTCAGGGTACAACGCCGCTAGAGATACAAATTCGGAGTCATGATATGCATCGAGTCAATGAATATGGGGTGGCTGCTCACTGGCTTTATAAAGAAGGGAAAATAGGTGAGAAGTTTAGTGATGAGATAGCTTGGCTGCGGCAGCTTGGTGATTGGAGGGAGGAACTTGATAGTGAAGAATTTCTGGAATCTGTTAAAACCGACGTTCTCGTGGATCGAGTATTTGTCTATACTCCTAAAGGGGAGATAAAAGACCTGCCTAGGGGCGCTACTCCTCTAGATTTCGCCTTTCGAATTCATACGGACTTGGGCTATAGATGTATTGGAGCGAAGGTGAATGGAAGGCTTGAACCCTTGAATTATACTCTTAAGAATGGGGATGTGGTGGAGATTATGGCCAGCAAGGTAGATAAGGGCCCGAGTCTGGACTGGCTTAATCCTGAGCTTGGCTATATTAGGACGTCTCACGCACAAAGCAAGGTTCGGCAGTGGTTTAATAAGCAAGAACGAAGTCAAAGTATCGAAACTGGGAAGCAAATTTGGGATAGGGAGCTTAAGAGAGTAGGCATTGGTTTGCCCAGTATTGATAAGGTAGCGCGTCTACTTGACTATAACGACGCAGATGACCTTTTTGCTGCCTTGGGCAGTGGCAGCATCAATTCTTCTCAAATAATACTTAAATTGAGTGGAGAGTTGGAGCCAACTGGAGAGGGGGTTGAAGTTCTGCCTCTGCGGAAGGTCAGCCCTGTGAGTATTAACGTATTGGGTGTAGGAGACTTACTTACTCGTTTGGCTAATTGCTGTCATCCCTTGCCTGGGGATAAGATTATTGGGTATATTACTCAAGGCCGGGGTATCACTGTGCACCGAAGAGATTGCCCTAATATTATCCATGAAGAGGAGAAAGAAAGATTGATAAAGGTAGAGTGGGGTGATGTGGCGCAAGTTTACCCCGTGATGATTCAGGTTGATGCTTGGGATAGAGTTGGCCTTATTCGAGATATTAGTGCTATTATAGCCGAGGAGGGGATAAATCTTAGCGAGGTAAGCATGGGCAACCACCAGGATGGTAGTGTTACACTGCATTTTACCTTAGAGGTGAAAAGTGCTGCTCAGCTAAGCAAAATAATATCTAAGATTTATTCAGTGTGGAACGTAGTAAGTGTAACAAGAAAGGGGGAAATAAGTGTCAACTAGTAACTGGAGTAACAAAGTAGCCAGGACAGCAGAGAGAAGGCGGTTACGGAATCGCTTGGTGCGCCGTAGTGTTAAAACATACATAGTTAAAGCGGAAAATTCAGCTGATGCCGGGGAAAAATCGGCGTATCAGAAAACAATGCTGGCTATAAGTAGTATAGATAAAGCAGTGGACAAAGGGATTATTCATAGAAATAAAGGCGCCAGACTTAAGTCTCGCTTAATGAAGAAGCTAAATAAAGAATAGTCAACTGGTAACCGATGGCTATTAAGTCGCTTTCGCCAAAGCAGCAACGAATTATCAACTTTGTCACCGAATTTTTGAATGATAAAGGGTATCCTCCTACTATTAGAGATATTGCTGCTGGATGTGGGATAAGCTCTACTTCGGTGGTAGCTTATAACCTGAACAAATTAGAGCAAGCAGGATATATTCGGCGCCACAGTGACATATCTCGGGGAATTAAGTTCTTGACCCCACAGCAAAAAGGAAGGAAACTTGTTTATATTCCCATAGTGGGGGTAATAGCTGCTGGTGAGCCTATTCCTGTGCCTGACACAGGGGATATTGTTCCCAATGAGGGATTGGAAGTCAGTGAGGAGTTAGTTCGTGGAAAGCAAGATATTTATGCCCTTCGAGTAAGAGGAGATTCCATGCTGGATGCTTTGATAGGAGATGGAGACATAGTTTTAATGGACTATGTAGGCAGTGCTGAGAATGGCGATATGGTGGCGGTCTGGCTTAAGGAAGAGCAAGAGGTCACGCTTAAAAGATTTTTCACTGAGTCAAATCGTATCCGCCTGGAGCCAGCGAATAGTCAGATGAAACCCATTTATACTACTCCAGATAATGTTGAGATTCAGGGGAGGGTGGTGGCTGTGATACGGCGTATATCGTAAGTTATGAAATGCAAAAAGCAAGAATAAAAATGCAAAATGACAAAGGAAAATTTAAAAATAAGTCCAGCATTTTTGGCTTTTGAATTGTAATTTTAATTTTGGATTTTAGATTTTTGGTTTAATGCGATGTTGTCCCAATTCCAAGCGGTAGGGCAAGCTCTCTTCACTCAGGGATTGGTTTCTCCCCAGGGAGGTAATCTCAGCGTCAAACTTGGGGAACATCTAGTTATTACCCATCGAGGCAGCGCTTTGGGCTCCATTCAGGAAGGAGATTTGGTGGAGACGGGGATAAGTAAAAACAATCGGGTTACGCCCTTAGCTTCAACGGAGCTGGAAGTTCATCGCTGTATCTACAAAAATACCCCGGCATTGGCAGTGGTTCATGCTCATCCGCCTTACGCTGTTGCCTTGTCCTTCACGGAAAAGGAGATTGTGCCCCGCGATGTAGAAGGGCAGGCTTTGTTGTCTAAGGTGCCTATCTTAAGTGCGGAAATGGTGGTGAAGCCGGCAGAACTTGCCGATGAGATAGCCAGGCTACTAAGTGAATACAGGGTGGTTTTAGTGCGAGGGCACGGGAGTTTTGCTGCCAGCCAATTGTTAGAGGAAGCCTATTACTATACTGTTGTCTTGGAGCAGAGTTGCCGCCTCCTCTACTTGCTCAAGGCTTTACAAGTAGATCCCGGGATAACCTCCATTTAAGAAATCCTGTCCTGAGCCTGTCGAAGGATCTGTTACGCCGTTACGACTTTAGGGGAAACCAGGTAATACCAATCAAGGTATTTAGAATTTTTTCCCAGCATCACTTTGGCGAATAGCTTTTGTAATTTGGCGGTCATTTTGCCAATCTCGCCCGTGCCTATCGGGCGATGGTCGATTTCTAATATGGGAGCTATATGGGCGGCAGTCCCGGTAAAGAAGCATTCTTCAGCCACATAAAGTTCGCTTCTATCAACTTGCCTCTCAATAGTATCTATGCCTAACTCATTTTTAGCTAATTTTATGACCGTGTCCCTGGTGATGCCGAGGAGGATGTTATCGAATGAAGGAGGAGTTACCAGTTTCCCGCCCAAAACGAGAAAGATATTCTCACCACTGCCCTCGCAGACATGTCCATCCTGAGTTAGCAGTATTGCTTCATCAAAGCCATTTTCCCAGGCTTCGGTTTTTGCCAGAGCGCTATTTACATAGATGCCACAAATCTTGCCCCGTGGTGGAATCATGGTATCATCCACGCGACGCCATGACGAAGTGCAGCAGCGAACACCGTTTTCTACATCAAGGTAAGGAGGGAGTGTGGTCACGACGATAAGGAAATCATCCTCCAAGTCGTGAAGACGGACCCCTACAACTTCGGAGCTTTTATAGGCTAGAGGACGGATGTATATGTCTTCCTGGTAGCCACTTCTTTCCACAAGCTCCTTGGTCAATCGGCAAAGCTCATCAACGGAATAGGGGAGATTGATTTTTAGGATACGACAGCCGTCAAGCATGCGTTTATAGTGGTCTTGGATTCTGAAAATGCAAAATCTCTCCTGCTCGCTATCCCAGTTACCGCGGATACCCTCGAAGCAAGCGGTGCCGTAGTGAAGGGCATGGGTCAGGATTCCGATTTTGGCTTCAGATAGTGGCATAAATTGCTTGTGGAAAAAAGCATAAGGCGGCATGTTTCCCCTTTCTATTATAGGTACAGATAGTCCATTATACTTCGTATCATAAGTCAAGACAAGCCTTTCCTGCCATTCTAACCCTTTTGCTTTTTGTCATTGCGAGCACCTGAAAGGTGCGTGGCAATCTCCTTGCCTAAATTCCAAATCCCGCAAGCGCTCCGCTCCAAATACTAAACCCTAAGCACTAAATACGAAACAAATACGAAATTCAAAATCCTAAGTTTTGACCATTTGGTCATTTGTGCTTTGAATTTGTTTAGGATTTAAAAATTAGTATTTAGAGTTTGTCCTCGAGGCTTGGGATTTCGGATTTCTTGTTCTGCTAATTGCTTTCAGAAAAAATGTCGTCTCCTGTTTTTATCGCCGTTGAGCCGTATTTACTGCGAATTTTGTCTATAGCTTTATCCAGGTGCTCCGGCTTTTCCGTCCCGGAATCAAACATAGGGAGTTGTTTCTCCTCGCCAACTAGGCTTGATACTCGAATACCTATGAGGCGTATTGGTTTTTCTTGTTTTGCCAGAGTTTTGCTCAGCAACTGCTGGGCTGTGGCAAAAACAACCTGGGTAACGTTGGTGGCTTCTTTTAAAATGACCTGGCGGGTGATTGTCTCAAAGTCGGCATACCTCAGTCTTATAGCTACACATTTTGCTCTTTTATTCTGGCTGCGCAGCTCCTGGCAGGCCCCCTGACATAGATTGTGCAGGTTGGCCTCAAGAAAATTGCGGTCCAGGGTATCGCGGGCAAAAGTGAGCTGCTGGCTGATGGATTTAGCTTCGCCCGGCGCCTCTACTTCTCGGTCGTCTATCCCCCTCGCGTAGCTATGAATCACTGCCCCAGTTGCTCCGAATCGTCTTTTTATCGTGTCCAAAGGAAGCGAGGCTAATTCTCCTATTGTCGTTATTCCCATCTCTTTTAAGGACTGCTCTGTTTTTTCGCCCACTCCGGGTAATTTGGCTATGGGCAGTGGATTGAGGAAGGACTGTTCCTCTCCCGGAGCTATCTCCAGCAGCCCATCGGGCTTACACAGGGCTGAGGCAATTTTGGCCACTACCTTGCAGGTAGCGATACCCACTGAAGCTGTGATTTCGAGTTCCTTATGTATTCTCTCCTTTATCGCCAGTGCCAGTTTCCGGGGAGAACCATAAGGTTCTTCGCAGCCAGTAACGTCAAGATAGGCCTCATCAAGCCCTAAAGGTTCGATGTCAGGGGAGAAATCGGCAAGGATTTCCATAAATCTGTTTGAAGCTTCTCTAGTGTGAGAAGTTAGCTCTTATGAAAATTGCCTGAGGACAAAGGCGGCGTGCCTTGGATAGCGGCATGCCGGCATAGATGCTGAAAGGTCGCGCTTCATAGGAGGCAGAGGCGACTACGCCGCGGCGCTCAGGGTCTCCGCCCACGATTACCGGCTTCCCCTTTAGCTCTGGGTTAAACGCCTGCTCCACAGAAACGAAGAAGGCATCCAAATCAATATGGAAGATACAGCGAGCCATAAAGCGGTATATAAACTAGCACACAGGGCCGCTAAAGCCAAACCCTTGGTCGGATTATTATCCAACTTTTCACAGGATTGTTCAATTCAGAAACAACTTAATACTTCCGTAGCGATGCATCTCAAAGGACTCCATCGTGGTCAGCTAGTACAGTCAGTAATGCCTCTTTCTTGACCCGTTCTAACTCGTAGAAAAGAGCCTAATCCTCGAAAGGGGATTGTCCTTTTGTAACAATCGTGCAGATCGGGCAACAAAAGCCTGTTTTGTTACCTCATTACACAATAACGATTTGTTCAATTAGAGCGCGGCTGTTTGCCAAGATGCAGTTGCTGCTTGTCAAAACAGATAGCACTCTGTAGCTTAACTCCGCAGGGCTGGACGACGCGCCTGCTTGCAGGGTAAAGACAACAAGCCTATAATTGCCAGAGAGGAAAGTCCCGTGCCAGATAAAATTCGGGTTTTCATCTCATCTGAAAAAGAGGAGCAATTTTTCAAAGCTTATGACGCGGCCCTAGGATTATGGCCGGTCCCCTACGATGACCTTTACATTCACACTCGCTTCGGAGACACCCATGTCATTGCTAGCGGTTCAAAAGAAGCTATTCCTTTGATTCTGTTAAACCCGGGTGGCGGCAGCGTTGCTGTCTGGTGCCGGAATGTGGAATCGTTCAGCCAACACTATCGCACTTACGCGGTCGACGTCATCGGTGAAATGAATAGAAGTATCCCGACCCGTCCTATCACTAGCCATGTGGAATTCACCGAATGGGTTATAGACCTGTTCAACGGCTTGGAAGTCGAAAGCGCTCATATTATCGGCAATTCCAACGGAGGTTTTTTTGCTTTCAATATCGTCCTCCGTCTTCCTAAGCGAGTCAAGAAAGTTGTATTAATTAGTCCCGCGGCTACGTTTGTCCAGATGTGGGCCTGGTGGTGGCACCTTCTTATCCCAGCACACATTATCGCACCAGTAATCCATTCGGAACATATGGTCCATAAAGCCTATAATTGGTTATGGCAGGGATTCCCGATAGATGAGTGTTATGCTCAGTTGCGCTCTATCGGCACGATTGCTGGATATCCCCGCTATAGACCCTCCCGTAATTCATTTGTTCCCTATGTGTTTAAAGACGAAGAACTGCGTCGTATTCGAAACCCAGTGTTATTGTTGATCGGCGACCATGAGGTAATTTACAAGCCAGAGCGTGTTATTCAGAGGGCGACTCACTTGGTGCCCGGCTTAAAAGCTGAGATTATTCCCAACGCAAACCATTGTGCCCAGTATACGGCTCCAGAAGTAGTTAACAAGAAGATATTGGAGTTCCTTCTCTAAATCATCCAACCATGTATTGTCGCGGGGCTGTTTAGTCAGTCACCTTTGGAGACAAATTCCTTCACCCTTCTCCTGAATACGTCTCTGGCCAGAAGCACCCTTCTCTGGCATTTGAGGCATTTGCCTTAGCCTCTGAAAGTGAATCTGGTTATTTCAAAAGGTTGAGACGTTTCAAATCGTCTTCATTCCATCCGGCGTCTCGGATTATGCTTTTTAAAGTTTTGGGAGGAAAGGTATCGCCAGGATGATGAAAGGAGAGTGTTACCTGCCTTTGTCTGGATGAAGGTATTGATGGTGAGACCCCGATGTTCGGTCAAGGTGAAATCCGTCTCTGATTAAAGCACTAACTAATTTTCTGGCGGTTAAAGCTCGGAGTTTTGAGTAGTCAATCCTGCTCATACAGTTATTGCCACTCTTGGCTCGGAGGAAATCTGAACCTCTGGTTCCTCTGGGATTGGCTCTCCATGTTCAATCATGCTTTCGATAGTCATCTCAATAACTTCCCTTATATTCTTTAAGGCTTCTGCTTTGGTATAGCCCCAAGTGCTTGCCCCTTTTAGGGCTGGGCAATAAGCGTGGTAAGCCATCCGTCCATCTTCGAAACGATCCTCCTCAATCTCTACTTTAAAAATATAAGTTCTCATTTTCCCTTGTGGCTTTTATACCATACCTTCCCTTTGAAGTAAAGCATAATCAGGTGAGGTGTTGTTTTTGCCAAGGAGTTAATCCTTCTTGGCAACCACATTTTTCACCCTTCTCCTGAACACGTCTCTGGCCGGGAGCACCCTTCTCTGGCAATTTAGGCATTTGAGGCCGATGTCTGCGCCCACCCTCACCACTTCCCACTCATAGCTGCCGCAGGGGTGCGCTTTGCGCAACCGCCGAATGGAATGCTTTTGATGTCGAGGAACACTGTGCAAATGCCCGCTATCACTATTACACTACTAACGGTTAGCACTGCTACCAAAAGTGTGAACTGACCTGGCTACCCATCTCGAGGCAACTAAGGTTGGAACTGATTAGTATATTGGTTGACGAACAACGGGCCCTTTATAGCCTGAGCCTGCCGCAAGGGATTATTAGATAGACTAGAAGGCAAACGGACCCAAAAAGGTTATAATCAGTGTTTCACGCAGGCTATGAAAGACTTATTTGGGAAAGCTAAAAGCCCATTCCGAAATGTCTATTACCGATTTGAGCCCGAGGTATGGGTTATGACCGTCATCCAGTTTTTCGTAGCAATCGGCTTCTCAATTTGTATACCGTTTCTGTGCTTGTATCTTTATCAGGACAGAGGGCTTTCCATGACCCTGGCTGGAATGATTATCCTGGCCGGGGGGCTTTGCTCAGCCGTTAATCAGGCGCTGGGAGGAGCACTTTCAGACAGATTTGGCCGGCGCCCGATTCTACTTATATCTGCTTCAGTAAGTATACTGTTATACACAGGACTGGCCCTTTCTATTGGGATTTCGGCTCCGGTCTGGACCATTGCAATTGTCTACATCGTCAGTCGCTCGGTGCTCACTATAACACGTCCGGTTATCTCGGCCATGGTGGCGGATTTTACCTCAAAAGAGAAGCTGACAGAAGCATATGGAATCCTCCGTACAGGAGCTAACATTGGCTGGGCTGCTGGCCCGGCCATAGGAGGATATTTGGCCACCTTTTTACCCTATGGCTGGCTGTTCGGGATTGCAGCTTTGACCTGTGGCATCGTTTCACTCATTGTCTTCTTCCGTGTCCGCGAGTCTCCGCACGTAGTGAATAAGTGGGTAAGCGTTCGCAGCATGTTTCCCACTGGCGACGACCCGGCCTTCCTGGTCTTCTTAGGGATCAGTCTTCTGTTGTTCATAGCCGTCGGGCAGCTCACTAGCACTTTATCCATCTACAGTGTGCCTATGGTCGGCTTTTCCAAACCCCAATATGGTCTACTACTCGCTTTGAATGGTCTGATCGTCGTGTTCTTCCAGTATCCGATGACTCTCGCGCTCAGGCGGGTGGCGAAATTCCGCGCTCTTATACTTGGAAGTGTGGTATACGGGCTCGGCTACCTATCCTTGGGCTGGATTACACAGTTTGGGTGGGCGCTAGGAGCAATAGCCGTAGTTACGGCAGGCGAGATCATAATCTCTCCTGTTACACTTTCAGTGATAGGCGAGCTCTCTCCTGAAAATCAGAGAGGGCGTTACATGGGACTTTTCGGGCTAAGCCAGACCGTAGGTATAGCAATGGGTCCGCTGCTCGGGGGAGTGCTGATTGATGCATTCCCCTTTGACGCCAGACTCGTGTGGGCACCCATCGCCTCGATAGCATTTATTGCTGCAATGGGGTACTACTACTGGGCTCGCCGATTTCGTTTATAGTCTTCGCGAGGATTTCATATGAGAATCCGCTTCCCTTAAGCGAAAAACGTTTAGCTGAGCGGCACTTTTGCCCTGTAGCCTCATCTCATCAGGAGAGGGAGTTTTATGAGAGGTCTTGCAGCTAATCATAGGGTAGACTCGCTTGCTTGACTGTCCAAAAATCCACTGCACTCGGATTGACGCGATACAGGCTCTCCTTTTAGTTTCGGGTTAAGCACCTGCTCCACAGAAACGAAGAAGGCGTCCAAATCAATATGGAAAATACAGCGAGCCATGAAACAGTGTATAAACTAGCACACAGAGACGATAAAGCCAACCCTTGGTCGGATTGTTATCCAATTGTTACCTCAACTCTTGCGGGGTATTGAACAATATAGCATTTTATGACTCCCTAACTTCATAGTATGTCTTGGATCACAACTACCTATTACCGTAGGCTTATCTTAAATGGGCTTTCTAGCTGCTTCTGACCCGCATTCTTTTCCGAAGACACTTGAAATTGTCACAGATTTGTAATTTTTTCGGTAGAAATTTTATGACTTCTCCAGCATTTATTTGATAGAAATAGAAAAGTATTACAAAGGAGGTGGCGTAATGAATGAAGATAGCAAGCGCCCGGTAACGGGCGGAGCTCACCAACACACTGCCGGCGGCGGCACGACAAACCTGGACTGGTGGCCGAACCGGTTGAAACTCGAGATTTTGCACCAGCATTCCTCCAAGTCCAATCCGATGGGTGAGGACTTCAACTACGCTAAAGAGTTCAAGAGTCTCGACCTGGCGGCCGTGAAGAAAGACCTCGCGGCACTGATGACCGACTCGCAGGACTGGTGGCCGGCGGACTTCGGCCACTACGGTCCCTTGTTCATTCGCATGGCGTGGCACAGCGCCGGCACCTACCGCACCGGAGACGGCCGCGGTGGCGGCGGCAGGGGCCAGCAGCGCTTCGCGCCGCTCAACAGCTGGCCGGACAATGCGAACCTCGACAAAGCGCGGCGGCTGCTCTGGCCGATCAAGCGGAAGTACGGCCGGAAGATTTCCTGGGCCGACCTGATGATCCTCGCTGGCAACGTCGCCCTGGAAACGATGGGATTCAAGCCCTTCGGTTTCGGTGGCGGTCGCGAGGACGTCTGGGAGCCGGATCAGGATGTCTATTGGGGCGCCGAGAAGACCTGGCTGGGTGGCGACAAGCGCTATTCTGGAGAGCGGGACCTCGAAAACCCGCTCGCTGCGGTGCAGATGGGCCTGATCTACGTCAACCCCGAGGGCCCGAACGGCAACCCGGACCCGATCGCTGCGGCTAAGGATATCCGTGAGATTTTCGCTCGCATGGCGATGAACGACGAGGAAACGGTGGCCCTCATCGCGGGCGGCCATGCCTTTGGCAAGACCCACGGCGCCGGTGATCCGTCACTGGTGGGCCCCGAACCTGAAGCCGCTCCCATTGAGGAACAGGGCCTCGGCTGGAAGAGCAAATTTGGCACGGGCAAAGGCAATGACACGATTACCGGCGGCCCGGAAGTCACC
This sequence comes from uncultured Dehalococcoidales bacterium, assembly GCA_964586515.1. Lineage (GTDB taxonomy): Bacteria > Chloroflexota > Dehalococcoidia > GIF9 > AB-539-J10 > RBG-13-51-36. The sequence continues at coordinate 326,749 of CAZPGJ010000001.1, forward strand.
TGGACCAACACGCCCACTAAGTGGAGCAACAACTTCTTCCGGATCCTGTTCAGCTTCGAATGGGAGCTGACCAAGAGCCCGGCCGGTGCGTACCAGTGGAAGCCGAAAGGTGACGCCGGCGCCGGTACTATACCGGATCCCCACGACCCGTCCAAGCGCCGCGCGCCATCCATGCTGACTACGGACCTTGCCCTGCGGTTCGACCCGGTTTACGAGAAGATTTCAAGGCGCTACTACGAGAACCCGGACCAGTTAGCGGATGCGTTCGCCCGGGCGTGGTTCAAGCTGACGCACCGCGATATGGGCCCGCGCGCACGCTATCTCGGCCCGGAGGTTCCGGCAGAAGAGCTCATCTGGCAAGACCCCGTCCCTGCCGTCAATCACAAACTGATTGATGCACAGGACATCGCCTCCCTCAAGGGCAAGATCCTGGCTTCTGGCCTGTCAGTGTCGGAGCTAGTTTCGACCGCCTGGGTGTCGGCGTCCACCTTCCGTGGCTCCGACAAGCGTGGCGGTGCCAATGGTGCACGAATTCGCCTGGCACCGCAGAAGGATTGGGAAGTCAACCAGCCTGCCCAGCTGGCGAAGGTACTCAAGACCCTGGAGGGCATCCAGAGCACGTTCAACAGCACACAGTCCGGAGGCAAGAAGGTATCACTGGCTGACCTGATCGTTCTGGCTGGTTGCGCGGGCATCGAGCAAGCTGCGAAGAAGGCTGGTCACGATGTGACGGTTCCCTTCTCGCCGGGACGAATGGATGCCTCGCAGGAGCAGACCGATGTGGACTCCTTCGCCGTGCTCGAACCGGTCGCGGATGGCTTCCGCAACTACCAGAAGACCCGCTATGCCGTATCGGCTGAGGAACTGCTGGTTGACCGGGCACAATTGCTGACCCTGACCGCACCCGAGATGACGGTTCTCATTGGTGGCCTGCGAGTTCTGAATACCAATTTCGGCCAGACCCAACACGGCGTCTTCACCAAGCGCCCCGGGATGCTGACGAACGATTTCTTCGTGAATCTGCTCGACATGAGTACGACCTGGAATGCAACCTCGGAAGACGCTGACGTGTTCGAGGGTCGTGATCGCGCAACAGGTGAACTCAAGTGGACCGGCACGCGTGTTGACCTCATCTTCGGTTCAAACTCCCAACTCCGGGCCTTGGCGGAAGTCTATGCAAGTTCGGACGCGCAGATGAAGTTTGTCCATGATTTTGTAGCGGCCTGGAACAAGGTAATGAACCTCGATCGCTTCGACCTCGCCCGTCCGTAGCATAAACGTCTTCTAGAGCTTCTGAAGAGTATTCTGAACTGCAAATCAGTTCTGGGTTAAGCACCTGCTCCACAGAAACGAAGAAGGCATCCAAATCAATATGGAATATACAGCGAGCCATAAGATGGTATATAAACTAGCACACAGAGCTGATAAAGCCAACTTTTCATCAATTTGTTTAATGAGGGCATCAGCGGTTGAAGCTAATCGGGCTCATAACCCGGAGGCCGTTGGTTCAAATCCAACCCCCGCCACCAAGATTTTAACTAGCCGCCCCCTCTTGGGGGCGGTTTTCGTTTCTGCTTTGCCGAGATGGTTGCTTTTCATTGCTTAGACCCTTTCAACTTGATTAGCTTCCACATTTGATTGATTTTAGATTCTTTTAACAGCCCATCTGATTTAGCCATCTTGAGAATATCTGCAGTTGTAATCACCTTTACCGAAGGAAAGAGGTCCCTGCAACGTTCAGTAGCCAGCCCATCGTCCGTCGCTACAATATATTTTCTGCTTTTAGCGATGGCAATTGACTCCGATTCACCTGCACCCAACACAGGTGCAGCCAACATCAATTGCATATAGTAACCTACTTCTGTGGCAGAGTTATCATTGATACTGACAATTTCTATAGTTTTGTTGTCTGCCAATTCTCTTATGACATCGCACACCGCTTTCCCGTGCTTACGCCAATTACTGGCTTCGTTGTAGGCTCGTATCGGTATCTTAAATGTCCCTGGAGGCCATAGGCTTAGAATTGATCTCAGCGAGTCAGCATAATGGAAGTTGCTGATGCAATTGTTATCTAGTATGACTGGTTTGTGGAAAGGTGACATCCTATTGTCACCTCTCCGGGTTGCCTAGCTCATCCTTAAGATCATAGAAATTCTTGTTTAGTAATTCAGCCAGTCGTTCAAAGGAGATTAGTCTTTGATCATATGCTTGATAACAAAGAAATCTGTACTGTTTAGGCAGCATATCTGGTTGAGCACTTTCATGTAGATCATATCCCAAGAATCGGGCAATAGGAGTAGACGGTATGTGTTGCTTCATAATATCATTCCACTTGTCTCTGTTCAACTTCCGCATAGTAACCAATCGCCACCCAGCCGCTTCAAAACTGACCCCGAAATACACGGCTAACTGAATAATTATCAAAGCTGTCGCCTTCTGTTTGCCTGCTCGTAGCTGGCTTAAGAATTCAAGGACGGCTCCCTGCGGCATCAGAAAGGCAGCGGCAAATGCATCCGCGAAGCGCTCATTCTGTTTTCGGCTTTCAAATGCTTGCTGATCATCTATGTGGGCTAGCTGGTCTCTATGCGCAATACAGTGAGCATACTCGTGAGCAACAGTGAATGTACGCCTCTTAGTCGGATTGTTTGAATTAATGAGAAAACAAACTCCGCAATCCTCATCGTGCGCGAGAGCACCAAAAAATCTGTCAGGATCTTCGGGCAAATGGAATATTTTTATTCCACGCTTACTTTCAAGCAGATCACAAATATCTCTTATTGGCTGGCTGTTTAGTCCGAGAGAACTTCTTTCAGCCTCTGCGATCGCTTCTGCATCGGCGGGATTAGGTTTCCTTCTCGAATAATCAGGAGGCGGTGGCACATCAGGCGATTTTAAGAGGTCTTTCAAAAGCCTGTAGTTATTGCAGAAATCCTGGAATTTCAGTATAGATTTCTTGGATATGGATTCATCTTCAGCAGCCCGCATTAGTAGGTTGAAGGATGTACCCGGCCGCCGATCTCGGAGGAAAAAGTCGACTGGACGGTCATACAATTTAGAGAATCTGTACAACTCAATGCCACTGACTTGCCTCTTGCCCCGTTCCATATCTGAAATAGTAGATTGAGATAACCCGATTTGTTTACTCACGTCCTGTAAGGTCAAATCTAGGCTATTTCGAGCTGCTCGGAGCCAACCTCCAACTAGCTCTGGAGAGAGTTCTGTAAATGTCGAACTCATTATCGACTCCAAATTGTTAGACGCAATTTTCGACTTTTCCGAAATTATTACACTTTTTAATGTATTATATATGCTATATTTCGGAAAGTCAATAGCCCGGGCAACTAGTCATCCAATGCACTCAGGACTATTTCTTGCACTTCCAAAGAGAAATCCGACTTGTGCAAGATCCAATCCAAGTAATCGCGATCGCTCTTAGCGACGTCCTTTAGCCGCTCACCCTTGTGCTTACCAAAATTAAATATAATTTCGTCATCGATGGTTACAAACCTACCGAGGGGGTCAACCCAATTGGCTTCTCCTGGGTCACAGCAGAACTCGTGCAGACCACACACATCCTTTGGTAATTCGGCATATAATGAAATCTGCGCGTCCAATATTTCCACAGTTGCCGTCACGTCTGTAATAGAGCTGTGCCCACCACTTAGCTCTTTCCCGCAGTATCTTTGATACGCGGCTTCTAGGTTGCGCTGCTCTAACTTATGATAAATGACCAGAGCATCAATGATAGACCTATTCTGCCGAGAGAAGTTAACCCCAGCCCTTCTGAATTCGGTCTCCAAAAAAGGAAGGTCAAATCTCTTAACATTAAATCCAGCAATGTCGCAGTCTGCGATAAAGGCTACAAGTTCCGCACAACATTGTTTAAAATTCGGCTTACCAGCTACATCAGAATCGGTTATCCCATGTATCGCTGTGGCTTCATGTGGGATTGGGATCTCTGGGTTAATTAATTTGGTAATTGATTCCCTTTCGCCATCCGGATGAATTTTGAAAAAAGTCGCTTCCACTATTCTGTCTGACCACGGATTGAGACCTGTGGTTTCAAGATCGATGAATACTATGGGTTTGAGTAATTTCAGGTTTTTCATCTATTCAAATCCAAGACCCTTCGAGTTATACCAATTGTACATCTATTCACGATTGTCAACAAGACATAACCCTTACAATACCCAGTAGGAATGCGCCTTTACCACACGGCATAATACACGCGGGAGGTGAGTTCCAATTAGTTCAGCTAGGTAGGCTTGGTAGATCGTGGAGGAGCTTTAACCCTATCTATATATACGACATTTGGCATATTGTGAGTATTTTCGTTGCCCTAATGAAATGCGAGTAGTATGATATTAGTAACAAAGAGTAGTGAGAAATGGCAAAACCAAAAGCCAGCTTTATAAATGTATTTGAGCCTGTCTTGATTAAAGCATGGGGCTCATATCAAGACCATCTAGACGATGCTTTATTAAACAATACTAGAAATGCTTTATCATACATCCGTCGTGTGTACAGATTTAAAGGAGAACTGGGAGCAGAGTCTCCTACACATATTGACTATAGGCAAGCGCATAATAGAGCTGGCTATCTTGCTGCTTTTGGGGAACGACATGCCTATCTCTCTTATGCCCATCTGAAAAGAGTCCAAACCATCAATCCAGATGCAATACCGTCTCCAAATAACAATGGGGAATTAACTGTGACGCTAGTTGGTGCTGGCCCAGCTGTTGAAACCTACGGACTCTGCCTATTCTACAATGAAACTGCCCACGAACTTAAGCGATTGACTCTGAATCTGATTGAGAAGGTTCGCGAGTGGCAACCTACACGAGAGCTCATAGGTTCGGGATTATTAAAGGAGGTACTACCGAAGGTAGAAGTTTATAGTATACCTATTGAAGCTGATATAAAAGAAAATAATTGTGTGCAGACATTCGCCACGCATCATGATGCTCTTGTTAATACTCAGCTGATGTTAATCTACAATGTCTTGAATGAAATAGAAACAGAGTATGCACATATAGTCCTAAGAAACTTGAGCTACATAATTAGGCAGTGTGAGCAACGTCTCCTTGTGTTGCTTGCCGAACCTGCAGCTAGGAAAGCTTGGCCTAGAATAAAGTGGATACGCCAATTACTCCTCGCACATTCTACGGTTATCATCGATGAACCCAATGAAGGCATATCTTTCACAGAAGAACCAACAAAGATTGATAATGAAAGGAGTGAATGAACTATTATTCAGCAGAGCTTACGAAAAGAACCCACCTGTATTTGAGACTTCTCTCAACCGTGCCGTTATGGCATGTCAGATGATACCTCAGGAACCATTCTCCTCTCAGCGATATGAGCAACTTCAAAGGCTATTTTCTATAAGAAGAGACAGAAAGGGTAAGATTGTAAGGGAAGGCACACCTAGAATTAACTACCAGTTGCCAATGTTTGATTGAAGTGTGTCAGTAACAAAACTAACCGACATTTTCTAAGCTTTTCCTAGCTATAACTTTATAACTAAAAACCTCACCTTTTTTTGGGTCGATAACACAGAAGTTAACGGCTGTCTCACCTAGATACTCCCGCGCCACGCGTACAAACCCGCAACATCGCGACATAATAGATACGGGAGGTGAGTTCAATGAACCTAACAGCCAGTACGGAAAGCAATCAAATCGAGCCCACGATACGGGCGATCCGGCAGCTTTCGCCGAGCAATCAAGGTGCGGTGGCGAAGCTGGTTAGTTAGTCACTTTTGGAGACAAATTCTTTGACCCTTCTCCTGAACACGTCTCTGGCCAGAAGCACCCTTCGCTGGCAATTGAGGCATTTGAGGCCGATGTCGGCGCCCACCCTTACCACTTCCCATTCGTAGCTGCCGCAGGGGTGCGCTTTGCGCAGCCGGACTACGTCACCCGGCTTTATTTCTATAGTCATTGATTTGATTGCGGATTTTTTCAGCCACGCTTCTAGCCGCCTGGGCAAAATCCTTTTCCTTTGAGGCATAAAGAATTTGCCTCGACACGTTGATAATCGCCTTTTCTCCTTGGGCATCCACTCCATAGCCAATTGCTGAAGCCAGGTCCCCTCGCTGAGCACCTATGCCCGGGATAAGCAAAGGCATTTCGGGGCAAATTGAGCGGACTTTCTTTAATTCCTCAGGATAGGTAGCCCCGACTACCAAGCCAATATTGCCATGAATATTCCATTCTTTGGCTTTTTGAGCCACTGCTTCGTATAGTGGCACGTCATTGGTGCGAAGGTTCTGGAAATCTGTGGCTCCCTTATTTGATGTTCGGCATAAGATAAATACTCCTTTATCTTGATGGTTAATAAAAGGCTCTATGGAGTCGAAGCCCAGGTAGGGATTGACGGTAGCGGCATCGAAGCCGAGAACCGAAAAGAGAGCCCGGGCATAAGCCCTGGCAGTGTTACCGATATCGCCGCGCTTGGCATCGCCAATTACGGGAATATCACCGGGTATATATTTAACGGTCTTCTCCAGGATAGTCAGTCCTTCGATCCCTAGAGCTTCGTAGAAAGCCAGATTGGGCTTGTAGGCGCAGACCAGGTCGGAGGTGGCCTCAATAATGGCTTTGTTGAATTGTAGAACCTCTACCCCGGGCATAAGCTCCGGGTCGGGGTCAAGTCCGATGCAAAGCCAGCTGTTGTTCTTCCGGCTGGCGTTAAGCAGTTTATCGGTGAATTTCATCGCCGTAACCCAGATAATATCAGGAGACGGGCATAAATTAAAGGTCGGCAATATTCTACTATGCTAAAAGGTTATTGAAATTTAAAAATCAAAAGGCAAAAATCAAAATGACAACTCAAAATGCAAACCTCTCTCTCCTCTCCCTTGATGGGAGAGGACTAAGGTGAGGGGGATTTCACCCTCACTCTAACTCTCTCCCGCTAGGGGAGAGAGAATTATAAGATGAGATTGCCACGCCCCGACAAGTCGGGGCTCGCAATGACGTGAAAAGAAGGGCTCGCAATGACGCACAGAATGGGCACGAGGCTAAAGCCTCGTACTACGTTTATAACTCCCCTGACCCCTCTTACCTTAAGAGGGGAATTGTGTGTCACCAGGCGGAACGAGGCTAAAGTCTCGCACTACATTTTTGATCAGCCGTGGCAGCAAGAAAGTTTGGAAAACATAGGATTGACGGCTCTTTGCCTTTATTCGTATCAAGGGCTACAATAGAGGCGTGCGCGACCTGATTACCGATGCCTTGAAAGGCCATGGTGCCGACTATATTGAAATCCATTTTGAGGAAAGCCAGGCTACCAGCGTTGTCTACAGGGGAGAGAGGCTGGAGGAGATAAGTAGAGCTCGTAGTTCTGGTGGCAATATTCGTGCTTTAGTCCAGGGAAGTTGGGGATTCATCAGCTTTAATCGTCTTGATGGACTGCGGGAAAAGGTGGCTCTGGCGCTGGAGGAGGCAAGGTTAGCCAGCAGGGAACCATTTAAGCTTTTCCCCACGGAGCCTGTAGTGGACGCAGTGATCCCGCGATTGAAGCAGGATGCCACAACCATACCGCTGGCAACTAAGAAAGAGCTTTTGGATAGCTATAATGATATTATGTTAAATAGCTCAAAAATTCAGAGCACAAGAATTAATTATCGTGATGGGAGGCGAAGGACTATTTCCGCCAATTCTGAAGGTAGTTACATAGAACAAGCTAAAACTGACCTTACTTTACGATTAACTGCCATAGCTCGTGAGGATAACGAAGTTCAACAAGCAGGACTAAGTTTGGGAAGCAACGGCGAGTTTTCTACCGTGGAGGGGCTGCATGAGCAAGCCAGGGAGATAGCGAGGCGTGCCGCCGCCCTTCTTTCTGCTCCCCAGGTAAAGGGTGCGGAGTATACCGTAATTCTGGACCCTATTCTGGCGGGAGTCTTTGCTCATGAAGCCTTCGGGCATCTATCGGAGTCGGATTTTGTATATCAAAATGAAAACCTGCGGCAAATCATGGTCCTGGGGAAAAGATTTGGCGGCAAGCATCTCAATATCATTGATGACCCGACAATTCCTAACTTGCGGGGAAGTTATAAATACGATGATGAAGGGACGCTGGCAAGGAAAACCTATCTTATCCGGGAGGGCATTCTAGAAGGAAGGCTTCATTCCCGGGAAACAGCGGCTAAGATGGGAGAAAAGACCACGGGGAATGCTCGAGCCGTTAATTACCTCTTTTCCCCCATTGTGCGAATGAGCAATACCTTTATTGAGCCAGGTAGTGCTTCGTTCGAAGAAATGCTTGGTGACATTGAGGAAGGCGTCTATGTTAAAGATTGGTACGGTGGGACGACTAGCCTCGAGATGTTTACGTTCTCCGCTGGGGAAGCTTACATGATTCGCCAGGGGAGATTAGCAGAGTTATTGCGCCCTGTTGTGCTAACTGGTAATGTTTTTACTACCCTGCAAAATATAGATGCCATAGGCAATGACCTGGAGATGAATCAGGGCGGTGGCTGTGGCAAGGGGGGGCAATATCCGTTACCTGTTTCTGATGGGAGCCCGCATATCAGGATTCGTCATTGTGTGGTAGGAGGAAGATAAGAAGCAAATCCTAAATTCTAAATACGAAATTCTAAACAAATGCCAAAATGGAGAAAAATTGAGAAGTCAGTAGGGGGGCTCCTGGCTACTGAATCCTGACTACTAGTTTCGGGGATTAGGATTTAAGATGGAAGGTCTTTCGGAGGTTCTTCGCTCTGCTCAGAAGGTGGCTGAGCAAGCTGAGATTTTTTCAGCTTCTGCTCGGGCCACAACGATACAGTTTGAAGCCAATGAACTAAAACAAGTTCAGACCAGGGAAAGTAGTAGTATTGCCTTGCGAATTTTCAGGGAAGGTAGAATTGGCTTTGCTACTGTTAGTGGTAGCGGTTTGGAAGGTCTGGTTGACATGGCTGTGGAAACCTCTCAATTTGGCGGTCCGGCCAATTTCCAATTTCCTTCCTCCCGGGACTATGCGGAAGTGTGCATCTTCGACCCTAAAGTGGAGGAAGTAGCTATGGAGAGGATGGTTGAGATTGGGAAGGAGCTTATAGCCAAGATTAGAGGGCATACTCCTGATATCCTTTGCGATGTTCAAGTAACCAGGGGGACAAGCTCCATCTCCTTAATTAATTCTCAAGGTGGTGGGGGCAGTCATAACAGGAGCTTTTTTAGCCTCAGCCTGGAAGGCATTCTTGTTCGGGATACAGATATGCTTTTTGTCGGTGATAGCCAAAGCTCATGTCGTTTGTCTGACGATATCAATGACCTGGCTGATAAGGTGATATGGCAACTGGAAATGGCTAAGAGAAAAGCTACTGTACCCACCAAACTGCTACCGATAATTTTTACACCTTATGGAGTAGCTAGTGCTTTGCTAAGCCCTCTACTGCTGGCGTTTAACGGCAAAACAGTCCTCGATGGGGCCTCGCCATTAAGAGATAAGCTGGGAGAGCAAGTTTTTGACAAAAGGCTGAGCTTGTGGGATGATGCTACCGTAACTTATGGCGTAGGGAGTTATCCTTTTGATGACGAGGGCGTGCCCAGCCAGCGTCTGCCGCTTGTTACAGATGGATTAGTGACGAATTTCCTTTATGATTTACAGACAGCAGCTTTAGCTGGCACGCGCAGTACCGGTAACGGACAGCGAGTAGGCGGTGGTTTTCCCAGCCCATCTATAAGCTCTCTCATTTTAGGGAGTGGGGATGTTTCTTTCCAGGCGATGGTGGAGGATATGAAAGAAGGTTTAATTGTGGAGCAAGTTATGGGTGCTGAACAGGGGAATCTTCTGGGTGGTGACTTCGGCGGCAATGTTTTGCTGGGATACAAGGTAGAGAATGGCGAGGTAGTGGGAAGAGTGAAGGATACTATGATTGCCGGTAACGTATATCAAGTGTTAAAAGAGCTTCTTGGTATAGGGCAGGAAGCAAGATGGGTTGGCGGGATTTTGCAAACTCCTCCTTTATATTGCTCTAGCGTATCGGTGACGACCAAGGGAAGCTAAGATGGATACGAAAGATGTAATAAAACTTTATAAGCACCCACGCCCTAAGAGTTGTTCCATGCTTGCCTCCTGGCCTGGCATTGGCGACGTTTCCCTAACCGCGGCGAAGTATCTTGTAGAGAAGCTAAATGCTGTAGAAATAGGAGAGATTGAACCTGTTAACTTTTTTGAACCAGTGGGTGTCACAGTCAAAGACAACGTGGTTGAAAGCCCTCGTTTTCCCGAGAGTAAGTTTTATTATTGGCAGTATCCCAAGGCCGGTAAAGGCTTGGTAATTTTTATTGGGGAAGAGCAACCTGCTTTCAAAGGATATGAGTTGGTTAACTGTGTTTTGGATGTAGCTCAAAGGCTTAGAGTGTCAAGGGTATATAGTTGTGCGGCTGCGGTAACACGCATCCACCATAGTGAAGAGATGAAGGTTTGGGGAGCAGCTACAAATTCCAATTTAATTGACGAGTTAAGCAAACAAAATGTGATTCTTAGAGGCAATCTGCGCATCGCTGGTTTGAACGGATTGATATTGGGAATGGCTAAAGAAAGGGGGATGGAAGGCATTTGCTTGCTGGGCGAAGTGCCAGCGTATGCTACACAAATAGCAAATCCCAAAGCTTCCCTGGCTGTGCTTCGTGTTCTGACTAAAATGTTAGGAATTACACTTGACTTGGCTGAGCTTGGCCGTCTGGCCGAGCGAGTTGATGAGGAGATGGATAGAATAGCAAAGAAGGTTACGGCTGAATTTATTGACCAATTCACCGAGCCTATTTGGGAGCAGGATGAGGATGAGGAAGAAGAATGAACGAGTCGAGCAGTCCTGGTCTAGGAAGAGCCCGCATTGACCGACGAAGGTAGATATGCTACCATCGAATTTAGATGTCAGCTTTAGCGCAACTTTGTGAAGAAATTGTAGCTTGTCGGGATTGCGAGCTAGCTAAGTATCGCACTAAAGTGGTACCTGGTGAGGGGGCTGAAGACGCGGACTTACTTTTTATCGGTGAGGCTCCAGGCTGGCACGAAGACCAGCAAGGGCGTCCCTTCGTCGGGCCAGCAGGGCAGTTTTTGGACCAACTGTTAGCCTCAATTGGTTTACAGCGGGAGGGAGTTTATATCGCTAATGTGATTAAGTGTCGTCCTCCTCAAAACCGTGACCCGCTACCGGCGGAGATACAAAGTTGCCGTAAGTGGCTTGACTGTCAAATAGAGATAATTCAGCCCCAAATGATTATTACTTTGGGACGTTATTCTCTAGCGCGGTATTTTCCTAATGAGAGCATAGGAAAGATTCATGGAAAGCCGCGCAAGTTGGGAGGCGTCATTTATTACCCAATGTATCATCCTGCAGCAGCTCTCCATCAAGGCTCTCTACGACGGACCATCGAAACGGATATGCTCAGAATTCCGCAGATATTAGCTCAAGGTAAAGACCTGCCTCAGGATACAGTTGAATCTCAACAATTAAGCTTGTTTTAGGACCATGTCCTGATTGAAAGGAAAAGGAAAAACTATGCCAGCAAATAAGTTAAGAGTCATCCCTCTAGGCGGATTAGGTGAAATCGGTAAGAACATGATGGCACTGGAGTGTGGCAATGATATCGTCGTCATTGATGCCGGACTTATGTTTCCCAGCGAGGAAATGCTGGGAGTTGACTTGCTTATCCCAGATATTAGCTATCTTTTGGCGAGACAGAAGAATTTAAGGGGGATAGTGATTACTCACGGGCACGAAGACCACATTGGGGCGCTGCCTTACATTCTATCTCGCATCGCTCCTCCTATTTATGCTACCAAGTTCACACGAGAGCTGATTCTCGTGGAACTCAGGCAGCGAGGAGTGAAAACTGGCGCAAAATTGAATTTAGTTAGCCCGGGGAGCAGGATTACACTAGGTAAGTTCACCATAGAGTTTTTCTCTGTTTGCCACAGTATTCCCGATTCTGTAGGGTTGATAATTCACACTCCTCTGGGAATTGTAGTTCACAGCGGTGATTTTAAGATCGATTATACGCCGGTCAATTGCGCGGCTACTAACTTTAACCAATTAGCTTCGCTAGGAGCGAAGGGTGTTTTGCTTCTTCTTTCTGACTCCACATATGCCGAGCTTCCTGGGTATACTCCTTCTGAGAAGGTGGTTAGTGAGACTTTAGATCGGATTGTAAGCGAGGCAAGGGGGAGGGTAATCGTAACTACATTCGCCTCTCTCATATCTCGCATCCAGCAAGTGTTTGATGTTGCCGTTAAACATGGTCGCCGTGTATTTATCATCGGGCGGAGCATGAAGGAGATAGCGAACATGGCATTGAAAACGGGTTATCTTACTGCTCCCCCCGGCATTATTTGCCGCTTGGACGAACTTAAGACCTTGCCTCACAATCGAGTTATCGTGTTGAGCACGGGAAGTCAAGGTGAGCCCACCTCTGCCTTGGTGCGCATGGCTAATCGTGACCCCAGCAGTCGAGTTCAGATAATCCCTGGCGACACCGTGGTGATTTCAGCAACTCCTATTCCTGGCAATGAGGCACTGGTTAGCAAGACTACAGACAGCCTTTTCCATCAAGGCGCCAATGTAATTTATGACAAGCTGGCTCAAGTTCATGTCCACGGACATGGTAGTCAAGAGGAGTTGAAGCTTTTGCTTAATTTGGTTAAGCCTAAATTCTTTGTCCCTATTCATGGTGAGTATCGCCATTTAAGCTTGCATGCCAGCTTAGCTCGAAGTATGGGTATACCCAAAGATAACATTTTTGTCCTCGAGAACGGGGATATTCTTGAACTAGGGCAAGATTCAGGAAAGGTGGTTGCCAGAACCCGTGTCGGAGTTATCTATGTAAGCGGCCTGATAACAGGTGAGCTGGATAGCGGTATGCTTCGGGACCGCAAATTACTTTCGCGAGATGGCGTTGTTGTGGTAACCATTGCTGTTGATGCTGAAAGTGGTAAGCTGGCTGAAAGGCCACGAATTATAACTCGAGGCTTTATTGATGCTGGAGAGGAGCGGGCATTGATTGAGAAAGGCCGAGATGTGGTGCTAGCTGCTTTAGAGAATGGAAAGGAACAATTCATTTCTAAAAGACGCTTGGTTGAATCGAGCTTCGTTGATGCCAGAGTAAAGGATTCCCTGAGCAGATTCTTTTATGAACAAATTCATCGTCGTCCTGTCATCATTCCTGTGGTTGTGGAGGTAAAAAGAAAATCCTAAGCACTAAATACGAAATACTAAACAGTATCAAAGCTCAAAACCCAAATGAGCAAAACATAAAGGTTTTGAATTTTGAAATTAGGATTTGGAATTTATTTAGGATTTAGATATTAGGATTTAGGATTTCTGTAAGAGGAAGCCGACGAGTTAGGGGCATAACTCCGTGTCTAAAGCAAGAAGTGGGTCTAAGCCGTGGCGGAAGACAAAGGAAAGCCAGCCAGCATGGAAGCGATTCTTTAGCTTCATTGCTTCACCAGTAGTACGAAGGCTTATCTTAATTGTCGTAATAGTAGTCTTGCTGTATGTTCTATGGGGAGGCATGCTCACATTGTTTGGTTACGGATTAATATTGATTGCCATCGCTTTTGGCTTGCTGGTCTGGGTGGCATGGCGGCGGCAGTTCTCTGTTGTGAAACAGAGGTGGAATTGGGTTCTCGGAGGCATTAGCCTGGCTTTTGCCGTATGGGGAATCCTTGCTTTCTTCCCCGGGGAAGGTATTTTGAGGCAAGCCACACTGGGAGGCAGGTTCGGGCAAAGCATAATAGGTGCTTCTAATATCGTAGGAGGACTTCGAGTAGCCGGGCTTGTCCTTCTGGGCATTATTTTCGTCATCCCTCGGCAGTTTTGGAGCGCTATTAAGAATGGCTGGCGTCTCTTGGCCAAAGTTTTCCAACTCCGTCCCAGGTTCATCTTTCGCCGGCGAGCTCCGGCTAAAGCTATCCCTCTCGAAGCTACTTCCCCTGAAGCAGGGGCGGTTGGTGAAGCGGAAGCACCGAGCACTCAACGCCTTGAGCTCTCGGCTCCTCCCGTGTGGCAATCAGAACACGAACCAATTCTCACCCCCGGAGGGTGGCATCTTCCACCGATTGACATCTTGGATAAGCCAGCTGAGATGAAATTGGATAGGGAGGCCATTGACCAACGGGCCCGGTTGATTGAAGAAGCTCTAGCGAGCTATGGTGTAGAAGCCAAGGTTGTGCAGGTAAACATAGGCCCTACCGTGACACAGTTTGGTGTTGAGCCTGGTTGGGACAGAAAATATAAGGAAGTAAGAGAAAAGGGGAAGGATGGTAGCTACGAAACGAAATCAGAAGAAGTATCCAGAACCAGGGTAAGGGTAGACCGCATTACCTCTTTGGCCAATGATTTAGCCTTGGCCCTCGCTGCGCCCAGCATCAGGATTGAGGCTCCCGTGCCCGGGGCACCGGTGGTGGGCATTGAGGTTCCTAACACTGTGTTTGGCTCAGTTGCCCTTCGCAGTGCGATAGAGAGCGCCGCTTTTCAGAAGATTAAAGCTCGCTCCAAGATAGCTATCGCTTTGGGTAAAGGTGCTGGTGGTGAGGCGATGGCAGCCGACCTAGCCAGGATGCCACATTTGCTTATCGCTGGAGCAACTGGCAGTGGTAAAACTGTTTGTCTTAATTCTATTATTTGTTGCTTGCTTTTACACAACAGCCCCGACGATGTCCGGTTCATCATGATTGACCCCAAGAGAGTGGAGTTAGTGACTTTTAATGGAGTGCCCCAGCTACTTGCCCCCGTGGTTGTGGATACTGATAAGGCGATAAGGGCTTTAAGATGGCTTAATCAGGAGATGGATAGTCGATATCGTCAGTTTGCTAAGGCGGGAGCACGCAATATTGAGGGTTATAACAAGGACCGCGCACCTGGAGAGGGGTTGCCATATTTGGTGCTTCTCATTGACGAACTGGCTGATTTAATGATGACAGCTTCCGATGAGGTGGAACATACGCTTTGTCGGTTAGCTCAATTGGCTCGGGCTACAGGCATTCATCTCGTTGTCGCTACACAACGCCCTTCAGTAGATGTGGTTACCGGGCTTATTAAAGCCAACTTTCCTACCCGTATTAGTTTCGCTGTTACCTCTCAGGTAGATTCTAGGACTATACTTGACATGGTAGGTGCTGAGAAATTGCTAGGTAGAGGGGATATGCTCTACATGCCTACTGAAGCTAGTAAGCCTAAACGTCTTCAAGGAAGCTTTGTTTCTGATGCTGAGATTGAGAGATTGGTGTATTTCTGGGGGAACCAGCGGCAGATTACGGTGAGCTCTGTTGACTTTGATGAGGTGGCTGAGCGTCCCTTAGGTGCACAGATAACTTCTCCTCCTGACCCTCTTTTGGAAGAGGCAAAGCGCCTGGCACAGGAATATAAACATGTCTCCACTTCTTTCTTACAGCGCCGTCTTCGTATTGGCTATCCTAGAGCTGCCCGCCTTATGGAAGCACTGCAGCAAGCAGGTTTGGTGGAGGAGGCTCCGCCCGAGGCGGAGAAATCCTAATTTCTAATCTCTAAATCCTAAACAAATCCAAAATTCGAAACATAAATACCAAAGCTCATCTTGTTTTGAATTTGGGTTATTGGTGCTTTGTATTTATTTAGGATTTCGAATTTCGTGCTTGGTACTTTCTCTTGTTTAGGCGCCAAACTTATCCAGTTTCAAAGCATTAGCCATAGCTAAGGACATGATTTCCGTAGCCGGGAAACGCCCCATACCACCAGCCAGGCAGGCGCGTTCCGAGAACTCAGTGACGTTATCGGGGCGACACCATTTGGACTTCAACATGAAAGGGACGGGATGCCAGCTATGCATGGCTAGAGTTGCGGGGGTAGAGTGGTCTCCGGTAATAATCAGAACATCCGGGTCTAAGCTGAGCAGGCTGGGGAGGGCATTATCAAGTTCCTCAATGGCCTGAACTTTAGCCCGGAAGTCGCCATCCTCCCCTCTGGTATCGGCGCTCTTAAAATGGACGAAGAAGAAATCATAATCGGCGTAGTAGCGGCGTAGGCTGTTCAGTTGCTCTGTTATGCTTTCACCCCCCGGCAATACTTGCATCCCCACCAACCTGGCCAGTCCCCGATACATAGGGTACGTAGCAATGGCTGCCGGCTTTAATTTGTAGATTTCAGGTATGGAAGGGATGTCGGGGCGACGGGAGAAGCCGCGCAGAAGCACCATGTTGGCGGGGGTTTCACCTTTTAAGAGTCTGCTTGCTTGAGACACGAATTCGTTGGCAATTTCCGCGGTTCTCTGTGCCTGCGGCGATAACGCCTCTATTTTTTTGGGGGCCAGTCCGGCTTGCTGGGGGTCGGAATCTGCTAACTCAGGAGATAAGGCTTCGCCTCGGAGGATGAGCACAAATCTATGTTCTTTCACAGGCAGCACGGAAATCTCAGCTCCGTTTACGGCGATATTATTCAATGAGCGGCATAACTCGGTATTTTTCTCTGTGGCAAGCCGTCCTGCCCTCCTATCGGTAATGATTCCCCTGCCATCGACTGTGCAGAAATTACCCCGAGCTGCGATATCGTCTGGCTTTAGTTCTAAATCTATTCCCAAAGCTTCCACGACTCCCCGCCCGATATTATATTTGACAGGGTCGTAGCCAAAGATGGCTAGGTGACCCGGCGCACTCCCTGGCGTAATTCCTGGGCTAACAGGGTCAACGAGCCCGCAAAGGGAATCCCTGGCTATGCGATTCAGGTTGGGCTTCTTGGCTGACTCCAGTTCTGTTTTACCGGTTTTAGAATTAGGTAGACCGCCTACGCCATCTATAACCAAAAGCACTATTTTAGACGGGGATGTCCGGGATATTTTCTTCATGTGCTCAAATCCAATCATGGTATTGGTTATTTTACTTGGAGGCAATGGTCCAGTTCAAGGTTGTCGTTTGAGAAAGCTAGCTTGATAGCAGTGGGGACCATACCTGTTGAAGAAATACTTGTTTTCATGTCACAATACCACAATTCAATTACAGGAGGTGATAATCTATGTTTGCTGTGCTTGGTTCACTACCTAGATTAAGTCTCATTGGTGGAATTATCACTCTTATCTTCGGTATCATAGTGATGATTTTTCCTAAAATCCTCAATTATCTGGTAGGCATCTGGCTCATTCTAATAGGATTGGTGGCGCTTATTACCTATTTTAGATTTATTGCTTAGCCAGAAGCTGGAAAGACTTTTTGACGGGTGGTAGAGGACTAGAGCCGCACCTTCACGAGCTTGAAGAAAGAGAAGCCGTGGATGACCGGACAGTACCTCGACTCAAGGCCGGTAATTCGCGTTCTGAAAAGCGGGGCACTTGGATAAAGTGGTGTTACTCTGATGGAACATATTCTTTTTTCCTGGCGTAGATGGCGACACTCTTAGGGCACCAGCGATTTAATAAGCCTTCCAACCAACGGAAGGCCTTATGGTTAGTGCGTAGGTCCCATTCTAGAAACCTGTTATACAGGGACGGGATCGGGGCCTTTTCTTTTTTGATCCCGAAGACGCAGCGTAGCATCCAGTAAAAAGAGTGAAGGGCGTGTTTGTGGCGAATAGTATAAACGGATAGGCCAGCAGTATCCACAAGATCGAGGAGCTGGCGAGTTTTGTAATTTCTGATATGACCACCGGGGAAACCATAGTAATCTCTAGATAACTTCCAACAGATAGATTCAGCAAAGTGATGAGGCACGCTAATCCCGATAGCACCATCCTTGCTCAGTACCCTAATCAATTCCTCGACCGCAATCTTGTCTTCGGGAATATGCTCCAGGACTTCAGAACAAATAATCTTATCAAAGCTGCCAGTTTTGAATGGTAGCTTTGTCACATTTGCTATGAGAAGATGATAGTTGCCCTCAAATTTTCTTTGCTCTCTTAATGAATCTAACATATATTTGTTCTTTTTGACGCACACTGTGTCAATGTCAAAAGCCACGACGGGGGAATGATTTTTATTGTAGACTTCCCAGGAGTGTCTGCCATTGCCGCAGCCGGCGTCTAAAGTAATGTCCCCATCCTTGATACCCAGAAGGTCAGGTTCTATAGTAATCATTTTGTTGTCAGTACCTCCTGGTAGACCTCGAGCGTTTTTCTGGCTGCTTGCTGCCAATTGAATTTCTCTTTCACTCTTTTCCTCCCTGCCTCGCTCATCCGCTGTTGTGCTTGTTTATCATTGAGCAACTGTTTAATCGCGACGGCCAGGGCATCAGCGCTTCCCGGAGGCACTAGAATACCGGCGTCGCCTACTACCTCAGGCAGCGCTCCGCCAGTGGTGGCTATAACGGGGGTGCCGCAGGCCATAGCCTCGGCAGCAGGTATTCCGAAACCTTCATAAAGGGAGGGCACTACTGCTATTTGGGCAGCGGAGTAATGTCGTGCCAGTTCCTCGCGCGCTAGCCGCCCGGTAAAGTGCACCATCCCATCTAAATTGAGTTTTCTTACCAACTTGAAACCATACGAAGGTAGTGGTCCCACATCTTCTATGTAGGAGGAATGCCGCTCGGCATCGTCTACAATGGTCAGCTTTATCTTATTCTTTCCGAGCATTTGCAATGCTTGCAGTAGATAAAGTACCCCCTTTTTCCTATCGTCGGTGTTGGCGACAATGATTAAGCCATCGCGGTTCTGGCTTGCCTCTTCATCCCTATTGTAAATTTCGGTATCTATGCCATTGTAGACCACTCTGAATTTGTCAGCGGGCACCTTAAAGAACAGCCTTGTGTCTTTGGCGGAGCTTTGAGACACTGTGATTATTCGGTCCAAGTGCCGCGCGACGAAAGCTTGCATGCGGGTGAATGAATAAAACTTCTTGATCCTCCATCTCTCCCTGAACCCATTGGCTTGCTCCAGGTCAGCTTGCCTGTCTACAGGGAGGGGATGGTGTATAGTAGCTATTACTGGTATGTTCAACCTTTTCATCAAGAGGAGCCCGTAACCCAGGCCTTGATTGTCATGAATAATGTCGAAGCGGCGCTGTTTACAAAGCTCTTTTAGCTTGGCATAAGCCCTGAAGCTAAATGCCCAGGGCTCGGCGAAGATTCCCAGGCGGCTGGCGCAAAGTTCGTGTAAGTCAACGGGGTTTCTGACTTTGGGGAGGTTACTCCTGAAAGAGCTTCCCGGATGATATATGCTTGAGCTTTTAAGCCGATGTAAGATTACTCCTTCACTCACTTCGGGGAAAGGGGCACTGGCGATCACCTCCACCTCATGACCCATCCGCTGGAACTCACGCGCTAGGTAGTAAATATAAATACCTTGCCCACCGCTGTAAGGATTCCCCCTATAGGTCAGCAGGCAAATTCTCATATCTTCTACCCGGATAGCAATTTAGGGAAGGATAATTATAGCATGTTTGCTAGGTTTGCATGGTTTGACTTCACCCAACAATAAAGTGCCAAAAAGGCTCGCTTTCAAGATTGAAAGTAACATACATTGTAAAGTATAATATCCCTGATTGTGGTGAGCGTAGCCCAGCGGTTAAGGCGCCAGGTTGTGGCCCTGGAGATCGTGGGTTCAAATCCCACCGTTCACCCCAATTTATTTTTGCGCCTATAGCTCAGCGGACAAGAGCACCGGTCTTCGGAACCGGGGGTCGTGGGTTCAAATCCCTCTAGGCGCGCTTAAAAATCATCAAGTACGGATTTTTGTAACTCTCTCAGATATGAAGTATCGTTATGCTTGGTCAAGATGAAACGTCCATCCACGTAATTGAAAACCGTGATTCCACCTACATCCTGATTGATATTCCAGAAGTGTGAGTTGTCCAGTCCCAGTAAGGAGCATATCAGGACTTTTATCACAACCCTATGCGATACCAATACTATGCTCCCTTGATATTTGGAAAGGACGTCATTGACTACCTCGATAGCTCTCCTTCTCACATCTTCCAGGCTTTCCCCGCCCGGCATTTTTACCTTGTGAGGATTATTGTGCCACTCATTAAGGAGGGCTGGATATAGCCTCTGCACTTCTTGCTCTGGCAGAGATTGCCATTCCCCATAATCGAAATCTATAAGGCCCTCGGCAACGTGTACGCCAATTTTCTGATAACGGGCAACGATATTTGCCGTGTCCAGCGCCCTTTTTATAGGGCTGGAATAAATAGCCTCTAACTTCCAATTGCTTAAATACTTGCCCAATAGCTCTGCCTGTTTAATGCCTACTTCGTCCAGATTTACATCCGTTCTACCCCGATATATTTTCTCTACATTCCACACGGTTTCTCCGTGCCTTGCCAGGATAAGTTTTGCCATGACTCCCTCACGATAATTATCTAATGTCTTGGAATTTATGGCAATATGGGAAAAACCTAATTTTTGAGCTTGGCTGGTTGATTTGTGCTCATTGATTAATTAGGGTTGTGGGTGTAAAATAAACACTACAAAGGAGGCGTAGTATGGTAGAGATGACGATTGACAGCATCCGGGTTAGCTTGATGAATTATCAAAGGGTGGTGATTTTAAAAGAGAAGGGAACTAATCGTTATCTACCCATTTGGATTGGTCCTGCTGAAGCAGATGCTATTGCCGTAAAGTTACAAAATGTCGAATTATCTCGCCCTTTGACGCATGATTTGTTGCAATCTGTAATTTCTACTCTGGGAGCTACAGTTGACTATATCGTGGTAAATGGACTTAAGGAAGATACTTTCTATGCCAGACTTGCTCTCAGCATTGATGGTGTTAAATTAGATATTGATTCTCGACCTAGCGATGCCTTGGCCTTGGCTGTGAGAGTTGGCGCACCAATATACGTTGAGGAATCGGTGTTGGAAAAAGCGGGCATTATACTTGAAGAGGAAGCAGGCAAATCTGTTTCTGAAGGTAAAGTTGATGAGCAAGAGCTGAAAGGGCTGTCAGCATATAAGGATTTCATAAATACGCTTGATTTAGAAGATTTTAAGAAACGCCAATCCTGAGAATGTCAATAAAAGTGGCCTTTTTCGCTACTTCCAGATAAAGTCTCCTGCTTTAAGTCCTAACGTGAAGGCTTTGCTTTCAGCTCACCAACCAGGAATTGCAAGGCAGTAACATATCCCCTCCAGCCCAAGCCACTTATCTGCCCTTCAGCTATGGGGGCAATTACAGATTTGGCCCGCCATTCTTCACGGCGGTAAATATTGGATAGGTGGACTTCAATTACCGGTAATTTGCTGTCAACCAGGGCATCGAGCAGAGAAAATCCGTAGTGGGTGAGGGCACCGGGGTTAATTATTATGCCTTGGGCGGAATCCACGTGCTCTTGAATGAAATCTATGAGTGCCCCTTCATGGTTAGACTGAAATGTCACCACTTCGACATTTAAAGCTCGGGCTTCTTTCTTCAGTAGAGCATCAATTTTGCCCAGGGTCTTTTCTCCGTAAATTGACTTTTCTCTTTTGCCCAGCATATTCAAATTTGGTCCCTGGATAACTAGAATTTTCATAAGGCTACCTCCTCTTTTTGTTTCTCCAGCTCGGATAATTCTACTTTACGTTGACAAGCCACGCATTTAGCCCAATCCCCTCTGTATTGTACTAAAAGATTGCCACAGTCAGGGCAAGGTTGGGCTATTGGCCTGCGATTTATGGCGAATTGGCATTTGGGAAAGTTGCTACACCCATAAAACACCTTTTTCTTCTTACTGATTCTTTCCACAAGCTCCCCCCCACACTGGGGGCAAGAAACCCCGATTTTAACTATGTAGGGCATGGTTGTTTTACAGTCAGGATAGCCGCTGCAGGCGAGAAATTTACCGAAACGCCCGACCTTTATGACCATGGGGCGACCGCAATTGGGACATGTCTCCTCGCTCACTTGAGTCGTGCTAACCTTTTCTAAATTTATCCAAGCTTTATCCAACATATCCTGGAAGGGGGGATAAAATTTCTGCAAAGCAGCGATCCAGACATACTTACCTTGAGCTATTTCGTCTAGTTGTCCTTCCATCTGAGCTGTGAAATCAGGGTCAACGATTTTGGGGAAATGCGCAGTCAAGATTTTGTTGACAGTTACCCCTAGTTCCGTAGGGTGGAATTTGCCATCGGCTTTGTTAACGTAATCTCTCTCTTGGATGGTGGACAGGATGGGGGCATAAGTACTGGGGCGTCCGATTCCTTTTTGCTCCAGTGCCTTTATCAATGTGGCTTCAGTGTAGCGGGGTGGTGGCTGGGTAAAACATTGTTCGGAAAATGTTCCCAGGTAAATCAATTTATCCCCAGTCCTCAGCTTGGGCAAGGAAACAAAGCTTTCCTCTCGTTCATCTTCATTCCTGCTTTCGCTGTAAACAACCATAAAACCAGGAAATTTAACCACAGAGCTACTTGCTTTGAGTAGATATCCTTGAGGTTGTTTTTCAGTATTGTTTGCCTCTATCTCCACGTTGGTTGTGTTGTATAAAGCTGCTGACATTTGACTGGCGACCATACGCTTCCTGATAAGCTCGTAGAGCTTTAGTTGAGCTGGATTAAGAAAGGGCTTGAGTTGCTCCGGTTGGCGATAAATTTTGGTAGGCCGAATTGCCTCGTGAGCTTCCTGGGCCCACTTTGCTTTCCGGGCGAAACTACGTGGCTTTGGTGGCAGAAATTTGGCTCCGTATTTCTCACCGATGAATTTTCTCGCCTCGCTTATGGCAGGGACAGCCACATGGGTAGAATCGGTGCGCATATAAGTAATAAGTCCCACCGAGCCTTCCTTGCCCAAGGGCAAGCCTTCGTAAAGTTGCTGGGCAATAGCCATGGTTCGCCCGGCGGTGAAGTGCAGCTTCTGCCAGGCCTCCTGCTGCAAGGTGCTGGTGATAAAAGGCGGGCCTGGTTGACGAGCTACCTGTTTAGTTACCACCGTCTTAACTGCATATTCAGCCTTTTCTAAGTCAGCGGTAACTCTTTCTGCTTCATCTTTATTGCCAATATCCAGCTTGGTGCCATCGGCTAAGGCGAACAGCCTGGCTCTAAAACTCGCTTCTTTTTCTTCAAGTGGAGCCAGCTCAACTTCCATAACCCAGTACTCTTTGGGAATAAAGTTTTGAATCTCCCGCTCGCGGTCAACAATCATTCTCACAGCCACCGATTGAACCCTGCCTGCGGAAAGTCCCCTCTGCACCTTTCGCCACAGGAGCGGACTCAGCTTGTAGCCCACAAGTCTATCCAGGATACGCCGGGCTTGCTGGGCATTCACCAGGTTCATATCAATAGAGCGGGGACTTTGGAAGGCCTCTTGGACTGCTTCCTTGGTTATTTCGTGAAAAACTACGCGCTGAACGGGTCTGTCGTCCTTGTCCAGCCTGGTTGCTTGTACTAGGTGCCAAGAAATTGCCTCCCCCTCGCGATCAGGGTCGGTAGCCAAATAGATAGAACTAGCCTTACTAGCCGCCTTTTTGATTTCGCCAACTATTTTCTTCTTCTCTGCGGGAATGACATACTTGGGGATGAAACCTTTGTCTATATCTACCCCGAGGCTTGCTCTGGGCAAATCGCGTACATGTCCCAGAGACGCTTTGACATTATAGTTGCGTCCGAGAATTTTATTTAGCGTCCTGGCTTTGGCGGGAGATTCAACGATAACTAGTTTACTTGCCATAATTTATCTTGTCTTAACTTAACCCCAAAAAGTCACGAGGAGTTTTTGGGGACCCCCATGAATTTGCTCTAAATTTAATTGGGTCCCCAAGAAAATCGCAAGATTTTCCCGGGATGCTTTAACTCCTTCGAGCCAGCACATAGTTCATGTTTCCCACTTGCCTGGCAATCCCCTTTAACTCTAACATCGCTAGGGTGCTGCTCACTTCCGGCATTGGTAAACCGCTGCGGCGGCAAATTTCATCTATATGATTGGGCTCGGAGCTCAATTGTTTTAGTATAGCAGATTCAACTTCGTCAGCCGGGGAAAATTCCTTAATTTCTGCTTGCTGTACTACGATGGTCAGGTTTAGTTCCTGGAGAATATCAGTGTAATTGCGAACCAACTTAGCTCCTTCTTGAATGAGACGGTTAGTTCCTTGGCTGGCCGGGGAGAGTATGCTGCCCGGAATAGCGAAGACCTCTCGATTCTGTTCCACTGCCTGATGGGCCGTAATCAATGCCCCACTCCTTTCTCCAGCTTCCACCACCAACACCCCCAGGCTCAAGCCACTCATAATTCGATTGCGGAGTGGGAAGTACTCAGCCCTAGGCTTGACGCCTAAAGGATATTCACTGACCAGAGCGCCGTGTTCCATAATAGCTTGAGCCAGTTTGGCATTTTCTCCGGGATAGACAATATCCAGACCGGAGCCAAACACAGCTACGGTTTTGCCCCCGGCATCCAGAGCAGCCCGATGAGCCACAGAGTCAATTCCTCGGGCTAACCCGCTGACAATAGTGATTTTACTTTGGGCTAAGTCGGCTACAATCTCCTCAGTGACCTGTCTCCCGTAGATGGTGGGACGACGGGTACCGACTATAGCCAGGCAAGGCTCATCCTCGGCGGGAAGACTACCCCTCACATAAAGCACCGGGGGATAATCATAAATTTCTTTTAATCTCGAAGGATAAAGAGGGTCCTCGTAGACAAAAACCTTTACCCTGTAACGTTCCAATTTTTCCATCTCGGCATCCGGGGAAATTCTCAGGCGGAGGGTCACCAGGGCATCTATGCTTCGTGAATCTAGTCCTGCTTGCTTTAGCTTGCCTTCGGGAGCTTTCCAGGCATCCTGTAAACTGCCAAAGTACCCTTTAAGCTGAGAAAGCCGTACCCGACCTACCCCGGGTATCCCGGAAAAAGCTACCCAATATTTCAGTTCGTCAACGCTTACCATATGGACCCTTGCTGGATTTTAGCATAACTCTCCCGACAAAAGAGAGCTATTGACACCATGCAGTAGCTATGCTACGCTAAAATAAATTGGGACTTGTGTGATGGGAGGCCGTTTAATTGTCACCCTGACCCTGAGTGAAACGAAGGGGAAGGGTCTCTAGGTTCTGGGGTTGCCCGACGCGACCTCAAAATGACAGAGAGGATTATTAAACAAACTTGATGGGAAAAGGAGGCAAAAATGAGTACAGCTAACCCCTTACCAGCTACGATAGTTGACGTTAGTCTAGCTACATGGGTGTTAATCTTAGGGATTTTTTTTATTATCGTGGGCATAATAATAGCAGGAGTAGTCTATCGAGAGTCGCGTGAGTGGAAAAAATTAGTATTGCCCATGTTTGATAAGGCCTCCTCCGAGATGACGCCGGAATCATCTAAGGAACTAGGTAGCTTAACGCCCCGAATGGCAGCCTTTGGCAAGGAGATATTTGGCCGACTCTTTTCTCATATGGACGTCGCTGGCTTGCTGGGCGGCGCTGCTACTGTCATCATGGGCATTATTGTAATCTTTATAGCGCTTGCTATCGGGGCGTAAGTTGACGCCCAGATGGACGGCCTTTAGCAAGGAGATGTTTGGGCGAGTTTTTACTCATACGGATGGGTCACAAGCCAGCATTGCTACCGTCATCCTAAGCATACTTGTAGTCCCGATACGACTTACTCTCAGCGGTTATCCCGCTCCTTAGTGTTCCTCTGACGCCTTTGACAGGCCACCACGACCAAATGCCATATATTGCGGTGCTGATGACGCGGGCTACCAATCTAAGGATAAAAAGACCTGCCTGCACAAGCCAAAGTATCGGCGGGTTATAGAAAATTGCGGCTACAATTAGACCGATTAACCTGGTAATGACAAGGACGGCAATTGCTATACCCCTCAATGGTGGGTTGTACAAAAGCCAGGCTACTCCGGCTGAAATCCCTCTGAGGTAAAACAGGAGGGCGGCTATTAGCCAGCGTAGAGGAGGATGGTACAAAAACCAGGTTACACCGAGAGGAATTCCCACCAGTATTTTCCAGAATAAGGCGACAATGCGAAACCAAATGTCCCAGAAGAAATCTCTCACCAGAGGCCAACCACGCCGCCATAACCTCACCACCCAGACCACTATGCCCAGTAAGAACAGGAAAACGAAGAGCGCCCCCAGGGGTATCAATACGGCGTATAGCACTACTCCTGAAATGTGGATACCCGCCCGGCCGAGTAGATACCACAAGACGAGAAGACCAATGATCAGAGCGAGAAGGAAAACAGAGTTTTTGACTTGAGCTGCCCACCTTCCCATTCGCACCAGCCAGGGGTAAATGACGCGCCAAAAGTAAAGAAGGAAGGCCAGAGTCGCCACCACAGCTATGATAATCAGCGCCGCAGCTATCGATATCAGTCCTACAGCTAACGCAACACCTGTGAAGAGAACAATCCATGCCAACAAGAGGACCGCGAAACAGGTCATATCGTCTTATCCTCCTTAGCGCACCGAGAAGATTTCGCCTTACTCTCCTTCATAGCTTTCCAAACTTTACTGCAGATTTATGAGAATAGTATCAGCCAGTAGGTTGCAAGGAACGCAGCATATGTACCCACGTATACAAAAACGAGCGTGAAAAAGGACAAGAAATAGCCCACTAAACTGCCCATATACAAACCCATAACCGCGAACAACCCTGCTCCCCCCAAAGAGCATAAGACAACCGATCATATCGACGTACACCCCTTGGCACAGCCAGGACCCTGCCTCGTTTGGAGAATGTCATGTGAAATCACGAAGCTATGCAAAATTGATTTCCCCCGTTGGCAACCCTGCCCCAAAGCATTATCGCCAAAGCGGGGGGAAACCTTAAATCCGCCCACGAAAATCAAGTCCACCAAGCTCTCCAAAAAGTCACAAGACTTTTTGAGGTTAGCCTATCGGCTTGAGCTTACTCTGTTACCTTGAATTTTGTTTCTCGATAGGCTACGACCATGAGGACGACCAGCACTACCAGCCCTATTACTACCCATACCCAGGTTGGAATCGGGGATACCGTGAACTTGATAGAATCCGACCAGGTGCTTTGGTTGCCATAGTTATCTACTATCTTAACCCGCCAGTAGTAGGTCCCCGGGGGTAAAGCCTCGTCCTTAGTTAGTGTGTAGCTGCTTTCCCCAATACCCGACTTAGACCAGATGGCTCCGGAACCAGCACTCGTGCTTATCTCCAGGGTATAAGTATAACCGGTGCTACCCGTTACCCCTTGCCAGCGAAAAGTCACCATCCCTGACCTCAGTGTGCTGTCCTTAGGTGAGATGGGTAGCGGAGTTGTGGATAGAGTTTTCGTCATTACTGTGAAGTCGATGGACGCAGAAGCTCCACCTTCATCAGTCACCACCAGCGTCTGTTTGCCCGCAGTGCTTCCTGCTGGCACTGGGAAGCTAATGACAACATTGCCATCAGTCTGGGACCTCATGTCCCCTGACGCCGCAGTCCCACCAATAGTCACCGTTAATTTTTGACTACCGTGAAAACCGTTGCCGGTGAGGCTAACAGAGTCACCGGGAGCTCCTTCAACCGGGCTGAGTCCTGTTATTTTGGCTTGAGTATTAAGGGTAGTTGTCACAGCAGGCTTGGTTATGTCACCAGAAGCCGAGACAGTATGGCTGCCGTAGGTGCTGGCCGGCAGTGTAAAGGAGGATTCCCAACAACCATCTATATCAGCGGTGATGCTAGTAGAGGTAACAACCAGCCCATCAAAATAAACTTTGATGCCCGTTTCCCCGGGTGCGAAACCACCTCCAGCAACGGTAATCGTATCACCTACATAAGCCGAAATCGGCTCAACCGATATTCCGGCGACTACTGTGAACGTAACATCAGGTACATCACGAGCCCTGGTCAACGTTCCTGAGGCATCAATAATATAACTGCCGCACTGGCGAGGAGGAACAGCGATGGTGGTACTCCAGGAGCCATTCTCATCGGCAGGAGGGATATTGTTCTTTACCACCTCCCCATCGAAGGTAACCTCAATGCCCTCTTCTTTACTGGCAAAGCCTGTACCATCTACCTTAATCGCCTGCCCCACCGTCCCCGAACTTGGCGTGACAGTGATTTGGGGGGTTACTGTAAAAGACTTACTTACCCAGGCTACCCATACCGTACCTTCCTTAGCTTCGACCTTGAAGGTATAGCCGCCGGCGGGGGTCTCTGGGATGGTATAAGATATCGTCCAGCTACCCACAGAATTAGCCGTACCCGTCTGGACTGCGCCCTTCTGTACCTCGCCCTGGAAGAGGGTAACCTGGACGCCTTGCGAGGCATCAAAACCATAGCCGTTGAGAGTTACTGTCGTGCCCACCGGTCCCTGTGCGGGGGTGATCTTTACGGAAGGATTGACTACGAATTCAGTAACAGCATTCGTCCCCAGGTCGTCGTAGAAAGTGTTGGTCAAATAGACATTGTGGTGACCCTTCTTAGCCTCGGGCATATAGAAGGCCAAGGTGTAGGTTCCAGCCCCGCCTGCCGTGAATGTCCCTACGACACTCGTTGACGCCCGAGAATCCCAGCAGACATTATAGGTCCCCCCCGTTGACACGACCGCCGTTACTCCGATTATCTCGTTGCAGCCCACTCCTTCTATCAGCTCGCCGCAGACCCCACAAACAGGGTTGAGGGTAATGGAGTACCCTGATGGCGCGAGAGTTGTGAAAGAGTAGTATGTGCCGCTATTGTTATCAGTGGAAGTACCGGAGATATCGGTAGATTGGACCTCAAAGTAGTATATCGTGCCTGGGGTTAATCCTGTGAGGTATATGAAATGGGTGGTGACATTGGTGCTATCAGATTTCTCTTGGCTTGGTGGAATGCCGGTACCATACCACACCACACTATCACTAGTAGTATTGGTAGTCCAGTAGATGGTAGCGCTAGTGGAGGTGATGTCCTGCACGACGGGAGTTGATATCTGTGGCCCAGCAGCCAGAGCCGTCTGGGGCAACATCAGCATCAATAATAGAAGGCCGACTATGATGGGAGCCCGTATTTGTTTTATGCGTACTCTCAACTCTCGTAGCAGGTAAGTTTTCCCAAAAAAAGTGTGTTGGGCTGGATATATAGAATGTGGCAAACTCTACGCCTGTTTTATAGGAAAACTAAACTATTACCGCCTCTCTTTTATTCAAAAAAGGCTGTTTAATTTTTATTCAAATTTAGGCGTTTTTTGTAAATGCCTCATTTATCGGGCTCGCTTGCCCAATAAAATCTTCTCAACCAAGGGGTAAAATGAATTGGGCAGCTACATTTTTAAACAGCCTCATTTAAAACATAATATCCTTACCTTGATAAGTTTGTCAAGACAGTCCCCAGGAGGTTATTTTGATAAGCCCTGGTAATAATCTCTTGAGAGACTTGACAATCCGCTCCCTGTAACATATACTTATATTAACAAGATTTTAACATTTACGGTTTGTCTTGTTTCACGCAATCGGGCTGGTGGCTCAAGTGGGCTGAGAGCCCGGAAAGGAGGTGTTTAGGGAGGAGTTCAACAGAAATTCATGTGTCATCCTGAGGCCGGGAACTTGGGATGGTAAGACAGTGTCAAAATAGCAAAAATAAAGGAGGTTTAGGTGAAAAAAATAATCAGTATTGGTGTTGCTCTGGCTCTGTTAGCTATGGTGGTTGTGCCTGCCACCGTAGGGGCAGAAGGGCCCACCCCGACCACGTATTCTAAAATCCCATTCACAATCCTGGGCAGTGGCCTTAACTTAATAGGAGCACTTGTAACCGCACTCCAGCCGGCTGGCCTAGGCATACCCAGTTGGATAACGGATGTGATGACTCCCACCGCCACTTGGGTTGAGGGACCGTTTTCATATCTAACCGAGCTGACAGCGTGGAGCATGGTTGCAGCGGGAGACGTGGTGTCCCAGGCCAGTAGTTTAGTAACAGTGCTGGCTCCTACAGCCCCTACGGCCGCAATAACCGGCATAGCCAAGATGCTCTACACGATAGCCAACAGGGTATTCGACCCCTGGGGCAGTATTCCCACGCCTGCCATGAATTCGACACTCCCGCCAGCTTTTGGTCTAAGCTAATCGTAGCAGTGATGTGATGTTCTCGCTCAATTGCTGGTGAAAGCGGAATCTCAACGAGATTGCCAGGTTGATTTCCCGGGGCCGGCAGCAGAGAGATTGCTTGGGCTGGCAACAGCGGAACGGATAAAGATTCAAAAAAAGGGGGCAGCGTGAAGCTGCCCCCTTCCTCTTTGATAAAAGAGATTGCTTCGACACTACCGTGTCTCGCAATGACAGAAGGAAAGGATTACTTCGTCGCTACGCTCCTCGCAAAGACAAGTGAGTTGTCATTGCGAGCCCCCGACTTGTCGGGGCGTGGCAATCCCCGCGGCTAAATTCCAAATCCTGGAGTCGCTCCGCTCCAAATTCTAAATTCCAAGCACCAAATCCTAAACAAACCCTAATATCACAACTCGTTCAGCGAAATCCAAATTTCAAAATCCAAATGACAATTGAAATCCAAATGCTTAAATGCCAAAACTACCCTTTTTTTCCGTTTGAATTTTGGGCTTGATTTGACATTTGGGCTTTGTCATTTGATATTGTTTGGGATGTGGTGCTTGGAATTTAGGATTTCTCCAGCGTTATCATAAGGGCGAGACTCGTCTCTGCCCTGGGTAAGGTGGAGATAAACTCAGCACTGGTTCAAAAGGTGTGTCAGGCTACTACTCTATATCGTCGCTCTCCAATTCTTGGAAGAAGCAAGTCCGGTTGCCGGTATGGCATACTGGCCCCATCGGTTCAGCCTCTATAAGAAGGGCATCGCTGTCGCAGTCCTTGATAATGGACTTCACTCTGAGGAAATTGCCCGAAGTTTCCCCCTTGTGCCACAATTCCTGTCGGCTGCGGCTGTAGAACCAGACATCTCTGGTGCCTAATGTGCGCTTTAGCGACTCTTTGTTCATATAGCCCAGCATCAGGACTTCACCATTCCTGGCATCCTGGATAATAGCTGGAATCAAGCCTTTATCATCAAAGTTTAACATGTGCCTCCTAAATTATAGTTAATTGCAAAATCCCTTTGTACACGCCACATCGTCTTTCCCCCTTAAAGTAAGGGGGATATGGGGGTTATTTCCTTGGACATAACCCCCCTAGCCCCTCTTATCTTAAGAGGGGAATAGGAGGGATAAACTCCGCCACTACAAATATTAACTGAGCACCTAAGAAAATCGCAAGATTTTCTTAGGTTGGTCTAAGTTCCGAAATTGATTATGGCTTCCCCTAAATTGATATCGCCGGTATAGAGAGCCTTGCCTATAATGGCTCCCTCTGCCCCGAGCTCCTTAAGCCTTTGTAAATGCTCCAGCTTGGAAATCCCCCCGGCCACAATGACAGGGACATTTGCTTCAGTAAGCAATCTATTTATCATGTCAAAGTTAGGCTCGGTAAGGGTGCCATCCCTTTTTATATCAGTATAAATGAAGCGCCTTACTCCGGCATTAACCACCTCTCGGCTTAACTGAAGAACCTCAACAACCGTGTTCTTCTGCCAGCCGTGGATGGCTATCTTGCCATCCCGGGCATCAAGGCTAACTGCGATAGCCTCGCCAAATTGCTGGCAGAGCTTTTTTATCAATTCCCTGTTTTCTATCGCTGCAGTCCCCAAAATTATCCGGCTTACCCCCTGGTGCAACAGTTTTTCTGCCACCTCTTCTTGTCTGATACCGCCGCCTAGTTCTATTAACAGGCCACTTTCTTTTATTATCTCCTCAACCACCTCCATATTTTTGGGCTCACCAGCAACCGCCCCGTCCAGATCGACAATATGGAGCCATCGTGCCCCCTGGGAATACCAAAGCAAGGCTGCTGTCACCGGGTCCTCATTAAAAACAGTTTCCTGGTTGTAATCACCCTGATATAGCCTGACGCACCTGCCGCCCCTGATGTCAACGGCTGGGATTATCTCCATCTCTGGCTCGACTGTTTTTCCTTTGCCGCTAGATTGAATGTCTGCACTAAACTATCACAGTCAATCAAGTTTTACCCTATCATACAATACCCTGTATAATCAAACAAGCTGAGGAAGATACCTTAGCCCCGATCACTATCAGGCATCCGCGTTTCGAAAGGGATTGTTTAAGAGCATTCCTTTGTCATTCTGAGCCCTTCGCTTCTTGTCATCCTGAGCCCTTCACCACTTGTCATTCTGAGCGGAGAGAAGAATCTAACACTCCTCAGGACAAGCTCCGCGAAGAATCCTTCGCATAGCTCAAGACAGTGTCTTGAGATTCTTCGTCGTCCCGAAGGATCGGGACTCCTCAGAATGACATTGCTAGACGCTTTGTTTTGAAAAGTGCTTGACAGTGCCAGGGAGGTGATATAGCATAGGCAGGATTTTGGGGAAACCGAACTATCACCCTGGACAAACTAAAGGCCCACCCAGCTGAAACGTTCGAGCACAATGATGGAGATAGAAGAACTAAAAGCTTTCCTGGACTCGAAATTCCAACTTCCTGTAGCTGAAGGTGAAGACAAGGTCTGCCCCCTTGACGAAGCTATAAGAGAGCACGTTAAAAAAGGAATGTCCATCGGTTTTGCCGGCAGAGGTGGAGCTCTATTCAATCAGCTTGTCAGGGAGTTCTGGGATAAAAAACCCGAGTTCACCATTATAAATAATGGCATCACAGCAACCGTACTGTCTTTAATTCACGGAAGATTGGCCAAGAAGATCATAGCCAGTTACATCGGTGACGTATATCCGACGCCGGGGCCTAACCCGGTGGCTCAGAAAGCCTACCTCTCCGGCGAGGTAGAGTATGAGAACTGGACGATGCTTACCATCCCCCAGAGACTTCTGGCTGGAGCAATGGGATGGAGCGTAATTCCCACCAGGTCAATTGTGGGGAGTTCCATGGAGGAAGAAAACAAGGAATCATTTATGGTCATCGATGACCCGTTTGTCCCCGGCCAGAAAATAGGGCTCGTGAAGGCGTTAAGGCCGGATATTGCGCTGGTCCACGGCGCTGCCGCCGACCGCTGCGGAAACACAATTATCACCTATCCCCTGGCGGCTGATGTCTTTGGGGCCTGGGCGGCAAAACAAGGAGTCATCGTCAGCGCAGAAAAAATCGTTTCCACGGAATATATACGCAGTCACTCACATCTTGTCCGAATTCCATCTTATATGGTCAAGGCGGTCTGCGAAGTCCCTTACGGAGCACACCCCGCGGGAATGCCAAATTGCGGCCTGCCTGAATTCGAGCACTACTTCGACGACTACGACTTCCTCACTGAAAGCAGGGAAGCATCGAGAGATGACCAAAAATTCTCGGAATGGATAAAGTACTGGATTTTGGATTGCAAGGACTACAACGAGTATCTTGCGAAGCTCGGTAGGGACAGGCTTCTTTACCTTAGAGGGAAGGCCCATTCAGACTCATGGAAAGACGAGGCGGTGGCCGAGATACCAAATCTGGATTTCAACGAAGAGCCGAACTCGCTGGAGAAGATGGTGGTCATTGCTGCACAGGTTATAAGTGACAGATTCATTGCCGGTGGATATAAGACAATACTGGCTGGGGTCGGGCTGCCACATCTGGCAGGGTGGCTGGCAACCTATGGACTAAAAGAAAAAGGCTATGATGTGGACTTAATGGCTGAGATAGGCATGTTTGGCCACCTGCCCAGGGCCTCAGACCCGTTTATATTCAGCTATCACAACATGCACACGTGCAAAATACTGAACAACAATGAGACCATGCTAGGAGTCTTTGTCGGCGGCTCGTCAAATCAATGCCTGGGTATTCTGGGAGCAGGGCAGATAGACAAATATGGCAACGGCAACTCTACAGAACTCCCCGGCGTAACATATCTGGTCGGTTCGGGAGGAGCCAACGATATAGCTAGCGGTAATAGAGAGACTGTGGCGGTAATCAGCTCGGGCAAGCAGAGATTAGTGGAAAAAGTGCCCTATATTACCTTCAACGGGAAAAATGTGACGACGCTGGTAACAGATGTCGGCGTTTTCGAAAAGATTGGCGGCGAACAAACCTTTACGCTGACAGCCTACATTCCATCCAAACCCACCCAGGCAGCAACAGAGGCCATAGCCGGGATAAAGGAAAAAGTTGGCTGGGAACTTAAGGTCAGCCCTAATCTAAAAGAGGCTCAGCCGGTAGCCAAGGAGGAAGTGATTTTATTAAGGCTGTTCGACCCTAAAGGATTCTACACGTAAAAGAGGTCAACTCTATTTTTCTCGCCCCCCGCTCTTCTGTCAAATTCTAAACTCAAAGCACTAAATCCTAAACAAATCGCAGTATCCAAATTCAAAGTTCAAAACCTTTTAGGCATTAGACTTTTGGTAATTTGAAATTGTTTAGTATTTAGGATTTATGACTTAAAATTTTGGTCTCTTACGCTTCTAAGCGGTTGAGGTAAACTTGCAGGGCAGAGTAATAGCTTTGGTAAGTCCGGGAATCGAAGAGAACAAACACGACATCTTTAAGGGATGTTGCTTGCTCCTTGAGAAACGAAACGACGGTGCTTACTGCTATTTTTGCCGCTTCACCCACGGGATAGCCATAGGCTCCGGTGCTTATGGAAGGGAAGGAGATGCTGGCCAATTTGCTCTCGGTAGCTAATTTCAGACACTCGTAATAGGCGCTTCTCAGAAGCTCAGCTTCGCTTCCGCTGCCACCATGCCAGATGGGACCAACAGTATGTATCACATGCTGGGCTTTAAGATTTCCCCCTGTGGTGATTACAGATTTGCCTGTGGGCAATCTTCCTTGCTGGGCAACGATTTTCTTGCATTCCTCTAATATTGCTGGTCCCCCGGCCCGGTGTATTGCCCCATCCACCCCTCCGCCGCCCATTAAGCTGGAGTTGGCAGCGTTAACGATGGCATCGGTAGCTTGTTGGGTGATATCTCCCTGGATGATAGACACCTTTGTTTTATTTACCGTTACCTCCATCTTTCCTCCTATAAATGGGGTCAACTCTATTTTCCCCTAACAATCTGTGATACAATTGACTCATATGGCTCGACCTTTGCGAATTACTGTCCCCAATCTTCCATTTCATGTTCTCGACCGAGGCAATAACCGTCAAATAGTTTTCCATAAACAAGAGGATTTTGTCTATTTTCTGAAATTACTGAGAAGATATAAAGAAGAACTGAGATTCAAACTTTATCATTTTTGCTTGATGCCAAACCATGTTCACTTAGTGTTGGAACCCACCGTTGAAGATAGTCTTCCTAAGATCATGATGCGTCTAACCCTGGCTTATTCCTGGTATTTCAATAAAACGTATGGGGGAGTGGGGCATGTCTGGCAGGGGAGGTACAAAAGCTCCCTAATTGACAAGGAAAATTACTTTGTCTGGTGCGGGTTATACGTTGAACTAAACGCAGTGAGAGCAGGATTGGTGTCGGAGCCAGAAGGCTGGCGGTGGTCGAGTTACCGATTCTATGCTTTTGGAGAAGCAGACTTTTTGACGGCAGGTTTGATTGACATTAGCCCTTATTATTTGGAGCTAGGAAACAATGCCGGAGAACGCCAGAAGAAGTATCAAGAAGATGTGGCAGAAGTGATGGAGGAGAAGTTCTTAAAAAGTATTCGCGAAAGGTTGGATGAAGGAGTGTTTGGGAAAGAAGATTTTGTAAGGGAGACAAAAGAAAGATTCAAAATTGGATCTTTGAGGTCAAGGGGGAGGCCAAGGAAAGGAGAAAAATAGAGTTGACCCCATTTAAGGCTGTTATTCTAGTTGGTGGGGAAGCGACCAGGCTGCGTCCCCTTACTTGTAACACTCCCAAGATAATGGTTCCCGTGTTGAACCGCCCTTTCTTTGAGCACCTCGTGGGCTATCTCAAAGTGCACAATATTATTGACATAGTTCTCGCTGTCGGAAAGTCACCTGAGCAGATCCAGGATTATTTCGGCGATGGCAGCAAGCTCGGTGTTAAGATAACTTACTCGATAGAAGATTTTCCCATGGGAACAGCCGGAGCAGTGAAAAATGCGGAAAGGTTCCTGGACGATTCCTTCATCGTTTTTAATGGGGACGTTTTCACTGATATTGACCTGAGCGTGATGATGCAACTACACCACAAGAATAAAGCTACAGCCAGCCTGGCCTTGACACCTGTAGATAACCCTACTATTTATGGAGTAGTGGAGACGGATAGCCAGGGCAGGGTCAAACGTTTTACAGAAAAGCCAAGTCGGGACAAGGTGACTACGAATATGATTAACGCTGGTATTTATATCTTAGAGCCTGATATTTTGAATTACATCACTCCCAACGCCTTCTCCATGTTTGAGCATGATGTTTTTCCACCGCTTTTGGAGAAGGGGCAGGCTATATATGGCTATCCGTTCCAGGATTACTGGATTGATATAGGCACTCCAGATAAGTATCTGAGATTACAGCACGATTTGCTCCGACGCTATGTGGGCGATAAAGGTATTAAATTTGAAGGTGAAAGTTTTGTTCATTCTTCAGCTCGAATTGAGGGGCCCGCACTAATCGGCGAAGCCTGCTTTATTGATAGGAATTCCATGGTGAGGGGACCTGCCGTACTGGGGACAAGGTGTCGTGCAGAGGAAGGCGCTGTAATAGAAGGGGTGGTATTATGGCAGGATTGTAAAATTGGCAGAGGGGTTAAGCTGAGAAACTGTTTGATTGCCTCCCGTTGTTATATTGGTGAGGAAAGCGAAATTCTGGATGGCTGCATTTTAGGTGATGATGTGATAATCGGTAAAGGGAGTAAGCTGTCTAACGGAGTCAAGATTTGGCCAGGTAAAACTATCGATCCGGGTACGATTTCATTCTAAAATTGGCATTTAATGCAGCACGTGGTATTTATCGAAATCGCTTCGTATAACGTCGATAAACTTGCTAACCTTCCCATTCCTTAGCGGAGAATGAATATGAACAGGAGAGGGCGACTCCCCCTCCTTGAGAATCCCCTGATTAATTAACTCCGCTAAAATCGCCTGCTTCACTTTCTTATCACACAAAGGTGAATGGTAAATGGTGCTCATTGAGGACAGCAATATCTCATTAAGGTGCTGATTTCCTCTTTCTTCGTGCAGGTGGGGGTTTCTGGTCTCAATTTGGAGTATATCTATTCCTTGCTCTATCACCTTTGATTCTTTGGTGGGCAAGATGCCGCCAAAATTTTCGAATAAAGATATTAATTCTTGAGATTCCACAGCATATCCCGAAGCGTAAGGCATGATCTCCGCTAGCTGCATACTCATGGCATGTTCACCGGCATTACCTGTTGTTACAACCTCGGTTTCAAACCCGGTTTTAGTAGATATCAGGCTATTTAGGTATTTGTTGGTGATCTCTGATATCCTTCCCCATTTCCTAAAGTATAACCCCGCCGAGATCTTGGGCTTGTATCGCCACAATATCCTCACCATGCTGTAAGGAGACTGTGCCAGGCTAAAGCCAGCGGCATAGTTCTTCACATACTCCAGCACCGACCCCGGGAAATAGTTGTCAGCATCAATGAAGCCAACGTATTCCTTCCCCGCTGCCTTGGCTGCAATTAATCCTATTATCATGGCTTCACCCTTCCCATCCCGCACTAGCCCATCTTCATCCAGGAGGTCGTTATAGTCGGCCTCCATTGCTGCTTTGGCGATAGCAGGGTCTTTCTGATGAATAATTAAGGCCTGGCGAAGGGTAAAACGACAAAGCTGGTCTAGAACATCGCCTTCTATTCTAAATCTGTCGACCTTTTCCCTTTGGCTATTGGAGACTACTATTACCAGGCAATCATGGGGCACCCCGCTAACTACTCCTTCCAGAAGTCTGAGTTTTTCATCTTTAGTTGGGATAACGATTGCCATCCTGTCCTCAAAATACCGAATCGTTTCCTCATCTATCTTTCTTACTCCTGTGGCGCCATGGGGAGGTAGCCTTCTTTTCCCCCCTGAGTCTAAAGATATTACCCTCTGCACATGACTCATTCTCACTGAACCGAAACGTTCTGTGTACCTCGGGCTCTCAATAAACATGTCCTATCTCCTCAAGCCATAATACCAAACTCGCAGTTATTGTCAAAATTTGTGAGCTAATTCGTTATCCTTGAAAAACGAGGTTTTCAGGGCTCTAGATTTATCCATGGACATTCTTGAGCTGCACTTCAATCTCCGAATATCTCTACGATTGCTCCACTCCAGCCTTCAGGACCAACCCCCTGGACTTTGCGCAAGCGAGGTAAATTTATATCTTCCCAGCTATAATCTCTTTTCTGTACCAGGATAGGTATATCGACTTGCGAAAGCATCGGTAAGTCATTCAGACTGTTACCCAGCCCGATGGATTTTAGTCTCCCCCACATTTTACGATATAAACCACTTAAAATTTCCACTGCTTTCCCTTTATCGCCACCTCCCATGATGTGATAAAGCCGTCCTCCATAAGCCCAGTTGAGACCAGCTTCGCCGAGCTTTGCCAGGAACTTACTTAAGTCCTTCTCTCCCGAGGGGTCAAACTTTACTGGTTCATCATATTCTCTTTGCTTGGCTAATTTAGCAAATTCTAAAGTTAAGCCGGTTATTTCGACTACTTCGGCAGCACTCATATCCCCCAGGCCTCTGAAGCGAAAGTTATTCTCCCTGCCAATTTTAGCCAGCAATTTCCTGACCCTACTATAGGGGATTGCCAACTCGATAGCCAGAAGGTCGTTCACAGCTTTATGGTAATCAAATGCAAAGGGAAAATAGGCACGGGGGATGAAGATGGCGCTTCCATTTTCCACTATAAAAGGGTGAAATAGTCCCAATTCACGCCGATATATCTCCTGCTCTGCCCTGGTCTTGGCTGAGCAAAATATTACAGGTATGCCATTTTCCTTAAGTCGGTTTATCGCAGCCAGCGATTTTTCGTAGGAATAGGTTTCGGAGTCCAGAAGAGTGCCATCTAAATCAGTAAATATTATTTGTTTCATTGTGTTCGGCTCCTCCTCATCTTCTAACGCTGGTCAAAATGTGTAGTTGCCCGATTTATTATACCCCACAAAATCAGAGGTTTGATTCTGCGAGAATTCATTGAACTCGCTCATAACAGGTAAGTTTATCTACAGATTCCCCCTCTTAAGATAAGAGGGGTAAGGGGAGTTATGAAAGAGAGACTGTGCCTGATGAATCAGGCGACTACAAGAATCTGGAGGGGCTAGACATTAAACAAGAAGGTAACTACATCTCCGTCTTGGATGATGTAATTTTTGCCTTCTGTCCTGAGCAGGCCTCTTTTTCGCGCTTCAGCCAGATTGCCGCAGCTTTCCAAATCACTATAGCTGATAACCTCAGCTCGGATAAATCCCCTTTCCATGTCGGAGTGAATCTTTCCGGCCGCTTTCGGTGCTGGAGTTCCGCTGGGGATAGTCCAGGCCTTTAGCTCAGAGGAGACTGTGGTAAAGAAAGAGACCAGTCCCAGAAGATTGTAGGAAAGGTCGATAACCCGGTCCAGCGCCGGTTTGCTCAGTCCCATAGCTTCACGGAATTCCTTGGCTTCGTCCTCGCTGAGCTGAGCTAGCTCCATCTCTAGCTTGCCACAGAGGGCGACCACGGCAAACTGGGGGTAAAGGGAGCTTATCTCACTTTCCAGTCGTGCAGCCTGTGATATTTGCTCCTCTCCGATATTAAGGACTACCAGCATAGGTTTGGCGGTAAGAAATTGATAGTTGGCTAACATTTTGAGTTCTTCTTTAGCCAGGCCTTGTACTCTTATTGGTATATCCTTCTCTAACCCCGCCTTAATCTTTTGCAGCAAAAGTTGCTCCTTTAAATAAGACTCCCGCTCTGCTGCTTTAGCTCCTTTCAAACTTGTCTCTAGTTTATCGAGCCTTCTCTCCATAATAGCTAAATCGGAAATGGCGAGCTCTAAATCTAAGGAAGCTATGTCTCGTTTTGGCTCTATACTTCCTTCGGGATGAGGAACCTGGTCATCTTCAAAAGCCCGGACTACCTGGAGCAAGGCATCAGCAGTAGTTAGATAATTCAAGAATTCTCCCCCGGCTCCTTCTTTGCCGAAGCCCTTGATGGAACCGGCAATATCTATGTAACTCACCTCTGCGGGAACAGTCTTTTTGGGCTGGGATATACCTTCCAGCACCGATAGTCGGGCATCGGGCACCTTAGCCACGCCGATATTGGGAGCCAGGGTAGAGGAATAAGCGGCGACTTCAGCCTTGCCTCTGGTCAGGGCGTTAAAGATAGTCGTTTTGCCGCTCTTAGGTATCCCGATAATGGCAACCTTCATGATTATATCCTAGCATATTTTGCTTTCGAGCGATTGATTAATACATTTGTCATTCCAGGCCTTTCCTCTAATGTCATTGCGAGCGACCTGCCCGCCTGCTCGCCGTACGACTTCGGCAGGCGAGCCAGGGCTTGGCAGGCGGGAGCGTGGCAATCTCTTGCCCATCCCGAGATTGCTTCGGCTGGCTTTGTCAGCCTCGCAATGACGCAGCGGGGGTTTCATCCTGAACCGCTTCCCCAATGTCGTTGCGAGCGGAGCGCGGCAATCTTTTCCCCATCACCGAGATTGCTTCGGCTGGCTTCGTCAGCCTCGCAATGACAGGAAGGAGACGTCATTCTGAGCCCTTCGCTTCTTGTCATCCTGACCCCCTCACTTCTTGTCATCCTGAGCAAAGCGAAGGATCTCGTAACGCTCAGGGTAAACTCCACCAAGAATTCTTTGCATAGCTCAGGACGGCGTCTAGAGATTCTTCGTCGTCCGGATGAGTTTGGACTCCTCAGAACGACATCGGTAAGCGCCTTTGCCGAGCTTCTGCCGGGAAAAGCCGGTGCTGTGATAAAATACGAGGGAAATGCTCTATATTCTTTACGGTCAGGACGATTTCTCCCTTAACCAAGCTGTGGGGAAAATTAAAGCTGACCTGGGCGATCGGGAAATGGTGGCGACCAACACCACCAACTTAGAGGGCCAACATCTGACTCTAAGCGAGCTTAGAAATAAATGTGGCACCGCTCCCTTTTTATCCCCACGTCGCCTGGTTATAGTCGATGGTTTATTAGGGCGCTTTGAGGTAAAACAAAGCAAGCCACGGTCCGGCAAAGGCAAATCGGGAAACGGACTGGGGGAATGGGAAGACCTGGACTCGTACGTCAAGCAGATGCCCGAAACGACTGTGCTCGTGCTAATTGATGAGGAGGTTAAGGGCCATAATCCTCTATTAAAGAAGATTTCACCTTTAGCCGAAGTAAGGACTTTCCCCTTGCTTCGGGGCAACGACTTAAAGGCCTGGATACGAGGACGGGTAAAGGCAGAGGGCGGCGATATCACCCCCCAAGCCGTGAATTTGCTCGCTGAACTGATAGGTGGAGACTTATGGGCGATGGACGGTGAAATCCAGAAGCTGCTTCTTTATAGCCAGGAGCGCCCTATCAGCGAAGATGATGTTAAACAACTGGTAAGTCATGTCCAGGAGGCTAACATCTTTGTCCTGGTGGATGCTGTGGCCGAAGGCCGCACAGAGCTAGCCCAGCGGATACTTCATCGGCTATATGATGAGGGTGTGGCACCAATATATATCCTGGTCATGATTACCAGGCAATTCCGCTTGATAGCTCAAGCCGGAGATTTGAGAAAGGGGCTGTCCCGCCTGCAGATTCAGGACAGGTTGGGGCTGAAATCAAGCTATAGCCTGGATAAAACGCTTAGCCAGGCCAAACTGTATGATTTTGAGGGCGTAAAACGGGCTTACGATAAGCTTCTGGAGACCGACTTAGCCATCAAAACTGGCAAATATAGCGATAAATTAGCTCTAGAGCTCCTGGTAACCGAGCTTGCCTGCCCATAGTTAACTGCATAAATCATTATAATTCTCTCTCCCCTTGTCATTGCGAGCGAAGCGTGGCAATCTTGGAGAATAAAATCCCAAAATATAAACAATGACAAATGACAAAGCTCAAATGTCAAATCAAGCCCAAAATCCAAATGACAAAAATGTAGTTGCCCGATTTATCGGGCGATAGAGGCTTTGGCATTTAAGTATTTGGATTTCAATTGTCATTTAGATTTTGACATTTGGAATTTATTTTGAATTTAGCTTGAAATTCCGAAAGGAGGTTTAGCATGAAAGCATGTGAAGGAAAAATTGGCCGGGTTTTCGTGATACGGCTGGAGGATGGGGATGTTGTGCCCCAGTGTATCGAGCGATTTGCCAGGAAGAAGCGAGTATCCGTGGGGCAGGCTATCCTGGTCGGTGGCATTGGGGGTGGCGACGTCGTTGTTGGTCCGCGACGTTCGGAGGAAATGCGACCGGAGGCCATGCTCCTGCCCATTGACGGAGCACATGAGGTGGTGGGAGTGGGCGTGCTCGCCC
Organism: uncultured Dehalococcoidales bacterium; assembly: GCA_964586515.1. Lineage (GTDB taxonomy): Bacteria > Chloroflexota > Dehalococcoidia > GIF9 > AB-539-J10 > RBG-13-51-36. Next base: position 368,940 of record CAZPGJ010000001.1, read on the forward strand.
CCGGCGAAGATGGCAAACCGACTCTGCATATTCATGCTGCCCTGGGGAGGGCGGGGCAGACCATGACCGGCTGCCTGCGGCGTGGTGTCACCACCTGGCTGGTCGGGGAAGTCATCCTCTATGAAATCCTCGGCACAGAGGTGGTGCGTATTCAGGACAAACAGAGCGGCTTCGAGCTTTTGGAACCTAAGAGCACTCAGCGAAGAATTCTGCGCACATGATACCTGATTTGTAGTATGCTTGATTAGTATTGTGTTTCTGGAATTTGTGGAATTCCCGGCGATTTGCGTTTAAAAAAAAGGTTTCTTGAGCTAAAATGGGAATAAACGAAATAGACGAAGTGAGGTCATGTAGGAGTCAGCCGAAGCGGCAGGATTAACAAAAGGCAATTACGATGTCTAACCAAAAAGTAAGGTCAAAAAACGAAAAAGAGCTTCAGAAAGCAATCTTGCAAGAAAAGGTAAGAGGAACTCCTGACTTAGAAATTGGGCAGAAATACGGTGTTACATTTAGATATATTGAGCGGCTCATTACCAAGTCACAAGGAATCAACATTAGTGTTTTCAAGGCTTTCAAAAAGGTAAAAACGCTTTATCCAAGAGATTTTAAGGAGGAACAAACCACAGTCTGGAGCTTTAAACAAAGGGGTAATTGGGCAACTCATAGCGGTGAATACAGAGGCAATTGGTCTCCTTACATTCCTCGGAATGTGATTCTCAAATATTCAAAACCTGGCGAATTGGTTTTGGATTATTTCTGTGGTGCTGGAACAACCGCTGTAGAGTGCAAACTTTTGGGAAGAAAGTGTATTGCCTTTGATGTTAACGATAAAGCTATTGAACTGGCGAAGAAGAATGTAAGTTTTAGCGTAGAATCGCCACAATTAGTCCTAATTGAGGGGGAAAGCCACTCGAAGGTTTACGAGCCGGAACTGTCGGTGGGTGATGCTAGAAATCTATCATTCTTACAAGATAACTCTATAGATTTAATCTGTGCTCATCCTCCTTATGCAAACATTATTCATTATACCGATTCTAAAGAAAGTGATTTGTCATTTTTTGATATTGATGAATTCTTGGAGGAAATGGCTAAAGTTGCTAAAGAGAGTTTTAGGGTATTGAAGCCGGGTAGACAGTGTGCCATTTTGATAGGGGATACTCGGAGGAAAAAACATGTAATTCCATTAGGCTTTAAACTCATAAATGTTTATTTGAACGCTGGCTTCAAATTAAGAGAACTCGTTATCAAACGGCAACATAACTGTAAAACATCAGGATTTTGGTATGCCGGTAGCATAAAATATAATTTTCTTCTTCTGGCTCACGAATATCTACCAATTTTCGAAAAACCTGAAGCACCTCTCCTTTCAAGTGTGAAAGAGGTGGAGGCAGCTTATGGTTTAGTTGCTCCTACATTTGGGAAGCCACCACTAAAGAGGAAATTAGACGAACTTGAAACCACAACTGTGTGGGTCTTACCAGAGAAAGATTTTGAAAAACGTTTAAATAAGAATGTGGTTGATAGATATTCAGGTGGAGATGGGTACTCAACTATAGACTTTGGTTCTTATTCTGAAAATGAGGCTAGCTTTTCTAGGAATAAAGAAAAGAGGAAAGGACTACTTTTTGTTAGATCGCCATTTTTGAGTAATAATCCTTCGAAGTCAACTAATGAGCTCTACCTGCAGAAAGTAAAGGAAACTGTGGGTCAGAACTTAACTAAAATAACAGAAGGTGGATTTATTGTTATCCAAACGCAGGATGTAAGAGTAGATGGATATGTAGAGTCCCTTGCAAAAAGATTGGTGGACATGTTGACGTTTGATGATTTATGGCTTAAGGAAATCATAGTTGTTACTCAAGAAAAAGCAAATTCAAATACTTCAAATTCAAGAGATTGTTTAAGAATAGCTCACCAATATCTACTCGTTTATGAGGTGAGGAAGTGAAGAGGAATATTTACAAACATGAAATTGAGTTAATGCATTTGGAAATTAGAAACAAACCACGTGAGCAATTTAGAAAACTCTTGGAGAATGTAAAATACAGAGGTTACGAAGTAGAGGAACTAGCAGATGGAAGGAAAATAGTTATAACAAAGCCTGGTGGTAAATTTGTTTTTGGTAAGGTTAAGCGCGAAGACTTCATGGTTTGGGTATACGACCAGGGTGAGTCAACTCTTTGGTTGATTTCTCATAAAGATATATACAGCGACCTTGAAGAAAAGGGAAGAATCGACCCTGAAGAAACTATCAAAATAATAGATGCTCTTGAAACTGTTTTCAGTGGTAGAGAACCTGACGAGGTATTGAAGATTACAAAACTAAAGAACCCAAATGGAGAACCTCCAGAAGTTTTGCTGAAAGCCTATAAATGGATATGGGGACAAGAGGACTGCAATTATCCTGAAGGAGAAGGCCGCGAAATGTCAATGAAGGGTATCCGAGAACTGCGTAAGAAACTGGAAAGGCAATGAAATGAAAAGATTATTCAAGTCCTTAGTTGGAATTTATTACTATTTGCAGTCATCTTACAAAATGTGGAATGCTAGGCGGTCGCAGAAGGATGACCTTGTCTATACAACTAAAGCAAATGTTCAGATTGGAGTTTATCCGGGCAAGAAACCGGAATCTCCTTATGATTTTATTGTGAAATTCAGAGAGCCAAATAAGAGAGAACGTACACCGGCGCATGTTCATTTAATTGTGGAAATGTATGTAAAACATGCCTTTAATCCTCAACTAACCTTAAGACTGAAGGAGCATATCTTGTTAATGCTCGCTTCGATTAAACCAATCAATTCTTTTCCGCCAAGCCTCCAGTATTTCAAACCTGAGCATATCGAACCATTCAAAGAGCTAGACAGAGTTGGAGAATTTGCAGTTGAGTTTATGCTTGTTGTTACCGAGCTCATGGCCATACAGGAAAAAACGAATTATCCAGAAGGTTCTTTAACGGAAAGTCTATATAGGAGCTTTGGAGTTAAGGACCGTTTTTCTGTAATTCAAAAGGCAGTATTGAAAAGATTGGGGTGATATGATTTAAATTGTGCGGACATGATACCTGATTCGCAGTAGGCCTAATTAGTATGGTGTCCTCGGATTCTCGTTGAGATTGCCACGCTTCGCTCGCAATGACGAAATAAAGGAACGTAGTTGGCGGGCTTTGTTCAACTCCACCTTAATCCTCTCCCATCAAGAGAGAACTTTACACGAAATTATGGGTAAGACCACAAACTGCTAAAATAGGATTGTGGCAGTAAAGTTAATAGCCAAGAAAGGCTCGACCTTCCATGATTTCCCCTACTCTCATCCGGAACGGAAGTGCTTCCATTGCTGGATTATCAATGTCACGCCGGCGGGTCCCAACCAATGTCTGCATAATTGTATCTACTGCTATGCCAGGGAAGCTATTTACTCCAACTACTCCGAGGATACCCTTATTTATAACAACCTGCCTGAGCTGGTGGAGAGGGACCTTAAAAAGCTGACTTTATGCCCGCCGATTTCCCTGTCCAATATCTCCGACCCCTGCCAGGACATACCAGAATTGAAAAGAGAGGTCAAAAGACTGATACGGCTTCTTACGGACTACGGCGTCTCCTTCTTCATCACCACCAAAGGCGACCCATCCTTTCTTCTGGAACTGCCTGACTTTATCGAGTACAAGCCTAAATTTATAGCTATAACCATCGAAGGGACTCCCGAGGTGCTGGGGTTTTTGTCACCACGGGCGCCTTCGTTCGATGCCCGGGTGGCTGCTGTCGGCAAGCTATCCAGCATGGGTATAGACATCGTCATCCGCCTCGATCCCATTCTGGTCCATTTATTCCAGGCCCTTTACGGCGATTCCTGGTTGGAAAAAATAGCGGGACTGCTGGATGTCTTCGCCGTGGCGGGAGCCAAACATGTCACCGCCAGCACCGGCCGGCTATCCAGGAAGCGCTCTCCATCAGGCGGCTACGAAGGCACAAGTATATGGCAGCGAATATACAAAGTTATCTACAGCCAGTCGCCGCTGGCCGCCAAGAAATTCGAGCAAGAATATATTTACGAGGCACACTGGTCAGGCGGAGGCTATCGCCTGCGCAAGGACTTGAGGCTCGGCTTCCATCGTAAAGTGAGGGAACTGGTTGAAGCTAGAGGAATGACCTACGCCACCTGCCAGGAACTTTCCGCCGGGGAGAGTGATTCCTCGGGCATCCCGCACTGCGAGGGATTACCACTGCCCTTTGCCCGAAAACAAGCCGACGGCAGGTTCAAGCCTATTCCGGGCTGCACCGCTAACTGTCATATCTCTTGTCGGAGTTTATCCAATCCGCCCTGCGGGCAAGCTGAACTGATAAGCTGCGAGCCGCTACGTCTCAAGAAACTGTGCTTGGGACCAACGATTCTGGGGAGATAATGCCTGATTTGTAAGAGGCTTTACTGGTATTGTCTCGGCGGAATTACAGAGAGGAGTAAGGAGACTCGCTAAAACGTCCAGGTGGGCGTTGCCTCTATGGCTGCCAACGGGGGATTGACAGTATGGGTAGCGTGGTATACCATTAGTTCAAAGTCAAAATTTCTGGAAAATTGGACCGTTACACAGATACAGGGACTACGAAATTGAGCGTCAAACGTCAGGAGGCGGGAAGCAGAAGTCGAGCAGTCAAGGGACGCACTCAAGATCACGTCAATGAAAATCAGGGAGGTGTCCAAATGCTAGCGTTGACTGATAAGATAAAGCAGGCAATTGAACAGGCAGCCGGGATTATGGATGAATACAGGCAGCGGCTCAGTGAAATTCTTGAGGAGGAAGTGGAGAAGATCAGACAAGAGGCTGAGCAGGAAGCAGCCGGTGTTCTTACCAGAGCCCGCGAGACAGCGCAGCAAATCATAAGCCAAGCAAAGCTGGAAGCAGAGGAGCAAGCAGCGGCGTATCGTGCTGAAATGAAGCGAAAGGCTGAGGAAGAGGCAGCGGCCTATGCGGTTTCGGCGGGGGAAGCAGCCGACCAACGGGCAGCGCAAGTGGTAGAGCAGGCAAGACGGAAAGCTGAAGAAGAAGGCACCGCCATTATCGAGAAAGCGAGAGAAGAAGCTGACCAAATCACTGAGGAGGCTGAAACCGCAGCCAAAAAGCAAGCTGCGGAAGCGAAGCAGCGAGAAGTAGAACGCATAATCAGCAAGGCTAAAGAGGAATCAGCCAAGATTGTCGCCAAAGCGAAACTAACGGCTGAAGACGAAAGGGACAAGATATTGGCTAATGCCCAGAAAGAGGTGGGCAACTTGATGAAGAAAGCCAACCAGGAGATTGAGGAAGCGTCCAAGGCTGTGACCGCGCTAAAGGAAAGCGCGGAACAGGAGATTAGCCAGGCAAAGCAGGAAGCACAGCGCGAAGCTCAACAGCTTCTGAACCAAGCCAGAGAGCTAGGCCAGAGGGATGGTGAAGAAAAGGCACAAACAATCATCGGTGCCGCCATTCAAAAAGCGCAGAGTATCATTAACGAAGCCGTAGAGAGTGGGAGTAGGAAGATGGAAAAGGAATCGGCTGGAGTCATAGCCGAGGCAAGGATTAAAGCAGAACAGGAAGCCAGCGAAATCATTGCTGCTGCGAAGCAAAGCGCGAAGCAGATTATTTTTCAAGCGTTCCAGCGTTCTCTAAGTACCTTGTTGGATAAGAGAGAGGCGGCGGAGGAGAGTAAGGAGGAAGAGGAGGATGGCGAAAGCCAGCAAGCTGGCAAAGACTAAGCTATATAATGTTTGTAATTTTAGAGACGAGCTCTAACGATTGGTCAGCTCCACTATGGTAACGCCGTAGTCTCCCTCCCCGTAATCACCGAGGCGATAGGATTTAACCAGAGGATGCTTGGCCAGGGACTCGTGTACGGCATGGCGTAACTTTCCTGTCCCCTTGCCATGAACAATGCGCACAGAGGACAAGCCAGCCATAAAGGCATCATAGAGATACTGGTCAAGCCTCCAGAGGGCTTCGTCGACGGTAAGACGGCGTAAACGTAATTCTCTATCTACTGCTTTCACTCTGACCTGATAAACTCCAGACGAAGGATTTTTTTGCTAGCTTTAGTGGTCTTGACTCTATCATCAATGCGCCAGCCTACTACCCAGATGATTTGCTGAGGGGAACAGACGATTGGGATGCGGCCCCGCCAGGAACGAGGTATCTTGGCGTCAACCATAAACTCATAGAGTTTCTTAGGCATATTCATGCCCAGGGGCTGGAATCTATCTCCGGGCCGACGCTGACGGACAAAGAGCGCGGTACCTGTCTTGTGTAAATCGAAATGGGCAATGAGATTGCTTTGGCAAGTTCCCTCGCTTGCGCCTAGGGCGTCTCGCGATGACGGAGAAGCCGCTCGCTCCCGAACTATGCTGGCTGTCACCTTCCATCCCGGGAAAACAGTCTGACCAGGCACTTTAAGAGGGACTTCGCCTGATAGCGGAGGGAAAGGACAGGGCGGAAGCTGAGATTGCCACGCTCCCGCCTGCCAAGCCTTGGCTCGCCTGCCGAAGTCGTACGGCGAGCAGGCGGGCAGGTCGCTCGCAGTGACTGAGGGAAGACTCGCGGTGACCGAGGGCAGCCTGGTAATCACGAGATCATCATATCCTCCGTGACAGATAAGGCCATGGGGGAGAGAGATTCTTTTGCTAGCCGGTTTGTTGAGCAGACTCCTGGCTGCTTCAATATGAATGGCTTCGATGTCTCGAACATCCCCGGCCAACTTGGTCACAGCTGCTCTCAATAAGTGTCTCTGCAGGGCTATCGGCAAGCTAGCAATCTGCTTCCTATCCAGGTAAATGGTGTTATTTTCCTGCCTGGCCACTCCATCCCACAACCCGGAGGCTTGCTGTTCAATTAAAACACAATCTTCTTTGGCAATATCAGCCAAACGGAGCAAGGCCTGGTCAATGCTCGGATTATATTGTCTGAGCAAAGGCAGCAAGTGGAGGCGAAGGCGATTTCGAAAGAAGGAGAGGGAAAGGTTGGAGGAATCAATACGCGGGTCAAGCTGATGCTCCTGGCAATAACTCGCTGTTTCCTCCCTGGTAATATCCAGGAGTGGTCTTATTACCAGGAGATTGCTTCGCCGCCCCTTCGCTACGCTCAGGGCTTCGGCTGGCAACGACAGGGAAGAAGCGGGCAAGGACATTCCCTGGCTGTCATACATCATGGGGGAGCACGGGGCCAAACCGCACAATCCGGTAATTCCTGTTCCCCGTAATATGTGCATCAAAATGGTCTCCACCTGGTCATCCCTGGTATGACCTGTGGCTATTCTATTGGCTCTGACCTCTCTGGCTACCCGGGCAAGAAAAGCATAGCGTAGTTCCCGGGCGGCTTCCTCAATAGAGCAATTTCTTTCAGTCCTGTAGGCAGCCACGTCCTGCCTATCAATAGTGATGGGAATGCCCAGCGAGCCAGCCAGATTGGACACGTACTCAGCATCAGCTTCGGATTCAGCTCCCCGAAGTTGGTGATTGAGATGAGCTATGTGAAGTTTTATCCCCAGCCCTTTCCGCCATTTTGCCAGGACATGGAGTAAACATACTGAATCAGCACCACCTGAGACCCCGACAACCACCAGCTCCTTACGCGGGATCAAGCTATACCGCTGGATAAAATCTATAACTTTTGACTCTAGGTTAGTCTTGTTCATACTGACTACTTCTTGCTTTGCCCTCGCAACTCTAAATAAACCCGAATGTCAAAATCCAAATGACAATTCAACCCCAAATGCTTAAATGCCAAAAGTACTTCTTTTGCTCATTTGGATTTTGAACTTGATTTGGCATTTGAGCTTTGTCATTTGTTATTGCTATTTGCTTTGCCCCTCGTAGCTAACACTAATAAGAGGTATCGTTAAATGTCACCAAGCGGGCTCCATAATCCCGGAACTCCAGAATGCTTACTCCACCAAGGTCTAATTTGAATTTGGTAAAGTAGTCCAGAGGCAAATTTAAAGCTTTGAGAATGATGGCTAAGGTAACGAAGTAATGGCTGACTACTACCACAATGGTGTCTTTGTTGTGCTCAGGACTGGTTTTATGTCTTTCTAGCAGATCTTCAATAACCTTCCAGGCTCTCTGTTGCAATTCAACAAGACTTTCTCCGTTGGGCAATTTCATTGCTTCTCCGTCCTGCCACCATTGTAGTAAAAACCGGCTGAACGTGGTACGTAAATTTGAGATAGATATGCCTTCAAGGTCACCAACTTTGAGTTCTCTAAGCCCTTGGTCAATCTCTACGGGCAACTGGTGATGGCTGGCTATGACTTCGGCTGTGGATATGGCTCGCCGCAAAGGACTGGAGAGTATAGCAGTAATGGGCTCATTCTCGAGGAAAGCTGCTAGTTTCCTGGCTTGCTCCAATCCGGTATCATTCAGTTCGATATCGCTATCGCCTCCTTGGACAAGCCCGGCCTCATTCCAATGAGTTTCGCCATGCCTGACTAAAATAAGCTTCAAAAGGCCTCCTTAGATTGCCTCGCTTCGCTGAGAGCGAGAGATATAATTATGAGCTAGTTTTACCCTCTCATTATAGGTGGGATGGTCATAAAATAGAAGTTTTGTCCACCGGCCAGGTTCGGCCTCGCTTAGATTCTGGTCAGTAAGCTTAGTCATCAAAGTAATAAAGGCTTGGGGTTTATTGCTTAGCGCCAATGCAGTCTCGTCTGCGGCTATTTCTAGGCGACGATTGTACCAGTTAAGTGCTGGTTGTAATACGAACATAAGCATGGCCAGAACGAGAATTAGCCAGGGAAGGCCGGCGATATCACTTATTCCTTGGAGGGAGAATAATACCACTCCAGCTTTCAGGGCTAGATTGGCCAGATAAAATGCCAATAAAAAAGTGGCTGTCTGGATTCCTATGAGCTTGGGAATATCATGATGGAGACGATGTCCCAGCTCATGAGCCAGAGTCACCTCTATTTCATCCCATGAATATCCCTGGAGCAAAGTATCGCTGAAGATAATACGTCTAGATTTGCCCCAGCCGCTTAGCATGGCGTTAGCTGTAGTGGCTTTGCTACTTAAATCCATGGTAAGGCACTCTGCAATATCAACTCCAGCCCTCCTGGCTAAATCTACCAATTTCTCTTTGAGCCCTCCTTCTTCTAAAGGCTTTAATTTAAAGAATAGAGGTATAAGAAAGGTGGGCGTTAGCCAGGTGAGGATTAAGCTGACTAAAAACATAATCAAGGCAGCTACTAGCCACCATAGCGCCGGGAGGTTCCCTATAAGCCAGTAAACGATTATAACCAGACATAAGCCTAGCAATAATTCCAGCCCTGAAGCTTTAACCTTGTCCCTTAGCCAGCTTGCCAGGTCTTGCTTTGATAAGCCATAACGATGGGGCAAGACAAAATCGTAGTAATAGCCCAATGGTGTCACTAGCACTCCATAGCCTGCTGCTAGTATCAGCAGATACAGTGCTGCTGACCATGGAAAAGGAACAGCCAGAAGGTTCGCCAGCGTAGTCGAGGCCGGGGTGAAAAGGAGTAGTAGCAATAGGATACCCCCTATTGCGAGCTCGATAAAAGAGCCGCGCCGCAGTAGCCTACTATATTCTCGTGCTTTCTGCTGGCGCGCTGGCTCAGGGACAATTTCCCCTAACTTCTCAAGGTCTTCCCCCAAAATCGCACTATGTTGAGATCGAATGAACTTAAGGTCTATTCCCACCTATAATGCAGCAATGCCCTGTTCCCTGGTTACCATGACCCTCTCTATCTTCATTCCACGCATTTCAGTGATAACAAACTTCAGGTTCTGGTACTTGAAATGCTCCCCCTGCTTCGGTATCCGACCGAGGTGGCTGAGAATAAAGCCAGCCACAGTCTCATAATCACCGCTGGGCAAATTCAGCTTCAATTCCTCGTTAGCTTCCTCAATCCTGAATCCTCCATCCAGTTGAAAGGTGCTATCGCCAGTTACGATGAAATCCTTTTCTTGGTCGGTTAGCTCATCGTGAATATCGCCGACAATCTCCTCGGTTAGCTGTCCGAGGGTCACCATTCCCGCGATTCCCCCAAATTCGTCGACGACGATTGCCGCATGGTGACCACCATCTCGCATCTCAGTCAGGAGCTCTCCCAGGCGTTTGCCTTCAGGCACAAAATAGGCAGGGCGCACCAAATCATCAATAATGCTATTCCTACTTTGAGGTCCATCGGTCAGTTTCAGCAGCACATCCTTAGCGTGTAATATACCTACCACATTGTCAGTATTATCCTTATATACAGGGAAACGGCTATAGTGTCCTTGTGTATAGAGATTCAAGAAGTCAGTTAGCTTCGTACCTTGCTCCACCCAGGCAATTTCCGTCCTGGGGACCATTATCTTGCTCACGGGGCGGTCGGTGAATTCAAATACCTGGTGCAATATCTTTGCCTCATCTTCCTCCACCACGCCTTCGCTTTCCCCGACATTTATTGCCGAACGTATCTCACCCTCACTGATCAATCTTTTATCCTCCTCGGATAGAGTTACTATCCTGGTAAGGCTTAAGCCGATTCGTTCCAGCGCCAGGATAAAGGGGTAAAAACACAACTCTATTATTCTTAAGGGATTGGCGTAGATTATGGATAGCCGCTGGGAATGATGCACGGCAAAAGTCTTGGGGATGACTTCTCCGAAGACTAAAACCAGCGCTGTCACCCCCACGGTGGCTATGATCGGTCCCCATGGTAGGCCAAAAACTGATACCGCCATGATGGTACCCAGTGTAGCGGCAGCGATATTCACCAGATTATTGCCTAGAAGGACGATAGCCAGAAACCTTTCGGGCTTTTCGGCAAGTTTGGCTAGCCTTTCAGCTCCTTTGACACCGCTTTCCACCAGATATCTTATGCGTAGCTTGGGCAGAGCGATAAAAGCGGCCTCAGCACTGGAAAAGAAGGCTGAAAGGGCCAGGAAAACTAGAAAGGCTAATAGAAGCCAACTATCGGCGGCATCCACCTATTACCACCCCCTAAGTCCCCTCCCCAACCAAATTGACCATCTTGTTATCATTAACTTTGGCTATAATCCACACTTTATATAAGTCATGATAGCATTAGCTAGCAAACCTGTCAAAACTCACAGTCCTTCAGGTATTCCTTCATATAGACTAACCAGAGGCAACACCGAAGATTATCCACCCTTCTTTTCTAGGCGAAGGCCACAGTTGAGCCATATTCCCTGTTCATTAGGAGGTACAAGGACCATCGCCCAAAGACCGCCGGTGGAATTCCTCACTACATGCCACCAGTGAATTTGCAATGGTGGTATGCCATGTGTTCTGAATACTACCTCTTTGTCGCCGATAGTTTGTACCACTAGCCCTGGCCATTCGGTCAAATTTGCCCTAGCTGCCGGTATGCGTACTGTAAATTCTTTCTTGTCCCAGTCGGCATCCAATTCCATATCCCACACCTTCGGAGCTCCCGGCAAATGACCGCTACCATGAAATGTTTCCAATTTTCCCCTCCTTCTTTCTTAATATTTCGGTACTCACATCGCAGTCGAACATTCACATATAAATGACCCCCAAACCATTATTACCTGGCATTTCGTCTGTTTGCGAACCACCATACTCACGCAGGTCACTTCGTTTCTGAGGTAGCTATGTCACATTGAGTGGCTCCAGCATTTCGCCTGTATCCGTCGTTGGCAGCTTGCAGTTATAATCTAGGCAGACGTAAGCCGTGGCCTTAATGCTTTTACCATAGCTTTGGTATCTTCCGCCTGTGCGTTGCCGGCGATGATCACTTCATAACAAGGCCCGATCCCAAAGTCCTGGGCAGCTATGAGTTGACTATGTGCCGCTGGTGATTGTGTGACGCTGTCTAATGTTCTTCTGTTTCCTCTTCCACGGGGTGGCAGCATCCACACTCGCAAGACCCGCTACTGGTGGCACAGGGCTCGCAACAGTATTTGACGCCATCTTTCTCGTAGCCCTCTCCCACGATGGTGCAACCACAAACCGGACATAGTTGCTCTGTCATCTTACCCTCCTTTCTAAACTCCTATTGTTTATCGTCACCGGGAATTACCTTACATATTACTCAATTTTAAAAACCGCCACCATTGTTGTATGTGACTTTTGTATCAATAATTTGACTATCATGCCTTGACGCTAACCTTCAAATTGTCTATTTTGTCCACTCCCTTTAATGAAGAGACCAAGCCGGTTATTGTGTTGGTGATAATATCCTTGGGGAAGGGGGTAAGGGGAAGTTCAACGCCATTGACGACGAGCTTGACCTCGCCCCGCTCCAGGTGAAATTCCAGGCCCCTTATGTTTTCAGCTCCTTTCAAGGAAGAGACTGCACCGACCACAGTTCGAGCCAAAAACTGTTCGGCGAAGCGGTTGAGTTTGATAGATACCTTGTTAACCACAAGCTCGGCCCCGAGATTCTTGTCCATTTTGTACCTCCGTATACATAACTACGCTGTTTAATTTTGATTTTCTGTTCAGCAGGAAATCAATATCTGGCGACATCTTACTTCTTCTTTGCCTTCCCTTCTGTGAACTCTTGATAGGCCTTGATTATTTCCTCCACGGAGTCTTTGTCTTCCAGAGTTGTGAGGTCTCCTACGCTTTTATTATTGGCCACGGCCTTCAAAACCCGCCGCAGAACTTTGCCGCTCCTCGTCTTGGGTAGTTTAGTGACGAAATAAACTTCATCAGGAACTGCTATAGGCCCTACCGCTTTTCGCATGTGCCCAGCAATGTCTTTTTTCAGGTCCGGAGAAGGGTCAACACCTTCTTTGAGCCTGACAAAGATGACAATGCTTTCGCCTTTCACCGGGTCTTCTTTACCCACAACTGCCGCTTCAGCTACTTGAGGATGTGAGATGGCAGCGTCCTCTAATTCAGCAGTTCCTATTCTGTGTCCGGCCACTTTAAGTACCTCGTCAGCTCTTCCCAGGACCCAGAAGTATCCATCTCTGTCCTTTACTGCATAGTCGCCGGTATAGTAAACGCCGGGAAACCGTGACCAATAGGCTTCCTTGTAGCGTTCCGGGTTTCCGTGTATGCCGAGGAGCATCCCAGGCCATGGTCTCTTTATTACCAGGAAGCCCCTATGCTCCGGCGGCACTGGTTTGCCATCCTCACCAACCACATCAACCTCCACTCCAGGCAACGGGAATGTTGCTGAGCCGGGCTTCAGAGGCACATACTCTATTCCTGGACTAGGTGAAATCATAATGCCACCGGTTTCGGTCTGCCACCAGGTATCAACGAGGGGGCATCTTTCACCGCCGATATGGCGGTAAAACCAGAGCCAAGCCTCAGGGTTGATGGGCTCTCCCACACTCCCTAAAAGCTCCAGACTGCTAAAGTCATGCTTATTTAACATTTCCTCTCCATATCCCATGAACATCCTTATGGCTGTAGGTGAGGTATAAAATATGGTAACTCCATATTTTTCGATAATATCCCACCACCTCTCAATTGTAGGATAGTCAGGCGCCCCTTCGTAAAGTACTATGGCTGCCCCATGTGCCAGCGGGGCATATACGATTGAGCTATGCCCGGTGACCCAACCAACGTCAGCAGTGCACCAGTAGATAGATTCCTCTCGAAGGTCGAAGCACCACTTATAAGCAGAATAGTTCTGGACTAGATAGCCACCAGTACTATGGACAATTCCTTTAGGCTTGCCTGTGGTCCCCGAGGTGTACAGTATATAGAGGGGGTGATTCGATTCCACCTGCTCTGGTTCTACGAACTGTGCTGCACTCTCAAGCAGGTTGTGCAGCCACGATTCTTTTGGTGACTTCAGGGTGACCGCGGCACCGGTCCTCTTGACCACAATAGTGTTCTCCACCGAGGGGCACCTGGTTAAGGCCTCGTCGGATATACTCTTTAGCGGGATTATCTTCCCCCTTCGGAATCCTCCGTCAGCAGTTACCAGTAGCTTGGCCTGTATATCATTGACCCTGTCAGCTAATGCCTGAGCACTGAAACCGGAGAAAATCACTGTATGAATGGCCCCAATCCGGGCACAAGCCAGCATGAAAATGGGCAGCTCGGGTATCATCGGCAAATATAAGGCAACTTTGTCTCCGACACCTACACCAAGACTTTTTAACACTGATGCGTATCTGTTGACTTCACGATATAATGTGGAATAACTTAAGACTCTAATATCTCCCGGCTCACCTTCCCAGTATATAGCTACCTTACTCCTTCGCCACGTCTTGATATGCCGGTCCACACATATATGCGATGCGTTTAATCTCCCACCTACAAACCATCTGGCAAAGGGCGGATCCCATTCCAGAACCTTGTCCCAGGTCTTAAACCAGTCTAGTTGACGTGCCTGTTCAGCCCAGAACTCCTCTGGCTCCTCCAGAGACTTCTGGTACATATTGAGGAATTTCTTGAGAGGGAAATATCTGGACTCAAATGGTAAAGACAATTCAACCATAGCTTGACCTCCTCTAAGTGTTCTTGCCGGGACTCTCTAGGATGAGAAAGTCACCTTTCCAATCCTTGCCCAATATTGGTTTGACCTTATTAGGTACTTGCATTCTTATTTCACCTACAGCACGAGCTAACTTAGTAGGTCGCAAATATATCCCTTCACTGCACTTACTATCTTCATCGTTCCGCTTTTCAGTGCTTATATTTTGGCGGCCTCTGTAGACTTGCCGGTAAGATAGCCCCTTTCACAAATCCTAGCTATTAAGAGAACCATCGCCTACCCGCTAGACTACCTTCCGAAATTTTTCTTTGGGAGCACCACAAATAGGGCACACATCAGGAAGAACGCCATCGGAGACATGGCCACAGACTTGGCAGACATAATACTCAGCCTCTTCTCCAGCCATCATATGTGCCAGCGCCTTTTTATAGAGCTTGGCATGCCCCCTCTCCACATCGCGGGAATAACCCAAGACCGTTGCCACGCTCGTATTCCCTTCCTCGTTCGCCTCTCTGACGAATTGAGGGTAAGTGCTGGCAGCCAGATTCTCCCTCTCAAAGGCGCTTTCAAGGTTCTCCTGGGTGCTGGACGCAGCGCCCAGGAGACGGAAGTGGTTGAAGGCATGGACTGCCTCAGCTTCAGCGATAGCACGAAACAACCTCGCTACCTGAGAATAGTCCTCTTGCTCAGCCGTCATGGCAAAAACCAGGTTCCTCAGATGTGCCTGGGACTCAGCCACGAAGCCGGTTTTAAGATTGTTCAGAGTCTTAGTCCCTTTGACCCCTGAGACCTCATGCGGAACGAGCTTCCCTGCCTCAGCACCGCAGACCGGGCAGCGTTGAGGCTTATCAATGCTGAATTCCACGTGATGACAATTAGTACACCTCCACATACTTACCCCTTGTAAATTTAGTTTTTCCCCTTAGCGAGGTACTTCTCAGGGTTCTGGTCGAAAGCCTTCTTGCAACCAACAGCACAGAAGTAGTATTTTTTTCCTTTATACTCGGAAGTAGCTGCTGCTTTGCTTTCCTGTACCTCCATCTTGCAAACTGGGTCTATGGCCATTGCGCACCTCCTTTCCTTAATAATTGTCAAGCTTGGCTGGCTTGAACCTTCTTAAACGCAGTGAGTTGGATACGACAGTGATGGAGCTGGCCGCCATGGCTGCTGCGGCCAGGATAGGATTCAGGAACCCATGCTCACCTAGAATGAAATGAAGCCCAGAGGGTACACCAGTATTCCCGAAGGCAAGATACAATACCCCGGCTGCTATCGGAATGAGGGCAGTATTGTAAGCAAAGGCCCAAAAAAGGTTCTGCCTGATAGTCCTCATGGTCCGCTTACTCAGCGATATAGCGGTTACTACTCCCATCAAGTCACCGCTAATCAGGGTAATATCGCCGGTCTCTATGGCAACATCAGTACCTGTACCAATAGCGATGCCGATATCTGCCTGGGCCAATGCCGGAGCATCGTTAATGCCATCACCCACCATTGCCACCACCTTTCCCTCTTCCTGCAATTTTTTGACCTCTCCAGCCTTATGCTCGGGGAGCACCTCAGCCAGGACGCGGTCAATGCCTGCCTCTTGAGCGATAGCTTCAGCCGTGCGCCGATTGTCCCCGGTAAGCATGGCTGGTTCAATACCCATCTTGCGCAGCGTTTGGACTGCTTCTTTGGCGCCCGGCTTTAGGGTATCAGCCAAGGCGATAATTCCTCCTACCTGGCTATCCTGCCCCAGAAACATTACTGTTTTACCTTCTTCAAGGAGTTCAGCGGCTTTCTTCTCCAGCCCATTCAGGGAAAAGCCTCGCTCTTCCATTAATTTAAGATTGCCCAAGAGAAGCTTCTTGCCCTCCACCAAAGCCTCGATACCCTGCCCTGGTATGGCATTAAAATCTGAGGACGGAGATAATTCTAGCTTCTTCTCCAGAGCAGCCTTGACCACAGCTTCGCCCAGCGGGTGCTCTGAGCTGTGCTCGGCAGAAGCAGCCAGTCGGAGAACTTCCTCTGGGGAAGAAAAGGGGGCAGCGACCACGTCAGTAACCACAGGCTCACCACGGGTCAGGGTCCCTGTCTTATCCAGGAGAATAGTGTTTATCTGGTGAGCTCTCTCCAGGGCTTCGCCATTCCTGATAAGAACACCATGTTCTGCTCCCTTGCCTGTGCCGACCATAATTGCAGTGGGAGTAGCCAGCCCCAAGGCGCAAGGGCAGGCAATAACGAGCACGGCGACAAAGTTGAGGAAGGCGAAGGTGAGAGCTGGAGTTGGTCCCACGAAATACCAGATTACGAAGGTCACGATGGCAATGCCAATCACCGCTGGCACAAAGTAGCTGGCGATAACGTCAGCAAGACGCTGAATAGGAGCTTTGCTTCCCTGCGCTTCCTCCACCATTCTGACGATATGAGCCAGCATTGTATCCTTACCCACTTTGCTTGCTTCGATTTCAAGGCTGCCAGTCTTGTTAATAGTAGCACCGATAACCTCGTCACCCACCTTTTTTCCCACAGGGATACTCTCTCCAGTGATCATGGACTCATCAATGCTGGAGTAGCCCTGACGCACTATGCCATCTACGGGCACCCTCTCGCCAGGACGTACCAGGATAAGGTCACCAACCTGAACATCTTCAACGGGAATCTCCCTCTGCTCGCCCTCATGGATAACTAGGGCAGTCTTCGGTTGCATACCGATAAGCTTCTTTATTGCTTCCGAGGTCTGTCCTCTGGCTCTAGCTTCCAGCAAACGGCCAAGAAGAATCAAGGCTATGATCGCCGCTGAGGTATCGAAGTATAAATGGGGTTCCAGTATACCAGTGGCAAAAAGGCCGGGGGCAATAACGGCTGTCATGCTGTAGAAGTAAGCCACCGAGGTACCCACAGCAATCAGGGTATTCATATCGGAGGTCTTGTGTTTCAGCGCGCCCCATGCTCCTCGGTAGAATCGCAAACCTGCCCAGAACTGCACCGGTGTAGCCAGAGCCCATAATAGATAGGGCTGACCCGCGAAGGAAGGAGTGAAACCCAGAGCCGCGATTACTGAGGCGAGGATAGCAGCGACGATAAATCTGTTCCTGAGAACTCGAATCTCACGCTGGGCAGCGGTCGCCACATCCTCTAAAGCTTGCGCCTCGGGGCCAAGTTCATAGCCAGCATCTTTTACCGCCCGTCTTATGTCAGCCACCGCTGTTCCTTCCAGGTACTCTACGGTGGCTTTCTCTGAGGCTAGGTTTACGTTAGCGGAAATTACCCCTGGCACACTGGAGAGAGCCTCTTCCACCCGGGCAACACAGGAAGCGCAGGTCATTCCGCCCACCGGGAATATGGACTTCTTGATGGCAACCCCGTACCCCAATTCCGAAACAGTATCCTTAATCTTGGCGAGGTCCACCTTTGTAGGGTCGTATTTTATCGAAGCCTTCTCCGAAGCGAAGTTAACGTCGGCCTGCTCTACACCAAGAGTCTCAGAAAGACCCTTTTCGATGGTGGACGCACAGGTAGTGCAGGTCATACCAATTACATGGATCGAAACCCTGTCAGACTTCTTAGAATTAGTTTTGTCAGCCATTATCTGAAAATAAAGCTATGCACTAGTCTCAAGCTAATCACCGTTACCGGCAGTTAGAAAGAGCCTAGTGTCTTACCTGCCATACTGGTCGATACCCACCGACTTGTGCCATAGCGACCACATGTACCAATGTTGGTAAGACCCACCGAATTCCGTTGAGCAAATTCGATAACAATCTCAGCAACTTAGCCCGCTAATCGCTATGTCCGTCCCCAAGAATTAATCTATATTTCTTCCAGTAAGCTTGTAAATGTATCGTGATGTTCCTCTTCATCCGACAAAATTTGTCTGAATAACCTCCTCGTTGTTTCGTCGCCCTCTTTCCTGGCTACCTCTATCGTCTGCTTATATAACTGAATTGCTCCTTCTTCATCTTTCTTATCTTGCCCTATCATTTCCTTTAGGGTTTCCCCGACGAAGATTGGCTCTGGTTTGGTTGTTGGTATCCCACCAAGGTAGAAAAGTCTCTCAGCGATTGCCTCAGCATGTTTCATCTCTGTTATCGCTATCTTTTTTAGTTCATCTTGTACAGCAAATCCTTTTACTCCCCTCCACTGAACGTGTTGCCACATATACTGTATTGAGACTTGTATCTCCCTGGCTATTGCTTTATTTAGCAAGTCCAGAAGTTGCGCTGATACCTTTGTGTTGCTCACAGTTTCACCTCCTATTACTATGTTCTTTCTGAACCTTTACCCAATCAACTTAGCTCCCCTTTCGGTAAGCTCATGCTTGTCGCCCTTCTCAATAGCTAAACCAGCCTGGGTTAGTTCGCGGAGTCCGCTTCTTACTCTGAATAGCGGCAGCCCGGTATCACTGGCGATCTCCTCGGGAGACCCCAGTCCTGACTTAAGGGCACGGAGCATCTTGGTACCTGACTCAGTAGGTTTACCATCAGGGCTAATACATGCCATATTCTCCTCCTAGATTTGTTTACAGCTTCTTTTTGCAGAGATACCAATCGGTACACTCGTACCCCTGCTTGAGCCTCTCTTCAGCCATCTCCTGCGTGTTCGGTGGCGGCACCACTACCTTATCACCAGGCCTCCAGTTGGCTGGAGTAGCTACTGCATTTTTGTCTGTCGTTTGCAGTGCGTCTATTATTCTCAGTATCTCATCCATATTTCTGCCAGTGGTCAGTGGGTAGTAGAGTATCGTCCTGATTTTCTGGTTGGGGTCGATTATAAACACACATCTGACAGTCTCGGTCTTGCTCTCACCGGAGTGAATCATACCATAGGCAAGAGAGACTTCTTTACTGAGGTCAGCGATAATGGGGAAGGGTATCTTCACCCCAGTTTTCTCCTCCACATTGCGCACCCAGGCAATGTGCGAAGAAACACTATCTACACTAAGGCCCAGAAGCTCCACCCCCCGCTTTTGTAGTTCGGGATGAATCTCGGCAAAAGCGATGAACTCCGTAGTGCACACCGGGGTAAAATCCGCTGGGTGGGAAAAGAGAATCAGCCAGCTCCCCTTAAAGTCTTCCAGCTTGAGCATCCCATGAGTGGTTATTGCCTCAAAAGCTGGCGCCGGCTCACCTATGCGGGGTATTCGACCTACCTGTTCTTTCACCTCTTCCATGTTTGACACCTCCTTTAAATGATTATGCTACCTTTATTTCCTTTGTGTTCTCCCAGAGACCGTGAATATTGCACAGAGATAAAGCATGTATGGTACCGGGCTTGCTAATCTTCATAGAAAATGATGCTTCATGATTTGTGTAGACTGGTCCCTTATTAGGCCCTTCGACCGATTCGCCGTGGACTGTGAAGTCAAAGTGACCCACCTGATAGGTAAATTTTTCCCCTTCAGGTTGAAAGAAGACGCTTATCCAGCGAATGTGATGCTCCGTGGTATTGGGATGCGCTACCGCTTTACCCAGACTGACTTTAACATCGAATAGCTCACCCGATTTTACTTGGGCAGGGCACTCAATTGCCGCCACATGCTTCTCTTGTTTCCAATCTCCTGTCTGAATATGCTCTCCTAACTTTTCCATTAATTACCTCCTTCAGCTTCTTTGCCTTTTAAAATGTCCCAAATCTCATCTCGCCATCTCCTTAGTCGGGATTATTTAAGCCTCTTTTCTGATTCCTTGGCACGCTGAGCCACCAACTTTGGGTCGTAATGACCTGGTCCACCACACTCAGGTATGTAGCAACTGACATTCACAAATGCACATTTAGCATGGCAACCGGGACACGTGTCTGGCGGCGTCTCAGCTTCAAAGACATAGTTACATTCACTGCACATCCAGTAGTTCATTGCTTCCTCCTTTCTTAAGAATCCTCCATGCGAAATCCTCGGTTCTTAGAATATCTTCACCTTCATTCCGAAGATATTTTTCATTGTATCAGTCATCATCTGCATAAATTTATCACTCCACCCAAAGGATAGCTGATAATGGCATTATCGGCAAACTCTAACGATACTATTACGCTGAGATTTTAGACCAGAACTAGTGTAGAAGTTATAAAACGGTGGTTAAAAAAGTTACAAATTTATGACATTTCAGGGATGACCAAAGCACCATGGAATTGTTATTGCCCTATCCATTCTCAACCCTATTTGAGCAAGACATTATCAGGCAAAGCCGCGCTCTTTATGCTTTTCTGCGATGGTGCTGGCTAGGTTGTCCAGGGCCTTGAAATCCTCTTCTCCGGGAAATCCCTTGCTGATTACGGGAGCCAGCACCTCTGCCTTAAGGTTGGGAATCATTCCCGTGAGCTGTTCCACAGCCTTGCTGCCCCAGCCATAGGAGCCAATAATGGAGATGAACTGGAGCCTGGGTCTTAAGGCGTTGGCTAGAAATGCTGCATAGGCGACGTTAGGATGTGGACCAACCAGAACTGTAGGCGTGCCGATGACCATAGTGGCGGCGTCCACCAATGCCATGGCCAGTTTCCCAATATCAGTCGCCGCCAGGTTGAACTGCTTAACCGTGACACCTTTGCCAGCCAGGGCTCCCACAAAATACTCCACCATTTTTTGGGTGCTGCCATGCATGGAAATATAAGGCAAGACCACTATATTTTTTTGTGAGCCGAATACCCAGCTTCGATATGCTTCCATGATGAACGAAGGCTTGTCATACATGGGGCCGTGGCTGGGGGCAATGACGTCAATCTTATAACTGTTCAGCTTCTCCAAATGTTTCTCAATAATGGTGTGGAAAGGCATCATGATTTCCGCAAAGTATCTTTTAGCCGCTTCATAGACTTGCCCCTCGTCAGCTACATACAAGTCCGTGGTCGCCAGATGGGAGCCAAAAAGGTCGCAAGGGAAGAGTATCTTGTCTTCTCGTAAATATGTAAGCATGGTCTCAGGCCAGTGTACCCAGGGGGCATAGATAAACTCCAGGGTTTTATCCCCCAGGGATAAAGTTTCACCATCGCTTACGGTGATAAATCTGTCCTCTGGGACAAGCAGGAGAGCCATGAGCAGGTCCCGGCCTTTGGGCGTCGTGACCAGCTTGGCATCTGGATACTTTGCCAGGACCTGGGGAAGGCTGCCAGAGTGGTCTTGCTCGGCATGGTTGGCAATGACATAGTCAATAATGGGAATGTTCTCAAGATAAGTCATAAGGACTTCTGTCATAGAGGGACTCACAGTATCTATCAAGGCAATTTTCTGGCTGCCCTGCACCAGATAGGCGTTATAGCTTGTTCCATCGGGAAGGGGTATCAGAGCGTCAAAGAGACGCCTGTCCCAGTCGATTGCTCCAACCGAGTATATGTTAGGTCTTATTTGCCTTGCTTTCATTCGCTCCCCCTTTAATAATTTAAAAGTCTTTTTTCTCCTTCAATCTTTTTTATCTCTGTGATATCTTGTGTGGCTTCTAATGTGCCTAAATACCTGCCAGCCTTATTCCGCACGGCAAAATATCTTATATATACCTTCTTCTCCTTCAGATTTATCCAAAATTCGGCTGAATCTCTCTTGCCAGTCTTAAAATCGGACAGTATCTGGTTTACCAGATGTATGCTTTTCTGAGGATGGCACTGCTGCACCTTGCGGCCGATAACTGCTTTTGTTCTGGGAAAGAGCCGTTCTTTCGGCTGATTAAAGTATCGAACTGTGTCTTCTTTGTCTACGAAGGTAATATCTACAGGCAGGGCATTCAACACTGCCTCCAGTTCCTCTTTTGTCATAGAGCCTGTTGCAAGGGCTGTTTCCCCTTCTTGTTCCTTAACTTCTTCTGCCCCTTTTGCTTTTTCGCCAATAGCTTCCTTCGGGGTGAAGCAACAATAGCCAAGCTCGTCAAATTGTTCTCTAGCGTTTTTCCACTCCCTCTCAGTTATAACCTTTAACGCAGTGGGGTAAAGGATGTTATTTTCTTTGTAGACATGACTTGAAAAGAGGTTAGCCAAAGAGGTCGCAGCCTCCTCCAATTGTTTGGTGAAATCTGAGAAAGCCATGCTTTGGTATTCATCGATTAGTTTATAAAGGCCCTTCTTTGTCTCTCTTATCTCGTCATGCTCCATCCACATAATTGCTGGGGGTTGCGTAACCCCATGCTTCTCCAGGTAAGGGAAGAGGACGTTCTCCTCGCGAACATGATGGCTTTCCGAGTCTTTTAGATGCTCCTCAATGTGTCTTAGTTGTTCCATCTCCCGGGAAACAGAGGTAAAATCCTTTGCCTCTTTTGTTTTTTGGGCAATGTCTTTAAGTTCAGTGGCTGTTTGGAGGATAACTTTGTGCTCTTCCATGAGAATGTAGATTGGGTGTCCTACTGAGGCCAAAGTCTTTTCTCTCTCAAGCGACTCTCTGAAGACAGCAAGGTGAACATCGCAAAGCTTGCGGACTTCCTCTCTTGGCATACCTTCTTCAATAAGTTCCTCTTCTACTTTGGAGATCTCCTGTGGTCCTATATCCTCCAACGCCTCCTTGAACCTTTCTTTCACTTCATCTGGGTGCGCCCCAGCATGTAGTGCCTTAATTAACTCCTTCAATATGCTCTTCCTATTGGCAAACAGTTCGCTCATTGTCTCACCTCTGTGCTCTATTCTATCCTTTTGAAATCGCTCTTACTTGCTCCGCAGACAGGACATACCCAATCATCGGGTAATTTCTCGAAAGGTGTTCCCGGCTTTATGCCGCCGTCGGGATCGCCCAACTGGGGGTCATAGATATACCCGCAAACAGTACATTGATATTTCGCCATCTTGGATACCGTCTCCTTTCTTTCTTCGATAT
The DNA here is from genome assembly GCA_964586515.1 of uncultured Dehalococcoidales bacterium. Lineage (GTDB taxonomy): Bacteria > Chloroflexota > Dehalococcoidia > GIF9 > AB-539-J10 > RBG-13-51-36. The sequence goes on from CAZPGJ010000001.1 coordinate 392,122, forward strand.
AGCTGGGAGCTGTCTTGGGAGTGGTGCCTCTCTTAACCTGATGGTAGTAAGCATAAGTCATGGGTTCACCTTCTCTGAGAACATCCGCTCCCACAAGTTCCCCGATAAATATGGTGTGAGTTCCGACATCTACTTGATTAATTACCCTGGCTTCGAGATAAGCTAAACTGTGGTCAAGTACTATGGGAGCCTTAGTCTCACCTAGTTTGTAATTGACATCTTTGAGTTTGTCTACTTCCCGGCCCGATTTGAAGCCAAAATGACCGATGAAAGAGAGTGGCGTATCCTGGGATAGCATAGAAGCAGTAAAGACTTTGCTCTCGGTGATAAACTCGTGTGTCAGGTTCTGCTTGTTGATGCACACGGCGATAGTGGGCGGCTCGGAGGTGACTTGGATTACGGTGTTGGCGATTTGTCCATTAAATCTGTCTCCTTTTCTGGAACTTATCACATATAAACCGTAGCTTAGATTATGCAGAGCCTTGAGATTCATTACTAACCTCCCGTTAGCTTTAATTACATAAGGTCCTTTTCACTGGCTTCGATTGCCCGCTGTAATTCAGCACCGAGTAAGGGCGGCAATCCCTCTATATCCACCCTGAGAAACCCCCTGACTATTGCGGCTGTAGCTTCGCCTCGAGTTAGCCCTCGTGCCATGAGGTACTCTACTTCTTCTTCAGCTATCTTGCCTACTGCTGCTTCATGGGATAGGTCAATTCCCGCTAAAGTACCTTTAAGCTCGGGTATGGCATGGATTGCGCCCTCTCCCGTCAGGATTAGCCCTCGACATTCCAGATGACCTTTGACATCAGGGGCATTGCCTTCTATGTAACCGCGGGCAATGATGCTCCCGCCGGTAGTTATGGCTCGCGATATGATTTCTGTTTTCGCTCCCTTAGCATTGAGGATGACCCGAGAACCAACGTCCAGCGACGACCCTGGTGCTGCTGTCAGAATACTGTTGAACCTGACAACTGCGTTTTCCCCTACACACCTAGCTGTAGGATACATCTGTAGTGAGCGAACCGGCTTCATAAGCACATAATTACTAAGAAATAAGCCATTCTCCTCCACAATTGCTGCCGTGCGGGGACGAACAGCTACCTCTGGATTCCAGTTATGTATCATAGTGAAGGTGACCTTAGCCCCTTTCTTTATGTAGAACTCAGAGACGCCGAGATGCAGGCCGGCTTCTTCGTTAGAAGCAGTGGTACAACCAGTAATGATATGCAGCTCGGAGTTTTCTTCAGCAATGATAATATTGTGCACATTCTGAACAAGCCGTGCTTTTGCCAGATAGAGACAGGACTGAACAGGGTAAATAGTCTTATAGCCAGGCAGTGTCCTGATGAAGTAGCCATTATGCTGGTTCAGTTCTATATTGGCAGTGTACTTATCGGTATCCACGGCTACTGCGTGCCACCAGTAGTCTGACAGCCAGTCATATTTTTCCAGAGCCTGGCTGACTGCCATCACTTCCACACCCTCTTGTCTGACCGAACTATGAACTGGAGCATTATCCATCTGGATAAAGGTCCCTGCTCTTTGGCCTGAGTCGTCCAAAATGACTCCTGCCTCTAGCATCCGCTCCTTGGCCTTGGCCGGGAGCCTTGACGGGTCAGTCTGGTAAGGCTGCTCCTTAGCTGAGCTAACATAAATGCCCAAATCTATATCCTCACCGAAAGCTGCCGGTTTGGCGGCTGCTGCTCTGGCTTTGTCTTTATGTTTCTCAGACGAGGCTGTCTTAGCCACTTGCCGTTCTCCTCCTGAGAAAGCACCTGACGCATTCTTGGTAGCCCTTCTCTCTAATAGTGGCTAAGATCTCTCGAGGGACTCCCTCGCATCCGATTACACCATCGCACATGACATAGCCTGTGCGGGCGTTAATGTAGTCCAGAATATGACCGGTGTGGGTAATGATTAGCCCCATGCATTTTCGCTCGGGTATGGGGCAGTCCTTTTCCAGCAAGCTATTTATCAGTTCACCGATAAGGGCGATATTTACCAGGTCAACGCCTGATTCGGGCTCGTCTATCAATGTTAATGTGGGCCTCTGCGCCAGTAGTTGCATCAGCTCGGAACGCTTTATCTCCCCTCCCGAAAACCCGTAATTCATCTCCCTATCCAGAAAGTCCGTCAGGTTAGCTTTCTCGGCGAGTTGATTGATGCTTTCTTCCTGCTCTCGGCCCCTGAGGCAGGCGGCCACCATATCGCGCATTTTTACACCCCGAACCACCGGCGGCCGCTGAAAAGACATGCCGATACCTAGCCGGGCTCTCTCATCAAGCGGCAACATAGTTATGTCCTGGCCTTTGAAGATGATTTTGCCTTTGGTTACCCGATACTTGGGGAAACCCATTATCGCCATGAGCAAAGTGGTTTTCCCGCTGCCGTTGGGACCGAACAGCACCTGGGTCTCGCCCACTTTCATCTCCAAATTTATGTTATGCAAAATCTCCCGCCCTTCCACCTCTACGGTTAGCTGTTCAATGCTTAAAGCCACATCCCTCATGTTGTACTCTCTTATTTTCACTCAAATCCCATCCAGTGACCAATGTTCTCTTTCGGTAAACCACCCCGCAGGGTTGCTGAGATACTCGAGGGAATCGGTAAGGGCGAGATGGTGCCCCCGTTCCTCACCCGCCAGGCTCTCGTAGAACCGCTTTTCCAGAGGGAGAGTGCTTTCTTCGCTTCGAGAGTGATACAAATTATAAGACTTTATCTCCATATCTATAGCTATATTGATAGCTTCGAGTTCAGACTCGGCCACTTTAACCTTGCTACCCAGCGTTTTAGTGGCTTCGGAGAATAGAGACTTGAGTTTTTTCCCTTTCTCGGATGGTGGTGCTACATCAGGCCAATTCTGCCCTCTCTTGAGGACTTCATGTATTTCTTCAAACTTCTTACGGTGAACGTCTTCTTCATTAGCCAGCTGCTGAAATAGGTCCTTAGCTAGCTTGTTGCTGCTTTTCTGGCTTGCCTTCTGGTAGAACTCCTTACCCTCTACCTCCATCCGAACAGCGAGCCGAAGCACTTCTATCGCCCTGGCCTGTTCATTTTTCATCTGCTCACTCCTCTTGAGACCTTATGAGCTAATTAATTCCATGTTCTGACCACAACAGACTAGAGTGCCGCCGCCAGCCTTAGTCACCGTCACCTCATTGCCACAGATATTGCAGCGATATTTTTCGCCAACCTTTTTAACAGCCATTTTCACCTCCTTAATTTTTTATAGCCAGCAGAAAGCCAGAATTCACGTTCTTTGTAATTTTCTCTTGAGTTCCGAAAGCTGGCGCAGGTGTTTTTTTTCTTCATCTGATATGTTGAGGACTACTTTACGGTCCCGCTCCCTCACCAAGCTCTGCAATTCTGTGTAAAAGAGGATGGAATCTTTCTCAGCCTGGATTCCAATGTTAATGGCTTCAATTTCATTGAATACCTTACCAGCCTTTTGTTGGGCCTCGGTAACATTGGAAAATACTGCGTTGTCAACTAATGATTTGAGGTAAAGCATATATTCTTCAGTGTAGGTTTCCGAGGGCTTAGCCTGGCCTAGGGAATCCGATATGCTTTGAAAGGTATCCAGATGTTTCTTTTCTTCTCCGGCGAGATAATTATAGATGTCTTTGACATCCCTATTTCCGGTCTTATCAGCCAAGGCTTGATAGAATGCCATACCGTTCCTTTCTATACCTATAGCTATTTCTAAGAGTTCGCTTCCTGAGAAAAAAACAGCCATTTCAATCCTCCTTTTTAATATATTTATTCGCGGAGCCTCTGGAGATAGCGGTGAGCTTGAAGCGCAGCTTTGGCTCCTTCCCCAGCAGCTACCACTATTTGCTTGTCAGGGACGCTGGTAATGTCTCCAGCGGCGAAAAGCCCGAGTAAGCTAGTTTCATTGGCACAATTTACTTCGATTTCTCCAAGGCGATTTAGATGGACCATTCCTTTGAATGGCTCCGAGTTAGGGATAAGTCCGATCTCGATAAAGATGCCACCAACATCCAATTCCTTTTCCTGTTTACTTTTCAAGTCCCTTATTTTTATCCCCTCAACTTGGCTCTCTCCCTTTATCTCCAGGACTTCGTGCTCCAGGAAAATTGTCAGATTGCCAGCACTTCTCACTCTATCAATTAGTATCTGGTCGCCGGTGAGAGGAGTCAGTGATACTAAATAAACATAGTTGGCTATTTTGACCATGTCGTCAACAGCTTCCAATGCCGAGTTGCCACCACCAATGACAGCCACCTTAACATCAGCGAAGACGGGACCATCACAGATAGCGCAGTAGGTAACCCCTCTTCCAAGCAACTCCTTCTCTCCAGGAACATTTAGCTGGCGAGGACTTTTGCCTGTGGCCAATATGACCGCCTTGGCCTGGTAAGTCTCACCTCTATCTGTCCTGACCTCGAAGCCTCCATCCACTCTTGATAGCCTTTTAGCTCTCTTGCCAACTTCGACTTTTATACTTGTGGGGAACTGCTTGACCTGCTCCTCAAATTTCTGCATCAAATCGTGGCCTTCGATGAATTGATAACCCATATAGTTTTCTATAAGCCAAGTGGTGAGGCCCTGTCCTCCTATGTCGTAGCTAACAAGCAATGTATTCAGCTTTTTTCTCGCTGCATACACTGCGGCCGTCATACCGGCCGGGCCGCCACCAATAATAATCAGTTCATACATGATTTCCTTTAATTAACTAAAGACCTAATTTCTCCCTGAGCTGCCCCTCATTGAATCCGACCAGCACTTCGCCATCCAAGCAAATTGTGGGGACTGCTAGCGAACCACACTTATTCTTCATTTCCTCCCGAGCCGCTTTATCCTCAACTATATTAAATTCTTGATACTTGATGCCGTTATCATCCAGAAACTTCTTGGCCATCTTGCAATAAGGGCAGGTAGGGGTGGTGTAGAGTTTAACCTCGCGTGCCATTTTACCTCCTCGGTTTTTATTTTAAGCAGTGTGCCTGCTCTCTCCTATAATTAATATAAAAAGCTGCCAAAGCAATACTTAGCAGCCATATTAAACGCCTACCTCAGGACTAGCTTTGCTTGTATCTTGTATACCATCGGCCCCACCCGCATAACTTTCCGCTATAAGGCGAGGTAAATAGCGTGGTAAATTTACTTAATGATACAGGAGAGGCCAATTATTCGTCAAGCACGGGTGTCATCGCAATCACTTGAAAGTTGTATGGCCATCCTATGCCCGCCACGAGGTTGCTTCGGCTGACTTCGTCAGCCTCGCAATTATGCAGAGGAGTATTCTTCACAATTGTGTAGGCGCTGGCATTAATTGTCAATTAACTCGGGCATAGTCAGGCTCGACTGTGCCTTCCCACACCCCTTTTACATTAGTAAACTGGTAACGCACCTCATTTATAATATACTGCTCTGCCCACAGCTCTGATGGTCAGAGAACTGAACAGAAACGGTATAGCCCCCGATAAGAAAAGCGACAAAGACCCTCCAGTGAATTAAATCGATTGTGTTGAGCTGATAGTCGGCGTAGAAGGCAGTAAACAGAGATACTGCTGCCAGGACTGCCGAAGCAATAGCAATGCACTTGGTTAAGGACTTGGTAGTGTTGCCCACCGCATCCAGGTCATTCAAAGTCTGGCGAGTCCCGGGTTCGAGTTTTGCCATTTTCCCCGATGACATTGGCATTATCAACTACATGAGAGAGCTAAGAAGCTAGGATATTTGTACCGGTAGTGTTGAAGCAAAACTGGAAAGATGGCCAGGACTTTACCCAAGCCACTACAGAGCCCAAATAGGGAGATTCCGAGCCTCTGCGGAGTATAGTCATCCTTTCAGCGAGTCGCAGAGGATTTTTACAAGCCCCCTAGGTATCTTATCATTAGCATCAGGTGACAGATGGCGAGCACTATCAATGTTGCGGGGACGGAGTAATTCAGAAACTTCTTCCAGGTAATCCGGTAGCCGGTCTTCTCAGCCATGGCTATACCGACAATATTAGCCTCGGCACCAATGGGCGTAGCATTACCTCCAATGCAGGCACCCAGTGCTAAGGACCAGGCAAAAGTTGACAGCGTTCCGCCGGTCGTCCGGGAAAGATAAACAATCACCGGTAACATGATGGTAACAAACGGTATGTTATCTACTACTGACGAGATAAGAGCGGAAACCCAGAGTATAAGTAACGTAGCCGTTACCGGACTGTTTCCGGATATTCTGCCGATATAGTTGGCGAGCACCTGAAGGAGTCCGGTCTCTTCCAGCCCGGACGCCGCTACAAAAAGCCCAAGGATGAAAAGAAGGGTCTTCCAGTCTACTCCCTTAATAATGTTAGATGCTCTTTTCCCTGATACGGCCAGTATGGCTCCGGCCCCGATGAAGCTAACCGTGACTACGGAGAGCCTGGCTTGCTCGTACATGGCAAGCAAGACCACGGTTAGCACCAGGATGGCGAACTCAATCCAGAACAGATTTCGGTTGGTAATAGCTTCTCCCGGCTTGGGGTACTGCGCGGTGGAGATGCCCACCTCAATACCTGCCCCGAGTTTTTCTTTTCGGAAACGGAGATAGAAATAAACCATGGCCGCCGCCATACCAATCCAGACAATGGGACCAAGATTTACCAGGAACTTATTGAAGGTATAACCCAGGCTGGTGCCGATGATGATGTTAGGTGGATCCCCAATCAGGGTAGCCGTACCCCCAGCATTGGTAGCGACAATCTCGGCGATAATGAGCGGTATGGGGTTAATTTTGAGAAGTCGCGCCAGTTCAATGGTCACCGCACCCATAAATAATATTACGGTGACGTTGTTCAGGAACATTGACAATACCCCGGATAGAACTATAAAAAGGAGTGCGCTAGGGATAACGCGGTAATTGACCATCCGGGCGGTGTTCAGGCAGATCCAGCGGAAAAAACCTACTGCAGTTAGCCCCTCCACGATGACCATCATCCCACCGGTAAACAGAATGGCTTGCCAGTCGACGCCGTAGGGCATGGCAGGCTGGTAGCTTCCTATCCAGAAGCTGGCCCGGCCAAGCTCGGCGAGGTTGAGGACCCCAATAGCGGTCTGCGGACTTCTCTCAATGCCCAGAAAAACGACTAACAGGGTTAGGGCGGCTCCGACGAGCGCCGGTACATATCGGCCTGCCTTGCCGGTTATGAGGGAGATAAATACCCCAACGAAGATGGCAAGAGCAGCAATCTGGCTCAGGGTAGGCATTATTTTAAGTAGCTTTCTTCTTCCCTTTGGTTGGAACTAGGCACACGGCCAATCATATCTTACAACTGGGCCACTCCATGATGGCGTGAGCGACCAGGACAGCAGCTTTTGGCATGCTTAAGGTAGGTACGATACAGGTGGTCTATATACAGGATGGCAGATTCGGATACGGTAACCGGGGTGACTGCGGAGGCAAACTTGGAGGCCAGGTCCGCGCAGTAGGGAAATACTATCTCGGCATTTTCCGAGCCATCAAGTGGAACCAATATCCTCTCAAACATCCGATCATGCCTCCGGAGGCGTTTACTTCCATTTGCGCAAGGCCCATTTTTTGTTTCGCTAATTATAATTGCCCATATATTAATCGTCAATTAAGGTTTTTGCTGCCGATACCGTTGAGAGGCATGTAAAATCGGCAACCCAAGAAGGAAAATCTAGCACGGTTCTCAAATATGACAAAAGCCCCCTTTTTTGTTTCCTAGCGAAATTGCTTTGTCGAGCTCTTTCATTGAGGCTCGGGACCAGCCTAAAGGAGATGTGTTACATCTTTTCCGGGGCGGCCATGCCCATGATGTGGAGGACTTTAGCCAGGGCAATCTGAGTTGCCTGGACCAGCTTGAGGCGGGCCTTGGTTAGCGCTTCATCCTTAGAGACAACCCGGCATTGCTTATAGAAGCTGTGAAACACGGTGGCTAAATCCTGGGCATAGTAAGGCAGGTGGTGAGGCCCCAGAGTAACTGCCACCCGTTCTACTATTTCGGGGAGGAGTATCAAGCGGCGAATTAAGGTTAGCTCCGGCTCAGTGGTAAGCAGAGAAACATCGCCTTGGCTGTAGTCTATCTCCCGCTGTTTCGCTAAGCGAAGGATGCTGGCGATCCGAGCGTGAGCATATTGAACATAATACACAGGATTATCCGCTGATTGCTTCTTAGCCAGTTCCAGGTCGAAATCCATCTGGCTATCGGCAGAGCGAGAGAGGAAGAAGAAGCGGCAAGCATCTGGGCCTACCTCTTCTATCACCTCCTGTAAAGTAATAATATCGCCACTGCGCTTGGATACTTTAACTATTTCCTCTCCCCGCCGCAGGGTGACTAGCTGGCAGATTATCACCTTGAGCTGCTCAGGGTCACAATTCAAGGCCTTGAGCACCGCCTTCATGCGAGGGACATGTCCCTGATGGTCAGCCCCCCAGATATCAATCACTCGGTCGAATTTCCGCTCCAGAAACTTGTTGTAATGATAGGCAACATCAGAGGCAAAATAGGTTGGAGAGCCATCGCTGCGCACCAGGACATTGTCCTTGTCTTCGCCTAGGGAGCTTGATTCAAACCAGGTGGCGTTTTCCTTTTTAGCAATATAGGCTCCACTTTGGAGCAGTTCCATAGCCCTGTTATATTGCCCGCCTGGATAAAGGCTTCTCTCTGAGAACCAGGAGTCAAAAACGACGTTTAGCAGCTCGAGGTCCTGTTTAATTCCCTGTAGCATCTTGGCAACCCCAACCTCTGCCAGTTGTGAAGCTGCCTCGCTCTCGGGCAACAATGAAAATTTATCACCCTGCTCCTGAGCTATTTCTTTGGCCAGGTCAATCATGTAATTGCCGTAGTAGCCATCCGGGGGCATGGCCGCTTCCTTGCCCAGGCATTGCTGGTAACGAGCATAGAGGGAACGGCCGAAGTTAGCTATCTGGTTGCCCATATCATTTATGTAATATTCTTTTTCTACAGCGTAGCCCGAGGTAGTAAGAATATTAGCTAAAGTACTGCCTAAAACAGCACCACGGCCATGACCTACGTGAAGAGGTCCGGTGGGGTTGACACTAACGAATTCCAGCTGGACCCGCTTACCTTTGCCTAGCTCAATGTCGCCATACGATTCGCCGGCAGCCAGGATTGATTCCACCTCCGTACTCAGCCAGTCCTCCCGCAAGGTGAAGTTGATGAAGCCTGGCGAAGCAATCAAAATCTTGTCAATTTGGGGCGGCGGTAATATGTGCTCAGAGATTTTTTCGGCTATAGCCATGGGGGACATCCTCATAGCCCGAGCCAGCCTCAAAGGGAGGCCTGAAGCAAAATCTCCGTGTTCGGGATTTTGAGGATGTTCTATAAGCACTTCGGGCAGGGCGGCTGAGGCCAGGGCACCTTCTTGCTGTGCCTTCAATACAGCTTGCTGCAAACATCTGGCTAGTTCTTGCTTGACCATGATTGAATTAACCCCAACAAATTTGATTCTAAATTTAGCGGGTTCCCACGAAAATCGCAAGATTCACGTGGGTGGATCTAGCTCCATTCAGCGCCTTTGGACCATGCTCGGCTCAATTGTTGGCGTAAAGGTTGATGTTCAGCTTTCTTTAAATTGGGGTCGCTTTGGAAAAGAGTCATTGCCTCCTGACGAGCTAACTCCAGACTGCGTAAATCGGTTAGCTTGGCAAGTTTGAGGTCGGGCAAGCCGCTCTGTTGGGTGCCGAAAAATTCCCCGGGCCCCCGCAGCTCCAGGTCTTTCTCAGCCAGGGCGAAGCCATTATGGACCCGCTCCATCAGCCGGAGGCGCTCCCTGGCTTCCGGTGAAAGCTTTTCCGGTATAAGCAGGCAGTAGCCCTGTTCTTTATCTCGCCCCACACGTCCCCGGAATTGGTGGAGCTGAGATAAGCCAAAGCGTTCGGCACCCTCGACCATCATGACCGAAGCCCTGGGTACGTCAATGCCCACCTCCACTACCGAGGTTGATACCAGAATATCCAGCTCCCCGCTTCGAAAATGGCGCATTACCTCCTCTTTCTCAGGACCGGGCATTTGACCGTGGAGTAGTCCTAATTTTAAATCCGGGAAAACCTCTCGCGATAGCCGCTCATATTCCGTTGTGGCGGCTTTCGCCTCCAGTATTTCGGACTCTTCGATTAAGGGGCAGATGATGAAAGCTTGCCGGCCATTGCTGACCTGGCGATGAAGGAAGGTATAAGCTTTTTCCCTATCCTGTGGTTCCAGGCATTTTGTTTTCACTACCTGCCGTCCCGGCGGCAACTCATCAATAGCCGAAAGGTCCAGGTCTCCATAGAGCGTCAGCGCCATGGTCCGGGGAATAGGTGTGGCTGTCATGACCAGGACATGAGGGTTAAACCCCTTCTGCCTCAGGGCGGAGCGCTGTAACACGCCAAAGCGGTGTTGCTCGTCTATCACCGCCAGCCCTAATTTCTTAAATTCTACCTCTTTTTGAATAAGGGCATGGGTGCCGATAATGATGTCCACCTCACCCTGCTTAATTTTACCGTGCAGGCTTTCTTTCTCGCTGTTGCTGAGGCTCCCGATGAGCAGAGCGATGGTCAGCGGCCTCGGAACAAATCCCGTGTAGCATCTGATAGTCCCTTCGCCCGGCTCGGAACAAGGTCCCTGGCTGCTGGCCTGGGACAGATAGTTACAGATATTGGTGAAATGTTGCTCAGCTAAGACCTCGGTGGGCGCCATTAATGCCCCCTGGTAACTGTTGGCAGCCGCTATCAAGAGGGCCAGGGTCGCGATTACGGTTTTGCCGCTGCCGACCTCTCCTTGCAGAAGACGCGACATGGCTTTGGCTTGTTTCAGGTCGGTTAAAATTTCCTGCAGCACTCGCTCCTGTGCCTGGGTCAGAGTGAAAGGCAGGCAATGTAAAAACCTAGCGATAACTTCCTGGTCTATATGAAAGGCATTGCCCGGTTGCCCTTCCTGCCAGTCTCGCTTTCTAGCCAGCACGCCTAATTGAAGAAGAAATAGCTCGTCGAAAGACAACCTCCCTCTTGCCCTTCCCGCCATTGTCAGGTCATCGGGATAGTGAATTTGAGCGATGGCGGTGGGGAGGTCTAATAACTGGCAGCGGGTCTTTATATCCGAGGGCAGGAAATCATCCAATTGCCCGGCATAGCCATCGACAGTCTCCTTGGTCCACTTCCTGACTTGCCGGGGATATAAGCCTTGAGTAAGGGGATAGACGGGGACCAGTCGCCCGGTGTGAATCAATTCTTTATTTTCCAGCAACTCCCATTCCGGGGACTCGAATACTTTTTGTCCTTTGAACAGGCTGACCGTGCCGCTGATTACTATTCTGGCATTGGTACGGAAGCTTCTTGCCAGGTAGGGTTGATTAAACCAGACCGCTCTCACGTTTCCCGTCTCGTCGCCGACAATTGCCTCTGTGCCGCGCCGGTTACCCAAAGTAGCCACCCTGGCTTGCCAGATCGTGCCTATGATAGTTTGCTCCTCGCCCTCTATAAGTTCCGAGACGGGTTTCCTCCGGCTGTAATCGACATAGCGCCTGGGGAAGAAATAAAGCAAATCACGCACTGTCCGGACATTGAGCTTGGCAAACTTTTTATCTGCGCTGGTCGAGATGCCTCTGACAACAGTTATGGGCGAGTCCAGCCCTTCTCTTCGCTCCTGGCGGGGCCTAGCCGCTGCCGTTTGACTACTGGCTACTGGCTTCTGACTACTGTTCGTTTTAGTCGCTTTTTCTAGCTTATCTAACCAGCTAAAGACATTTGCTATCCATCTCTTACGCTCATCCACGCCATAAGAGCCATAATTGGACTTGGCTAAGTTAAGCTCGTCAAAGCTGCTTAAAAGCTGTGGGTTATTGATACTCTGCCTGATTTGTCCGGCCTGCTTGTGAAGATACTTATCCAGGCCGCCGATTACTGCCTTATCGGTGTAACCCTTCCGGCGCTCCAGCTCAAGAACATTTCGTAGCGAATCAATGCCTGTCACTTTCTACTCTGCTTCAAGGACGGAAACAGCCAGGACATGAGGACCAACATGAGTGCCGACCACCGGGCTTACCTTGGAACGATAAATACGCTCCGGAGGGACGACATCCTTAAGCCGCTCGGCTAATGTCTGTAAATCATCGGGGGTAGTAGCATCCTCGATAGCCGTGGCTTCTATCCGGCTAAAACCCTTGACAAAATTTACCAGAAAATCCATGGCTTGAGCTCGGTTGCGGGAGCGAGCCATAGGAAAGGTTGCACCGTCTTTTATTCCCAGGACAGGATTTACTTTTAGCAGACCGCCTAAAAAGGCCTGCGCCTTACCAATGCGCCCGCCTCTTCTCAAGTATTCCAATGTATCGAAGCTCATACGAATATGCACTCTGGGAATTGCTCTCCTGACCCAGTCAGTAATTTGCTCCAGATTAGCCCCTGCTTGAGCCATCTTGGCTGCTGAAATAACTAAGAGCATTTGTGGGCCTGCTGCCGTCTGAGAGTCGATGACCTCGATGCGGCAATCTTTGCTAACCATAGCCTTACCTTGCAGCGCTGCCGTATAAGTGCCGCTGAACTTTTGCGAAAGAGTTATAGTCAGGATTTCCTTTGTTTCCTCCGCTAATTTAGTGAAAGCCTCGGCAAAATCAGCCGGGGTGGCGGTTGCGGTGGTGGGATGAATCTTACTTGTTTCCAACTTGTGGTAGAACTCCTCTGTACTCAGGTCGACATTGTCCCGGTAGGTCTCTTTGCCAAATTGGACGTACAACGGCACCACAGTGATCCCCAGCTCCTGGGCTAACTGTGGGGTAATGTCCGAGCAGCTATCGGTTACAACTTTAACCATTTCTACTTCATAATTCTCCCTGTAATCCTTCCTCCAGGGAGGAAATCGCTTGATTCATCCCACTACAACGCATTTGTCATTGCGAGCGACCTGCCTGCCTGCTCGCCGTACGACTTCGGCAGGCGAGCCAAGGCTTGGCAGGCGGGAGCGTGGCAATCCCCTGTCCCCACCGAGATTGCTTCGGCGACTTCGCCAGCCTCGCAACGACAGAGGAAGGAGCCCGGTAAATTGGGCTACAGCCTCTATTTTTCAATTAAAAATTCCTCTTACTTGCAGCTTTGCCGCAAACATTATTCCAGGGAAATTATATAATCATAATGGGGCTGGCCACCATAAACTACCTCGACCTCGGTGGGGTAGCGGTCACGAATTTCCTGGGCTATCTCTTGAGCTTCAGCGCCCTCGATTTCAGCACCGTAATAAACGGTGACTATCTCAGCCTTTTCAGCCCCTGCTTTGCCTAAAGCTTCAAGGATAACATCACCTATTTTATCAGCCCTGGCTATCAAATCTTCATCGTTTAGAATGGCAATAAATTGCCCCTTTCTTATTTTCAGGCCTTTAAGACAGGTCTCACGCATTGCTCTGGTAACCTCTATCGCCCTTACCTTGTTTATTGCTTTCTCCATAGCCTGGACATTTTCCTCCAGGTTCATGTCATAACCGAAAGCCAGAAATGCCGCTATGCCTTGAGGTATATTCTTGGTGGGAATTACCTTCACCTTTTTGGAAGTTAAGGACTGGACCTGGGAAGCGGCAGACACGATGTTCTTGTTATTGGGCAGTAGAATAATGTTGTCCGAGGGGGCCGACTCCACAGCTTGCCAAAGTTCACGGACGCTGGGATTCATCGTTTGACCGCCGGGGACAATGATTATGTTACCTAAACTATTAAACAGCTCGAAAAAACCGTCTCCAGTGGCCACTGTTACCATAGCGATATCGGCTGAAGGCATTCTTTCCCTCTGCATCTTAATGAATTCGGCATATTGGTCATCCATGTTATTGATAGTTATCTCATGCAGTTTGCCCAGCTTTGTGGCATATTTCAGGATTTCACCGGGCTCGAAGCTGTGGATATGGACTCTAACCAGAGTGTCGTCGCCGGTGACTATCAAAGATAGTCCCTTCTTCTTGAGGTCTTTCTCGATTTTGTCTAAATTAAAATTCTGTCCCTCCAGGACGAAATTTGTGCAATACCCGTGAGGCGTTTCCAGCTGGGTTGGCCTCTGAGCTGCCCTGGGGACCAGTTCTGTCTCGGCAACCACCAGGCGGGGCTTCCGATATTGCATTTTCTGTGACTCTCCCTTGAGGAATCGCAGGGCGCCGTCCAGCAAAACGTACAAGCCTTGCCCACCAGCATCCACCACTCCGGCATCTCTCAATACTGGCAGTAAGCTGGGCGTCTGGGCCACTGAGTCCTCAGCCGATTTTACCGCGGCTTCCAATACCGAGACTAAAGCATCATCATTTTTTACTGCTTCTTGAGCCGCTTTAGATGCATCGTTAAGCACCGTCAGGATAGTGCCCTCGACAGGATTGACAATCCCTTTGTAAGCAGTCTGCGATGCTTTGGCCAGTGCTCTGGCAAAGTCCCCGCCGTCGAAATGGGTCTTGCCCTCCAGTTCTTTAGCTAGACCACGCCAGAATTGAGATAAGATAACTCCGGAGTTGCCCCGCGCTCCCATTAAAGCGCCGTGAGCCAGCGATTTGGCTACCGAGGAGACCTGGTTATCCGAATTGGACTTTACCTCTTCCAGGGCAAACTTCATGGTGAGCACCATATTGGTCCCGGTATCACCATCGGGGACAGGGAAGACGTTTATAGCATTGATATCGGGGGCGCTTTTTTCCAGCCAGGCAGTTCCTGAAGCAAACATTTCCTTCAGGGTTTGACCATCGGCTAAATCACTTTTCATTCCACCCCTTCACCCGGGCTGATAATTGTGATATCATTACGCAAATTTAACAGACAGGAAAGTTTCTATGAAGTGCGAAATTTGCGGTAAAGAAGCTCAATTCGGACATAATGTAAGCCACTCCAAACAACATACCCTCCGGCGCTGGCTGCCTAATATCCAGCGAGCTACGATTATGGTAGAGGGAAAGAAAAGAAAAGTCAACATCTGCACCAGATGCCTCCGCACCCAGTATAAAGTAGCCCGCTAGCGTACTCACACCGTTTGTCATTGCGAGCGACCTGCCCGCCAAGGCTTGGCAGGCGGGGGCGTGGCAATCCCCTTGGCTAAATTCCAAACCCTGCAACAATGTCAAATGCCAAAGCTCAAATATCAAATCAAGCTCAAAACCCAAAGGATAAAACGGAGTGGTTTTGGCATTTAAGCATTTGGATTTCAATTGTCACTTGGGTTTTGACATTTGAGTCTTTTCAGTCTTTGCATCAACTACAAATCCACTTCAAAAAGCATCCCTCTTTCCTCGAACCCGCACTTCTTGTAGAACTCTCTTGCTTTAACGTTTGTCTTCTCAGTGCTCACTTCAACTTCACAACATCCCAGTTGTTTACATTTCTCGATAGCAGCCAGCACCAGCTGCTTACCAACGCTTTTGCCCTGATATTCTTTTGCTACAACAAGCTCATCAATTAATGCGGATGGACTTTGGTGCAGAATCGTCTGTCGAACCGTGAAGTGGATGAATCCAACCGGACTCCCCTCCATTGCTGCCACCAGGAAATGTGAGCTAGCGTCGTTCAAGAGGTGTTCACAGGTCTTGAGGGCAATTCCAATGTCAATGCCTTCAGTATTATCCATAGCATTTATCAGGTCTGCCAGCAATTTTCCAATCGCCGGCAAATCCGATTCCCTGGCTTTTCTAATTAGAATATTGTTCATTGTTGTCATTGGGATTTTGAGCTTCGTTTGTCATTTGGGCTTTGGCATTTGGCATTGAATCCCTCGAGGTGTGAAGAAATCCCTTCCTTCACGATTAATCCTCTCCCGTCAAGGGAGTGGCCTGTCTCTCAGTGTCCCCCCTTAAAATAAGGGGGATTAAAGGGGGTTATTTCCATGGGCATCATGTTGTGCTTGCCTGTTCAGTTCTGTAGTTGGATCGTTGTAAATGTATCTACTCATAACTCTCCTTCCCCCTCTTATCTTAAGAGGGGCAGTCCGGTTGTTAGAATTTTTGGATTTTGATATTGTTTAGGATTTAGTGCTTAGGATTTAGGATTTCATATCCGGAGTGTCATTGCGAGCGACCTGCTCGCCGTACGACTTCGGCAGGCGAGCCAGGGCTTGGCAGGCGGGAGCGTGGCAATCCCTTGCCCCACCACGAGATTGCTTCGGCTGATTAAAGTCAGCCGCGCAATGACAGAAAGGGAGAGGCTAAGAATTTTGTATTTTAATTTGTCATTTTGACTTTTGACCTTTTATTTTTGAAATTTCTATGCCGTTGCTTCCCTGAGCCTCTGTAGCGCCTGGCTTATCCCTTCCTCAGCCCTGAATACGCTGTTCCCCGCCACCAGGACATTGGCGCCAGCTTTAACTATGTCCGGGGCATTGTCCACAGTAATTCCCCCGTCAACCTCGAGCTCGGCACCTAGTCCTCTATCATCGAGGACTTTGCGCATATTCGCTATCCTGGGCAGTGTTTCGGGAATAAAAGATTGCCCGCCGAAGCCCGGATTAACGCTCATAATGAGGACCAAATCCACATGATGAAGAAATTCCTCTATTGCGCTGAGAGGAGTAGGCGGATTTAAAGATACTCCGGCCTTAGCCCCCAGTTCCTTTATTGCCTGAATCGTGCTATGGAGATGGGGAGAGGCTTCGACATGCACGGTAATAATATCGGCGCCGGCGTTAACGAAGTCGGAGATATACCGCTCCGGATGCTCTATCATCAAGTGGACGTCCAGCGGCAGGCTCGTCACCTGGCGGATTGAAGCCACCACCGGGGCCCCGATGGTGATATTGGGCACGAAATGCCCGTCCATAACATCTACGTGGATATAATCGGCCCCGGCCCTGGCGACCTCGTCAACCTGCTCGCCGAGGCGGGCAAAATCAGCAGACAGAATCGACGGCGCCAGCTTAATCATTTTTTGATCAGCCTCTTGGCTCTTCTCAGCGCCGTTCCCACCTGTCGGGGGGAGGTTCCGCCGGCCACATTTCGAGCGGCTACCGATGATTCCAAAGTTATATTATAGACATCGCCGCTGAAAAGCGGGGAGAACTTGCGGTATTCCTTCATGGCAAGTTCCCGGAAGTTTTTGCCCTTGCTCAGGGCGTATTCGCTGAGTTTCGCTACTACGCCGTGGGCTTCCCGAAACGGCAGGCCTTTCTTCACCAGATAATCGGCCAGGTCGGTGGCCAGGATATAGTCTGTTTTCATCGCCTGAGCAATACGCTCGCTGTTTACCTTAAGCGTTTTTACCATCCCGGCGAATACTTCCAGGCTGGCCTGCAGCGTGTCCACGGTGTCAAACAGCCCCTCCTTGTCCTCCTGCATATCCCGGTTATAGGCTAAAGGCAGAGACTTCATAGTGGTCAAGATGCCCATGAGGTGGCCGTATACCCGCCCGGTCTTTCCCCTCGCCAGCTCGGCCACATCGGGATTTTTCTTCTGAGGCATGATGCTGCTGCCCGTAGTAAAGGCTTCGCCAATCTCTATGAAGCCAAACTCGCTCGATGACCACAGGATGAGCTCCTCAGCCAGCCGGGAAAGATGCATCATGGTGATGGCCGCTGCCGCTTCGTATTCTACGACGAAGTCCCTGTCGGAAACGGCATCCAGGCTGTTGGTGCTCACCTTGCTGAAGCCTAGCTCCCGGGCCACGAATTCCCGGTCTACGGGGTAAGGAACGCCGGCCAGGGCGCCGCTGCCCAGGGGCAGGACGTCCGTGCGCCCCAGGCAGTCCTGAAATCTTTCCTTGTCCCGCTGGAACATCTCGAAATAAGCCAGCAGGTGGTGAGCCAGGAGGACCGGCTGGGCTTGCTGCAGGTGGGTATAGCCGGGCATGACGACGGCCTTGTTTGCCTCGGCCAGCTCCACCAGCGCAGCTTGCAGAGCTTTTATCTTATCGATGGTCTTCAAGATTTCCTCCTTGACGAACAGGCGCAGGTCCAGGGCTATCTGGTCGTTCCTGGAGCGGGCGGTATGGAGCTTGCCTGCCACGTCGCCTATCTTTTCAAACAACCCCGCTTCGATGTTCATGTGTATATCCTCGAGCTCGGTCTTGAATTTAAATTTTCCTCGTTCGATTTCCCTTCGAATAGAGTTGAGCCCTTTGGTTATCGTCTCCACCTCGCTCTCGGCTATTATCCCCTGCTTCGCCAGCATCTGGGCGTGAACAAGGCTGCCCTCGATGTCCTGGCGGTATAGCCGCCGGTCAAAGGGAATAGATGCCACATATTCTTGCGCCAGTTTATTGGTTCCTTTCATCTCTCCGGAAGTCCGGTTTCTATTCTGGCTTCGCCTCGCTTTCGGCTATTATACCTTGTTTTGCCGGTATTTTTAACAGGAGCACTAACCTCCCGTGTCATTGCGAGCCCTTTTCTCTTGTCATTGCGAGCGACCTGCCCGCCTGCTCGCCGTACGACTTCGGCAGGCGAGCCAAGGCTTGGCAGGCGGGAGCGTGGCAATCTCATTGCTTTCCTACCGAGATTGCTTCGGCTGACTAAAGTCAGCCTCGCAAAGACAGGGGGGAGGGATTGCGGAGCTTGTTCCGAAGCGTAAGCGAGGAATCTCGCTCCTCCCAGTGACAGAGGGAGATAAGGAAAGGAAGGGTTAACTACCTTTGTGATATAATCGGAGCAAGGACAGACTAGGTAAACGTTGCCAGACTACCGCAGGTTATTGGCATGGTCAATAAGAAATCACTTATCCCTGTCGATAGGATTGAAAAGGCAATCTTGTTAATCCGTGGGCAAAAAGTTATGCTCGATGCCGACCTGGCGGAGCTTTACGGTGTCGAGACGAGGGTTTTAATTCAAGCAGTCAAACGTAATCTGGAGCGGTTCCCTGAAGACTTTATGTTCCAGCTTAGCAAAGATGATGTTGATTTTCTAAGATCACAAATTGTGACCTTAAAGAAAGGACGCGGGCAACACAGCAAATATTTACCTTACGCTTTTCTTTTACTGAACAGGGCGTTGCCATGCTATCCAGTGTCTTGCGTAGCCGGCGTGCTATCCAGGTAAATATTGAGATAATGCGGGCTTTTATCCGCTTACGGCAGATGCTGGCAAGTCATGTCGAGCTTGCCCGTAAGCTAGATGCCCTTGAGAAGAAGTATGATGCTCAATTTAAACAGGTGTTTGAAGCTATTCGTCGTCTTATGGCGCCACCGGAACCGAAACGGCGCCCCATAGGATTTCGAAAGGGGGACGAATGAAATCAGGTTTTGGTGAAGATTGTTGAAATCGCAATCTGGGATGTCAAGGCTATATTTAGATATAGAAGTGCGTAAGCAATTGGGAATAGAGGAAGGTGACCTGGTAGAAATTGACGTTGAAGTCGAGAAAGCTGTGTTAATGCCCAAGAAACTGGTGGACAAGAGCCAGGCTTACTTCTGGACGAAGCGGTGGCAGGAGGGTGAGAGGGAGGCTGACGAAGACATTAAAGCCGGGCGGGTGAAGACCTTTAACTCGGTTGACGAGCTTATCAAAGACTTAGACAAGGAATAGCAGTCTCTGTCTTGCCGGTATTTTTAACAGGAGCACCTGCTCGAAGCCTGAGGACATCGCGCCTGTCTGAACTTTCTGTCAAAATGTGTTCAAAACAGTTTTCTCCATCTCAGTCGTGTTTATTGACATTACGTTCCTTCTACCGCTACAATTACATCAAAAGCTAGAACATAGCGTAGTTTGCAGACGACGAGCTTGGAGAGCATAACCCGGACACAGCCTCCCAAAATCGAACTTGATGGGGGAGGCCTTAACGAGCGCCTCTGTATTGAGGACAAATATCACTCCGTGATGTCGGAAAACCACAAACTGGCCCACCTTGTCTCATACGTCGGCAATAAATCCGTTCCAATTCTAAGGCTCTACCGTTTCAAGGAGGCATTCTCTCTTGGCCTGGTAAATTATTTCTTGGACGAATTCAAAGCTACGTCAGACGACCTCGTATTCGATCCTTTTGCGGGAATGGGCACCACACTGTTTGGGGCGATGCTACGAGGATTACCTTCTCTGGGCATCGATAAGTTACCTGTGGCAGCATTTGTCAGTAGGACGCTTCCGAAATTCCTGCTATTGGAGCCGGGCTCACTAGCTTCAACCTTCAGGCGGCTCGAGAACGTAGTGGACAAGTTGGAACCGGCGACTATTGCGGATGATGTTTCCATTATGAAAATCGCATTTGAGGAGCCGTACCTCACAAGGCTACTAAAATGGAAGGCCGCTATCGATAGCTTGCCAGCACCGCACAAAGAGCTCTTCACTCTGTTGCTCCTGTCCATATTGGAAAGTACAAGCTACGCGTCCAATGATGGTCAGTTTCTGAGGTTGAACCTCCACAAGAAGCTTATGGCTCCCGACGAAGCGTTACTTAGAAAGGTGTTACTGGCCGAAGCTGACTCAATTGCGATCCAGCATATGTGGCTCGACAGAATCCGGTACACTGAGAATCTGCCAATTCTCTGCGAAGCTGACGCACGAGACTTGAGCAATGTGGAGTTCCCAAAGAAGCCTACAATTATAATAACATCACCCCCTTACCCCAATAGATATGATTATTCCAGAAGTTACTGCCTGGAACTATGTTTCCGCTTCGTGAAAAGTTTTGAAGAGTTGAAGGCGGTGCGGTTTGGGATTCTGCGCTCGCATATCGAATCCAGGGCCGAAGAGGGTGATAAACCTTGCCACCCTGTAATAGCCGAAGTCATACAAAACCTGGAAGGGCGGAAACTCAACAATCCACGCATTCCCATCATGCTGACTGCCTATTTCGTCGATATGGAGAAGTGCATACATGAGTGGGGTCGGGTGCTGGCCTCCGGTGCAAGGGTTGCTATGGTGGTAGACAACGTACGTTTCGAAGGACAACTCGTACCCGTCGACCTCGTTCTCTCTGACATAGCTGAACGATACGGTTTTTGCGTCGACGGAATTGTTGTAGCGCGGTACAAGGGCAATAGTTCACAGCAAATGGGACGCTATGGTCGTATCCCTGTGCGAGAGAGTATTACATTGTGGAGGAAGCTGTGAGGCAGAGTGAGCTGCAACGTGAAGCAGAACAAGCCAGCTATGCGCTGCGCTCGTCATTCTTCTACAGGGTTCACTCTTTGTGGCCAAATCTCCTGCAGATGTTGTCGCTGGCGGGAGGTTTGAAGGTAAACTGGCGAGGCCGTAGAGGACTTGGTATTTCTGAGGCAGCATGGCAGCGTATCCAGACCCAGGGTATTGATCCAGTCAATGTATTTTGCCATCCTGCAGTGATAAGAGCGACCCCTCCGCTGATTACCTACTATCGTTGTCTGGCGTTGCTTCCTCAAAAGGGCGCGCAGCGTCTAGCCTACACAACCAAACAGTTTGAGGATGGGAAGAAGACTAACTTAGTCGAGAAGCAAGCAACCAAGCTGGCACAGGTCTTTAATGGCCTTGTCAGCCTTCTCATTGAGTCCGACCCAAAGTGGTCATTGGAACAGAATCGTATTGCGGCTTTACTGAATCTGGGCACGCAGGTCAATGGCTCCTGGCGCAATGAGATAGGCGCTGAGGGAAGCCGCAGAGTAAAAGAGTTGCTGATTAGCCACTTTGTCCAGTCGGGGCTTGTAAGTGATGCTTCCAGAACAAATGGATCAAAGATACAAATTGCGGAACTTGCTGGTGCACCTGAGGCTCCGCCAATCGAGGTAATCCGATCATTCAAAACGCCTGCTGGTTATATGTTTACCTTTGCAAGCGAGCCCGATGTATCGATTCGTAGCGCTGACGGGGTCTTGGTGAGCACAATTGAGGTTAAATATGGGCTCGATCCAGCCGGGGCACTTGAGCGCTACGGGGCTGCCAAGAAATCTTTCGAGCAGGCGACAAGAGAGAATCGCCGAGTTCACAATATATACCTGGCCAGCTGCATTACCCCCGAGGTCCGAAACAGAATTAGCGAAGACAGGCTCGTCAACGAAGATTTCAATCTTACAGAAGTGCTTGGGGATGCTGAAAAGCGAACGCAGTTCCTTAGGCATATAGAGCACCTTATTAGCCTGTAAAAAGGACGCTGAACTGGTAGCTGGAGGCGAATTCTAGGGACGCCATACCAGTCAGGCCTGCTACAAATCAGGTATTATGCCCCCAGAATATCCCCTCTGGGGTTAGGTTATTAAGCTGAAAAGAAGGAACTATGATTTCTTGTGGTCGCGTCGACCTCGGGCTATAATTCGGCAAATACTGAATCCGAAGACACATCTTATCCTTAATCATTCCCTCAGGGGGAAATTTTCTTGGAGGTGGACATGCCACAGAAATATGAGTACAAGTTCGTAACTATTGGACAAGGCAAGAAAGACAAGGACTACCACGACGTAATACGTGAAAACTCATTGGATGGGTGGCGCCTTGTCCAGGTATTCGCGCCGGGAGCCGGAGGCCTATGGGCAAAAGCCAGTTTCTGCGAAGTAATATTCGAACGGCAAGTCTAAGGTTGGCTGAATTCCAGGGACACCATCCTTCACAAGGTGAAGGACAAATCAGGTATTATGCCCCCAGAATACCGGCCTATTGCCAAGGACTTAATATCCCATTACCACCGAATTGATAACAAGAGCCACCGATGATAATATGCCGTCATGGCCCTTAGAAAAGCAGGACTCTCGAGACTTGAGTTGCGCAGCTATTAACGTAAGGAAAGAATAGAAGTGATTCCGCTATTTGAACAGTACCCGCTATTGCGGGAGAAGCTTGCCTATGTACCGCTAGGCGAATTTCCTACCCCGGTGCAAAAGCTTGAACGATTAGGAGCTGAGTTGGGCGTCAGCCAGCTCTATATAAAACGCGATGACCTGAGTGGCAAAGTCTACGGTGGTAACAAGCCTCGAAAGTTAGAGTTCATTCTGGGCAACGCTCTGCGCTCCAAGGCGAAGGAGGTTATAACCTTTGGTGGTGCCGGGTCGAATCATGCCTTGGCCACTGCCATATATGCACGACAGGTCGGTCTGAAGAGCATCTCGATGTTAATGCCTCAGCCGAATGCCCAGTATGTTCGCCGCAATTTACTCATGAGCCACTACTGTGGTGCGGAACTACACTTGTGTGAGGCCGACTTGGAATCTGCAAGAAATATGCCGTTGGTTTATGCGGCAACCACCTATCAGCTTTTGCGACACAAGCTGGAAAAAGGCCGCCTTCCCCACTTTATCTCTCCTGGCGGTTCTTCACCCCTCGGCGTTACTGGTTTTATTAATGCAGCTCTTGAATTAAGAAGACAAGTAACGAGTGGAGAAATGGCGGAGCCAGAGTATATTTACGTCGCTTGCGGTTCAATGGGCACAGCGGCCGGATTGACTCTTGGACTCAGGGTAGCGAAGCTCGGTGGCCGGGTAGTCTCGGTAGCCGTACACAGTGAAAGATTTACCAATACCAGAGCAATGATTAAACTCATCAAAAAAACGAACTCTTTACTTTGTTCTCTGGACGCTGCTTTCCCCAGATTTGAGTTCTCTGAAACAGACGTTGATATTAGACACGATTATGTTGGCAAACGATACGCGCTCTTCACAGATGAGGGGATGGAGGCAGTATCCCTGATGAGAGAATGTGAAGAAATCAAGCTAGATGGCACCTATACAGGTAAGGCCTTAGCGGCGCTTAAACATGATGCAAAAAGCGGGAGCTTGCGAGGTAAAGCGGTCCTATTTTGGAACACTCTGAACTCAAGGGATTTCTCAAACGCTATATCTGACGTTGATTATCATGACCTACCTCGTTCGTTTCACCGTTATTTTGAGGAAGAAGCGCAGCCTCTTGACCATGACTACTGACCACATAATTCCGGGGACGCCATACCAATCAGGCCTGCTACAAATCAGGTCTTATGTCCCCACAATACAGGTAGGTATTTAAAACATCGAATGAAGCTACGTGTGCTTGAAGATTCGTTAATATAGGTGTACACTGAATAATCGAGTATAGAGTGGAGGTGGCTCTAATGAAGGCTTTAATAGTATATGACTCGGTTTATGGAAATACGGAGAAAATCGCCAGGGCTATTGCTGAAGCTATTACCCCGTCCGGTGAAGTCAAGGTACTGCGGGCGGGCGAGGCGAATCCCTCGGAATTGGCATCTATTGACCTTCTCATTGTAGGTTCTCCGACCCATGGGGGCAGGCCGACGCCGGCGATTCAAGGCCTCCTCAACAAAGTCCCTGAGCGTTCTCTTCAAGGTATCAACGTAGCTGCGTTCGACACCAGAACCCCGACGAAACTCGTAGCGGTGTTTGGATATGCTGCTGGACGCCTCGCCCGCAATCTGAAAAGGAAAGGCGGTGCTCTCATAGCGTCCCCGGAAGGCTTCTTCGTTACAGGCACCAAAGGTCCGCTGAAAGAAGGAGAACTGGAGCGGGCTGCAGGTTGGGCTAAAGGAATTTTGGAGAGCAAGAAGTAAATTTGCAAGGCCCTTTCCCATTTCAACTACACGGTTATTCACTTTGGGACACGAGTAAGAATTTCGAGGACAACATCCCAGTTAGACCTATTAAAAATCAGGCATTATGCCCCCAGAATACCTAATACATTATTTAATGGCAAGGTCATCGGGGTGTGATGTATCCGGTAAATGTGATTGTCAAGACCAGTCTTGTCCTCGTAGCTTAGAAGCGATATAATCTGTCACACCAGCGATGAAAAACCACACTCCCTATTGCTACAGAACAGTGTGTTTCTATCATTGAGAGGACGGACGAATGCCGGATTTAAAGGCCGAATTCCTATGCACTGTAACTGCATATGTTGACTGGCGACAGGTCATAGATTTGGGAGTGACGCCGCATGGCATACGGCAGATAGTATACATAAAAGGCGGCACATTCGAAGGCCCAAAAATCAAAGGAGTTGTCCTTCCTGGAGGAGGCGATTGGTTTGTTCGCCGGGCTGACCAGATGGTAGAACTGGATGTTCGCTGTGTCTTACGCACTGATGACAATCACCTGATATATTGCTGTCTCAGAGGTATTAACGAGATGACTGCTGAGGTTGCGATCAAGGCAATCACCGGTCAATCTGTCGATTCATCGAAATACTACTTCCGGGTTACAACGGTGGTTGAAACCGGATCCAAGAAATATGCCTGGCTGAATCGTATTATTGCAATCGGAGTGGGGAACTTGATACCGGCGGGTGTCGAGTACAAGATCTACATGGTTCTGTAAATATGAGGCATGTATGTGCTGGGAGTTTTAACTGTCACGGTGTGTAGAGCTTTGCATTTGTCTGCCAAATTGTGATTACACTTTTTTGACTTTTAGAGAATTCCAGAGACGCCATCCTTCACCTTGTGAAGGACGAATCAGGTATTATGTTCCCAAACTTCGCCACGACCGCCTGCTCTGTGAATCCTAGAGCTTTCCCAGGATTCTATGGTACTCATCCACACTGATGCCCATATCACGCAGTATCTTGCGTAGTAATGGGCGCACGATAACCTGCATACCGTGATCCGGGATAACGATTATCCGCCCTTCAGAGTTTTTGAAAGTATTATGACTCCCATGGCGACGCTGCCACTCAAAACCAAGCTTTCCGCTACCTTTCTTAATTCTTTGTAAGTAGCCAGGCGGAGTTTGGTCAAGCCGATACCTCAACGCGCCAGGTACCGACGAAATCGGGAAGTGGTTCTCCCGGCGAGGCCGTCTTGAGGTATACAGATATGGCTTCACGAACATTAGATTCGAGAGAGGGCAAATCTGGTGCCTGGGTATAGCAGCCCGGAAGCTCGACGACTTCGCCAACCAGCCATCTGCTTTCAGGGTCTCTTTCCACCACTACGGTATACGAACTTTTCATTTTAGCTTTGGCCAAGATTCTATTATTTTATTAAACGCAAGTTTAGTAAGTTTTCCCCTTATTAAACAAAATACCAGTTTTGTTTAATAATATCACCGGCAGGGATAGTTAGCAAACCTTTATAGTTCCCCAGAGATTGCCACGCCCTGACAAGTCAGGGCTCGCAATGACACGCTAGTAGGGGCACGAATCCCAGAGACACCATCCTTCACCTTGTGAAGGACAAATCAGGTATTATTTCCCTTGAATACCACCTCGGAGACTGCTTTCTTTACACACGCATTTCCCTGTTCTTTCTGCGAGATAAGATTGCATTATGCAATAGAAGTCCGGCGCATGCTGCCAGGACTGGAATAAAACCTAATAAGGCAATGAGCAGCGGTTGACCCTGACCAACAACGCTGAAGAGCGTCAGCAGGGGAACTATAAGCCAGAAGAGAACGATACTCCATCTTGCTTCTTTGTTAACCCCGGCTTTGCTGAGCACATTCCTCAGTATTATGGAAACTGAGAAGAGGCTGACGAGGAATATCAGGAGTCCCAGAATGAAGGCAATCTCCTTGGTCATGACCCCGGCAGATATGAGGCTGGCAATATCGCCGAACGGCTTTATACCCCCGACAACAAGGTATCCAGCCGGGTTTATGAATGTCCAAAAAGCCAGCCAGAAAAGCGTAGATGAAGCCACCCAATTTGCCCTTTTCGAGAAGCTCAACAGCAAGATGAGCTGTAATATGAACGAGACTATCAAGCACATGAGTATGCCGCCCCCATCGACTAAGACCTCCTGCCAGGGCTGGAAACCAGGGGGCGGTGGGGCGAATCCAATGCCGGACAGCTTATAGGGCCAGAGTAAAGAGATGCTTACGCTTGTTATTCTGCCACCGAACGCCAGGACGAATAGACCATGACCCAAGACCTCGTGAACCATCTCGCCCAAAATCTTTGTTACGAAACCCAGGGAGAGAAAGACCATGAGGAACTTGAAAATCATCTATTTCCTCCTGCTTTTCTGAATGAAGATGCCGCAGGATGCAAGAATTGCGCTTATGATTGCGAGCGGAATAGTGTAAGCACGCAATGGATAGGTTATCACCGGCAGAAGCCCGGTTGACCTCGATTCATAGAAATAACTGAACAGGGCAAGTGCTACGAATATGACGGAAAGAACGATGTAGACTACTGCGTTTCTTTTCATCCTGGCGCTACCTCCATCTCCGGGAACCACAAGTCCATACCCGGAGTACCCGACTTAATTCGGTCTACCAAATACTATCATACCGATGGGGATGCTGTAACCCGTAATTCCAGGGACGCCATCCTTCACCTTGTGAAGGACAAATCAGGTATCATTTCCCAGAATACCCTATAGTACGAGGTACATTAAAGCACGCTTGAAGAAAGCTGGCAGTGTCTAATACTTGATTTTGTTACCCAATACGGGTAATATAGTACCCGAAATGGGTAACATCTATGAATGAAAATTTGTTATGCAGTGGTCTCTTCGGCAAAACACGGCAGGCGGTCCTTGCGCTCCTCTATGGGCGAGCGGATAGCTCTTTTTATACCAAACAAATACTGGACGCCGTGAAAATCGGACGGGGAACGGTGCAGCGAGAGCTGAAAAACCTGACGGACACGGGCATCATCACCCGTGAAGTTCAAGGGAGACAGGTATATTATCGAGCCAATGCCCGTTGCCCTATCTTCGATGAGCTCAAAAGCATCGTGAGGAAAACCTTCGGCATGGCTGATGTCATCAGACAGTCTCTGGCGGCTAATGCAGATAAAATACGGGTAGCTTTTATCTTCGGCTCAGTAGCCAAGAGCACGGATGACCGAAGAAGTGACATTGACCTGATGGTGGTGGGCAAAATCTCTTTTGGAGACGTGGTTTCGCTTCTCACCCCGGCAGAACAAAAACTAGGGCGCGAGGTTAATCCTGTTGTCTACCCGATTGCCGAATTCAAGAAGAAAGTGAAAGAGGACCATCATTTCGTCAAGACAGTGCTTGAGGATGAGAAGATATTTGTGATAGGCGATGAAGATGAGCTTAGAAAACTGGCTGAATGATAAACTGATTGTGAAACACCGCCCATCGGCAGCTGAAATTGCCGAACTGTTGCATATCTGCGACCGTGACCTGGAAAAAGCACAGATAATCGAACTCGGTCCAGACTGGCGATTGAGTATTGCGCATAATGCGGCTGTCCAAACTGCTAAGGCGGCACTGGCAGCAGTTGGCTATCGCGCTCGGAAAGAGGGGCAGCATTATCTTGTTCTGCAATCATTGGCTTTCACCATTAAAGCAAACCCCGCTATAATTAAGCAATTGGACAAGTTCCGTGAAAAACGTAATATCAGCGATTATGAAAGAGCTGGACTGGTCACTGAACAAGAAGCTGAAGAAATGATAGTACTGGCGAAACAACTCCGCGATGATGTTGAGCAATGGCTCCGTGCTCATTATCCTAGTCTTGCCAGAGAGATTTAGATGCCGGTGCATGAATTCCAGGGACAGCATCCTTCACCTTGTGAAGGACAAATCAGGTATCTTTTCCCAGAATACCTCAGGCGCAATGCCATATTGGCACGGGAAAAGTGAGCCGGGCTTCGATTTCTCCTTACATATCTCCCTTTGACGAGACCTCATCCGGCTGGCGGCGTGGCTCTTTTACCAGGACCAGCACCAGGATAAAGCCTACCGCCGCGATTATTGCGCCCACAAGGAATATTGTGCGGAAACCGATTAATTCCGAGAGGAAACCGCCGAAGGCCGGACCTATCATCCAGCCGAGGGCTATCGTCTGTTGATAGACACCCATAGCCCAGCCTCTCTTATCCTCAGTAATGATGTCGGCTATGTAGGCTGTGACCGAAGCACCGATGGCGACCCAGGCGGCGCCTTCGAGGACCTGTATGCCATAGACCACCATATAACCCTGGGCCCGGAAATAAAGGACAAAAATTGTCGCAAAGGCACCCATCGCGCCGAGGATGACCGGCTTCCTGCCGAAACGGTCTGATATCTTCCCCAGAAGCGGGCCGAATATCAGCCCGACAGCGGAGCCGACCATATATATCAAGCCGATCTGGGTCCTCGGTGCCCCCAGCACCTCGCCCATATAGAGCGAGAACATGGAATAGACCAGACCGGAGCAAATCATCAGGGGTAGTACACAAGCACAGAGAACATATAGTTTTTTCCTTCCCATAAGTCACACTCCTTAAAGTATATTTTCGGCAAAGGCCGCCCGATGGAGATACTTCATGCACTCATAGTCTGCCATTCTATCTGTGTTTTGGCATAATTTACAAGAGTGCCGTTTCCCGATAATTTTGTGGCAGTAATCAGGTAACAATCGGTGAATTCCAGGGATGCCATCCTTCACCTTGTGAAGGACAAATCAGGTATTATGTCCCCAGCCTCTTGCAAATATTGTTAATTTGCAGTACAAATAATATTGATTTACATGAGCATGTAACAGCTGAACAAGTTATAGGCTAAAATATAAAAGGAGGTAACAATAACAATGGCAACAAAAGCGTCGCCGACCCTGCCCGAGTATCCCGCCACCCTGGCAATCGACTACCCTGACAGAGCTCTTAATCGGTTAACCACGTTCTTCAGAATCTTCGTAGCAGTTCCAATCGTCATTATTCTGTTTCTGGTAGCTGGTGGGAATCTTAATTTACATGGAATGAGTGCTTGGAATTGGCAATATGCTGCGGGAGGCATCTTGTTTCTAGCAACCTTATTCATGATTCTTTTCCGGCAAAAGTATCCCAGGTGGTGGTTTGATTGGAATGTAGCATTGATTAAGTTCAGCACGCGTGTCAGTACTTATCTTGGTCTGCTTACAGATGTATACCCGTCAACTGATGAAGAGCAGTCGGTCCACATCGAGATCCCATATCCAGACGTCCCCAAAGACCTCAACCGTTGGTTACCGCTGGTGAAGTGGTTTCTAGCTATCCCACACTACATCATCCTGTTCTTCCTGGGGATTGCAGCCTTCGTTTGCGTGGTGATAGCCTGGTTTGCCATCTTGTTTACCACTCGCTATCCCAGAGGTCTATTCGACTTCGTAGTTGGCGTATACCGATGGTCGCTGAGAGTAGCTGCATACGCTTTCTTGTTGACGACGGATCGGTATCCTCTCTTCAGTCTGGACTAGATTTACCTGGCGGCTTCCGGGGATAGCATCCTTCACAAGGTGAAGGACCAGGCCTGCTACAAATTCGGAGTATAATAGGTTGAAAAACCGGAGCGCACCTACATATAATTTCGCAGCATAATAATTAAACAGGAGGTATATAAGCATGCCGGTTATCCGTACGCCAGATGAACGTTTTTCCAAATTGCCCGGTTTCCCTTTTGCCCCGCACTATATTGAGGTTAACGGACTGCGCATACATTATGTGGATGAAGGCAAAGGAGAGACCATACTCTGTTTGCATGGCGAGCCCTCATGGTCATTTCTATACCGCAAAATGATTGCCGCTATGTCCAAGAAGCACCGTGTTATAGCTATGGACTTTATCGGCTTTGGCCGGTCTGATAAGTTCACCGAGCGGGAGGCATATACCGTTAAGATGCACCTGGACACGCTGATGGGTTTTATAAAGGCGATGGGTCTTAAGCAGATAACTGTCGTGGTGCAGGACTGGGGCGGGTTGATCGGTCTGGCTGCGGTCGCTCATATGCCGGAACGGTTTGCCCGGCTGGTTATCATGAATACCGGCTTGCCCACAGGTAAGGGAAAGCCCGGCGAAGCTTTCCTGGCCTGGCGTAGTTATGCTGAGACTCATCCCGATATGCAAATCGGGCAATCAATACTTGGCGGTATGGCCCATCCCGAAAAGATTACCAAGGAAATCGTCGCCGCTTATGAAGCGCCGTTTCCGGATGTCAGGTATAAAGCTGGGGCTGCCGTGTGGCCGTTACTCGTCCCCATCAGCCCTGAAGACCCCGCTTCCGCCGAAATGCGGCATGCTCGGGAGGTCCTGTCAAAGTGGAACAAGCCGGCCCTGGTCTTGTTTTCAGATAAAGACCCTATTACAGGTGGCGGTGACAAATTCTTTCGCTCTCTTATACCTACAGCCAAAGACCAGCCGGAGATTATAATCAAGGACGCCGGCCACTTTCTCCAGGAAGAGAAAGGCGAGGAAATAGCTCAGCATATACTGGACTTCATAAAAAGAACGCCTGCTGCCTAGTATTTCAGCAGGTCTGGCCGGCTAAGCGAATTACGGGACGCCATCCTTCACCTTGTGAAGGACAAATCAGGTGTTGGGTCCCCAATACCACAAGAGGAAATGGTATTGACAAATGGTGTCATATATGATACCATAGTATCGCCCTGTGTGAAA
Organism: uncultured Dehalococcoidales bacterium; assembly: GCA_964586515.1. Taxonomy (GTDB): domain Bacteria; phylum Chloroflexota; class Dehalococcoidia; order GIF9; family AB-539-J10; genus RBG-13-51-36. Next base: position 423,238 of record CAZPGJ010000001.1, read on the forward strand.
TAAGTTAGTAGCAGGGAGAAGACCAAGAAAGGAGGCAGAGTATGTTGAGGAGGTTTATGTCCTATGGCGCGTGGCAAAAAATCCCTGGAGGTAATTCGACGAAATCCTAGAAATGTGGCTTTGCGCGACTTTGAAGCACTAATAAAACGGTACGGATATATCGAGGAAGGCGCAAAGCATCCCAAGGCTATCATAGGAACGCACACGATGCCTTACAAAAGAGAAAGTCCAGTTAGATCCTGCTACGTAAAAGAGTTGTTAGAAATTATTGAAGAACAAGAGGCATAGCTGGCTGGAGATTACGATTAAGATGGAGATTAAGGATGGTAATTAAAGGTAATATAGAGAAAGAGCTAGAATACTATGCGAAGTTGCCTTATACCGTTATAGTTGAGCAATGGGATGACGGTGAAGGCCCTTATTGGGTTGCCAGGATTGCAGAGCTCCCACATTGTCTAATACACGCAGATACACCTGAGGAAGTCGTGAAAGAGATTCAGGAAGTCAAAATGGATTGGATAAAGTCCAATCTGGAAAGAGGGCTGCGTATTCCTGAGCCGAGACTGCGCAAATATAGTGGTCAAATCAGACTCAGAATTTCGCCTTCACTTCATAGACTACTTGCCTATAGGGCTGAAACGGAAGGAATGAGCTTAAATCAATATATGGCTACGGCACTGGCAACGTCAGTTGGTATAACTAAAGAGCCCCCTCACTCGAGAAAGGCAAGAAAAAACACCCTGACAAAGGTGTAACAAATTCCCGGGACACCATCCTTCACAAGGTGAAGGATCAGGCCTACCTGTCAGCTTTCCTTTGTCAGGCTGAGTCGTCTCCGGTCTATTTGGCCCGACCCCGTCCTGGGCAGGCTGTCAACAAACTTGATTTGTTTGGGCACTTTATAGTCGGATAAGCTCTGGCGGCAAAAATCGCGTATTTCGTCCACCGTAGCGCTTTGTCCTTCCTTAAGCACTATGAAAGCTGTGGGTATTTGCCCTTTGTAATCATCAAGGACACCGACACAGGCTGTTTCGGCTACCGCAGGGTGCCTCAGGAGGACTTCTTCAACTGCCGCGGGCAGAATCTTAACTCCCCCCGAAGGCACTATGATAGATGATGTCTTTTCTATGAACTCCAGGTAGCCGTCCTCATCCAACTTGACCAGGTCGCCAGTATGAAACCAACCATCTTTGAGGACCTGGGCCGTGAGTTCAGGCGATTTGTAATATTCCTTCATCATCCAGGGGGCCCTGGCCACGGCTTCCCCTATGCTGCCCCGGGGTACTTCCTTGCCGTTTTTGTCCAGCACTCTGAGCTCAGCCAGGGGTTTCCCTGCCGTACCCAATTTGCGGTCACGAATAGCACCTATAGTGACGATTATCAACTCCGAGAGCCCATATATTTCGCACGCAGTTAAGCCAAACTTTTTCTCGAGCATCTCCATGAAAAGGGCTGAGGACTTTGCCCCGGCACAAAGCACCCGACTTAAAGAACTAAGGTCATAGCCCTTAATCGTCTCTTCGTCTATCATAGCCAGACCATTAAAGCTGGCCGGGACGCCTATAAGCATGGTTGCTTTTTGCCGCTCTACGGTATCCAGGACACTCTTGGAGCTGAAATGAGGGAGAATTGCTATGGTGGCTCCCCTCTTAACGGGCATGAGAACAACCAACCCAAATCCCAGAAGGTAGTTGAAAGGGAGCAGACCCAAAACAACATCGTCTCTCTCCAGTTCGAATTTTTCCACCACTATGGGCAAAATTGACATGAACGAAGCGTGAGTATGCACTATGCCCTTGTTCTTCCCCAGCACACCCAGGGTGCAAAAAATGATGGCATCATCCTCGCCCTTTATATCGACAGACGGTGACGCAGGGGAACTGCCGGCCACCATCCTGTTGTAAGGGTCTGTACCAACTTCAAGGACGTGTTTCAGCAGGGGGATATTGGGCAAAATTGAAGACAGCATGGGAGAGAATCTTTGTTCGGTAATCAGGACTTTGGAATCGGTTTCACGGAGCAGAGGCTCAAGTTCGGGCGCCTTAGCTCCGGAATCGAGCAGCACGCCAACGGCTCCAGCTTTAAGCACTCCAAAACAATTGATGACCCATTCAGGGTTACGAGACATTAGAATGGCTACGTGGTCGCCCTTCTTTGTCCCCAGGCTGATAAGGGCATTGGCTATCTTGTTAGAGGTTTCATCCAATTCGCAATAGCTAACTCTGCGAGAGCCGAGCACGATGGCCGTTTGCTGTGGCACCTCGCTGGCGGTTCTTTCTAGCATCTGCTTGAGATTCACGAGATTCATTGTCTCCTCCAGGACTCGACGAATTTAAAGTAGGATTATGGGCTACTTTCTTGTTTCCTGTCAACGGAATTCCGAGACACCATCCTTCACCTTGTGAAGGACAAATCAGGTATTATGTCCCCAGAATACCCTACTTGAGTCCCAGGGCGTCTCGGAGGTTGCCTTCAATTCTTTTCATATCTGCCGGGGGCATTATTCCAAGCTTCTTGGCTATCATGCCCTGCTTTATCGTTCTTACAATTCCTGTGGCAACGGAGGGGAAAAGCAGCCCAGCCTCCTGCCAATCGCTGATAAGGTGGTCGCCCACCAATATCCGGTCAGTCCTGCTGGTGATTGCCGCAATTATAGCTTCTTGACGGCTTTGATGGTAAGTGTCTGAGCTTACTATGACTGCCGGACGCCGCCTCTCTCCAGTTTCATCGGAGAAGATAAACCTGACAAGGACTACATCTCCACGTTTATACCTGGTCATAAGCTGCGTCCTTTTCGTTATCCCAGGCTTCGGCAAGGACCGGGTCAGCTTTTGCAGACAACTTCAAAAGCGTCTCTACATTGGCAAACTCCTCTCCTGGACGGGGCACCTTATCTATGTCTTCTTTACGAAATCGGCGATGACGTTCTTTACCAATCCGAAAAGCCGGCAACCTGCCTTCCTTGGTCAGTTTGTAGATAGTTCTTCTAGATACGCATAGGTATTCAGCAGCTTCTTCAACTGTAAACCATTCTTTAGTGATTACCATGAGCATACCTCCACAAGCTCGTGTTCGTGCCTGGCACCATTCTAGCACATACACGCAAATAAAAGCAATACTGTACTTTCCTGACATTTGTCCTGATTACCTGGAACCTGCTCCAAAACGGCGTAAGTAATCTCGTCCGCCCCGGGCTGGAGAAGCCGATTTTTTGAAAACCGGGGTGATTGCTTTATACTATTCGGGATTGATACGGCGATGAGAGTATAGGCGACTCGAGAAGGTTACCTTGGGCGACAGGGATTTAGAACTGCTGGAATTTCATAAGATACGGGAGATACTGGCCGGCTTTACTTCATTTTCCGCCAGCCGAGAGCTGGCCCTCGACCTCACTCCCCTCTCGGATGAGGAAGAGGTCCGCCTGCGGCTCAGGCAGTCGGCTGAGGCGCGCCGTTGGCTGTCACTCAGTCCCGATACCCATATCGGCGAAGTTACCGATATCCGGGAAACGGTGAAGATGGCGGCACGCGGCAAGGTCCTGGCCCCTCAGTCGCTGCTGGAAATCCAGGGGACGCTGGACTCCGCCCACCGGCTGAAAAAGCACCTGATGAACCTGCCGGGCGAACTCCCGTTACTCGGCGGTCTGGCCCGGGACATTGTGGCACTGGACCAGCTTCAAAAGGATATTGGTGGCTGCTTGAGCCCGACCGGCGACCTGCTGGACGCTGCCTCACCTAAACTGGCGTCGGTGAGACATAGAATGCGAGAGGTACGCCAGGAACTGCTCACTCACCTGCAAGCCATAATCACCTCACCCAGAGGACGGAGAATAATCCAGGACCCCATTGTTACCGAGCGGGAAGGCCGGTATGTAATTCCCGTCAAGGTGGAATTTCGCCGGCAGATAAAGGGCATTATCCACGACGTCTCCAATACCGAGGCCACGGTGTTTATCGAGCCATGGACAACTACGGACGTGCAAAATGAACTGCGCGAGCTGGCTGCGGAAGAGAAGGACGAAACAGAAAGGATATTGAGAACGCTCAGTGCTGAAGTTGGGGCGTTCCAAAGAGAAATTTCCCGGAACATTGAGCTGATTGCCGAGATTGACTTGGCACTGGCTAAGGCTAGATATGCTAGGGAGGCCAGAGCCACCGAGCCCATTATCGTGGCCGCTGCTAGAAGCGCTGAGGCAGAGGGACATGAACCTGCCGGAGTGCTCAGGCTGGTCGAAGCTAGGCATCCGCTGCTGAAAAAGAAGGCAGTGCCGCTGTCGGTCGAGATTGGCCGGGACTTCTCCATTCTGGTTATTACCGGGCCCAATACCGGTGGTAAGACGGTCGCCCTCAAAACGATAGGGCTTCTCAGTCTGATGGCGCAGGCCGGCCTGCCCATTCCAGCTCAGGCGGAAAGCCGCATCCCTATTTTTGACGGCGTATATGCCGACATCGGTGATGAGCAGAGCATCGAGCAGACCCTGTCTACATTCAGCTGGCACATAGGCAACATCGTGCACATCATCAATAACGCCACGGCACAGAGCCTGGTGCTGTTAGATGAACTGGGCACTAACACCGACCCGGGTGAAGGCTCGGCTCTCGGCCGCGCTATCCTGCTCCATTTCCTATCACAGGAAACGATGACCGTAGCCACCACTCACTACACCGAATTGAAGGCGCTGGCCCATGCTACCGACGGCATGGAAAATGCGGCTCTGGATGTGGACCCTGTTACCATGACGCCCACCTATCACCTGACGGTGGGTGTCCCGGGCGGCAGCAATGCTCTGGCTACAGCATCCCGCCTGGGACTGCCCGCGGAGATCGTGACCCGCGCCCGGCATATGCTTTCCGAAGGCGCCCAGGAGATTGAGTCTTTGCTTACCCATCTGGTGACCGAGCAGAAGAATGTTGAGTCGCTTCGCCACAGCCTGGAGAAGGAGCTGAGTGAGGCAGAACAGAACGACGCAAACTTGAAAAACAGGCTCCGCCAGTTGGAGGAGGAGAGGCGGAGAATCATCAAGCAGACACGTGACCAGCTAGCCCGCGAGGCTACTGAGTTACAGGTGAAAATTCGTGAGGCGGCAGCGGAATTGCGCAAGGAAAAATCTAAGGAAAGAATCGAGCAGGCCAAAAAGGCACTGGCCGAAGCACAGGAGCAGTTGGATGCCGGAGTATGGCAGGCCAGACCGGCGGTTGGGATAGACGAAACAGAAGCCGAGGCAGGCTCAATCACTGCCGGTGATACCGTCTGGTTGAAAGAGGCTGGCGTGCCAGCAACGGTACTTTCGGTGTCCGAGGAACGCGGGCTCGTCGAGGTCCAGGCCAGGAAGGTGAAGATGACCCTCAGGCTGGACAGCGTGGAGAAGAGGATACCATCAGCTGGTGCGGTGAAGACAGGTGGCGCCCCGATAAGGAGGGAGGTGCGCAAGTCCAGGGTCTCTCTCGAGCTTGACCTGCGGGGAAAGAGGGCCGAGGAGGTTGAGCCGGTGCTGGAGGGCTATCTTAATGAAGCGTCTTTATGCGGGTTGAGCCGAGTCCGCATCATTCACGGTATCGGCACGGGCACCGTGCGCCAGATTGTCAGGGAGATACTGGCCTCTCATCCGCTGGTCACGTCTTTCCAGCCCGGGGAACAGGGCGAGGGCGGCGACGGCGTTACCATAGTCAGCCTGTAGCCAGAGTGTTTCGCCCGACCCTGTGATTGATATTATGTTTATGTCAAGGAGATTTTGTCTGGGCAGGTCGAAGATGCTCGACTTTCTGGACGAGCTGGCTGTGACCGAAGGCCAAGCGATATCGGCGTATTTCCCACGGGGGACGCCTCAAGCCCGGGTTGAAAATCTGCTGGGGAAGGTGTTTACCGCAACTGCCATACCGCCAGGTGTGGCTGAGGTTACTGCCGGGTCGGAAATGGGAGCGGCGTTTTTCTGGAGCCCGCCGCAAATGTACCTGGTTCTGCCCACGTTCCCTATTGCCGAAGAATATGTCACCAGCGGCTACGATGTTGGGCCGTTGCGTTCCCTTCTCAGTCAGGACTTTCTTATCGCTCTGGTGCTGGTCCGCCTGGGGTCGTACAGCATTGGCGTCTGCCGGGGCACAGAGCTCATAGATAGCAAGACAGGGACAGGCCTGGTGCACGCCCGCCACAAAAAGGGCGGTTCCTCGCAGGCGCGGTTTGCCCGACACCGCGAAAAGCAGATAGAGCAGTTTCTGATCCGCGTCTGCGGTCATGTGCGGGAGCATATCGAGCCTCATGCCCGTTCACTCGACTATCTGGTCTATGGCGGAGCCAGAACCACCATACTCTTGTTGCGCAAACAGTGCCCGTTCCTGGGCCAATTTGAGGGCCGCATCTTGCGGATGCTGCTGGATATACCTGAGCCGCGCAAACCCGTACTGGAAAAAGCCATCGGCACCGTCTGGTCAACCGATGTTATCGAATGGCACGAGGATAACTCTTAACAGGCATTCCAGGGCGCCGTACTAATTAAGCTTGCTGCGAATTAGGTATTATTTTCCCAGAGTACCAGAGGATATGTTAAGATGGGGTGATTTCAGTGACATCCTGCTCAAGGAGTGGTCATGTCTATAACAAGATTCATCAAGGACTTACTGAGGAGGCCTGAAGCAATCCCGACCCCTGGCGCCATAATCTACGGTGCAACCGTGACAAGAGTCCTGCGCAAGCCGGAAACAAAGATAGCTAATGACATAGTGGAAAAGGTGAAAGATGGGACTATTCTTGATTTAGGTTCGGGACCAGGCTTTTTGTCAACAGAGATTGCCAGGAAGTCACCGGGCCTACAGGTCTGCGGCATCGATCTCAGCAGGCAAATGGTCAAGATTGCCGGGCGCCATGCCAGAGGCCTTGATAATGCTCGATTTGTGTTTGGCAATGCAGCCAGACTTCCTTTCCAGAATAATTCAATAGACCTTGTGATTAGTACGGGCGCTTCGCACCACTGGAAGACACCGCGCCTGGTGTTTGATGAGTGCTATCGTGTTCTAAAAACCGGTGGGGAAGCCTGGATATACGATGGGTGTCCTGAGGTTTTCCACAACCCGGCTGGTAGAAGAAAATTGAACGAGGAATATGGGTTCTTGATTGGCCGGTTTGGACGCAGAGTCTCTACACTGCATGGTTTCAGCAAGGAAGAATACGAGACCGTAATTAAGGGTGCGCTAGAGCAAACGGCATTCAAAGGCAACTACGAGATGGCGCTAACAGATATCTGGATGAAGATTACGCTCAAGAAGCGCCAGTGAGCCCGTTTGCTGTTTCGCGATTTTAGTTACTCGTCACATTCAACTGACAACAACATGCCATAATGTGCAGTTAAGTAACAGAAGCCTGTATTATTACCTTTAACGTAACAATAGGAAAAACAACCAAAATGAGAAAATCAACCACGATTATACTTAACCAAGCTGCCTTTAATTTAAGAATGTAGCATTTTTCAAAGGAGGGTAATTTTCGAGGGTAGTGGCACGTAAATTAATCAAGGTTTACACTTGAGTTTCTGTGCAATGAGTAAACGATTTAGACACGAAGCTCATCCGTAATTCAACATTGCTGGCTTACGCATACATGACCCTTCACCAAGGACTATTGCTCAGCTGGGAACTGGCAAGTGTTCCGTGGCCGGTCTACTGGAGGCGGTTACCTGGCGAGATCTTAGGGATGGCCAATAGTTCATTCTTTCTGACCGAGGAAAGCAACAGTCCGTGCAGCCATCGGTTACGGAGTTGGCTCTGGTAGGTGAAAATGGCTTCTTCTTTCTGTTTCTCAACGCCCTGAGTCAAGGTGAACTCCATCCACTGATTGCCGGGTCCGGTCAGGTTTTCCGGCGGTAACAGATAAAGGTTGGGAGCGAATTTCCGTGGTTGCGGCCAAATGAGCTTGTAATGCACCAGGTACTCATAGGCCGTTACGTTGTACTGACCCGATTCCAAAATAGCAGTGACGGCCTTCCCAATAGCGGCATGGTCAGGGTTATAGTCCCGAGGATGCGGATAGATAATTATATCGGGGTGGAACTGGTCAATTTGTACCCGCAGAGCTGCCTCAAGTATGGTCTGGTTTATTGTTCGTAGCGAGCCATCGGGGAAATTGAGAAAAACAAGAGAGGTCTCCGGCACACCCAGTATACCAGTAGCCTTCTTGAACTCGGCATAACGAATGGCTTCTTGATGATGATAATTGCCGTTTGTCACCAGCACTATCCTGACATCGGCCCCGTTTATTATCGATTGAGCAATATATCCACCGACTCCGATTGTTTCGTCATCTGGATGTGGAGAGAACACCAGAACTCTTTGCCCATTAGCTGGCGCTACCACGTCGACTAAGGAGCCGATTGCTGACTGCGCGAGGACCTCAGGAACTTCCGCATGATAGAAACACAAACCACCAGCCAGGGCAACAATTGCCACAATGGTAAACCAGCGGCGTCTTCTTCCATTGAGCTTCTCTTTTAGTAAATTAAACAAATTCTTTATCAAACCACTCACCGACACCAACACTGTACTACATTTTAAGGTAGTTTCACACCTCAAAGGTTGCGTTTAGCACTTATTAATGACATTGTCAATATTAAATCAGAGTTGTGCCTGAGAATTGGTATAACGGCAGTCCAGTAACAATATCGTAGCGCAGGGCTGACCTTCTTGCTCAGCGGGGTATGTTATTCCATAGTCAGCTTGAGGCAATGGTAATCAGGCATATCACATCCTTTCTATCCCTTTTCTCCTGGCAGGGATATTATTTCCTCCTCGGATGCTATATAGGTCGCCTTTACGTGATCGGTACATCTCATCTCCTTTTTCAGTTAGTCATCATCAGTGCAAATCAAGTTTATCACAACAACATGAACTAGAGGTGAACGGCAGAAAAAGCATGCAAATGAGCCATTCGTCTCGATCTCTTCGAATAATTAACAGAAGCCTGTATTGTTTACCCAACGTCTTTGACTTTGAGCAATCGGTGTACTGCCAACGGGTAATCTGGCACGGCGGAGAGGAATAACAGGGTACTCAGATGGAAACAACAAAAAACCCACTGCTGTGAATAATCACTTTAAGAGGGCGCGGAAGTTCCTCGGCAGCAAGTCCAGGTATTCCAGCATATAGCAACGATTGAGTTTGTGAACCGTTTCAGGTGGGATGCGGTCAAGTGGTACTCTATTCAGGATTAACTCGGTCTCGGCTTCATTGAAATCTTCTCCATCTTCCACCCATTTAGTAAAACGCTTGTTTACCGGGCAGACGAGCTGGCACCTCATACAGCCGACAAGGCTATTGTGCCAGGCCGGGTCTATCCATTCGGGAAACTCTTCGCTACCCTCATTAAAGAAGGTGATGCATCTCTCCGCATGAACCGAGAAGCGGTCCGCAGCAATCGCTCCGGTAGGACATTCATTAAGGCACGCCTTACACTTATCACATGCTTTCATTACCCGCGGTTCCGACCATTCGCTTCTGCCGGGCGGCATGTCTGAAAGAAAGGCTCTGAGTCGAGCAAAGCTCCCCAGACCTTCTACGTAAGCGATGTTGTTCTTTCCATACTTTGCCATTCCGCTGCATACTGCCAGTAATTTCAGCGGCAGCGCAGCCGGGTAAAGCTGGTAGTCGTTAAAAGTGAGAATGTTCTGCAGTATGCTCCTGATTTGCTTATCTGTGTCACCATAGTAAGTGGGAGGGACTATGACCGGATAGGTCTGCCCGTTGAAACGGAAGGTGACTCTGCGCTGAGGTTGTGGAGCTGCCGTCATTATGATTGAACGAGCCCTGGGAAACCTGGTGGCAACATCGAATTCAAATTCAGCCAGGTATCTGTCATACACCCCCGCGTCTATTTTCCCCTGGCTGAGGCCCTCTTCTATTTCAGATTTGAGTTGAGCGACATGCTCGATAGGCAGCACTGCACCCCGATAGCCTTTTTCCTCCAGCCTGGAGCAGGTGAGTCCTGCTGTTTCATCGGGAGCCATCGGTTGTCCTTTTGTATTAAGCTATACCGGATTATACCCGTTGGTGCTCAATATTTATAGTATCGCCGGCAAATGTGCTAGCGCCATGACGCAGGCAGTAACTCATCTCATAATTATCGCGCTAAACTTATCAACTTGGTTCAACTAACATATATCAGCTATAATTAGGCTATCTCGGTAGAGGGAGAAAGTTGGCATGACAAAAGTGGCACTGGTAAGCACCAAGGACCGAGGTAAAGGTGTCAGGCAAGCAATAGACCTCCTTGAGTTAAAATCCTTTCAGGGCCAAAGTGTGGTTCTGAAACCCAATTTCAACACGGCTGACCCGGCACCGGGTTCGACGCATAACGAAACACTGAGGTCTTTGATTCTGGCTCTTCAGCAGATGGGAGCAAAGCAGGTCACCCTGGCTGAGCGAAGCGGACCCGGAGATAGCACCCGGACGGTTATGGAGAAGAAAGGAATTTTTAAGCTAGCTCAAGAGCTGGGCTTCAGTATCCTCAATCTGGAAGAGTTAGGTTCCGAAGGCTGGAGCAAGATAGAGCCTAAAGACAGTCATTGGAGCCAGGGTTTTCATTTTCCCCGGATTTATCTCGAAGCGGAATCAATTGTCCAGACCTGCTGCCTTAAGACGCATGCTTACGGCGGCCATTTCACACTCTCTTTGAAGAACTCGGTAGGACTTGTCCCCTCGGCAGGCTATCCCTATATGGAGGAACTTCACTCATCACGGCACCAGCGGCAAATGATTGCCGAGATTAATACCGCTTATTCACCCGACTTGGTGGTTCTGGACGGAGTGGAGGCTTTTATTGACGGTGGGCCCGACCGTGGCACCAAAGTGGAGGTCGGGGTGATGCTTGCCGGCACCGATCGAGTGGCCATCGACGCAGTGGGGGTAGCGATTCTCCGTCTGTTGGGGACAACGCCGGAGGTCAGCCGCGGGTCTATCTTTGAGCAAGAGCAGATTGCGCGGGCCGCTGAGCTGGGACTGGGCATATCCTCGGCCAAGCAGATTCAGCTTATCACCGGAGATGCCAGGAGCGAGGCTTTCGCCGTGAGGACCAGGGATATCTTGGCTCATGACTAATCAGTCCCGTATTAACAGGTATTGCTGTCCTCAGTCGCGATTGGGCAGTTTGTGTCATCATGTTTGCCAAACTATATGGTATAATCAAGTTCAAACTTGAAAAACACCGTGGACCTCAAGTCACTGATAGCATACTTTATAATTGGCGGCCTTATAGTCGCGGTTGTGACCTATTTTGGAAGTCGGGGGAGCAGTCTGCTGGCTGTTTTCATTGCTTTCTTCCCCAGTACCAGTCTGATAACCATGGTCACCATATATCTTGCCGGCGGAACAGGGCCGACCGTTTCTTATGCTAAGAGCATGCTGATACTACTGCCTGCCTGGCTATTGTACGTCATTGGCATCGTTTTTCTTCTGCCTCGTTTGGGACTGGTAGCGTCGATTCTGATAAGCATTGTAGCCTATGCGGCAGCAGCGTTTCTCACCATGAGATTAGCATAGTCAGCTGGTCGGTGGGTCAAATTCCCGGGACGCTGTGCCAATCGGGTATTATTTCCACGCGAATACCGCTTTCATGGGGGGTCTGTTCGATTTTGGTGTATGCCCGATTCCGTTCTTTTTGTTTGACGCCCGGTTTCCGCGGTGCTAAATTCCGCTCTGTGTCCAAAAGTTACGGCAGGGTTGGTATTGCAATAGGCTTTCTCCTTTTCTTCGCCGGCGCCCTGGATGCGCGGGACCATTACGGATTTTGGGCCACATTTTCGATTATGCTTGGCCTATTCTCTATTGTATTTGGCGCAAGCTTTGGTGTCGGTGACAAACGCCAAAAAGAAGTTGCACGCCGCGTGAGTCTTGGTTTCCTCGGAGCCGCTTTAGTTTTTCTGGCCATCGCATTAGCGACCCAATCCTGAATTTTGATACAAAAATATAAGAATGGCTTCAATTCTATGACTAAAATTGCCGACAAGGTTGCTATTGCAGCGGGTATTATCTTTTTCTTATCCGCGGCTGAAGAACTATGGCTACATTCGAGGATTCTGGCCACATCTGATATTCTACTTGGCATAGGCCTTATTCTAGGTGGCGTGAGCCTTAGTCGCAGCGGCGTACGTAAAAAAGTCACGCGCGGTTTGAGTTTTGGTTTCCTCGGAGCTGGCATAGTTTTTCTTGGCATCTGGTTAGCGGCAAATGTACCTTAAACTTTGATACAAGAAACATAACAGTAGCTTCAATTTCCTTTCAACAGTAGTGGCGAAGCGTGGTAATCTCTGCTTAAGTCTCCCCCTTAAGATAAGGGGGAGAAAAGGGGGTTATAAATGCTGTATGGTAGGCGTCGTAACTCCCCTGAGCCCCTCTTATCCCTTCGGCAGGCTCTAAGAGGGGGAGAAAAGGGAAGAATTTGACAGTGCCATGTAGGCCGTCTAAAGTGTAAGTCAGTGAGTTGTGCCGCGTTCACTCACGAGGCTCTTAACATCTATGGAAGCAGGATACGTTGCGCTATACCACTCCGGCGAACTGGAGCGTCGTGCGCGGGCGCTTGAGGCCCGATTAGCCTCCTGCGACATCTGCCCCCGGGAGTGTAGAGTCAATAGATTACAAAACGAACGCGGCTATTGCCATTCCGGGCGTCTCCCTATAGTCTCGGCGGTCTGCGCTCATCATGGCGAGGAGCCGGCTCTTTCCGGGGCCAGAGGGTCGGGGACGGTCTTCTTCGGCAACTGCAATATGAGATGCGTTTACTGCCAGAACTACCAGATAAGCCAGGACTGGAAAAAGCAAAAATCGAAGGAAATGGACTGCCACACCCTGGCGGAAAGGATGCTCTACCTTCAGGATGGGTTGGGCTGCCACAATATCAACTTTGTTTCGCCGTCCCATTTTGTTCCCCAGCTCCTGCGGGCGGTCGTGGAAGCGGTGCCCATGGGGCTGCGGGTGCCTCTGGTCTACAACACCGGCGGCTATGATTCCGTCGCTTCTCTCGAAGAGCTGGACGGTGTCATAAGTATCTACCTGCCCGATTTGAGATATGCCTCCGACAGGTGGGCCAGGAAATTCTCGCATGCCCCGCATTATGTAACGCGGGCCCGCCAGGCAATTAAGGAGATGTATCGCCAGGTTGGAGACCTGGTGGTAGATGAGTCCGGCCTGGCACAAAAAGGACTGATAGTGCGGCATCTCATTCTGCCCAACGGTCTGGCCGGCAGCGAGGAATCGCTGGCCTGGCTTATCCGGGAGCTTTCTCCCGTGGTGACGGTCAGCATAATGTCTCAATACAAGCCGGTGCACCGGGCACCGCGAATACCGCTGCTTTCCCGGAAGATCACCGCTGATGAGCATGAAGCGGTCCTCCGGCTGCTAGCCGACCTGGGAATAGAGAACGGCTGGGTGCAGGAAATGGGGGCGGCGGAAGAGTATCTCCCTGATTTTGAACGAGAAGGCCACCCTTTCTCCCCGTCGAATTCCCGGGACACCATCCTTCACTTGTGAAGGGTCAGGCCTGCCACAAATTAGGTATTATGTCTCCAGAATAAACCATCCTGCTTGAAGCCTAGGCACACCGCGCCTGCTTAAACTTTTTGACGTAGTGCTTGGCCGGAGCACAACAATCAGAGTACTTCCGAGGTATTGACATATTGTGCTATAATACTTACATAGGAGGTAATTATTATGGCACAAACTATAAGAACTCTGGGCGATAAGGGCAGCAACCTCCTGACCGGATTATCACGCCAGGGGAAGAGACTTTTTACTTTCATGGATGCCACAGAAGTCTACGGTAAAAGCGATGGTGGACTTCATAAGCTTTTGCATACGCTGGTCAAAAGGCGGTGGCTTCAGCGTGTGGAAAAAGGCAAATACCTGATTCTCCCCTTTGAAGCTGGCCGCGAGCGTGAATGGACTGAACACGAGTTCATTATTGCTTCCTATCTGATTAACCCCTACTACATAGGATTTCGAAGTGCATTGAACTACTACGGTTACACAGAGCAGGTCAGCCGGGCTGTCTTTATAGCATCGACACACCGCAAGATGAAGACGGAACTTGATATCTCAGGGGTAACATATCGATTCGTCCATATGACAGAGAGGAAATTCTTTGGAGAAACTAAGGTGATCTTGGACGGGTATGGCATAAAAATATCGGAACGTGAGAAGACGATTGTTGATTGCCTTGATAGATTGGAATACTGCGGTGGTATATCAGAAGTAGCCAAAGCCCTTTCATATGGCCGTGATGAATTCGATTTGGTGAAAATGGTTCATTATGCCGTGAAAAGCGGAAATAAAGCTGTAATCAAACGCCTGGGTTACCTCTTAGAGCTTCTAAATTTCGAGGCCGGTAATGCCATCAACATACTGCGCGGCAACCTTAGCAGCGGTTATTCCCCATTAGATACTTTGGGACACCGGGAAGGCCGCCATATCCAGCGCTGGCGATTGCTAGTAAATGTACCGCAGAATGAAATCTCCCAGTGGCAGGAGCTCTGATGTTATCCAGAGCCGAACTTCAGAGACTAGCCAATCGGGAGAAGGTAGCTCTGGGCGTATTAGAAAAGGACTACGTGCTTACAGAGGTGCTGAAGGCGTTATTCCAGCTACCGGCATTGCGCGAAAGCTTCGTATTCAAAGGTGGCACTGCTCTGCGCAAGGTTTATTTTCCGCGCTGGCGTTATTCAGAAGACCTGGATTTCACCGTCAAATTCGATATTCCCAAAGAAGAACTTGGACAGAACCTCGATGGCTTGTATCATCAAGTAGAACAAGCCACTCAAATTCGGCTCACTACTAGAATGCTTCACAAGACAAATGGCTACGCCCGTATCAGGACTCAATTCTTAGGACCTTTGGCTCATCCGGCTATGATCTACATGGATTTGAGTTTCGATGAACCGTTATGCCTCGAACCTCAGTCCCGAAAGGTATTGACTGCACCCTTCCCTGATGAGGAACGAACAGTTCAAGTGTATCCCCTGGAGGAATTAATGGCCGAGAAGATGCGCAGTTTGGTAGAACGGGGTAAATCAAGGGACTACTACGATGTGTGGAGGCTTCTAAAAGAACAACGCTCCCAGATGAACTTAGAGCTACTGGGAATGGTACTTGGGAAGAAACTCAGGCATAAGGGACTGAGACTCGGGACTACAGCAGATTTTCTCCCTGAGAATCCAGCCGGAATCAAAAGGTATTGGGAGAAAGACCTTAGTCAGCAGGTTGCTGCGCTACTACCTCTTGAGAATGTACTTAACGAGCTAAAGCACATGCTTGATAGCTATGTAGCTCCACATTTGACCTTGCAGTCTGGTGAGCCTCGATAATGCCAGTGCGCAAAAATAAAAAGAGAGGCATTACCTCGGGACCAACCCCTTTGGATGGCCTCTCATCGTGATTATGCCACGAAGTTAACATAAACTACATTTTTGGCCGGTATTTTTAACAGGAGCAGTAACCTCCCGCGTCATTGCGAGCCCCGACTTGTCGGGGCGTGGCAATCCCCAGGATTGCGGAGCTGTTTTTTGAAGCGTAAGCGAGCCCATCGCGCCTGCCTAAACCTTTTGCCGATTTGTGACTTCAGCGGGCTCAGGAACAAATTGTGCCCTTAAAGAAAGGACGCGGGCAACACAGCAAATACCCTCCATATGCTTTCACTTCTTCCCCCTCTTAAGATAAGAGGGGCTAGGCCTGCCCGCTTGCCTTCGCTGAAGCTTTTGCGCAAGCAGGCCGAACACCTGCCCGCCAGGGCTCGGCAGGCGGGAATTCTTTGGCAGGCGGGGGAGTTATGAAGGAAGCCCGGATGTATCGGGACTCCTCAGAATGACATGACTAAACACTGTCGATGGGCTTGACAAATACCTGTCTATGGTGTATCTTCATTGTAGATACTATGAATGGAGGTTTGATATGAAGACGCGTGTTCAGAAATGGGGTAACAGTCTCGCTTTGCGCATTCCGAAATCCTTCGCTGATGAAGTGGGACTCCGGAAAGAGACATCCGTCGAAGTATCGCTGGCAGACGGGAAAATCGTTGTCACGCGGCTAACTAAGCCGGAGCTGACCCTCGAACAGCTCCTATCAAAGGTCACCAAAGATAACTTGCATCACGAGGTTGATACCGGCTCTGCCGTGGGGAACGAAACGTGGTAGGCCACCGCACTTTCGTGCCTCGTTGCGGAGATGTGGTGTGGATTAGCTTAAATCCGCAAGCAGGTCACGAACAAGCCGGACGCCGTCCGGCCGTGGTGCTGTCACCACAAAGCTATAACAGCAAGGTAGGACTGGCCATCCTTTGTCCAATAACCAGCCAGCCCAAAGGCTACCCTTTCGAGGTTCTTCTTCCCGCCGGGTTACCGGTGGCAGGAGCAATATTATCTGACCAGGTTAAGAGTCTGGATTGGCGCGCTCGACATGCCGAATTGATATGCACTTTGCCAACCGAGACAATCTCGGAGGCGCTCCAGAAGCTGGCAACGTTGTTATCGGAGTAAGAAAATGCATCGCCCACTGCTTTGCCAGTATTTTTAACAGGAGCATCTGCTCGAAGCCTGCGGACATCGTGCCCGTCTAAACCTTTTGACGACTTGTGTAATGTTAAGCTGATCTTGACATCTCCGTCGTATTGCGTAATATTGGACGTCATGATGAAACACTGGAGCGCCCGTAGGAGGTGATGGGTATGCCAATGAGCAAGGTTACCAGGCACGGACAGGTTACCCTGCCGGCATCGGTGCGTAAGCAGCTGGGAATTGAGGAGGGCGACCTGGTAGAAATTGAGGTGGAGGATGAGAGAGCAGTATTAATGCCCAAGAAGCTGGTGGACAAGAGCCAGGCATATTTCTGGACAAAGCAGTGGCAGGATGCCGAGCGGGAGGCTGACGAGGATATCAAAGCCGGGCGGGTGAAGACCTTTGACTCGGTTGACGAGCTTATCAAAGACTTAGACAAGGAAACGTAGTCTCTGTCTTGTAGCCTTCTTAGCCATCGTTTTGATTGCATCGTTTTCCCGGTATTTTTAACAGGAGCATCTGCTTGAAGCCTGAGGACGTCGCACCTGTCTAAACTTTTTGGCGGAATGTGCAACCCGAATGTAGGACCATGCAAAACTTTATGTTAAGGAGAGAATAAATTAGGTGACTAACCCTTGATATATGTAAATACCTATTAAGTCGTATCTACAAAAAGTTTACCAGATTTAAACTTAGATTAAAAGATTCCACCAAAAGTACTTGACATTCTGTCTCGTTTAAGTATAATTTAAGTATCAATATATACTGGATTAAGACTTATGAAAGAGCAGAATAAGGACAGAAAAAGACTAAAATTAGTCCCATTTGGGGATGCATATATACAAAGAAGTAGGCGTCTCGCTATCCCTGAGATCTTGTTGCAAAACGTTGAGTTGCGGGAGGGAGATGCAGTCAAGTTATTTCTTGATGTTGGGGATATTACTGGTGAGAAGGCGATTGTGGTAATGAAATCAAAAAATCCTGACAAAATTAAGGCCAAAGGCCGCAGGCAAAAAAGAGGAGAGACTACTTGATTTATCCTTTGGGTCTTTATTCAGGTGACGCCAGCAATAAGTTTTGTTCTCTCAAGAATCTTCGCAACGAGAGTGATGTAGAGCAGTTCTTCACTATCCGCTTGCTCAATCATCTGGGATATACTGACGATTTCATTGAAACAAAAACCTCACTAAAAGGTGAACTGTTAGGAAAGGGTACTAGACGTAGGACATATGTTCCTGATTATGTTTGCTATAAAGATAGGCAACATAAGATTCCTCTTCTGGTTGTGGATGCAAAGAGCCCTCTTGAAAGTGCTGAGGCAGGCGCAAGTGATGCACAAGAATATGCTGCAGTTTTACACCGACGTCTAGATGACCCAAAACCAGAAATCTATTGCATAGGCACAAATGGTACTCGCACTATCGTAAAGCACTATGATAGAGAAAAACCAGAGTTTGACCTTACTTTTGAAGAGTTTGTTGATGGGAATCCTAAGTTCGCTGACTTTATTTCCGTGCTTTCGAGAGCATCACTATCGGAAGTTAGTTTCCCGGCAGGTGCAATATTTGAGTTCAGGAAACCGGGCCTTGGCGAAGTAAGAGGCATCTTCCAAGCCTGCCACAATATTATATGGCGTAAGGAAAAAATGTCCCCCCAAGCCGCCTTCTATGAATTCTGCAAAATTATGTTTATTAAACTTCGAGAGGATAAGAAGCTAAGAGGAGACCCAGAACTAAGTCAGTTGATTCGTAACGGACGTCCATTGCCGACGGATAGAGTATTGTTTAACCTTCATATGATAGTACAAAGTGAGGATGCAGACCCTAATCCGGTTAACTCTATGCTTTTTAAGCGTCTCAGGGAAGAATTAGAACATGAAATACGAATTGGACGTAAGAAGCGTATTTTTGAGCCTGATGAAGAGATAAGACTGAAAGCTACTACAGTTAAAGAAGTCGTGAGGCACCTTGAACACCACGACCTTTATGGTATAGATGAAGATTTAAATGGTCGATTATTTGAAACTTTCTTAAGTTCCACCATGAGAGGGCCTGAACTAGGTCAATTTTTTACACCGCGTTCTGTAGTTGAATTTATGAGCGACCTTGTTGATTTACAAGTGTCACTTCAATATGTCGATTCGGTAATTGACCTATGCTGTGGCACTGGAGGCTTCCTTATAGAGGCGATGGCAAAAATGGCAGAAAAGGTAAACAGACCCCCGCTGGCAACTGTGCTTGGAAGTGGTGAAAAGGAAAAGATACTACAAAAGATAAGAGATGAGCAGCTACTAGGAATAGATGCAGGAAAAGACCCCCCTATAGCTAGGATTGCTAGAATCAACATGTATTTACATGGGGATGGAGGTAGCCACATCTACTTTGCAGACGCTCTAGATAAGGCGACTGCAATAGAGGAAGGTGTGGAACCTGAATTAAGAACAGAACGAGAGGAACTTCGTCAAATTCTTGTTACTGGCGGACATAAGTTTGATGTCGCCCTAACTAATCCTCCATTTGCTATGCGTTATAAACGTTCTGAGGCTGATGAACGAAGCATACTTGAACAATACAAACTAGGGGAATATATTGCTAAGAAGGGTTCTCGAAAACAAAGAGCTTCTTTAAAGTCAAATATTATGTTCTTGGAACGGTATTGTGACTTGTTAAAGCCTGGAGGCAGACTTTGTACTATAATTGATGAAAGTGTGCTAAATACGGATACAGATAAAGAAGCCAGATACTTTCTGCTGCATAACTTCCTAGTGAGAGCCGTGATTAGTTTGCCCCGATGGGCATTTTTTGAAGCAGGCTCAAATGTAAAGACCTCTATTCTATTCTTGACCAAAAAACATGAAACGTCTGAAGAGCAACCTCACACGTTCTATGCACGCTGTGAGAACATAGGTTATGACTATCAGAAACCAGACCCTACAAAAAATGAACTACCTATGATTCTAACCGCATACAGAGCATATCAGAAAGACGGGAAAATACTTGAGAAGCAAAAAACTCATTGGAGCGACAAGACTCGGCTCTTCTCCACGAAGTTAACATCAGACATAAGACGAATCGACTTTGAATACCTTGACCCTCGGCATGAAGTAATGCTAGAGAAATTGCAGGAAATAGCCACCACCCGAAACTATGAGATAGCTAACCTTGATGATTTATGTGAGGTGTTCCGGGGTAAGACTGCAGAACAATATGTTACTGATGGCATCCCTATAATTAAACTACGAAACGTAACGAACGAGGGTATAAATTGGGAAGATATAGATTTTGTGCTTAGAGACTTTTTTGATGATAATCCTGATTGCCATCTAAAGCCTTTAGATATTTTGCTTACCTCTACAGGAGTGGGAACTATCGGTAGGGTCGATATGTTGGATAGGGACATACCCTGTATGACAGATGGGCATGTTACTGTGTTAAGGGTAAAGGAACAAACTAAGGTTCTGCCCCGATATATCCTTTATTACCTCCGGTCAACTTTAGGACAAATGCAAATGGAGAAATATACTGTAGGCAGTACTGGCCAAACTGAGCTCAATAGAGATGATGTTAAGGCAATAAAGGTTGTTTATCCTGAGTCAGCCGATGACCAATCAAAATTAGCTGATGCTGCACACAGTATAGAGGCTGTCGCAGTCAGAGCAAGAAATGAATATAGGAATAACTTAGCAATGGCTAGACTGAAATTTGCTGAATCGTTGGGTTTGTCATAATGTTGCTTAAGCAATTTTCCTAGCAAAAACCCTAACTTCCCCAAATTGCCCAAGAATTCCGGAATTCCAGGGGCACCATACCAATCAGGCCTGCTACAAATCAGGTATTATGCCCCCAGAATACCACGAACTCATCTTCGGTCGAGGGTGGTGATGGCACCCTTGACTTGACTTTGGTCTGAGCCTTTGATACCTTAGACTTTGTCATGGTTGCTAGGGGGTGCACTACTAGACTCACTTAAATCTCGTACATACCCTCAGGGCGAATCTTGCAAGTTCTGGGGGTGACGGAAGGAAATATGACTCGGCAATTGCATATCACCATCGAAGGAAGACTAGGCCAAATTCCCCTTAATACACTAGCGACTATGGCACGAAACTCCTGTGATATTTTGGAGGAGTTGGATAATGTGACCTCTGCGAAGCCCGGTGGGACTATGGAATGGTTTGTCTCGGGCATCTCCACTGAGGCAAGTTTGACGGTCACCATCGAAGCAAAGCCAAAACTAAAGGATGTAGATTATACAGGGAGGGTAGCAGAATTATTTGTTGATGGATTGGCGCATATTGAGAAGGAGCATACCACTCCGCCGTATTTTTCTGACTATGGTCTCCGTAAAACTCATAACATTGCCAAAACCCTTCGTAAGAATGGAGCAGAAGCTATCAGAGTGGAAGACATTGAACGCAAAGCCAGTGGCCTTATAAAGGCAGATGTGGCGGACCCTCTGAAAAAACTCATTAGTATTCGGTATCAAGAGATAGGTTCAGTAGAGGGTACACTTGAAATGATTTCTATTCACGGCTATCCACGTACAACTGTTTATCATTCTATTACACATCGGTCTGTTAGCTGCAAATTTGCCCCCAGATTGTTAGAGATAGTTAAAGAAGGGCTGGGAAATCGTGTGATTGTACACGGCATAGTTTATTTCAACTATGTGCATGAACCGATAAGAGTGGATGCCGAGAGGATAGAAATAATGCCTCAAGAGGAGGAACTTCCTACGGCAAAAGACTTACGTGGTATGGTTCCTGATTTCACGGGGGATATGAAGACTGAAGACTATATTCGGAGTCTTCGTGAATGACTAACACTATTTATAAACAACCGTATTTGGAGAGTAGCGTTTTTATCGCCCTCATTAAAGGTGAGGTCATAGACGGGGTAGATAGAGCCGATATTGCTCAACACATTCTTGACGATGCTGCAAGAGGAAGGTGGCCTATTTTCACATCCACATTTACCTTTGCAGAAGTAATCAAAGATCGCAAAAGACCCTTGTTAACACTGGAGGAAGAAAGGAGAATTGGTGATTATTTCAAACATAAATACATTAAGCCAGTGCTATTAGATAGGGAAGTTGGAGAATCAGCGAGACGATTAGCTAGAATTTATACTCTACGCCCCGCTGATGCTGTTCACTTGGCAAGTGCTATCCAAGCAAAAGCAGATGAATTGTTGACTTGGGATAGTGGTAATTTCCCAATTGGTCAAACTATAGAGGGAGTCACAATTAAATTACCATATTGGTTTGGTCAAACTAGGATACCATTGCAACCAAGCTAATCAAAAGAACCCCCAATGATAGAATTAGGAAGAGAATAATGTCACTCGCCCTAGCTTCATGTATAGCCCTTTTGTAATTCCCGGGACACCATACCAATCAGGCCTACTACAAATTAAGTATTATTTTCCCCAAAATACACGTGAATGACACGCCATTCGCTTTAGCATTAGGTTCAGCGGGTGAATTTAAGCATTCAAGAGGCTATTACCGGTGAGCAACAGCACAGCGTTGTCGATTAGCTTTGGTACGGTTGTATTCCAACCATCATCGAGGTATTTCTCCCACATATCTCCCGGACTTTCCATCACTTCTAGGGCAAGATGCATAATTTCCATGTACTTTACGCCCGATTCTGCTTCGTACCCATAGAAATATTTGAGTGTATTCTTCGAGTCCATAGGAATACACAATTTAGGAAACAAAAAGTGTAGTAGTTTGGAATTAGACACCAGTCTTCCGCCTGTCTTCATCACGTGTAGATTCTCGTAAACGTCGGCTATGCAATCAAGTTTCTGTTCGATGCTCCCGTGTTGCCTTTCTACTGCTTCGAGGTTAGACAACTGCGATATACAGACGAAAATACTCTGTTTGAAATCATCGAAGTACTTAAGTCTGGCTCCCCGGCTGTTCATGTCCCAGGCCACAAGAGTAGCGTAGACTATCTCCAAATTGTGGTCGTCAGAAATAAAAGATGTGACGGTCCCTGCGCCAAATCTCAGTACGAGTGTTCGCTTATAGAAGTAAAGGTCTGGGCCAAAACGGCCGTCACGTCCGATTCGGTATAGCCGATTTATATCAGATATTCTATTCTCTATCGTTGTCTTGATGTCATTCATCTTCTGAGTTCTGTTTTTTATCATATATGTTTATCTCCTCCAATATGAGCTTTGGTTCAGTCTATGATATTCATTACACCGGTCTACGCCAGCGCTCGCCACACGTCAGTCTTAGCAGTCTTTACTAAGTCCATTCGTAACCTGCTAGGTATTATAGCAAGGGATAGCTGTCTGGTTCATCCTCCACACAATTCCAGGGACACCACCCCAGTCAGGCCTGCTACAAATCAGGTATTATTTCCCCAGAATACCACGAAATCAAAGGCGCAGATGGTGAACTTTGGTTAAGAGTCGAACTCGAATAGGCCGATATCCACGCAGGCAGCAAGCGTATCCATTGGGTCATTTCAAACTGTGACGGGGATGCTTAGCCGGCAAAAAAAGATGCCCCGAGTAACCTCACTTCCTTCACCTGCATCGTCCGGCTCAGCCCTCAGCTTATCCTGTGCCGACCACCGCCAGCACCTTTCAGCCTCCGCCAAGCTCAACTCTTATGCCGGGTCCCTGCTCGGCTACTCGGGACAACCTTAATACTAGCACATATATAGAACAGTTGTCAAGTCCGCATATGTACCAGGACGTCAGTAATGTCATGTGTCGGCACAGGTCACTTCTGGGTGAACTCCGGATGGTTCCTTTTCAACCATTCCAGGACCGTAGTGCGAAGCTTCTTTGCCAGAGCAAGCATCTTCTCAACTTCTTGTTCAGAAACCATGCCCACTCTCTCATAATCAGCGATATTGCGTTTCCTGCGAAAGGTATTAAGCTGGTCAATGGTCCTGGCATCAAGCTGCATGGTGAAAGCTAGCGACTGGATAGTCCAGTAGTGGTGGCCTTCTTGTGCTGCCCTGTAGCCACTGGCAGCCAGCGCTACCGTCGCTGCCAGCAAGGCAGCACTGTAAGCGGTGGCGAATCGCCTGTCCGCGCTCAATTCATGTAACTGGGCATCCGCCAGGTCACGGTCAGCCGCCTTCAGTAGCTCGGCAATGTCGCTACTGCTTGTTTTATGGGCTCTTAACCGCCCGCTTTCCAACCAGCTTTGTAAGCTCGTATTCATTGCCTATGAGAAAGATTTTGTCGCCCTCAAGCACTGTATTGAGGAAATGGTGAGCGTCCTTTATTTTCTGTTTGAATTCAGTGATAGGATATACTACCGGGTTGACTTCGCGCCCCAGTTTTTGTTCCGCCGGGTTGAGAAGCGAAACCACGTCTTCAAAGGAGATTCTCCCAACTATCATCACGTCAATATCGCTTGTTCTCCTTTCATCGCCGCTGACGATTGAGCCGAATATGAAAGCAACCTTTATCTGCCCGATACAAGGCGCCAGTGCTGAGCGCAGGACGTCTGCCACACCCACAGTTTTGACAATTATTCCATGCAGCTCATTAAAAAGAGGGCTCTGCCGGTTTGCCTGATAATATTTCTGTTTTCCCTCCGTAGTCGAAACAAGAATACCGGTCTCCTCCAGATGTGCCAGCTCACGGCTCACATTTGTAGAATCTTCCTCCACTAAGGCGGTAAGTTGGCGGACAAAATAGCGCTGATCTGGATGTGTGAATAACCATCCCAGCACCTTTGCCCTGAGCTTTGACCCTACAAGTGTTCCTAATATTCCGTTCATCCTATACGAAATTGCAGTTTTATTTACTGCTATTGCAGTATTTTATACTGCAAACCCTTCCGAAGTCAATAGTAGTTTCCAGATATTTGCTCCAAATATTGAGTATGTGCTCATTAGAATGAGCGATGACAAAGAAGCCAAGACTTGGTAGCTGGAATTCCGGGGATACCATCCTTCACAAGGTGAAGGATCAGGTCGGTGAATTTTGGTTAAGAGTCGAACCTGAATAAGCCGATATCCACGCAGGTATTAGGCCTATTTATCGGGCATTTGAAACTGCGAGAAGGATGCTCAGCTGGCAAAAAATAAAACGCCCCGAGTAACCTCACTTCCTTCACCTGCCATCGTCGAGCCTCATCTTCAGCCTACCTTGCGGCGATTACCATCCCCGCCTTTCAGCTTCCACCAAGCCCGACTCTTATGCCGGGTCCCCGCTTGGCTACTCGGGACATCTTCTATGTTAGCACATCCATAAAACATCTGTCAAGTTTTGTGCGCGGGGGTCGGAGCAACCGGCTTATGGATAACGAGGCCGGCTTTCGTGCAACCCCGCCATATTGAGCGATGAGTCCCTTTCATGACTTTTCCCTTGGCGCGATATACAATCTAACGAAGAATTCTTGTGCCAACCCGTTACTTGAGTACGTAGGAGATAGGATTGCTCTCAGCCATACCTGTACTGTTTGGCTCGCTAATTTCAGTCTTTATTGCCTCGCTTCTTTTTGTTAATGCGCTCGAATGGTTGGGCAATAAGTTGAACCTGGGTAGCTCATTTGTTGGGGCTGTTTTATCACCAATATTTACCTCCCTGCCCGAGCTAATTGTCATTCTAATAGCTATCTTTTCCAATATCGGTGAGGCCGGGCAAGAGGTCGGAATAGGGACGATTTTCGGAGAGCCTTTTATGGCATCCAGTTTGTCTTATAGCCTGGTGGGGATTGCCGTTGTCGTTGGATACCTTGGGAAGAAAAGAACCAGCACTACGCTGGTTATCGATAAAACTCTCTCTATTCCTTATATCTTCGTAATAGTTCTGTTTCCGTTAGTCCTGATACCGGGGTTCGTACATATAATTTGGGTGAAGTACTTATTCGGTGCAGGGTTTCTGGCGATTTTCATCTTCTATATGCGGTTAATGTACCGGAGAAGAATGACCGAGGAAATCGGAGAGGTTGAAGATCTTACGTTTGCTAAATTGGCCCCCAAAACACGCTCGCACCCAATGATAGTGTTAGCATTTCAACTTTCTGTGTCGGTTGTACTACTGTATTTCGGTTCGCGATATCTGGTCTCTTCGGTGGTAGCGATTTCTCAGGGGATTAATGTCAGCCCTTTAGGTTTAGCGATGATTATTATTCCGGCGGCAACGGCTATCCCTGAGACTATAACTGCGCTGATCTGGGGATACAGGGGAAAGGATACACTGAGCATTGCCTCTCTGGTTGGTGAAAAGACTTTATATTCTACTTTCTACCCTGCAATAGGGCTATTTCTTACTTCCTGGGCGCTGGATATTCATGCTATATTCAGCGTCATTGTCACCACCCTAATTTCATTGATTCTGCTTTGCTACGTCAGGAGGCAACGATTACCCTGGTACAGCCTATTCTTCGGCCTCGCCTTTTTTATAGGTTACGGCGTACTAATATTCCTGTTTAGAATCTAATATGATTCTTAATAAGACATCTTTCCCCGTTGACCAGACTTGGTAATCCTGAAACACTCCGGCTCACGGCTTTACAAAATAGTGTATTGTGATCGCCAGCGAGTAGCGCACGGAATAGCGTTTGTGCAGCCTGGAATTCCAGGGACACCTCCTTCACCTTGTGAAGGACAAGTCAGGCATTATGTCCTCAGAATACAGGTGGGTATTTACAACATCGAATGAGGTTACGTGTGCTTGAAGATTCGTTAATACAGGCGTACACTGGATAATCGAGTATAGAGTGGAGGTGTCTCTAATGAAGGCTTTAATAGTATATGACTCAGTTTATGGAAATACGGAGAAAATCGCCAGGGCTATTGCTGAAGCTATTACCCCGTCCGGTGAGGTCAAGGTACTGCAGGCAGGCGAGGCGAATCCCTCGGAACTGGCATCCAATGACCTTCTCATTTTAGGTTCTCCGACCCATGGGGGCAGGCCGACGCCGGCGATTCAAGACCTCCTTACCAAAGTCCCCAAGCTTCAAGGTATCAACGTAGCTGCATTCGACACCAGAACCCAGACGAAACTCGTCGGGGTGTTTGGATATGCTGCTGGACGCATCGCCCGTAATCTGAAAGGAAAGGGCGGTACTCTCATAGCGTCTCCGGTGGGTTTCTTTGTTACAGGTAGCAAAGGTCCGCTGAAAGAAGGCGAACTAGAGCGGGCTGCAGGTTGGGCCAAGGGAATTTTAGAGAGCAAGAAGTAATTTTGTAATGCCCTTCCTCATTTCAACTATACAATTACTGAATTCCAGGAACACCGTCCTTCACAAGGTGAAGGACAAGTCAGGTATTATGTCCCCAGAATACTTATGTAGTGAGCCAGAACAAGGACTTGACGGAATTGTGGCATATGTTATAATAATGGTGAAAATAGTGGGAAATGGTGCGAAATGGGTTCAACCCACATGACAATTGGATTAATGTGTAAGGGGAAATAAGATGGCAACTATAATAAAAGATCAAAATCTAGTAAGAGTGGGCAAGCCCGTCACACCGGATTCCAGGAAGCGAGTGGTTTTGCCCAAAACAGTAGTGAAAGAAGGTATTACCTATTTTATATATCATAATAGCGTTGGGCAGATAGTACTAGATCCACAGGCAAGTATACCTGCTTCTGAGTTATGGGTATTTGAAAATAAAGACGTTTTAGCCTCGATTGATAAAGGCATACGTGAGTCACTAAATGGGAAAACAATAGACCGTGGCTCATTTGCAAAACACATAAATGACGCACCGTGAGCTACGTTTTACGCTTGAAGCTGACAAGCAACTAACAATCATTGAGAATGACCCCTCCCTTAAGGATGTACAAAAACAAGTAAGGAAAACTCTAAGATATTTAGAAACAAATCTCCGCTCAAAATCCTTACAAACCCACGAGTATCAATCACTAACCAGGCGTTATGGCATTAAGGTTTTTGAGGCCTATGTTCAACAGAATACGCCGGGGGCTTATAGAGTGTTTTGGCATTACGGGCCGGATGAAATAAGCAAAGACGGAAAGCGAATACCCATTATCACCATCATTGCTATAACGCCTCACCCCGATTGACTAATTCCCCACCCTGCCCCAGCAGCTTTCTTATCTATTTCACTCCGCTGCTTTGCCGTTGGCTTATTAGCCCTGGCCTTACTACCTTTCCGACCACTGCGGCCACTTGCCAAACCTTAATTGTTTTACTACCATATAATCAACAGCGCCAGGGTGAGCAGCCCTGGCCCGACAGTCTCTCTTGTGAAGGGAGGCTGTTTCTTTTTGAACTGATTCCGCCGCAATATTATGTCTCTTGACCACATAATTCCGAGGACGCCATGCCGGTCAGGCTTACTGCGGATCACGTGTTAAGCTCCTAGGAAATGACCGCAAGCAAATTCCCAGATTCTTCGGTCACTCCGCTCCCTCAGAATGACAAAGAGTGAATTATCGTTTTTCGGGTGGTTCGGGCTGCACCCTGGCCTGGGTCCTCGCGGGTAAGCCCCAGATATGGATGAAGCCGGGGGAGGCACTCTGGTCGAAGGCATCGCCCTTATCGTAAGTAGCCAGGCTGTAGTCGTAAAGAGAGTAGGGCGACTTTCTACCCACTATCTGACAGTTACCTTTGAAGAGCTTTACCCTTATGGTGCCGGTGACGTACCTTTGTGTGCTTTTCACATAGGCGGCTAAGTCCCGGCGCATGCCTGTGAACCACAGCCCATTGTAGATGAGGTCGGCATACTCCGCGGCGACCCCGGCCTTGAAGCGGAGCTGCTCCTTGGTCAGCACCAGGCCTTCCAGGGCCTGATGGGCCTTCAGCAGGACCACGGCAGCCGGCGCCTCATAAATCTCCCTCGATTTTATGCCCACCAGCCTATTTTCCACGTGGTCAATCCGGCCTACGCCATGTTTCCCAGCCAGGCTATGGACCTTCTGGACAAGGGCAACAGGCCCTAGCTTTCGTCCATCCAGGCTTACCGGTATCCCCTTCTCAAAGCCAATCTCCAGATAAGCAGGCCGGGCCGGTGTTTTTTCGGGCGACTTTGTCCACAGGAAGACATCCTCGGGTGGTTCGTTCCAGGTGTCTTCCAGCACGCCACATTCAATGCTCCGGCCCCACAGGTTCTCGTCAATGGAATAGGGGTTGGCTTTGGTGATGGGGACAGGAATCTTGTGGACCCGGGCATATTCAATCGTTTGCTCGCGGGTCATCTTCCATTCCCGGGCCGGGGCTATTACCTTTAGTTCGGGGGCGAGAGCGGCCACGCTGACATCAATCCTGACCTGGTCATTGCCCTTGCCGGTGCAGCCGTGAGCGACCGCTTTCGCCCTTTCTTTCCTGGCTGCTTCCACCAGGAGTCGGGCGATAAGAGGACGCCCCAGGGCTGTGGCTAAAGGATACTGCCCTTCATAAACGACATCGGCCTGGAGGGCGGGGAAAACATACGACTTAATAAAGGTCTCTTTGGCGTCGACTACCAGCGCTTTGACGGCTCCGACTTTGAGTGCTTTTTGTCTGATAGCCTCGAGGTCGGGGACGTTGCCTATATCCACGGTGAGGGTGATGACCTTCGAGTTATATTTTTCCTCGAGCCATTTTATGGCCACGGATGTATCCAGGCCGCCGCTGTAGGCCAATACTACCTTTCCTGACATTTCATAACCTCCTGCTTCATTAAATCCCAAATCATAATATCTAAATCCTAAACAAATTCAAATTTCAAATGTCCTAAATTCAAAACCTTCAAGATTGCTTCGTCGCTACGCTCCTTGCAATGACAGGAAGAGAGGGCTTCTAGCAAGGACATTGGTCCAAGTCTTTGTGTTTTGTTCATTGGGATTTTGGATTTTGGTATTGTTTAGCATTTCGTATTTAGTGCTTAGGATTTTGTATTTCTCCCAGCGCATCCTTCAAAATGACTACTGCCTTGTCCACCTCCTTTTCGGTGATGATAAGGGGCGGCATAAAGCGCAGGGCATTCGGTTTCACTTTGTTGACCAGTAAGCCTCTATCAATACAAGCCAGTACCAACTTCTCGGCAATTTCCTGGTTAAATTCTAAAGCTATGAGGAGTCCGCGCCCCCTCACCTCGGTGATAAAATCAAACTGCTGCCTGAGGCTTTCCAGCCTGGTCAGGAAATAATTTCCGACGCGTTTAACCTGTGCCGGTATGTTGTGGTCAATGATGTATTTCAAGGTGGCATGAGCGGCGGCACAGACCAGCGGGTTGCCACCAAAGGTAGAGCCGTGCTCGCCTGGAGAAAAAACGGAGACATTTTCTTTGGCTAAGAAAGCGCCGATGGGCACGCCGCTGCCCAGTCCCTTGGCCAGGGTCATTATGTCGGGCTCGACCCCATACTGTTCATAGGCGAAGAGGGTTCCTGTCCGACCGATGCCCGTCTGGACTTCATCCAGAATAAAAAGGACTCCCTTTTCCCGGCACCAGCTTTGCACCTTCTTGAGATAGTCATCGTCAGGTATGTTCACCCCGCCTTCTCCCTGGACTGGCTCCAGTATTACAGCACATGTTTGCTTAGTGGTTGCCCGCTTGACCGCCTCGACATTGTTATATTCAACATTGACAAAGCCGTCAGGCAGAGGAATGTAAGGCTCCTGAAACTTACTTTGTCCTGTGGCGGCAGTCATAGCCAGAGTCCGCCCATGAAAAGAACTATAGGTAGTAATGACCTCATAGGCGCCGTTAAGTCGAAGCTTTCCATATCTGCGAGCTAATTTCACTGCTCCTTCGTTAGCTTCAGCACCGCTGTTGCAGAAGAAGACTCTGTCCAGACAGCTATGCTCAATTAGAAGCTGTGCCAGCTCTATCTGCGGGATGGTATAAAACTGGTTGGATGCCTGGATCAGGGTTTTAGCTTGCTTTCCCAGAGCCTCGACTACCACTGGAGGACAATGCCCCAGGCTGTTTACTGCCCAGCCGCCGACAAAGTCAAGGTATTCTCGGCCCTGGTCATCCCAGGCCCAAGCCCCTTGACCGCGAACCAGAGTCACGGGGACCCTGGTGGTCGTTCTGAGAAATAACTTCTGTTCTAGCTCTGGCCAGTTATTCTGAGACAATTGTTGTACCTCTTGATTTAGTTTGCCGAGCCTGTCCAGCGATGTCATGGAGTAAAGCATGGGGAATTTTACCATCTATGATGCGCACGACCTGCGCTGTAGTCAGAGCTCTGAGGCTGGCTTCTATTTTAGGAATCATGCCCCCTGAAGCTACTCCGGAGACGAGCATATCCCTGGCCTCAGCCAGGTTGAGTCTAGGGATTGCCTTCCCCGCCCCATCGTGAATACCGTCAACGTCGGTCAGGAATACGAGTTTTTCTGCAGCTAGTGCCGCGGCAATTTCCCCGGCCGCAGTATCCCCGTTAACGTTAAGCAGCATAACCTTGCCTTCAACGGAGCCGTAACTTACGGGCGCGACCACCGGCATATAGCCGGCATCCAGCAATAGTTTCAAGGGAGTGGTGTCAACGGCGACAATTTCGCCAACGTAGCCCAGCTCAGGGCTCTTGATACTCGCCCGGAGCAAGTTGCCGTCACAGCCACTTAAGCTGACCGCCTTTCCTCCCAGAGCCTGGATAGCCACTACCAATTCCTTATTGACCAGGCCACCCAACGCCGCAGCCACCACCTTCAAAGTTTCGGCATCGGTGACCCTCAAGCCGTTTACAAAGCTGGTAGGAATGCCCAAACGGGCCAGCCACTCGGAGGTCACCTTGGCGCCGCCATGAACCACTACCAGGGACTTACCCTGTTTCTGAAGCTCGACCAGGTCTTCTAAGGTGGTATCGTGGTTGCCCAGGGTGCTGCCGCCAATCTTGATTACTATCGGTTTCATGCTTCTTCTGATCTTTTTTGTAGCTTCCTATCTAACGCCTACACTAAAGCAAGCCGTGTCTATCACCCCTCTACCTTCTGAACAGCCGAGTAAGCCATGAGCGCCGTTGTAGTGACTGTCCTTCCAGCCATTCCTTGAATTCATTTGGGGTTTCAATGATCAAGGTATTGCCCCGTCGCTGGGATTTGACCGTTTGGGGAAGGTAAGCCTGATATTCGCCAATTTCCCTAGGTTGCATATCCTTGGAGAATTCTATCAGCATGCGACCCTTTTCTGGAATGGTCTTTGCCTTTCCCCGGAGCTGATGCAAAATGTCGTACCAAGCGCGGCGGCCCGGGTCGTAGAGCCTCTCTATCGGTTCTTGGGGAAAGAATTCTGGCAAAGGGCGCTGTGCATGTTCATAAAGTTCCTTCATGGCAACACGCGCCAACTGAAGCTCATCATCACTAACCAATTCAGAGTTCTTCAGGAGTTTCAAATAAAGATGGGAAAACCACCTGAAGATAAGGTTCTCTTCTGAGAAGAGTTTTGCTAGCTTCTGTTTACTGTGCTCATTTGGAGCAAATTGCACATCAAAATCTACGCGTTTCACCCGCGACTTAGCCCACTCTTGGAGCCGCGAACTGTTGGAAGTTATGATAATTTGAGGCGACACATAATCTTGTTTCCACCAAACTTCCCAGTAAGATTTAATTACGTTCTGAAAAATCACGCCCTGAGATACATCATCAAATACCAATGGAAATACAGTGCCAAGGTCAGTCGCCGCAAAGATCCGCTCCCTGATAAAATCCTTTCCAGAGAACGGTTGTATCATGTGTCCTGTAAGAAGCTTGAGAGCAAAGCGTAAGAAGGTAGATTTACCGTTCTGGGAGGGGCCGTAAATATAAAGGAACCTTGGCCCTCGCTGGTCAATTATACCGTATTTGGTTCTCTTGTTTTTCATGTATTCGTTCGCGAAGGGAGCAAAAAACATATATAGCAAGGCTTCAAACATGCTTGTCTTGGCAAACTTAGGGTCAGGTGATTGCCCGAAGTCTACTGTGTCCAGATAGTCCTCAATATGCTGGAGTCCTTGATCCACCAAAGCAGGCTCGGGCATGGCTTCACTAAGCGAGAGCACTGAGCCATTAATACCCAACCGTATCTCCTCCTGCTCTAAATCTACACGCATGAGTGGAAACCCATGATTCTCTTCTACGTAGCGGATAAAAACGAAGTTATTCAAGCGCAGTTCATTGTGTGTCATCAAAGGTTGCAGTGGTTCCAGAAATTTGTCTATTTGTCTTTTAGCTGCTGGCGCTTTGGGCAATTGTACTGCAATGAGCGATTCCTCTCTCAGATTAGAGGATTGCAGTGCCTTTAGGGAAATTTCCTGGAGGGTCCTCTTTGCTTCCAGATTCTCTTCGTCGACAGAAGTTCCCTTAAGCCATGCCTCGATGACCTGTACTCTATCTAAATCTTTATGTTTGTCTAAGAGCTCTCTCAGATCGCCCATAAAAAGAAAACAGTCCTTGAGGTGTGATTGGTAATCCTGGCGCACTTTAAGAAGCAAAGGATCATCCACCGGGAGGTCTGCATACCAAGCGTAATTGATTTGGCGACTGGCTTGGCGTGCTGTCTCAGTGAAGTTGGCACTACTCACAATGACCCGATCAGAACTGTGCCCTTCCAAGATATATAATTTGGTGTGGATGATTCGTTCTTTAGGGATGAAGATACGTAGTATACCATCCTCCACCCTTTCCAACAGTCGTTCAGTAACTTCAATGCCCTTTCGTTCTAGATCCTGCTGGTATTGTTTAGAGAGATTTTCTCCCACAAGCACCTCAACTTCTGTATAGCCGCGCCTGTCGAAAAATTCCAGGAGCAGATCCGGGGAAACGACGTAAGAGATTGCCCAGAGCTTAGTGAAACCTTCAAAAAGGTTCTCAAAGTTTTGCTTGCGGGAGATGACCACTGTGTGCAATGGAGGTATTGAATTGGAGGTAAAGAAGGGAATTTGTCTCATGTGCTGCTTAGAGTCTCCTCTAATGTCCGTCATCGCTACATTTCCCTTTGCGGCATTGCTGGTTTTTTTTCTTTCCATAAACGTGGTGATGCAAAAAGTATATTAAAGAGGAACTTTGGCCTGCTCCATCTCTGCTCCTTCTTAAAGCAAGTTTAAGAACTGTTCAACAGTAAGCCCAGCATCCTCAAGTATGCCGTGGAGAGTCCCCTTTGGCAAATCCTTCGTGTGTAAAGGTACAACCACAAGATTGGGAACACCTTCTTTGTGCATAGAAACATGACTCCCCTTCTGACGATGAACCCTCCAGCCAGCCTTTTCCAAAGCTCTAATCACATCCCTTGGTGTAACGGCTGGCAATCGCTTACTCATCCAACTTCCACGCTGATAACCTTTCTCTCTGGTATCTTGATACCTAACTCTCTAGCACTCTCCAGCCAAAGCTCGATTGCCTCTTTGATTCTTTCCAGTGCTTCTTCCTTTGTAGCTCCATAGGAATGACAACCTTTCAAGAGAGGGCAGTAAACATGATACCCTCCCTCCTCTTCCAACTCTAAGATAACCTCAAAGTTTTGGACAATTCTTTTCTGCTTCACTTCTCACCTCCCAGAACTCAAATCAGGTTGTATAGGTGCTGTTAATAGTAACATATTCTTCGGAGAGGTCACAGCCCCAGGCAGTGGCTTGGCCGTCTCCTAAATGCAGGCATAGCCTTATGAGTACATTATCGCTGTTGCTCAAAGCCGATTTCATTTCCTCTCTGCTGAAGGAGGCGGGGCAGCCCTGCTTCATAACACAAACATCGTTCAAATAGACATCCAATCTGTCTTCTCTCACCCTGGCTCCGCTTCGCCCCAGGGCAGCAACGATGCGCCCCCAGTTAGGGTCGTTGCCATGGATGGCTGCTTTCACCAGCGGTGAACTAGCGATAGTTCGAGCCGCCTGGCGGGCCCCAGCCTGGTCTTCCGCCTCTTCTACTACAACTTCAATAAGTTTTGTGGCTCCCTCTCCATCCCGAGCCATGGACTTAGCCAGATGAGTGCAAACTGCATTTAAGGCTTCTTGAAAGGTGCCGCCATTATCAAAGTCAATAGGTTCGTTACCCACTAAGCCATTGGCCAATAGAAATGCACAATCGTTGGGGCTGGTATCGCCATCAATACTTACCATGTTGAAAGAGCAGTCCACCGCCTTTTGTAATGCTACGCGCAGGAAATAAGCATTTACCACAGCATCGGTGGTGATAAAACAAAGCATCGTAGCCATGTTGGGATGAATCATACCTATCCCTTTAGCCACCCCACCAATGGTGAACTTAGTTCCTTTTGAATCTACCTGGACGGCCATTTCCTTTGGTCTGATATCCGTGGTCATTATTGCCCGGCAAAAATCGTGACCACCTCCTCTGGTTGGCTTTATCTTAGGAATTCCAGCCCTGATTTTATCCATGGGCAAGGGCACGCCAATGATACCGGTACTGGCGACAAGGACTTCCTCAGGAGATATGTCTAGCTTGGCGGCTGTCAGGTTTGCCATTTCCAAGGCGTCTGCCAGTCCTTGCTCGCCTACGCAGGCATTGGCACAACCGGAATTTACCACTATAGCCTGCGCCCGTCCTTTTGCTATATGCTTCTGGGATAAAATAACTGGAGCGGATTTAATCTGGTTGGTAGTAAAAACGCCGGCAGCCGTGCAGGGCGCTTCGGAGCAAAGAATGGCTAAATCAGGCTCATCTTTACTCTTTATCCCAGCACACACCGCCCCAGCCAGGAATCCTGAAGCTGAGGTAACACTGCCCGAAGGAATTAAGTTAAACATAAGATTCAAATATAGCAGGAAATGGGGGCAACGTCTATTCCCAGCGACCTCGCAGCCCAGGCAACTCCTTTTCTGGATTGCTTCGTGGCTCAGGCTTGACCTACAGTTCAAGCCTGAAGTTGCTTTCGCCTACTATCCTGCTCAATTCTCCAGCTAATTCGGGGCAGTAATTTACTGTTATGTTGGGCATCTCCAGATTGGTTATTTCACCATCGCTGAGAACTGTCAGAGAAATTCTATCCTGTCCGGGATAGCTCTTGAGGACATCCATAATTTTATGAAGGCATTCGACGTCTTTTTCGGCGTCGCCCGACTGGTTGACATCTATCATGACATGGCGACGCTGGGGTTCCTTTAGCACCTCTTGCCTCGCAGGAAGGAGCATCGCCTCTTGACAGTTTAATTGCACTTCCCCATCCCTGACCTTCACTACGCCCTTGATGGTGAGAATATTACCCTCCTGCCATAGCCCCTGGGTGCTCTCGTAGAGCCGGGGCCAGGCGATGACTTCGATACTGGCATCCAGGTCCTCAATTGAGGCGACAACAAAGGGGCGATTATCTTTGGTGTGGGCCTGGCGTACTGAGACCACCATTCCTCTAACAGTCACCGTTTCATCAACCATGTCCATATTGATTTCGCCGCAGGAAATAGTACCTGTCGAGGATGGTTCTCTGGCGAGGAAGTCTAGGGGTTGGGAGAAATAAACTCCTAACAGCTCTCTTTCCCACATAAGCTTTTGTTTGGCAGATACATCTTCCTCGGCTTGCTGGTAACCAACATGGGGGGTGGGGGAGCTTTGACCCCATAAATCAAACATGCTAACCTGTCCCGATTCCCTGGCTCTTTGTTTCGTTTGAGACAGGGAGATAATTTTATTCAGGGACTCGATTAGCGTCTTACGGCTGCCCAGGGAATCAAAGACACCGACTTTAATCAAGCTTTCTAATACTTTCTTATTGATGTTACGAAGGTCGGTTCGAGAGCAGAAGTCTTCTATGGACTCAAAATCGCCCTCTGAGTCCCGGCCAGACAAGATATGCTCAATCGGGGCAAAGCCGACATTTTTAATAGCAGCCAGTCCAAAGCGGATGGCGGCCTCACCCCTTCCCTCTCCATTTACTGGAGAGGGAGCCGAGGGTGAGGTCTCGATGGCAAAGCTAGCATGGCTCCTATTAATGTCCGGCGGGAGCACTTTGATGCCCAACCTTCGGCACTCGGCAATCGCCGAGCGGACTTTTTCCATATTATCTGAATAAGTATTGAGAAAAGATGTCATATATTCGACGGGATAATTTGCCTTCAGATAAGCAGTGCAGTAAGCAATGAGGCCATAGCTGACACTGTGGGCTTTATTGAAAGCGTAACCGGCAAAAGGCTCGATCAAGGAAAATACCTCCTGAGCTAATTCCGGCGGTACGCCATTTTTCTTCGCTCCGGCAATGAAATTGCGCTCTTCCTTCTTCATCACCGCAGGTATCTTCTTACCCATAGCTTTGCGAAGAATGTCAGCCTGGCCCAAGCTATAACCGGCTAGAGCCTGGGCGATAAATATTACCTGCTCCTGATAAACGATAACTCCGTAGGTTTCTTTTAAAATCTCCTGGAGAATGGGATGGGGATAATGAATAGGGGCAACACCCTGCTTGGCCCTGATAAAAGTGGGAATTTGTTCCATGGGGCCCGGGCGATAGAGCGCCACCATAGCTGAGATATCGCTAAAGTTAGTGGGCTTGAGTTCCTTGATATAGCGGCGCATCCCGGCGCTTTCCAGTTGGAAGATGCCTTTGGTTTCCCCCGAGGCCAGCAACTCAAAAGTCTTAGCATCGTCGAGAGGAATGTGCTGCAAATCCAGGGAGATTCCACGATTCTGGGCGATAATTTCTTTAACCTTGGCCAGAATGGTCAAATTGGATAGTCCTAGGAAATCCATTTTTAACAGTCCCAGGCGGGCGATGTCACCCATGTGGAACTGGGTCATGACGGTGCGCTGCTCACCCTTTCCCAGCAGTTGTAGTGGCACATATTCGATTAAAGGCTCATGCGCTATAACCACGCCGGCGGCATGTGTGCTGACGTGCCTGACCATTCCCTCCAATTTCTTAGCCGAGTCAATCAGGTTACGTATTGCGGCGTCCTGCTGATAAATGTCATAAAGCTCCCGGCTCTGTTCCAGAGCTCTATCCAGGGTTATGGTCAGCTCCAGAGGAATGAGGCGGGCCACCCGGTCGACCTGGGCATAAGGCATGCCTAAAGCCCGCCCTGTGTCTCTTATCGCGGCTCTGGCTCCCATGGTGCCGAAGGTGATAATTTGAGCTACGTGGTCGGAGCCGTACTTCTGGTTAACGTAAGCCAGGACTTCATCACGACGGTCGTCCTGAAAATCAAGGTCAATATCCGGGAGCTCACGGCGCTCGACGTTAAGGAACCGTTCGAAAACAAGCCCGTATGCCAGCGGGTCGACGTCGGTGACGCCCAGACAGTACAGAGCCAGGCTGGCAGCAGCACTTCCTCGAACACCGAAATAGATGCCCTGTTCTCTGGCAAAGGAGATTATATCCCAAACAACGAGGAAGTAATGGGCAAACTTTGTCTTCTGGATGACATCAAGCTCGTGGCTAAGCCGTTCCTTGACCTCCGAGCCGGGCTCCTGGTAGCGTTTTTCCAGGCCCTGCCAGCAGAGCTCAGCCAGGAAATCGTCGGCTTTCCGGCCCTGAGGCAATTCCACATGCGGCAGATGCAGCTTGGTGAAATCCAGCTCCAGCTGGCACATATCAGCAATGGCTTGAGTATTCTCCACAGCCTGAGGTAAGTCGGCAAATAATTGTTCTGCCTCTTCAGGGCTTTTCAGGTAGAAGAAATCGCCAGCCAGCTTCAGCCTTTTTTCATCGTACACGGAAGTATTGGTCTGTATACACAAAAGAAGTTCATGGGCCGGGGCGTCCTGTCTATCAACGTAATGCACATCAAAGGTGGCTACCGGCGGTATATTGAGTTTGGTGGATAGTGAAACAAGCTCCTGGTTGATTTGCTCCAGTTCAGGGATAGGATGCCTCTGAATCTCCAGATAGTAATCGCCGAAGACTTCCTTGTACCACGAAGCTACATTGGCAAGCTCGTCGGTTCGCCCTTCGAGGATAAGTCGAGCCAGTTCCCCATGAGCGCACCCCG
Organism: uncultured Dehalococcoidales bacterium; assembly: GCA_964586515.1. GTDB lineage: Bacteria > Chloroflexota > Dehalococcoidia > GIF9 > AB-539-J10 > RBG-13-51-36. The sequence goes on from CAZPGJ010000001.1 coordinate 461,542, forward strand.
AAAGGGCAATAAGCCCGTCATGATGAAGCTGGAGAAGCTCTTTATCTACCCTGGGCTTATAGTAAAATCCCTCGAGGTGGCTTTTAGTAACCAGTTGGAGCAAATTGCGATAGCCCTTTCCATTCTTGGCCAGTAAGGTAAGGTGGTGGGGATTCTTGTGGGCTGGCTCTCGGCTATGGCAGTCGGTCTCAGCGACATAGACTTCGCAGCCAATGACTGGTTTTATACCTGCTTCCTTAGCCGCCACATAAAAATCGATGACACCATACATGGCGCCGTGGTCGGTGATAGCCAGGCTGTCCATGCCCAACTCTTTGGTCCGGGCAATAAGCTGAGGGATGCGGCACATGCCATCGAGCAAGCTATATTCAGTGTGGACATGAAGATGGGCAAACTTCTGTGGCATCGGCTAGATTATAACATTTGCACCGAGAGCCCCAAACGAGGAATTTTTAACTATCAAAAATTTCTTTACCATCACAGGGAGCATCGCTATCTACCTGCACTTCTACCTAAGTTTCCTCGGGTTGAGGCCAAAGGTTTGGATGGCGGATTCTGGTTTTGTGGTAAACTTGGGGGAAAAATAGAATACTGGTTTTAAATAAAGGAAGGAGCCAGTGATGATTGCAAATCGATTCAAGAAAGTTTTTGAGCCAACGAACATAGGCCGGATGAAACTGAAGAATCGCATAGTCATGCCGCCGATGGGGACCAACTATGCCGAAGCAGGCGGCGCTGTTAGTCAGAGAATGCTCGACTACTACGAGGCAAGAGCTAGGGGCGGGGTGGGACTGATTATTGTCGAAGGAAGCGCTCCCAGCCTGCAATGCAACACGTCTCTACAAGGATCTCCATCTTACCAGGCATCTCTGGGAGATGATAAGTTTATCCCCGGATGGAAAAAACTCACGGATGCCGCTCATAAATACAATGCCAGGATAGCTATCCAGATAATGCATGCCACCTTGGAGAAGTGGGATGGGAAGGTAGTGCAGGTGAGTCCGTCCCCGCTAATAGTACCTGCCAGAGTTATGGGCGTCACAGGAGGGCCTCCTCATGAACTGACTGTGCAAGAAATTGCTGAAAGGGTACGGTGGTTTGCTTCGGCTGCCAGACGAGCCAAGGAGGCTGGCTTTGATGGGGTGGAAGTTCATGGTGCTCACCAGTACATTGTGGCTGCCTTTCTGTCCTCGGCTACCAACCAGCGCAGAGATAAATATGGTGGCTCGGTTGAGAACAAGGCAAGATTTTTGGTAGAGATACTTCAGGCTATCAAAAAGGAGGCAGGCCCTGATTTTCCTGTTTGGGTGAGGTTCAATGCCCAGGAGTGGGGAGTGGAGAACGGGATTACCATGGAGGAGACAAAGCAGATGGTACCGCTGGTGGTGAAGGCGGGGGCCCAAGCGCTTCACGTATCCGGTTATGGGGTGGGGTCTTACATAACCACGGCTCCGGTTTCGGATACGCCGGGCTTTCTGGTACCTCTGGCTGAAGACGTCAAAAGGCTGACCAACGTGCCGGTGATTGCAGTGGGCAGACTGGACCTCGAGCTTGGTGAGAGGATTCTTGAGGAGGGCAAAGCTGACCTTATAGCCATAGGCAGGCGTCTTTTAGCCGACCCGGACCTGCCCAATAAGGTGGCTGAAGCAAGGCTTGATGAAGTTAATTCGTGCATAGGCTGTATGGAGTGTATTGAACGACTGGCCTTCGATGAACGTGGAGAGGGTGTAACCTGCGTTGTCAACCCCGCGTTGGGCAGGGAGAGGGCATACCAGATTAAGCCCGTGAGAAAGGCCAAGAAAGTGGTTGTAGTTGGTGGTGGTCCGGCCGGCATGCAGGCTGCCATTGTGGCGGCACAACGGGGTCACAAGGTTACTCTGTTTGAAAAGGATGCGAAGCTGGGTGGGCAACTGAACATAGCTGCTCTACCTCCGTTTAAGGACGATATCGTCCCGTGGATAAACTATCTGGTCAATCAGGTTGAGAGAGCTGGAGTGGAAGTCAAGCTCAATACAGATGCCACTGCTGAAATCGTTAGTAACATGAATCCAGATGCTGTTGTCATAGCCGCAGGAGGCACTCCAGCCATGCCTGACATACCCGGCATTGATAAATCAAATGTGGTTACTGCTCAGGATGTGCTCTCGGGCAAAGCCAAGGCCGGGCAGAATGTGGTTATCATCGGTGGGGGGATGGTCGGCTGTGAGACGGGGCACTATCTTACGGAACAAGGAAAATCAGTGACCATCATAGAAATATTGAAGCGGATGGCTAGTGACATGTTCCCCATGACGAGACGCCGGCTCATGGATGGGCTGAGGGGCAAAAAGGTGACCCTGCTGACCAGCGCGACCTGTGAAGAGATAAAAGAAGGCAGTGTTCAGGTAACTACTGCTGAGGGTAAGAAGGAAACCATTCCAGCCGATACAGTCATTATAGCAGTTGGCTACAAGGCGAATGATTGCTTATACAAAGCCCTGGAAGGCAAAGTCCCTGAAATATACTGCATAGGCAATGCTTCCGAACCGCGGAGAATACTGGAAGCTACCAGTGAGGGATACCGGACTGGACTGGCTTTATGAAGGTTTCAGGCGCGCTGGCTACCTGGGCGACCGGGCAGCCAGGCAGAGGTCCAGAGTATACTTGAGAGTAAGATGGCACATTTGATTGGTTTGCCCAAGATGGTGAACTCTTGACGCACCATATGAGAAGCTGATAGTATGTGGGGGCTGCAGGGGGAAGGTGGAGGAGATGAAGCTAGTGACTTTCGGGGTTTCCACACCAGTTGGCCAGATACAGCGCATCGGAGCCATGCACCAGAATAAACTTATCGATCTCAATATGGGCTATACGCGCTATCTGGCTGACAAGCATGGCAATGTTCAGGCCTACGAACTAGCAGCGGCAATGCTGCCACCTGACATGATTGCCTTCTTCTGGAGAGGAAATGAAGGAAAAGCCGAGGCCAAGATGACCATTGATTATGTAATGAAGTACCAGGTCAGAGGCGGCTCGCTTGGTCCCCACGGTGAAAAGATAATCTACGAGATGAATGAGGTCAAGCTGAAGGCGCCAGTGCCGCGGCCGAATTCCCTTCGGGATTATCTCACCTTCGAGGGGCACGCCAGCTTTTCCGGGAAGAAGCAACTTGACAAAGGCTGGTATGAGATACCGGTGTGCTATAGGGGTAATCCGGACACTGTCATTGGCCCCGACGAAGTCATTCCCTGGCCTGCCTTCACCGATTTGCTGGACTACGAGCTGGAATACGGCATCTATATTGGCAAAGAAGGCAAAAATATATCAAGGGAACGAGCAGAGGAGTACATTGCTGGCTATACTATCTTCAATGACATCAGTGCCCGCGATATCCAGTTAAAGGAGATGCTGGCAGGCGGTCTTGGTCCGGCTAAGGGCAAGGACACCTGTAGTGTTATGGGGCCTTGCCTGGTGACCCCTGATGAATTGGACCCTATGAACCTGCGGATGATGGCCCGTGTCAACGGGGAGTTATGGTCGGATAATAACAGCGGCACGGCTTACTGGACCTGGCCTCAGATTATTGAGTTTGCCTCCATGGAGGAGACGCTATATCCCGGTGATTTCTTGGGCTCGGGTACGGTGGAGGGTGGTTGCGGTATGGAACTCAACCGTTGGATTCAGCCAGGCGATGTCATCGAGCTGGAGATTGAAGGGATCGGCATACTCAGGAACCGCGTTGGCGAGAAGCCGCCGAAGCGCATGTTTACCCGTTGATATTTCTGTCTAAAGGGTGTTTTGTACGCTGGCGAGCATCCTGGGTGATTGAATTTAAGCAGGGTTAGAAAGGGAGGACGCTACTATGAATAAAGAACACACAGTTCCGACCTGGGAACCGGGGGTCAAGCAGTTGGCTCCCAATATCTATGCCTATATCCAGGCCAAGGCTACCTGGTATTGGAGCAATGCTGGATTCATTGTGGGCAGTGATTATGTGGTGGTCGTGGACTCGCTGGCTACGGTTAGCCTGACCCAGAAATTCAAGGACGAGATTAGGAAGATCACTGATAAGCCAATTCGCTATTTAATCAACACTCATCACCATGGAGACCATATTTGGGGAAACCATGTGTTTGCGGGGGCTACTATAATCTCGCATAACTACTGTCGCCATGAGGCAATAGAGGCAGGCATAATGGACCCTGGCCTGCTGAATACCGTCTTCCCTGAATTCGATTTCCGGGGAATCGCCGTTACACCAGCTGATATCACCTTTGACAAGCAACTTACACTGCATATGGATGGGCGGGAAGTCCGGCTGCTGTACTTTGGGCCTGGCCATACTGCAGGCGACATAATTGTGTATCTACCCGAGGAGGGTATCATTTTTGCTGGTGACTTCATTTTTTTGTATTCCACTCCACTGGGTATGGAAGGGTCCTTTGCTGGCTGGCTCAGGAACCTGGATGCCCTGGCGAATCTGGGTGCTCATACTTATGTCCCTGGCCATGGGCCTGTGTGTGAAGTGGAAGGGCTGAATCTGTGTCGCGATTATCTTGTCTTTGTCCAACGCGAGGCCAAGAAACGGTTCAACGAAGGCATGACCGTTGATGAAGCTGCCAAAGACATCGACTTGGGGCAATTTAAGCAGTGGCTTAACCGCGAGCGCATGCTGGCCAACGTGGAACGGCTATGGCGCGAGTTCCGCGGCGAAGACCCCACCACCTCTAAGCTGAATTTTGTCGAAGTCTTATCACGGATGGATACCATGGCAAAGGCAGGTGAGTTGTAGTGCGGAATTAAAGTTAAGTGAGGATGAGAAATAGTCCAACCTGTTAAGCATCCAACAAAAGCTGTGTTGTTCCCCAGCATTTTTGACTTTCGTTCAACTTGTGCGGAAGCACAAGCGCCAATTGATTCGTTGAAGTCTTCGCAATGCCTTAGCTAACATGCAAGGTGCTATACTATGGTTAGAGAATCAGGAGGGTCGGAGGCATGACAACAGTACAGATTTATGATGCTAAAGAAAACAGGGTGGTAACGGTAGAGAGAGTAGAGAAAACGGACGCAGAATGGAAAGAATTGCTGACTGAGCAGCAGTATGAAATCACCACCAAAAAGGGAACTGAAGTTCCAGGTACCTGCACGTTTAGTCAAATCCACGAACCGGGTATCTTCAAGTGTGTGCGTTGTGACACTGACCTTTTTCGCAGCGCTACCAAGTTCAATTCAGGGACGGGTTGGCCGAGTTATTATGAACCAATCTCACGGCTGAACGTGGTAGAGCAGCCTGACAGGAGTCTTGAAAGGGTGCGGACTGAAGTCATTTGTGCTCGGTGTGGCTCCCATCTGGGTCACGTTTTCGATGATGGTCCACCACCCACTGGCAAACGCTATTGCATAGACGGCGTTGCGCTGAAATTCGAACCAGACAGTAGATTATGACCCAGCGTGCCATATCAGAAGTTGCAACTCTTGCTGGCGGCTGTTTTTGGTGCATTGAAGCGATCTTTAGGGAGGTCGATGGGGTTGAGAATGTGGTTTCCGGCTACATAGGCGGCACAACGGTCAATCCAACCTACCAGCAGGTCTGCAGCGATGAGACTGGCCATGCCGAGGCGGTCCAGGTAAGTTTTGACCCATCCAAGATCTCGTATCGGGAGATTCTGGAGATCTTCTTTTCTGTCCATGACCCAACAACACTGAACCGGCAGGGTGCCGATGTTGGCACCCAGTACCGTTCAGCTATTTTCTACCAAAGCGAAGAGCAAAAAACCGTTACCGAGCAGCTCATCGGAGAACTTGATAAAGCTCGTTTGTGGAGGAAGCCGATTGTTACCCAGATTCTTCCGCTGGACAAGTTCTATCCTGCGGAAGACTACCACCGGGATTACTTTGCACGACATCCAGAACAAGCATACTGCCATACGGTAGTTTCCCCCAAGGTCAACAAGTTCCGCAAGCAGTGGGCAAAACGGCTTAAGCGATGAAAAATGGGATAGTAACTTGTTGGGTAACAATCGGCTTGAAATGTCACTCAGATACACACTACGATGAAATGCATAAGCTGAACTTTTTGGTCTATTGAGTATGATTTCAACCGTCCACACCAATCCTGAGCTATCTTGTCCCCATAGAGTAAATTGAAGGCGAACTCGCTGGAATATGCTGCCCAGTGTTGCCTATGTGGTCAGCCAGGACACGTTGTTGACAAAACGTCTATCTGATGATATAGTTGAGCAACACTCGTAGACTGAATGTTCGTTCAATCAGCCGGGCGAAAATTGTCTGAAGAGTTCACAATACGCACTTTTAGCAGTGACGAGGCTCTGGTCAAAGAGCGGAGAAACCATATAGTCCACTGTTCTACAAAGGTGTTCACTAAGAAAGGGTATGACCGGACCAATATGCGGGAGTTGGCCAAAGCCTGCGAGATGAGTGCCGGTACGCTGTATCACTATTTTGGTTCGAAAGAGGAAATCCTCTATTCGATTATCAATAGTGCTACTTCACAACAGGCGGGTTCCATGGAAGATTGGGCCAATGAGTTAGCAACCGCCAGCCCGACCATAGCTCTTGCAAAGCTTATGAGAAAGTTTTATGAATGGCATGATGACAATCAGGATATTACTCTATTTGCATATCAGGAAACGAAAAACCTGCCAGACAATGCTCGGCAAATCATTTTTGACTCCGAAGCGCGTATATTAACTGTATTTGAGAAGTTGCTGACAAGAGGCGTCGAAGAGGGTGAGTTTAATATTGATGATCCCAAGCTGATTGCCCATGACATAGTCGTTCTTGGGCATGCCTGGGCCCTCAGGCGTTGGCACCTGAGAAAACACTGGACCTTCAAGACATATGTGAAGAAACAGACCGATGCTATTTTGAGGACGGTTACGGTAGACAAGAACACTGCTGTTATTAGTAGACAGAGAAAGGAGTCATCCAAATGATTACTTTGAAGGAAGGCAATTTGCGCATTCCCAAATGGAACAGAAAGGTATTTGCCGTGGCCGGGGGGCTAACAAATTACAAGAAATTCTGCCCGGAAATGAAGCTCGAAGAGCAGGTGATGGTGGCATTCCGGCAGATGTTGGAGAATAACGATTTAAAGCTCTCTCCGGTAGAAATTAAGGGATTAGTCAACTTCCTCGCCTGTGGTGAATTTGCTGACCACTTTCAAGACCAGCTCCTGTGCGAAGCCAAGGTCACTGACTACCTCGGTCTGGACCCGATGTACGATATAGGTGTCAAGACTGGCGGGGCTACCGGTGGCTCCACAGTGCTGACAGCCGCCATGGCGATAGCCAGTGGATATGCCGATGTGGCATTAGCAGTAGGCTGGGAGCGCATGTCTGAAGTAGATACACGAACAGGCAATTACTACATTGCTAACGCAGCCTGTAAAGACTTTGAGACCAGGCTTTCCCGCATTTATGCTGCCTACTATGCCCCTATGGCCGTCCGTTTCGCCTGGGCCTACAATCTCTCAGAGGAGACTAGAGCCAAGGTGGCAGTCAAAAATCACCTCTACGCTTATTACTCGCCATATTCCCAGCAACCAGGCAAATACACAATTCAGGATGTCCTCAACAGCCCAATGTCAACCTACCCGTTACGTTTCCTGGAATGCTGTGCCATGACAGATGGTGCCGCCTGTATGCTACTTTGCGATGAAAAAACTGCCTATAAGTTGAGCGATAAGCCTTGTGAGCTTTTCATAGCCGGTGGGAGCCATACCTTGAGGGTAGCGGACCGCAGAGATATGGAGATCCCGTTACTGCCACACGAGACCCCCGATATGTATAAAGGTCTGCGCAAAAAAGAGGGGCAACGGTGGCCGGGATTTGAAAGCTTCGCTGCAGCACGATTTGCCGCTTATTTCGCTTACCGAATGGCTGGCATCACTAATCCTCTTGAAGAGCTTGACCTGGTGGAGCTGCATGATGCGTTTACCATAAGTGATATTCAAACTTATGGAGACATCGGACTCCGTCCCTATGGAAAGGAACCTGATTACATTGAATCGGGAGATGCCTATTTCGATGGTAAATGTCCATCCAATCTGTCAGGAGGGTTGATAGGCACCATGCATGCTGTCGGGGCAACTGGCATCTTTCAAGGAGTCGAGTGCCTCTGGCAACTACAGGGCAAGTATGATAAGTTCCATGGCGACCCCGAGATTTGGAAGTCTTTTGGCAAGAAGAAGCCCGAAGATTGGAAGAGCCTCCAGGTACCTAATGCTAAACAGGCACTGTGGGTATCTCACGCTGGTGTCGGGTCGCATGTAACGGTAGGCATTCTCAGGAAGGCTTTTTAAAGGAGGAAAACTATGGCATCAAAAGGCAAGGTAACCCAGTATACTGGCAAACCCGCAAAGGTTCTTCAATCAGAACCGGCCCTGGTCATAGAGTGGCCGAGGAGTCTGGCCCACAGGCATACTTATGGGAAACTTTCCCCGTTCTTCGAAGGTCTGACGAAGGGTAAACTGCTGGCTACCAGATGCGCTAATCCTGAATGTGGAGAGCACAGGCTGTGGCTTCCGCCGCGGGCTGATTGCCCCGACTGCAACCAGCCCATGATCTGGGAAGAACTGCCCCAGCCAGTTATTGGCACGGTACATACTTACGCGCGTGTGGAATACGCTGGCGCTGGCATAGAGCTCACTACCCCCTATTTCCAGGTTGACGTTGAGTTACCCGGCGTGTGCACTATATTCAAGGGCTATCTGCAATACGGAACACCTGAAATAGGCATGAAAGTGCAGGCTTGCTTCCGCACCGGAGACCCAACCAACACAATTCTTGATATATACTGGGTTCCTGTTGCCAATGATGCGGATGCCGGGTCCCAAGCCAGTAATCGGTGGCGAGCTCATCAGCAAAAATAGCAATGGAATAGAGGTGAGATGTCATGAGTAACTTACTCTGGGAACCAACGGAGGAAAGAAAGAGGAATGCCAATATAACAAAGTTCATAGACTTCGTTAATAAACGATATAAACAGAACTTCCATTCCTATAAGGAGCTTTATGACTGGTCCGTAGACAAGATACCGGATTTTTGGGCTTCTGTGTGGGATTTTGTCGAGGTGAAGGCTTCCAAAGGTTATGAAGTAGTGGTTGACGATGTGACCAAGATGCCCGGTGCAAAATGGTTTGCTGGAGCGAGGTTAAATTTCGCCGAAAATCTATTGAGATACAGGGATAACAATACAGCCTTCATATTCAAAGGAGAAACTCAGAAGTCAGCGAGGATGAGTTACGCTGAACTGTATAACTCTGTAGGACGGCTGGCGGAATCTCTTCGAGGAATAGGACTGAAGCCGGGAGACCGGGTAGCTGCCTACATGCCTAATATGGTGGAGACGGCTGTGGCTATGCTTGCCAGCACAAGTATTGGTGCTGTCTGGGCTTCGTGTGCCACGGATATCGGTTCCGGGGCAGCCATTGATCGCTTTGGTCAAATCGAACCGAAACTCTTGTTTACCGTTGATGGCTATTTCTACAAAGGGAAAGCTTTTGATACCCTTTCCAACGCTGCTGAAATCGCAGAAAGGATACCCTCTATTGAGAGAGTGGTAGTGACTCGCTACAGGGAAGAAAGGCCCGATATTGGTCATATTCCTAACTCTGTATATTATGACGATTTCTTATCGGGAGGGACGCCCAAAATTCAATTTGAACAGCTGCCTGCAGACCATCCTGTGTTTATCATGTTTTCGTCAGGGACGACTGGCAAGCCGAAGTGCATGGTTCAAGGAGCGGCTGGAATTCTGGTTAATCAACTGAAGGAGTTAATAATCCACACAGATTTGAAGCGAGATGACGTTCATTTCTTTATCACGACTTGTAGCTGGATGATGTGGAATTGGATGCTAACTTCTTTGGCGACAGGTAACACCATTATTCTGTATGATGGTAATCCCACCTATCCTGGGCCGGGCGCTATGTGGAAACTGATTCAGGATGAGAAAGTGACTATGTTTGGTTGCAGTGCCAGCTACATCAACTATCTCAGGAACGAACACATTAAGCCGGCTAATGATTACGATTTGTCATCATTAAAAGAGATATGGCAAACTGGTTCGGTCCTCTCGGCAGAAGGGTTTGAGTACGTGTACGAGGAAATAAAGGGGGATCTGCATTTTAATTCCAGTTCAGGTGGCACAGACATCAATGGCTGCTTTTTCACTGGAAGTCCGATTCAGCCCGTATATGCTGGTGAATTGCAGGGACCAGGTCTGGGGATGAAGGTGAAGGCGTATGATGAAAAAGGTCGTCCGGTATTTGACCAACAGGGCGAGCTCGTCTGTGAAGCGGCTGCCCCGCCTATGCCTCTCTATTTCTGGAATGATCCCGATGGTAAGAGATACAGGGACGCTTATTTTGGTGTTTACCCTGGTGTGTGGCGCCATGGGGATTACATCGTATTTCATAGCGATACCGGAGGAGCCACTTTCTATGGTCGCTCCGACTCAGTGCTGAAACCGTCCGGCGTTCGCATAGGTACAGCCGAAATATATAACGTAATGGAAGGGCTGCCGGAGATTGTTGATAGCTTGGCGATAGGGCAGAGCTGGGGGGGAGACCAACGTGTCCTCCTTTTTGTCGAATTGGCTGAAGGATATCATCTGACGGAAGATCTAGAGAACAAAATCAAGAAGAATCTCCGTGAGAAAGCCTCCCCAAGACACGTCCCGGCGAGAATCATCGAGGTACCGGATATTCCTTACACCACAAACATGAAGAAGGTCGAAAGCGCTGTCACAAACATTATCCATGGCAGACCTGTCGTGAATCGGGATGCCCTCTCCAATCCCCAATGTCTGGATTATTATGAGAAGCTTACTCAGGAAGGGATGCTAGAATCTTAATCTACTTTTACGGGAAGCGAGAAGGACCGGGAAATTGAGAGCAATCAAACTTGGTAGATACATTACTACTTCGAGTCGCTCCCGCATAAAGGGGTGAATTCTTAGGTGCCACTTCTTATGCACACTAAACAGAGAGTATCCCTGGAAGGGAGCCCTAATGGACTTTGATTTGAGCGAGGAGCAGAATCTAACGCGCCAGGCAATTCGGGCTTTCGCTGAAAGGCAGATTGCCCCGGTCGCCCGGGAGCTAGACGAAAAGGAGGAATTTTCTGCCGAGTTAACGCGCAAAATGGCAGACTTAGGGCTGCTGGGTTGCTTTGTTCCAGAGAAATATGGCGGATCCAATATGGGCTACATCTCGTATGCAATCGCGGTTGAAGAGCTGGCCAGGGTGGATGCTTCCCAGGCCGCTACTATTGCTGCCGGAAACTCTCTAGGAATCGGCCCTATCTATTATTTCGGTAACGAAAAGCAAAAGCAAGAATGGCTTCCCAAGCTTTGTTCGGGAGAGCGTCTGGCTGCGTTTGGTCTGACGGAGCCTGATGCTGGCTCCGACGCTGGAAGCTCTCGAACCACTGCAACACCTAAGGGGGAATACTGGGCCATCAATGGGCATAAGATTTTTATCACCAACTCGGCTTGCCCGTTAACCGGTGTTATTATTGTCCAGGCTGTCACTGGTAAGCATGAGGATGGCAAACCAGAGATTAGTTGCCTTATCGTTCCCAGCGACACACTTGGGTTGACAGCTAAGGAAATGAAAGACAAGATGATGTGGCGAGCATCCAACACGGGTGAACTTTTTTTCGATGATTGTATTGTGCCGAAGGAAAACCTTTTGGGGAAAAGGGGGGACGGCTTTCATCAAATGCTTGCGACGCTGGATGGCGGACGTCTCAGCATCGCTGCTATGGGATTGGGTGGGTCTCAGGCGGCCTTCGAGTTGGCGTTACAATACGCCAATTCACGCATCCAATTCGGACGGCCTATCAGTTCCTTTCAAGTCAACGCTTTCAAACTAGCCGATATGGCGTTGGAGATAGAACTGGCCAGGAATCTACTCTACAAGGTCTGCTGGCTACGAGAAAACGGCCGTCCCATTACCAAAGAGGCGGCCATGGCAAAATTGTTCTGTTCTGAGGTTATGCGCCGCTGTGTCCATCACGCAGTACAACTTCACGGAGGGTACGGGCTGATGAAGGATTATGATGTCGAGAGATTATATCGAGACCAGAGGATTCTGGAGATCGGCGAAGGAACGTCAGAAATACTACGCATCGTGATTGCTCGTAACATCGGCGTGTCGGGAAGGGCAATCTAGAAAGAAGGGTACCATGAAAAAGGAGAAGGCAAAGCGCAAGACTTCTGCCAGATTGAGTCCGGCTAAGGGTAAGGCGGCGAAGCACGATGATTTCCTCACCGACCTGGCTAACCTCGCCCGTATGAAAGAGATGGAGGAGGGAAAAGAAACTCTAGGCGATCGGATTCGAAGGGTTCGAGAAAAGCGAGGGCTAACCGTTAGGGACCTCAGTAGCCGAACAGGGATCGATACAGCTACTCTGGAACGTATAGAATCAAGCGAAACGATTCCTGCATTAGGGCAGTTGGTTAGACTAGGCAGAGCACTTGATATGAAGATGGGCTACTTCATCTCCCCAGGAATTGACAAGCTCATGACCGTGGTGCGCAAGGATGAACGACGGCCAATATCTCGCTATGGAGAGACGAAGAGTATGGAGTATGGCTACTTTTACGAGTGCCTGGCCCCGGAAAAGGCTGACCGATTGATGGAGCCTTTTATTGTGACACTGGTGCCAACAGCCACAGAAGAGTTCTCCACCCACGCCGGGCAGGAGTTTCTTTATGTCTTGGAAGGTGAAATGAAAGTGCAAGTTGGGGATCGCGTCGACTTTCTCAAGCCTGGAGATGCCGTCTACTATGACTCTAATCAACCTCACCTCGTTAGGTGTGTCGGCACCAGTGTAACGAAGGTATTGGCTGTTCTCTATACTGGATCGAAATAGACCACAAGGCGAGCAGGGCCTGCCCCGAGGCTCAGCCCCTATCACCCAATTTACCGACTTTTTACCAATCCGACGGAAATCTAGAAAGAACGAAAAAGCACTTGACAGTGCGACAGGGGGTGATGCAGTATGAACTAAGATTTTGATGAAACTAAATTATCACTAGTGCATTATATTGATGGGATATGTTTATTTTTTCTACTGGCTAATATGGATTTAAGCGAAGAAAGGGAGCTCGTCAGACAAGCACAAAAAGCCCCCGATGCTTTTGCTGAGCTTTACGACCAGTATTATCCCAAAATCTTTGGCTATGCTCTGAGGCGGACTGCCAATCTGGAAACTGCCCAGGATATTACTTCAGAGACATTTTTGAAGGCGTTGAGGAAGCTCTGGCAATTTCAATGGCGCAATATCTCTTTTTCCTCGTGGCTGTATAAAATCGCCACCAATGAGATTAACCAGTTTTTTAGAAAAGCTGAATACAAAAAATCCGTATCACTGGAAGAATTACAGGAACAGGGTTTTGAACCCATTTCACCTTATGACCCCGAAAGCGAACTAATAGAAGCGCAGGAAAAATTAAAACAATATCAGGATTTTCTGGAAATTCAGGGAAAAATCGTTCAGCTTCCTGCTAAATACCAGGAGGTCATTACTCTCAGATTCTTTGAAAAGAAACAGATTAAAGAAATCGCCGAAATCCTGGGGAAAAAAGAAGGGACGATAAAGTCCTTGCTGTACCGAGCAGTGGAGAAATTGAGAGAAGCAGACTAAATCACCCCACGAAAATCTTGCGATTTTCTGGGGACACCATCAAATCAAAGTCAAATTTACTCAGGGGGCCCCAAAAAGTCGCAAGACTTTTTCGGTCAAATAATGCAACCTTTTTCGGCCTTCTGCATTTTCAGTAGTAGAAGGAGGCAAAGTTGATGAAACATGATGATTTAATCGAGAAACTGGAAAACCTGAAAGCTCCGGAAATCGGACTTCCCGGCCATAAACAAGCATTAAAAATGGCTTTGCTTAACTCTGGGCGTTTTAGGAAAAGGACTATTATGGATTGGGCAAAATTATTAGCTCCCGTCACTGCTGCTCTGCTTTTGATAGCGTCTGTGGGACTCTTTGCGGCGATTAAGCCTGAGTCTATCCCCATGCATCTGGGAGGGAATCAAATCAGCAAGTTCGCTTCTTATCAACAATTGCAGAATTTCATAAAGGCGAACTCACAATATACAGCATCCCATGGGGGGGGTGTCTTCTTTGCACCTGCGCCAGCAAATGGAGAAGGCGCCACCCGTGGCTCCATCACCCCGGACTACTCTGCCACCAATATTCAGGTTGCCGGGGTGGACGAGGCTGACATCGTTAAGACCGACGGACAGTATATTTACGTCGTCTCAGGGAACAAGACTATCATCGTGAAGGCATACCCCCCTGAGCAGGCCCATGTCCTCTCGGAAATCGAGTCAAAAGGAACGATAGTAGGAATATTCATCAACGGAGATAGGTTGGTGGTGTTTGAGGAGAACACACCTTATTATCCTTATTATGATGTTCGATGGGGTCCTACAGGAAGAATTTACATGCCCTTAATAATATCACCCAAGACATCTATTAAAGTATATGATATCTCAGACAGGGAAAACCCCCGGTTGCAAAGGGAGATTTCTGCCGATGGCCAATACGTCAGTTCACGAATGATAGGCGATTATGCTTACGTGGTGATAAATGAACCTGTGTATGGACAGGACGATAAACTGAACCTTCCCGAGATTTATTTCGGCGGCAACAGGACGGAAATACCTGCTACAGATATCTACTATTCCGGTGTCTCTGACTATTATTATATGTACACGACTATTATGGCCATAAACACGCAGAACGATGACGAAGAGCCAACATATGAAACCATCCTGCTGGGAGCTTCTAGCAACGTATATGTCTCTCCGAATAACATTTACCTGACCTTCCCGGTGTGGGGAACGGGTGTAGGGGATTTTGATAAAAGCTCTATCTGCCGGATTCATATCGAAGGTGACAAAATCGAGTATGTCGCCAGCGGCGAGGTCCCTGGTATGGTGCTGAATCAGTTCTCCATGGATGAGTATGATGGCTACTTCAGAGTGGCAACCACAACCTATGAGCCAACGTCCCAGAATAACATATACATCCTGAATATGGCCCTCAACATTACCGGTTCACTAAAAAACCTCGCTCCCGGGGAAACCATCTATTCAGCCAGGTTTATGGGTGACAGAGGCTACTTGGTAACCTTCAAGAAAACTGACCCCCTGTTCGTGATAGATTTGAAGGATCCCTATAACCCCAAAGTTCTCGGTGAGTTGAAGATAACTGGCTACTCAGACTATCTGCACCCCTACGACGAAAACCATATTATAGGGATAGGTAAGGAAACAGTGGAGGCAAAGGAGGGGGACTTTGCTTGGTATCAAGGAATCAAGATAGCGCTCTTTGATGTCAGCGATGTCAACCACCCTGTGGAGATATCTGAGTATGTAATAGGTGACAGGGGCACTGATTCACCGGTTCTGTGGGACCACAAGGCATTCCTATTTGATAAGTCCAGGAACCTGCTGGTGATACCTGTTTCGGTCGCGGAGATAGACGAGAGCAAGTATCCCAACGGAGTTCCTCCTAATGCATATGGTGAATATGTTTGGCAGGGCGCGTATGTATTTGATATATCTCTAGACCAAGGGCTCCAGCTCAAGGGTAGAATCACCCATATTGAGAGCCCCGCCGACCTGGAGCGAGGTTATTATTACTCTTACTCTCCCTTCTCGATACAAAGGTCCCTTTACATAGGTGATGTTCTCTACACTGTCTCAGACGCTAAGATAATGATGAACAACCTGGAAAACCTGGATTACATCAATGAAGTGCAGCTCTCATCCTAAACCTCCATACCTTTCAATTGTCGCCCCGGGCCGCCCGGGGCGACAATCGCATGGTCTCTGGACCGATTGATCTGGAGATGAAAGGCTTGCGAAATGGCCAAATTTGGGTGGAAGAGCAAAATTAAACAATCTGAAAATATTTATCGGGGGTGATTGAGATGAATAGGAGATTGATGGTCCTATTAGTCTTGGTGTTGCTGCTGCCGCTGATAGCTTCCATTCAGCTGGCTCAGCCGGCAGCGGGCCAGGTGCTCAAATCAGATAAAGAGCGGATAACTTCACCGGATGTTAGCGCGGCTGATGTGTCGCTGCTGGTTGAGGGAAACAGTGCCTTCGCCTTTAAGCTTTATCAGGAGCTTAAAGAGAAGGAGGGTAATCTTTTCTACTCTCCCTACAGCATCTCACTGGCGTTGGCGATGACATACGCCGGAGCGCGCGGCGAAACCGCTCAGCAGATGGCTGATACCCTTCAATTCTTGCTTGAGCCAGCGAGACTGCATCCGGCATTCAACTGGCTCGATATGGAACTTGCCAGTAGGGGGGAAGGTGCTCAAGGCAAGGATGGAGAGGGATTCAACCTGAACATTGCTAATGCCATCTGGGGACAAAAGGGTTATGAGTTCCTGCCTGCCTTCCTCGATATCCTGGCTGAGAACTATGGTGCCGGGCTGCGACTGCTGGATTTCATAAATGAAACGGAGCAGTCACGGGTCGCTATCAATAAATGGGTCAGCGACCAGACGGAAGGTCGCATCGAAAACCTTATCCCCCCGGGCGCGATTAATGAACTGACCCGCCTTGTGCTGACCAATGCCATCTACTTCAATGCTGCCTGGGAGCACCCTTTCGATAAGAAAATGACAACAGATGGCCCGTTCTACCTGCTCGACGGCGGGCAGGTAACGGTGCCGATGATGAAGCAGACGGAGTCATTCGGCTATACCGTGGGGGAAGGATACCAGGCAGTTGAGCTGCCATATGATGGCAATGAACTCTCCATGGTGATTTTGCTTCCTGCGTCCGGGAGTTTCGGGGATTTTGAAGCAGGACTTCAGTCTCAGCAGGTTGATGCCATCATAAGCGGTCTGCAACCTACTCGGGTCGCCCTGACGATGCCCCGGTTTGAATTTGACTCAGAATTCAGCCTGAAGGATACCCTCGCCGAGATGGGCATGCCAGATGCTTTTTCTCCTTATAACGCGGATTTCTCGGGAATGACTGGTAATCCTGAGCTGTTCATATCCGATGTCATACATAAGGCATTCGTGGCTGTGGATGAAGCCGGCACCGAGGCTGCTGCCGCCACCGCAGCAGTGATTGCGCCAACGGCAGCGCCGCCTGAACCTACTGTGGAAGTCACCCTAGACCGCCCCTTTATCTTCCTGATTCGCGATATTGAGACAGGCACCATCCTCTTTGTCGGGCGCGTCCTGAACCCCATGCTGGGTTAAATATCACATGAACTGCATGAAAGCCTGTTAAGTGATTTGTAAAATAGAAGGGCTGGATATCCTGACCGCGGGAAAATCCGGCCCTTCTGAGTTCAGGGATAACCTGAATCCACCACCTGAGCTTCGTCGTTTCTTTCATTGGTTGTCTCTGCGAAAGCTAGCAGAGCGTAGGGTAACCGTAATCCCCTTACGGAAGTAAGGTTACTAATGGGTGATTGACGGGAAAGCGAACGGGTCTTAGACTATATTCAGTTAGTTTTAGGGGGTGTTACATATGCCTGTAAAAATAAATGGCCAAATTTATTATAGGACTGCTGAAGTTTGCCAGATGGTTGGCATAGGTAAGAGCACTTTGTTCCGCTGGATCAGGCAAAACATCGTAAAGGATGCGGAGTATAGAGACAGGAAGGGGTGGAGGTTGTTCGCGGAGGATGAGCTACGCAGCCTTGAAGCGGAGACTAAAAAAATTCAGAGGAATCATGTAATCGAAATGGAAGAAGCACCATCGATTCTAAGGAACAAATTCTAGGAGGTGTATCGTGGCAACTACGATGACTAAGAATCCGCAAGTCAAGAAGGGGGTAAGCAAAGATGTGGAACGAATGGTTGAGCTTCCCTCCGAGGTCCTCGAAGAGGTTAGTGATCCTCTTGCTGATTTAATGAGCCAAGCACAAGCCGCATATGAGTCCTATCAGCAAGCGCAGAGAAAGGTAGCGGCAGCATATCAGGAACGCCAACGCCAGGGGGAGATGTCCTATAAGGAAACTGAAGAGCGCGCCGCTAAACTTTGTGTCGAAGCCATAGAAAAAGCTGCGCGAGCCTTGGAAAAGGCCGAACAAGAAGCCGAGGAAGCGTATATGAAGGCGAAAATGAAAGCCAAGCAGGTTCACCAGGACAGTGTGAATGAAGCATTGAGAGTACGCCAGGAGACCATCGCGCAAGCCTGGGAAGAAACTAAAAGAAATGCAGAGAGAATCTGGAAGGCCTTTCAGGGCGAAATCAAGAAATAGAAATATGGCGGAATATCATGAAATGAAATGGGACTGACGCGTTACATTGATACACCTGCTGCGTTATTGAGTCCTAATGAGAAAGGTGGATGATATTATGGGTAATACTGTTAAAGATGATGTCATTGTGCTGGGGGGGCGTGAGTTCAAGCGAGCAAAAAACAGGTTAGATGAGGCTCAGGTAGCGTCTTACATTGACGAGCTTATTAAGGAGCGAGATGAACTGGCCAAGTCCCAAGACCATATCGCGTCTCTTAACAGACTTGCAGAGATGAGCGTTGTCGAAGCCGACAAGCTAGCTGCGCAGATCAAGACAGAAGCCGCAGAACAAGCTAAAGCTGAGAGTGCTGCCATTATAGACAAAGCCAAAGAGCAAGCTCGACAGATGTCGGAAAAGAAAATAGCTGAAGCTGTGGAGATTGCTAATGAAAAGGCTAATGCAATCAAGGCCAAAGCTGAAGAGGAAGCGGTACTGCTGCTGGAGAACCAGAAAAATAAAATCAGGGGGGAACTACGCAACCTTGTAAATCAACAATTCGGCTATATGCTGGAAGAATTGGAAAGCCTTAAGCAGCAGGCAGCAGCGGTACAGGCAGATTTTGGCAATAAGTTGTCTGAGCCCAGGGAGGAGAACAGCACTATAACCGTGGAAATCGCAGAAAAGATAGATGCCGCAGCCACGAAAATGATGAAAGAGAGTGACGCTATAGTCACGGAAATTGCAGAAAAAAGAGACGCCACAGCCGGGGAAACCGCGCAAGAGGACGACACCATGGTAGCGGAAATTGCAGAAAAGATAGACGACGTAGCCGGGGAAACCGCGCAAGAGGACGACACCATGGTAGCGGAAATTGCAGAAAAGATAGACGACGTAGCCGGGGAAACCGCGCAAGAGAACAACACCACAGTCGCGAAAGTGAGCAAGAAGACACGTGGCGAACATGTGGAGTCAGGCCGGGCCACGGACAACACCAAAGAAAGTTCGGAACTCTCGAAACTACTTCAGATTGAAGAGGAGCCAGAGTTAGGCAAGGCGCAATGGGAAGTGGAAATCTTACCTCCGTTTGATATATCCAAAATCATGGAAGTCGTGTCCTTCCTTGACCAATTACCCGAAGTTGCAAATACCGAGATGATTGTACCTCAGATTGATATGCCTTCAATCCTGGTCTTCCTGCGTAAGCCCATGAACTTTGTTGATGTGTTGAAAACAATCCCCGCAGTGGCTTATGTCGAGGAGGTCACACCTAAAACAGCTGCTGCCAACGGTAAACCAAGGAAAGTTCGCATAAACCTCTCAGGGAACAAAAAGTCGTAAGAAGAGAAATAAAAAACACGCGTCTCTGCGACGATAAGTAGCAGTCTTTGGAACTATCTTAGATGAGAGGTTATTGTCAGTACTAGGTGCACCCAGCTTTATGCCATGATTGATATCTGAACATATAGAGGTGCATCGTCCCGATTGTTACCCTAAAATAGTGATTGGCTTCAGAAAAATGGTTTTTGCGAAGGTTTTGGCTCTCAATCGTTATTTCCGGGTGACGCGGTAACTAATCCTCGAGACGGGATTGGAACCAACCCTCATCAGTGTCAATAAATTCCTTAACTGGTTCTCCCTGAAAAACTCGAAGCTAGCCAGGTAAAAACATTCAAGATTTCTTCTGCCTTCGTGCTATGATTTAAGGACTATTCGTAGGAAGAGAGGCCAGAAATTCATGATAGCATTTGAGGCGCGATGCAGCACTACGGCTATGGGGATAATGACTCATAAGGATGTCGAGCAGGCGCTGGAGCTTGCCTTGAGCCTGGACATCCCATTCTGGCCCCAGCTTCCCAAAGTAAGTCTGTATGAAGACATGTATGTTCAAGCATCACAAAATTTCCCTGGCATAGCTATTGACTTTGACAAAGGTAGGCTTAGTTTCGACACTGCACGATTTGAACAAGAACTCGATGAATATTTCGTCAAAATGGATGTCCCGGAGGCTTTTGCCCTCACTTCCGAGTATTCCGCAGTATTCCACAAGTTTCTCTCTAAGGAGCTTCAAGGTTATAAAGCTATCAGGGGACAGGTCATCGGTCCTGTGAGCTTCGGCTTTAAGGTGCTTGATGAGAACCTCAAGCCAGTCATTTATAACGATGAGGCAAGGACTATTTTATTTGATTTTATTCAGAAGAAAGCCAATATTCAGTACCGGCAGCTTAAGGAAAGGAATCCCAATGCCTTTGTCTGGCTGGATGAGCCAGGGCTGGGTTACGTGTTTAGTGGTCTTTCAGGATATAATGACCAGCAGGCTAAAGAAGACTACCATAATTTTGTTGAAGGACTGGAAGGTCCCAAGGGGGTGCATCTCTGTGCCGAGGTGAATTTACCCTATCTGCTAGAGTTGGGGGTGGAAATTCTGTCCTTTGACGCTTATCAGATTGGATTTATGCCTAAGGAATATGCCGGCAACGTGTCTGAATTTATTAAAAAAGGAGGGGTTATCTCGTGGGGCATCATCCCTACTGAATCCACAGTTCTGGCGACGCAGACACCGGAAACACTGGCTGCGATTCTCTCAGATTACTGGGAGGTAATCTCAGAAGGTACAGGTTTGTCCTTGAGCCAAATTGCCAGGCAGGCATTGGTGGCACCAGCCAGATGCTGCCTTAGCGATATAGGCCAGATTAGTGCCACCGATAAGAACGCAAACGAATGCCAGCTTTCCAGCTCTGAAGAAGAGATTGTGGGAAAGGCATTTGCCTTCTTGCCAGAGCTCTCGCGAATACTGAGAGATAAGTATGGCGTATAAAGCAAGGAATTTAATTCCTATTCCGCGCTTTGTCCTGGTCTCAGCCTCAGAAGTTTATGCCCGATTATTTAGGACGCTATAATATAAGAGCAATATGAAAGTATTAAGCATTATGGGCAGCCCGAGAAGGCAAAGCAATACCGAAATCCTTCTTGATAAGGCGCTGGAAGGTGCTAGGGGGGCCGGAGCTGAGGTCGAAAAGGTACTGGTCTCAAAACTCAAAATCTCACCATGCTTGGAAATATATGCCTGTCTCAAGGATGGCAACTGTGCTATTAAGGATGATATGCAATTGCTCTATGAAAAGCTTCTGGAAGCAGACCATATCGTTTTTGCTTCGCCGATATTCTTCTATGGTATTACCAGCCAGGCGAAGGCCATAGTAGACAGATGTCAGGCGCTTTGGGTAAGAAGACATGTGCTGGGCCTGGGCAAGGAAGATAAGCGGGTGCGGAGGGGGGTGTTTATTTCAATAGGCGCTACTCGAGGCACAAAGCTCTTCGATGGCGCAGTGCTCACGGTAAAGTACTTCTTTGATGCTATAGGTGTGAGATATTCTGGTGATTTATTAGTCAGGGGAATTGATAACAAAGGCCAGATTGGGGAACATCTTGAGGCTCTCGAGGATGCATTTCGCCTCGGTCAAGAGCTTGTCCGTGGAAGTAGAGACGGACAATGAAGGCAATAGTAGTTGACAATCTAACCAAGATGTTTGGTCATCTCGTTGCGGTAGACCATATCTCATTTGAAGTCGAAGAGGGAGAGATTTTCGGCTTTCTTGGCGCTAACGGAGCCGGCAAGACCAGCACGATCATGATGCTGGCTACGGCTCTAAATCCCACCTCTGGGATGGCCACTGTATGCGGGTATGATATCGTCAAAGAGCGAGATAAAGTCAGAGAATCCATAGGCATCGTTTTTGAGGAATTGAGCTTAGATGTCAATCTAACGGCGAGAGAAAATCTGGACTTCCATGCCAGGTTGTATCACCTTCCCAAAGAAGTGAGGGATGAGCGGGTATCTCAAGCCCTGGACTTGGTAGGTTTAAAGGATAGACAAAATATATTAGTAAAATACTACTCCGGCGGCATGCAGCGCAGACTGGAGGTAGCTAGGGCAATGCTAAATTCTCCCAAAGTCCTATTCTTGGATGAGCCAACTTTAGGCTTGGACGTACAGACAAGAAGGCTATTGTGGGATTATGCCAAGATGTTAAACAAAGAATCCGATACCACTATATTGCTAAACACTCATTATGTTGAGGAAGCGGACTACCTCTGCAATAGAATAGCTATCTTAGAGCAGGGGAAGATTGTGATGGTGGATACTCCCAAAGCATTGAAAGATTCGTTGGGCAGCAGCGTGCTTTCTATCAGGTTTCCCCAGGGTGCCCTGGCCAACGAGTTTGTAAGTTTGCTCAATGGCATGAGCTGGATCAAAAAAATTCATCAGCATGACGCACAATTGGAGTTAAGCGTAGGAGACAAGGGGATGAAGATACCCGAGGTAGTGAGATTGGCGCGGAAGCACGGATTCGTTATTTCCTC
The DNA here is from genome assembly GCA_964586515.1 of uncultured Dehalococcoidales bacterium. GTDB lineage: Bacteria > Chloroflexota > Dehalococcoidia > GIF9 > AB-539-J10 > RBG-13-51-36. The sequence goes on from CAZPGJ010000001.1 coordinate 484,144, forward strand.
GATCGGAGAACACAAGCCAAGCCTGGAGGATGTTTTCCTACACTATGTTGGGAAAAAGTTGCCAGATGAGGAACATGGATAGCGTAATAGAAATTGGAAACCTAACCAAAGAATTCGATGGCTTGGTAGCTGTAAATCGTATTACCTTGCACGTTGGGGAGGGGGAGATATTTGGCTTCCTTGGCCCTAATGGAGCCGGGAAGACAACAGCTGTAAAGATGCTCTGCACCATACTAAACCCCACTTCAGGCGCGGCCAAGGTTTGCGGATATGATATCGTACGGCAAAGAGATAGGGTCAGAGAGTGCATAGGCATTGTGTTTCAAGATCGAGCCATTGACACATTCTTAACTGGTAAGGAGAACCTGGATTTTCATGCCCGAATGTATCATTTGGATGGAAAGACCAGGCAGAAGAGGGTCGCGGAGGTGCTGGAACTGATGGATTTGAGAGGGAAGGAGAACATGAGGATTAGTGAGTGCTCTGGCGGCACCCAGCGCAGGTTTGAGATTGCCCGAGGATTTCTGAACCATCCTAAAGTCTTGTTTCTGGACGAGCCGACTTTGGGTCTGGATGTCCAGGCGAGAAGGAATCTCTGGGATTACATCAAGCTGCTAAATGAGAAAGAGGGCATAACCATAATCCTGACTACTCACTATATGGAAGAGGCGGATTATCTCTGTCATCGAGTGGCCATTATAGACCACGGTCACATAGTAGTGATCGACAGCCCTGAAAAACTCAAACAAGCAGTGGGCTTAAATTTGATTTCACTGCAAATAGCTGAGGATAGCAGTGGCAGCCTCGCCTGCCAAAGAACTTGTTCGGCGAGCAGGCTGGTTGATTCCCTAAGGCAGCTCAACTGGATAAAGAAGATTGAAGCACGTGACGGCTCACTGGAGCTAAGTATTGATGGCGGCGAAGAAAGAATACCTGAGCTTATCGATTTTGCCGATAATCATGGATTTGTTATATCGTCCGTCAAGTTGTATAAGCCCAGTTTGGAGGATACTTTCCTATATTATACTGGGAAGACTATAAGAGAGGAAGAAGGAAGTCTGAAGGAACTATGGAAAGCATGGATGAGAAGGAGCAGAGGCAGGAGATAAAATGCGAGCAATTAAGACCCGGCGAATCATAGACCCTCTGCCGATTTATACCATGTGGCTGCGGGAGATGAAGAGATTTTTGAGAGTAAAGGCCAGGGTAGTTGGTTCACTATTGATGCCTCTCTTTTTTCTGGCTTTTCTGGGATTGCCCATGAGCTTCATACCTGCCAGGCAAATACCGGGGCTGGAAGGCATAGGGTACCTTGACTTTCTTGCTCCCGGGATAGTGGGCATGACCTTATTATTTGCTGGTACCATGTCGGGCGCATCGGTTATCTGGGACAAAGAATTTGGCTTTCTAAAAGAGGTCTTGGTGGCTCCGGTTAATCGGTTCTCTGTCATATTGGGCAGAAGCCTCGGCGGCATGACCACAGCCATAATTCAGGCCCTGGTTATAGTGGGAATAGCCATAGCCATAGGAGTCAAACTATCCAGTGTATCAGGATTCTTTTTGGCCCTGGTAATCATGATTCTTACCTGCGCCGCATTCACGGGTTTTGGCTTAATTATTGCCACCAAGTTAGGCAATCTGGAAGGCTTTATGGCCATAATGAACTTAATAGTCTTTCCCATATTTTTCCTCTCTGGTGCTTTGTTCCCTATCCAGTCTATGCCGTCCTGGCTGAGGTACATAATGTACATTGACCCTTTGACCTATGGCGTGGATGGGTTGAGGGGTACTCTTATTGGTATTTCCGCCTTCCCACTCTGGCTCGATTTCGCAGTTCTTATTATATTATGTTTAGCTTTAGCAACATTGGGTTCTTACTTCTTCTCAAAGATGGAAGCTGATTGAAGAAGCGGGGAAAGCTAACAGAACTAATGCTGATTTGGATGTCGATGACGATTATGGTGGGGTCAGATGAGGATACTTTGTCCTCCGCCGGGCCAGGAGCAGAGGATAATTATGAAATATTTAACTCAGTAGCGTTTAGCTTGCCGTGTCGGCTTTACATTGCCCCGATAATCGGGAGCGATGATGTTGAATACCAGGCTTATCCTGGGGTCAACCATTCGTGAACTGATTCGTGTTTCAATCTCGTCTAAAGAGAGACATGTGGTGACCACCATGGGCAACCGGGCATTATAACGGTAGTTTATCAATTGATATAGCTTCTCCTGAGCCCAGGGCGTGGCTGATTGTTCCCCGAAGTCATCGAGTATCAACAGCGGAGTTTCTTTAAGCTTCTCAGAAAATTCATCATAGGATATTTTGCTGTCCGGACTGAATGTGGAGCGTAAATGGTCCAGAAGGTCGGCGACAACCACAAAGAAGACTGGCTTTCCTTGCGTCAACCGATAATTAGCGATAGCTGCCGCCAGATGAGTCTTCCCACAGCCATTAACGCCTTGAAATATCAGCCAACCCTCTGGTGAGCGAGCGAATTCTACTGCTAAGTTGAAAGCTTGGCGCAAATTTTGCCGCTGCTCCAAAGGAAGTTCCAGCCTCTTGTGGTCAAAGTTATCAAAGGTCATGTTTCGTAATAGCTCTAACTCTAAGCCACTTTGGGATCCCAGGGGCGATGCTGGTTCAATTGTCCATACCTGACAGGATTCATTATTAGCAAGGTGGCCACGTAAGCGTTCATCCATTTTTTCCAATGGTACATCGGTGGTGATTACCGTGGCCAGCCTGGTATTGAAGCGATGATGAAGGAGTTGCTCTAGCTTCTCTTTAGCCCAGGCAGTCGCGCTTCCCAGAGTAAGGTCATCAAGCACTAATAGAGGCACATTCTTTACTTGCTCAAACAGCTCGTCATAAGTCGTATCACTGGTGGGGCTGAAGGCGGAGCGGAGGTGGTCCAAAAGGTCAGCAGTACCGATGTAAAATACAGGCTCCCCTAAGCTGATACGATGATTGGCGATAGCACAAGCTAGGTGTGTTTTACCAGAGCCGCTGGGACCTAAAAATACCAGCCACCCCTGGGGATTATCAGCAAAGGCTTTGGCAGCTTGGTAAACTTGAGCAAAGCGCTCCTGGGATTCTTCGCTTCGCTCAGAATGACGGGTAGGTTTTCCTTTAGGAGACAAGTTGTCAAAGGTGAGCTGCGACAGGGCACCCAGATTGCTGTATTTCTCAAGATATTCTGTTTTTTTCTTTCTCAGCTCCCCTTTGCTGCAGCGGCAGGGTACCACTCGACTGAAATCAGCTTTCCCTGAATCTAGAGCAGGATGAACAAAGCCCGCCCCTTTGCAAACAGGGCAGATTTCACCCCCGCCTTCTTCCGAGGGAGGGGGAACGTTACCTTTTGACAAGGTGTCCGTATCGGCCCTTGATATATTTGTCTGGGCCATCCTTTTTAATGTCTCTCCTATACTCTCCACTGTCTTTACCTTCGCTAGCCCATCTTTCGAGGATGCGAGCAATATATCTCCAACTGCGTTTATTCAGCGTAACTGCTTCCTTAAAGGCTTCTGCAATCCACTGGGGTGGATAAAGCCTCTCTGCTTCCTTAAGTTCTTCAGCAATCATGGGTGTTATCATGCCGATATTCTGCTCGTACAGAGTGAAGATGTTGACAATCGGCGGCTGACGGCTCTCAACGGTCAGAGAGTAAACATCCTCGAGCATTCCATTTATATTTAAGGTCGAGTGTAATAGAGCACCGTGCTCTACAGCCGAGTCCAAAGCCTGGCGCAGTGTCTCCTCGCCTAACTCGGCTGACAGCCGACAGTTTTCAGTTTTCAGTTCCTTGTAAGTAACAAAGTGAGGATGGTCTGGCTTTCGCGGGACAAGATAAGCTACATACAACACTACTTTAAGTTCAGTCAGGTCTTGAATTTTAGGCATCATCTGGGTAAAGAAAGAGTCAGGCAAGGAGATAAAATCTGTTTCCCTTTGAGAGCTTGATAATTGCCGTTCAGGCATTTTTTATCCTTAACTAACCCCAGATGAATTCTATTTTATTAAACAGGTCCCCGCGAAAATCGCAAGATTTTCGTGGGTGGCTTAAGAGGCAGAAATCAGCTCAGCCTCTAAATTGTCAAATTTGGCAATCCTGCCCAGGAAGCGCAGCTTGATTTGTCCTAAAGGGCCGTTGCGGTGTTTGGCTATGTGAATATCGGCGATGCCGCGGGGATAAGGTTCCTTTTCAATATCATGCACCTTGCTCCAGTCTTCGGCGGAAAAATACATGTCATCTCGATAGATGAAAAGAACGACATCAGCATCTTGCTCAATACTGCCACTTTCGCGTAGGTCAGCAAGCTGAGGTACATGAGAGGCTCGCCATTCTACAGCTCGGCTGAGCTGGGACACCGTTAGTACAGGCACATTTAGTTCCCTGGCCAGAGTTTTTAAGGCACGGGTTATCTTGCTAATTTCCTGGACCCGGGTTTCATTCTTACCATCGCCTTGTATCAGTTGCAGATAATCGATGATAATTAAGTCAATTTTGCGTTCGAAGTGAAGACGACGCACCTTGCTTCTTATATCCAAAGCGCGAAGTTGAGGCGAATCATCAATATAAATCGGCGCCTCGGATAGGATTCCACTGGCTTCCATAATTTTTATCTCATCCTGCTCACTGAAGCGCCCAAGGCGAACCTTTCTAGAATCCACCCCGGATTCGCTGGCTAGAAGCCTCTGTACCACCGCTTCTCGGGACATCTCTAAGCTGCATAAAGCAATGCAAGCCTTCTGGTTAATAGCGGCATTTCTGGCAATATTCAAGGCCAAGCTCGTTTTGCCCAAGCTAGGTCTGGCAGCCACAACAATTAAGTCAGACCTCTGTAATCCTCCTAAAAAATCATCCAAGGCAGTAAAACCAGTCAGAATATGAGGTATTTCCCCTTCCTGTGGTGCAGCCGATGGCCCACCCTCCTCAAAGTATTGGCCTAAAGCTTCCCGAATGGGGACGAAATCCCGGGGTTCCCGCTTCATTCGCACTTGAAACAGGAGGTCTTCAGCTTTATTGAGGCTAGCCTCAACATCTGGACTGGCTTCGTAGCCAAGGGCCGCGATTTGCCCAGCGGCGGCGATCAGCCGCCGCATTGTTGCTGTACTGGATACTATTTGAGCATAATATTCAACATGGAGGGACGTGGGTACATTACTTATTAAATGGCTTAAGAAGGCAGCACCACCAATTTGCTCCAGCTTGTCCTGACGCATTAGCTCATGAGCCACTGTAATCTGATTTATAGCTTCATTGCGTTGATAAAGAGAGAAACAGGCTTGGTAAATTACACGAGTTGTTTCTGAAAAAAAATCCTCGGCCTTGAGGGAAACAGCAATTTTCAATATGGCCTCAGGGTCAATAAGCAGAGACCCAATCACTGCCTCCTCGGCTTCGATATCATGGGGTGGTAATTTTTCCTCGGCCATGTCTACTCTTTCTCCTCCTCTTTCTCTTTATCTTTCTTCTTCTCCGCCTTTTTCTCTGTCTCTTTCCCTTCCTCTTTCTCCTCCTCGATGACCACCATAATTTGCGGCTTAATGTCGCTGGCTAACTTAACGGCTACTTCATAGCTACCTGTTTGGCGGAAAGGTTTCTCCATATCTATCTTCTTTTTATCAATAACAGAATCCATGACCCGACTTAATTCTTCAGCTACGTCGGCAGCGGTAATAGAGCCAAACAAGCGCTCTCCGGCACCCATGCGAGCTTTAAGGTGAATTTCCCTTCCCTCAATTTGCTGTGCCAGTTCAACTAGTTTCTCCCGGTCAATACTTTCCTCAAGCTTCTCCCTCTCTAGCCTGGACTCTACTTGCTTCATGACTGCGGGAGTGGCTACCAAAGCTAACCCCCGGGGCAAAAGGAAATTCTTGGCATAACCTTTGCTTATCTCCTTTATCTCTCCTGCCTTCCCCTTTCCGGGGAGGTCCTCTAGTAAAACAACTTTCATAAAATTCCTCCCCAGCACTCAGCGCTCTGAGTGCTGGGTCAAAGTGACAGAAATCTGGTTGCTGACATGGCAGCAGTAGCGCCATCCCCAGCAGCAGTTATCGCCTGCCTGGCTGAATTATGGCGGACATCTCCAGCAGCAAATATTCCTGGAATCCTCGTTTCCATGAGTTCATTAGTGATTATGTAGCCTTCTTCGTCTAAAGATAACAATCCCCGCCACTGGGCACTATTGGGCTCTGAGCCGATAGCCACAAAAACACCTGCTCGCTCTAATATTGATATTTTAGCATTTTTGGTGTTTTTTAGCATAAGCTGCTTAACTCCCCCATCGCCTTCAATTTGGGTTACTACAGTATCCCAAATAAACTTTATTCTGGGTTCGGCCATAGCTCTTTCCTGAAGTATCTTGCTGGCTCGAAGCTGGCTGCGACGGTGGATGACCTTAACCGAGGAAGCAAATTTGCTCAGGTAGAGAGCCTCAGTTACGGCAGCATCGCCGCCACCAATTACAGCCACTGTTTTACCTTTAAATAAAGGACCGTCACAGGTAGCACAATAGGAAACTCCCTTGCCCACAAATTTATCTTCCCCAGGCACGCCTAGTTTGCGAAATTGCGAGCCAGAGGCGATGATTATCGACTCAGATACAAAATTGCCTTCACTGGTGCTGACCAGATTATGCTTCTGGTTGGGCACTGCTTTGGTAACCTCGGCAAGCAGGGTTTCCAATCCATGGCTAGTGGCTTGCTCATGGATAAGTTGTCCTAAATCAATACCTGAGATACCCTTGGGAAAGCCAGGGTAATTCTCCACTCGCTCGGCGTTGGTTATTTGCCCGCCAATTACTCCCTTTTCGATAAGCAAAGTATTAAGCCCCGAGCGGGCACAATATAGGCCGGCGGTGAGCCCCGCCGGTCCACCACCAATGATGACTACCTGATAACTCCTTTTGGGATTGCTTCGTTTCACTCGCAATGACATTACTTTAACCTGTAGCTGCTCTCTCCCACAAATCACAGCGTCCTCCCCACCTCGCCAAGACCTTGCCCTCCACAGAGATTTGAGCAATCTCACATAAGTTGGGACAAGCTTTGCAGATAAAAGAAGAAACTGTGAAATCTGTTTGGCTAACCTCAAATCCCTTGAAATTTGTTTTACGGCTATCGCCTCCGATTTCTTCGCGTAGCAAGAAAGCTGCTCCAATAGCACCCATGAGTTCATGGTGAGGAGGAACGAGGACCTCGACATCCAGAGCTTCTTCGAGCGCCTTAATTATTCCTTGATTGAAGGCCACGCCGCCCTGGAATACCACTTTAGGTAAAAATTCCTTGCCTAAAGCCACGTTATTAAGGTAGTTTCGCACTAAAGCTTGACATAAGCCGTAAATGATGTCTTCGGTTTTATGCCCTATTTGCTGCTTATGAATCATGTCCGATTCAGCAAAAACGGTACACCGTCCGGCGATGCGTACCGGCGCCTTGCTTTTTAAAGCTTGTCCCCCGAATTCTTCGATGTCTATGTTTAACCTGGAGGCCTGGTGCTCAAGAAAACTGCCAGTGCCAGCAGCACACACCGTGTTCATGCCAAAATCGACCACTACACCATCGCGAATCAAGATGATTTTGCTATCCTGTCCCCCGATCTCAACAATAGTTTGTACTCCTGGTATATAATGCATAGCCGCAACAGCATGGCTGGTAATTTCATTTTTTATTAAATCGGCACCCAGAATAACACCAGCAAGATAACGAGCACTTCCCGTAGTAGCTACCCCATGAATTTCAGCGTGAGGTGGCATCTGGTTTCCTATATTCTCTAAGCCCTTTTGAATAATGCTGATCGGCCTGCCCTGAGTTCGCAAGTAAGTAGACGCTATAAGCTGGTCTTGGTCGTCAAGCAGAGCCAGTTTGGTAGTAACCGAGCCAACATCAACGCCAAGATAGGTTTTCATGTTCCCCTCCGTTTCCTTCTAAACCTTAGCAAATCGACAAAAGCCTCAAGCCTGGTTATCATCCCCGGCCTGGCCATCTGCTCATCGTAAAGGACAGTAAGCACAGGGATATCCTCTTTTGTCGAGGGCATAATATTCTGAGCCACTATCTCGGGCATGCAGGTGAAAGGCGCCAGGTGGACCAGCCCGTCATATCCGTTCCGGGCATAAACCACCTTCTCACCCACTGACTCCCAGCCATCGCCACCGACATTACGTTTAAGATAAGGCATAGCTGCCTCATGAACCCCTTTCCATTCATCTACACCTAAATAGTTGAGAAACAGGCGGTATTTGACCCAGCGCGAAAGGCTCATAATCCGCTCTACCTCCACTCCTAATTTGCCCAATTCCATCTCTATATCCATGTTGGCGAACGGGTCGAGCACCACGTAGACTTCACCAACGATGCTCACTTTGACCGGGTCAGCAGTGGGGTTTTTGGGCATCTGGTCCAGCTTCTTGATATATTGCTTACTGGCGTCCTTGACCTCCCTGACCGTGTTGGCCTCGCTGATAGCCTTAATGGCCTCTCGGTAAATTTGGTTAGTCCTTCCCTTCTCAAGTTCCACCGCCCGTGCCTTGTGAACCACTTTCTCTATGTTGTCTGAAGCAAATAGCTTTGCCATAGCAAAGCGGAGGGCGGAAATAATCTTGGGCCAGGAGGCATCATTGGTCAACTCTTTTACGAGGTGCATGATGCTTTTGAATCTATTCTGAGACACGTCGAGCGTGAGGAAATGCGCGTCATAGCCTAAGTCACGTATGATTTGTTCCTGTTCCCTAACGTAGTAGCCTAATCGGCACACGCCAGTGCCTCTGGCGTGAATCAGAGTATCGGCTCCCAGTTCGCAAGCTTCGATTAAGTTGCCCAAAGTAAGCTTGAAGGGCAAACAAGCTTCCACCGGCGAATATTTACCCCCAAGGTCTAAAGTTCGATGACTGGTGGGAGGTGGGACTATTAGCTCGCTCTCTCCATTGCCCAGTTTCTGAACGAGCGACTCGGCTATAATGTGGGCATTTCCACAGTGAGGTATCCCTATGCGCATACCCTTTTCCTCCTTTTGACCATGTCGAGAAAAGCCTCTAGCCTGGTGACCAATCCCCCTTCGCTTGTATGCTCATCCAGACTGACGTGTAAAAAAGGGGTCCTGAACTCTCCTGCTCGATGCCGCACCATCTCTATCATCATGGAGTCGGGTCCACAACCAAAAACAGCCACACTAATTATACCATCGGCTTTTGCCTCTAGATAGTGTTCACCGGCACCAATTATATCGGCTTCGAAAGACCAGTGCGGAGCGCCTTCTAATTTTGTCATAGCGATATCGAGTACTTCCTGCTCAGCCATCTCCGGAGTAAATACTCTAACTCCCATCGCCTGCAGTCGAGAAATGAGTCGATGGTTGATATAGTCGTCATAGATAACATATTGATGCCCGATAACGGCAACAGACAAACTAGGAGATATAGCAAGCTCCGAATATGATTTGTCTTCATCTCGGTGCATCTCATCCAGAGCTTGAATAGGTGTGATTCCTCTATCAGACATTTCCTTGCGGTAGGCTAAGTAGGCTTTCTCTGCTTGCTCGGCAGCTTTTTTAATCTTGCTTTTGTCGGAGCTAAAATGATGTCCTAAGTCATATATGGCATGATATAAGCTGCGGCGCCCTTTATTCAAATCTATCTCCGGGTCGAGAATGGGGGGACACTCTGGCACTAAGGCCCTGGTCATATCGGGCAAGCCGATGAATTTGGAGCAATAGTAAGCTTTCTTCCCCAGACTGCGCAGCGCTGGAATAAACATATAGTCACATTTATCTATCAGGGAAATAACATGTCCGAAGAAAAGCTTCACTGGCAAACAAGTCTCAGCAACCGCCCGTGAGTTCCCTGCGGTAAAGATAGCTTTGTTAGTTGGCGATGATACCACAGTTTCTGCATCCAGGGCTTCAAAAAATGCTTTCCATGCAGGGAAATATTGATAATAGTGTAGGGCTCTGGGAATACCTACTTTAAACATGGCAGAACTCTTGTTTGATTTTATCAAGTATCCCTGGCTGGCTCAGTATATCAGCCACAGTCATTGCCATTGCCTTGGCGGCATCCATTAAGCCTTCGTGTCCTGCTTGCGAGGCGGCGGCTGCGGCAAACTCCGGTGTATGTATGAACACTTCAAGGGGAGCAATAGCTATTGTAGGATGTATGCTTGGCACCACTTGGCTGACATTTCCCATATCAGTGCTGCCTAGGCCAAAACGCGGGTCGAAGGCTTCGACATGTCGCCCCAGCGATTCCAAATTTTGCTTAAATAGCCCGGCTAAAGTCATATTGCTTTTCATCGGAGCATAAGTCCTGTCTTTCCACCTATATTCTAATCTTGCCCCGCTAGCTACAGATGCTCCCGTAAAACAGTTCAAAACCTTATCCTTCAATTCAGCAAGATAATCATAATCTAGAGCACGTACCAAAAACACAGCAGCACTATGAGCAGGCACTATGTTAGGGGCTTCACCTCCGTCAGTGATTATGCCATGGATGCGGGCCTCCCCCTTTATGTGCTGGCGCAGCGAATTTATTGATGTGAAAGCTAGAATCATAGCGTCAAGGGCGTTTATGCCTCTGTGAGGTTGACCAGCAGCGTGAGCTGGCCGACCAAAAAACTCCACTTCCAAGGAGCTGCAGGCAAGTACCTCTTCGGTTGGCATGTTCCTCACATCGGGATGTACGATCATAGCCATGTCTATTTCTTTGAAGGTTCCCGATTTCACCATGTCTATCTTGCCACCGAGGACTTCCTCTCCGGGAGTGCCCAGAACCATAATGCTGCCCCCTAACTGGTCAATGATAGTCTTACTAGCAACACCGGCACCGACTGCTGAAGTAGCTATGATATTGTGTCCACAGCCATGTCCTATTTTGGGCAAAGCATCATATTCGGCAAGCAGAGCAATTCTCGGACTCCCTTGGCCATATGTCGCTCGAAAGGCTGTAGCCAGGCCAGCAATGCCTCGTTCTACATGAAATCCACTGTCTTCAAGATAGCTAGTAAGCCAAGCCGATGCTTTCTCTTCCTTGAAGCCCAACTCAGGGTTATCATGAATATTCAGGCTCAACTGGATAAGCTGCTGCCTTTGTGATTCGACGCTATCTTTTACCTTTAGCTTCAGTTTTTCTATCTCCAAGGTTTTTTAGCACCCCTTCCTGTCGTTGTGAGCGAAGCGAAGAATCTAATTCCGCTCAATGTGATAAAATAATCGTTTTCTATTACTTGAACCTCTTATGAATAGTTATTATACTTTGTGCTTGGTCTAAATTTCTAGGTTATGGCAGATGAAAAGAGAACCCCTGGAAGCTTTGATAAATGTAGCTCCGTTGCTGAAAGAGCCCGTTGGCTCTAGTCAAAGCTATGATATAAATGGGATAATTGGTGAGGAAGTTGAAGGTTTTGTTGAAGGAAAGGCAAAGGTGATTCGTATCAGTCAGGGAGTCTTAGTTCAGTGTAAATTAACTGCTGAGGTAAAACTCATATGTAGCCGCTGCCTTGATACATTCTTATGCCCTATAAGTTTCACTGCGGAAGAAGAATTTCTTCCGATATCGGATGTGCCTGGTGATTTAGCACTTTCTTCGCCGGAGCAATCGGAAGAATTTACTATTGATAATAAAAATATACTTGACTTGAGCGAGCTAATACGGCAATATGTATTGTTAAATTTGCCCATGAAACCCTTATGTCGACCTGACTGCCCAGGAATGAAGGAGATGAATTCACATGCCACCACTACCTAAGAAAAAAACTGCTAAAGCGCGCCAAGGGAAAAGGCGCAGCCATCTTAAATTAACTCCGCCGGCCACGGATATGTGCCCACATTGCCACAGTCCTAAGTTAGCTCATCATGTTTGCCCTATATGTGGCTGGTACAATGATAGAGAAGTAATCGAGGTCAAGCCCGCCAAGAAATAGTTCGCATGGCTGAGTTATCCAAGGTAGCTTATGTTTTCCCGGGCCAGGGCTCCCAAAGCACTGGTATGGGGTTGGATCTGTATAACAGCTATCCTGCAGCCAAGGAAGTCTTTGATGAGGCTGATGCTTCCTTAGGCTTTTTCCTCTCTCATTTGTGCTTCGAAGGTCCAGAGGAAGAATTGACAAAGACGCATAACGTCCAGCCAGCGATACTAGTCGTCAGCATTGCTTGTCTTAAAGCGCTTGAAGAGGCAGCCATAGCTAACTTTCCCTCTCCCATTTTTGTTGCTGGACATAGTCTGGGTGAATATACTGCTCTGGTGGCTGCTGGTGTGCTGGGCTTGGCTGATGGTGTTTTGCTTGTCAGGGAAAGAGGGAGATTAATGTATGAAGCTGGGCTAAAAAATCCTGGGAGCATGCTCGCTGTGATAGGACTTGATGAAGAAACAGTCAAAGACATAAGTGTTCATAGTGGAACTGAAATCTCCAATATAAACTGTCCTGGACAGATTGTGATTAGTGGTGCCGCTCCAGCCCTGGCTGAAGCTAATAAATTAGCTAAGACAAGAGGTGCTCGTGTTCTTATTCCTTTAAAGGTTAGTGGGGCTTTTCACTCTGCCTTAATGGAGCCAGTCATTGCGGAATTCAGTAAAATCGTCTCGAACGTTGGGTTTCGGCCACCAGTCATTCCTGTAATATCCAATGTGACCGCGCGTCCGTTAACCGACGTTGATTCGATAAAAAAAGAATTAGTGAAGCAACTTCGCAATTGCATCCAATGGCAAAGGTCGGTGGAATATATGATGGACAGTGGAGTCACCACATTTTATGAGATAGGCCCTGGGAGAGTGCTTAGCGGTTTAATCAGGCGAATCAATTCAGAACTCCGAATTTTCAATATATCAGGAATTGAGGATATAGCACAGCTAGCACGTAAATAGGGTCCAACTAACTAGTACCCCATGACAAATTCGTTTCGCTCTTTTATATCTCACAAATTCAAAGATTTTGTGAGGTTCCGGTTTCCCAGAAAAGTCGAAGATTTTCAAGGGTGAATAAATAATGGCTGGCATCAGGCGACAGGCAAGAATCGCTGCTCTCCAAGCGCTTTATGAGCTTGATTGCACGAGGCATAAGGTAGAGGAAACTTCAGCTCGCTTAAGAGCTGGGGAAACATTGACTCAAGAAGCACTTAGCTTCAGTGAGGAACTTGTGAGGGGGGTGCTACAGCACAAATCTGAGCTTGATGCTTTTATTAAAAAATTTGCTCCAGCCTTTCCCCCGGAACAGATGTCTATCATTGATAGAAATATTTTGCGCCTAGCTATTTTTGAAATCCTATTTAGTGATAAAACTCCCATCAAGGTGGCTATAAATGAGGCTATAGAGTTAGCCAAAGATTTCGGGAGCGATTCCTCCCCTCGATTAATCAACGGAGTATTGGGCTCAATAACAACTGAACGTGGCGTAGAACAATAAAGTCCCCTAAGAGACGTGGGAGCTTTGTGTGCTCTCTGGTAATCTTTTAACCGGGGGTGCCCCATAAAAAGTAAAAGGATAAATTTTATTGACAATGTAGTCCATATAGTGTAAAATTATTATACAGTTCTATTCCCCGTCAGCCGGTAGCAAGCCTGAGGAAGGAGGTAAAGATAGCACCCGCATGGAAGAGAAAATAAAATCTAATTCAGCGGGAGAAACTGTGGGTAATACTCCCATACCAAAAGGCACCCGAAAGCACTGGAAAGACAGCATGGCCATAAAAATCATTAACCGGTTACCAGGCAGTCAGGTATCTAGAGGCGTGCGAAGCCCTCATTTTTGGATAATCGCTGCGCTAATGGCAGTTCTTACACTCGTTTACTATGCGGGGCACACTCCATTAGCCCATTTCGGAAGCTTTTTCACCGATGCTTTTCCTCACGACTTACATCGCGCTTTGTTTTTGTTACCCATAATCTATGCTGCTCTGACTTTCAGGGTCTGGGGGGCCCTCGGTGCTTCGTTTGTTTTCCTGTGTGTCGTGTTGCCACATACCTTTTACTCCCCATACTCTGAACCGCTGGTTAGGTCGCTTATCTTTGTCATATTCACCGCTTTCGTCGGGGTGCTAACTGCGGTACTGATAGACCGAGTTGATGAAGAAAGAGAAATCGTTCGGCGTTTAAGGCAAAGCCAGGAGCAACTCATTCATGCTGAGAAACTGACATCCTTGGGTCAGATGGCTGCCTCCATTGCCCACGAAATCAATAATCCTCTGGCCGGAGTCCTCACGTACGCCAAGTTGCTAACAAAGAAAGTAGCTGGTGACACCTTCGGGAAAGAAGAGGCTCTGGATTACCTTTCGAAGATAGAATCAGAGGTGAGCCGTTGCTCGAGGGTAATCCGAAACCTCCTGGATTTTGCCCGCCAAACCGAGCCACATTTTAAGCTGGTAGATATTAACCAGGTTTTGGAGCAGGTCCTGACCATGGTGGGCCATCAAGCGCAACTTCAAAACGTTGAGGTTGTAAAAGAGTTTAGCTCTTTCTTACCTAAGGTCATGGCTGATTTCGACCAGCTTCAGCAAATATTCACGAATCTCACACTGAATGCTATCCAGGCCATGCCTGGAGGGGGTAAGCTGACTCTCCGCACATCAGCGGAGAATAGCCAGGTTAAGGTTGATGTCCAAGATACAGGTTGTGGTATTCCCAAGGAGAACTTGTCCAAGCTTTTCACTCCATTCTTCACCACTAAGGAAAAAGGCAAGGGCGTGGGCTTAGGGTTAGCTGTAGTTCAGAGGATTATTGAGCGACACAAAGGAAGGATCCAAGTACAAAGTGAGGCGGGGAAAGGAACCACCTTCAGCGTCTACCTGGGAGCTCATGACGGTGAAAAAGGTCAAAATACTAGCGGTTGATGATGAGGCTATTGCCCACGAGTCACTAGGCAGCTGGCTCAAGGAAAATAGACGCCAAGTGGCTCGTTTCTTTACATAGTTAGAGAGACAGTAAATTTTCAGTCTTGGTGAAAGCGGCTACCCGGAAATTCGGGTAGCTTTTTATTTTGGCAAAAGAATTGCAGTGATTAAGGTTAGAAGGGCTGGACAAAACAAAAAAGTTGGCAAAGAAATTGTTTCAACAAAGTATGAAAGGAGGTTAAAAATGGCTCAGAAAGCGACCTCAAGGAAACAAGAAGAGAAAAAGGAGGTGAAAGAAATGAAACCGGTATTAATAGTCGAAGACGAAACTATCATGAGGGAATCGCTCAGGGACTGGCTTAAGGACGGAGGCTATGAGGTAGAGACTGCTAAAGAAGGAGAAGAGGCACTGGAAAAGATTGGGAAGAAGGAGTTCAGTGTCGCAGTTCTTGACCTGAGGCTGCCGGGAAAGGATGGGCTGGAGGTATTGAAGGAAGCCACGGCGAAAGATCCGAAGATCAAGGGCATAGTCATTACGGCCTATCCTTCCGTGGAGACGGCAGTGGAGGCGATGAAAATAGGGGCAGTTGATTACATAGTAAAGCCTTTTGCTCCCGATGCCTTGGAGAAGGCAATTCAGGAAGTTCTCGGCCCCGTTCAGGTGGAGGTAAAACCTGAGGTAAGGCCTGAGGAAGGAAAGGTTGAAGAAGCCGCAGCGGAACTGCCGGTGGTTGAGGAAGCTATAGCAATAACTGAGGAGGAAATTCCTGCTCATCTGGAGCAAGGCCAGGCTTACTTCAAAGGAGGCCGCTACAAGGAGGCACTGAGAGAATTTCAGTCCATTTTACATGTTGCCCCCGGGCACATAGAGGCTCGGATCTGGGTTCGAAAGGCGAAGGAGGAACTGGCGAAGCCGAAGGTAGAGGCACCTGAAGGTGAGGGTGTTGTTGAAGAAGGAGCGAAGGTCAGGGAATGTGTCTGGGCAAAGATGGGAGTGGTCTCTTACAGGATCTGCACGCGGGGCTATGACTGTCTGACCTGCGAGTTTGACCAAGCGATGCAGGAAAAAATGGCCACTGGTGAAGCGTCAGAGCTCGATAAAGCTCTGGAGAGGCTCAAGGAGCTGCCGGCACATCAGAGGGTTTGCCGTTATGCCCTCAAAGGTGATATCTCCTATCGGCTTTGCACCCGTGTGTTTCAATGCGGAACCTGTGAATTTGATCAGCTCATGCAGGATGCCCTGGAGCAAAAGTTAGCCAAGCTATCTGCTCGCAGGGAAGCCCTGCATAAGAAGGAGGCAAAAGCTAAAGGCCAAGCCAGTTAGAATTGTAGGAAAAGGCTTACCCCAAAGCTGTTTAAGCACAAAAAAGGCTGGGTGTCTGTTTTCTCAGACACCCAGCCTTTTTCCCTTGTTTATAAAGATGTGGCATTAAGGTTTACTCTCTTGTTGTCGCTAGGATTACAGGTGCTGCTATGGTGCTGACAGCTAACCCGGTGGTTACTCTGTAATTATAGCTTTGGGGGCTGCTTTCGGCTCAGCGGCGCTGGATAACGTGATTCTGGTAGCTGCGCTTACCCCTGTAGTTCAAGCCTTTGGAGAGGCCGGGGGTTCATACCGTTCTACTTTGGTGGGCATTGCTTCTCGGCGTGTGTTATGGTGGTAACATTACCATGGTTGGTTCTACAGCCAATATTATGGCTCTTGGCATGTTGGAAAAGGGGGCAGGTTATCGTATGACATTCCGTAAGCGGATCCTGATTGGCTTAGCTGGCGGTCTCTTGCCCTTATTTGTTGCTCAGGCACTGTTACTTGTTCAACTACGCATCATGCCTTGAATCCAACTTTAAACCGGTAACCTCTTAACGGGGGTATCCTGCAAAAGATAAATTTTCTTGACAATATAGTCCATATAGTGTAAAATTATTATACAATGGGTAGCCTGGAGATTCAACAAACACAATCCTTGCAGGCGCGACAAGAGCTCAAATTGATGATGCGACTGGAACAAGCCAATTTGCTAGAGATGCCCGAGGAAGAATTCAACAGGCTGACCACTGAGGTAGAAAGCAGCCCCTTGTTTAAAAAGTTATATCGGAAAGAGAGAGTAATTCACTATCAGAGATATCCTAAGACGGATATTTCTGCTCGCTTTTACCAGCTTAATGAAGAAATTGCCGCCGGCGGCATGGGTACTCTTGATATCGAATCCCTTTTATCTGGCCAGGAGGATATGGTACGGCAGATACAAAAAATGGGGCTGGAGAATTTTAAGCGCTATTTCTTATATCCTGAACCTGGGGTAAGCGTAGAAGAGATTGCCCAAGAGTGCAATTTGGAGCTTCCAGAGGTTGAGAAGATAAACAGCTTTATTAATGAGTTCTCTGTTATGAGCGAGTTTTATCACCCTTCCACTCTTAGTTCGGGACATGGAATCCACTACTCCAAAGTTGCTTCGATAGAAAGGGGACCAGAGGGATTTGTCATTGGCTATCTCTCACCCTCTTATGCTCGGGGAAAATATTCGATTGACTATGAGAGATTTGAGGAATTAAAAGGGAATGGGGCCTTCAGTGCTGCTGAGGCGAAGGAGATAAGGCAGCTATTTAAGAAGCTAGAACTAATCAATAGCCGCAAGGACACGGTAACTCGGGTATTGCAAAACATCGTGGAAAAGCAAGCAGCTTATTTCGAATCGGGCGATCCCAAGGCTCTTTTACCCCTAAGCCAAAAGGAATTAGCTAAAAAAATCGGGCTTGTTCCAAGCTCAATTAGCCGCGCTGTTAGCGGCAAAAGCCTTGAGACGCCCTTGGGTGAGGAGAAGTCTCTTAGGGATTTCTTTCCTCGGCCGAGAATGTTCAAGAAGGAGCTGGTCAGGCAGCTCCTTGATACAGGGGAAGAATTCCCCTCTGATGAAGCGATTAAAGCCAAACTTGAGCAGAAATTTGGCGTCTCTATTTCCCGTCGCTCGGTGGCAAATCTAAGGAAGGAGCTAAAAATAGCGGCGGCGTGGAAAAGGAAAAAGACAGCTATGCAATAAACAACTGGAGAACGTGTATGGGTTTTATTTTTACGATAGAAGAGAAATGCCAACGGTGCTATGCCTGTGTTCGTAGTTGCCCGGCTAAGGCGATCAAAGTGAAAGAGGGAGTAGCTAGAGTTATGGATGAGCGGTGTGTTGCTTGTGGTTACTGTACCAACATATGCGCTGAAGGGGCAAAACAAGCCAGGAGTGACATAGACGTTGTATGGCAGCTACTAGGACAGCCTTCCGCGGTGATTGCTATCCTTTCCTCCACCTTACCCGCTGCTTTTCCAGGAATCAGGCCGAAGCAGATGGTAGCTGCCCTAAAGAAGCTGGGATTCAGCGAGGTAATGGAAACTGCCTTTGGTGCTGAGCTGGTCTGTCGTGAGTATAGACGATTTTTGATGGCAAACAAAGCGAAGCCTTTTTTTTCCTCCACTTGCCCCGCTATGGTCTCCTTTATTGAGAAATTTTATCCTCAGCTAATAGATAACCTAGTGCCCATCGTCTCCCCCACACTGGCTATGGGCAGGGTTATTAAATGGCAATACAACCCTGAAGCCAAAGTAGTCTTCATTGGTCCCTGTGTTGCTAAGAAAGCTGAAAGCGAGGATGAAATGGTCAAGGGAGTTATTGATGCTGTTCTGACTTTCCCTGAAATTAGCGAGATGTTGGCGACGAAGGGAATTGACCCGGCCTCTGAGGAAGATGGGGAATTATCTGGCCCCAGGCCAAGCCTCGGGCGCTTATGGCCTGTGCCTGGAGGTTTACTCAAGATAGCAGATATCTCCACTGATATTCTATCAAACGATATTGTTGTAGCCGAGGGTATTGACCGTGCCATAAGTTGCCTTCGGGAGTTTGTCGAAGGGAAGACCAGAACTAGGTTTCTGGACATCTTCTTCTGCCGAGGTTGCATAGATGGACCTGCTATAGATAATGACCTAAGCCTTTTTGAACGGAGGAGGCTAATAGTTGATTATGCGTTAGAGGAAGCGGACACAGCTCGAACACAGAGCGAAGTCGAGAAGTATGGTGACATTGACCTCAGTCGCAAATTCACCAGCCGCTATACTATGTTACCTATCCCTAACGAGCAAGAGATTAGCAACATCCTGAGGCAGATCAATAAGATAAAAATTGAAGACCAGGTCAATTGTGGGGCCTGCGGATACAACTCTTGCCGTGAACTGGCTATGGCTGTCTGTCAGGACGTAGCTGAAATTGAGATGTGCTGGCCTTACCTGGTTGAGAGACTACAAGGCACTCAGGACGAACTCATCAGGATTGAAAAGATGACCTCGCTGGGTCAGATGGCTGCCTCCATCGCCCACGAAATCAATAATCCTCTGGCCGGAGTCCTCATGTATACCAAATTGCTAGCAAAGAAAGTAACTGGTGGCACCTTTAGGAAGGAGGAGGCCCTAGATTACCTTTCGAAGATGGAATCAGAGGTGAGCCGTTGCTCGAGGATAATCCGAAACCTCCTGGATTTTGCCCGCCAAACCGAGCCGATGTTGAGGCTTGTGGACGTTAATCAGGTTATAGAACAAGTCTTGGCTATGGTAGGCCATCAAGCCCAACTTCAAAACGTTGAGGTGGTAAAAGAGTTTAGCTCTTCCTTACCTAAGGTCATGGCTGATTTCGACCAGCTTCAGCAAATATTCACGAATCTCACACTGAATGCTATCCAGGCCATGCCTGGAGGGGGTAAGCTGACTCTCCGCACATCAGCGGAGAATAGCCAGGTTAAGGTTGATGTCCAAGATACAGGTTGTGGTATTCCCAAAGAGAACCTAAACAAGCTTGGCACCCCCTTCTTCACCACCAAAGAAAAGGGCAAGGGGGTAGGGTTGGGAGTGGCTGTGGTTTACGGAATCGTTGAGAGACATAAAGGAAAGGTCACCGTGCAAAGCGAGGTTGGAAAGGGAACTACTTTTACCGTGTACTTAGGAGTCCATGACGATGAAAAAGGTCAAAATACTAGTGGTTGATGATGAGGCTATTGTCCGGGAGTCTTTGCAAGACTGGCTCACCGATGCCGGTTATCAGGTGCTCACTACTGAAAACGGCCCTAAGGCTTTAGAGGTAATTGAAAAGGAAAAGCCAGGCATCATGATTGCCGATCTGGTAATGCCGGGTATGGATGGTATTGAATTGATGAAAAGGGCTAAAGCGCAGCAGCCCGGAATTGAGGTTGTCATCATCACAGCTTATGCCAGCATTCCCACTGCTATCACTGCTATGAAGGAGGGAGCATACGATTACATTGAAAAGCCCTTTTGTCCCGAAAGGGCAGAATTATTGGTCAAGAAATTAGCCGAACATCAGGAACTAGTCGAGGAAAACCTCTCCCTGCGCCACAGATTAGAAGACCATTATCGCTTTGAGGACATCATCGCGAAAAGCTCCAAGATGCAGCGGCTGATTGAGTTAATAAAGGTTGTGGGTAAAAGCAATGCCACAGTATTGATCACAGGCGAGAGCGGCACAGGGAAGGAATTGGTGGCACGCGCCATCCATTCCCAGAGCAATCGTCACAACAAACCTTTCATAGCCGTCAGTTGTGCGGCTTTGCCGGAAAGCCTCCTGGAAAGCGAACTGTTCGGCCACGAGAAGGGTTCTTTCACCGGGGCTTATGCTCAAAAGAAAGGTAAATTCGAGTTCGCTAATGGGGGAACACTTTTTCTGGACGAGATAGGCGAGATGAGTGCCAATATTCAGGTACACCTGCTGAGGGTCTTAGAGGAGAAAGAATTTACTCGCGTTGGTGGCAATGAGCCAATCAAAGTCGATGTGAGAGTTATTTCGGCGACTAATAAGGACTTAAGAAAGGCCATAGAGAAGCAGAAATTCCGGGAAGACCTTTATTACCGGCTTAATGTAGTTAACATCGAATTACCCCCATTGAGGGAAAGAAAGGAAGATATCCCTCTATTAGCTGAGCATTTCTTGAACAAGTTTACCTCGGAGAATCGGAAAGAAATTACCGGGTTTTCCTCCGATGCCATGGAGTTTCTGCTTAATTATGACTGGCCGGGCAATGTTCGTGAGCTGGAAAACGCCATTGAAAGAGCAGTCATACTGGCTAGGGACAGTCTTATCACCATTGATGACCTGCCTCAGGAAAATCTGTCGCTGGCTTATTCAACTACGACAAGGAAAAACCTTAAAGAAGTGGAAAAGGAGCACATTTTAAATATTCTCCGTGAAACCGGGGATAACTACAGCGAGGCAGCCAGGATTTTGGGAGTCAGCAGGATGACGCTTTACAACAAGGCCAAGGAGTATGGTTTTGATGTAAGGAAAATAGACGCCAAGTGACTTGTTTCTTCACATAGTTAGAGAGGCAGTAAAATTTCAGTGTTGGTGAAAGCGGCTACCCGGAAATTCGGGTAGCTTTTTATTTTGGCAGAAGAATTACGAAACGCGGGACTATGACTGCCTCACCTGTGAGTTTGATCAGCTCATGTAGGATGCCCTGGAGCAAAAGTTAGCCAAGCTATCTGCTCGCAGGAAGCCCTGCACAAGAGGGAAGCAAGCGCTAAAAAGGCCACGCCAGTCATAGAATTGCGTCAAAAGATTGGTACAGGTTTGACTGGCATAAAGGGAACAGGTCTCTCATAAAGTAGCTGACCCCTATCTTTTACCAGACTAGCGACTCGTGGTAGGTCTAATTTAGCTGGCAAGCTGGTCACACAATAGTGGCATCATAAGGAATTCTCTCATCTGCTCTTGAACTCAATTTAAAAAATCTCAGAAAATAAATCACTAACCATTTTGTTTGCCAGAAAGCCAGCACACAAGCTTGTTTTTTTTGAAGCAGTTTGTTATACTTCCCTCCCGTGCTTCAACATATGTTACGGAAGAAAAGGGTGGCTACAATACTTTTGTGGGCCACTTTTTTATAACCAATTCTGAAGAGTGGAGGTAAATATTAAAATGGAAGTGCTGAGTCCTTACAAAGAAGCTACAGATGTAATACTTGAGGCCGGTGGGGAACCTCTCAAATTGTGTTACCAATGTGGTCTTTGTACAGGTATCTGTCCTTGGAATTTGGTCCGAAGTTTTCTTGTTCGCCGCATCATGCATGCAGCTCAGCTTGGGGCAATCGATTTTGGTAGCGAAGATATGTGGACTTGCGTCACTTGTCGAGCTTGTGTTCAACGCTGCCCCCGAGGTGTCGAGATAATAGATGTCATGAGGGCTATGCGCCGAGCTATAGCTAGCCTGGGTGTTGGCGTTGTCCCTGATGCCTTGAGAATTTCAGCTAAGAACATCGCTAGTGTAGGTAATCCGCTTGGTGAGGCACCGGAAAAGCGAAATGACTGGGCTAAAGACCTCGGGGTAAAGGATTTTGCTTCGGGTACCGAAATACTGTATTTTCCTTGCTGTGTTCCGTCCTATGATCCTGATGTAAAAACAGTAGCTCGATCCACTGCCACAATCTTCAATAAGCTTGGGATTGATTATGGTATTATAAGTACTGAAGCAAAATGCTGTGGCGAGTCAATTAGAAAAGCCGGGCAGGAAGATACGTTTCAAAGTCTGGCCCAAAACAATATTAATCTCTTTACCAGTAACGATGTCAAAACTGTGGTAGTTTCGTCACCGCACTGCTATCACACCTTTAAGAATGAGTATCCTGAGCTTGGAAGCAAATTTGAAGTAATTCATACCACTCAATACCTGGCTTCGCTTATTGAGCAAGGGAAATTAAAGCTCTCCAAAGAGATAAACAAGAAAGTAATCTATTCCGACCCATGCTATTTAGGGAGACATAATAGTGTATACGACGAGCCCAGGAAAGTATTGCAAAGCATTCCCGGCTTGGAGTTAATAGAATTTCCCGATGCTCGTGAGGAAGGTCTTTGTTGTGGCGGCGGTGGTGGTAGAATCTGGATGGATACCCCGAAAGGGGAAAGGTTCTCTGACATAAGGGTGGAGCAAGCTGTTGCAAAAGGCGCTGATATAATAGCTCTGGCCTGCCCTTACTGTTTCCTCAACTATAGGGATAGTGTGCTCTCTATTGGCAAGGCAGAGACTATGCAGGTTAAAGATATCGCTGAGCTTGTTGCTGAGGCAATATAAATATAATAGTGGAGGAGCGAGCCAAAATGGAAGAAGTAAAAATTGGTGTTTATGTTTGCCATTGTGGAACGAACATAGCTGGCACGGTTGATGTGGAAGAGGTAGCCAAATATGCCGGGACTTTACCCCATGTAGTAGTCTCTCGTGACTACAGGTATATGTGTTCTGATCCAGGGCAAGAGCTCATCAAAAAGGATATTAAGGAGCTGGGAGTCAACCGGGTTGTGGTAGCCTCCTGCTCCCCTCGTCTTCACGAAAAGACTTTCCAAGGAGTGCTCCGCGAGGCCGGGTTAAATCCTTATCTATTCCAGATGGCTAATATCCGGGAGCACTGCTCGTGGCTTCATGAGCCGGGCCCCGAGCTTACTGAGAAGGCCAAGAGGATGGTTGCGGCGGCAGTAAACAGGGTAGCCCGACATGTGCCCTTAGAGATCCGCAGCGTGCCGATCTTCCCGGCTACTCTTGTTGTTGGCGGTGGCATTGTTGGTATGCAGGCTGCCCTGGAGATCGCTAACTCAAATCACATGGTTTATCTCGTGGAGAGAGACCCTAGCATTGGCGGACATATGGCACAGTTTGACAAAACCTTCCCGACATTGGATTGCGCCGCTTGCATTCTTACACCAAAGATGACTGAGGTTTCCCGTCATCCCTTCATCAGAATTTTAACTTATAGTGAGGTTGTGGGGATTTCTGGCTATGTAGGTAACTTCAAGGTCAAAATTAGGAGAAAGCCGCGCTATGTTGATGAGGGTAAATGCATTGGTTGTCTCGTCTGCCAGGAGAAATGTCCCTGGACAGCATTAAGTGAATTTAATGCTGGTACAAGCAAGCGCAAGGCAATTTACACGCCGTTCGCTCAGGCGGTGCCCAATATACCAGTCATTGATACAGAACACTGTGCATACTTCTTAAAAGGAAAATGCCGTGCTTGTGAGAAATTCTGCGATGCCAATGCCATCAATTTCGAGCAGAGCGAGCTCATTTTCGAGCTGGAGGTGGGCAATATCATTATCGCTACAGGATTTGACACTTTCGACGCTTCCTCCATCCCTCAGTATGGCTATGGACGTTATCCCAATGTGTTCACTAGTATTGAGTTTGAGAGGCTGTGTAGCCCGACTGGCCCTACTGAAGGACATATAATTCTTGCTGATGGGCGGCAGCCTGAAAGTGTGGCAATTGTCCACTGCGTTGGCAGCCGTGATAAGAACTACAATGAGTATTGCTCCCGTGTTTGCTGTATGCATGCTCTTAAATATTCCCACTTAATTAAGGAAAAAACCAATGCCGAGATTTATCAGATGTATATTGACATGCGTTGTTTCGGCAAGGGTTACGAAGAGTTCTACAACCGCATCCAGAATGAGGGTGTTAATTTCATTCGTGGGAAGGTAGCTAAAGTTACTGATGAAGCCATAACTGAGGAGGAGAAGGGGAAACTGATTGTCGTTGTTGAGGATACTCTGCTGGGAACTATGCTCCGCGTTCCCGTGGATATGGTTATCCTGTGCATTGCTCTGGAGCCGCGCAAAGATGCCAATGAGGTAGCCCGGCTTTTCCATCTCGGTCGGAGTGCTGATGGCTTCTTCTTGGAAAGGCATCCCAAGCTTGATCCCGTGGCAACGATGTCCGAAGGCATTCTCGTGGCCGGCTGTTGTCAAGGCCCTAAGGATATCCCGGACAGCGTAGCTCAGGCTTCAGCTGCAGCAGCTCGGGCGTTGGCAATGATTGCTCGGGGGAAGATAGAAGTTCCGGCGGTAACAGCCTCTATTGATGAAACCAAATGCTCCGGGTGTAAAATCTGTAATCTTCTGTGCCCGTATGATGCCATATTCTTTGACGAAGAAACCAAGGTATCGCGAATTAATCAAGTCTTGTGTCAGGGCTGTGGTGTATGCGTTGCTGCTTGTCCTAGTAGTGCCATTACTCATAACTATTTCACCGCCGAGGAGATTGAGGCGGAGATAGAAGGAGTGTTAGCATGAGTTTTGAACCGAAGATTGTTGGCTTTCTGTGTAATTGGTGCTCTTATGCCGGAGCTGACCTGGCCGGAGTTTCACGACTGAAATGTGCCCCTAATGTCCATATTATTCGCGTGATGTGCAGTGGTGGAATAAGTCCATTCTTTATTTTGAGAGCCTTAGCAGCAGGGGCTGATGGCGTGCTTATCTGCGGGTGCAACCCTGGTGACTGCCACTATCGAGAAGGTAATTACAAGGCAATACGGCGGATGACATTGCTTAAGAAAATGTTAGGGCAACTCGGCATTGAACAGGAAAGAGTACAGTTGCACTGGGTATGTGCCTCTTGCGGTGATGAGTTTGTCGATGTCGTCAATAAGATGACTGCCGAAGTAAAGGAACTGGGGCCGTTACAAGCTGGGGTAAAAACTCCTGAATTGACTTGATAGGGAAAAAGAAGTAAACTTGCTGCGAAATTAAGAAAAAACTGAAAAGGAGGACAAGATGCCAAAGTGGCAGTGTGTGGAATGTGGGTATTTTGTTCAAGAAGCAAATAGGCCGCCAGATGTTTGCCCCAGTTGTTCTTTGAGGTGTAGTTTTACTGACGTTACCTGTTATCGACCGGAATGTGGCGGACCAGTTAACCCCGATCCATCAATAATGAAGACAGTGACGAGCAAAGGTATAACGCCGCCGCTTCGTCCCTCTCTGGCAAAAGAGGAGGCTCCCGAAGAAGAGGTTGTTTACGGCGAAAAGGCCAGGATGGCTACTTTATTTCATGGGGTTTCTGGAGAAGAAATGCAGAAGATATTAAACATCGGTGAAACGATGGTCTGTGAGCCAGGCACTGTCCTATTTAGAGCAGAGGATGATGCTACGACGATGTATTTCATTCAATCGGGGAGAATAGCTGTCCGGGTTAAGGAAGGCGAGACGGAAAAGACAGTCTATACCGCCTCCGAAGGCGATGTCCTTGGCTGGTCAACAGTGGTGCTCCCCTATCAGCGAACTGCGACAGCTGTCGTGGTAGAAAGAGCCAAAGTTGTTGCTATTGACACGAACAAATTCCAGGATTTCTGCGATAAGAATGCTGCTATGTGCTACCGGGTAGCGCAGAATCTTAACCGCGCTGTGATTGCTAGACTGAGGTTTGCCAAAGCCGCGGGAGTTGAAGAAGTATATGGATAAATATGCGTATTAAGAAGGTTGTTTTACAGCTTTCGTCAAAAAGACGAGGGGCAGCAAGGAGAAGATTACAAGCTGCCTCTTTTTATGCCCTTTTGGACATTGTCGAACTTTGGGCTGCTGTGGCAGTATAGCCAGATTGCGGTGATATGAAATGGAAGAAATAAAAACCGGAGTTTATATCTGTCACTGTGGATTGAATATTGCGGGCACAGTTAATGTGGAAGATGTAGCCAGATATGCTGGAACTCTACCCAATGTAGTAATAGCTCGTGATTATCACTATATGTGCTCCGACCCCGGGCAGGCACTTATTAAAGATGACATCAAGAACCTTGGTCTTAATCGGGTGGTGGTAGCTTCCTGTTCTCCTCGAATGCATGAGCCCACTTTCCGTCGAGCCTGCCAGGATGCTGGATTAAATCCTTATCTCTTTGAGCATGCCAATATTAGAGAGCATTGCTCTTGGGTTCATGATGATAGGCAGATAGCTACTGAGAAGGCCAAGGATTTAGTTCGGGCCGCGGTAAGGAGAGTTTCCTATAATGAGCCGCTGGAAGTCAAGGAGAGGCCGCTTAATCCCAATGTCTTGGTCGTTGGTGGTGGCATCGCCGGCATACAAGCGGCATTGGACATTGCCAATGGTGAGCATAGGGTGTACCTGGTGGAGAAGGAACCGGCAATTGGCGGTCATATGGCTCAGCTTGACAGGACATTTCCCACCTTGGATTGCTCCGAGTGCATTCTCACCCCAAAGATGACCGAGGTAGGGCAACATCCATTTATAACACTTTTGGCCTATAGTGAAATAGAGGAGGTTGCGGGCTCGGTCGGCAATTTCAAGGTTAGAGTGAAAAAGAAAGCTCGCTATGTGGATGAGGAGAAATGTACTGGCTGTGGCATCTGCGAGGAAAAGTGCCCTTGGAAGGTGGATAGTGAATTTGAGATGGGCTTAGGCAAGAGAGGAGTGATCTACGTTCCCTTTGCTCAAGCTATTCCCCATGTGGCTACCATTGACAAAGAACACTGCGTTTACTTTTTGAAAGGCAAGTGTCGAGCTTGTGAGAAGTTTTGCGATGCCAAAGCTGTTAACTTTGAGCAAAAGGATGAAATTATCGAGCTAGAGGTAGGCTCAATTATCCTTACCACTGGCTATGACCTTCTCGATGTCCGACGTATACCGCAGTATGGTTATGGGAGGTATGATAATGTCCTGACTGGGCTTGAGTTTGAAAGAATGACCTGCGCTGCAGGACCAACTGAAGGCAAGATTCTGTTGAAGGATGGTCGGGAGCCGAAAGGTGTAGTCATTGTACACTGTGTAGGTAGCCGGGACCAAAACTACCACGAGTATTGTTCCAGAGTATGCTGCATGTATGGTCTTAAATATGCCCATCTCATAAAAGAGCTTACCAAGGCTGAAGTGTATCAAATGTATATTGACATGCGTTGCTTCGGGGAGGGATTTGAGGAATTTTATCGCCGTGTTTGCGATGAAGGTGTTAACTTTATTCGTGGCAAGGTAGCTAAAGTTACCGATGTGGCGCTCACTGAGGAAGAACAAGGGAAATTGATTGTAATCGCTGAGGACACGCTTTTGGGCGGGATAGTCCGAGTTCCCGTAGATATGGTAATTTTGTGCACGGCTTTGGAGCCTCGCTCCGATGCTGAAGAGGTTGCCAAGCTATTCACCATCAACCGCCGAGCAGATGGCTTCTTCATGGAAAGGCATGTGAAACTTGACCCAGTAGCTACAGCTACAGAAGGTGTGTTCATCGCTGGTTGTTGCGAAGGCCCCAAAGACATTCCTGATACTGTAGCTCAGGCTTCAGCCGCCGCTGCTAAAGCTCTATCAGTGATAAGCAGGGGCCGGGTTGTAATCGAGCCTACCACAGCCCAGGTGAATGAAGTCTTGTGCCAGGCTTGTGGACGTTGCGAAGAGATTTGTGATTTTCATGCTACCAAGGTTATCAGCAAGGATGGAGTTAGAGTCTCCAGCGTTGACGCGGCATTATGCAAAGGCTGCGGGGCTTGTGCTGTTGTCTGCCCCACTGGTGCTATGTCAGTAAGGCATTTCACCCGAGAGCAAATAAACGGAATGGTCGAGGCGTTATTAGAGGTGTAGAATGGCTGAATTTGAACCTAGGATCATAGCTTTTTGTTGCAACTGGTGCACCTATGCTGCCGCTGACATTGCGGGGACAAGCCGTATTCATTACCCGGCTAACGTGCGTATTGTCAGGGTGATGTGCAGTGGAATGGTGGATCCGATATACATTCTCAGAGCCTTCGAAATGGGTGCTGATGGAGTTTTAATTGCTGGCTGTCACGAAGCAGATTGTCATTATCTTAATGGTCCGCTGAAGTGCGATGCTATGTTTGAGAAATTAAAGAAAGTTGTCAATACACTTGGCTTGGAAGACGAGCGCCTAAGGCGGGAGATGATTGCCGCCGCTGAGGCGCCAATATTCGCTGAATTAATCGAGGAGATGGTCAAACAGCTTAAGAAATTAGGTCCTTCGCCTCTCCGGGAAGGGGTCAAGGTGTGAGTCTCGAAGATATTATTAAGGAAACGAAGACCTACTACTGTCTGGAATGTGGCAAATGCACAAGCCTTTGCCCAGTTTCGAGGCATAATTCCAATTTTTCGCCAAGATTTATGCTGGAAAGAGCCTTGATGGGCTTTGGAGATGAGTTAATTCATGACCGGGAGCTGTTCTCCTGTCTTGCCTGCTACGCTTGCTCGGATCTCTGTCCCTCAGACGTTGATTATCCGGTGTTTATGCAAAAGGTGAGGAATCTAGCTTCTGGCCAGGGCGAGCATGGTGATTGTGCTCACTCGGGAACTCTTCTCTCCATAATGAGACTCATGTCTCACCCTGATATCAGGCAAAGACGGCTGGACTGGCTTGATGGTTGCCGTACCTCAGAGAAGAGCGAGGTATTGTATTTTGCGGGCTGCGCTCCTTATTTCGAGCCAGTTTTTGAGGACATCGAGGTCAGCCCGGTGAATATTGCCAGAAATAGTATCAAAGCACTTAACGCTTTGGGGATAGAGCCTATGGTGCTTCCTAATGAGAGATGTTGTGGACATGACCTCTTATGGACCGGGGATGTAGAGACGTTCAAGAAGCTTGCTCAGCACAATGCTCAGATGATAAAGGAATCGGGTGCCAAAAAGATAGTTTTTTCCTGCCCCGAGGGCTACCGGACATTCAAGATTGATTATCCCCAGTATCTAGAGCTTGATTGTGAGCTAATGCATATCACCGAGCTTTTAGCTCAGAATCTCTCTACTCTGCCATTGAGAGCGAAGCGAAGCAATGCCGGGGTTAAACGGGTAACTTACCAAGACCCGTGCCGGCTAGGAAGGCACCTGGGTATTTATGAACCACCGAGGGAAATAATAAAGGCTATCCCGGGAATAAAGCTAACTGAGATGGAGCATAGTGGCGATGAAAGCATATGTTGTGGCACCAGCGCCTGGACCAACTGCGGCTCTTATTCCAAGAAGATAAGAGAGGAAAGGCTACTTGAAGCCAAGGCTACTGGCGCTGAGGTACTGGTTACCGCTTGCCCCAAATGTCAGCTCCATTTCAAGTGCGCTATGGTGGATAAAGGTGCCGAGAAAGGTCCTGATATAAGAATGGAAGTTGTGGATTTGGTTAATCTGGTAGCCGATGCTATGGGAGTCTAAAAATGGATGGAGAAAACGGGCACAAATCGGTCTTGGTAATTGGCGGCGGCATAGCCGGGATTCAGGCTTCTCTTGATCTGGGTAATATGGGCTTTAAGGTATATTTGGTGGAAAAGTCGCCCAGCATCGGGGGAAGAATGGCACAACTGGATAAGACCTTCCCCACTAATGATTGCGCCATGTGTATCCTTGCCCCCAAGATGATTGAGGCCAATTCCCATCCCAATATAGAACTCCTAACTTATTCTGAAATAGAAAAAGTCTCTGGAGAGATAGGGAATTTCACGGTTAAGGTAAAGAAGAAGGCGTCTTTTGTTGATTGGAACAAATGTACAGGCTGCGGCCTCTGTGTGGAAGGATGCCCCGTCATTATACCAAACGAGTTCGATCAGGGGATTGGAAACAGGAAGGCCATATACCTGTTCTTTCCTCAGGCTGTTCCTAAGAAATGTGTTATAGACAAAAGAGAAGAGCGCCCTTGTAAAGCGGCCTGTATGGATGCTTGCCCCGTCCATACTAATGTGCCCGGGTACATCAAACTCATTGCCGAAGGGCAATTTAAAGCGGCTTATAAGCTCATAAGAGAGACAAATCCCCTGCCTGCATGTGTTGGGCGGGTATGCTATGCCCCTTGCCAGGAAGCCTGTAATCGCGGGCAAATAGATGAGCCACTGTGTATCCGCGACCTTAAGAGAGTTCCCGGGGGCCAGTGGAATATCGAAGAACTTGAGGTTCCGGTAGTTGCCAAAATAGATAAAAAAGTAGCGGTTGTCGGCGCAGGTCCTGCAGGTCTTGCCGCTGCTAATGACCTGGCCCTAAAGGGTCACAATGTAACTATCTTTGAAGCTCTTCCTGAACCTGGAGGTATGCTTCGTGTTGGCATACCTGAATATCGCCTTCCCAAGGAAATTTTACGCCAGGAGATAGACTACATTCAGAAGCTTGGAGTGGAGATAAAAACGGGTGTCCGGGTTGGTAAAGACATTGCCCTCGAACAGTTGCAAAAAAACTACGATGCTATTTTCGTCGGTGTAGGAGCACACGGTGGTATGAAGCTTGGAGTGGAGGGTGAAGATATTCCCGGAGTAATGGAAGGAATAGGATTTCTCCGTGCTATAAGTCTCAGGAAAAAGGTAAATGTTGGAAAGAAAGTAGCGGTTATTGGTGGAGGTAATACCGCTATTGATTGTGCCCGCACAGCAAAGCGATTAGGGGCAAAAGAGGTAACCATTGTTTATCGTCGTTCCCGCGCTGAGATGCCAGCTTCCGAGGAAGAAGTAACAGCGGCAGAAAAGGAAGGAATAAAGATTGAGTTTCTGACCACTCCAAATCGCTTCTCCGTCGATAACAAAAAGCTTGCCAAAATGGAGTGTGTGCGGATGAAGCTTGGGGAACCAGACGCCAGTGGTCGTCCTCGCCCCATCCCCATCAAGGGTTCTGAATTTACTATTCCCGTGAATACGGTCATTGCGGCATTGGGACAGGCTCCAGAAACAGATTTTGTCAAGAAATTAGGAGTTTCACTTTCCAAGAGAGGCATGATAGAAATTGATGCCCAGACAGGGGCGACCAATATTGAAGGGGTATTTGCTGGAGGTGATGTGGTGACCGGGCCTGCTTTTGTGATTGACGCTATTGCAGCAGGGAAAAAAGCAGCTCGCTCCATCCACCAATACCTCACTGGACAACCTCTTGTGGGTGAAGAACCGAGTAAGGAACCAGAGAAATTGTCCCAGAAAGAGATAGAGGACCGCAAAAGACGCTTTCCTTCCAAAAATAAAGTGGAGATGAGGGAAGAAGCTGTTAAGGAGAGGGTGCAGGACTTCCGTGAAGTGGCTTTGGGATATTCTCTAGAGGAAGCCGTAGAGGAGGCTTCACGATGTTTGGCCGGACAAATAGAAGGGTGCATAGAATGCCATGAATGTGAATGGCGATGTGAGCCCAAGGCGATAGTCTATACGATGCAGGATAGAAATATTGAACTACAGGTAGGCGCGATAATCCTCGCTTCAGGACTTGGATTATATGATATTTCATCGCTGACAGAATACGGCTATAAGAAAATAAAGAACGTGATTACTGCCATGGAATTTGAGAGGTTGACTGCTGCCTCCGGACCTACTGTGGGAGAACTTAAGCGTCCTTCGGATGGCAGGATACCTGAGAATATAGCTTTTATCCAGTGTGTCGGCTCTCGCGATTTCAGAAATAAAGCTTATTGCTCTAGTGTCTGCTGCATGCACGCCACCAAGGAGGCAATGCTGGCTTTCGAGCATCATCCGGGGACAAAATCCACCATTTTCTACATGGATATGAGAGCTGTAGGTAAAAGGTTCCAGGAATACATTGCCCGGGCTAAAAGGGAATACAATGTGACTTATATCAGAGGACGTCCTGGCAGGATTGAAGTTAACCCTGAGAGCAACCCTATCATTTGGTATGAGGAAACCACCAGCGGAGAGATAAAGAGCTTTGAGGCGGAACTGGTGGTTCTTGCCCAAGCCATGGTTCCTCAAACCACCAAGAAATTGGCGAAAATACTCGGTATAGAGTTGGATGAAGATGGTTTTGTAGAGGTTCCAGATAAATTCCTGCAACCACTGGATACTACAAGGTTGGGCATTTTTGCCTGTGGCTACGTCCATAGTCCTCGTGATATCCCGGACTCAGTAACCCAGGCCTCGGGGGCGGCAGGCCGAACCGCTGAAGCGATTGCGTCGCTTCACTCGCAAGGAGGCCAGTAAAGTGGAAGGGGCTCGTATTGGAGTTTTTGTTTGTCATTGTGGTATAAATATCGGGGCATATGTCAACGTCCCAGAAGTTGTTGAATATGCCAAACAGCTACCAAACGTAGTGCATGCTGAACGCAATTTATTCACCTGTTCTGAGGAAGGGATTTCAGCAATTAAGAAAGGGATAAAGGAATACAATTTAAATCGGGTCATAGTAGCTTCCTGTACTCCTAGAACCCATGAGCCGCTCTTCCGAGCTGCTTGTGAAGAAGCGGGCTTGAACAAATATCTTTTCGAGTTTGTTAACATAAGAGACCAATGCTCCTGGGTGCATATGCGTGAGCCTGAGAAAGCTACGGAAAAGGCTAAAGACCTGATAAGGATGGGAGTGGCCAAAGCTAGGTTGCTGCAGCCATTGGAGGAAGTTGAAATGAAAGTGACTCCTTCGGCATTGATAATCGGTGGAGGAGTTGTTGGAATGGAGGCAGCCTTAAATTTAGCCAATCAGGGTTTTGATGTTCATTTAGTGGAGAAGGAACCAGAACTTGGGGGGACTCTTCGCAGTGTTAATAAACTTTTTCCCACGAATCAAGAAGCAGTGAAGTTAGTCAAACCACTTGTTGAACGGGTTAAAAGCCATCCCAAGATCGAGACTCATCTGTCGTCCAAAGTAAAACAAGTAACCGGCTTTATTGGTAACTTCAATGTTTATCTGGGTGGGAAGGGGAAGGAGAACAAATTCATTGTGGGTACCATTATAGTAGCCATCGGAGCTGACGCGTTAAAACCGACAGGTCAATATGGCTATGGGAAGATGACCAATGTACTCACTCAACTGGAGCTAGAGGAGCGAATGAAGAGAGGGGAACCGTTGGGTCAGAATGTTGTGATGATCAATTGTGTAGGAGCCCGAGTTCCTGAGAGAACTTATTGCAGCAGAATCTGTTGCATGACGGCAATTAAAAACGCCTTCCTTATTAAGGAATCAAATCCAAAGGCAAAGGCCTGGATATTGCACCGAGACCTCATGACTTACGGTGTAGACTTTGAGAACTATTATCGAAAAGCCATGGAGCTAGGGGTTAGATTCATTAGATATAGCTTAGAAAGGCCTCCCGAAGTTATAGGAGATGAAAAGGTTGAAAAAATAAAGGTGTACCATGAATTATGGAGAAAAGAGGTAGGATTTCCCTGTGATATGCTTATTTTGACTACTCCTCTTATCCCTAGTGAAGATAATCAAGATATCTCCAAGATGCTCAAAGTCTCCTTAGATGAGTTTGGTTTCTTCTTGGAAGCACACTTAAAGCTCCGCCCTGTGGAGTTTGCCATGGACGGAATTTATATCTGTGGCTCAGCACGTTGGCCTACAGATGTAACTGAAGGAATTTCTCAAGCCTGTGCTGCTGCTTCAAAAGCAGCTGGTCCTCTGAGAACGGGCTATGTAAAGGCTGAGGCGATAAATGCATTTGTCAATGAGGATGAATGCTCGGGCTGTGGGGTTTGCGAAGTCTTGTGTCCTTTTCAGGCTGTTGAGCTTCAGCCTAGAGATGGGAAGAGGGTATCCCATATCAATGAAGCATTATGCAAGGGTTGTGGCACCTGCGGTGCTGCCTGCCCCTCAGGAGCTATTGCCATGCATCACTTTACCGATGAGCAAATTCTAGCTCAGGTAGAAGCGTTATTTAGTTAATTGAATTGGAGGGAAGTTTGTCAAATGTTTCGGATTATTTATAGAGAGACTTTAGCGGCGAAAATTCATCTGTTCAAAATCGAAGCACCGGCAGTTGCCAGAAAAGCGCTGGCGGGGCAGTTTGTTATCATCAGGATCGATGAAAGGGGCGAGCGTATTCCACTGACGATTGCTGACTGGGACCGGAACGAAGGCAGTGTTACCGTGGTGTTTATGGAAGTGGGAGCGACAACTTTTAGGCTGGCGTCGCTGAAAACCGGTGACTTCATTGCTGACTTTGTTGGTCCCCTTGGTGTACCATCGCATATTGACAAATTTGGTACCGTAGTCTGTGTGGCAGGAGGGGTTGGTGTTGCGCCAATAGTGCCTATTGCCAGAGCGCTGAAGGAGAAGGGAAACAAGATTATCTCCATTTTGGGGGCACGGTGCAAGGACTTGCTCTTCTGGGAAGATAAGCTACGCAGTGTCAGTCACCAGCTAATAGTTACTACTGATGATGGCACGTATGGTCGCAAAGGGGTGGTAACCGAGCCACTGAAGGAGCTGTTTGAGAGTGAGGAGAAGATTGACCGAGTCATTGCCATTGGCCCGACTATCATGATGAAATTCTGTGCCAAGACAACCGAGCCTTTCGGAGTGAAGACTATTGTTAGCCTGAATCCAATAATGGTTGATGGTACCGGGATGTGTGGTTGCTGCCGGGTATCCGTTGGTGGCACAACCAAGTTTGCCTGTGTGGATGGGCCTGAGTTTGACGGACATCAGGTAGACTGGGACTTGCTCGCGGCTCGGCAGCGTACTTATCTAGATGAGGAAAAACGTTCTTTTGAGCAGTGGCAGGCTCAGATGGGCAAGTATTCTTGAAGGGAGGTCTGAGTAACACAAATGGCTAAAGTGAATCTTAACAGGGAGCCAATGACGAAGCAGGACCCCAAGATGCGGGGTAAAAACTTTAAGGAAGTTGCCTTAGGTTATGGCGACGAGCAGGCTAAAGCCGAGGCAAGCCGTTGTCTCCAGTGTCCCAAGCATCCTTGTACTGAGGGCTGCCCCGTGGGGGTAAATATCCCCGGTTTTATCAAGGCCATCCTTGATGATAATATGCCCGAAGCGGTCAAAATACTCAAGGATAAGAACAGCCTGCCCGGCATCTGCGGGCGGGTCTGCCCGCAAGAGACACAGTGCGAACAAGCATGCTCGCTAGCTAAGAAAGGAGCACCTATTGCCATCGGACGCTTGGAGCGTTACGTGGCTGATTGGGAAAGAGCTCACCCAGAAGCCAGGGAACAGCAAAAGGGGCAGACAAGCTTCAATGGTAAGAAAGTGGCTATAGTTGGCTCCGGGCCAGCAGGTCTAACCTGTGCCGCTGACCTGGCAAAGCTTAGATACAGAGTCACCATTTTTGAGGCGCTGCACGTGGCCGGTGGGGTACTGATGTACGGCATCCCCGAGTTTAGGTTGCCCAAGGTAATCGTTCAGGGCGAGGTCGATTATGTGAAATCACTGGGTGTGGAAATTAAGCTCGATCATGTTATCGGCAAAATAGCTACTGTGGACGAGCTTCTGGAAGATGGTTTTGATGCCGTCTTTTTAGCTCCCGGAGCTGGGGCGCCAATGTTTCTAGATATACCCGGGGAGAACCTGAGTGGCGTTTATTCTGCTAATGAATTTCTTACTCGGACAAATCTGATGAAAGCATATCGCTTCTCCGAGTATGATACTCCAATAAAAGTGGGGAGACGGGTGGCAGTATTTGGCGCTGGAAATGTAGCTATGGATGCCTCCAGGTGTGCTTTGAGACTTGGAGCAGAAGAAGTTTATATTATTTATCGACGCTCCAAAGCGGAGATGCCTGCCAGACTTGAGGAGAGAGAGAATGCCGAAGAAGAAGGAGTCATTTTCAAGCTTTTGACCAATCCCAGCAAGTTCCTCGGTGATGAGCGAGGTAGAGTTAGGGCAGTGGAGTTATGTGAAATGGAACTAGGTGAGCCTGATGCAAGTGGCCGGCCACGTCCCATTCGAAAGCCAGGCTCTGAGTTCATAATGGAGATAGATACTGCAATCCCTGCTCTGGGCACAAGGCCTAATCCGATTATTCCCTCAACAACCAAAGGACTTGAACTCACTAAGTGGGGCACCGTATTGACCGATGAGGCCACTGGGAGGACGAGCAAGGATAGAGTTTGGTGTGGAGGAGATATGGCTACTGGGGCAGCCACGGTTATTAGTGCCATGGGGGCAGGCCGGCGAGCAGCTACAGATATTGATACATGGTTGAAAAATTCTAGCTGACGCGGATATTTGGAGGGTTGTTTTTTTAAAAAAGACGTGCTATCATTACGGGCTTGTGTTATCAGACTGGCAGGTAAAGGTAGAGCAGGGCTACCCTTTTTGTTTAATCAGGAGATAGATGGACAACTTTGAACCAAAAATAGTAACTTTTTGCTGTAACTGGTGTTCTTATGCTGGTGCTGACCTTGCTGGCACTTCAAGAATGCAGTACCCTCCCAATATAAGGATAATCAGGGTGATGTGTAGCGGCAGGGTAAATCCCCTCTTTGTGCTTAAGGCACTTACCGTTGGTGCTGATGGCGTATTAATTCTTGGTTGCCATCCCGGTGATTGCCACTATATTGAAGGGAATTATAAGACACTGCGCCGCATCCCGCTGCTTAAGAAGATGTTGAAGCAGTTTGGGATAGAGGAAGAAAGAGTTCGGCTGGAGTGGGTTTCTGCGTCTGAAGGAGCAAAATTTGCGGAGGTAGCTAATAATTTTACTCAAACCATAAAAGACCTTGGGCCAAGTTCATTAGATTCTTTCAAACAAAATTCTGAGGAGGCAAAGCATGGCTAAACTTAAGATAGCTCTTTATTGGGCGGCTAGTTGTGGCGGTTGCGAAATTGCCACTCTAGCAATAGGCGACAAAATTTTGAAGCTAGCTGAAGTTGCCGACATCGTATTCTGGCCGGTAGGCATAGATGTTAAGTATGCTGACGTAGAGAAGATGGCAGATAAGAGTGTAGATGTCTGCCTTTTTAATGGGGCTATTCGGACTTCGGAGAACGAGCACATTGCCAAACTCTTACGAGCCAAATCCAAGATAATGATTGCTTATGGCTCTTGTGCTTATGAGGGCTGTATACCCGGTCTGTCTAACTTTTATAACCGTCAAATGACATTCGACCGCGCCTATATCGAAACGCCGTCGACTGATAATCCTAAGAAAATTTTCCCTCAGACAAAAGTTAAAGTGCCCGAGGGTGAGCTTGAAATTCCTGAGTTCTACGATACGGTTAAGACTCTAGCCCAAACCGTGGACGTGGATTATTTCGTCCCTGGTTGTCCCCCGGAAGAGAAGACTACCTGGCTTGCCCTTGAAGCTTTGATCGAGGGCAAGTTACCACCAAAGGGGACTGTCATAAGTCACTCGGCAAAGGCTGTTTGTGAAGAGTGTCCTCGTATTAAGGAAGAGAAAAAAATTAAGAAATTTTATAGACCCTACGAGATAGTTCCCGAACCTGAAAAGTGTCTGCTGGAGCAGGGGTTATTGTGCTATGGCATAGCTACTCGAGGCGGCTGTGGCGCTCTCTGCCCTCAGGCCAATATGCCTTGCACTGGCTGTTACGGGCCAGTGGAGGGGGTGATCGACCAGGGGGCCCATTTTTTGAGTGCTCTGTCTTCTATCATTGATTCCAATGACTCCGAGGAGATTCAGAAGATAATTGATGATATTCCCGACCCGGCAGGCACTTTTTATCGCTACAATCTGCCAGATTCACTACTCAGGAGGGCAAGGATAAAATGAAAAAAATAATGATAGACCCCGTTACCCGCCTTGAAGGCCATGGCAAAATTGCTATTTTTCTTAATGATGATGGCGGGGTAGCCAATGTTTATTTCCAGGTTCCTGAGCTAAGAGGGTTCGAGAAATTTTCCGAGGGCCGCCCGGCTGAGGACATGCCTCAGATAACTCAGCGTATCTGCGGAGTCTGCCCTGAAGCCCACCATATGGCATCAACTAAAGCCCTGGATGACCTGTTTCACGTTGAGCCGACCAGCGCAGCCAAAAAGCTTCGTGAGCTTCTTTATAGTTCCTTCTATGTAACTGACCATACCACTCACTTTTATATTCTTGCTGGCCCTGATTTTGTTATGGGGCCGGATGCTCCTCCTGCTGAGCGCAATATTCTCGGAGTAATCGGTAAAGTGGGGTTGGAGCTGGGAGGTGCTGTAATCAGGACACGTCATGAAAATCACTGGGTTATCCAGACAATTGGTGGACGTCCAATACACCCCTGCTTCGGATTGCCCGGCGGTGTAAGCAAAGCCATAAATGAGGAGGAAAGGTCGAAGATAGAGGAAATAGCCAAATCGTCGGTGGAGTTCGGCAAATTATCGCTCAAAGTCTTCGACGATGTTGTTCTCAAGAATAAAGAGTATTTGGACATGGTCCTGAGCGATACCTTTACCCATCGAACTTATTATATGGGGCTGGTTGATGAAAATAATAAGGTTAATTTCTATGATGGGAAAGTTCGTGTGGTTGACCCTGAGGGCAAAGAGTTCTGTAAATATGCCCCTCGGGACTATCTGGAGCATGTGGCAGAACATGTCGAGCCCTGGACATATCTCAAGTTTCCTTATCTTAAGAAAGTTGGCTGGAAAGGTTTTGTTGACGGCAAAGATAGTGGAGTTTATCGAGCCACACCTCTGTCCCGACTGAATGCTGCCGATGGTATGGCAACTCCTCTAGCCCAGGAAGCATACGAAAAGATGTATTCTACTCTTGGTGGCAAACCAGCCCACTACACTCTGGCAACCCATTGGGCGCGCCTGATTGAACTTCTTTACGCCGCTGAAAGAATGCTGGAGCTTGTTCGAGATCCGGAGATAACCAGCACGGATATCCGCACCATTCCTACAGCAAAGCCCGATGAGGGAGTAGGTATTGTTGAAGCCCCGCGAGGTACCCTTACCCATCATTATATTACCGACGAAAGAGGGGTTATAAAGAAGTGCAACTTGATCGTGGGCACTACCAATAACTATGCCGCCTTCTATATGTCGGTTAAGAAAGCCGCTGAAGACTTAATAAAACCTGGTAAAGAGATAACTGAAGGGTTGCTCAATCGTATTGAGATGGCATGGCGTCCCTACGACCTCTGTCTGGCCTGTGCCACACATTCTCTCCCCGGCCAATTGCCTCTGGAGGTGACCATTTATGATGCCCAGGGCAACGAGCTTAAGAAATTGAGCCAGGGCATCTCATAACAAGTTTTCGCAGATCGAAATGAAAACCCTGGTTTTGGGGCTGGGGAATCCTATTTTATCTGATGACGGAGTGGGGATTAAGGTGGCGCACGAGGTGGCGAACCAACTCAACAGCCCCCAAGTAACTGTAGCTGAAACAAGTGGAGCTGGCCTTAGCCTTTTAGATTCTATTATAGGCTATGATCTAGTTATTATCATTGATGCTATACAAACCAAGGAAGGGCAAGCAGGCCAGATATATCATATGAAGCCCGAAGATTTTTCCTTCGCAAAACATTTTTCCTCACCTCATCAAATAAACCTGGTTACTGCTCTGGAATTAGGGAAGATGCTTGACTTAGCAATGCCCCAAAAAATCACTATATTCGCTGTGGAGGCAAAAGACATTACTAGCTTCAACGAGAAATGCACGCCCGAGGTGGAGCAGGTAATTCCCGAAGTGGTTAAGATGGTGCTGGAAGAATTAAATGGATAGCATAATCAATGGTGGGAAATTGGCAGCTTATTGCCGCGACAGGCATGGAAAGAGATTTTTGACTTTTACCATCTACCCCTAGCATAAGATATATTATTCCAGGACTTTTGCGAGGTAAGAGCCTGATGTATGGCAGTTTACAGGAATAGAGGATAAAAATATGCTTACAGTTTGGGAAGCAATAAAAATGAGATGCAGCATCCGTAAATTTGCGCCGGATGATGTCCCGGAAGATATGGTGAACCAGATGCTTGAAGCAGCCAGAC
Organism: uncultured Dehalococcoidales bacterium; assembly: GCA_964586515.1. Lineage (GTDB taxonomy): Bacteria > Chloroflexota > Dehalococcoidia > GIF9 > AB-539-J10 > RBG-13-51-36. The sequence continues at coordinate 524,357 of CAZPGJ010000001.1, forward strand.
TGGCACCATCGGCGAGTAACCGTCAGCCGTGGCGCTTCCTGGTAGTGCGAGACAGAGAAATCAGGAAGCAACTCAGCCGTATATGCCTGGGACAGCGATTTATCGAGGAAGCACCGGTAGTAATTGTCTGCTTCGGTGATTTTGAGCGATACTCCGATGCAGCCAGGAAGAAGAGACGGCAGGAATCCGTGGATTCAGGAGCGACGAGTACGGCATCAGGTCGTTTTGCTGACCCTGAGTTTATTGCCTATATTTACTCTTTACCTGTTCCACCTCGCGAGCAATTGGTTACGCCGGTGGTGGCGAATACCTATATTGCTATTGAGCACCTAGTGTTGATGGCTACGGCGCTGGGGTTAAGCACCTGCTGGGTAGGGGCATTTGAGGACCCTGCCGAGATAAACCGCTTGTTCGGCCTGAATGACACGTTATTGCCAGTGGCCGTAATACCGGTAGGCTATGCTGCTGGGGAGATTCCTCCACCTCGGCCGCGGCTTCCCCTTGAGGAAATACTGGTCAAACCGCGGATGCACGCCGTGGGCAAAGAAAAGTGAAGCTGGAATTGTCTCAGGTTGCCCTTCTATCCTATCCGCCGGCGACATAGAGCCCGCTTTTGCCTCCACTCTTTCTTACCAGGCGAATCTCTCCAATGGTCATGCTTCTGTCTACTGCTTTGCACATATCATAAATGGTTAGAGCACTTACGGCCACAGCTACTAATGCCTCCATTTCAAATCCAGTTTTCCCAACTCCCTTGGCACTGGCGGTAATCTCAACAGAATTGCCATTTTCGGGGAGATTAAATTCAACTGCAATATGGGTTAGCTGGAGAGGGTGGCAGAGAGGTATAAGGCGGTGAGTTTCTTTTGCGGCCATGATTCCCGCCGTTTTTGCCACGGCTAAGACATCTCCTTTTTCCAGTTCCCCTTTACGGATGAGTTCTAAGGTAGCGGGCTTCATCTGTATCTTGCCTTTGGCTACTGCCTGGCGTTGTGTTCCTTTTTTCTGGGTAACGTCTATCATGTGGATTGACCCTGACTCCATTCTCAACCTCCAATCTGCGACATTTTTCGCTTCGCCAGCCTGACATTGCCTCCCTCTAAATGATGATGCTCCGGCTTAGAAGCAACTGCCTTCAAAATCAGACGTTTTAGCTCCTCCATCGAAGCATTATTGCGTAGCGGCATTTTTAAGTCAATCTCATCTTCTCCCAGAAGGCAAGGGCGTAGTCTGCCATCCGGCGTAAGTCGCATGCGGTTACACCGGGAGCAAAAGGAGGCCTCCGTGATGGGAGCGATGAAGCCTATAGTGCCCTTGGCTCCAGCTAAGCGATAGTACATAGCAGGTCCGTTGCCAGTTATGGACGCACAGGGCTCAAGCTTGCCAAGCGAATTAATATTTTGTCGCAATTCGATGGAAGGGACAAATTCTGCTACACCCTTGAAGGGCATAAGTTCGATGAATCGGACATGCCATCCTTCTTCGCAGGTCATCTTGGCAAAATCCAGTATCTCATCATCGTTTATGCCCCGCATGACCACTGTGTTTATCTTGACCGGCTCGAAGCCAGCCTTCTTGGCTGCCTCGATGCCCTCAAGAACATCTTTCAATTTTCCAAGACGGGTTATATGCTGAAATTTATCGGCTTTAAACGTGTCCAGACTCACATTAACTCTGGACAAGCCTGATTGCTTAAGTTCTAGAGCATATTTCTTCAGAAACGTCCCGTTTGTCGTCAAAGACAGCTCTTGGATTCCCTCTATTTGAGAGAGCATCTTAATGAGCTTGGGCAGCTCAGCTCGAACCAGGGGCTCGCCACCAGTGAGCCTTATCCTGTTGATGCCCAGCTCTGCCGCTGTTCGGGCGACAGTCCGGATCTCCTCGTAGGAAAGGATCTCGCTATGTGATATTTGCGGGACACCTTCAGGTGGCATGCAATAGAGGCAGCGCAGGTTACAACGGTCGGTAACTGAAATCCGGAGATAATTTATGCTCCGTCCGAAAGAATCAAGAGGTCCTATCATTCTTTCTCTCCTTAGCCATGGTTACAAGCCTCACCCCCTCCACCTGGCTGAAAATGGCACCCTGGCTGATGGAACGAATCGTCTTATCAAGTTCGACTACCTTCACTCCAGCAAGAATGTCCACACCATAATCAAACAAGGCCGGTGACAGAGGGGTGGTGGGCCCCAGGATTACAACGAAGCTATTCTTACTTAGGTCTAGCAACCTCTCCACGGTGTGATTTACGAATGAAGTCCCCGTAAGGCCAACCACGTCAGCTTGAGGTAATAACTCTTCTGCCGCTTCTGCTGGCAAATCTCCTTCTTGAGGTCTTTGCTCGATAACCCAAAGTGTCCTTGCTATCCTTCGCAGCTTCGGAATCCATGGGAAATGACCTACTATGGCGACATTCCTATTTCTGGCCTTATGAGCCAGAACATCAAAGGCGTTTTCCTCAACGCATCTAGCTTCATCAATATCTATTAGCGAATTGATGGCTGCCATTCCAATAGATGCTTCCAGAACATTGTCTGACCTGGCGTATTGTGCCAACTCTAATGCCGATAGTCCAGTTAACCTCCCCGCATTTCTCACGGGCCTGTGCTCTGGATGTGGCTCATGGAAAGTGGAGGCCAGACCGCAATGCTTGCTTAGCACTGCGGTCCAGAAGACACATGTATGTACCTCACGGACTACACTGTCTCCACTTAAGCTTGAGATTAAATCGTCCAGGGCTCCCATCTTAAGTCTCCTCCTACTTATAATGCCTCCTTTAACCGAACAACGGTTTTAATAGATCGGGCAGATTTTCAGGGTGGTCGCATATCGGCGGCTCAAGCATTGGTTGACCATTTTGAGTCTCTATTATCTGTTTGCCTATGCTAGAAAGAAGGAGATTGATAAACTCCGCGGCAAGCTCCTTATTATGAGCATGCGACGGTATAGTAATGCCATATACTATGGCCGCGCCATGTTGAGTTGAATACTGGGGCGGAGGTCCAGGATTTTTAATAGTCTTTACGGATGCTGTGGCGTAAAACTCTTCCACTCCCGCAAGCTCCGCATCTATCTTAGATAGGTTAATATGGTCGTTAAGGTCAATGTAATTCAAGTGGTTTTGCACAGCTACGGAGCGATACTCAAAAGCGTAATCCAGACTACCCGCCTCAAGGGCACTAATAAGGTCGACCGACTTGGCGCTCACGACTTCTTCGCTGCCGCCAGGTCTGGCTGTGGTATTGGTGCCACCGGTTCTGCCTCTGTCTTCGTCGGTTCCAGGAATAAGCGCATCATATAGACCTTTAGCCTCGGGGTCCGGAGTAAGATTAAAGCTTGTAGCTTCATCATAGTAATACTTCTGGGCTAACTGGATAACCATGAGTGTTCTATAGCCACAAGGGTCAAGGTCAGGGTTGCTGTGTCCATAGCTCACAGGGTCATTCCTGAGCACATCATACCAGGTGCGGTTGCCACTTACTATATCAGCAGAACCGGGTGCATTGTTGCGGTAGCAAAGCACCATCGTGTTTCTGGCGAAGGCGATATACCAATCAGAGTAGTTACCCGCATACATCTTGCCAGGAATAAGGCTGTAATCGGCGGAGGCGATTATGTCGGGTGGGCTTTCACCGGCTTGTTCTTGTGCTATCGCTGTGCTTATTAACGCAGCACTTCCTCCCGATGTCAGCACGACATCAACATTGGGATGTAGTGTCTCAAACTTTGCTTTCAGGTTCGTAAACGGCCCAGCCAAACTTCCCGCGTGAAAAATTGACAGCGTTTCTGCTGGCGCGCTACGGCCAAGAACCATTACGAGCACCGTTATGAGCACTGCTACAACCACAACAGCTGAAGCTATCTTGGGCCAATTCCCTTTCATTAAAAACCTCCTTTTGTCTCTAGGTCCCCTTTTAAAAGACGTGAATCGCCGAAGCCTTAAATGTAATCCATACCTCCATCCCCTTTCTCAATTTAAGTTCATCAAACGCTTGGCGGGTAATAATGCAGACGAAATCTGGCGGCAAAGTCACAGTGATGTAAATAACCGAGCCTCTGTCGGCAATATCGCTGACCACACCCAGGAAGCAGTTTCTCGCGCTAGACTGAAGCGGCTCCTTGGAAATGAGGATATCTTCAGGGCGGAGAGAAAGGCGCACTTCACCCTGTGCCTCCGTTGTCGCCCTGAGTTTTGTGCCACCGATGTCAATGAGAGTGCAGCCATCTTCCATTCCCATAACCCTGCCCGAGAAGATATTTCTTGTGAGAGCGAATCGAGCTATAAATTCCGAACTTGGCCGCCGTAGAAATTCTTCAGAGGTTCCTACCTGGGCTATACAGCCATCGTTCAGCACAGCGACTTTATGCCCCAGAGCTATGGCTTCTTCAAAGTTATGGGTGACATGGATGATGGTCACCACAACCTTGCGATGCATCTCTCTTAACTCCCCTTGCATCTTTTCTCTGGTCTCGGGGTCAAGGGCACTTAAGGGTTCGTCCAGCAAGAGCACCTTAGGTTCAGTGACCAGCGCTCGTGCTAGAGCCACCTTCTGCCTCTCTCCGCCACTCAAAGTAGCAGGACTCCTTTTAAGCAAATGCGAAATCCCTACCACCTCACCTATAGCCTCTATCTTGGCTTTTACCTCATTCTTGGGGAACTTTCTCATCTTCAATCCGAAGGCGATGTTCTTCTCCACGGAAAGATGGGGAAATAGCGCCTGGTCTTGATAAACAATCCCAATTTCCCTTTTCTCCGGACTTAGGTCGGTGATTTCCTTGTCGCCAATCCAGATCTCCCCTTCAAGGACTGGATAAAGGCCGGCAATAGCCTCCAGTAGCACGGTCTTCCCTGCTCCGGTAGGTCCAAGCACGATAAAATATTCCCCCGGCTTTATATCAAGGTTGATGTTCTGAAGGAAAAAGTCACCTAAATTAACCTTCAGGTTCTTTATGGCAATCATGCCTTTTCACCTCTATAGGCTATAGACCTGAGCACGATGAAGACGATAAGAGAGATAAGGATTGCTAAAGCTGCTACTGGCAGGGTGTAATCTAAGCCAAAATCGAAGCGATCAGCGATCAGGACAGGGAGGACCTTAAAATTCCATCCCAGAAAGGAGGCACTGTACGCTATGATGACTATAGCGCCAAACTCAGATAGGCCCCGAGCCCACATGAGTACTGAACCCGAGAAGATGCTTCTCCGGGCCAGAGGTAGTGAAATCCGAAAGAATGATGTCCAGGCAGAGGCACCTAAGGTTCTGGCTACCTTCTCTAATCTGACGTCCACGGCTTTGAAGCCCTCCTTAGCTGAGTCAATAAGAAAGGGAACGCTGACAAACATCATGGCGATGACCACCCCAGCAAAAGATCTAAAGAAGCCAATGCCTGTGGCATTCAAAATCTTGCCGAAGAGAAAATTGCTGCCGAAGACAAACAGGAGGGCTACGCCAGCAGCAGTGTGAGGGATTACGATAGGCACATCTATAATTGCCTCTAAAAATCTCTTCCCCCGAAATTGATGCCGTGCCAAAAGATAAGCTAAAGGGACGCCAAGAAGAAGCCCTATTAGTGTAGCTATCAATGCTGCGAAGATGGTGAATAGAACAGAGGAGTATACATCCTTTTCGAGCAGAGTATTCCATAAAGTCGCGGGAGAGGAAGAAAACACTGTCTTAAGCGGAGGAGCAAAAATGAAGAGCAGTATAAATGCGCCAAGCAGGATAAAAACTAGGCTCATACTATCTGGCTTTTTCCAACCATTTATTTTAACCATATTCTTCCTCCTTCCAGCGGCAAAGCTGCAAAATCAATGTGCCTAAATTTATTTTCTTCGCACTTACCTCCGGAGTCAAAAATACTTCTGCTTAACGAATTAGCGAGATTACGACACGGTTTAAAGAAAGCAACAACCGGGAATGAAAAAGCACCGTCACAAAACGGTGCTGTCCCAAAACCAAGCTTCATATTCCCTCCTTTCCAAGCACGGGAGGCGCAAACATTTCTATCTGTGCCCTCGAGGCTTTTTAGCCTACCGACTGCTTGCCATGGATTCTCTTTAGGCAAGGCAGCTCGGAGAGAGCTAATATTTAATTTCAGGTACTATATCAGGGATTTGCTAGCCAGGCAAATCCAGTGTATCCGTTATAGATACAGAAGCGATTGCCAGGTAAGCCAGACGATTATGTTTCTTGTGATTTCTTTTCCTCTAGCGTAGCCTCTTTAGGAGCTTCAGCCGCTTCCTCTGCCTCCTCCGCCACCTCTACTAGCTCCTCTTCTACCTTCTCCTCTACCTTTTCCACAGGCCGCAAACTAATTTTCACCACAACCAACTCTGGGTTGTTAAGAACGGTAATATCTTTGTCTAGGCTGACATCTTTGACACGTATTGCTTGCTCTGGCTCGGTGAGGGAGCTGATGTCCACTTCCAGGCTGGTGGGGATTTTTGCCGGCAAACACTCTACAGTCAAAGTCCCAAGCTCGTGCTCCAGCATATTGGCTTTAGACTTCAGGGCTGGCGCTTCTCCGACTAAGACAACAGGAACCTCTAACTTTATCTTTTCCTCCATTTTGACCTGATAAAAGTCTACATGGAGCAATGCTCCCTTCCGCCAATCTCTATCAAATTCGCGAACCACAGCGGTCCTTGGCTTCTTCTCCTTAGTGAGCTTGAGGCTAATAAGCCTTGTCTGCCCAGCTTGACCTAACACTCGCTCAAGTTCACCAGTGTCGCACTGTAGTGACAGAGACTTAATACCATGCCCAAAAAGATGCACCGGAGTAATGCCCTGGCGGCGCAAATGCTTGACTTTTTTACCGAGAATCTCCCGGTTAGCAACCTTTAACTCTATTTTGTCCATTTTATTTTTCTAATCATATCAAACAAGGCTTATCCCTGCAAGAAACTGTGCCCGTTCATCTTAGCAATGATTCGAACCTGCGCTTCAAGAAGGTAATTATGACCTGTACCTATATGGTAGGGAAGCAGCATAAAGAAGCTATGGCAATGTCAGGATTTTCTATCGTTTTCTGCAAGCCTTTTAGGCGTTTCGGGCTAAGTGCTCCAAAGCTTGCTCCAAGTCCATAGGTAAAGGCGAGGTGAATTCCTGGTATTGCTTCGTTGATGGTAGACGAAAGCCAAGGCGGTAAGCATGAATAAATTGCCTGTTAAGATAAGCCGATTTTATTCCATAAGTAGGGTCACCGACGACCGGACAGCCGATAGCTGACAGGTGTATTCTGATTTGATGTGTGCGCCCTGTTATGGGGGTGACTTCGACTAAGGTGTAGGCATCTAGGTATTTTCGGACTTGATACTGGGTAGTAGACTCTTTTCCTGCTTCTACTATCGCCATTCTTTGTCTATTATGAGGGTCTCGCCCGATAGGTGCTTCAATTATCCCCTGTTCCGGAGATAGCCTTCCTTTAACAAGGACAAGATACCCTTTGGTCACAGTGCGGCTTTTGAACTGTGCGGCTAAATATTCCCGGGCAAAGTCGTTTTTGGCAATGACTATGAGCCCCGATGTATTTTTATCTAGTCTGTGAACTATGCCTGGGCGCATCAGCTCGTTGCTCATGGTCAGGCCGGGGCAATGGGCTAAGATGGCATTGACTAAAGTGTGGTTGGGATGCCCTGGGGCAGGGTGAACTGTCAATCCAGCAGGTTTATCTATGACCAATATGTCCTCATCTTCATAAATTATGGCTAAAGGGATTGGTTCAGCTGAAGGACGGCCTGGTAAGGGAGGGAGCTCGACTGTCATCCTATCGGCTTTATTTAACCTCTGACTCGCTTTTGTCATTTGTCCGTTGACTAAAACATAACCTTGCTCAATTAATTTCTGTAAATAAGCGCGCGAGAATTGTGGAAGGACCTGGGTTAGATACTTATCAAGGCGGATGTTGGGAACAGGAGAATTGAATTGCAATGTCTTAATTTTAGGGTTCGTGGTTGCGTTCATACTCTTTTTTAAAAACCCCCGACTTATACAATGAATAAATGAGAACAAAGACACCCACTGTTAAAGCTGCGTCAGCGATATTGAAAGCCGGCCAGTGGAAGCTGCCCCATAAACGAAAGTCAAGGAAGTCGGTGACATGACCAAAACGGAGACGGTCTATTAGATTGCCTACAGCACCGCCCCAAATCAAACCAATGGATACCATGCTCAACGTGGTGACCTTGGATAAGTAACGAAGAAGCAGCAAGATAATGAGCAAACTAGCTATGCCAACAATGATGAGAAGAAAGGTTTGGTTGGCGAGTAAACCAAAAGCAGAGCCCGTATTCCCAACATAGGTCAAACTTAAGCGGCCAGTTATGGAGAGCGATTCCCCCGGTTCTAAGTGAGCTCTGATCCATATCTTGCTCAGTTGGTCAAGGGTGACCACCAAAGCAGCGATAATCAGCAGTAACCTTAATCTGCCTCTGTACTTGCCTGGAGAAACTTTTGATTTATCTTCACCCACGAAATCCGTTGTTTTGCTGGTCACCAATTTACTTGGAGACCCATTATCTTGCGCCCTTTGCATCCTTTTCTTGGCTTGCCTTACACTTCATACATAAGCTTGCTTGGGGTATAGCTTCAAGGCGAGCTTGCTCTATAGCTTGCCCACAGGAATCGCACAAACCATAGGTGCCGGCTTCATATTTTTGTAAGGCATGCTCAACCTCATTTAGAGACTCCTCCAGCCTTTTTACCAAGACCAGTCTTTTCTCTAGTTCGGAGGCTTCATCGGCTTCCTCTTCCCTTTTGCCGAATGGGCTGCCTTCTTTTCTCTCTGCCGATGGTTGACCGAGAGCTCTCAACTGTTCCAGTTTTTCTAACAGCTCTGCTTTCTCTTTCTCTAATCTTTCATAAAGTTTAGCGGACTCCATCACTTCTTGCCCTCCCGATGATTTACAGCTATCCTATACCAAAATTCCACACGAACCGCGTGAGGCTTGCAGTTCTCTTATGCGATGTTGGGCTGGCTAAAAACCTTCCTTATATCAGTATGTAAGGAGTCTCCGAGTTTTTTCACGGATTCATATTTAATTTTGTTAAGTTCCCTCTGCCTTTTTTCAAATTCAGTTCTGGAGTAAAGTTTCTCAGGATGTAAGTAAATATCATCTACATATCTTATAGCCCTGGGCACCTTAAAGCCTGTTGGGGAATCTAGCCAATCTTCTAAACCTCCCCTGAGTAAAGAATCGAGTATTGCCATGGTAAATTCCAATCTTATATCTTTGTAACGTTCGCCTTCCCCTATGCCCCCAGTATTTATCAAATAGTAATTTAGATGAGGAATACCTTTTATTATCTCATAAAATATATTAGCATGCTCAGCCAAGTTCCCGGCGACAAAGGGGTCGTAGAAAAACTCGCTTCTAATTTTGCCTGCCTGGGTTGGGTCACCAGCCGAAGATTCCATGGCCTGTCCCAGAACCATAAAGGCTGCTGCTTGCTCCTGGGTTAGCTTTGATATTGCCGGAATCAGTGGCCCCCTGGTGATAAGAATCAGATTGTCAATCCTACCCACATCAATATGGGGACTGGCATGCATAAAATCTCTTCTTAATACCACTGCTCTGCCATTGGATGTTCTTTCGAGATTGTAAAGATCAAGATCTCCGTCTTCGGTTACGTAAACATTTTCACAGACAGTTTCCGGTTTCAACAGCCCGTAAAATATTTCGATTTGCTCGCCGGGGTTCACGCCTTCTGTTTTTACAAATATTCCCCCGGCTTCAAAGCCATGAAAAGAACCATCGGGCATGAGAGTGCCCCCGTCATCCTGAATAAGCCAGGATTTCTCCTTCCCTTTTCTGGCCAGGATTCTACAGGTTGTAGTTGTTTTCCCATTGGCGCTTAATGCCACAAGTAACGTCCTCGCCATCCGATAGTCTCCGTGTGCTGATTGAAGGTAATCCTCTCTACAGCCAGCATGTAAGAAGATGCCTCCCTTTCTCGTCTTAGCTACCCAATCCTCAGCGGCGAAAACTCCCTTCTTATATTCACCTATGTAGTTACCATTCCTAATTATCTTGATAAACCTTCCGTCATCCAGCATAGCCAATCTGATAGTGATATCTTTCTCGGGGAGCGGCTTTGGCTGGTTAGTTTCAAAAGCCTCGTCAGCGAAGAATAAGATGTAGTAGGTTGGTTTTTTGACCTCCCCCTTTGGGGGTATAAAAAGGTTCTTGCCTCCGTAGGCGACATGGGCAAACCGCTCAGGAACAATTAACCTGACCGTGGTGTTACTATTTTCATTGCCCACAATTCTGTCTATGGAAATCAACCTTTCCTTGCCCAAGGCCTTTTCACATTGAGCTAACAGCCTTAGTTCATCCTCGCCAAAGGGATGGTCAACACTGTTTTTGGTGAACATTGCTGACCTGGAAGTTGGCTCACTTTGGGCGACAAAATTTCCATACATCGTTTTCCTGACCCCCGGCTCCTTTTCCACAAGCCCTCTCAGTTCCCCCTCAGAGGGGTTATGAGTCAACCGCTTTTCTTCTTGTGCCTTTTGCCAGATTCTGTCGGCAGTTATGACGAATTGTTCTAGCTCAAACATTAACATCACGCTCCTTGAGAAAAATGTAATTTCGTGTTCCCAAATTCACGGGAAGCAGGGGCTAATATTTATTGCTTAGACCTCGCGGAATTCCCCTTCCACCGTGCCTTCTTCTCCACCACCGGGTCCCTCTCCACCGGGTTTCTCTCCACCAGGCGGCTGCTGCCCTGGTTGCTGGTAGACTGATGCCCCAACCTTCTGCATAGCCTGCGATAGCTCTTGCATAGCATTGCGAATGGCGTTTACGTCCTTCCCTTGAAGAGCTGACTTCACATTGGCTATCTTAGCATCTACATCCTGTTTTACATTGGCAGGGATTTTATCCGCGTGGTCACGGAGAGTTTTTTCTGCGGTGTAAGCCAGGCTATCAGCAGAATTGCGCACCTCTACTTCCTCTTTACGTTTAGCATCCTCAGCAGCATTTTGCTCAGCCTCTCGCCTCATCTTTTCCACTTCCTCTTTGTTCAGTCCGCTAGAGGCGGTAATAGTAATTTTTTGTTCTTTCCCTGTGCCCTTATCACGAGCGCTAACATCAAGGATGCCATCGGCATTTATATCGAAAGTTACTTCAATCTGGGGCATACCTCGTGGCGCCGGCAGGATGCCATCAAGTATGAAGCGTCCCAATGTTCGGTTATCGGCAGCCATAGGGCGTTCCCCTTGAAGAACGTGTATTTCCACGCTTGGTTGGTTATCGCTAGCAGTGCTGAAAATCTGGCTCTTTGAAGTAGGTATAGTGGTATTGCGGGAAATAAGCGGCGTCGCTACCCCCCCTAGCGTCTCTATCCCTAGAGTGAGTGGGGTGACATCGAGGAGAAGAATTTCTCCGACTTCGCCCTTAAGCACCCCAGCCTGAATGGCAGCCCCCATGGCTACAACCTCGTCGGGGTTGATTCCTTTCGATGGCTCCTTACCGAAAAACTGTTTCACCCTTTCTTGAACTAAAGGCATTCTAGTTTGACCGCCGACAAGGAGGACTTCGTCAATCTGGCCTGAAGTCAGTCCAGAGTCCTTTAGCGCTTGGCTACATGGCTCTAAAGTCTGCTCCACCAAATCCATGACCAGTTGTTCTAACTTGGAGCGGGTCAAGGTGATATTAAGGTGTTTAGGTCCCGAGGCATCAGCGGTAATAAAAGGAAGGCTTATCTCAGTCTGTTGCACCGTAGAAAGTTCAATCTTTGCTCGTTCTGCTGCCTCCTTAAGACGCTGCATTGCCATGCGGTCATTCCTTAAGTCGATTCCTTGATCTCGCTTGAACTCATCACACAGCCATTCGATAACACGCTGGTCGAGGTCATCCCCACCTAAGTGGGTATTACCGCTAGTAGACTTGACCTGGAAGGTCCCCTCTCCTATCTCCAGGATAGAGATATCGAAGGTGCCTCCACCAAGATCGTATACTGCGATGGTTCCCTCCTTCTTCTTATCTGCGCCGTAAGCTAAGGCGGCAGCAGTGGGCTCATTAATGATGCGAAGGACATTCAATCCGGCGATCACGCCGGCATCCTTGGTTGCCTGACGCTGGCTATCATTGAAATAAGCTGGCACTGTAATCACTGCTTCTGTCACTTTATCGCCAAGGTAAGCTTCGGCATCGGTTTTTAGTTTTTGTAATATCATTGCCGATATTTCCGGAGGAGTATATTCTTTTCCTCCCATGACTACCTTGACTTCGTTATTAGGACCGCGAGTTGTCTTATAGGGTACGCGCCGCGCGTCCTCTTCCACAGGTAATTCTCTTCCCAGTGGTTCCCCCCATTTCCTGCCCATGAAGCGTTTGATACTGTAAATAGTGTTTTCCGGGTTAACAATAGACTGACGTTTAGCCACTTGCCCTACTAACCGCTCGCCGTTCTTGCTTATTGCCACTACCGAAGGATATAAGTTAGAGCCTTCAGAGCTGGGGATAAGCTTCGGTTTTCCACCCTCCATAACAGCAACCTCGCTCAATGTTGTTCCTAGGTCAATACCTACTGCTTTAGCCATATTATCTCTCCTCTGAGTTTTCCTCTTGAGTCTTATTCTTCTTACCTGTGCCTACCATAACCATACTGGGACGAAGCAGCTTGTCCCTAAATTTATAACCTTTGCGGATTTCCTCTATGATTATGCCTTCCTCCCCCTCCATTTGGCCTGCTGCTTCATGAAAGTAGGGGTCGAAGTATTCTCCCTTGGCCTTAATTTCAGCCAGCCCTTGCGTCTCTAAAATAGTTTTGAGTTTATTATAGATGAGTTTTATGCCTTTAGTCCAATTTTGCTCATCAAGCTCAACTGGCAGAGAAGCAAGTGCTCTCTCAAAATCATCCAGGATAGGTAGCAAGTCCAGGATAAGTATTGTATTAGCAAACTCAATTGTCTCTGATTTCTCTTGCTCAGCGCGTTTAATGTAATTCTCGAGGTCTGCCTGGCTTCTTTGCCAATTGGCCAAGTAATTTTCTGCCTTTTCCTTCTCCTCAGCTAGAGCCTGCTGTAATGTTTCTATATCCTCAGCTTGCTCAATTCCTGCTTCAACTACTTCGTCACCCTCATCCAACGTTGGACCTCCTTTAGATGTATTCAGCCACTGAGTTGCTTAGCAATGTTGAGAGACAGTTAAGCGAAGAAATAGCCTTGGCATAGTCCATTCGTTTGGGGCCAATCACTCCCACAATGCCCCTGGCCTTATTAAGTACTCCATACTGGCTGGCTATTAAGCTCAAGTCCTGTAATGCTGGCTCTGGGTTTTCTTCACCAATGACTACCTTTACCCCTCCCTTGCTGGATTCCTGGTAAAATATATTTCTAAGCCAATCCTCCCCTTCCAGCACTTCTAAAATTCCGAGTATTCTAGGACTGTTGGTAAACTCCGGTTGACTCAGCAGCAAACGCAGTCCTTCAAGATAAGGCTCGCCATATTCTAGCTTGTCTTCAGCAGCCATAATTTCTGCTAAAGATTCAGACAGATGCCTTTCTTCAGAAGAAAGTCCCTCTTTTTTAGCTGAGATCTCGCTGCTGGTCATCCCGCCATAAATAGAAGTAAGTTTGTTAGCTAGCTTCGTTAGCTCATCCTGGCTAACCTTTCTACTGAAAGATAAGACCTGACGTCTAACTTTTGCTTCATACAACACCACGATCAGCAAAGCCATGAAATCCTGCAAGGCTACCAAATCGAGATGCTTGAAGCGACAGCGAACCGCTTTGGGAGTGGTTATTACTACCAGGTTGTGAACAAGGCGCGCCAAAAGCGCTGCCACCGTTTTTAGCCATTGCTCTAATTCGTCTTTTGTTTCCTGAGATATCTGATGAATTAGATACTGCTCAACGCGGGGAAGTTCAATCTCTTCCCCTATCAGTTCCACATAGTAGCGGTAAGCCTTATCAGTAGGTATGCTTCCGGCCGAACGGTGAGGATGGATAACGTATCCTTCTCGTTCTAGATATGCTGTATCATTGCGGATGGTAGCCGGGCTTACCTTCAAGCCGTACTTTTCCACAATAGCATTGGAAGCTACTGGTACTGCTCTAGTGATATAATCTTCAATTATCACTCTGAGAACAGTTTCTCTTCTTTCTCTCACAGCCATTTAGCACTCGCGCCTTTCAATTGCTAAATAAATTAATTTATCACTGTAAACGCGTTCTGTCAACGGTACTGTGGAAACCCAGTTTAAAAGGTTTTTCTTATTGACCGAGAGTGAAATATTAAGTACTATTATAACGCAGATGTGAAAACCGCGAAGGCATTTTCCTTGGCACAACGTGATAACAAAGCAACTCAAATCCTCAGCTTGGAGGCAGAGAGGCAAGCGAGCACCATAAATCTTATTGCCTCTGAAAACCATGCCAGCCGAGCAGTGCTTGAGGCCCAAAGCTCGGTGCTAACTGACAAATATGCTGAAGGATACCCCGGGCAGCGCTATTATGGCGGTTGTGTCTACATAGACGAAATTGAAAATTTAGCTATTGAAAGGGCTAAAAAGCTCTTTAAAGCCGAGCATGCCAACGTCCAGGCTCATAGCGGCAGTCAAGCCAACATGGCAGCCTATTCAATTCTATTAGAACACGGAGATACTGTTATGGGAATGGGGCTCAGCCATGGCGGGCATCTCACCCATGGCTCTGAGGTCAATTTCTCCGGCAAATGGTATAACTTTGTCCCTTACGGAGTCGACCCTAAAACCGAGATGCTTAACTATGATGAAATTGAAAAGTTAGCCCTGAAGCATAGACCCAAGCTAATTATAGCTGGGGCGAGTAGTTACTCGCGTATTATTGATTTTGAGAGGCTTCGCCATATAGCTGATAGGGTGGGAGCCAAGTTATTGGTTGACATGGCTCACATAGCGGGGATAATAGCCGCTGGACTTCATCCCTCCCCTGTGCCCTATGCTCAAGTTACTACCTCCACCACGCAAAAGACCTTGCGGGGACCTCGAGGTGGCTTTATTTTATGTGATAAAGAGCTGGCTTCGGCTGTTGATGCTGCAGTTTTCCCCGGGATGCAGGGTGGTCCTTTCATGCATATCATCGCCGCTAAAGCTGTGTGCTTCTTTGAAGCTATGCAACCCGAGTTTGTTGATTATCAGAAGTCAGTGCTGAAGAATGCTCGCGTTTTGGCTTCCGAACTCCAGAGATACGGGGTGCGTATTGTTTCCGGGGGCACAGACAACCATATGGTCCTCGTTGACCTTTCTCCTCAGGGGATAAACGGCAAGGATGCTGAGGAAGCTTTATGGGCCGCAGGCATCTCAGTAAATAGAAATACCATTCCTTTTGACCCCAAGCCACCGCGGATTACAAGCGGTATCAGGCTGGGCACCCCCGCAGTGACCACGAGAGGTTTTGGCATAGAGGAGATGAAGCGCATTGCGTCTTTCATTGCCAAAGTGCTTTCTCCTTCGGGGGATAAGCGTGTACAAGAGCAAGTCCGCCAGGAAGTACAAGAGATGTGCCAACAGTTTTCCATTCCTGGGCTGACATAAGAGACTTCTTCCCTCGAATTATAGTCTTCCGCATAGATTTGTATAATTCTTCTATGTTGGTGAGAGGACATCGAGGGAAATCCTAAGCACTAAACCTGCTTGCGCTAAAGCTTCAGCGAAGGCAAGTCCGAAATATTAAACAAAAGAAAGGAAAAAATTTAGTTCCTCTCAACTAATAACCAAAATCCAAAATAGAACGTTTTGGCATTTGAATTTAGGATTTTGGATTTGTTTAGGATTTGGGGATTAGGATTTAGAGTTTAGTAAATCCTTACTTGCTTTTGCTAATCCTTCCCAAGAAACGGTGATGATTTCATGTTATAATCAGATTAATATTCAAATAGCTAAGAGACGATGATGGATGAACTGAAAGTATTCAGCGGCACTGCCCACCCTGCTTTAGCAAGGGCTGTGTGTGATTACTTAGGCATACCTCTGGGGGAGGCTAAGGTCTTTGAGTTTAGCAATGAGAACATTTTCGTGCGCATCCTTGAGAACGTCCGGGAACGAGACGTTTTTATAATTCAGCCCATTTGCTCTCCAGTTAACAAAAGCCTGGTCGAGTTACTTATCATGCTCGACGCCTTCAGGCGAGCTTCAGCGGGGCGAATTACTGCTGTCGTTCCCTACTATGGCTATAGCCGTACTGATAAAAAAGACCAACCCAGGGTTCCTATCACTGCTCGCTTGATTGCCGACCTGATTACTACCGCTGGAGCTAATAGATTGCTCACCGTAGACCTCCACGCCCCTCAAATTCAAGGATTCTTCACCATACCTGTGGATGAGCTCACCGCTCGGCCTATGTTGGCTCAGTATTTCAGGGAAAAAGCTCTGGATAACCTGGTAGTGGTTGCTACTGATATTGGTATTTCCAAGGTAGCCCGTGATGTGGCTGCTAAACTTGAAGCTCCCCTGGCTATCATGGAAAAGAGGCGCTTGGGAAATGCCGATGCCAGTGAAACCATCAATGTAATTGGTGAGGTTGAGGGAATGCGTGCCCTGACGGTTGACGATGAGATTGATACCGCTGGTTCTCTGGTGGGGGTGGTGAATGCCCTAATGAAGCAAGGCGCTACTGAGATTTATGCCTGTTGTACTCACCCCGTTTTCTCAGGTCCCGCTATTCAGAGGATATCGGAGAGCCCGGTGAAAGAGGTAGTCGTTACCGATACCATACCTGTCAATGGTGATAAGAAACTGAATAAAATTACCGTCTTGTCCATAGCTTCGCTTATTGGCGAAGCCATTCATCGCATTCACACTGGCTTATCAGTGGGGGCGATGTTTGAATGATAACTTACCAAAGACAAAGAGGGGTTAGGAAATCTAAAATCCTAAGCACGGTAGAAAGTTAAAAATCAAAGGTCAAAGATCAAAATGACAACTCAAAATGCAAACCTTTTAATTTTTACTCTGTTATTTTGCATTTTTATTTTTGCCTTTTGCTTTTCAAGGGAATTTGTTTAGTCCCTGATTAAATCAGGGATTAGAAATTAGGATTTAGGATTTTATTGAGAAATGCTTAAGTGGCTTAGCAGTCTGATTGATTCCAACGAGAAAGAAGTAAGGCGCCTTCAGCCTCTGGTTGACCACATAAACTCGCTGGAGCCTGACTTTGAAAAGCTCACCGACGCTGAGCTTCGAGCCAAAACTGATGAGTTTAAGGCGCGGTTGAATGATGGCGAGAGTCTGGATGAGATTCTGCCCGAGGCTTACGCTGCTGTTAGAGAAGCAGCCAAGCGAACCATAAGGCAAAGACACTTTGATGTCCAGTTAATAGGGGGAGTTGTCCTTCACCAGGGGAAGATAGCCGAGATGAAAACTGGTGAAGGGAAAACCCTGGTAGCTACCCTGCCTCTTTATCTCAATGCCCTCACCGGGCAAGGCTGCCATCTGGTTACTGTTAATGATTATCTCGCCAAGCGGGATTGCTACTGGATGGGTCCTATTTACCACGCCTTGGGTATAAACGTGGCCTGCATTAATGCTCAACAAGCAGCCGGCCAACCTGCCCCTTCCTATATCTATGACCCCAGCTATGAGTCGGAAGACCAGAAGTGGAAGTTTCTCCGCCCTGTCACCCGCCGTCAAGCTTATGAGGCGGATATAACTTATGGCACCAATAACGAGTTTGGTTTCGATTACCTCAGAGATAATATGGTCTGGGACTTGTCCCAATGTGTCCAGCGTCCCTTGAGCTATGCCATCGTTGATGAGGTTGATAACATCCTTATTGACGAGGCCCGTACGCCGCTAATTATCAGCGGCGCTGCCGAGGAAGCAACTCAGAAGTATTACACCTTCGCCCAGTTAGCTTCCCGCCTTAGCAAGGACGCGGACTACACCATTGATGAGCGTACGCGTACCGCCAGCCTTACCGACGCGGGCATGACCAAGATGGAGAAGATGCTGAAGAGGGAGGGCTTGCTCAAAGCACCTGAACTTTATGACCCCTCTAATTACTTCGTCACTCAGTATCTGGAGAGCGCCCTGAAAGCTCATGCCTTGTTCAAGAGGGATAAGGACTACGTGGTTAAGGATGGGCAAGTCATCATCGTGGACGAATTCACCGGCAGATTGATGTTCGGCCGGAGGTATTCGGAGGGATTGCATCAGGCCATCGAAGCCAAAGAGCGGGTAAAGATTCAACGAGAATCGGTTACCTTGGCCACTATCACCTTCCAGAACTACTTCCGTATGTATGAAAAACTGGCGGGCATGACCGGTACCGCGGCTACCGAAGCCGAGGAGTTCCACAAGATTTACAACTTAGAAGTTGTGATTATTCCTACAAACAAGCCCTTGATTCGCACTGAGCACCCTGACCAGATTTACAAAGACGAGAAAACTAAATTTGCCGCCGTAACCAGGGAAATCAAGGAGTTAAATGACCAGGGAAGGCCAGTCCTTATCGGCACGACCTCCATTGAGAAATCAGAGTATTTAGCTGACCTCCTGAAGAGAAATGGCGTCCCCCATCAAGTGTTAAATGCCAAGAACCATGAAAAGGAGGCGGCTATAATCGCCCAGGCCGGGCGTCTTGGAGCGGTAACTGTAGCTACGAATATGGCTGGCCGGGGTGTGGATATTATACTGGGAGGCAATCCTGAAGGGCGTGACCAAACAGAATGGCAGGAAGAGCATAACAAGGTGATTGAGCTGGGCGGGCTTCACATTGTAGGCACCGAGCATCACGAAGCCAGACGCATTGATAATCAGCTTCGAGGAAGGGCGGGAAGGCAGGGAGACCCGGGCAGTTCTCGTTTTTATGCTTCCCTGGAGGATGAGATTATCCGCCGCTTTGGCGGCGACCGTGTTAAGGGAGTTATGCAGTGGGCGGGTATGGATGAAAATACCCCTATTGAGCATTCCATCGCCACGAGGGCTATGACCAATTCCCAGGTCAAGACCGAAGGCTACCATTTCGATATTCGTAAACACCTTGTGGAATATGATGATGTCGTCAACAAGCACCGCGAGGTGATTTACGCCGAGAGGGAAAAAATCCTCAGCGGCGCCGACCTCAAGGCAAATATAATATCTATGGTCCAGGATGAAATCCAAGGCCTGGTAGCCAAGCATCTCAGCAATGTTGGCTACGAGCAAGAAGAGAAGCAATCTAATCTATCCGGCCTGCTTGACGATGTATCCACCGTCTTCCCCCTGCCTCCGCAGTTCAGAAGCAATGGGTTTTCCGAGCTCAGCGCTCAGCAAATCACAGAAAAATTGACTGATTATGCCGTCGAGCTTTACAACCAGCGGGAGCAAGAGCTAGGCCCTGATAACATGCGAATAGCGGAGAGGCTGGTAATGTTGCGAGTTATTGACGGGTTATGGATGGAGCACCTTACTGCGATGGAGCATTTGCGTGAAGGGATAGGTCTGCGGGCCGCTGGTCAGGAACAGCCGCTGGTAGTGTATAAGAGGGAAGGTCATGCCTTTTTTGAAGCTCTCTTAGCTAGCATTCAACACGATGTCGCCCACAGCATTTACCACGTTGGCATTGCCAAGGAAGCTCCCAAAAAGAAGGAGGCAGTGCCGGTGGGTAAAAAAGTTGGGCATAAGGTTGGGCGTAATGACCCCTGCCCGTGTGGCTCAGGCAAGAAATACAAGCATTGCTGCGGCAAATAATTAGTGTTTAAAAATCCCCCTCTTAAGATAAGAGGGGTTAGGCCTGCCCGCTTGCCTTCGCTGAAGCTTCGGCGTAAGCAGGCCGAACAAATTCTTTGACAGGCGGGGGAGTTATGAAAGAGAGACTGCGCTCCGATTTTATCGAAGCAACTACAAAAATCTAGAGGTGATACATGAAGAAATCAGTGGAAGTTGAGGTCAAAATCGGCTTTTCAGTTGCCGACTTAGCCGCTGCGTTACAACAGCTAAGCGACGAGGATAGAGAATTCTTTATTGAAAATTTCTTAGCCGCTACAAGTCCTGAATATCTGAAAAGCATTGACGAGGCGCGGAGGGACTACAGGGAAGGAAAGACTGTTCCCTATGAAAAGGTGTTCAAGGGATAAATTCCACTCCTCTCCCTTGATAGGAGAGGATTAATAGCATATCTTGAATTTATTGAAGGAGGTGAAGGTGAAATGCCAATTTATGAGTATAAAGCAAAAGACGGAGCTCATTGTAAGTTATGTAAAGGGAGGTTCGAGGTCAGGCAGGGGATAGATGATGAACCGTTGACCAGATGCCCCGAATGCGGCGCTGAGATAAAGAGGGTCTTTTCTCGCCCATTCCTGAGCCGAAAAGAGTCCTTTAGCCATGAAGGCCCCTTGAATTATTTGGAGGACGAGGCTGACGAATTAGGACTCGAGGAAGATCTCGCCGAAGACGAAGTCTGGGAGTGATGGGATTATGACCCAGCGAAATATAAAATAAATAATATTATTGGAGGAGGGTAAGCAATATGTTGGATCGAGTTGCTCAATCGCTTAGGGCAGCGGGTGGTACAATTTTTGAGTTTGTAGTCGCCGAAATTTTAAATAGCTTTCTTGAATCTGATGGTATTGTGATAACACGTGCTAGAGAGCCAGCGCTTCGTGCTTTAATTCGAGATCACTCAAATCTTCAGCGCGTAATGGACTTCACTAAAATCCCAGTCAAGCGCCGATGCGATCAAACCCAGCTTCAGGATTACCCTGATCTAGATCTATTTGCACTGATGCGATCATCACAGAATGAAGGTTTATGGAGACTCCTTGCCATAATTAGTTGTAAAGTTTCCTTTCACGCCCGCGATACCGAAGCCACATTTTGGGGGTTGCTAATTCGCCTTAGTTCTAATATACCTTTCGTCGTAGTAACAGAAGATAGAGACATATATAAGCCAAAGGCAAGCGAGCTAGGTCAATCCTGCACTCAGTCAACTCGCGCTAGGCGGTTACTAGAAAGCTTCAGCGATGGTGTTTATTTGGTTAAGAGGTACAGTGGAACCAACGATCCTGCTCTTCGTCGTGATATTGAAACCAAACGACGTCAACTACAAGCTGGGATAAGCAACATAGTATTTGATGACCCTGACATACCAAATCACACAAAGTATTGTCAAAGTGTACGTCCTATTGACGACCTTATTGTCCATCTTCGTCGGTGGAGGGAAGAAATCCCTTAAAAGGTGTAGTCAATGGAGTTGTTAGATCAAATAATTTGCGGTGATGTTTTAGAGGTAATGGCACAAATACCGGACAATAAAATTCACCTTGCCATTACGTCGCCACCTTACAATTTGAACATTAACTATGATAGTTATAAGGACGATTTGGCTTACGAAGAATATTTGGATTGGGTAAAGAAAGTTTGGTTAGAAACTAAGCGAGTTCTGGTAGCAGGTGGCCGTTTTGCCTTGAATATCGCACCAACCAGCATAAAAAACTTTAGGCCTATACATCACGATTTCGCTAACCAACTTAGAGAAATTGGGATGATATTTAGAACAGAAATTGTGTGGTATAAACAGACCATGAAGCGCCGAACAGCATGGGGTAGTTGGAAAACTCCGGCAAATCCTCACATTGTACCTTCTTGGGAATATATACTGATTTTCTCTAAAGACTCATGGATGTTGGAAAGTGACTCTAAAGATGCTGATATTACTGCAGATGAGTTCATGAGATTCTCGGACGGTTTTTGGTACATTCCGCCGGAGTCTCAGCGTCGCGGACATCCTACTCCCTTTCCCGAGGAACTTATCTATCGCCTTATCAAGTTTTATACATACAAGGGTAACGTAGTACTGGACATGTTTGGAGGAACTGGAACTGTTGCTGTAGTAGCTCAAAAGACAGGGCGACACTTCATCCACATTGATATATCGTCAAAATATTGCGAGATAGCCCAGCAGAGACTCGAAACTGCCCGGATGCTTCAAGAATTTCCTATCTCAGCAGGCAGGACAGGGAAAAAGGCAAAGGTAAGCGAACTTTTCTCTCCAAGAATAAAAAAACGTACATATGATCAAGAAAAGAGAGAAAAGGTTCCACAAGTTCAGCTACTGGAACCAAATAAAGCTTACAGGCGCAGAAAGGCGAAAGATGCTTGATAGAGGTGTAGTCGAAGAATTCCTTGATTGCAAACTTAAAGAGCTAGAGATAGAAATTCCTAAGGATATTTCCAAAGAGCAGCTTGTGGAAGCTTTTTGCCAGTACGTCGAGGATGATTACTACGAGTGGCTGAAGGATAATTTTAAGTCTTTCTTCGGGGATGGTGAGACTGATTGGGAGTGGATAAGGGACAGGGTTAGGGCATAGATGGCGTTTGCCACAGAAGCGAAAGCGAGAAGCCCGGCTTGTGCAGCTAATGTACTTACCAGAGTCGATTAAAAGGGGGAGTTATGTCACAAAAAGTAACTAAGGAAGAGCTTTTGGCCAAGGCAAAGAAGCCAGCGGAAGATGCTATGAAATTGCATGCATTCTATCGGGGCAAGATGCAGACAGTGCCCAAATGCCAGGTCCGCGATTTTAACGATTTTGCCATCTATTATACCCCTGGTGTTGCCGAGGCCTGCCGGGCAATAAAGGCGGACGTGTCGAAATTTGCGGAGTTGACCAACAGATGGAACACCATAGCTGTTGTTTCGGACTGCACCAGGGTGCTGGGACTCGGGGATATTGGTCCTAAGGCGGGCTATCCCGTAATGGAAGGAAAGTGCTTGTTGTTCAAATACCTCGGTGGTGTAGATGCTGTGCCTATTTGTTTAGATACTAAAGACCCTGATGAAATCATTCAGGCAGTTAAATGGCTGCAGCCATCTTTCGCCGGCATTAACCTGGAAGATATTGCCAATCCTAAATGTTTCTATATTCTCGATCACCTGAGGGCCGAAGCTGAGATTCCTGTGTGGCATGATGACCAGCAAGGAACAGCAACAGTAATGCTAGCCGGGTTGATAAACGCTTTGAAGATTGTGGGCAAGAAGATAAGCGAGGTGAGGATTGTCCTCAACGGTTCGGGGGCAGCCAACGTGGCTTCTGCCCGACTTCTTTTCGCCTGCGGGGCCAGGCCTGAAACTACTATAGTGGTTGATAGCACAGGCATCCTTCATCCCGGACGGAAAGATATAGCAGAGAAAAAAGGAGAATATGCCAATAAGTGGCAGTTTTGCCAAACTACTAATGGCGAGAAAAGGACTGGCGGCTTAGCCGAGGCATTGAAAGGTGCTGATGTACTTATCTCCTATTCCAAGTCAGGGCCGGGAGTAATTTCGCCTGAGCAAGTCAAATTAATGGCAAAGGATGCTATATGTTTCATTTGTGCCAATCCCATACCTGAAATCTGGCCCTGGGAAGCTAAAGAGGTGGGAGCTAAAATCGTAGCCACCGGCAGGTCCGATTTCCCCAACCAGATAAATAATTCCCTAGGCTTTCCCGCTATATTTCGTGGCGTTCTCGATGTCGGGGCAAAGACTATCACCGATGATATGTGCGTTGTCGCTGCCCAGTCATTAGCAAAATATGCCGAAGAGCGCGGCATGAACGAGGATAACATCGTACCAACAA
The DNA here is from genome assembly GCA_964586515.1 of uncultured Dehalococcoidales bacterium. Classification (GTDB taxonomy): domain Bacteria; phylum Chloroflexota; class Dehalococcoidia; order GIF9; family AB-539-J10; genus RBG-13-51-36. Next base: position 547,878 of record CAZPGJ010000001.1, read on the forward strand.
TGGGAGAGCCGGCAGCTTATGTCCGCGAGGCGGTAGATGTGGGAATGGAAGCTCAGAAGGAAGGGATTGCCTCGGTAAAAATCAGCCGCCAGGAATTACGCCAGAAAGTCGAGTCCATGATAAATATTTCCAGGGCAACTCATGATGCCTTGGTAAAAGCAGGCTGCATCCCTCCAGCGGTGACCGATTAAGAGCGCCTGCAGGCTTGTATTGAGGCCTGGAAGGCTATGACTGTTACCGATGAAGTGTTTTCTGTTGCCCTTTAGAAATGTCTTGAAAGCCTCTGCTTCAATGTACTTCTTCCTTCTTTAAACGCTCGGCCACAATCCTGGAGCCAAGTCATAAACATCTTGGCGAATTGTCACAGGGTTACTAACACTATTGATGCTATGATAAAATGCAAATTTAAGAAAGAACTATTACTATGCAGGCAGTTGAAGTCAGCCATATAGTCAAGTCCTTTGCCGATAAGGTCGTGGTCAACGACCTGTCTTTCTCTGTCGCTCAAGGTGAGATATTCGGTCTGATTGGTCCTAACGGTGCCGGCAAGACTACCACCATCAGGATGATGATGGACATCATCAAGCCGGACTCAGGCGATGTGGATATCCTCGGCGAGAAGCTGAGTGAAGCTACCAAAAATAAGCTTGGCTATCTGCCTGAGGAAAGAGGACTGTATAGAAAGCTGGGAGTCCTCGACTCCATCATCTATCTTGCCTCCCTCAAGGGTGTGGACAGGCGCTCAGCCGAGGAAAAAGCTAACGAGCTGCTTAATCAGACCGGCATGCTGTCCCACAAAGCCAAAAAGATTGAGGAGTTGAGCCGGGGCATGGGACAGATTATCCAGTTCATCGTTAGCGTCATCCACGACCCAGAACTGGTTGTTCTGGACGAACCCTTTGCCGGGCTCGACCCGGTCAACACGGAGCTATTGAAAGGGATGCTCTTTAACCTGAGGAATCAGGGTAAAGCTTTAATCTTGAGCACCCACCAGATGAATGAAATTGAGGAACTATGCGACCGCATATTGATGATAAATCACGGGCGCTCGGTCCTTTACGGGAATCTGGCTGAAATCAAGTCCAGGTATAGAAGCAATTCGGTCCTGCTGGAGTTTGAGGGAGAGCTGGGAGAAGTGGCGGGAGTTACCGAGAAACGCACCCACAAAGGCTACCTCGAGCTGGTCCTCGATGGAAATACAACTCCCCAGCAAGTCCTGGAACGATTGGTAAGTACTGGGATAACGATCAATCGCTTTGAAGTAGCTACTCCTCCACTTAACGAAATATTCCTGAAAGTAGTGGGTAAGGCCCATGAATAAGACGCTTCTGATATTGAGGCACGAATTCCGGCACACGGCAAGGAGGAGAGGGTTTATCATCATGACCGTTATCGTGCCACTCATAGCCCTCCTGCTAATAGGAGCTTCCCAGGTGGTATCAGGAATTGCCAGGCCGACAGTGGAAGCGGCGACCATTGGATATGTGGATGAGCTTGGCGGATTCCAGCAGTACACCAGCCAGGGAAACATAACGCTGGTCCGTTTTGACACACCGGATGATGCGACCGATGCACTGATCAAGGGTGATATTAGCGAATATTTCGTCATCCCGCCGGATTATATTTCTACCGGGGTGATTAACCGTTATACCCTGGAAAAACAGCTTGCGGCGTCTCCGGCCGTAACCACGGCGATTAATAATTTCCTGTTAAGCAATTTGCTGGCAGGGAAGGTACCCGCGGCCACTGTAGCCAGGATTGGAGCGCCTTTAAATCTGGTTACCACCAGGCTTACCGAAACTGGTGCCGTGGCTCCAGAGCAAGGCGGATACGGAAACTTGATCATTCCATTTGTTTTTGGCATTCTACTGGCACTCTCCATCATTTTTTCCTCCACTTATCTGCTGCAAGGGCTGGGTGAAGAGAAAGAGAATCGCCTCATAGAGGTATTGTTGTCCTCCGTTTCTGCCCGGCAATTGCTCATCGGCAAGGTCTTGGGGATTGGCGCCGCCGGGCTGGTGCAGGTGGCTGTCTGGGTAATCTCGGCGCCAATCCTGTTGAACCTGGCTTCTTCGTCCATCGGCGGGTTTATCAGCACAATACAATTACCGGCTAACTTCGTTGTTCTGGCCGTAGCATATTTCATCCTCGGCTACTTGCTGTTTGCCGTGATTTCGGCAGCCATCGGTGCCATCAGTTCCGGTTCCCGCGAAGGGCAACAACTGATCGGGGTTTTTACACTTCCTGCACTTATACCCCTCTGGTTCATATCTTTGCTGATGTTGTTCCCGGACAACCCAGTTTGGGTTTTCTTTACCATTTTTCCTCTCTCAGCCCCTGTGGAAGTGATAATGAGGCTCGGCGTGAGTGTAATACCTCCGTGGCAACTGGTTACCAGTATAGCAGTGCTGGTGCTCTCCATCATTGGAATCTTGTTCTTGACCATCAGGATCTTCAGAACCTACTTGCTCATGTATGGTAAAAGACCCGGCATCGGGGAAATTCTCCAAAACCTCAGGAGCGGATAGGCTATCTTGAGCTTAAACTTCAGGTGTGCCGCACTCGCCTGCTTGGCCTTTAAGTGTTTCCACAGCGTGGGGCAGCACCGGCAGTATTACTTGAAGGCACTCGCGTACTGCCCTGGGACTTCCCGGCAGGTTGATAATTAAGCATTTCCCGCGAGTGCCCACGATTGCTCGACTGAGCATGGCCATGGGAGTCTTCTTGAGGCTCTCAGCCCGCATGGCCTCGGCAAAACCGGGGACAATTCTATCCACCACGGCGAGAGTTGCCTCCGGAGTTACATCTCTGGGAGTGAGTCCTGTTCCACCCGTGGTGATGACCACGTCCAAAGCGTCTTCATCTGCCCACTTAACCAGCTTTTCAATAATAAGCTCCTTTTCATCAGGGATGATTTCGTAATTTGCAATGTGAACACCTGTACTGGAAAATATTTCGCGGATAACCTCTCCACTCTTATCCTGACGCTCTCCTCTTGACCCTTTGTCACTGATGGTCAGTATCCCTGCGGTAAACATTTTTTCATAACTCCCCTTGCCCCTCTTATCTTAAGAGGGGGATTTTAGAATTAGAAGGCACTACTACGGCTTTTCAACACAAAATTCTTTTCTATGAAATCAGCTACTGCCACTGTATCACCCCATCTGAAAGCTGAAAGCTGACAACTATCAGCTATCAGAGTATCCGATGGCGCATCAGTGACAATGGCTGAAAGTTCCTCGGGGGAACACAATAAGTCATCTCCGAGTTCTTTTTTGTGGACTTCGATTTTAGGAATTTTGCTTTTCCGGAATCCTTCGGCAAGAATGATGTCGAATTCAGGGCCGACTATGGGCATAATTTCCTCAATACCAAGGTCGTGGTCTATGTTCTTAATGAAGGCGAGCTTATCAGGCGAGCTAACAAACACGGCATCGCTGCCGGCCTGGGCAAACTTCCAGCTATCTTTTCCAGGGTGGTCTATTTCCATCCCGCCATGGCTGTGCTTTACAGCAGCGACTTTATATCCTCTTTTTTTAAACTCGGTAATGAGTTGCTCTATAAGCACTGTTTTGCCAGATTGCGATTTGCCCACGATGGAAACAATCGGTGGCATTTTCACCTCGACCTGTTCTTCTCCCCAATCCAGCATCTGTACCTCAACCACGTCTCCGGCTTTTACCCCATTGCTATTTTCCGGGATAACGGCCAGACCATTGGCCCTGACCATGGATGTAAACATCCCTGAGCCCTGGGGACCAGTGAGGGAGGCATGGTATCGGCCACCGCGCTCGGTTACCATAACCCGAGCGAAGAGGCGGCGATCATCATTATTGACAATATCATTCTCAATGATTGCTCGGATAGTCGGCTTGGCCAGAATTTCCTTCCCCATCATTTTCAGTATGGCGGGACGGGCGAATTGTTCAAAGGTAATCATGGAGCTGACGGGATTACCCGGCAGTCCCAAATGAGGCACCTTCTTCTTTCTTCTTCCTTCCATCTTCTTAATAATCCCAAAGGCAATAGGTTTTCCGGGCTTCATACGAACCGTCCAGAAGCCAATTTCCCCATGCTCTGCCAGGACGTCTTTCACCATATCATAGTCTCCTTTAGACACACCACCGGAGGTAATGAGCATATCTGCGTCCAAACCCTCATTGATTTTCTCGGTTAGAGACTGAACCGAATCGCGCCCTATGCCCAAGATTCTGGGAATTCCGCCGTAGCGAGAGACTGCAGCAGCAATGATATAGGTATTGCTGTCATGAATCTTGCCGGGAGTTAATGGCTGGTCGACACCGATAAGCTCATCCCCTGTAGCTAGAATGGCCACAATCGGCCGACGGATAACCAGCACAGTAGAGCGCCCCAAAGAGGCCAGCACACCTATCTCTTGAGGGCGAAGTACCCTGCCCTTTTTAAGAATTAATTCTCCTTTGGCAATATCCTCGCCTCTGCAGCGAATATTCAATCCCTTCTTCGACTGGCACAATATGCCTATATGCGACAAATCTTTTCTGGATGATTTGCGGCTAACTTCGTCGGTATCCTCAAATCGAACTACGGCATCAGCCCCCTCAGGTAGTGGTGCTCCCGTCATAATGCGGATAGCCGTCCCCGGGCTGGCTTCTTTTGTGGGCATCGACCCGGCAGCAACCTCTCCAACCACGACTAAATATTTCGGTGATGATTCGCTAGCCCCACGAGTATCTTCGGCTCGCAGGGCATAACCATCCATGGCGGAGTTATCCAATGGGGGAATATCTATGGTGGAATAGACATCCTCAGCCAGAACCTGTCCCAGGCAGTCCAGAATAGGCTTTCGTTCGGGCTCAAGAACCGCAACATAGCTCAAAACCTTCTCCAGGGCTTCTTCCATAGAGATCATGTGGCAAACTCCAAGGTACATTATAAATTATCTCCGCTCACCATGCCAACTTCCATTGCTATTTCTATCCATGTAGGCCAATGCCTCAAGTTCAGCTTAATTTGACAATTAGCGAATTTAGCTCTACTATATTAGCGAAATAGGAGGTAAGAATGAGAGAAAAAGTAGAAGCAGCCTTGGAACAAGTTAGGCCGGCGTTGTTAGCCGACGGAGGGAACGTCCAACTAATAGATGTCAAGGATGGAGTGGTGAAATTAAGATTGACCGGTGCCTGTGGTGGCTGCCCCATGGCAACTATGACCTTAAAGGGTGGGATTGAGAGGGTGCTTAAAGAACAAGTGCCTGAAGTTAAAGAAGTAATAGCCGTCTAACCGGTGGCAATATTTCGAGGAAAAGACAGAAGCGAATCAAGCTGGAGACTTAAATGCCTAAGGAATATTTTATCTGTCACTCTTGTGGTGAAAGGGTGGAATATAGTGGAGAGGAGCGCCCCTGCGATGTGCTCAGTGGCTGGCTCATAGTTTGCCAGTGGAAGGGGCCAGGGACAGTGGAGCATTATAATTTTTGCTCCTTGGGTTGTCTCAAAACATGGACAGATGGCCAGGTTCCTCAAGTCCCTAACGTATTCTTAAAAGCTTTTGAGAAAGGAAGGAATTAAAAATGCCCATTTATGAATATTTTTGCCCTGATTGTAACTTTAAGTTTGAATTGCTTCGCCACCAAAGCCAAGCAAATGAAAACGCCTCTTGCCCTCGCTGTCACAATGGCGCTAAACGAGTATTCTCCTCTTGCGCCTCTTTTTCTAAGAGCAGTGAAGGGCCATCTACCCCAATTGGAGGAAGTTCCTCTTGTAGCTCATGCTCTGCCACAAGCTGTGGTACCTGCCAAATGTAGCTCCCTCGCAAGAAGCTGCAAAGAGTCCAAATTATAGAGAACACTAAATGACCGGCCTGTGTAAATAAAGGCCAGACATGTAATCGTATTGGTGAGCCGAACTGATTGGGATAGAGTGCATTGAAATCAAAGGGCGAGGTAGTTTACAATATGATGGCTTGCTTTGCTACACCAAATGCATGAACTTGGAGTAACTGAAAACATAGTTAATATTACTTTAGCCAAAGCTGGTGAGGCGCAAGCTAGCAAGGTCATCCAAATTAATTTAGTAGTTGGCGAGTTGTCAGGATTTGTCCCCGACTGTATTCAGTTTTATTTCGATTCTCTTAGTAAAGATACCATCGCTCAAGGAGCAGTACTCCACTTTGAATCGGTGCCAACTCAGTTGCGTTGTCGGAATTGTTCCACGGTTTTCCATCCCCAAGATACCCTATGGTCTTGCCCTAAATGCGGGAGTCAGAGCGTAGAAATATTCAAGGGACGTGAGCTCTATATTGAAAGCGTGGAGGTGGAATGAAAAAAATAGAAGTTGTCCAGAATGTTCTGGAGGCTAATGAAATCATAGCTAGCCGAAATCAGCAGCTGCTGGATAAGCACAAAGTTTTCGTTATTAACATTATGTCAGCCCCAGGTGCGGGTAAGACGAGTCTTATTTTGCAGACTTTGACGAGGCTGAAAGACAGGTTGAGCATAGCTGTTATCGAAGGCGATGTTGCTTCCACAGTAGATGCTGAGAAAGTGCAAAGCGAGGCAAAAACAGTAGTTCAAATAAATACCCGAAATATGCCGGAAAGTTGCTCTTTAATGGCTGCCATGATTGAGTCAGCTCTGAAGGATATGCCTCTGGATAACATAGACCTAATTTTAATCGAAAATGTAGGCAATCTCATTTGCCCCGCTGAATTTACCCTGGGAGAACACAAACGAGTGGTGATTTCCAGCCTGCCCGAAGGGGATGATAAACCCATCAAATATCCCCTGATCTTTATCGATGCCGATGCTGTGATAATAAATAAAATCGACCTTCTTCCCCATGTTGATTTCGATATTGTCACCTTTCGCCGTTCCATCGCAGGACTAAACCCTGAAGCCGAGGTTTTCCAACTTTCCTGCAAGACCGGCGAGGGAATGGGAAAATGGTGCTCCTGGATATTAGGACAAGTAAAAACCAACGCCACAAAGCTATAAAAGTTTCACATACCCAGTAAACCTCATGATCTTGAGAAGGTTAACCGATGCCAGGGCAATTAGCTGATATTCTGCCTCCGTGCAGAGGTAAAAAATAGGGGTCAGCCAGGACAGGGGTCTTGACAATTTTTGGCAGATGACATAAATTTGTGAGTACGTGTAAAGATTTTGAGGAAACTAAGCTATTACAGCAAGGTAGCCAGCTTTGAAATAAAATCCCTCTCAACAGAGAGGCTGTTTATGCGGTAAAGCATGGGTTTTCTAATTACAAGCGTTGTCGCTTATGTGGTTTATCTCCTTCTCACTATCGGTAGCGGCACCGTTTTTTTATGGAGTACTCCTGAGCTCATTGTCGGGGCAGTGTTTGCCGTGATAGTTGGTGCCGTGCTCAGGAAGCGGTTCATCGGCAAAGACCTGCGCATGCTGAACCCGGTACGGTGGTTTACCTTTCTCGTTTACCTGTTCCCTTTTTTCTTTGCCATGGCTAAGGCCAACATTGACGTGGCCTACCGCGTCATCACCGGGCGGATTAATCCGGCCATCGTGAAGATAAATCCTAAACTGAAGAACGACTTGTCACTTACCATTCTGGCCAATTCCATCACCCTGACACCTGGAACACTGAGCGTGGACGTTGACCAGAAAACCAATGAACTGTATGTGCACTGGATAAATGTTGACCCTCAGGTGCTCAAGGATACGCCGAGAGACTACCATCGGATATGCGACAGTTTTCCCGACTGGGCGAGGAGAATCGCGGGATGAACTGGCTTCCGGTAGTCATAGCCATGGTAGTATGTCTTATCATCATCATGGTACGCGTCTTTATTGGGCCGGGGGCACCGACGAGACTGGTCGCTTTTGACACCGCCAACACTTTGGTGGTGACCAGTCTGGTCATTGTGGCAATGATGTTCAATGACGTGGTCTTCATTGATGTGGCTATCGTGTATGCTTTACTCTCGTTTGCCATGACACTGTATGTGGCCAAATATATTCAAGGGGACAAGTTTTAGTGGCTGCGCTGAACACAGTAAGCTATGTATTCATAGGAATTGGCCTTTTCTTCAATTTTGTCGGGGCCTTCGGTCTCCACCGCTTTCCCGATGTGTACACCAGACTGCATGCCGCTACCAAATGCACGACCTTCGGCTCCATCTTCCTCATCTTGGCGGTAATTGTACAGTCCGCCGGAACGTGGGCACTGCAGGGAACCCATTCCCCCCAATCTATAATGACCATACATTCAGTGCTGGCGCTGGTGGCGCTACTGGTCACCAATGCCACCGGCGCTCATGCCATGGCCCGGGCGGCGCATCGCAGTGGAGAAAAGCCCGCCAGGGCGGTGGTGGATGACCTGGAAAGGAGAGAGAATGATTGAAGCTGGAGTCCTGCAAATCATAATACCAGCGGCACTGGTTGTCTGTGCCGTGCTTGTCGCCGTATTTCGGGACCTCCTTTATTCGGTGGTAGTGCTGGCTGTGCTGAGTCTACTGTTAGCCTTTGAGTTTTATCTTCTGAAGGCACCGGATGTGGCCATTGCCGAAGCGGGAATCGGGGCAGCTGTGACCGCAGCTATCTTTATCATTACCATTAGAGCGACCAAGCGTATGGAGTGAATAATTGAGAAAAGTTATAGGCCTGATTCTGCTGATTGTTGTGGTAGCCTTTCTGGTGAGCGGGATGCTGCTCATCCATCCCTTTGGCTACCCATCTCAATCTGCTATGGACGATTATATAATTGCGAACGCCCAAAACCAAACCGGGAGCAACAATGTGGTAGCGTCGGTGGTCTTTGACTATCGTGGGCTTGATACTCTGGGGGAGGCCACGATACTGTTCACGGCGGTGACCGGGGTGTTGCTTCTGTTACGAACACGGAAACGCAAGGAGGAGGGTCCCTGATGCTGTCAAAGATTGTGCGCACCGTGGCCAACCAGCTTATCCTGTTTATCCTTATCTTCGGCCTGTATATTATTGCCCATGGACATCTTACCCCGGGTGGAGGCTTTCAGGGTGGTGCTGTCGTCGTTTCCGGTGTGGTCATGTTGCTGGCGGCTTTCAACGCTAAGGAACTTAAAAAATCACTGCGTGAGCGTGTTTTATCAATAATGGAAAGCACCGGGGCCTTAATCTTTACCGCCCTGGCTTTTGCTGGATTAGGCACTGTCTTTTTCTACAACTTTCTGGTGGGCACACCAATCTTCGGCGACATTCCTCCCCTTGGTTCTAACCCGGGGAACTTCTGGACGGCAGGATTCATTCCCCTGATGAACTTCGCTGTGGGCCTTAAGGTGATAGCCGGTCTTTCAGCAGTGGTTCTGGCTCTAGCATTATTTGCCAGCGGTGAGGAGATGGAAGAATAATGGAGCACATTCCTCTCAATTTTCCCTTTCTAGCATCAGCGCTGCTGGTGGGGGTAGCTTTTTACATAATCCTATTCAAAAGGAATTTGATTAAGCTTATTATGGGTATTGCCATGCTGGCGTCGGGGGTTAATCTGTTCATCGTGGCGCTGGGCTACCGGGCGGGAGGGAACCCCCCTATCTATACCAATGTGCCACCAGGGCCCATGGTTCTGTCCGTACCTCAGGCACTCACCCTGACCAGTATCGTCATCAACGTTGCAGTGTTAGCATTGATGCTAACCATGGTGATACACATTTACCGCCATACCGGAGATGTTGACTCCGAGAAATCCCGGAAATTGAAAGGATAGAAAGTTTGGATCACCTGATCACTAACTCGCCGGCCTTGATTGTGGCCCTGCCGCTGGTTGCGGCCTTTATCCTCCCACTCATCAGCCGGGCGGGAGACAGAGTCAGGAATATATTTAGTCTGGTCATTTTCAGTCTGATTTCGTTTCTCGTAGCCATCCTGGCTGTGAATGTCCATACCGTTGGCATCCGTGTCTACACATTTGGCGCCACAGCGGCTGCCCTGGCCCTCCCACATGGTTACATGGTGCCGGTGCGGATTATATTTGAGGTGGACGGCATGTCCATGTTCATGGGCATAATCGTTACCACAGTCACATTAGCTGCATTGATATATTCGCTGCACTTCCTGAAGGGACAGACCGGACAGGCCCGGTTCTATTCTCTCATGATGCTCCTCTATGCGGGGATGATGGGTCTTGCGTTCACCGGAGACATGTTCAACATGTTTGTGTTCCTGGAGATAGCGTCCATTGCTGGCGCCGGACTTGCCGCTTACCGCACCAATATGGCTGATGCTGTAGAGGGTGGTTTCAAGTATATTGTCATTTCGGCGGTGAGTGCCCTTCTGGTGCTCTTTGCCATCGGCATACTCTATGCCCAGTATGATGTCCTCAGCATCGCGGCCCTGGCCTATTACATGCAGTATACCCCACTGGACATGATAGCACTGGGGCTGCTCGTCGGCGCCTTCGTGATGAAGTTAGCGGGGGTCCCGCTCCACATGTGGGCACCGGATACATATACGGTGGCACCGGCGGGCACCACGCCCATGATTCTTGCTGCAAGCTACATGTCCATGTATGCCCTTTACAGAGTGACTTTCACCTTGTATGGAGGGCTCATTAATACCACAGCTATTGGCTGGGTGGTTATCGTTGTAGGTCTGCTCAGCATGTTTGTCGGCGTTATGATGGCCGTCCACCAGACCGATATTAAGCGCATGATGGCCTACCACGCTATCTCACAAGGAGGTTACATGCTCCTCGGTGTGGGGGTGGGCCTGGCCGTGATTGCTGACCCGACGGCACTGGCTAGTTATGGCCGCGATGCCATGAACGGGGGCATTTTCCACATCATCAACCACGTCTTTTATAAAGCCCTGCTCTTTATGACTGCGGAAGCGATATTCTTCCGTATTGGGACGAGGGACACAAACAAGATGGGTGGTCTGGCTCGCAATATGAAGTGGACGGCAGGCTTCTATATTATTGGAGCACTAGCCATTTCGGGAATCCCACCTTTCAATGGATTTGCCTCCAAGCTGCTCATTTATGAAGCAGTGTTGAAGTTCAATCCCATCCTTGCGGTTATTGCCATGTTCGTTTCGCTGGTAACGCTGGCCTCCTTTACCAAAGTATTTTATTCCGCTTTCACCGGGCCGCCAATGCCTGCCTATAAAGAAGTCAAGGAAGTGCCTAGATCCATGATTGTCGGGATGAGCATATTAGCAGTGTTGATTATATTCTTCGGCATCTTCCCCGGTCTGATAGTAAATACCATTGTCGCTCCGGCAACGAACGCGTTAATTAACCATGTATCGTACATCAATGCTGTGATGGGGGCGGCGCCATGAAAACAGGGTATACTAAACTAACCCCCAAAAGTCTTACGACTTTTCGAGGGGTGTTAAATATGGAGAAGGTAATTTGTCGATTCTAAGTTACGGATACGCTGTCTGGGTTCCTATAGTCTGGATTATCGCCCTGGTCGTTATCGGGGTTATGGCTCTTATCTGGCGCAGCCGCGGTCAGAAAAGCTATAAGAAAGGGACGGCCCAGACCGATGTCTTCCTTTCCGGTACCAAGGTTCCTCCTGAAGAACAGCGGCATGTGAAGGCAGATAACATATATTGGGGCTTTTTTGAGTCACTCAAAGGGCTGTACCGCGACATGATGGAGCCCCACACGGGAATAGTGAATGACTATCTTTTGTGGTTTGTCGCCGTATTGGCGATAGCTATTTTGATACTGGTGCTGGCAAGCTTATAGTAAAGGATGGATTGGGAATAGAGCGATGAATCTGAAAGCGTTCAACCGGGCATTGTGGGTGTACCATCTGAATACTGGCTCCTGCAATGGCTGCGATATCGAGATTCTGGCTGTGCTCACTCCCCGCTACGATGCCGAGCGCTTTGGCATCAGGCTGGTGGGTTCGCCCCGCCATGCCGATGTGTTGCTGGTCACCGGGCCGGTGGCCCGCAGCATGGAAGATAGCGTAAGACGCATCTACGCCCAGGTCCCTGACCCCAAGGTGGTTATGGTGGTGGGGAACTGCGGCGCAGAGGGAGGCGTCTTCCATGAAGCCTATAGCCTAGTGGGGCCTGTTGACCAGATTATCCCGGTGGATGTGTATGTCCCCGGGTGCCCGCCGCGGCCGGAGGCCATTATTCACGGTGTGGTCATGGCCTGGGCGAAGCTGGAAAAGCTGGCCAAACAGGAGGTGGCTTAGTGGAGAGGCTTACCCCGCCGGCCATCATCGATAGTTTCGGCAAAGAGCTGGGCGATGGCTTTGTTGGCGGCTCGGTCTACGAGCGTGAGGTTGCTGTCAAGAAGAATAAGTTCCGCAGCCTCTGGGTCGAGGTGAAAAAGAGCGCCTTCCGCGACGCTGTTGAGCATATCTGCCACCTCCAGAAATACCCCCACCTGGCCATTATCTCCTCGAGCGACCTGGGCTCTGAGGTAGAGCTCATCTATCACTTCACCATTTACTATGGCTATCACCTGGAGGAGTTGAGCCTGGGGCTGCGGGTGAAGTTGCCCAAGAGTGATCTGAAAATACCAACAATTACCGACCTCATCCCCGGCGCCATATTCACAGAGCGCGAGACCCAGGAGATGATGGGGGTAGAGGTAGTGGGCATACCGGATGGAAGGAAGCTATTCACCGCTGAAGATGTGCCGGAGGGCGTCTATCCCTGGCGGAAGGACGAGACCGGCCCGGAGAAGCTCCTGAGGGTGTTGCCGGGGAGAAAACCGAAGGGAGTGGACGAGAAAGGATAGAAAGAATGGCAGTTGGTGAGACGAAGAAAGCGACCTACACCATACCAGTCGGCCCCATTCACCCTGCCCTCAAGGAGCCGATACAGTTAATGCTGGAGATTGAAGGGGAGAAGGTAGTCAATACCGATTTACAGGTGGGACAGGTCCACCGTAGCATCGAATGGCTAGGGATGAACCGCAACAATCCCGTCCAGTCGCTATACGTCGCCGAAAGAATATGCGGCATCTGCAACATCTGTCACCCGCTCTGCCTGACCATAGCGGTGGAACAGGCAGCCAATATCACGCCGCCCGACAGGGCGGAATATATCCGGGCTATCGCTGCTGAGATGGAGAGAATCCACTCCCATATACTGTGGGCTGGGGTGGCTGCCCACGAGATTGGCTTTGACACCGTCTTCTATCTCACCTGGCGAGTGCGGGAAGAGATAATGGACCTCATTGAATATGTCTTCGGCAACCGGGTGACCAAGGCGGTGCTTCAGTTCGGCGGGGTGAGAAGAGATATAACTGCCGAGCAGCTACCGCGCATAAGAAAATCTCTGGACTATTACAAAAGCATTTTCGAGCACCTGAGACGGATTTTCTTGGAAGATAGGACGGTGCGGATGAGGACACGGGATGTCGGCATATTAAGCACCGAGGATGCGTTGAAGCTGCTTGCCGTGGGACCTACCGCCAGGGCCAGCGGCGTCCCCAAGGATGTGAGGCAAGACCAGCCCTACAGTGCTTATGCCGACCTCAATGTCAAGGCTATTACTCCAGATATTGTCACCGGCACGGTAGTCGGGGACGTCTATGACCGTATAATAGTCCGGCTGCTTGAGGTCAAGCAGTCGGTGGAAATCATCGAGGAATGTATTGTCAGAATGCCCGAAGGCCCGATTATGTCCGAGTCCAAGATGCCCAGGCTCCTGCACCTGCTCACCGATGCTGCCGGCGAGGGTGTTGGCCGGGTCGAGGCACCGAGAGGCGAGGACATCCATTATGTCCGCCTGGAGACAGGGCAGAGCACCTTGGCCACCTGGAAAGTGAGGGCGCCCACTTATGTTAACCTGGTGGCAGTGCCCACCATACTCAAAGGTATGCAGATTGCCGATGTGCCCATCGCTTTTGCCTCCCTTGACCCATGTATATCCTGCACCAACCGGGTCTTGATAACAGATAGGGCCACCGGCAGAAAGTCGGTGGTGGGCTATGAGGAACTCCACAGGCTTTCTGTAGAGAAGACGAAAGAGCTGCAACGATGAACTTACTGGGAGGAAATATCTGGTTAAACGGCGTGATTATCATTGTTGGCTCCGCCATATTGGTATTCATCGGCGGCTTTTTCGGCATGCTCTACCGCGGCGTTGACCGCAAGCTGGTGGCGCACATGCAGGGGAGAGTGGGCCCGCCCATAGTGCAGCCCTTCCGAGACGTGCAGAAGCTGCTGATGAAAGAAAATATCATCCCTGATGGGGCTATATCATGGCTCTTCAACGCCGCCCCATTCCTGGCGCTCATCTCCACCGGCTCTCTATTGCTCTTCATCCCTTTGTTCGGACAGCCGGCACTGCTCGGAGGATACGGAGACATGATTCTGGTGCTTTACCTGCTCATTATCCCCTCGCTGGCTTTTGTGGTAGGCGGGTTTGCCTCCAGTTCTCCCTATGCCACTGTGGGCGCGCAGAGGGAGATGATAGTCATGATGAGTTACGAAGCGCCGCTGGCAGTGGTAGTACTAGGCATCGCCTGGCGAATCAGTCAGGTCACCACCGCCAACCCGTTTTTGATGTCTACCATAGCTCAGTATCCTATCTGGAATCTGCTGGGGCCGGTGGGGGTCGTCGGGGCACTGCTCATGCTGTTCACCTTGATGGTGGTTACCGTGGGGGAAGCAGCCAAGGTACCATTCGACGTTGCCGAGGCAGAGACCGAGCTCGCCGGTGGGCTGCTGGTGGAGTACTCAGGAAGAAATCTGTCCTTGTTCTACCTGTCCGATGTCATCAAGACCTTCGCCATGGTCTCGTTTGTGGTGGCGCTGTTCATACCCTACAATCTTTCTCCGGTGCTGGGCATCAAGGCCGCGGTTCCAGCTGGTATCATTGACGGCCTCTTTTTCCTGGTCAAGGTCTTGGTGGTCATGTTCTTTAGCGTCAGCTTGATACGGGCAGGCATGGCTAGATTCAAAATCAGCCAGGCTAGCACCGTATACGTGATAGCAATGACCGCGGTAGCGCTGATTGGCATGATTCTGGTCTGGGTTGACACCGTGATTTGAGGCGTGATATGTGGGAAGTAGCTAAAACCATACTCAAGCAACTCTTCCAGAAGCCGGCCACAAACATCTTTCCGGCCAAGTATGCTCCTGAGTCCACGCTGTCTTTTCTGGACAAGGTGGCTAAGCAGGAAGCGAAGTTACATCCGCCGGTCAGTGTACCGCCCAGGTTCCGCGGCAAAATTGCCTACGACCGGGAGAACTGCTCCGGTTGCCAGCAGTGCTATAAGATATGCCCCACCCATGCCATCGAGTGGTTGCCTGAGGAAAAAAAGATCAAGGTGTTTGTCTCACGCTGTTGTTTCTGCGCCCAGTGTGTTGATGTTTGCCCGGTGAATACGCTGGCCATGACGGAAGAGTTTCTGCTTGCCAGCTATGATAAGTACGCCGACGAGTTGGTAATCGTTGACAGCGGCGAGCTGCCAGGCTCGAAGAAAAGAAAGAAAGCAGACGCCGGAGCTGCAGAGAAGTCGGCCGAGCAGAACTAACTCCTTTACCCCAGCAGCGGAATTTCAGCTACCCGTCCCTCCCGAATAGCCTCAGCCAGTTTTTTCACGCTTTTGTGCACCGCTTTTGAAATGTGCCTGCCCGTCTCTGTCCGCTCAGGCTGCACTCCGACAAGCAGGACCTTTCCGCAAAATTCCTTTACATAAGATATAAACATGGAGAGGGGCATGTGGTGTGTGGAAAAAGACAAAATGCTGATTTTCTCTGGCGTGATTGTGCGCAGAGCACCAGGAGGTAAACCCATATCGGCAGCATCTACCAGTATTAATAAATCAGGCCGGTGCTGGCGGATAACCGAGGTATAGCTTTCTGGAGCGGTGCCGGCGTCTATGGCTGTAATCTCAGCGGGGAAGAGGGCCTTGGCTTTGTGCCGCCCAGCACTCAGCTCCCTGAGTGCTGGGGTGAGCATGTCCACCACACAATTGCCGGCGGCGTCATCGCCGCCCAGCCGATTGCCAATACCCAGGACTATCGTACCACTCATCTGCTGTCCCTAGCTCACTAATTTTGACTATGCTTTTATGAGTATTCTATTCTCATTTCACGCCTTTTAGCAATAAAACTTTTCCTCCCAACTATTTGACACACCTCGCTTCTTGGTGACTGAACTGTGTAGGGGATAAGTTGTAGGCTGGGGTTTCGGAAAAGCTAACTTGTTATCTTTTAGCTGTTGACAAGCCACTGCTGTGGGTGTTAACATCTCACTGTTTCTACTGGTGCGGCGCTTAGTGAGTTGCTCGATGGAAAGGAGGTGGTATGGCGATATTAAAGAAGTCATAGCGCCGTTGAAAAATCTCAAAACAAGGGAGGGTATCATGGCTTATGTGAATTTAATTGTAGAGCAGGAGGAGAATATCGGCATAATCACCTTGAACCGGCCGCCGGCAAATCCGATAAATCTGGCTGTGCTTAATGAACTGGATGAGGTTTTGACCAAGTGGGAAAAAGATAAAGCGGTGAGAGTCATAATCGTCACCGGAGCCGGAGAAAAGGGATTTTCAGCCGGCTTTGATTTAAAAACGGCCGGGACGCCAGAGGGTGAGAAGTCTATGTCCCGGGGGCAAGAGGTGTTCAGCCACATTGAGAAGTACCCCAAGCCTGTAATTGCTGCCATAAATGGCTATGCCCTAGGTGGTGGTTGCGAGCTGGCAATGTCCTGTCACTTCAGGATAGTGCTCAATTCTGAGCAGGTGACGATGGGACAGACCGAGATTGACCGTGGTATTATACCTGGCTGGGGTGGCACCCAGCGGTTACCCAGGCTGGTGGGTAAGACTAAAGCGCTGGAAATGCTCTTACTCGGTATCAGAATCAACGCCGCCGAAGCTTTGAACATCGGCCTTGTAACCAGGGTGTCTCAGCCCGGACAGTTGATGAATGATGCTAAGGAACTTGCCCGGGCGCTGGCGAAAAAGGCCCCGATTGCCATGCAGGTAATCCTCGACGCAGTGACTCGGGGACTTGAGACCACCACTGACCAGGGTATTAAAATAGAACTGGAAGGTTCGCAGCGGGTAAGCAAAACGAAGGACGCCATGGAAGGTGCGATGGCGTTTATTCAGAAACGAGAGCCGGTCTTCAAAGGAGAATAGCTTTCTGGGGTGAAAGTAAAAAATAAAAGGAGGTTTTCTGTTATGAAAGTTGAAGACATCAAGAAAATTGCGGTTATGGGGGCTGGTGACATGGGACATGGCATTGCCGAGGTGGCGCTGCTTGCGGGCTACAAGGTGGCACTGAGGGACATCGAGCAGAGATTTGTTGATAAGGGGCTTTCCAGAATTGAGGAGAGCCTGAATAAACTCGCCGAAAAGCAGAAAATCACCGAAGAGAACAAAAAGGCGATGGTGGCTAATATCAAGACGTTTGTTGATATTGCTGAGTCTGTTAAGGACGCTGATTTTGTTATTGAGGCAGTTCCTGAGATTATGGACCTCAAGAAGCAGGTTTTTCAGGCACTGGACAAAGCTGCTCCCAAGCATGCCATACTGGCTTCGAATACCTCCAATATGAGCATCACCGAAATTGCCTCGGCTACCAAAAGGCCGGCACAGGTAGTCGGCATGCATTTCTTTAACCCAGCAGTCCTGATGAAGCTCGTTGAGGTTACAAAAGGAGGGAAGACAGGTGAAGAGGCAATGCAGGTGGCGTATAATCTGGCGCTGAAGATGAACAAAGTGCCGGTCAGGGTTGAGAAAGACTCTATCGGATTTGTTTATAATCGGGTCAACGCGCCGACCGGAATCCTACTCAACCTCATATTAGAAAAAGGCGTGGCTACTCCGATGGAAATCGATGCCAAGATGAGAAAAATAGGTATGCCTATGGGGCCATACGAGCTGATGGACTATGTGGGGCTGGATGTCGCCTATCATGGCGCTCTTTATTTTGCTGACAAACTCTCTCGAGACTATGTGCCGCCCAGCTGGCTCAAAGCTAAGATCGATGCTGGTACGCTGGGGAAGAAGACAGGAAAGGGCATTTTTGACTGGTCTAAAGGCAGGCCGGAGATAGACTTATCCAAGGCGAAAGAAGACTTCGATCCTACTACCTTGATTGCCCTTCAGGTTAACGAAGCGACAAAGTTGCTCGAGGCCGGAGTAGTCAAGAGTCCGGAGGAAATTGACAAGGCGATGGTTAATGGAGGCGGTTCGGCGATTGGTCCCTTTCAGCTTGCCAAGGGGATAGGGTATGATAAATTAGCCAAGATATGTGAAGACCTTGCCAAAAAGTTTGGTGTCAAAGTGTTCGAGCCCACTAAGACGTTGAAAAAGGGGGAAATCTGATAAGAAATGTAGTTTTGACTTAAGTGACTTAACCCAAACTGGGGTCTGCATCACGCGAATTGCTTCTCTCTTGGTGCGGCCCCGGTTTTATTATGATATTAACCTTCTTCATAGCTTGGCTTTAGTTCCTTCCAAAGTCGAGCTTGTTTAATAATCCTCTCTGTCATTCTGAGGTCGCTTTGGGCAACCGAGGAATCTAGAAACCCTCCCCTTCGTTTCACTCAGGGGCAGGCGACAATAAAATGGTCAAAGGTTTAACCAGGCCAAATCATAAATTTTGGTTAGATTTTAGGTGATTTAAACCGCCACTCATAATATGCCGACTTTTTTACCGGACGCGGATAAAATTCTGGGAAGAATCCCGAAAAAAACTTGACAGCGCAGGGATGATATACTATAAGCAGTTTGGGACAGTGTTAGAGATGAAAAAAGAGAAAAAGCTTCTATTGTTATTAGCACTGGTTGTTGTTGGTGTGCTGCTTTTTAGCTCTGTCCCGACTTCGGCCGGTGCAAGTCTTGGTCGGGGAAAGTCACTGGCGGAAGCCAGAAAGGCCCTGGAACAAGAACTTTTGCCTCGGACTGCAGCCGGCTTTGTGGGCATCGCTGATTCGGAAGCTGACGGAGAAATCACCGTCTTTGTCGAGAATGAACAGGCGAAGCAAGGAGTGCCGCGCTCCTTTGAAGGCTACCCGGTGCGAACGGAGGTTACCGGGAAAATACAAGCATTTTCCACACAGGTAGCAGAGCCCCTATCTGGTGTTAGTGCTGAGAGACGAGGCGAGGTCAGACCGCTGGTCGGCGGGACAAGCCTGTCAGCCTACGTCACGAAAGGGGCAGGATTATACCTGTACGCCGGAACCCTGGGCATGGTTACCTACGACAACAAGATTCTGTCTGCTGCCCACGTTATCGCTATGAATCCGGAGACGTATGATTTTCTCAATACAGGGACACCCATCGTTCAGCCTGGAACTGGCGATGGGGGAAGGTTAGATAATAAAGTGGGGGAACTCCAGGCATATATACCTATCGACTTTGCGTCCGGTGCGGTAAACTACGCTGATGCTGCCATAGGCAGTATTGATAATGGTGTTGGGGCATCTCCTGGCGAGGAGTTTTCCGAGGCAGGTAATTACTGGATTCAAGGGTGGACCACTGTCTCGACGGGAGATATCGTACGAAAATCTGGGCGCACGACTGGAGTGACTACCGGTCAGGTGCTTTATAGCGATGCCTCTGTCGTGGTTTCATATGGCAGCCAGTCAGCCTTATTCGCGGACTTGATTGTGGTAGCTCAAGATAACTATTCCTTCTCGCAGCCAGGCGATTCAGGCTCGGCGGTGGATAAAGACGGGAAGTTCGTGGGGCTGCTTTTTGCTGGCTCTGCAGACCGCGCAGTCATCTGCAAGGCACAGTACATTATTAAGGACCTTGGTATTGCGGTTGAGCCTTCGGGGTATAGCCTCACCATCTCCAGCACCCCTGGCGGTTCGGTAACCACTCCCGGTGAAGGGAGGTTTCTCTACGATGCCGGGACGGTGGTCAAGCTTGTTGCTGTGCCTGACGAACACTACCACTTTGTGGGATGGACTGGCGATGTGGGTACCATCGCCGATGTTCATGCTGCCTCGACCACCATCACCATGAATGGCTCCTACTCCATCACCGCCAACTTTGCATTAGACCCAGGTTGGTATAGCCTCACCATCTCCAGCACTGAAGGCGATAATGTAACCACCCCTGGTGAGGGGACTTATGTCTATCCCGTTGGAATAAATGTCACCCTTGTTGCTCAAGCTGACGTTGACAACCACTACCACTTTGTAGAATGGACTGGCGATGTGAGTACCATCACCAATGTCTATGCTGCCTCGACCAATATTACCATGAACGGCTCCTACTCCATCACTGCCAACTTTGCACTAGACCCAGGTTGGTATAGCCTCGCCATCTCCAGCACCGATGGCGGTTTGGTAACCACCCCTGGTGAAGGAACTTTTATCTATCCCGCTAGCACGAATATCAGCCTTCTCGCTGAACCTGACGCAGGCTGCCAGTTTGTGAAGTGGACCGGCAATGTAAGCACCATTGCCGATGTTTATGCTGCCAATACCACCATCGCCATGAATAGTTCGTACTCCATTACTGCCAATTTTCAGTCAGTCCACCCCCAACCCACGGCCCAATTGACGGTGTCCAGTACGACTGGCGGCTCGGTAACCACCCCCGGTGAAGGGACATTCTCGTATCCTCTCGGTGCCGAGGTCAGCCTTGTGGCTGCGGCAGCGAGTGGCTATCACTTTACCAACTGGTCGGGTAATGTGGACACCATCGCCAATGTTTATGCTGCCGCCACCACCATCACCATGGACAGCTCCTACTCCATCATAGCCAATTTTAGTGGAGGTGGCTTGCGGTGCTTCATCACCACCGCAGCCTACGGCACCCCAATGGCCGCGGAAATACAGGTTCTGCGTGAATTCAGGGATGAATATCTGCTGACCAATCCTGTAGGACAAGCCCTAGTAAGCCTCTATTACAATGTCAGCCCACCAATAGCCGAGTTTATCACTGAGCATCCCAGCCTGAAGCCAATAGTGAGAGCTGAGCTGGTGCCGGCTGTGGCCATGAGCACCATAGCCGTCAACATTACTCCAGCCGAGAAGATGGTTGTAGTAGGCTTGCTGGCGCTAGTTTTAGTGGTAGTGGCTATATGGGCAATAAAGCAGCGAGGCGGAGGTCCAGAGTATACCTGAGGATAAAGTTGCCCATTTGCCTGCTGTAATATCTCCGACCCTGTGGCGGTGTTCTCGCGACATAAAAACCCTCTTTTTTCCTCTGAGCCTGTTTAATTATCGTCACCCTAACTCTGAATGAAACGAAGGGGAGGGTACCTAGACGCTGTCTTGAGTGTTTTGTATGGCGGGGATTTACCTCCCGCCAAGAAGAGGCGTCATACGAAATGCTGCCCTACGACTGAGCGAGGTTCTTCGGTTGCTCTAGCGACCTCAGAATGACACATCCATTCTGTTATTGCAAGGCTGACTTCAGTCAGTCGAAG
Organism: uncultured Dehalococcoidales bacterium; assembly: GCA_964586515.1. Lineage (GTDB taxonomy): Bacteria > Chloroflexota > Dehalococcoidia > GIF9 > AB-539-J10 > RBG-13-51-36. The sequence goes on from CAZPGJ010000001.1 coordinate 569,181, forward strand.
CAATCCCAGAGATTGCCATGCACTTTTCAGGTGCTCGCAATGACAGAATAAAGGAATATAATTGGCGGGCTTTGTTTACCCTCCCCTTAATCCTCTCCCGTCAAGGGAGATGAGATGCCCTTTTAAGAAAGTCCGTTTCTTGCTACAATTGTTCATCGAGCAATGAGTTACTACTTAGGCGTAGATATTGGCTCTGTCAATGCCAAGCTGGCGCTCGTAGATGAGAACGGCGGGGTCGTTGAGTTTGATACCGAGAAGGTAATTTCCAGCCCCAGGGCCGTGGTCAGTGCGCTTATCGCCAAGCTGGGCGAGAGGCTCGACCTCAAGGAGGTTGTCGCCGCCGGTGTATCCGGCTCAGGCAGGGCTGTTATCCCCAAAGAGCTGGGCTGGACGGAATACAGCAGCTCACTGGCGATTGCCTCCGGGCTGCTTCACCGTTACGCCGACGTTAAAACTATCATACAAATCGGCGGCCAGAGCACCCTGGTGATAGAGCTGGAAGATGGATTGAGAAAGCCCTGGAAGGTGGCGTCCAATCCTCTCTGTGCTGCGGGCACGGGAAGGTTCCTGGAGCAACAGGCATACAGGATTGGCATCAGCATGGAGGACTTCGCGAGCCTGGCCCTGAAATGTAAAGGCACTCCCCCCAGGATAGCCGCCCGGTGCAGCGTCTTTGCCAAGACCGACCTCATTCACCTCCAGCAGAAAGGTGCCCCGCTGGATGCTATGCTATATGCACTCTGCGAAAGCGTAGCCCGGATGGTTGCCTCTCTGAAGAAAGGAACTTTCCAGGAGCCGGTCTATTTTGTGGGCGGAGTTGCCGCCAATCCCGCCGTGGCCAAATCTCTCAATGATATGATTTCTGCCAGGAACGGGCATCCCATTGAGGTAATCATCCCCGAAGATTACCTTCACATGGAGTCCCTGGGTTCGGCATTACTTTCCATAGGGAAAACTTCTCAGGGCGTTATGCTGTCAGGAACAGACGCCAAGCAGCGCCATTTTGAAATGCCCAAGCTGGAAGTTGTCGCCGTTCAGGACGGTAAGGATGGTCAGAGGATAGAAGAACAATGCGTTGGCTACCTCGGGGTTGACGTTGGCTCCACCAGCACCAAGGCTGTGATAATGGATGAATCGGGCACACGATTGCTGGGAAAGAATTACCTGATGACTGCGGGAAGGCCAGTTGAGGCTGTCAGGCAGGTCTTCAGGAACTTGCTTCGGGATGGCGCAGACAAAGTTAAGATAGCTGGCGTGGGCGTTACCGGCTCAGGCCGATATCTGGTGGGTGGCTTCATCGGGGCCGACCTGATTAAGAACGAGATAACGGCACAGACCAGAGCTGCCGCTGAGATGGACCCTGAAGCTGACATCATCGAGATCGGCGGACAGGACTCCAAGCTGGTCATCAAGAGAAACGGCGTGGTCGTGGACTATCACATGAACAAAGCCTGTGCCGCGGGAACGGGAAGCTTCATTGACGAGCTGGCCGAGATGCTCGGCGTTTCCGCAACCAACGGTGAGTTTGCCGATCTGGCATTTGCCGCCCCCCATACCATTGAGCTGGGGACGAGATGTGCTGCTTTTATGGGTCAGGCGGTGGCCTCGGCACAGCAGGAAGGCGTGCCCCTGGAAATAATCACGGCCAGCCTGGCCAACTCCATAGCCAAGAACTATCTCTCCAAGGTGGTGGAGCACAGAAAGCTGGGCGACAAGGTTATCCTCACGGGAGCGGTATTCTACAACAAGGCTGTGGTCTCCGCCTTCCACCAGCAGCTTAAAGGTAAAAAATTGACTGTGCCGGAGCACAAAGAGGTCAGCGGAGCCATAGGTGTAGCTCTCCTGGCAAGGGAGGCCATGGCTGGCCAGGAATCGAAGTTCAAGGGCTTTCAGGAGGTTGTGGATAGAGAGTGTAAGCTTACTACATTCGTGTGCAAAGGGTGCGACAACAACTGCACCATCACCCGGATGGAGATGCCCGGTGAAGAGCCCAGCTATTATGGCAGCAGATGCGACAAGTACGACGCTATAGCCAGCCACGCCAAGAAAGAGACCTACTTCGATAAGCGCGAACACTTGCTCTTTCGAGAGTACAAGAAGGATTCTGGCACAGGGCCTGCGGTGGGCATTCCCAGGGCATTGCTGGTCTATGACTATGCTCCGCTGCTTATCGGTTTTCTCAATGCTCTTGATGCCAGAGTTGTCCTTTCCAGCCAGACCAACAACGCAATCATGGAGCAGGCCATCGAGTTAAGCTATACCGACAGTTGTTTCCCCATGAAGCTTCTCCACGGGCATGCGGCAATGCTCAAGGATGTGGATTACGTTCTTTATCCTTGCGCCATTCGCCTGGGTGAAAAAGATGGGGATGCGAGCCAGAAATACTCCTGTCCCTTAGTTCAGGCCTCCCCGTTCATAATACGCAATGTGCTCGGCTTTGGGGAACGGCTGTTGATACCCATAATTGATTTCAGTCGAGGCGATGACGACGTGATAAGGAACCTTGCAGATGTCGCCGTGAAGATGGGATTCAGTAACAGGGAGGGCCAGAAAGCAGCCCTGGCTGGCATTGAATCTCAGCGGAGGTTCGAGGCTGACCAAGCAGTGCTGGGCCGGGAACTATTGAGGCAACTGCGCCAAAGCGGCCAGTTGGGCGTGGTCCTCTTCGCCAGGTCTTATATGTCGCAGGATGCCGGGGCCAATCTGGGCATAGCGGAGAAGCTCGCTCAGCTTGGGGTGGTGCCTATACCGCTGGACTTTTTGCCCCTGGAGTCGGTGAATGCCAAGGATTACTCCGACCGTCCGTACTGGTTCTATGAGAACAAATATATAGCCGGCGCTGATATAACTGTCTCAGGCCCGCAGCTTTATGGGTTGTGGCTGACAAACTTTGGATGCGGCCCGAACTCCTTCATAATCCACATTGTGGAAGATATCATGGGAGGCAAGCCTCTGGGGCAGTTGGAAATAGACGAGCATGCCGCTGAGGCTGGTATCGTTACCCGCCTCGAAGCCTTCGTCGACACCATTGAAGGATTTGCCCATTCTGCCGGGAAGCAGGAAGCGCCACGTAAAGAAGATATCTATCGGAGAGCATTCCCGCCTGTCATTGATACCACGAAGACCTTTATTATTCCCAGGATGGCGCCGCACGTTGAGCTTGTGGCTGCGCTTCTAGAGGGCAGCGGCTTCAGAGCAGTTGTGCTTCCTGAGGCCAATGAACGCAATCTATTCTACGCCGATAAGGTAACATCGGGCGTGGAATGTTTGCCCTATCGGGTAACCCTGGGCGACTTTCTGAGGTTCTGTTATGAAGATGGCACCGACTTGAAAAACGTCGAGGCAGTTATGGCCGGGGCGTACGGTCCCTGCCGCTTTGGGAAATATGCCCTGGAACAAATCAAGATACTTAGGGAAGTGGGCATTGACATTCCCATACGGACCACTGTGTCGAACAATGCGTATCGGGATACAGAAATTAGCCCTCGTTTTGCCCGCCTCGCCTGGAAGGGTGGTGTGGCTATTGACTATCTCCAAAGATTGCTTTGGCGCACTCGCCCTTATGAAAAGCGGCCGCGCTCGGCAGACGAACTATTTGATGAATATCTGGGCAGAATCATCGGTCGCGTCCGTAAGAAGGAAAGGTTCGATGATATCCTGCGCCAAGCAACTTCTGATTTCAAGTCTCTTATTGACCCAGAGCTACCCCGCAGGCCTCTGGTGGGCATTAATGGCGAAATCTTTCTGCGCTCCAATAGATTTAGCAACCAGGACCTGGTCAGGGAATGCGAAAAGGCTGGGCTGGAGGTCGTCGTTTCTTCCATAGGGGAATGGATGAAATACATCTTCTACCGGCATGTTGAGGATGCTGTCAGGGACCGCAAATTCCTGAAGGCGCTGATTAGTTACGTGATAAAGCGTGTCTGGGAGCATGACGAGCACACAGTAATCAAACATTTCCAGGACCTAGTTGATGTGAGAGAACCATCAACGGAAGAGGTACTGAGATGGACAAGCCAATGGCTTTCCCCAAAATGCGGAAGCGAGGCAGTTCTCAGTATAGGTAGTGGAGTCGAATGGATGGAGAATCCTAAGTTTGCTGGTGTGATATCGGTAATGCCTCATGGTTGTATGCCCGGTGGAATCGTGGCTGCCATGTCCGATAAGTTCAGTGCCTTGTATCGCAAGCCCTGGATCAACCTCACTTATGACGGCTTTGTGGAAAGCACCAACCTCACGAGAATCAACAATTTTGCTGAGGTCATTAGATTTTGCAGCCAGGAAGGAAAGGAGGGCGCTTAGTAGTTGCCTGATAACCCTATAACACATTACTTGGGTTGAAATACGTATTCATTCTTTTCAGAGCCCGGTTTAACCTCCTTAGGAATAGTAATAACTGGGATATATTTTAAGTTTTTCGGTTAAGTTTTAGTTGATTTAAATCACAGGGTGATTTAATATTTTAAAAATGGTATAATAAAGGAACTATGTCTCGATCTTATGTTTATCAATCGCTGCGGGGTGTTGTGGAGCCTTTGTTGCTCTTTATTATAGGCGAATTACTCCCCATACATGGCTATGAGATTGCCAGAGAACTGGACCGTAGGAGCGAAGGTTATTTTAATCTTACAGCAAGCACTCTTTACTCTGCATTACGCCGTTTGGAGAGCAGAGGACTTGTAGCAAGCTCGTGGCAGCAAATTTCTAAGCAAAGGCGCCGATGTTATGAGTTGACCGAGAAAGGTCGTCAGATTCTGGCTGAAGAATTAGCTCAATGGCAGAAATTTCTTGGTGCTACTGAAAGAGTTATAGACAGCCAGTGAAGTGGAAATCCAAATCCTAGGGGCCCATTTAGCTGAGTTAAGAGGAGCACGGTTAACCTCTCTATTAATTGATGGTGCTTTGGTTGTAGATGCTGGTGGACTTACCTCTGCCCTTTCTCTGCCCGAACAGAAAAAGATAAAAACCGTTTTGCTTACCCATCACCACTTCGACCATACTCGTGACCTAGTTACTCTGGCTGCTAACGCTGGTTACTATTGGCGAGGGCAGCTGGTGGTTTACGCTCCGCGCTACACGCTTGATATTGTCACTAACTGCCTTCTTGATGGCCAGATATATACCAATTTTCTCGAATATCCCAGTAAAGATAAACCGACTCTCATACTTGAGGCCATTGAGCCTTATGGCAGAAAAACTATTGCTGGTTATGATGTTTTGGCAGTTCCGGTAAAACATTCCGTACCTGCTGTCGGCTATCAAATCACCTCTTCGGATGTCCAGCACTCAAACGAGTTGAGTGCTGGATTGTTTTACACCAGCGATACCACAGTGGGAATATCTGATTGCTGGCAGCATATTTCTCCCCAGTTGCTTATTACTGAAGTTGCTGGACCTAATAAGTATGGAGACTGGCTCAAGAAAGCCGGTCATCTTTGTGCTGAGTTTCTAAAAGAGGAGCTCATACAATTTCGCCGGCTCAAAGGGTATTTGCCCCGCGTCATTGTTATTCATATCGGGAATCCTTATGAACAGGAGATTAAGGAAGAAGTAGCTCAAGTAGCGCAGGAACTAGAAGCTGATATAAGCTTGGGCTCTGAAGACATGAAGGTCACCTTGTAATCGTCCCCCAGCACTCAGCGCTCTGAGTGCTGGGCTGGCGCCATAGCAACCCGTACTATGGCGCCAGTAGTTTCTTATTCCACCTTCGGTAAGTCGGCCAGCGCCTTCTCTACCATCTCCTTGGGATATTCGTAATCTTGGAGCTTTCCTGATAAATACTCATCATAGGCACCCAGGTCAAAGTGCCCATGCCCGCTCAGGGCCAGGAGAATGTTCTTTTTCTCTCCTGATTCTTTGCATTTTAAAGCTTCATCAATGACAACCTTTATGGCATGCGACGGTTCTGGCGCCGGTATGATGCCCTCGGCGCGAGCGAATTGCACTGCTGCCTTGAAAACGGGTACTTGATGCTCAGCACGGGCTTCTACGAAGCCCAGCTTATGAAGATGGCATATAATAGGGGCCATGCCGTGGTATCTTAACCCGCCGGCATGGACTGGAGGCGGGACGAAACTGTGTCCCAGGGTATACATCAGGACAATCGGTGCCAGCCCGGCTACATCGCCATAGTCCCAAGTGTAAAGACCTTTGGTCACTGTGGGACAGGCCTCGGGCTCGACGCAGATGATTTGGAGCTTTGGCTTCTTTCCTTTAATCTTGTCTGTGACAAAGGGCAGAAAAACCCCGGCGAAATTAGAGCCGCCGCCGATACAGCCCACGATGATGTCCGGGTAAACATCAATCTTCTCGAGCTGTTTTTTGGCTTCCAGTCCCACGATTGTCTGATGAAGCAGGACATGATTGACAACACTGCCTAGTGAGTACAGGGAATCCTCGCGGCCAGCGGCATCTTCACAAGCCTCGCTGATGGCGATGCCCAGGCTTCCCGAGCAATCGGGGTCATCTTTGAGGATTTTTCTCCCGATTTCAGTGTCCTGGCTGGGGCTGGGCACCACCTTGGCTCCCCAGGTCTCCATCATCACCCGGCGATATGGCTTCTGGTAATAGCTCACCTTGACCATATAGACCTTTAGCTCCATGCCCAAGAACTGGCAGGCCATGGCTAAGGCGCTGCCCCATTGCCCGGCGCCAGTCTCGGTGCAAAGGCGCTTGCACCCCTCTTTTTTGGCATAGTAGGCTTGGGCTACGGCGGTATTCGGCTTGTGACTACCGGCTGGGCTTACCCCTTCATACTTATAATAAATCCTGGCCGGGGTTCCCAGGGCTTTCTCCAGGCGGTAAGCTCTTATTAAAGGAGTGGGCCGCCATAGTTTATAAATCTCCTGCAATTCATCGGGGATTTCAATCCACCTTTCTTTACTGAACTCTTGTTCATCAAGGGCGCGGGCGTACAGCATGGGTGGCAAACGCGTTGGCTCTTTTGTCACCGGGTGTCGAAGCGGTGGCAAAGGCTTGGGCAGGTCGGCTTGAATGTTGTACCAGCGAGTGGGCATTTCTTTTTCAGTTAAGATAACCTTTGTATCCATTTCTCCTCCTTTCGATTTCTTGTTCGGCTTGCATTTCAAACAGGGTACCCTACATATTAACCTCCTTTTACGATAAGGCCTCTCTCAGACATTTAATAAAAGAGCGGGCATTTCTAAGTGACTTGTCCTCGTCGAGCAGCTGTATAATACGGCTACCCACAATGACGCCATCGGCTACCTTGGCTACCCTTCGGGCTTGCTCGGAGGTGGAGACCCCAAAGCCAACACAAAGAGGCTTTTCAGTCCTTTCTCTCACCTTGGCTACGAAGCTTTCCAGTTCCTCGGGTAATTTATCCCTGGCACCAGTGACACCGGTCAGCGAAACTAAGTAGATAAAGCCGCTTGCCCTGCTGGTGACTAGCTTTATGCGTTCTTCGGTGCTAGCCGGGCTGAGAAGATAAATAAGGTCGAGTCCGTACCTTCTGGTTGACCTTTCCAGTTCTTTTCCTTCCTCGGGTGGGAGGTCAGGTATAATCAAGCCATCAATCCCCACCTCGGTGCACTTCGAGCAGAATTGCTCCAGCCCGAGCTTAAGTACTGGATTGTAGTAAGTCATAAACACCAGGGGAATTTCTACTTGCCGCCTTAGCTCCTGAGCCAGTTCAAAGCAGACCTTGGGGGTAACTCCTTGCCTGAGCGCCTCATAGCTTGCTCGCTGGATGGTAGCACCGTCAGCCAAGGGGTCGGAAAAGGGGATGCCAAGCTCGATGATATCGCATCCAGCCTTGGCGAACAGGGGCACTACCTTCAAGGTTGTTTCAACAGTGGGATAACCTATTGTGATGTAGGGGATGAGAGCAGTGTGCTTTGCCTGGGCAAAAACTGAAGCAATGCGGCTCACAGCGTCACCCCCAACGCTTTGACTACGATATCCATATCTTTATCGCCATGCCCACTCAGGTTGACTACAATAATCTGCTCCTTATCTAAAGAGCCTGCTATTTTGGCCGCGTAAGATATGGCGTGGGCTGGTTCGAGCGCTGGAACAATACCCTCGGTCTGGCAGAGAAGCTGGAAAGCTTTCAGCGCCTCCTTATCATTTACTGCCACATAGGTGGCGCGTCCAATACTCTTGTAGTAACTATGCTCGGGTCCTACTCCAGGGTAGTCCAGACCGGCAGCGATGCTGTGAGTTCCCAGAATCTGTCCAGCATCATCCTGAAGGACGTAAGATTTCGCCCCATGCAAAACCCCGACCGTACCGGCAGCCAGAGTGGCGGCGTGTCTTCCTGTCCTGATTCCCCTTCCGGCTGCTTCTACCCCGATAAACTTGACGTTTTTATCGTTCACAAAGGGATGGAAAATACCGATGGCGTTGCTGCCTCCGCCCACACAGGCGATGATGTAATCAGGCAAGCGACTGCGCTGAGCTAAAATCTGCTCTCTGGTTTCTTTGCCTATGATTGATTGAAAATCACGCACCATCACCGGGTAGGGGTGAGGACCTACCACTGAGCCAAGGAGGTAGTAAGTATTTCTCACATTGGTTACCCAATCTCTTATCGCTTCATTGATGGCATCTTTCAGTGTTCTGGTACCTGAGGAAACAGGACGCAGCTCGGCACCCAGCAGCTTCATACGGAAGACGTTGAGGGCTTGACGCTGTACATCTTCCTCACCCATATAGACAATACAATCCAGTCCCAACTTGGCACATATGGTGGCAGCAGCTACTCCATGTTGACCAGCGCCAGTCTCAGCGATAATCCTTCGTTTTTTCATCCTCCTGGCGAGGAGACCCTGCCCCAGAGCATTATTTATCTTATGGGCTCCAGTATGAAGGAGGTCCTCCCTTTTGAGGAAGATTTGTGCCCCCCCGCAATGCTTGGTGAGCCTTTCCGCGAAGTAAAGTGGCGTTGGCCTTCCTGAATAATCATGAGACAGGGAATCGAATTGAGCCCAGAAGGATGGATCACGCTTTGCCTCTTCGTAAGCTGTTTCCAGTTCGTCTAAAGCCGGCATAAGAGTTTCGGGCACAAACTTGCCGCCGAACTGGTCGAAATAGCCACGGGAGTCGGGTAGCTGTTTATCTTTTCTCATCGACTTTCCTCACTGCTTCAATGAATGCTTTTATTTTAGCTATGTCCTTGACTCCTCCAGTCTCTACTCCAGATGAGACGTCCACTCCCCAGGGTGACACTCTCTCAATTAACCTAGCTACATTCTTCGGGTCGAGTCCACCGGCGATAATGATGGGGAACTTCTTAGTTACCTCTCGAGCTAAGTTCCAGTTGAAGCTTTCTCCTGTCCCGCCGTATTTGCCTTCAACCCGGGAGTCAAGAAGGGTGATAAACCCTTGTAGGGGAAGTAACTTACTTCCCGCGGATAACTCAGCGTAGAGTTTCTCGGGGGATTGCTGGTTTATTCTAATTGCCTTGATAACTGGTCTAACAACCTCGCGGCAATACTCCCAGGATTCATCGCCACTTAGCTGAATCCAATCTAAAGCACAGAAATCGGCGAGTTCATTTACCTGGGAACTTGGGGCATTGACAAAGACACCGACCACTTTTGTGGCATCGCTGCTTTTTTTAACGGCACTGGATATCTTACAAGCCTGGGCAGGGCTTACCTGTCGTTGACTGGGGGCGAAGACTAACCCGATAAAATCAGCACCAGCCTCAACTGCTGCTAGAGCATGGGTCTTATCGCTAATTCCGCAAATCTTGATACGAGTCATAACAGACTAAACTCCAAATTCTAATATCTAAACTCTAAACAAATTCAAAATCTAAATATCCCAAATTCAAAACCTTCTTGTTTCGGTCATTAGGGTTTTGGGCTTCGATATTGTTTAGTATTTCGTATTTAGTGCTTAGGATTTTCCCTCATTACTTAAATCTTGAATCCGAAATTCTAACTCATTCTCCTATCAATTCCTTCATCTTAGCCCGGACATCACCGGCGGTAACCAGAGCCTCGCCAACAAGTGCTGCATCAACTCTCCATTTCATCAGCCTTTCCATATCCTTCCGACTTTTGATACCGCTCTCGCTAACCACAATTTTCTCTTTGGGGACAAGCGGTCGTAAACGGCGGGTGGTATTGATATCGGAGACAAAGGTATTGAGGTCTCGATGATTAATTCCGATGATTTCCGCTTCGCTGAGTACTGCTCTTTCCGCCTCGGCTTCATTGTGCACTTCAACCAGGCACCTTAAACCAAGGTTGTGACTCAGCGAGACGAGTTCCTTAAGCTGTCCCTGGCTGAGAATGGCTGCGATTAGCAGTAAAGCATCAGCGCCATAGGCCCGAGACTCATATACCTGATAATGGTCGAAGATGAAATCCTTTCTCAGCAAGGGAAGACCAACCACTTCTTTGATTGCTGCGAGGTGCTCAATGCTGCCCATAAAATAATTTGCTTCGGTGAGCACTGAAATAGCAGCAGCACCACCTTCAGCATAGGTCCGGGCCAACTCGGTGGGGTTGAGGTTGGGGCGTAGTACCCCCCGTGATGGGGAGGCTTGCTTGACCTCGGCAATCAATCGAATGTAGTTGCCCTTGAGGGCCAGGGCTAGGTCGAGCGCTGGCTTCTGGCGGGCAATGCGCTCTTGCAAATAAGTCATTGTAGCTACCTTCTTTCTTTGCTCGACCTCTTCCCTTTTTTGGGCGATAATTTTATCCAACATTTTTCCAGCTTTCAGCTATGTAGTTGCCCAATTTATTGGGCAACCAGGCCTGATAAATCAGGCAACTACATCAAGACTACGGCTGAGCTTTATTAATTCGTCGAGTTTAGCCAGAGCTTGTCCGCTGTCGATTGTCTTTTCAGCAATACAAACACCTTCTTTGAGGTCTGATGCCTGGTTGCCAGCCACCAGTGCCGCAGCAGCATTCATGATGACTATGTTCCGCCTGACTCCTACCTCTCCGCTTAATATGCCGCGCAGTATCCTGGCATTTTGCCTGGCTGTTCCTCCCCTAACTTGGGTCATGCTGGCCTTCATAAACCCCAAATCCTCCGGGAGAACTTCATAAGGTGGCGATACTTTATGTTGATTGATATCCCACACCAGAGATTTCCCACTGATGGAAATTTCATCCATGCCATCTGTGCCGTGTACCACCAGAGAATGCTCTGTGCCCAGGCGGTGGAGAACAGAGGCAATCTTCTCTCCCAGTTCCTTAGAGGGAACACCGATGACCTGAAACTTGGCTTTGGCGGGATTAGTAAGGGGACCGAGAATATTAAACACAGTACGAATTCCGATTTCGCGTCGGGGGGCAGCGGCGTATTTCATCGCCGGGTGGAAGACGGGAGCAAACATGAATCCGATGCCCACTGTCTCCAGACACTGAGCAACAGCCTCAGCCCCAAGCTCGATCCTCACCCCCAGTGCCTCCAGTACATCGGCGCTACCGCAGCGGCTGGACATTGCCCGGTTGCCATGCTTAGCTACTTTGAGTCCTGCGCCGGCGGCAATGAAGGCGGCTGTTGTGGAGATATTAAAGCTGCAAAAACCATCGCCCCCTGTCCCGCAAGTGTCTACCACCGGTGGAGTGACCCGGACTGGTGTTGCCTTAGCCTGCATAACGGTGGCTAAGCCAGCAATCTCGTCTACCGTCTCTCCTTTAGTGCGCAGGGCGGTGACAAAGGCGGCAACCTGGGCTGGCGTGGCTTCGCCAATCATTATTTCCTCCATTACTGCTGCCGCTTGCTCGAAGGTCAGCGAGCGACCATTGACCACAGTTTCAATAGCTTCTTTAATCACTGCTGTGCTCCTTGCTTTAGAAACTTCTTCAACAAGTCCTTCTCCAGTTCGGTCATAATTGACTCAGGGCAAAACCGAACGCGTAAAAGCATACTGATTTGCCTCCGCTTGGTCAATAGCAGATAGCAATGCTTGAGCTTTGTTCAAGCTTTCCTGGTATTCGCGCTCAGGGATGCTATCGGCGACAATGCCAGCACCCGCCTGGATATAAGCGATGTTATTCTTGATGACAATGGTACGTATAGCGATAGCAGTATCCAGGTTACCCGAGAAGTCGAAGTAGCCCACTGCGCCAGCATAGGGTCCTCGTTTCTCTTTTTCCAGTTCGGCAATGATCTCCATAGCCCGAATCTTAGGTGCGCCGGAAACAGTACCGGCGGGAAAGCAAGAGCGGAGGGCGTCAAACTGAGAAAGTCCAGCCTTGAGCTTACCCTGAACATGAGATACCAAATGCATAACATGGGAATAGCGTTCCACATCCATAAGCTGGGTTACCTCGACTGTGCCTGGCTCGCTAATTCTCCCGATGTCATTACGCCCCAGGTCAACGAGCATGATATGCTCAGCACGCTCCTTTTCATCGTTCTTGAGCTCCTCTTCCAGAGCCAGGTCCTCAGTGACATCCTTACCCCGACGGCGAGTGCCGGCAATAGGATGAGTGGATACTATGCCATCCTCGACTCGCACCAGAAGCTCGGGGGAGGCTCCGGCGATATAGAAATCACCTAAGTGGAGGTAGTACATGTAGGGAGAAGGGTTAATAGAGCGTAACGCCCGATATATAGCGAAGGGATTGGCATAAGTACGTCTTGTCAACCGCTGTGATAAGACAGCCTGAATTACATCACCGGCATAGATATACTCCTTGGCTTTAGATACTATAGCCTCGAACTCTGCTGGAGCAAAATTTGATGACACTTCAGACCTATCTGGTGACGCATTCTTAAGGGCCTCGGAATGCATCGGCTGCTCCAACCTGTTCACCAGGTCGTCAATTTTACAAGTTGCCTCCCGATATGCTTTGTCCACATCCCCGTCTAAGTGAGCGTGAGAGACAACCTTGATTTTGTGGGTAACATGGTCGAAAACAAGCAATGTATCTGCCAGCATCAACACAGACTCGGGGAGTCCTTGAGGGTCCTGGACAGGACAGGGCAGTCTCTCAAAGTAGCGGGCAGCTTCGTAGCTCAAGTAGCCAACCATGCCGCTGTGAAATCTGGGAAGGTCGGCAATGGACACGGCATGAAATTGAGCTAACTCTTTTTCCACCATATCCAATGGGTCAATGGGATTCTCATTTCCTGTCCTCAAGACAAGAAGAGGTTCGGTGCCAATGAAGCTATAGCGGGCCAGTCGCTCACCACCCTCAACACTTTCTAGAAGGAAGGAGTAATTGCCGCGGGCTATCTTAAGGTAAGCGGATACTGGCGTCTCCAGGTCAGCCTGAATGTCACGGCAAACTGGTACCAAATTGCCGTACTTCTTCAGTCGGCGAACCTCTTTCAGAGTCGGATAATACATATCACCTCACAATAAAAAAACCTCTCGCTCAGGGGCGAGAGGTTTAACCTTCGCGGTGCCACCCTTTTTCGGCCTTTTCGGCCATCTCTTTTCAGGTACAGCCCAATCTGGCGATACCCTGGACTCTGATAACGCTGCCCCTGCGGCAAAGCCTACTCGATGTTAACCTTTCGGTTTGCGGCTCCCAGGTCCATTCCAGCCTCGCGCAAGTATCGGCTCACACCTTCCCCGACTCTCTGAACTCCGCCTTAAGTTGTACTAGTCCTGTTCTCAGCCTTTTCCTATATTTAATTATTTAAAATATAAACCTTGTCCTTTAATTTGTCAAATTTGGCAAATTGGAAGTGGGGCTCAGTGGACGGAACAAAGAACTTTTAAGTTGGCTTTCAGCCTAGTCTCGCATTAACGCAATAAACTCTTCTCTCGATAGGCCAGCATCTCTAATCAAAGCTCTCAATAATCCCCGGCCCAATTCTTTGTGTCTTGGCACGGAGAGCCTGCCTCTCGACAGGTGTAGCAAAATCATATGGCTGCCTTCAGTGTGGTCCCAAACATAGCCAATCTTGCACATTGCTTTGACGAAATCATCTCCTGATATTACAGGGAGGCGAGCCACTTAGACCGCTACCTCCACCTCTTCCACCTCTGTAATAGAGGGGATTGGCTCCCCATGCTTGCGCATGCTGGCTATATAGCCTCGAATAGCCTCCTTGATGTTGGCGATGGCTTCCTCTCTAGTTTCCCCCTGCGAGTGACAACCAGGTAAAGCCGGGCAACTGACTACGATATATCCGTCCTCATCTTGCTCAAAAGTAATAGCAAACTTCATAAAGCTCCTTCCCACAACTCTAGCAGTTTACAAGAACTCAATTCAATCATTATAGCAGAAATTAGCCAGAGGGTCTCGGTGGACGGAACAAAGAACTTTTACTCTGGCTTTTAGCTTAACTACCTAATCAGTGCAGGAGCGCTATTACCTCATCAATCCGTTCGGTCATGTTCTCTAAACCACCGTTGAACTCTGTAAACTCGGTCGGCCTTCCCCTGAATACCTGTTCAGCCGCATTGCGTAAATCTTGGTTACCTCTATGGCACAATACAACATGCCTAAACCCATTACCATTTAAATGATTTAAATGGGCTGTGCGGAAAAGCGCCCCGGCATGGAAATCTGTCTGCGGGAAAGAGAAACCAACAAATATCAGATTTCGGACATTCCTCAGCATATCCCAAGCATTCCTCCACAGAGTTTTGTAGAACGGTGCCCTGAAGTCGCCGGGAATTTCAAAGTCTAGGGTGATTTCCTGCTTGAAGAAGGTAGGCCCCACTACTTCTGGTTGCTTATACCAGCCGTAACCATGATCCATCTCAGCTATATTTGTCGAGGGCTCCAAAGCCTTAATAGGCTCACGATTGTTAGTGCTATCGGTTTGCCAGTTAAGTGACCCATGAAGTTTGAAAAGGGGTAATTTTCTAGAAGCGTCTTGGTTGGGAAGCCGGGGGTAGTAGAACTGACCTAACCCTGACACATTTAGAGTCAGGAATTCAAGAGAGGTGTCATAGTTGAAAGTGATAACGCCACGTAATAGCTCTTTTCCCATCAACGCATTGAGCAATATGTATAGGGGAGACCTGCTTGGTTCAAGATGATGCAGATGTTGAAACGTCTGTCTCACTAAATTCCGTAGTTCCCATTCCGCCATGGAGGGGACACGCGAATGACAACACTCCCTTTCCATTTTCTGTTGATATGAGCTATCGCCTTGTCCCTTCTGTTTCAGTAGTTCGCGGACTTGTTCGTAAGTTTGCTCCTCACTCACGACTCCGCTTAAGCAGAGTTTAAGGAGCAAATCAATTTTTGCCCAAGTTGCTTCCAGACTTGGGTCTTGCCTATAATGAGCCAATGCAGGGTAGTTACCAGGCGTAAAGATACTTTGAACTGCGGGATTTTCAAAGAAGTTCCCATCCAGCGGAGGCTCAAATCTTGTACCCCGAATTTCTACATTAAAGCCGCCCCCGAGAGTTGCTCCAGAACCCAGAACCAAAACAGTGGACTTATCCATGACGGTTTCTTACCTACCTAATACAATTATAGCATGATGCCTAATGTGTAAGAGAGGGTTAACTGAGATGGCTTCTCGCAATAAATGACGAGGGGAGATGATGCTGGAGAAAATCAGTAAATAATCAGCTAACTTTTGCTAAATTTTGCAAGTAAAAAGTGGGGCTCAGTGGACAGACAAAGAACTTTAGTTTAGCTTTTAGCTTTGCCACCTGACCTGTCGCAGCCGTTGCTCTTTGACGATGCTGGCTCGCCTCAAGATTTGGGAGCGGAGAGCAACTCCAATTTTTATACGGTTCGGTTGACCGAGCGGGCGTTTTGCAAATATACTAGTTTTTGTGGAAACAAAGCTTGTGGGCATCCTTGAATCCAGGAATGACCGCTTCATAAATGACGTGGTCCACCGTCTGAATGATATTCCTGTAGAATTCATGACCTTAGCCGGGGAAGAAATTCCCATAGAGCGAAGATACAGGGTAGTGGTAGACCGTCTCAGCTTCTGCTACCCTTTCCTGAAGGAGATGGTGAAGAGCCTGGCACTCAGTGGGACGTATGTAATCAATAGTCCTTTTGCCGCTTTGTCAACCAATAAACTGATCGAAATACAGGTGGGCAATAGTCTGGGGATCAGCTTCCCTAAAACAATTGTCTTGCCCGATCAACGTGTTGCAGATGAAACAGAAGGAGTGGTTTCTCAGCCGTATCTTGATGAAGTGGCTGCGGAACTGGGCTTGCCGTGTATTCTGAAACCATTTGATGGATATGCCTGGGAAGACGTCTATGTGGTGAGATCTATTCAGGAACTGAGGGATTTGTATACTTCCCTCTGTACTCGGCGTATATTGCTGGCACAGCAACTGATTAGTTTCAGGGAATATTTTCGTGTTTTTTGTTTTGATAAACGGGACGTTCTCTTTGTTAAGTGGATCCCTAAGCCACTGGCTATGGGAAATTACTTGCACTGTGAGCCGGGTAGCCTGGGGGACCAAGAGGAGAGGTTGACTACTTTAACCATAGAGTTAAACCAGGCTCTGGATTTGGATGTCAATGTTGTGGAGTGGTGTGTAGACGGGGAAGGAAGATGGTGGATGATTGATGCCTTCAATGAAGTCCCCGAAGTGATTCCGGAAGCACTGCCAGCGGATTATTACGCATGGATAGTGGACAGATTCACTGCTTGTATAAAGGACAAGTTGAATCCAGCCAAGAAGAACCGTACTCCGTTCGGTTGAAAGTATGCTGCTATTGTAATTTGTCCTGTCGGAGACACGGAGTCATGTCATAGATATGGTTATCAAATACAACCTAGAATCAGCCCCCTGATTGGAACTACGAAGACAACCAGCAAACAGTTAGCTAAATTTGGCAAGTAAAAAGTGGGCCATTGTGGACTCGAACCACAGACCCCGGTCTTATCAGGACCGTGCTCTAACCAACTGAGCTAATGGCCCCTTGTTTGTATAGCTTCCAGCCTAAGCTGGAAAATATTCTAATGGGAAGAGACAAATTTTGCAACTCAGTTTTTTCCATAGCAGTTGTAATTGTCTCATCTGTGTTACAATATGGGTTCGAGAAAATAGGATATCATGGTACCAATGTCAGTAAATTGGGGTGAGGCTATCCTAATAGCAGGGAAAAGCTTTGGCTCCGTTTTCCTCATATTAATTATTCTCGCTGTGGTAACTTGGCTAATAGGGTTTGTATTTCAAAGAATTAAAAGGGAGAAGGAAAAAGCTAAGTCAGCAGCCGAAGTAGAAGAAACTAAGACGAAGGATTAGATGAAAGCCTCTGCTCTTACCGGATCGTATCCAAGGTAAATTGGAGGTATGACCATGTTTGGCATAGAAACGGGATTTACTTTCCTTACCTGGCAGCGCTTGATAATGTTGGTTATCGGCGGCGTCTTCATTTACCTGGGCATAGTTAAGAAATGGGAACCACTGCTTTTAGTTCCTATAGGCTTTGGCATCATTCTGGTCAACATACCTCTGGGTTATCAGGTTATGGGGTTCCAAATGCCTGATGGGACTATGGTGGATTATTTACCACCTGATTGGATGGACCTGATAAACCAGGGGGGGAAACCAATTGGATTTTTATCCCATATCTTCCAATATGGCTTTGGGTGGGACCTCATCCCTCTGTTCATATTCATAGGCTTGGGAGCATTGACCGATTTTTCCCCTCTTATCGCTCGGCCTATTTACTTCCTCCTGGGAGCTGCAGCTCAGTTCGGAGTCTACGCTGCTTACCTTATAGCTTTAGCAGTGGGATTCAGTATTCCGGAAGCTTGCAGTATAGGGATTATAGGTGGTGCCGATGGTCCCACTACGGTCTATCTTACCACAAAGCTAGCGCCCTGGCTTTTAGGCGCTACCGCTGTAGCCGCTTATACCTATATGGCTATGGTGCCATTAATCCAACCTCCGGTGATCAGGGCGATGACCACTGAGAAGGAAAGAAAAATATATATGGCACCAACATTGCGGGAAGTCTCTAAGACAGAGAAAATAATATTTCCTATCGTGGTCACAGTCGTTGTTGGGCTTGTTGTCCCCGAGGCATTGCCCCTCATTAGCTGTTTTATGCTCGGCAATCTTCTCAATGTAAGCGGTGTTACTGATAGGTTAGGTACGACCATGGGTGGGGCTTTTATCGACATAGTGACCGTGTTTCTTGGTGTTTGTATAGGTGCTTTTCTGGCAGCTACGGCATTTTTAATTCCCCAACCGTTAATGGTCTTTGGTTTAGGTATACTTGCTTTTGCTTTCGCTACCATGGGTGGCGTACTCTTTGCTAAGCTAATGAACCTATTCTTAAAACTGAAGATTAACCCTATGATTGGGGCTGCTGGCGTTTCAGCAGTTCCCATGTCAGCCAGAGTGGTGCAAAGGATGGGACAACAAGCCAACCCCAGGAATTTTCTTTTGATGCATTGTATGGGGCCTAATGCCGCTGGTGTTATTGGCACGGCTGCCGCAGCGGGAGTGTTTCTAGCTTTATTGGCAAAATAATCACTTATTTTCTTTCTCCCGCCATAAACGAGCTACTGTGTCACGGATAACTTCGTAATTAAAACCGCGATAAGCAAGATAACTGGATAGACGGTGATAAAAGTCCGGATAATCTAAATGGGCAAGGGCCGGCAGCCGCCTAGAGCCTAGCTTATAAGCAATCTCTTCGTCATCTATATCGTTGGTCACCTGTTCAATGATTTGTGCGGCTACTTTTTTGTCTCTTAATTCTTTTTTTATCAATCTTTTGCTCTTAGGCCTGAAGGATAAGCGGTTATCCTTCCAGAATTGGGCGAAGGTAAAATCATCGCTCAAGTTTTGCTCCCTGAGTTTAGCAATTGCCCTCTCTGCTACTTCATTAGCGAAACCGCGTCGGTGAAGCCACTGTCTGATTTCTCCTTCGCTGCGCGGGCGATAACTGAGATAGCGGTAGGCTGCGTCGAGACAATCCTGCAAGGAATTACTGTCTGTCAACTGGCTTCTTCTTGAATTATGTCAAGCTTCTTGTGATAAGGTTTCTGAACTTTCTCCGAGAGAGATGCTGGGAATAGCTGTTGAAGCTCTTATTTTTTCTTCTAGTTGTGAAGCTAGTTCTGGGTGCTGCTTCAGGTAATCCTTGGCATTTTCCCTGCCCTGCCCCAACTTCGTATCACTGTAAGTAAAGAAAGCGCCAGCTTTCTTTACCAAGCCTGTTACTACTCCAAGGTCAACCAGATTTCCCTCTTTGCTTATCCCGTGATTAAACATAATATCAAATTCAGCGCTGCGAAAGGGAGGAGCTACCTTATTCTTAACCACCCTGGCCTTTACCCTTGCGCCTACCATTTCTGTGCCCTGCTTGATGGAGTCACCCCGCCTCAAATCTATCCTCACCGAACTATAAAACTTAAGCGCCCTGCCCCCGGGAGTTACCTCCGGATTACCGAAAAAAATGCCCACCTTTTCTCGCAACTGGTTAATAAAAATAACCGCTGTTTTAGACTTGCTGATAGCAGCACTCAATTTTCTCAGTGCCTGGGACATCAATCGTGCCTGCAAACCAACATGGGCATCGCCCATCTCGCCTTCTATCTCGGCTTTGGGCGCCAGGGCGGCTACGCTATCTATGACTATCACGTCTACACCGCTGCTTCTCACCAGGGTTTCCGTAATTTCCAGAGCTTGCTCGCCGGTGTCAGGTTGGGAGATAAGTAAATCGCGGAGGTTGACACCGCAGTTAGCGGCATATCTGGGGTCAAAGGCATGCTCGGCGTCAATATATGCCGCAATACCGCCAGCTTTTTGAGCTTCGGCGATTATATGCTGGGCGAGTGTAGTTTTACCTGAAGCCTCAGAACCAAATATCTCGGTAACTCGCCCTCTGGGTATGCCACCTATTCCTAAAGCCAGATCAAGAGCCAGTGCCCCGGTGGGAATGGCATCTCCAGCTACTCTGGCTGGAGCTTCGCCTAACTTCATAATCGAACCTTTGCCATATTGCTTCTCGATTTGCTCAATGGCTAATTCGACTGCCTTCTCTTTCTCAGTAGCCACTCTTGGAATATTGTATCATGGGGACTATAACCCAAGCAACGGGAAAATAATACATGGTTCTTTTTAGCGTGAAAATTTGCCTGAGGTTACCGCTGTCGCTGAAAAGCAAAGTTTTTTTCTACTTGTAGCCCAGGATCTCCTCCAGGCCTTTAGCCTGTTCCACGTGATAAGGGCCCACTCTAGTGCGGCGAACTTCTACTACAGTAGCGCCCACCCCGAGTTTCTCTCCGATATCATGAGCAAGACTTCTAACGTAAAATCCCGAAGACACCTCGCAAGCAAAAGTGAAATAGGGAAACTGGAACTCCTTGAGCTCCAAAGAAGAGATGCTTACCTTTTTAGGTGGTATGTCTACGCTGATACCCTTTCTAGCTAGTTGGTAAGCTTTTTGGCCCGCCATTTTTTTTGCGGAAAACGGTGGAGGGGTCTGCCAGATATCACCGGAAAATTCCTTCAAGGCCCTTTCCAATTCTTCTCTAGTTACTTCTTTATCGTTTCGCCGTAAAACCATTCCTTCAGAGTCAAAGGTGTCTGTCTCGATACCGAGAACAGCCTTAACTTCGTAAGCCTTGTCCAGCTTAAGGAATAAGGATGCGTTTTTCGTGAACTTGCCAGTGAGAACAACTAAAAGCCCCGTAGCCAAGGGGTCTAAGGTCCCCGTATGACCAGCTTTCACATTGAATTTCTTTTTTATCCGCTCTACCACCCGGGAGGAGGTAAGCCCTTTAGGCTTGTCCACCAGGAACATTTTGTCCATCCCCGTAAGTATACTGGAAAATTTGCAGCTTATCACTCCCCTAGTAAGATTAAGTCAGCTCTATTTTTTCGTTCGCTCAGAATGACACCTCTTCGGTCGGGACAAGCCCCGACCCTACGATATTGAACAATGACAAATGACAAAGCCCAAAACCCAAATGAGGAAAAGAAGTAGTTTTGGCATTTAGGCATTTGAGTTTCAATTGTCATTTGGATTTTGATATTTAGATTTGTTTGGAGCTTGGATTTAGGGATTTGGGATTTAACCAATGAGTTGGGGAAAAATAGAGTTGCTCCCTTTTCTATGGTACACTACCAGCGTGGTTAAGCTTACGTTCTACGGCGGCGTCAGGGAAATCGGAGGCAATAAAGTCCTCCTTGAAGATGATAAGGGGAAGCTTTTCCTGGACTTTGGCTATCCCTATAGTAAGTATCGAATCTTCTACGAGGAATATTTGAAGCCTCGAGCCGGAGCCGGACTTCTCGACCTGTTAGTAATGGGGCTGCTTCCCCAGCTTGAAGGCATTTACCGCGCTGACCTGGACACAGGAAACCTGTGGCAGCAGTTTCGCCAGGCTGGGCACTATCGCAGACTCGAAGATGTAGATGGAATTCTGTTAACCCATGCCCATCTCGACCACTCCGGCCACATATCCTTCCTGAGAGAAGACATCCCGGTATATGCCACGGCGACCACAGCCTTTATTGCCAAGGCAATTCAGGACTCAGGAAAGGCCGATTTCGACCAGCAGGTATGCTACTTCACCCCCAGGGTTGAGGAATGTCTGAAGGGGTGGCGGCAGGGGGCTTATGTTGCCAGCAGCAGTGGTGACCACCAACGCCGCTTCTGTGTTGCTAACAAGTCGGGGCTGAGAGAGGAGGCCAGAAACTTCTGGGAAAGAGCCACCCGACAGAAGAAACTTGACTCACAACCGCTGGGCGACATCGGTAAATGTAGCTTTAATCTGCGTTGCTTCCCCCTGGACCATTCTATCCCTGGTGCCTGTGCCTGGGGCATCGAGACAAGCTCCGGTTGGGTAGTTTACAGCGGCGACCTGCGGCTTCATGGTAAGCGAGGTAAGCTCACTGAGTCATTTATGAAGGAGGCAGCTCAGCTACATCCCAGGGCATTAATCCTGGAAGGCACCAATGTAGACAAAAAGACAAATGTTTCCGAGCAGGAAGTGTATGAAAATGCCTTCAAAGCTATTGATCATGCCCGGGGCCTGGTCATTGCCGATTTCCCCGCCCGGGATGTAGACCGCTTGCTTACCTTTTTACAGGTTGCCAGAGATACGAAAAGGAAGTTAGCCATTTTGCCCAAGGATGCTTACCTTCTGAAGGCCATGCGCCTTCTCGAGCCAGAGATACCGGACATTGCCCAGGAAAATGCCCTTGTCCTGTACCAAGAAACGACCGCCAGCAAGAGCCCTGCCTCATGGTTGAAAAAGACCTACGAGGAATGCTCTAGCAAAGTTGTCCTGGCTAAAGACGTCAGGTCTAACCAGGGCGATTTCATCCTCTGCTTCAGCTTCTGGGATTTAAATGAGCTGCCCAGCATACGACCCCGGGCCGGCAGCCTTTATGTCTTCAGCTCCAGCGAACCTCACAATGAGGAACAGGAAATGGACTTCTGGCGTCTGCACCATTGGCTGAAGCACTTCCAATTACGAGCATTCGGCCTCCCTGTAGAGAAAAATGGCAAGTGGGAGATACCCGAGGAAGAGAAGGGGCTGCATGCTTCGGGACATGCCTGTGGTCCCGACCTGCTACGAGTTGCCCGCGAGATTCAATCGCAGATGCTTATACCGGTGCACTCTGAGAAGCCCGAATTCTACGTGAATAACCTGAGCGACAGCGGGATAAACATCACCCTGCCCACCGAAGGCGGGACAGCGGAAATATGAAATTAAAAATCAAAGGTCAAAAATCAAAATGACAACTCAAAACGCAAAAATTTTGACCTTTGCTCTGTCATTTTGCACTTTTATTTTTGCATTTTGAAGGGATTTGTTTAGAGCTTGGAAATTGGGATTTAGCTAATAAGATTGCCCCGCCTTGACAAGTCAAAGCGGGGCAATGACAACAAGCCTGGTTACGGTCGCTCCTACGGGCCGGGGGTAACAGCATGGAGGCCATTCCAGTGCGCCCATGGTATGGCGATATCAGTGGGAGTGCTCGACCAGTTATCGTGGACGATAACATAGTCGCCTACGGGGGCTCCACCACCGGGGTTCCAGTTCAGAATATACCCAACTCCGGTAACAGCGTGACCAATGTATTCACTTGAATACTCCGTCCCTCCCCATTGCTCGGGAGGGTTGCTAGAACTCCCTGGGTTATTCCCCCAAGTATATACATATATCCTTTCGCCAGTTTTAGGGTCAGTGACATTTATTCCGGTAGGCTGTGGGTTCCAGTAGATAAAAGTGACTACTAGAGGTCTCCCAGCATTAATCTCAGTCTTATAAAAAGTGAAGGCTGTCGCGTCCTGAGCATAAGTGTCATTCGAAGTCCAAACATAACCAAGTTTACAACCAGGGGGAGCAGGAGGAGCAGGAGGAGGAGCGGGGAATAGGTTGTTAGCATCCCACTGGACATACTGCAAAGCCCCCGGATTTATATCCTTGTCCTTTGTTCCGGGGTGAGCATCGTTGTCGTTTCCTCGCCATCCGCTCGCGCCGCTGTTGTTTGTGTCCATCCAAAAGCCGACGTACTCCGCCGTCGTATTACATGCAAGACACGCGGTTACATTGATGGCATTAAGATTTTCCTCTACAACGTCCCAGTAGAACAAGATGTTGACCATCGCCATCGGGGCGCAGTAATTGGTAGGAATGGTAGTTGCTAAGTTGTTGGTGGGTGGCTGATTGCAGTCGGGAACATTGGCTATGAGAGTCCCAAGAGCGAAGTGCGCGGTGACTGTTACGTCTTGAGATGGCATGGTGAAGGTAGTCGATGCCGAAGTGGCACTACCAAATGTGCCGGCTGTCGCCGTCCAGTTGACAAAGCGGTAGCCACTGTTTGGGGTCGCCACCAGGTTGACCACCGTTCCTGCGGTATAAGGATGCGCGCCTACCGCAGGCGTGACCGAGCCGCCCGCCGAGCTGGCGATGGCGATGGTCAGTGTATACTGGGTTGGGGGTGTTGTAGGGGTGCAACAAATGTTATTACCTACAACCAAACATAGCAAAACTGTGATTAAAGCGACTGAGAATAAGACTGAGAATAATTTGTGTTTCATTTCCCCTCCTTTGTAATACTTCGTCCGTCTTCGGATAAATCAACGTTGTTAACTGCGATGAAACTGGGATTCCCGATGCCAACTCGCAACATAATCACGTCCACCACTGTCTCCAGAGAGTAAAAGTTTAGTTTTCTTGGAATCTTACTTGATATTATTAATAGTATACTCCACACCCCACCTTGTCAAGACCAAAAAGGGGTATAATGTCGTCTGTGATTATAGATTTTCATACCCATATATTTCCCCCCTGGCTGAGGGAAAGGCGTGATGAATATAGCAAGACCGATCCTTGCTTTTCCCTGCTTTATTCTCAGCCGAAAGCCAGGATAGCCACGGCGGAGGAACTGATTGCCAGCATGGACGAAGCCGGCATTGATTTGTCCGTCGTTCTTAACGCTGGCTGGGTGAGCCAGGAACTCTGTGTGACAACAAACGATTACATTTTAGATTCAATATCACGCTATCCCACAAGGCTTGTCGGCTTTTGTGCGATTCAACCCCGGGCCGGAGATGCTGCCATAGCCGAGCTGGAGCGATGTGCTAAAGCCGGGGCTAAGGGAATCGGCGAATTGAGGTCCGATGTGCAGGGCTTCGATCTCGCTGATAAGAAAACAATGAAGCCTGTCGTTGATGCCGTGCTAAAGCACGATTTGATTTTTCTGACCCACTCTTCTGAGCCAGTGGGGCATGAGTACTCCGGCAAGGGAAGCATCACTCCGGACATCCTCTACTCCTTTATCACAGCTTTTCCGAATTTAAAGCT
Organism: uncultured Dehalococcoidales bacterium; assembly: GCA_964586515.1. Classification (GTDB taxonomy): domain Bacteria; phylum Chloroflexota; class Dehalococcoidia; order GIF9; family AB-539-J10; genus RBG-13-51-36. The sequence goes on from CAZPGJ010000001.1 coordinate 593,841, forward strand.
TGTTTGTGCGCACTGGGGTGGAGGGTTGCCTTTTTATGCCCTGATGCCTGAAGTGGCCGAAGCTTTAGCCAATGTCTTCTTTGATACCGCGGCCACCGTCTTCCTTTATAAGTCCGAGATTTTTGAGCAGATGAGTCACATCATCGGCAGCGATAAAATCCTTTTCGGCACTGACTATCCTCTTATGCACCAGAATAAAGTGATTGACCAAATCCAATCCTCACAACTTACTGATGAGGATAAAGTTAGAATCCTGGGGGCTAACGCCCAGAAACTGCTGCGCCGGGATGCAAGGAGCAAAAATGTCACATAATCCTGAGCAAATCCGTTCCTTTATTGCCATTGAACTGCCTGAGGAGGCTAAGAAGGGATTAGCCAGGCTGAGAAGAGAATTGGAGGGAGATGAACATAGGTTCGTCAAGTGGGTGGACCCGGGGGGAATTCACCTGACCTTGAAGTTTCTGGGCAATATTCCTGCTAAGCGGGTGCCAGAGATAACTGAAGCTATGAAGGAAGCGACGCAGGGGATTTCTCCCTTCCATTTAGAGATTTCGGGCCTGGGGGCTTTCCCCAGCCTAAGGCAACCTCGGGTCTTGTGGGTCGGCGTTGGTGGAGAGGTGGACAAGCTATCCAGGTTACAGCAAAGCATCGACTCTGCGCTCGCCGCCCTAGGATTTGCTAAGGAGGAACGCCCCTTTGTGCCGCATTTAACCCTGGCTCGCATCAGGGAAGGAGCATCAGCACCGGAAAGAAGAAGCTTTGGCGAACTTGTGGGCTCTACCACTTTTGAAGATAAATATCATGTTGAAGTCGAGGCTATCAGATTGATGAGAAGCCAACTGACGCCGGCCGGGGCTATTTATACCTGCCTGTCGGTGGTTGGGCTGGGCCATTAGAAATGTCTAAAGAAAATCTAAAAAATTGGCTTGTTAGTGAAAGATAATCTTGCAAACGAATTTTTGATAGTATATACTTACTATTTTTGATACAGGCAAATAAATTAATTGTGGAGGTGGAACTTGGAAAACGGTCCATTCCCTAAGTGTCAAAAATGCGGAAAGGGGGATTTGGTGCCTCTGTCTGACTTCGGTAGTCAGGGGGCACCGATTCACTACAAGGCCTGGGTGTGTACCCGTCCTGATTGTGGATACAATGTGAAGATCAGGAATGGTGAAATATACCTTAATGAGCCTGTTCTTAGTGGGGAACTTCATACCCGCACACGCCGAGAATATACTCCTTAGCAGAGGATGTGCTTCGTTCCGGTAAATTAATTGAGCGGGCGGTGGACTCTTTTTTCCCGCGCCGATGCGTGGGCTGTGGGAAAGTAGGAGATTTTCTTTGCCCTGAGTGTCTTGGAAAACTACCAAGGCTACTGCCCCCACTTTGCCCCCACTGTGGTAGGCCTCAGGCGAGCGGTATCGTGTGTTCAGACTGTCGGCGAAGGCAAGCTGAGATTGATGGCATCCGTTCTCCGTTTAAGTTTGACGAGGTAATACGGAAGGCCATTCATGAGTTGAAGTATCGAAATTTGAAGGCAATCTCTCCCTGTCTGGCTGAATTATTGGCTGATTATCTCAGGGCAAATCCCTTGCCTGGCGAAGCCTTAGTTTGTGTACCTCTTCATCCACGGCGATTGAGAGAGAGGGGTTATAACCAGTCCAGCCTGCTCGCCAGAGAGCTGGGTAGGCGCATTGATTTGCCAGTGATTGAGGATTGCCTCATTCGAGTTAAGCAGGCCCAACCTCAGGTGAGAGCAGTTGATGTGGAAGAGCGCCGAAGGAATGTAGCCGATGCTTTTGTGTGCCGGGATGAAAAGGTGAGCGGTAGACAAATTATCCTTATTGATGATGTATGTACCTCTGGAGCCACGCTGGAGTCCTGTGCTGCAGCTCTTAAAAACAAGGGTGCTGCGTCTGTTTGGGGTTTGACGTTAGCCAGGGAGATTCGCAACTGAAGGAGGAGAAATGAAGCTACAGATTATCGCCAAGAATAGTGTGGAGCTTTCTGAGACAACGAAGGCATATATTGAGAAAAAGGTTGGCAAACTGGGCCGTTACTTACCGACCCTCGATGAAGGCAAGGTGGAGATTTCCCGGGAAGGTACCAAGCTACCTGAGCAGCGATTCACTGTCCAGGTCACCCTTGACAGCAGGGGTGTCTTAATTAGAGCTCAGGAAAAGTCTAAGGATATGCGCACAGCCATTAACAAAGTAGTGGATGTGTTGTCTAAGCGAATCGAGCGGTACAAAGGCAAATTATATGATAAAAACAGAGGCATTTCTTTTACTCGGCAAGGAGCGGCAATCGAGGCGGAGGAAATCGAGGCTCCCAAGAGAGTGGTAAAGAGTAAACGCTTCTTGGTCAAACCCATGCTTGTAGATGAAGCTATAAACCAAATGGAGCTTTTGGGGCATGATTTCTTTCTTTTCATAGATGCCGATACTGATAGGCTCAATCTACTATACCGTCGTGGGGATGGCGACTATGGCCTGATCGAGCCTGAGGAGGGGTAACAGAACCAACTGCCGTTCTCATATAGGCAAAATATACGAGCCTTTCTCTTTCACCCTGTGGTAATCAAAGCCAGGAAAAGACTGGTGGAGCTGATGGGATTCGAACCCACTACCTTCTGACTGCCAGTCAGACGC
>CAZPGJ010000002.1:0-17376 GCA_964586515.1 uncultured Dehalococcoidales bacterium
TAAGACGCAAGCCGATTTGGCTGGAGCTATTGACCTTAGGGAATATAGTATGTTGTTACATTCGCCTGATCAATCCCAAACACATCCTTTTCACCCACAGTCGAGGCAGTCGTCACGAGCTTCCAAGGAATTCCCAAGGCACTTCGCTATACTCCTATCAGCGGTCGTTCTACAAGAGCGACTGGGATGTGTTATTCTTATCCCTCTCCAGCGGCTTTACCTCTTCCATAAGTTGCCACGAGCTTCATGCGATGGTATGGGGATAGGAGAACAGCGCCTGGATTATTGCCGGTGACCATATCTTTAGCTACAACGTAGGTGACAGGAGCTTTTGAATGCCTGATGAAAATAGTATCATGTCCCACGCACAGACCATATATGAAGTTTAGTTCCGTATCCTCTCGATTCAGAATCTCAGCTTGGGCTATGGGATTGCAGCTTATGCCTAGTTGGTTTACCCATTCATCAGGTATTCCCGTCTCCTGAGGTTTCAGACCACCTACCATACAGGCTATAGAGATAACCTGGAAACCGGCTCTATCAAGAAAGCGGGCAAATTCTCGGCCCTCCCGGACTAAGCCCACACATACAGCCAATCCCACCTTTTTGACACCCAGTTCCCTAGCGAACTCGATGCACTGTTGGACTCGAGACCAATCATAGCCCCCTCTTTTGAGCACCTTGGCTGCAGCTAAATGAAACCTGTCGGCATCGGGCTCAAGATATTGCCGTTTGCTTTCTTCGATTATTTCCGGGAATTTTTGTGCCTGGCAATATTCAGGGATTCCCTGGGGATATTGCTGCAAACACTCGTTGTTTTTGCACTGGTGACACTGGATTGTTTTAGCTTCTTGAGCCATTTTCCCTCCTTAGCAGATAAATACATACGATATGGTGATTACCCTTTAAACGTCACGTTCCCAAAAGCTATCACCATCTCTGATCAATGTCAAATAGCACAATAAGGCGGTCTACTAATTAGCTTAAGAGTTCAGTCACCTGGTCACCCTGGATATCCTTCAATTGCACAAACGTAGTATAATGCTTAAAATATGCCATGTCACAAATAAAAGCAGGCATAATAAATGTCACCAGCTACATTGGTGCGGAACTGGCCCGCTTACTTTGCCAACATCCCCAAGTAAAGCTCGTCACTGTCACCGGGAGAAGCACAGCCGGGCAAAAATTAGGCGATGTTTTTCCCACCTTCGCGGGAACTAACTATGTAATAAAAGCCGAGCTTGATAGCAAAGTCGACATCGCCTTCTCAGCAATGCCTCATAAAAGCAGTATAGACGTAGTACCATCTTTGCTAAAACAAGGAATTAAGGTCATCGATGCCAGCGCTGATTTCAGGTTAAAGAACGCTGGCGAATATCCCAAATGGTACGGATTCACTCATCCATCGCCCGAGCTATTGAGAGAGGCGGTTTTTGGCTTACCCGAGCTGCATCAAAGTGAAATTTCCTCGGCCTCGCTGGTAGCAAACCCGGGTTGCTATAGCACTGGTGCTATCTTGGCCCTGGCACCCCTAGTCAAAGAAGGGCTTATTCACCCCGACATAATTGTGGATAGCAAATCAGGCGTCTCGGGCGCCGGCAGAACCCTGAGCTTGACTACTCATTATTCCGAGGCCGACGAGAACGTGTGTGCCTACTCCCTGGAAGGACATCGTCATTTGCCTGAAATAGAACAGGAATTGAAAACACTTAATCCGTCGTTTTCTCCCTCGATAACCTTCGTGCCTCACCTAGTGCCCATGACCAGAGGCATATTGAGCACCTGCTATGCCAAATTAGCTGATAGCCGTCAGCTAACAGATGACAACTTGAAACAGATATACCGGGAATTCTACAAGCATGACCCCTTCGTTCAAATAACGACCACGCCTCCCCACACCAAGCATGTCTGGGGGACTAACTTTTGCCTTATTTATCCCACTTTCGATTCGAAGACAGGCAGGCTTATAGTTATTAGCTGTCTGGACAACCTCGTCAAGGGAGGGGCGGGACAAGCAGTGCAAAATATGAATCTGATGTTTAACTTGCCTGAGACCATAGGACTGGGAGCCTTAGCCATTTATCCTTGAAATGCGCAAATTATTCCTCTGACGGAATCGCTTCAGTTACGACCCTATTTCAATTGCTTCTGTTTCGCCTATTCTTTCTGCTAAGCAAGATATCCAGTACCCTTTTTAGTACATCTTAGCTATTGGAAGTATTACTAAAGGGCTATTTACAGTAGCTAATAGGGATGATATAGTGGAACCAGATATAAATTTAATTAAATATATTCAAGACGATTTATAAAACACCGATGGTAACTAAATCAATTTCAATAGAAAGGCGGAATAAGAAAAGCCAAGCCTTGCCCCTATGGTGGGAGGAGGTGGCTCAGGCCCTGCTGCGTAATGCCGGACTAGGGATATACATCGTCCAAGAAGGAAGGTTCCAATATGTTAACCCCTTGTTTCAAAATTTAACAGGCTATACTGAGGAGGATCTAATAGGGAAATATTCTCTTGAACTCGTTCATTCAGAAGATAGGAAGGTGATCAGGAAAAAGGCGATAGAAAACCTAAAGAGTAAGGATGGTGCTATTCCTTACGAATACAGGCTCGTGAAAAAGAATGGCGAGATACTATGGGTTCTGGAGGAAGTTGCCTCTATAAACTATGGAGGAAAACGGGCTACGGTGGGAAGTTTTATGGATATCACTGCACGCAAGCAGATGGAAGAGGAATTGAAGGTGAGAGCCCAGCTTCTGAATAGTGTTACTGATTCAATACTTGTACACGACTTTGAGGGAAATTTTGTTTACGTAAATGAAATGGCTTGCAGGGTTCACGGCTACAGCAGAGAAGAATTCATGAAGATGAAGCTCCATGAGGTAATTGCTCCAGAGAGAGTCAGCCGTCTTGATTCGGACTTCCAAGAGATGCTGGAGAAAGGCCAGGTGATATTCGAGTCAGCTCACTTACGTAAAGATGGCTCCATAGTGCCAGCAGAAGTACATGGTCGAACTATTGAATCGGGTGGGAGGAAGCTAATCCTTACAGTTATTCGCGACATCACCGAGCGCAAGCGGTTAGAAAAAGAGAGAGAAGCTCTGCTCCAAGACATAAAGAAGAGCAACCAAAAGCTGGAGGAGGCTAACAAAGAACTCCAAGATTTTGTCTACATTGCCTCCCATGACCTGCGAGAACCACTGCGAAAGATTTCTTCCTTCGGCACACTCCTTCACGATTCACTGAAAGGAAAACTGGATGAGGACCAGCAGGAAAACTTTGAGTTTATGGTAGAGGGTGCTCGGCGTATGCAGGACATGATAGATGCTCTGCTTGCTTACTCCCGGCTTACCACTAGAGCTAAGCCTCCCGAATGGGTGGATTTGAATAAGGTAATAGAGGACTTAAAGAAGTTGGAGCTGGCAACTGTGCTGAATGAAACGCGAGGGACCATCCATGTTCCCAAGCCACTGCCGTCGGTTAAGGCCGACCCGTCTCAAATGCACCAACTCTTCCAGAACCTGATTGGGAACGGGCTGAAGTTCCATAAGGAAGGAATACCTCCGGAGACAATCATTCGCGCTCATGAGGTAGCGGACAATATGATTCGGATAGAGGTGGAAGACAACGGAATAGGAATTGATGAGAAATACCTTGGCCAATTGTTTACCATGTTCAAACGTCTTCATTCCCGAGAAGAGTATGAAGGGACTGGGATTGGGCTAGCCAGTTGTAAGAAAATCGTAGAGCGCCACGGAGGCAACATCGGAATAAAATCAACCATTGGTAAAGGGTCGACATTCTGGTTTACGCTGCCGAGTAAAAAGCTACCTGGAAGAGGATTAAAGAAAGGAGATAAATGATGGAAGAATTAGCACCGCTGGGCATATTACTGGTGGAGGATGACCTGGCAGACCAGAAGTTGATTAAGATTTCCCTGAGAAATGAGAAAATTGCTAATGACCTTTACACTGTACAGACTGGTGAAGAGGGGTTGGATTTTTTGTACCACCGTGGGAATTACAGCGATGGAACTCCTCAGCCTGACTTGATTCTGCTGGATTTGAACATGCCCGGGATGGGAGGAAAGGAATTTCTGAGGCGGATTAAAGAGGACGAAAAATTAAAACAGATTCCCGTGGTTATCCTGACAACTTCGGAAGCCGAGAAAGATATCATAGACAGCTACAAGCTGCAAGCCAGCGGATATGTGCATAAACCGGTGACTCTGGACGAATTTAAGGAAGCTATGAAGAAACTCGAGGAATACTGGTTCTTGCTTTGCAAACTAGTACCCAAGTAACACCAATGCCACAGGAAATAAAACAACCGCTGATTAAAATCCTCATCTGCGACGATGACCCGGCAGACCGCAAATTGGTCCGTACCTATCTGGAGCGGATAACTGACAGGGAAATCGTGTTGCTAGAGGCGGGGCATACAGAAGAGATCCAATACGCTCTGGATAAAGGTAGAATTGACCTGGTCTTGATGGATAATCAAATGCCAGGGAAATCGGGGATGGAGTGGCTTGCAGAAATTGCAAAAAAACAACTTGCCCCCGTAGTCATGTTGACTGGCTCTGGAACTGAAGAAATCGCGGCGCAGGCCGTTCAAGAGGGAGCAGTTGGTTACTTGCCAAAGGGCAGTCTATCCCAAGAAAAGCTACAGAACATTATTGATGTTGCACTGGATAAATGGACACGGCTACAGCAAGCTATGGCCGACAAAGAAAAGCTGGAAAGGCTGGCAACTTTTGATTCGCTGACAGGATTGTACAATCGGCGAACAATTTTAGGCAAGCTGCGTGAGTTAATCAATCTTGCCAATCGCTATAAAGAGGATTTCAGCCTGAGCATGCTGGACATCGACCATTTTAAGAAGGTTAATGACCGCTACGGGCACCTCACTGGAGATGAGGTTTTAGAGAAAATTGCCACTTTAATTCGTCGGAATATCCGGGATACAGATATAGTGGGGCGATATGGAGGGGAGGAGTTTATCATTATTTTGCCCAAAACCAATTTGTCTTCATCTTGGGGCGTGGCTGAGCGACTGCGAAGTATAATCGAAAAGGCTGAGATGAAAGACTCTGCTGGAAATGTATTTACCATAACCGTGAGTCTGGGGCTAGCCGGATGGGAACGGGATGAAGACGCCGCTTCCCTGATCTCCCGCGCTGACGAGGCTCTCTACAAGGCCAAAGGAAAGGGACGAAACCGCGTACAAATTTTGCTCGGCCCCAGCCTCAGAGACAAAATTTAGTCCACATTTATCATCCTTAATCACCCACAGCCGCCGCTTCCCTTATCACTATTCAATTTTTTCTGGCGTCACCCCTAGCCTGTCAAAGGAATATTTGCCCTCAACAGGGATACCTGCCAGTCGCTTGGCAATATTCTTAGTCTTTTCCACATTATAGCTGCCCATGATAGCAATCTGCTCCATCCGGGGAGAACCACCGCCATGGACACCAGCATATTGCACAATACCAGCCATCTCCGAGCACGAAATAGCCTGCACCCAACGAAAGGCACGGTGTATGTCCTCTATCGACACATTAGGATTCCGCATCATGTATTTTTCCAGAAATGGACGTGTCTCTGGATTCAACCAGTCCTCCTCCCGGGGCAGCGTTGCTGGCATTCCGCCGGCAATATCTGCCAGAACATCATACTCATGATAAATATTTATGCCGGCATGTCTTCGGCTTACATTGCAATAAAGTATATCTGGAACATAGGTCCCGGAGCCTGATTTTCGAGCATTGATGGCAGCAGCGATACCTGTTCCATAACACAGCTCCGAAGTGCAAATCAGCTCGGCCAGCTTTTCTGCAACATGCGCTTCTTTTTCAATTCCATTACATTCCGCCATCAAGGCAGTAGCACCAGTGAGCACATCCGTCATCGCTGGCTTGCAGCCAGTGTAGCTATGACGGTGATAGAGGGCAAATAGGAGAGCTAGTTGGCCTCCGAATTCGTACTCTCCATTCAAGAATACTCTCTCCCAGGGGACAAAGACATTATCGAGAATTACCATTGCATCGGCAGAGCCAAACGGCCCTGGTGCCCCCATCTTATTCGAGGTCTCATAAAGGGCAGCGCTTACAATCAGCTTCACACCATCCTCATCAGCAGGGACTGCACAAGAAACTGCCCAGGGACCCTCTTCCTTGGTCAGCCGCCTCGTGGGCACAACCATTATCCATTCCTCAACTGGCGAGTAAGAAATATGTACCTTGGCACCCCTGATTACGATACCATCACTTTTTGTCTCCACGACATGGACGTAGAGGTCAGGGTCTAATTGCTCATGCGGTCTCCACGGGCGATTGCCTTTGACATCTGTCTGGGCACAAGCGGCAGTACAATCTTTCTCTTGAAATCCCTTTAGCCAATTCTCAAATCTCTTGTGATATTCAGTCCCATAAACCTTATCAACATCATAAGTAACAACCGAATTCGCATTTATGGCGTCAATGCCCATGCACCGGGCAATACACCCTCCGACCTGCTGACAGGTTAACCTGGTCATCCGCTGTTTAGCCAATAAATCGGCAACGCTCCGATGGATATTGCAGAACCGGTTGATTTTCTTGTCTGTCAGATGGGACTTGGCTGTAAGTATATCCTCATACTCCTTGAACTCCGGGTCAGCTATTATGTCATAGGTCTTGGCCAGAACATTAACCGCACCCTCCAATCGTGGATGGTCACGGTCTATAAGCTGGCCGTTCATATAAACATTCCGCCTCATCTTGCTCAATCTTTTTCGATATTCGCTCGACGTAATCACTGTGCCCCTTTCCCGAATTCCGAAATATTTTGCTATATAACCGCGCCGCCATCTACAACCAGAATATGTCCGGTCACATAGCTGGAAGCATCGGAAGCCAGAAAAATCACAGCTCCAACCATCTCGTCAGGTTCGGCTACACGCCGCAACGGAGTCCTCGTCATGACAGCCTGTGCAATATCCGGGTTGCCCCAGAGAGCTTCGCTGAATCGAGTTTTAGTCAGCCCCGGTGCTATCGCATTCACCCTGATATCATACTGAGCCCACTGCTGTGCCATCACCTTTGTTGCCATAATCACCCCGGCCTTACTTATGGAGTAAACCGGCAAAATGTCGGGGGTAATCCCAGCTACTGAAGCGACATTGATAATTTTACCCCCACCTTGCTCTTTCATCACCCTGGCTACCGCTTGGCTGAGAAAGAATAGTCCTTTCAAGTTGAGATTCATAATGGAATCCCAGGCACGCTCCTCTATATCAATAGCCGGATCCATGGTCGGGTTGGTACCAGCATTATTCACCAGAATATCAATTCTGCCGAGTTCATCTTTTACCTTCGGAACCAGATTACTTATCTCCTCCATCCTGCCCACGTGTGTTGCCACAGCCATTGACCTTCGCCCCAATCCCTTTATTTCTTTAGCCACCTCCTCAAGGTCCGGCAGTTTTCGGCTGGTCACAGCTACATCGGCACCAAATTTGGCAAGCCCTATAGCAATAGCCTTTCCGATGCCTCGACTGCCACCGGTTACCAAGGCTACCTTGCCTGATAGAGAAAAAACATCAGGGGAAACACTCATTGCACACCTCCTGAACAAGATTTATCAGCTTTGATAAAAAGCCGACGCCAAAGTATATATTATAGATGGTGATATAAGCAACTTGAACAAGTAGGTACTTATCCATCGTACCGGGCATCTCGCTTCGTTATTCGCAATGACAGAGCTACTTATATCCAAAGATGTATCGTTGCTCCTTAACTCTATAATATGACTTGGACGCCGCACAAAACCTATTGACAATTTCTTTAATAATGGTACTATAAGCTAGTATAAGGTTGGTAGTAAAGTGTGTACGTCAGAGGATTGCGGTAGTTCTCATGACGCTCAGCCGAGCACATATAGAAATGTGAAAAGGTTCTTTTTTCCTGCCGCAGCAAAAGCAGCCTCTCTTTCGAAACCCAGACTCATTCGAGGCATAGCTGTCCAATTTATTTGGCTTGTAAACAATAACAAATGACAAAGAAGTGGTTTTGGCACTTAAGCATTTGGGTTTCAATTGTCATTTGGATTTTGACATTTGGAATTTATTCAGGGCAACTACAAAAATTTGAAGGTGAAGTATGCAGATAATACTTAGTTCGAGGAGACACCATTACGTGGCAAGAGTTAGCATTTTCTTGATTACGGTAGCCTTAATTGTTGGGATGGTAGGCTGTGGTCAGTCTACTCCTATTCCTCCGCTTAAACCTCAATACATCACCCAAGTCGCTGCAGGCGGGTATCACACAGTGGGACTTATGTCCGGCGGCACCGTGGTCGCCGTGGGAGATAACTCGCACTGGCAGTGCGGTGGTGTCACCAACTGGAGGAACATCATCCAGGTCACCGCAGGTTGTTACCATACGGTGGGGCTTAAGGACGACGGCACCGTGGTCGCCACAGGTTCCGACAGCGACGGGCAGTGCGATGTCAGCGGCTGGACGGGCATCGACCAGGTCGCCGCAGGCGACTATAACACCTTGGGGATTAAGGACGATGACACCGTGGTCGCCGTGGGAGACAACAGCCGCGGGCAATGCAATGTCGCCAACTGGAGAGACATCATCCAAGTCGCTGCAGGCCAGTTGCACACGGTAGGACTTAAGTCCGACCACACCGTGGTCGCCGTGGGATATGACTACTCTGGGCAGTGCGACGTTGGCGGCTGGACAGGCATCAAACAGATTGCCGCAGGCGGCTTTCACACAGTAGGGCTTAGGTCCGATGGCACTGTGGTCGCCGTGGGATATAACTACTACGGCCAGTGCGATGTCAGCGGGTGGACAGACATTGTACAAGTCGCTGCAGGCAAGAGTCACACGGTGGGGCTTAAGTCCGACGGCACTGTGGTCGCCGTGGGATATAATGGCTTAGGGCAGTGCGATGTCGGCAACTGGACGGACATAGTCCAGATCGCCGCCAACGGCGATCATACGGTGGGAGTTAAGTCCGACGGTACCGTAGTCGCCGTGGGAGACAATACCTATGGACAGTGCGATGCCGGAGACTGGAGCCCGGGATAGGAAGCGCTGTGTATGAGCTCACCATCTCCAGCACCGAACGCGGTTTGGTAGCCACTCAGCAACCTGCACTCTTACTCACTATACCGGAATTGTAGAACCTGTTCCGAAGCATAAGCTAGAAATCTCGCTCCTCACTCTGTACACTTTATATGTACGATTCAGCAAGCTGAAAATAGCTCTGGGCGGCAGTTAACACCTTGGCCTTTTCTTCTTCGGGAATATAGGGGTCGTTGAGCTTGAAACTCTCGACCTTGCCCCTGACGTAAGCCCGGTAGCACTTGTAGAAATTGAGCAATTTCAGGAGCTCTTCATCGTGGCTCAGCTCCACATAGGTATTTACGAGATGTCGGGAAAGACCAGCCTGCTGATAGCGGTCTAAGTCCATAGCTAGAAAGGCGATCTCCGAGGCCACGTCGGAATATCGGAATCTGTCATTAAATTCAATGCAGTCGTAAATGCAGATATCATCAGTGAAGCAAATATGAGCGGCATGAAGGTCGCCATGACAATCCCTTATTTTGCCTTCTCTTACCCGCTTATCGAACAGGCTGGCATTGCTGTCAATGAAATTATTAGTGTAATTCTTAATGTGCTGATATTCATCGGCGGTGATGGAAGTTCCAATATATTTCTCAGTTTGAGCGAAGTTTTCATCACAATTGTGGCGTATAACATCCAATCTGCCGAAGGCGGCAATCCTTCGATTTGTTTCAGCTTTCTGGTGAAAGCTCACTAGCTTTTCAGCCACCCTGGCCACCATTTCCAGAGTTAGCTGACCTCGGGGCAAAAGCGCATCCATCATGCGGTCCTGGGGCAACCGTTTCATCTTGACAGCGTATTCTATCGCCCTGCCTTGCCCTTCGATGTGGAGCCTGCCTTTTTCCTCCACAATCGGTACCACGGCTAAATAAGCATGAGGACAAAGACGTCTATTTAACTCCAGCTCTTGATGGCAGAAGAAATGGCGTTTCTCCAAAGTAGTGTAATCCAGGTAACCTAGATTGACCGGCTTTTTAACCTTGTATACATATTCGCCGGCAAGAAAAATAAAGGACATCTGGGTCTGGACTAGTTCTATCTTTTGTGGTTTACGGGGATAGGCCTGGGACTCAAGAAGGGCTCTAACTGTAGATGGTAATATTGACACCAGACTTCTCGCGAAATTTCAGGGCCTCTCCCATACGGCTGCCATTCCCTGCCCACCACCAATACACATGGTTTCCAAGCCACGATGTAGATTTCTATGCACCATATCGTAGATGATGGTAACTGCTATTCTCGCTCCAGTGCAGCCAATAGGATGACCCATAGATATACCACTACCATGAGGGTTAACATGGTCGAAATCCCAACCAAGCTCCTTCAGGCAACCCAGTACCTGAGCAGCAAATGCTTCATTAAGCTCAATAACATCCAAATCCTTATTGCTAAGCCCCGTCTTTTTGAGTACCTTTCTTACTGCCGGCACCGGGCCCAGTCCCATATAGTTGGGGTCCGTCCCGCCTGAAGCCCAGGCCCTCAGGATTGCCATAGGTTCGAGCCCCAACTCTTTAGCTTTGTCTCGGGACATAAGCACTACGGCAGCCGCGGCATCATTAATTCCCGAAGAGTTACCGGCAGTGACTGTTCCGTCTTTTCGGAATGCCGGAGGAAGCTTGGCCATTTTCTCCATGGAAGTGTCCATAGGCCGCTCATCGGCATCAAAAATAATGGGCTCTCCTTTTTTCTGCGGGACAGGAAAAGGAACTATCTCATCCTTAAATAAACCCTCCGCTATGGCTTTGCGCGCCCGCATATGACTAAGATAGCCTATCTCATCCTGCTGTTGGCGAGTGAAGCCATATCTCTTGGCGATTTCCTCTGCGGTATTTCCCATATGATAGCCGTAAAATATTTCCCACAATCCGTCATAGACCATGAGGTCTATAATTTCTCCCCTGGCTCCCACATCCATGCGATAGCCCCAGCGGGCCTTAGGGAGAAGGTAAGGGGCGTTGCTCATACATTCCATGCCTCCAGAGCGACCACAACATCGGCTTCGCCCAGCATTATGGCTTCTGCTCCCAAAGTGATGGCTTTTAAACCTGAGGCGCAGACCTTGTTCACCGTAAAGGCAGGGGTTTCTTTAGGAACCCCGGCGTAGATACAAGCCTGGCGAGCTGTGTTTTGTCCCTGCCCTCCCTGAAGGACATTCCCCATAATTACCTCGTCAACTTGAACAGGATGCAAAGAAGAATCGTAATTATAGTGCCTCTTTTCCAACTCTATTATTTCATCAACCTTGAGTGCGTCAGGGCCATAACCGAGTAATTCTTCACCGGACTTCGGCCTGAGTCCCGCTCGCTTAAGCACCTCTTTGATAACCACGGCACCTAGCTCAACAACAGGTATATCTTTTAAAGAACCACCAAAGGCACCAATTGCTGTCCGGGCACCACTAACGGCAACTACTTCTTTTTGCATGCTCTAATCTCCTTTTCTCAGAATTTCCTCTCAGGTAGTGTAACCCAGATATCTGAGCGAAGCCAAATCGCAGTCTAGCACTCTAATGCAGGGCTATAAAGGTCTGAATGCCAAAAAGGTCGTTAAGTCTTTCCCTTCGCCTCTATATAAGAACTCGACCTGAAGAGGAGTGCCAATTTTTATGGTTTCAGGCTTGCTCCCATCCACTCCCTCAATACGGGCAACAACCTTCATCCCCTCCTCCAACTCTACGACTCCAGAAACATAAGGATGTTTCCTATCGTAACCTTCTTTTATCATGAGTGGAGGGCCTATAGCTATGCAGGTGAAGGCAGCAAGTTTGCCCTTTCCCTTCATCTCAACCCATTCCATTTCAGAGCCATAGCACTTAATGCAAATGGAGCGAGGAGGTACGAAAAGGACACCACATTTCTGGCACCTCGACCCCATCAGCTTCTCCTCGCTGAGAAATAGCTCATAAGAAATATCATTAAAGGGCCTTCTTTCCATTTGCTTTGTCTCTTTCTTATCTTCTTTCCAGAATGGTAAACGTACAAGTACCTCCTGTCCCCCCCAAGCTCTGGGCTGCCCCGACTCGCAAATCCTTAATGGGAACCTGTCTTTCTCCAGCTTCACCCCTCAACTGTTTCCAAATTTCAACAAGTTGCCCTGTGCCTGTGGCCCCCACGGGATGCCCTTTGCATTTAAGTCCCCCCGAGGTATTGATGGGCTTTGAGCCATCCAATCTTGTCAGGCCTTCCTCTACTGCTTTATATCCTTCCCCGGGCTTGAAAAAACCCAGGTCCTCGATGTGAAGGATTTCAGCTATGGAGAAGCAATCATGCACCTCAGCAATTTGAACGTCTTCGGGCTTGAGTCCTGATAGCTCGTAAGCTTCTTGTGCTGCATATCTCGTGGCTTCAAAATAGGTAAGGTCTTCCTTGGCATGCAAGCCTTTACCACTCCCTTGCCCTATACCGACAACATATAGTGGTTTATCAGTGAAGTTTTTGGCTATTTCCTCTGCTACCAACAAAACGCAGCTTGCTCCGTCGCTTATAGGGCAGCAATCGTAGAGATGCATGGGCCAGGCAACCACAGGATTAGCCCTGGAATCACGGAGGAATTCTTTTTCGTCCCTCCAGGCCGGTATAGACTCCCCTTTATTTTTAGCCTTTTCAATCCTTTGATTCATGATATCGCGGATAGAGACATTAAATTGTGCCTTAGGATTGAGACGAGCATTATTATGGCTTTTTATGGTGACATTCATTAGATGTTCTCGGCTAGCTCCATATTTGTTAAAATAAGCAGTGGCCATGGCACCAAAAACACCTGGGAAGGTAAAGCCAGCTTTCACTTCGTAAGGACTGGCTGCCATTGCCAGGCCTTGCGTAACTTCCTCTGTGCTTCGTTTCGACATGTCCTCGACTCCACCAACCAGGACCACATCATAAAATCCCGAGGCTATAGCAAAAACCCCTTCTCTAAAAGCAAGCGCGCTGGAAGCACAGGCACCCTCAGCCCGCGTTGCCGGTTTCGGCGTAAGCCCCAGCAAATCCGAGATTATCGGCCCCCAGTGTCCTTGATGTACAAAAAAATCGTTAGTGAAATTCCCCAAATAAAGAGCATCAATATCTTTGGGGTCTATCCCTTTATCCACTGTGGAAAGCATTTCCTGGAAAGCTTCAGCAAACAAGTATTTAGAGTCCCTGTCGCTAAACACGCCGAACTTCGACATCCCTGCGCCCACCACAGCCACCCCCCTTCCCAATTTCCTTCGCCCTCGCATTTCACCTCCTGAGTAGGCAGTTATTTACAATTTCCCTACTATATCAAATTCCTAAGCTACATTAAAGGATTATCTTAGGACGACACTTATTACAAAAATGCGCCTCCTTCAAGTCCGTATCAGCCAAACTGTTGGAAAAGTGCATGACACATTTGTTATTGGGGCAATGTCCCAGGCCGAAGGTATGCCCTAGTTCATGAACTATCTCCTTGGTGGCTCTTTCCAGAAATAAAGCTTCGTCCGAAGTCAAGCCATAATATTCTGGCTTTAGTCGACACAGTGATATGATTGCTGTTCCCGAGACCATATCGGCTTCACCAAATACGAAGTTAAGCCTGGGGACATAAAGGTCAACATCAGCTATACCGACAACCCTTTCCTTACTTTCTGCCTTTCCAAGAGAGGCCAGCAATTTTGAGGAAAGGTATTGCTTTCTGTGGGGATCGTAAGCCTGAGCCAAATCGCTAAAACCTGCCTTTATTTCTACTGGACAATGGAAAATACCGCCAACTCTATCCTTAAGCTCCTCCATTATCTCGTCGGCTAGATTGCCTAACGGTTTAAGCGTGATCTTCACTTAGTTTTTTGCTTGCGCTCTTCTCCCAAATAATATCCTAGAATTTTATCACAGACTGAGCAAAGCACGATATGTAAGTAGTATAATTGCTGGATATTGAGGCCAGGAATTGAATTACAGCCAAGCGGAAAAGTATCTCAATAGTTTTGTTAATTATGAGCAGATTCCGGGCATATCTTATGCCCAGCCTGGTTACAGTTTAAGACATGTAGAAGAGCTACTAAACCGTATGGGCAACCCTCAATTGGCAGCCAGGACGATTCACATCGCCGGCACTAAAGGGAAAGGGAGTGTGGCGGCCATGATTGCCCAGGTCTTAAATAGCTCAGGCTATAAAACAGGACTATACACCTCCCCACACTTTCATACTCTAAGGGAGCGTATTAGCATAGATGGCAGTTTGATTTCTGAGGCTGAGTTTGCTGCGGCTATGGCTGAGGTCAAGCCATTTATCGAATCTATGAAGCAAGACGCTAGCTTCAGGCAGCTGACTTATTTTGAGGCATTGACCGCGCTGGCATTTGCTTATTTCCAGAAAAAGCAGGTGGATTTTCAAGTGCTGGAAGTCGGTCTGGGCGGCAGGCTTGATGCCACTAATGTGACTAGGCCTCTAGTCTGTATTATTACTTCTATTAGCCTGGACCATACTCAGATTTTGGGTAATAGCCTGGAAGAAATAGCTCGCGAAAAAGCAGGCATTATCAAGTCCGGCTGCTGGGTGGTGATTTCTCCCCAGCCAGAAGAAGCGGCTTCGGTAATCACCGATATTTGTCGGGATAAAAAAGCGAAGGTGGTTCAGGTAGGCAAGGATATCACCTGGCATAAGATAAGCGGTGACCTCCATCATCAATCGCTGGTAATCACGGGAAGAACAAGTAAATATCAAGTTAGCATTCCTCTTTTAGGCGACTTCCAGCTTGAGAATGCCGCCACTGCCGTAGCTACTTTAGAGATATTGGTCTCTATAGGCTTTGCCATCTCAACCGCCGATATTGCTCAAGGGCTTGCCCATGTTAAGTGGCCGGGGCGATTCCAAATTTTGCAGCAACACCCTACGGTGTTGGTTGATGGTGCTCACAACGTGGCATCAATGAAAAGGTTGGTCAACAATATAAAAGCATACTTTGCCCACAAACGGATTTTTCTTGTTTTCGGGACATCCTGTGACAAAGACATACCAGGGATAATAAATGAGTTAGTTCCCCTCTCACCTCAAGTTATAGTCACGCAGGCATCTCACTCCCGCGCTGCTCCCCCTCCAACCCTGGCTGTCGAGTTCACCAGACGAGGCATCGAGCCTGAGATTAAAGAAACAGTAGCTCAAGCTCTATCCCGATCTTTATCGCTGGCAGGCAGGACGGATATCATCTGCGTTACCGGCTCTCTGTTTGTCGTGGCGGAAGCGTTAGATTATTTCTCAGGAGGCTGATTTTCCATAGGAGAGGCCAGAGCTTCCTTGGGTAACATATTGCCTAGAATTTGTTGGAGTGCCATGATATGGCTACATGTCCCCCATTGAGAAAAGAAACGGCAGCTACAATGCCATCTTCCATTGGCATAGCTTAGCTTATGGTCATCGTTCTCTCCATGGAAAACAGCGGTTAAACCTGAGAAAGTGACACGACCTGGTTCTTGAGCATACCTTTTGGCTTTTTCGATCTTCCCGATAAGGCTGGACCGCATCATCTCTCTTGCCTTAAGTATACAACAGGGCGCGGGAAAAGTCCATCATCGGGGATTTGGGGTTAAGTATAATCGTGGTTGATTTCGTATAGCACCTCGCCTTATTCTAGGTGACATTATACTAGCCTCAATATATACCCTTTGTTCCAAGTCCTTCGGTCTTCTCTTTGGGTGTTTCCTCTTTAGAGTAGGCTTTGTCCTTGTAGACAATACGAGCTTTGACCTAGCTAAGGCTTTCCTCCCACCAAGTTTTGCAAAGATTGAAGGCTTCCTCTCCGCAAAAAGTGTCCTAGATTGGTAGTCGTCTTCGTCAACAACCTCATCACTTGACGGCTCTACCCAGAGCCAATAATTCTGAGTTCCGTCTTCAATGCGAAACTTAACTAACCAGTGAAGTTGTTCCTTACCCCCATTTCATACGCTTTACCCAGACCATGCAGGCTTCCAGTCCTTGCATGTAAGCATTCCACCAAACGTCTGCTGCAAAGTTTCCACACTCGTAACGTCCTGCTATCCACACATCCTCGTCTGTGGTGTCTTGAGCGAGGAAATCCAGAACCTCCTGCTCAGTTGCTGGCGAAACCTTAGAGGCATCGTAAATCTCAGAGGAATAGGTATAAGGCTCCCTAGTTTGAGCTCCAGCTGCCGCACATCCAGAAGTAATTATTAACAAATCTATAAAGCTATTCCACGTTTTTATACTTAACCAGATTTGGCAGGGTGAAAGAGGGAGGGGATAACCGAGCCTCAGGCTCGGTTATCCTTCCTGTGTTGCTCTTCGCCTTCTTCTGCCCCAGACCACTCCCCAGATGATCAAGCCAATCGCGACTATTATGACAATGATAAGCCACCAGGTGATGGTTCGTGATGCTGTGAACTGACCGCTCAACCCGGCAACCTCCACATTGTACTGCCCGTAAGCTAATCCAGACCGGGTGAAACGCACCTCCTGACTCTGTCCTGCACCGAGTGTCACTATCTTGGTATCTACTGTCTGGCCGTTTAGCTTCAGGACAACAGTATAGGTGCCTTGCTGATAACCATCGTTGGCTATGTTAGCGGTAATGGTAACGCTTTCCCCGGTCTTGGTCACGAAGGTGACAGGTTTCCATATCTTCTGCACACTCTTCTCGATGTTCAAGCCACTAGCTACAAAATGGGCAGGCTGTGTAGGCGTTGGAGCAAGCTGAGCCAGTACGCCATAAATACTGAAGTGGTTTATCGGCGCAGATAGAGTCAGCTCTGCCACACCATTCGGTCCGCCCGCTTTATAGTTCAGTGGTACCCAGACATGATTGACATTATCATAATAATCCATGGTTATATTTACAGCATTCGCAGGCAATTGCGATTGATCTAAGCCCAGTGTCAGGAGAATATTCCTGTCGAAAACGGCGCCTGTAGGAGTTACGTTATAGACCACAATCGCCTCAGTATTCTCTGGTGTAGAAGGTATTTCCTTGAGCTGGTTGATTACTATTAGATAGTATGTCTCTCCATCAACAATGGGTGCGTGAGTTCCCCGCTCTAGCAACAAGCTGTTGACGCCATCGGGGCTAGGCCCGAGCAAGTCCACTGCCAGCCTGTCATTGCTGTAAAGGGGCTTGGTGGTGTTATTTCCTTGCCAGTCCACCGTGAGGTACTTGGTCGTCGGACAGCCGGCGGGCGGAGGGGGTGGAGGGGGAGGCGGCACTACAGTGATGGTGACGGTGGCAGTGGCCGTATCGCTGACTTCCTGGTCGCAGGTCACGGTAGCAGTGTTGACGATGGGA
>CAZPGJ010000002.1:17476-111088 GCA_964586515.1 uncultured Dehalococcoidales bacterium
TGCCGGCCACAGAGACTGAGGTCGGATTGGCTATCTTATCCAGGGAGATGGCCGGCTGCTGTACGACTGTTACAGTGGCCTGGGCCGTATCGCTGACTTCCTGGTCGCAGGTCACGGTAGCAGTGTTGACGATGGGACTACCGGCATTGATATCAGATTGGGTGACGGTGTAGGTGGCTGTGCCGGTGGTGTTAGCGCCGGGGGCCAGTGTGGTTGTGCCCAGGGTGATGGAGCCACTCACATGGTCATCCGTGAGGTTGAGGCCGGTGAGGGTCATGTTGCCGGTGTTGGTCACGGTGTAAGTATAAGTGACCACGGTGCCGGCCACAGAGACTGAGGTCGGATTGGCTATCTTATCCAGGGAGATGGCCGGAACCGGGGGTCTTACTGTTACCACCACATTATCGCTGCTGATACAAGGTACCGCGGAGCAACCGAATTCAAGCGTATAGGTCGTGTTTGTTGTGGGAGAGACAGTTACCTTTGGGTTAGGGGACCAGAATGGCGTAATGTTGCCACCACTCCACCGGTATTCTTTTTGCCCGCTGACATTCCCGAAGTCACCTTCTACATAAGACGCATAACCATCCAATGTAGTAGATTGGCCCAAGTTAATCGTCACATCCGGGCCGGCATCTGCCACTGGCCGTAGTACCCTGATATATGTCCTGGGGAACGCTTTGGATACCGGGTCGCCCAGATAATTGGTGTAGTCCACTCGTGTGTCGGGATAAACGTCCACCCACTGGTAACCGGGGTTATCGAAGGTCACATTAAAGGTCACGGTCCATGTTTCATTTATGCTGATGGAGCCCAGGCTCCATTTTAGGGTATGCCCATCCGGAGACACCCAGTAATCCGGCAAGGGAACAGCACTGCCATCCACATAATGAACGCCTGAGGGCAATACCTCAGTGACCACAACATTGGTGCCGGCTATGTTGCTAATTTCCTGGGATATCTGTTCGAACATGAATTGCAGGTCACTTGGGGTAGGAGCAGGGTAGAATTGTCCGCCGCCAATATAGGCCAAGCCATCGGAGTATGGGTAACCAGCGGGGTCTCCCGGTCTATAATTGGGGCGTTGACTGCCGGACCAGTCGTCAAGGAAATAGTAGGAGATACCATTAGTAGGGTCAGTAGAAGTACCCAGGCCGATGGTGTAGAGCGTAATGTTGGCACTGCGGGCTGCCTGGGCGAAAGTGCGGGCATATGCAGCATCAGTTTCATTGAAACTGGGACCTGTTCCGTGGGGGCGGTTGGGGAGACCGTCGGTGAGCAAAATCTCCACCCAGAGGACTCCCGGGCTGCGCCCTTTGCTGGTTAACTCTTGATTGGCAGTGGCAATGGCGTCGCCAATGTTGGTATATCCCCCCCAAGGCAAACCGTCAATTGCGCTTTTCACTGCATTGAAGTTGCTAGTCAAGTGTTGATCTAGCGTGGCGTTTGTACTATAGGAAACCAGGCCAACACGGTCCTGGGAGGGGAGGAGGTCAATAAAAGCTTTGGCCGCTGTTTGTGCGGCGGTGAGCTTGGTTCCCATCATGGAACCTGAGCGGTCAATGATGAGCATAACGTCCACAGGAAACCGTTTCGCGGTTGCGTTGCCAGCGCCAGTGACGTTGAGGGTCACCGTCGCCGCTCCGCAGGTAAGGTTTGGAGATACACTCTTCTCAACTTCCAGAGTGGGTGGGTTGGCGGGGGGCGTAGTATAGTAAACCGTAATCTGGATATGGTTCACATACGCAGTTCTGCTAGACAAGCTGGTGTCTTTTGCTGATATAGCAACACCAAAGCCTGGACTGTTGATATCGGCCGGGCTCCAGGTTAGCCCCCAAAGGTCAGACGGACCGCCATAGGATACATATGTATCTGTGTCGGACGTTGGCCAAGATGAGGGCGAGGCTTTGTTATCGCCACTTATTGTTCCGCCTTTTACTAACTTAATACTGTTGTCGGTCACTCCACTGTACCCATTGCACTGACATTGGCTCTTTCCGTATCTATCCACTTCCACCACAATGCCCTGTATCGTTGCGTCACTGGGAATAGAGAAACCAAAATTAGTTGCTTCTAGATAATGAGTAGTTTGGTTGGCTGATAGCCTTGCGGTAGTGTAATTGTTATCTTGAAACTGTGCGCCGTAGGGATTTGACCAATCTACTGTTCCCACCGTGCTGTTATTGGCAAAAGTCCCGCCGCTCTTTGGTCCGATTGACGCCGCCAACGCTGGCGACGGGCTGATGGCGGGCAGGGCTATGGCAATCAACATGACCACGCCAACTAAAGGAAATATTATCCTTTTCATATCTATCCTCCTGGTAGGACTAATTAGCTATTACCAATGACCTATTACCTTTGTCATATATATAGTCGCAAAAAAAGGGAAAATCCCTCACTTTTCCAGTACTTTTGGGGGAATTTTCCCGGATTTGTCAATCAGGTGGTAAATACCAATAGTACTAGGGACCCTACCTCTTAAGTCCAAGTATTATGTCTAATGCTAGCACAGCCCAAATTTTTTTGTCAAATAGTACTGGGTAGAAAATACCAGGGCCAGGCTCTGGAATAGAACAGGAATTCAAAAATCAAAGGTCAAAAAGCAAAATGACAATTCAAATGCAAAACTTTTAGAAAGAGGCAGTTGTGTTGTTTAGCGGAAGACCCTTCGCTTTGCTCAGGACGAAGGAAGGGATTCCTTCACGCCTCAAAATAACTCCCCTTGCCCCCTCTTATCTTAAGAGGGGGATTTGGGGTCGCCCCGCAACCCTTCAGGGTCGCGCCTTCTTGTCATTGCGAGGCACGATAGTGCCGAAGCAATCTCGTGGAGAGGCGAAGGGAATTACCACAGCCGACAAAGTTGGAACTCAGGACGAGGGAAGTGATTCCTTCGGGTCTCGTTAAGCGACGTACTTTCTCGATGATAGCTATCTGTTAACCCGACAAGCGATGACCTTTACGGGCACGGGACCCACATGGCAAGCATCATTGTCGCCATCGCTCCGGAATGTCAGCTATCTTCCTTCAAACCCCGTTGCGTTTGCCTGGGTGCGGCGTAGTAAGGAACGAATCCTGGCAAGTAGTTCTCTCAGATTTAAGGGTGAGGCTAAATAAGCATCGGCGCCCATCTCGATGAAGTCAATTCCAGATATTTCTTTACTACCTTGCCCCAGTATGATAATTGGAGCCTGACATATTTGCCGCAAGCGAACACAGAGCTCATCTCCATTCAATCTGTGGCTGGATTCAGCCACGATTATCACATCAAGGTGTCTATTGTACATCTCGGTCAAAGCTTGCTGGCCACTGCTAGCACCTACAACCTGGAAACCTGAGTGCTGTAAATTGAAGGTCAACTCGTCTCTCAGCACCAAGTCAGGATGAATAAGTAAGATTCTTTCCATCTTCAGGCCTGCCCCAGTACTTAAGTACTAGAACCTAAGCATGGTAACGCGAAATAAACTACATTTGCTGAGAAAAAAATAAAATGCCTATCTGGTGGAAAAAGGGTCTTTATTTGGTGGAAAAAGGTCTTTATTTGGTGGAATCGGAGGCTGTAATAAAGATGTAACCCACGCCTCTTCTAGTGCAGATGATTTTGGGGTCGGCCGGGTCTTCTTCAATTTTAGACCTCAGGCGGTAGATATACTTCTTGAGAAATTCAGGGGCAGCTCCGTAATGTGGCCCCCAGACACTGCTGAGTAAATTTGTATGGCCGACTACACTGCCTTCATTTCTAACTAATTGGTAAAGAATCTTGTACTCGATAGGGGTTAGCCTCACCGGTTTTCCATTCACATATACATCATGGGTGGCAAAATTTATACTAAGCTTGCCACAAAGAAAAGAGGCGGTATAGCCATCGCCAAGCGGGCAGCAGCGGCGAAGAATAGCATTCACCTTAGCTATATATTCCATAGGCGAAGAAGGGGGAATCCAATCATCGGCACCCATTTCCAGAGCCCTTACCTTATCCATAACATCCTTGCTCTGGCTAAGAGCAATGAGAGGCACCTTGGAGAAGCTACGGATTTGCCCTATAAGGTCAAAATCATCCAGGGATGCTGCATCGATTTGAAGCATAACGATATCTGGCTGTTCCTTGTGTATTAGCTCGGTGGCTTGCCTTGCTTCAGTAGCATGGATTAAGCTTAAATCTCGCCATCTCACTTTTAAAATAAAAGACATAGCTTGTGATAGTTCCTCGGAATTACCAACGAACAAGACTTTCATCGCTGCTCCAGTATAAAATAGGGAAACTCTGCTAGATCAGGTTCACCTCTGGCTTCTTGGAATCCAATCCATCCTTTAACCGGGATTAATGAACTAGTACCTTCGTCACTCTATTTAGTCGCCCAAAAAAGGAAAATCCCTCACTCTCTAGTACTTTTGGGTTTTTTTCCAGGATTTTGTCAACCAAGTGGTAGATGCTAGCGGTAATATGGAACCTCCTTCCTTTGCACTACCTCCCTTTTAAGTTCAAATACAGGCCTCAAGACCAGACTCCGGGATAGGACGGAAATTCAAAAATCAAAGGTCAAAAAGCAAAATGACAACTCAAAATGTAAAACTTTTAGAAAGAGGCAGTTGTGTTGTTTAGCGGAAGACCCTTCGCTTTGCTCAGGACAACACTCCTATTTCGTCATTGCGAGGCTGACTTTATCAGCCGAAGCAATCTCTTGGAGGGGCCTGGGATTGCCGCACCCCGACAAGTCGGGGCTCGCAATGACATCCGAGGTCATACGCAAGATTATAACGTCCCTAGCCAATGAGTCCTAGGTAAAAGGTCACATTACCAAATTCTAGCCAAAACAGTACTGAAACGGTACCGATGGGTGATTCCTATTGGATTGGGATAGTTGTTATATATAATTATTGAAGAAACTAAAATATTTAGCCATAGCTCTGACGCTGATTGAGGTAATGCTGGTTGCTGTATTAGTGCACGGTGTGTTACCTGCCAGAGAAAGCGTGTTAGCCTGTAGTTATTCTACTGTTTATAATGTGCCGCATGCCGATAGTAGCGATTCCTCAACCTATAGTCTTGCCCCACAGGCGACGTATTCTCTTGATGATAGCTATCTGGTTGAGGGGTGGGGGGTAAGCAAGATTGAGGCACCCCAGGCCTGGCAAATAACCAGAGGGAACCAGTCGATTATAGTGGCTGTGCTGGACACGGGCATTAATGAGGATAACCCAGATTTAGCTGATAGAGTGGTGGCTAAGGTCAACTTCACCGATAGCCCGACAAGCGATGACCTTTATGGGCATGGGACTGCCATGGCAGGTATCATTGCTGCCATCGCCCCGGGATGCCGGCTAATGAATGTGAAGGTGGCTGATGATTTGGGGAGATGCGAGCCAGCGGTGGTAGCCAAAGGCATCATCTGGGCGGTGGACCACGGGGCTAAAGTCATCAACATAAGCCTGTCTATGGTAGCATCGCCGGATTTGGAAGAAGCGGTGAACTATGCCTGGAGCCAGGGAGCGATAATTATAGCAGCGGCGGGCAATACAGGTACGTCGGAGCCTTCCTATCCGGCTTATTATGATGATTGCCTTACTGTGGCTGGCACCAATGAAAACAATTCCTTGGCTTTATTATCCAGCTATGGCGACTGGGTGGATGTAGCTGCTCCAGGCTTTAACATTTACTCTGAATTGCCCCACAATCAATATGGCTATAAGACTGGCACCTCGGCAGCCGCGGCTCATGTCTCAGGCGTAGCTGCCCTGGTTTTTAGCGTCGCTAAGGATACTAACGGCGATGGCGCGGTCAATGACGAAGTGCGGTGGGCTATTGAAAATAGTTGTACTCCTCTTGCTGTGGAAGGTGTGGGGCATGGGCTGGTCAACGCTTTCCAGGCGGTAACAGAGACGATATCTTCAGTTTCACCTTAACCTCCTCTATCGAAGCGGGAGCCCTTTGGGGCTCCCGCAGATCGAGCAGGGACTACATCGTTGGGGATCATTGCAAGGAGCGAGATTCTTCCCTTACACTTCAGAACAGGCTCCGCGATCTCTGAAGGGAAAACCCTGAATCCCAAATGCTAA
This sequence comes from uncultured Dehalococcoidales bacterium, assembly GCA_964586515.1. GTDB lineage: Bacteria > Chloroflexota > Dehalococcoidia > GIF9 > AB-539-J10 > RBG-13-51-36. The sequence goes on from CAZPGJ010000002.1 coordinate 23,531, forward strand.
ACAATGACGAATGACAAAGCTCAAATGTCAAATCAAGCTCAAAATCTCAATGACAAAAAGAACTAGTTTTGGCATTTAAGCATTTGGATTTCAATTGTCATTTGGATTTTGACATTTGGATTTGTTTGGAGCTTAGAAATTAGGATTTAGAATTTAGTCGCTGAGATTGCCACGCACCTTCCATGTGCTCGCAATGATACTCGGGGCTTTAAGCCTCGTGTTGCCCCTAAATAAAGCCCTCCCTCCCCCTGGTGGGAGGGAGTTAGAGGGAGGGGGGGGAAAGCTCACAGAATTCACCCTCACCTAGCCTCTCCCTTCAAGGGAGAGGGGCCTTATAAATAATTTGGATGTGAAGAATTCCCTGGATACTTAAGACAGATATGAATCTGAAACTAGAACAAAATTAAACAGTTACATAATCTGGAGGGGAATTTTGTATAAAAATTATATGGGAGGCTATAATCAGGGTTTGTGATTGTTGTTCCTCAGGTTAGCCCGCATAGCCTTCCGAGCCCGCGAAAGCAATCCCTCAACCGACTTTGGTGAACGACCCATAATCTCGCTTATCGCTAACACTGGCATATCTTTGAGATATTTCAGTACCAGCACCTCCTGATAATCCTGAGGCAGATCCGCCAGAGCCTGGTGAACTGACTGGCGAATCTCTTCGGACTCCATTACAGTGAAAGTCGCTGGTTCATTATCTCCGATTTGCTCTAGCTTTAGGGCATCAAAATCGGGGGACGATTTCTCAGGTTTAGGTTCTCGCGCCTGGCGACGGTAAAAGTCATTTATCTTGTGAAATGCGATACTGCGCAGCCAGGTATAAAGCTGGCTGTCACCACGGAATTTATCCAGTGACCCCAGTGCAGCCAGGAATACTTCCTGAACCAAGTCTTCAGCTATGGCCTCGTCTCGGCCCACTTGTTCCAATACCAGCGAGTGGAGTCTATGCCTATAAATATTATAGAATTCCTCCATGGCTGTGCTGTCGCCCGAGCGCAACTTCTCAACCAGCTTGATTTCATAACTTTGAGAGGTGGAGCTAGCTATTGTCATGTCGCCTCTATCTATTACATCACGCTATCCTTGTATCTTTAGCATACCAGCTAGCCAGTTCTATGGGAATCACCTATCAGTACTGTTTTTCGGTACTATTTTGCGGTAGAAATTAGTACTAATGGCCCTCTAGAGATAAATGCGGATACCTAGCATTACCTCTTGGTCATAGCGAACCCGATTCGACGGGACGTGGCAGCCTCTTTGCGCAGGCAATGACAAATGACAAAGCTCAAGTGCCAAACGAAGCTCAAAACCCTAAACAATGTCAAATGACAAAGCCCAAAATCCAAATGAGAAAAAAGGGGTAGGTTTGACATTCAAGCATTTGGATTTCAGTTGTTATTTGGATTTTGACATTTAGATTTGTTCAGGATGAGGCTAAAGCCTGGGGCGTGGAAGCTTAATGGTCATTTGGGCTTGGCTTTGCGCCTGAAGTAATAATAGCCACCGCAGCCAAGGAGTACTATGGCCGCAGCAATCCCGGCGAACAATCCTATATTGGACTTGCCTCCCGCTATGGAGTTTGTAGACACCAGCAGACGAACATACAACTTTACACCCAGCAGGTCACTGGATTCAGCAGTGACTCCCAGCCATGTCTCCCAGTCTTCGCCTGCCCATTTTTGCTCTTGCGGTATAGCTACTGTTACTGTTACATTGGCCTTATAATTAGCGGGCACCTCAATTCCTGGAGAGGAAAAGCTTATCCAGCTATCATCGGGAAATTCAGTTCTCCCTTCTCTTCTTTCCTCTGCCGGAGGCTGAAAAGTAGTGAAGGTAAAAACATGAGCTGTATCATCCTTATTGTGAATGGTCAATGCGAATTCTGTTGCCTCTCCCGGGGGCAAGTTGTCTATTTTTACCTCGGCGGGGGAGACGCTGAAGTTAACGTCCTGAGCCAGAGTAAAAGAGGGCAGGAAAATGACCAGTAAAGCGGCAATGAACCCAGCTAATTTGATACGCCCTACCATCAGGCAGCCACTGCGCTTATGGTGATCTGGGCCTGCATCTGCCTGCCACTAACAAAGTAAGTCGGAGTTAGCAATCTCAGGCCGAATTGCTTGGTATCCCCGGGTGCTAAGCTCGAGCCTGAACCTCCAGAATAAGGCCAAAATTCACTTTCTGTCTTAGTGACAGGGACATAACCGTCGCCTAAGGACCCTCGTGTGGCATCTCCAGATATGCGAAACCATAACCCATATATATGCTCACCGTTAGTGCCATCGCTGCTCAACGTCCATTTATATTCGGTGGGACTATCCACCCATACAGCATCATTCCCCACAATAAAAGTGTTCACATTACAATTGCCCGCTATGGTCAATGTGCACCACTCTATCGGCGGGCTTGTCTCATACTCCGTATTTGAGGCAACATTCCCGAGAGGCCATTGTGTCTTGTCCAGGCTTATGGAAATTTCGCTGCTTCCTGTCATGGTGATAGTGATGGTGCCGTTCTCCTGGGCTAGAGCCGGCAAAGAAAAGATTAAGGCTAATATAATGGCTGCCACGACACTTGTGATTATTGCTTTCATCTACCCCTCCGAATTTGAAACCTCTGCTTAGTGTATTAGTCAGTCGTTTTCGAACAAATCGACTGAGATAGAATGCTACCAGCCCTCATCAGCTCTTGTCAAGACCCTGCCTCATGTGGTTCTGTTCAATTTTGGTTGATGGAGGCAAGAATGAATAGTAGAATACCCCCCACAATAAAAAAACTAGTAGGGGGATAAAAAAACATATGGATGCATTGTTTTTGACAATAGGCGGTATTTTTATTCCGCTTGGCTTCTATCTGAAGATTGAGCAACCTCAATTAGATAATTGGGGGGACTGCTCTCGTGCTTTTAGGGCTAGTTGCTTGGTTGCTCACATACTGGTTTGTCAAAAGGAAGGAGAAAAGGGAGCAAAGAGAGAACGGAGCAGAGGGCAGAGCTTCGTGAACTGCTTGTAGATATACATCAAGAATTGCAAAAGTTAAATCGGAATAAGAATGCCGAGCTTGACAGAATATGTTATATTGGGCTAACAAAAGTTGGGGACTATGGGATTCTAATCCATCCCATCCGTTTTAGAGACGGAAGTGCTGACACTACACTGCAAACATCGTTACTTGATTTGAATGGATAACTTCCATTTATTATCCACTTCAACCAAAACTTGACAAAAACGCCGTAGTGTAACACAATTTGTAAAAGCAGTCAAAAATGGCTAAAATAGTGCTATGAGGTTATTGACATGTACTAGAATGGTAGGTGATAAATAATAAAATAATAAATAGTTGTCATTGGAAGGGAGGTGGCAATGGCGACTGAATTATTGGAGAAGGCACTAAAATCAGTTGGCGGGGCAGAGGAATCTAGGCGAAAAAGAGAGGAATTCAGACGAGACCTCGCATTCATTGAAGAAAACAGAACAGAATTATTAGAAGACTATAACGAGAGCTGGGTAGCAGTCTACAATTCCAAAGTTGTTGCTCATGGTAAGGACTATGATAATGTCCTTTCCCAGCTTGAGAAAAGGGGTATGCCCGTAGACCAAATCCCTATTAGGTATCTATCTAAACGTAAGGTTTTTGCGCTATATCTGTGGCCATGAATAGGATAAGGGGCGACTTATCCACGTTCGGTGGCTTAATAACAATACCTGCACCAAGAGTGCAGGTATTGTGTTATATACCACGTTTCGACATTGGTTTCGAAGTAGATTTTTTGATAGATACTGGAGCAGATGGGACTTGTTTAAATGGCGGTTATGCATTGGGTTTGCAACGTTATATGCGCAAAAACCCTTATTCCCCTACAACAGGTATTGGGGGGGCAGTGCGATTACTACATAGAGGAAGCAGTTTTAGTATTTACCGATACTGCTGGGCAGGCATTGGCTCATCGAGTGGAGTTAGGTATTCAGCGGATACGACAGTGTTTATGGAAGAGGCCAAACCCTTCAATTTTGCGTACTCCTTGTCTGTTGGGGCGTGACATACTCTCAGCATTGGAATTGCGATACGACCACCAGAAGGGATATGTTGAATTAAGAGCCTCCTAAAGAATGCTCCAAGCCAACTAAATTTCTGCGATTCCTGAATTTTCTATCAACCTCAACCGAAGAATACCCCTCATTTCGCTGCAGCCCGCAAAGTATTTGAAATACATTTGCTGTTTGCCCAGGAAAAAGTCTTTGACTCAGAAGAGCCTATCAGTTCTTACTTTTTGCTCGATTCCGAAGTCGCTGATGTGGTAGCGATTATGGCGGCGCCCAGAGCGGTAACGAGCTGGGGGTGTGGTGGTACCAGGAGGTTGGTGTTCAATTCGCTTTCTATGGTCTTGATGAGAGCGATATTGAGGGCACCGCCGCCACAGATGGCGCATGGCTCCTCCAGCTTAAGCTTCTTGACCAATGAAGAAATCTTGCTGGCCAGGGCTTTGTTAACACCAGCGGCGATGTCCTCTTTGGGGATGCCTTCGCTTATTCTGGTGATGGCTTCGGATTCGCCGAAGACAGCGCAGCCCGTACCAAATGTGATGGGGGTCTTTGATTTGGCGGCAAGTGAGTCGAAATCGCTCAAATCTATGCGCAGCACGTTGGCGATGACCTCAATAAAGCGGCCACCGCCGGCGGCGCATTTCTCGCTGGCAGTGAAGTTGGTCACAATTCCTTCTTCATTTAGCCGTATTACCCTGGTGGATTGACCGGCTACATCGATTACAGTCCTGGCTTGCGGGAAGACGTTGTTTATGCCTCGGGCAGTGCAGACTATATCGCTTGCCTTCTGGCTGGCAAAATAGACATTATCGGCACCGGAACCGGTGGCAACAGTATTGGCTATATCATTCTGAGTCAGGTGGACCTTTTTTATTAACTCCGTCCTTATGGCGTCGGCAGATGTTCGATAATTAGCTCCAGATATGATTATATGTGAAGCAACAAGCTCGAAGTCTTTAATTATGACTCCTTTGCTGTATGCCGAGCCTATGTCAATGCCCATAAAACAACTCATTGATGCTCCTAACCGAAGAAGGTGGCTTTTTCTAACCGCCGTGACTTTGTGGGCAGAGTCTCACCCGCTGCCGCTGCTTTCATGTAGGTTTCCTTGGCCAGGATGGCAGCGCCAAGCGCCCCGGTGAGGAGTGGCTCTTCGGGAATGAAGATTTCGCAGCCCAGGTTTTCTTTAATTGCCCTAACCATGCCGGTGTTCTTGGCCACACCGCCGGTGAGCACTAAATCAAGCTCTATCCCAAGCCGCCGCGCCAGCGCTGCTATGCGGCTGGCCAGGGCGTCGTGAAGTCCGGCCAGGATGTTCTCCAGCTTTTCCCCGCGGGAGAGTAGAGCCACCACTTCTTGCTGGGCGAAGATAGTGCACAGGTTGCTGATCTGGATTTTTTTAGTGGCTTTCAGGGAAATGTCCCCCATGTCTTCCAGCCTGATACCCAGTGTAGCCGCAGTCACTTCGAGGAACCTGCCAGTTCCAGCGGCGCACTTGTCGTTCATAACGAAGCTGGTCAGCCTGCCGTTAGCAATTTTCATACACTTGGCATCCTGGCCGCCTATATCAATGGCAGTCCTGACATTGGGAAAAAGGCTGGAGACGCCTCTGGCATGGCAGGAAAGCTCTGTTATCTGGCGGTCTGCGAAAGGGACGTTGAGCCGTCCATAGCCTGTAGCTACGATATAGGAGATGTCATCAATCTGCAGGCTGGCTTGCTCCAATGCCTGTCGCATAACCTCGTTGGCAAGCTGGCGATACTCCGGACCGGTAGGGCCCTTGATGGACGAAAGTAAATTGCCGCTCTTGCCCATGAGCACGACCTTGGTCATGGTGGAACCTATGTCAACACCGGTGAAGTACAAGTAGACCTCCTGGTGGGTCGCTATTGGCTGATTGTCTCAAGGAAGGCTTCGACTCTGGTCCTCAGTGGGGCCAGGGCTCCTGTAGTGTAGTCGTATTCTATGTAGGTACTGGGGATGCCGAGACTGTCGAAATAGTCTTTGAGCGATGGCATTTCAAAGGCAAAGGGGTCACAATACCTGACGAGCAGCATTATGGCGCCGTTGATTTTCCATTCTTTGATGATGCCTTTAAGATAGCCGAAACGGCTTTGCAGGTCTCTGGCATAGTCCTTTCTGGTCTCGCCGAGGGTAGCCTGCCTGAAGGTGCGGGCGCAGGTGATTTCGTTGAGATAGTAGTTGGCCAGCCCCTCCAGCGGGTCAGCAGTGAATTTCACCCCGGCTCTGTAAGCCCGGATACCGCCACAACTTTCGTTCATCACCACATTTGCCTTAGCTTCGAATACTTGCATGATATCGGTGTCGTCAAGGGTGCTGCTCCAGATGAGGAGACGTGCTGATTTCTTTTGCGGTCCAGCGGTACGGTTTTTGACTTCGCTTATAGTATCAGTTAGCAGGTCATTTCCTTCAATTACGGGCAGGCTCGTCAGAGCTTTTAATACCCGAACCATTTCCGTTCCCGAGATATGGGGTGGGGACGGCTTTGTCAACTCGTATAGTTCTCTCACCAGAGCCCGCTGCTGGTTATGGGATTTAATAGCTGCCTCAAGCTTGTCTGTGGACAATTTCTTCCCGGTGAAAGCCTCCAGAGTCTTCCTGAAATCGTTTAGCTGGCTTTTGAAGTATTCCAGGGCCTCGGGACGAACTGTAATGGGCATGTCTATGAAGTGGAAGTAGGGGTAGTTGGTATAAGATTCCCAGACGCGAGCTGTTTTTTCTTGGGGATCGCTGGAGTGAATGGTAACCATGCCATCAAGGAAATCGTTTTTGTTCTTCAGAGCGCAATCGAGGCAGTTGCGCATGATAGGACAGAATGAACCAGGCAAAGCCCTGTCTGCTTCAGTGACCGGTTCCTTTATATCGCCGCATGTCTGGTAGGGGACAAGGTCGAGGGTAGTAAGCATCTCCAGGGGGACGTAGACACAGGGATAGCCTATTATCTTTTTGCCTGCTGCCTTGAGCTCCCTGGCTCTCTGTGAACGATTTAAATAGATTTCCTGGGCTTTGCTGAGACCTTTGTTTTTGTCTGACATCGCTGCCTCCTTGTTAACCCCGTATTAAATACGGGGGAAGTCCTGGATTATTTCACCAGTCGAACCCTGCCTGTTTCCTTATCTTTCTGTAGTGCTCCATGGTTTCCTCGAATGGCTCTGCCTTGGCTAAAGCATCTTCCGGGTTAAACAGGCGGAGGTCTATGATATCGCCTTCGATGCTCAGTGAGGGCACCTTCAGTCTCTCCATGAGCATGTCTGAGACGTATGGAAGGTGGGTAGAAGCGCTACGGCAGCTGATAAGGGGATGAAGAAGTGCCCCGTCGCACTTCCATTCCCTGGCATACTTCAGGTAAGGATAGGCGGAGGTGCCGCCGAGCACGTTCTGTTTCCGGGCATCTTCGTAGTAGCCGACAAGGAACTGGAGGCTGAACTTGGTGATGCGCTCCAGTGGGTCACTGACCTTGCTGAGGTCAATGGGTATAGGTGGATGGTAGCCGAAGCTCTCGATGACGAAGTTCCATCCCCTCTCAGCCAGTTTGTTGAAAAAGCCCAGGCTGTGCCAGGGGGGGAGCTCAGCGAATACCAGCCGGTATTTTTCATCGGGGATGGCGCCGACATGGCTATTGACTCTATCTTTGACCTCCTTATACATATCCTGGTAGAGTTTCAGTGAGTCCTCGAGGTCGCCAGCCAGGAACAGGGCGGCGGGCATGGCGCTCCAGAAGTCCCGGCTGTGCATTGGGCAGGGCCTTGTCTTGCGCAGTTTGTTGACTTCATGCCAAACGCGGTTGACCTCTATCATGAGGTTCGCTGTTTTATCCAGTTTGTCCCAGTCCATCTTCTTGCCCACCATGCCTTCCACGAAAGCAACAAAGTCCCTCAGATGCTTGACTCCCAGTTTCACCATTCTGTCATAATAGCCCTCGATGAAGAATTCCTTGATGCCGGGGATAGGAGCTTCCAGTGGCCATACCGGGACATCCATGTAACGTCCCAGCGCCTGGAACCACTTGTACCTGGCATCGCAGATGGCAGCCGAGGACATTAAGAATAGGGGCTTGGGCATTCCTCCGAAGGGCGCTTCCGCAGGTATCTGTCCATTCAACTCTTTCATCATCCTGGACGCATAACCGAGGGTGGTCAGGCTGTAACCGCAAAGGTGAGTAGGAAAGCCCTCGGCATTAGCTCGGTCCAGATATTGTTGGGCAACTCCTGTAGCCGCGGCAATGGCGCCATAGTTTTCGGGATAGACCACTTCTATATCCATGGCTTTTAAGATGGGGTCACCATAGTAAAAATTGAGCATACCCCAGACAGCGGGTTTGCCCGCTTGTATAGCTTCAACACTCTTTAGATATGTTTCATTTACCTTAGCTCTGAGCGGGTACATTGATTTCAGCCGGTTTATCGTCTTTTTTTCCTTTTCTACAACCATAACTAGTTTACCTCCTGAGAAAATTCACGTAGAGTCCTTGTTCCCTTTGCTAATGAGGTCACCACCGAGAGCTCCTGTCATGCCCAGGTAGCAAACTGGTGCACCTTTGGGAAGAAATGGATAAAACTCAAACTTGTTTATAATTTGTCTCTTATGCTGTGGTTAGCCTACTTTTTCTTATAAACCTGTCCATTCTTCTCAGTGCTTCCTCGATATCAGGTAACGAAGTAGCATAGCAGCAGCGGACAAAACCTTCACCGCATGGTCCGAAAGCAGTGCCCGGGACCACAGCAACTTTTTCTCCCAATAGCAGCTTTTCGGAAAACTCTTCCGAATTCATTCCGGTAGCTTTTATAGAGGGAAAGGCATAGAAAGCGCCCTTGGGCTCGAAACAGGGTAAACCAATATCATTCAATCTTTTAACCATGAAGCGACGGCGTCTGTTGTATTCTTGAACCATCTTTTCGACCTCGCTCTCACCGTTTCTGAGGGCCTCGATGGCTGCCATCTGCGCCATCGTTGGGGCACAGAGCATGGTGTATTGATGGATTTTTGTCAGGGCTTGAATGAAACGGCGGTCGGCTGCCACATAGCCGATGCGCCAACCAGTCATGGCATGAGATTTGGAAAATCCGCTAATCAAGATGGTACGCTCCTTCATCCCGGGAAGGCTGGGAAAACAAATATGCTCCACTCCATAAACTAAACGGGCATATATCTCATCCGATATTACCAGTAAGTCATGCTTTTTAGCCAGCTCGGCAATAGCGTCAGCCTCTTTTTTGGACATGACTGCGCCAGTGGGATTTGCTGGGTAACCTATCAAAATAACCTTCGTCCGTTTCGTGATTCTGGCTTCGATATCGGTTGCCCTGATTACGAAGTTGTTTTCTTCGTTTGTGGGAACAATAATGGGCACGCCGCCAGCCAGAATGATGTCGGCAGGATAAGCCACATAGCAAGGGTTGGGAATTATGACCTCGTCACCGGGATTGATAATTGCTCTTAAAGCAAGGTCTAATCCTTCACTACTTCCTGTAGTAATAAGAATTTCGTGCTCAGGATGATAGCTCACCCCATAATGAAGCTCCAGATAGCGGGCTAATTCCTGGCGTAGTTCCGGCATGCCGGAGTTCGAGGTATACATGGTATAGCCTTTTTCCAGAGAATATGTGCCTGCCTCCCTGATATGCCAGGGAGTAACGAAATCAGGCTCACCGATACCCAGTGAGATAACGTCTTCCAAAGAGGAAAGCAGGTCGAAGAACTTCCTGATGCCTGATGGGGGAAGGGTAGCCACCTTTTGTGAAATCAGGCTATCCCGGGCTTCGGTTGCAGCGGACTTTGTGCTTGACATGTTATGGCGTTATTGGTAAACGTCTATTGATTTCCTTAGGAAGGTGAAAGGTTTCCCCGCTCTCCTTATATCGTTTGAGGAGGAAATGGGTGACGGTGCTTTGCACCCTCTCTAGAGGAGCTAGTTTCTCCGTGACAAAACTGGAGATTTCCTGCATATTTTTGCCTTTCACCATTATGGCTAGGTCATAGGTACCAGAAACTACATAAGCAGAATAGACTTCAGGGAATTGATAGATACGCTCGGCAATGGCATCGAAGCCGACATCACGTTGTGGTGTTACTCTGACTTCGATTAAAGCCTGTATATCTTCCTTGCCTAATTTAGGCCAGTTTATTATAGCTTTATATTTCAGAATAGTCCCATCTTTCTCAGCCTGCTTAATGATTTTTTCTACCTCACTGACAGGTTTATCCACCATGGTGGCAATCTGTTCCGGAGTTGCCCGGGCATTCTGTTCCAAAATTTCAAAAATCTCTTTCATGAGTTCTCCTTAAAGCATCAATTTGCATTCACAAATTCGCCAAAGCTGATTTCCCAATGGGTAAGCAAAGCGTGACATGAATACAACAGTGCAAAATGAAGATTGCAAGTTGCAGAAGTCAAAATTATTTCTCCCTTCCTTTGGCGGTTATTACAGATTTTGCAACAATTTTGATCAATTCATTAGCTCTATTCAGTGATGGTTGCAAATCATTAGCTGGAGCTAGCTCAGCTCTCTCCGCTAGCTTAAGCCAATATAATGACTCTCGTGATTCCTTCAACACAAGTTGCATCTTATGTATGAAATCTGCTCTGCTTTCTGCCCCACATGCTTCTTCATAATTCGCCCCGGCAGACGCACTAGCTCGCATGAGTTGGTTTGCTATATATCTTCCTACCGCACTTCTATTAAGTTTAACTGTCAATTTAATGCCACTTGCTGCAAAGTCTAATAAACGCTCCGACAAATCTTTCCTTTCACTTTGCATTTTTCAACTTGCATTCTGTATTTTGCCTTCAACTATTGACCCCGGCAATTCAACAGCAGACCATCGGTCATCTGTTTCATTGTAACACAGTTCAAATAGTTTGCCATCCTCAGTAATAACTCTGAATAGCCTTTTGCCGGGTTCTAGCCAGGCCTTTTCTACTGACTTTATTTCCAGTTCCTTTTCTTGCCAGACAAAAGACCGTGGTTCTTCAGCATAGACATAGCCCGAATAACATTTCACCTTTATCTCCATATTTTGCCCTGACATACTAAAATTTAACTTAACGACAAACCGTTGGTCATCTGGCTCATTATAATACAGTTCAAGTGGTTTACCATCCTCAGTAACAACTCTGGAGCTTGTTGTAAAGGTGTGTTCTATTAATTGACAAACGTGATACGTTAAAGTAGTATCAAGAGAGACGAAAGATGAAAAAAGATTTGCTCTCAATAGCCGACCTTGACCATAAGGAAATTGAACACCTTGTAGAGCAAGCCTGGCGTATGAAACAAGCGGGGGCATCGCATCTCCTTTCGGGGAAAGCCTTAGCTCTCCTCTTTGAAAAGCCTTCTTTGCGAACCAGGGTCAGTTTCGAGATGGCTATGTATCAACTGGGCGGACACAGCATCTACTTATCTCCAGAAGAGGTAGGCTTGGGCAAGCGGGAGCCAGCGGCTGATATAGCTCGAGTGCTCAGCCGCTATGTGGACGGCATTGCCGCTCGTACATTTTCCCAGGAAACTTTGCACATTCTCGCTGGCCATTCTTCTGTACCTGTAATTAATGCCCTTTCCGACCTGGAACATCCCTGCCAGGCTCTTTCCGACCTTCTCACCATCTACGAAAAGAAAGGGAGGCTTCCTGGCTTGACTTTAGCATTCATTGGCGATGGCAATAATGTGGCCAATAGCTTGCTTCTCTCTGCCTGTCTAGTGGGCATGAATTTCCACTTCGCCTCTCCACCAGGCTATGAAATTAAAGGGACGATGCTGAATCAAGGTAAAAAATTTGCTGCTCGTAGTGGCAGCCAGATTCAGCTAACCAACGACCCTTATGAGGCAGCCAAAGATGCTGATATAATATATACTGATGTGTGGGTTAGCATGGGCCAGGAGGCTGAGGCAAAGAAACGCCGTCGTGCCTTTTCAGGTTATCAGGTGGATAATAAATTATTAAGCTTGGCTAAAGGCGATGTTTTGTTCATGCATCCCTTGCCGGCCCACCGTGGCGAGGAAGTTTCCGCCGGGTTACTAGATGACCCCAGGTCAGTAGTATTCGACCAGGCAGAAAACAGGCTTCATCTGCAAAAGGCATTACTGCTGAAGCTGCTGTCAAATCCGAGGGTATCAGGCAAATGACCAGGCCTATTGTAGCTATTGTGGGTAGAACCAACGTGGGCAAGTCCACCTTGCTTAACCGTCTGTCGGGCAGGCGGATAGCTGTGGTTGCTGATTTACCAGGAACCACCCGGGATCGCGTTTTTGCTTTTGTTTCCTGGCAGGGGCGGGAGTTGACTGTGATTGATACTGGCGGCTGGCAAGCAAAGCCACAAGAGTCTTTGGAGCAAAAGGTAAAGCAGCAGGTCGAAGCAGCTATTGCCCAGGCAGATGTCATCATCTTTCTGGTAGATGTCAAAGATGGAGCTATTGCTGCTGATGAGGAAATTACTGATGTACTGCGCGCCGCCAATAAGCCTATTATACTAGCGGTAAACAAGGTAGATTCTAGCAAACAAGTAAATCAGGTGGCTGACTTCTATCACTTGGGCATGGGTGAGCCTATAGCTATCAGTGCTCACCATAATCGCGGGATAGACGAGTTAATGGATGCTGTGTTAGCTTCTTTGCCCTCACAGCCTGTCAGTATTGCCGAGCCAGGAGAAGCTAAATTAGCCATCGTTGGGCGACCTAATGTAGGCAAGTCAACTTTGTTGAATGCATTGCTAGGCGATGAAAGAGCCATTGTCCATGAGTCTCCGGGGACAACTCGCGACTCGCTTGATGCTATAATTCGGTGGGGTGATAAGGAAATCTTACTTGTCGACACCGCCGGAATTAAACGGCGTGGAAGGGTCGATGCTGGAGTGGATTATTATAGTTTGCTTCGCGCCCTTCAAGCTATCAACCGCTGTGATGTTGTCTTACTGCTAATCGATGCCTCTGAATTTATTACTGCCCAAGATATGCATATCGCGGGCTATACTATTGAGGTTGGAAAGGGTATAATATTATTGGTCAACAAATGGGACCTTATTCCCCAGGAGCAAAGACAGAGATTTAAACAAAGCGTGGAGCGAAGACTTAGATTTGCCTCCTACACACCTATCTTTTACATCTCTGCCAAACTAGGGCAGGGGATAAACAGGATTCTACCCCAAGCCTGGGAAATCTGGCAGGAGAGGCAAAAACGGTTGCCTCAATCAGAAGTTAATGAGTTAGTTAAACAGGCAGTAAGTAGCCATTCCCCACCCCGCACAGGTTCTAGACTGTTGCACATTGTTCGAGCCTATCAAGATGAATCTCAACCAGCAACTTTTGTTCTCGTGGTTAACGATCCTAAGCTGGTTCATTTTTCCTATCAACGCTACTTGGAAAATAAGCTCCGCCAGGGCTTTGGTTTTCGTGGCGTTCCTTTGAAGTTAATTTTCACCAGGGCCGCCCGCAAAACCCATAAAAAAATGGAGGTGAGAGCATGATGATAGCTGAGTTCGTGGCCGTAGTAGCCATTGCTTATCTCCTGGGTTCCATTCCCTTTGGTCTGATAATAGGCAAACTGAAAGGTGGCGTTGATATCAGGGAATATGGAAGTGGCAAGACTGGCGCCACTAATGTGATGAGAACTATAGGGACCAAGCTTGGCGTTTTAACTCTGGTTCTTGATGTGGTTAAGGCTGCTGTGGCAGTCATGCTAGCCGCGGTAATTATAGGTGGCAGCAGCGGTATCTTCACCATTGGTGGCGTGTCCGTTTATTGGCAGCAGGTAGCCCAAGTTGTAGCTGGCTTGGCCGCGATAGCAGGACATAACTGGCCCGTATTTGCTAAGTTTAAAGGAGGTAGGGGGGTAACTGCCTATTTTGGCACATTGTTGGCTATTTACCCTCCCGCGGGCATATTTGGTGCCCAAATTGTAGCTATAGCAGCATTGCGCAGTCGGCACATGTCCCTGGGTTCTATTCTTGGAGCCTTAGCTGCTTTGTGCTTAATGATACCCTTAACCATCTTGTACAATTTCCCTCTCATCTACTTGGCTTACGGGGCAGTGGTTATCGCACTGCTCGTCTACCAACACCAGGACAATATAAAGCGCTTAAGACAAGGCACAGAGCGCCGATTATGGTGAAAAAGCACGAGAGACCATGCCCTAAAGTTACTATCATAGGCAATACCTCTTGGGGCAATACTCTAGGCGTTTTGCTGAGTGATAAAGGGGCAGCGGTAAAACTGTGGACGCGGAGCGAGGCTGAGGCCGAAGAATTAAACCAAGGACGGCGTAGTTATTCCTCTACCAGTCATATTGGGGAAGCCTTAAGCGGGGCTGACCTGGTAATCTGGGTTGTTCCCTCTCAGAGGTTGAGAGAAAATGTCAGTCAAGCCAAGGATTATCTCACGGATTCGATGCTATTGATGAGCGCCGCCAAAGGATTGGAAGTAAATAGTGGTAAGAGGATGTCGCAAGTGCTGGCAGAAGAGATTGCACCTTCCTTAAGAGGACAAATTTGTGTCCTCTCTGGTCCTAATCTGGCCGGGGAAATTGCTCAAAGCCTTCCTGCTGCTTCGGTCATTGCCGCTCAGGATATAGCTTTAGCGGAAAAAACGCGGAAACTGATGGAGTCGCCTAAATTCTTTCTATCTACTAGCGATGATGTTATCGGGGTTGAATTAGGCGGGGCTCTGAAAAACATTATAGCTCTGGGTGCAGGCATGATAGATGGATTAAGCTTAGGCGATAATGCTAAGGGGGCTTTTATTACTTGGGGATGGGCCGAGGTTGTTTCCTTGGGAGTAACTTTGGGGGCCAGGGCTGGCACTTTTTATGGTCTAGCCGGTTTAGGCGACCTGATAGCTACTTGCTCTAGTACTTTGAGCCGCAATCATTATGTTGGCTATGAACTGGCTAAGGGTCGCGCTTTATCCGAAATATCTGCCTCTATGCCACACGTCGCCGAAGGAGTCGCTACCACTGCGGCAGCCCACCGCTTGGCAAAAAACCAAGGGCTTAAATTACCCATTATCAACCTTATTTATGGGATTCTTTTTGAAAGCTTGTCCCCAAGCCAAGCATTGTTTGAGTCCAGGAAACTAGCAGCAAGCCATCACTGCTCTCCTGAGTAAACTAACCTTAAAAAGACGTAGAACCTTTTTGGAATCCAGGCTAAATTCCCTTCTAAGTTAATAGGGTCCCCACGAAAATCGCAAGATTTTCGTGGGTAGTTTAGACGTCTGGAGGCGGTTCAGTCCGGGGTAGTACCTTAGCCAATTCTTCAAAAAGACGACGCTGGTTTTTATCCAGGTGTTGTGGAGTTATTATGACTACCTTGACGAGCAAGTCTCCTTTGCCCCTGCCATCAATATAAGGGATTCCCTTGCCTTTAAAGCGAAAGGTTTTCCCATTTTGAGTTCCCGGCGGTATTTTTAAATCTAGCTTTCCATCTAAAGATGGCACTCTTACCTCATCGCCCAAAGCTGCTTGGGCAAAATTGATGGATAACTCGTAAAGAATGTCACTGCCATCTCTGTGGAATAAATTATGTGGCTTTACTGAAAGGGTGACATAGAGGTCGCCGGGGGGGCCTCCATATACGCCAGCGCTCCCCTCTCCATCCAAGCGTAATCGATACCCCTCATCCACACCAGCCGGGATTGTAACCTTTATTTTGCGCTTCACCTTTATTCTTCCCTTTCCCTGGCATTGAGAACAAGGATTGCTTATTACGGTGCCTCTACCTCTACAGCGAGAGCAGGTAGTGGTACTGGTGTAGCGTCCAAAAATACTTTGCTGAACTCTCCTCACTTGCCCTGTGCCGCGACAATCAGGACAGGTCTCGGGATTTGTCCCCGGCGCGCTGCCAGTGCCATGGCAGGAAGGGCAGAACTCGATGCGTGGTATTTCAACTTCTTTACTACAGCCGAATACCGCCTCCTCAAAGGAAAGGGTGAAGTGACTTTGTAAGCTGTCCCCCTTCTGGGGAACACGCTGAGCAGTCTGCCCAAAAAGGGTGCCAAAACCATCCCAGAAGGATTCAAAAATATCTCCCAGTCCACCAAAGCCAAAATCGGGAAAGCCTCCCTCAACGTCTACTCGGCCATAGCGGTCATACCGGTTCCTTTTCTCAGGGTCAGAAAGGACCTGGTAGGCCTCGTTTATTTCCTTGAATTTCTCCTCGGCTCCTGGCTCTTTATTGCGGTCAGGATGGCACTGGAAAGCTAGTTTGCGAAACGCCCTCTTGATTTCCTCGTCAGTGGCGTTTCGAGGCACTCCCAGCACTTCATAGTAATCTTGTTTTATCGCCATAACCTTCAAGTATAACTCTTAAATGGTTGTGCTGACAACTTTTAGCTATTGAACTTGTAAATATTTGACGCCTTAGGAAGTGGTATAATCACAAAGCCGTGAAACAGCAGATTAAAAAAATCCTGCGTCATCGCAAGAAAGAAAAAATCACCGACGCAAACCTTAAAGCTTCGGCAGTGCTCATGCCTATTTTTTACAACCAAGGGCAATATCATGTCCTGTTTACTGAAAGGAGCGATGAGGTAGTCTTTCACAAAGGGCAGGTCTGCTTTCCCGGCGGAACCCGGGAGCCATCTGATTCCAGCTTACTCCAAACTGCCCTCAGAGAGAGTGAAGAAGAGATAGGTTTAGAGGCTAAAGATATTGAAATTTTAGGAGAGCTTGACGATAGCCTGACCTTTACCACTAACTATGTTATTTCGCCTTTTGTTGCCTTCATACCCCATCCTCACTCTTTGAGGACCAATGGTAGAGAAGTCAAGGGAGCCTTTTCTGTGCCCCTGTCATTTTTGATGGATGAAGCCAATTTCAAGCAGAATTCTTATAGTTACGAATATGAAGGGCATATCATCTGGGGGGCTACCGCGAGGATTTTAAGACAGTTTATCGCTTTGTTGAAGTCTGAGAGCGGGGCCCTGCAATAGTCATTTCTTCTCTTTAGCCTTGACTTTAATTGCTTTGAGCTTTACCTCTTCGGCTTTGGGTATAGTCAGAGTTAGTTTGTTACTGAGCCCCACTCTCAGTTCAGGCAATATTATAAGAAAGTTAAATAATTTTGTCAAATTTTCTCGAAAGCTATTGAAAATATTTGACAAAAATTTTAAACAATTCTATAATTAGCGGAAAATCATTAGGAGAGAGATGGCAGGCAAGGACTATTACCAGATTCTAGGTGTAAGTAGGAATGCTTCGGAGAAGGAAATAAAGCAGGCCTACCGCCGTTTGGCTCGCAAGCATCATCCCGACCTCAATCCCAACGACAAATCGGCTGAGGCTAAGTTTAAGGAGATAAATGCGGCTTATGAAGTCCTTTCCAATCCTGAGAAGCGAAAGAAGTATGACCAATTTGGTGAACAATGGGAATATGCTGACCAATTTGCTAAAGCTGGGGGACAGGAGAGAGTTCGGTGGGATTTTGGCCAAGGCGGCACAACTTTCGAATATGGTGACCTGAGCGGCCTCGGCGATATTTTCTCGAGCTTGTTCGGCGATTCTGGTATAGGTTCCAGGATGAAGCGTGGGCCACAACGTGGTCAGGATATAGAGTCCCCCATCGAGGTAAGCCTTGAGGAAGCTTACCATGGCTCTACGCGTGTTATACGGCTCCAGACCGCAGAGCCCTGTACAGCTTGTGGTGGCACAGGCAGGGTGGGCAATCGAGTCTGTACTATTTGCAATGGTACTGGTGGGAAAGTAATTCCCAAGCGCCTGGAGGTTAAGATTCCCGTGGGAGTTAGAGATGGCTCGAGAATTCGTATAGCCGGGGAAGGCGGCCCTGGCCGTGCTAAAGGTAACAAAGGTGACCTTTATCTTATAGTGAAAGCTCTGCCTCATAAGCTTTTTGAACGCAAAGGAGATGACCTTTACACTGAGGTCTCAGTACCTTTAGCCACCGCCATGCTGGGTGGGGAGGTCAGATTGCCCACTTTGAATGGCAATCTATCTCTTAAAATTCCACCGGAGACTCAAAATGGCAAGGTTTTCCGCATGGCTGGGAAGGGCATGTCAAAGTTAGGCAATTCAGATTATGGTAACATGTTTGCTAAGGTAAAAGTGGTCCTGCCCACCAGTTTGACCGAGGAGGAAAGAAAATTATTTGAGAAATTGCGGTCTCTGCGACCCACATAAAGCGAGGTACCACGATGGTAGACTGGGAATCTAAACCAAGATACGTAATAAGCGTAGCCGCCAGGATGATAGGTATAGAGGCTCACACATTGCGTTATTACGAAAGGCTGGGGCTGGTACAGCCCGAGCGCTCAAGTGGCAATATTCGCCTCTATTCGGAGGAAGACATTGACCGGTTGCGCTATATTAAGGCGCTGATGAGCGATTGTGGCGTTAATTTGGCTGGAGTGGAGGTGGTGTTGAGGTTGATGCAAAGGATGAAAGAGATGCAACGCCAACTTGAGGAAATGGAGAGGAAAGTCAAGATGATTGGTGAAACTGAAATGGAAAACATGATAGAGGACATCATAGAAGACGCAGAATGGAAGGAGGTATAGAAAGCATTTAACCACTCATCTGTCATTCTGAGCAAAGCGAAGAATCTAGACCCTTCGCTATCGCTCAGGGTGACAAAGTAGACAATTAGGAGGTATAGAAAGTTGAGACCAGAGAGATTTACTGAACAGGCGCAAGAGGTTTTAGCAGCCTCACAGGAGCTAGTTCGTCGCTATCGCCATAACCAGTGGGATGTGGAGCATGTCCTGCTGGCTTTGCTGGAGCAGGAACAGGGGGTAACCAGAGACATATTGCAGATGCTAGGTGTAGATATTGATGTGGTAAAAAAGCGGCTAGGAGCAACTCTTGAGAGTTTTCCCAAGATGGCTTATGAAGCAACGCAAATTTATGCTACCCCGCGAATTGCTGCTCTTCTCGAAAATGCTAACAAGGAGGCCGACAGGCTCAAGGATGAGTTTGTCAGTACTGAGCATTTGTTCATTGCTATTGCCGGGGAAACCAGAGGTGAAGCCGCAACAATTCTAGCTGAATCTGGTGTTAATCAGGAAAAGATTTATCAAGCCTTGCAGAAAATCCGTGGCGGACATCGAGTTACCGACCGTCAAGCGGAAAGCAAATACCGCTCCCTGGAAAAATACGGGCATGACCTCACGGAGTTAGCTCGTCAGGGCAAACTTGACCCGGTGATCGGGAGGGAAAGTGAAATCAAACGTGTGATACAAATACTTTCTCGACGCACCAAGAACAATCCCGTAATTATTGGCGATGCCGGTGTGGGCAAGACGGCCATTGCTGAGGGATTAGCTCAGAAGATTGCTGCTGAAGATGTTCCCGATTCCCTGAAAGGGAAAAAGGTAGTGGCTTTAGACATGGGAGCACTGGTAGCGGGGAGCAAATTCCGTGGGGAGTTTGAGGAAAGGTTGAAGGCAGTTCTAGATGAAGTCCGGCAGGCGGCCGGCGAAGTTATTATGTTCATTGATGAGCTTCACACCGTGGTCGGAGCTGGGGCTGCCGAAGGAGCAATTGACGCCAGTAATATGCTGAAGCCAGCACTGGCTCGTGGTGAGATTCAATGTATCGGGGCTACTACACTCGATGAGTATAGGAAGCGTATTGAAAAGGATAAAGCTCTGGAGAGACGTTTCAGCCCTGTTTATCTCGATGAACCTAGTGTGGAAGCCACCATAGAGATGCTTCGAGGGCTTCGTCCTCGATATGAAGCTCATCACAAAATAAAGATCGAGGATTCCGCCTTGGTAGCTGCTGCCAAGCTGAGCCAGAGATATATATCCGATAGATTCTTGCCCGACAAGGCAATTGATTTGATCGACGAAGCAGCCAGCAAGCTACGTCTTGATATGGAAAGCGCTCCCGAGGAAGTTAAGACTTTGGACCGGAAAATAAAACACCTGCGTGACGAGGAGGAGGCTGCTTCCCAGCGGCAGGACTACCAAAAAGCTGCCGAATTAAAGGCGGAGAGGTTGCACTTGGAGCAAGAGTACGACCAAGCCAAATTGCAATGGCAAAAGGAGAAGAAAATTGACAGTACCGTGGATGAGGAGGATATCGCTGGACTGGTTGCCCAGTGGACTGGCATACCCGTTTCCCGGATGATGGAAACGGAGACTGATAAATTGGTCCACATGGAAGAAAGGATTCACCAGAGGATAGTGGACCAGGAAGAGGCAGTGGCCGCCATTTCCGAAGCTATCAAGCGAGGCCGAGCCGGCCTCAAGGACCCCAAACGTCCTATTGGCAGCTTCATCTTCCTTGGCCCTACTGGCGTGGGGAAAACCGAGCTGGCTCGTGCTTTAGCCGAGTTTCTCTTCGACGACGAAGATACTATGATAAGACTGGATATGTCGGAATATATGGAAAAGCACACTGTATCCCGTCTTATCGGGTCACCACCGGGGTATGTGGGCTATGAGCAGGGAGGCCAATTGACCGAGGCGGTACGGCGTCGCCCCTATCGGGTCATCTTGTTCGACGAGGTAGAAAAAGCTCACCCTGACGTCTTCAACATATTATTACAGTTGCTGGAGGATGGCAGGCTCACCGATGGACACGGCAGAACTGTGGATTTCAAAAACACAGTGGTAATCATGACCAGTAACCTGGGCACCGAGGAATTCCAACGCGGGGGAATTGGTTTTTCCCGCACAGAGGAAAGCGACGAGCAAAGAATGAGAGGTGCTGTAGAGAGCGCCTTAAAGCGGACCTTCCGCCCCGAGCTACTCAACAGGATAGACGATGTCATTATATTCCATCCTCTAACTGAAGAGCACTTGAAGAGCATAGTTGTTTTACTTATCCGTGAGGTAGAACGGAGGTTGGCTGAGCGTAAGATTAAGCTTGAAGTGAATGAAGAGGCCAAAGCTTGGTTAGCTCAGAAAGGCTATGACCCTGTATACGGAGCTCGCCCCTTACGTCGGGCTATTCAGAGGTATGTAGAGAATCCTATATCAACAAAGATATTGCAGGGCGAGTTCAAGGAAGGAGATACCATAGCTATTAGCTTGAAGGAAGATAACCTGAGCTTTGCGGCTCTGAAAACTGCCAGAGCAAAAGCTAAATAAGAGGTTGTTCAGCAACTCGCTCTCCTCCAGAGCCCGTTTTCCTTTGCTGCCCTGAGTTCTCAGTTTCTTGTCGTCTCCTTGACCCGATTCAGATAGGTAGGTGATACTTCATATGTTTGTAATATTGGCAGTCACCTCCCATGTCATTGCGAGCCCCTCTTTTTTTCGTCATTGCGAGCGACCTGCCCGCCAAGGCTTGGCAGGCGGGAGCGCGGCAATCTATTAGCCCCATCGAGATTGCTTCGGCTGGCTTCGCCAGCCTCGCAACGACAGAAAGGAAATGTCATTCGGGTATTGAACGATGATACCCCTTTGACGCCTGTGAATAAAGCTGGTAAGCTAAGGAACTCAAAGGAGACCTGAATATGCCTGCTAAAGTGGATATGGATAAAATCGTTTCTCTGTGTAAGCGGAGGGGGCTTATTTTCCCCAGCAGCGAAATATATGGTGGTTTGGCTAGCTGCTGGGATTACGGCCCGATGGGGGTGGAGCTTAAGCGCAATGTTAAAGAGGCCTGGTGGAAGGCGGTGGTCCAGGGGCGGGACGATGTAGTAGGTTTGGACACATCTATAATGATGCACCCGGGAGTCTGGGCCGCTAGCGGCCACATTGATAGCTTCACAGACCCTCTTGTGGAGTGCAAGTCCTGTCACCTGAGGTGGCGCGCTACCGAAATAGAGGGCAAGAGATGCCCCGAATGTGGTGGTGAGTTGACCGAGCCGCGCATGTTCAACCTGATGTTTAAGACTTTTATGGGTCCTGTGGAGGAGGAGGCAAGCACAATCTACCTCCGCCCCGAAACTGCCCAGGGTATATTCGTTAACTTTGATAATGTAATCACCACTTCCCGAAAAAAGTTGCCTTTGGGCATCGCCCAGATAGGCAAGTCCTTCCGCAATGAAATCACCCCGGGCAATTTCATCTTCAGGACCAGAGAGTTTGAGCACATGGAGCTGGAGTATTTCGTTAAGCCCGGGACTGATGAAAAATGGCTTGATTACTGGGTCAAGGAGAGATTTGACTGGTATGTCAAACTGGGTATCAGGAAGGAAAATCTTCGCCTGCGTCAGCATGGCAAAGATGAACTCGCCCACTATGCCAGGGACTGCTATGACATCGAGTATCTCTTCCCTATGGGCTGGTCGGAGCTGGAGGGTATCGCTAACAGGGGCGATTTCGACCTTGCTCAGCATGCCAAATGCAGTGGCAAAGAGCTCGGTTACTACGATGCTGAGGCTGGTGAAAAGTACGTTCCCTACGTCATTGAGCCTTCGGCAGGCGTAGACCGCTCCGTCCTGGCTTTCCTCATTGATGCCTATGATGAAGAAGAAGTCGAAGGAGAAAAGAGGACAGTTCTACACCTGCACCATTCTCTGGCTCCCATCAAAGTAGCTGTTTTGCCCTTAAGCAGGAATGAGAAGTTAACCCCTCTGGCTAAAGAGGTTTTCAACAAACTGTGTCCGAATTTCGTGACCGATTACGATGATTCCCAAAGCATAGGTCGGAGATACAGGCGTCAGGACGAAATCGGCACCCCGTTCTGCGTTACCATAGATTTTGAGTCTCTGGAAGATAAGCAGGTTACCATTCGGGAAAGGGACAGCCTGGCACAAATTCGGGTGCCCGTAGGGGAACTAGAGAAAAACCTAGCAGCCAAACTCAAAGGAGAAGCTTTCGACGCTTCGCCATTATGGGCCACCAGGCAGAAGTGAGAATCCTGCACTTCGCTGTGCCTCGTCATACAGTGCATGCCTTTAGGATAAGTATAGAAAACAGGTGTAAAAATAGATGTTAGGCACAGTGACAAAAATGAGCATCGATATTCAAACAGTGTTGCATAATAGGAATTCCCTAGTCACATGAGTACATATGATTTCCGTACATTATCGAGTCTGGATTTTGAAGAATTAACGCGTGATCTTCTTCAAGAAGAGTGGGGAGTTCATATTGAATCGTTCAAAGAAGGAAAAGACCAAGGAATTGACCTCCGTTATTCTCCACTCAAAAACCAACATGCGATAATTCAATGCAAACATTACATTGAGTCTGGCTTTAAAGCTCTTTTACGTGACTTGAAACAAAAAGAGCTCCCTAAAATACAGCAACTGTCCCCACTTCGGTATATACTTGTGACTTCAGTACCTCTGACACCTCTTAATAAATCAGCGATACAACAGGCACTTAATCCATTTATTCAAACTCCAGCAGATATATTTGGGCAAAATGACGTTAATAATCTGCTCTCCAAGTTTCAAAATATTGAGACACAGCATTTCAAGTTATGGCTTACTAGTACGGCAGTTTTGAATCGTGTATTGAAGAACGCGGTACTGGTTCAATCCGATTTCAAAATAGAGAAGATAATCAGAAAACTCCCTCTTTATGTACAAACTAATAGCCTTCGTGCGGCACTTAAATTGTTGGACAATAACAACTTCCTCGTGATATCAGGCATACCTGGTATTGGCAAAACAACGCTTGCCGAAATACTCCTGTATGTGCACTTGGAAAAGGGTTACTCACCAATCCAAGTTACTGAGAACATTAAGGAAGCTTTCGATCTTTACCATCCCGATCAGAAGCAAATCTTCTACTACGATGATTTCTTAGGTCAGACTATGTTACATGATAGATTTGGCAAAAACGAAGATGCAGCGCTTATCGAGTTCATTGACCTAATTCATTCGCATAAAAATGCTCGGCTGATAATGACGACAAGAGAATATATACTCCAAAGTGCCAACCTGAAATATGAAAAATTAGCAGCCAGTGGTCTTGAATCGGCAAAATACATACTAACACTATCAGATTATACGCGGAAAGAAAAAGCTAAAATTCTGTATAATCACATATATTTCAGTCAGCTACCAAGACCTTATATAGATGTTCTACTTGCAAACAAGTTCTACTTAGAGATTATACGTCACCACAACTTCAGTCCAAGAATAATCGAATGGATGGCAAGTCTACAGCATATACACGGTGTTTCTGCTGAACAATATCAGGGGTTTTTCCGAAAGACTCTTGATCATCCAGAGATACTATGGTCACATGCATTTGAAAATCAAATTGAGCCTTCATCACAGATTCTCCTCCTTGCACTTTACTCGCTTGCTCCAAGCATCCATATTGAAGTTCTTAGAGAAGCCTTTTCTGCTTTACAGGACATCCACATCAAACGCTACAATCTTCAAGCGAGTCCCAAGGATTTCATGTTCGCTCTTAAAGAATTGGAAGGTGCTTTCACAGCTACTAAACGACGAAATATTGTTGAATTCCATAATCCGTCGGTGAAAGACTTTCTAGAATTTAAACTTTCACATGAGTCTGCTTATGTGGATAACTTACTCTTATCTGCTGTGTGTTTCAAGCAAGTTTACAATCTTTGGCATCTGAGCAGAGAACTATACCAGTCTAAATCTGAAAGCCCCCTTCATATAGATTCAGAACTGCTGATTGATGCCATTGAGAGAACCCTGAAAAACGATGTTCTGCTTATTGAACACCATGGAGGTATCAGCACTGTATATTATATAGATACTGGTCGTATTGATAGAGCTCGCATTATTATCGAGATTTATGAAGCACTTGGAGAATCTCGGCTCCTAGAATTATGTATCGAAGCCGTTGATAATACAATTGATTGTCTGACAAACGATGAAGACGAATATGATTGGGAATTTGACTTTCAGGGACTAAAACAATTAATTGCAGCAATTGATTTAGCTACAAATCTGGATTACAAACTACAACAAGAACTGATGGACAAGATGCGCATCTTAATGTCATATGGGCTGCAAAAAGTATCTACACTTGAAAATCTTAAGTATATTGATGAGGCAATGGAGTTTTCTTCCCACTATTGGTGGACTGATGATGATAGGAATAACATCAAAGCGGCATTTAACCACTATCTAGATCACCAAATTTGGGATGAGTGTAGTGATATTGACAATTCGACTCTTTTGGAAACACTTGCTAATGACCTGTCAAATATGGCAGATAAATACGAAATTGATGTCAGCGCCACACTAGGTAGTATTTTGGAACAAGCTGAGGAATGTGCCGAGCGCGAGCAAGCTTATGCTGATGAACATTATGACTCATGGAAAGAGCAAAGTTATCTCGATTCACATGAGATTGAGAGTATCGAGGACATGTTTAGTACGCTTAAAGATAGATGAATGATGTTCAATGGAGATAAACTGTGCTTAACAACTGCGTCAACACCGATCCCAAAGAGCGGTCGTTTTTTGAATCCGGTTTGGCTGTCAGAACCCGGTTCGGGAAGAAGGGCAGGGCTGGCACAGCTTTGGGGCGGGTTATGCGGAGCGTTCTACTTAATCAATCTAAACTCATTGACGTCCACTAGGCCTAAATCGGTCAGCCTGAGCTCGGGAATCACAGGCAGTGCCAGGAAGGAGAGGATAACAAAGGGTGCCGGAGGCAAGTTGCCCAAACTGGCAGCGGCTTTCTCCACTTTTTCATGCTGGGATACGACTACATCCAGCGGCTCGGGGGAAAGCAAGCCGGCGATGGGCAATGGCAGAGAAGCGAGAATTTCCAGGTCGGCGCAAACAATCAGCCCGCCTTGCAGCCTATTAATTTCCTCGATTGCTTTGAGGATGTCGAGGTCATTGGCGCCCACCGCTATTATGTTGTGAGAATCGTGAGCCACTGAAGAGGCTAATGCTCCCTTCTTTAAGCCGAATCCCTTGACCAGTCCTAATCCGACGTTGCCGCTAGCTTTGTGCCGTTCCACCACCACCAGCTTCAGAATGTCTCTTTCCACATCAGGCATCACCACTCCATCCACAACTTTCATCTTTTCCATTGCCTTCTTAGTAATTATCTGTCCGGGGATGATTTCGATAACCGGATAGGTCTCCTCAGAAGGTTCACCCTCACCTAGCCTCTCCCCTCGAGGGAGAGGAATTTTTAGCGATTTCCCCATAATAGGCTTAATGCGTACCGTATCTCTTAGCTCCAGAGTAACAGGGGGTGGGAGAAACAAGGGCTTGCCTTGCATTGCCACCAGCTTTCCCTGGTAGAACACCATGTCTACCTCTAATTTAGCCAGGTCGGTGATGGTTATGAGGTTGGCTATATAACCCGGGCCAATGCCTCCCCTGTCATAAAGTCTGAAATACTCGGCAGTATTAATAGTTGCCATCTGAATTGCCCGAACCGGCTCTAGGCCTCTGTCAATAGCCTTTCGTACCACAGCGTCAATATCGCCTTCCCGAAGTAAATCAGAGCAATTAAGGTCGTCCACCACGAAGAAGCATCTTTTATAAGTATTATCGGTAACTAAGGGCAAAAGGGCGTCCAGGTTCTTCTCTGAAGAGCCTTCTCGAATCATGAGGTACATACCCCGGCGCAACTTCTCCTTTCCTTCTTCCAGGGCAGTGGACTCGTGGTCAGAAAGGATGCCAGCAGACAAATAGGCATTTAGCTCCTTGCCAGCGAGTCCCGGAGCGTGTCCATCAATAACCCTGCCCTTTGAAGCGCTGATTTTCTTCAAAACCTCTTCATCCCCGCTGACCACGCCGGGAAAGTTCATCATCTCTCCTAAGCCGATTATCTTAGGGTGAGCTAGAATTTTCTTTACTTCCTTGGAGCTGATTTGGGCGCCTGATGTCTCCAGATGGGTTGCTGGCACGCAGGAAGGGGCCATGAATAGCATATCCAGGGGGAGCTTTCGCGCCAAGTCCGTGACGAATTTTATTCCTTCAAATCCACAAACGTTGGCGATTTCATGTAAGTCAGTGACCATGGCCAGAGTGCCTCTGGGGACGACGGCCTGAGCGTACCTTGCCGGGTGGAGCATGGAGCTTTCTATATGCGTATGTCCGTTAATCAGCCCGGGAGCTAAAAACCTGCCTTGTAAATCGATAATTTCCTTGGCTTTACCATAATCTCCTACTCCGGCAATCCTGTCACCATAGATAGCCACGTCGGCTTGCTCTATTTCTCCAATAAAAGTATTTACTATCCGGGCATTTTTCAGGAGCAAA
This sequence comes from uncultured Dehalococcoidales bacterium, assembly GCA_964586515.1. Lineage (GTDB taxonomy): Bacteria > Chloroflexota > Dehalococcoidia > GIF9 > AB-539-J10 > RBG-13-51-36. The sequence continues at coordinate 50,651 of CAZPGJ010000002.1, forward strand.
TCGGCCGGTATTTCCCCTCTGGCCACAGAAATAAGCTCCTTTAAATCCATCTCCTAGTCCTCCAGGGCATATATGTCGGGCAAATTGCGGAACCTCTGATCGAAGTCCAGTCCATATCCCACGACAAATTTATTGGGCAGGGATAAGCCAAGATAGTCAATAGATACCGGGACTCTACGCCGAGACGGCTTGTCTGTTAGGGCACAGAGCTTCAGCGAAGCAGGTTTCCTCTTCCTTAAGTAATCGAATAAAAAGGAGGTCGTAATCCCAGTGTCTACGATATCCTCAATCACCAGAACATCTCTGCCTTTGATGCGTGTCTTGACCCCTTGAACTATTCTAACTTTGCCCGAACTCCCCCTGGCAGCGCCGTAGCTGGAGAGTCTGATAAAATCAAGCTCCAAAGGCAAATCTAGCTGGCGAATGAGGTCGGCCATAAACACAAAGGACCCTTTCAAGACGCCAATGAGCAAGGGCTGCTTACCTTGATAGTCCCTCTTGATTTCACAAGCCAGCCTGTTTACAGCTTTGGCTATCTCGTCACGGCTGATAAGAATCTTGAGTTGCGGCTGAAAGACCATTACATCGTCCCCAAACCAACTACTATGATAGCATAACTGCATCTGGTTACGGGGTCTTGACACTGCATTCTGACTGGTGCTAAACTAAAGTACTAGGACTAAAGTACTGGGATTTAAGTTATGGCAAGGCTCGGGCGGGCGGTTGCCAAGACAGCTTTAAGCAGAACTATTCTGCTGTGTGTTGTTTTCATTGGGCTAAACATTCTGGATGCCTGGCTGACCGGGCTTGCTCTAGGAGCCGGGAATTATGAACTTAACCCATTTCTGGGCATGAGATTTGGCAGCAATATGCTGGTCAAGGGGCTGATTTCCGCTGGAATAGTCGCGGCCCTGGTTTTGTTTAAGCGAGGCAGATTGTTGAAGCCGCTGAGCGTGGGGATGTCAATTATTTGCACCTGGAATTGCGTGGCCGTTTTGCTCTGGAGCTAAGCCATCGATAGATAGCAAAGCTTGCCTATTCCTCTCCTTCCTGGATAGTCTCAAACAGCTTTTCCGGGCTCTCTAGATGGTCAATATATAGAATGCCATCGAGATGCTCAATTTCCTGTTCAAGAGCCTGAGCCAGAAGCCCTTGTGCTTTGAGGCGAAATTCCTTACCATACCGGTCTCGGGCTTTGACTTTCACTGTTACCGCTCTTTTTATTTCCCCAAAGTAGCCGGGTATGGATAAGCAGCCTTCTTGAACTATTCGCTCACCTTCCCCTTTTACTATTTCAGGGTTAACTAGAGTGATAAGTTCCTGTTCCGGCAGCTCGATTACTGCTACGCGGAGCAACACTCCTACCTGGGGGGCAGCGAGGCCGGCTCTGTTAGGGTCAGCGCGTAACGTATCAATCATGTTATCGATTAACTTTTGAATGGAGTCATCGATTTTGGTTACTCTTTTGGCCTTTTGCCGCAACACAGGGTCGGGCAAGGTGCGTATCTGTAAAACTGCCATGCTTCCTCTGAAAATGCACCTGGATTTTTATTAAATACTGATTATACCACTGCTTGCTGACGAGAATCACCTTGGCTAAATTCCAAATCCCAAAATCCAATCTCTAAACAAATCCAAATATCGAAATTCAAAGCCTCAAAGTGTTTTGGTCATTTATATTTTGAGGAGAAGAATGAAATTTTCCTTTCTTTTGTTTAGGATTTGGTGCTTAGGATTTAGGATTTCCCATTCGGGAGTTGCTTCGGCACTATCGTGCCTCGCAATGACAAGAAGGGGGGGATTGCGCGCCTTTTGCTTCTGTCATTTTGAGCTTAAAGGTTACGCCTGTTCAGGCTTGGCAGCACTCGGGTCTCTGACGGTGCGACAAGCCGGGGGAACAGGCTGTGGTGGGATACGTGAAAAACCGATTGACCTTGGTCGGAGCCGAGATGTAAAATCAGTCTGAAAGTAATCCATGAAAGGGAGACAAATGGCAAATCAAGACGCTGTCCGACTGGATATCAAAGGTAATATTGCCACAGTGCTGCTGAACCGACCGGAGGCATTGAATGCTTTTAACCAGGAGGTCTTTTTAGGGCTTCACCAAACGGCGCAGGCTATCAAGGAAAACCCCGAGGTCAGGGTTGTTATCATGACCGGTGCCGGTGATAAGGCATTCAGCGCCGGACTGGACTTGAAGATGGTAGCCTCCGGGAGCGGTCCCATGGGAATTTTTTCCAGTTACCGGCAGGGCTATGATTCTTTATACAGCTTGAAAATGATATTTACTATGTACGAAGAGCTGGCCGTACCGGTTATCGCTGCCATAAATGGCTACTGTTTAGGGGCAGCCTTGGAACTTATTCTTTGCTGCGATATACGCCTGGCTTGTAATACCGCCGTGTTCGGGCTTCCTGAAATTCAGTTGGGCGTTATCCCTGACCTGGGAAGCACACAACGATTACCCCGGATAGTGGGACCGGGCATCGCCAAGGAGCTGATTCTCACCGGACGGAGGATTGACGCCGCCGAAGCACTCCGGGTCAGGCTGGTAGACCATGTATATTCCAAAGACAAACTAATGGTTGAAGCCAAGAAGCTGGCCGAAGAAATAGCCAAAATCAATCCCCGCCTTATTCAAGGTGCCAAAAGAGCGGCTAATCTTACCACGTCGACTCCTCTCGACGTAGGGCTGCGCATGGAAACTGACATATGTCTTAGTTCAGGTAGCGGTGCCGAAATGGGTGAAGCTGCCCAAGGGTTTGTTAAGAAAAAGTAGCCTCAACATGCCTCAGGGATGGAGTCAGCTTGGTCAGATGCGAACGCTCAGCCGAGCTTCTATATGAGCCAACAATTTGAGCATACCACCAAGTGATAAGGACTGGACATCAGGAGGCAGCAAAGTTTCATTGACCGGCAACAAAAAAGCAAAGTAAAATCCATGGTAATGTATAACAAGACTGTGCTCGATAATGGTTTGAGGGTCATCACCAGCACTATGCCCCACAGCCGCTCAGTATGCCTTGTCATACTCGTGGGTGCTGGTTCTTGCTACGAAAGTAAAGAGGAGGCGGGCATCTCTCACTTCGCCGAGCATTTATTCTTCAAAGGCACACAGCGGCGACCAACGTCTAAGGAGATAACTCAAGATATTGAAGGCGTGGGTGGCATAATCAATGGTGGCACGGACAAAGAGATAACCGTCTTTTGGTGCAAAGTCGCCAGCCCTCATTTCTCCATTGCCCTGGACGTGCTATCTGACCTCTTGCTCAATTCTCGCTTTGATAACAAAGATATTGAGCGAGAGCGTCAGGTCATCATGGAGGAAATCAATATGAACCTGGACCTGCCTCAGCAGAGGGTAAACATGCTCATAGACGAGCTGTTATGGCCAGAGCAGCCTCTGGGACGTGAGGTCACCGGATACAAGGAAACTGTGTCCTCGATAACAAGGGAGCAACTGTTAAACTACGTTGCTCGCAGATACATGCCCAATAACAGCGTGCTCAGCATTGCTGGCAACATCCAGCATGAAGAGGCGCTGGCCCAAATCAAGCCCATTTTCGATAAATGGGCTGCTGGGGAGCTAATGACTGACTATATAACTAATGACAAACAAACGGAAGCCAGATTGCGTATCGAGCCTAAAGATATCGAGCAAGCACATCTTTGCCTCGCTGTTCACGGCTTTTCTCACTCCCACCCGCAACGTTTTACCCTCGACCTGCTTAACACAGTGCTTGGTGGTGGTATGAGCAGCCGCCTATTTATGGAGATACGAGAACATAAGGGGCTAGCCTATGATATCCACAGTTATACCGAGCATTTCCTCAAATCGGGGTCATTTGCTATTTATGCCGGCGTTGACCCTAAGAAGATAGAAATTGCTGTGGCAGCTATCCTCGAAGAGCTATCTCAGATTAAACAGGGGATTACCGCCACTGAGCTTACCAGAGCTAAGGAATTATCAAAAGGAAGATTATATTTGCGATTTGAGGACAGCCAAAATGTAGCGTCATGGTACGGTGGCCAGGAAATATTAACGCAGCAAATTCTGGACATAGACGATGTTATTTCTATTGTGGATGCCATTACCATAGATGAGCTAAAAGAGGTAGCCGAAGAGATTCTAACCGATAGTGGGCTTAATTTAGCTGTAACAGGGCCGATTAAGGAAGAAGAGCCTTATCGAGACAGTCTTATCAAGGAAAAGCCTTTAAGGCAATTGCTTAAGATCTAATATTATACAGAAAGAACCGCCTGAGGCGGTTCTTTCTGTTGTTACTGGAGCAATCAGCGGCTGCTTAGTACTCTGGATATCCTCCCCCTCCCGGCATCGCCGGCATCTTTTCTTTCTCAGGGATGTCGGTTACCAAGGACTCCGTAGTCAGAATCATCGTGGCAATGCTAGCAGCATTCTGGAGAGCACTCCTGGTGACCTTGAGAGGGTCTACAATGCCCCTTTCCACCATATTTACACCTAGTTCATCTTTGAGGGCATCATAACCTATGCCGGGTTTGCTTTCCTTCACACTATTTAGTACTACTGATGCTTCTCTACCACTATTTGTAGCGATACACCTCAGAGGTTCTTCCAGGGCTCGTTTCAAGAGATTCACTCCAGTAGCCTCATCACCCTCCACCTTGAGCTTTTTCAAGACCGGCAAGGCATTGAGGAGGGCAACACCACCACCAGGCAGGATGCCTTCTTCCACAGCAGCTCGGGTAGCTGATAAGGCGTCCTCTACGCGGTGTTTCTTCTCTTTGAGCTCTGTTTCCGTAGCCCCACCCACCTTAATCACTGCCACACCACCCGCTAATTTAGCTAGTCTTTCCTGTAATTTCTCTTTATCATAATCTGAGGTACTTATATCAATCTCAGACCTGATTTGTTTGATTCGAGCCTCAATCTCTTTGGTCTCACCCTTACCTTCAACAATGGTGGTGTTATCCTTATCAGCAATCACCTTTCTGGCTCGCCCTAAATCTTCCACAGTAACTGAATCAAGCTTTCGACCAACCTCCTCAGATATAACCTTACCACCGGTAAGAACGGCTATATCCTGAAGCATGGCCTTTCTCCTGTCACCAAAACCAGGTGCCTTTACCGCCAGCGGAGATAGGGTGCCCCTTAATTTATTAACCACCAGTGTAGCCAGGGACTCGCCTTCGATATCTTCAGCGATAATAACTAGATTCTTGGACACTTGAACAATCTTTTCTAGAGCCGGCAATATATCGTTTATAGCAGAAATTTTCTTATCAGTAATAAGGATATAGGGGTCCTCTAGTTCGGCCCTCATTTGTTCGGCGTTAGTGATGAAATAAGGGCTGATGTAGCCGCGATCAAACTTCATACCCTCAACATATTCAGTCTCGAATTGCAGCCCTTTGCCTTCTTCGACGGTGATAACGCCATCCTTGCCCACTTTTTCCATAACGTCGGCAATCAAGTTGCCAATTTCCTGGTCAATAGCCGATATAGCGGCTACCTGAGCTACCTGTTCTCTGCCAGCTACCGGTATGGACATTTTCTTGAGCCCATCAACTAAAGCTTCCACCCCTTTATCAATCCCATGCTTTAGAGCCATAGCATCGGCACCAGCGGCGATGTTCTTGAAGCCTTCACTAATAATAGCCTGAGCTATAATAGTGGATGTACTGGTGCCATCGCCACATTGGTCATTGGTCTTAGTGGCTGCTTGCTTTACTAACTGCACCCCCATATTCTCAAAGGGGTCGGGTAACTCTATTTCTTTAGCTATAGAAACGCCGTCGTTGAGAACCGAAGGAGCGCCCCATTTCTTATCCAATGCCACCGGCCGCCCGCGTGGCCCCAGAGTCACCCTGATAGCATCAGTTAGAATGTCGACGCCACTCTTCAAGGCTTTCCTTGCTTCTTCGCCAAAAATAATTTGTTTTGCCATTCGCTTACCTCCTTTTCTTAACTCTTCTTGGCCAGGATATCGCCTTCACGCATGATAATCAGTTCTTCGCCATTCAGCTTAAACTCGGTACCAGCATATTTGGAGTAAATAACCTTGTCTCCCTTCTTCACCTCCATGGCAATACGCTTGCCATCTTCCGTCAACCTGCCTGGACCGACAGCAATGATTTTCCCCTCCTGGGGCTTCTCTTTGGCTGTATCTGGTAAAACTATCCCTCCTCTGCTTACCTCTTCCTTGGGTGGGGGTTTTATCACTACCCTATCTCCCAAAGGTACAATTTTAGCCATGTTTCCTCCTTTTCTAGACTTACTTTAGCACTCTGTCCTTGAGATTGCTAAGTTTTTATTATATCAAGAAAAACCAAAAAAGCAAGAGGTTTTTACTAAAATTTGGCAAATTTTTCTTGAATTATTACACTAAACCGTGTATAATTTTTTGAGAGATGGAGCAAAGAAAAAAGGAAAAAAGACAATGGAGTAAAGAAGAGGTCCGGGCATTGAGGCAACATCTGAACTTAACTCAAGCAAGACTAGCCGAGGAACTAGGCACGCGGCAGCAAACAATCAGCGAATGGGAAAAGGGGATGTATCGACCTCGCGGAGCATCAGCTACCTTGTTAAGCATAATTGCTGAGCGTAGTGGCTTCACTTACAAAGCTGGAAAGAAGCATGATGAATAAAATTAAGGTTGGCTGCTGCGGTTTCTCCAAGGGCAAGAGGAAATATTGTGAGCAATTCAAACTGGTGGAAATACAGCAAACTTTTTATAAGCCTCCCCTTATCGCAACTGCTCAAAGATGGCGTGAGGAGGTTCCCGAAGATTTTGAATTCAGCTTGAAAGCATGGCAGGAGATAACACATCTGCCATCGAGCCCTACCTACCGCAAGGCCAGTCTACAAGTTCCCGCAGGTAAGGAGGGCAATTATGGCTTCTTCAAGCCTAGCGAAGAGGTCTTTGAGGCGTGGGGGAAAACCCGGGATATCGCCCAGGTCCTTAAAGCTAAAGCCATCGTTTTCCAATGCCCAGCAAAATTCACTCCGATCACGGAAAATGTCCAGAATATGAGATACTTTTTCACAAATATAGATAGGGGAGACTTCATCTTTGCCTGGGAGCCACGAGGCGAATGGAGAGACGATGTCATTACAGCATTATGTCAAGATTTAGACCTTGTTCATTGTGTTGACCCCTTCGAGAGCAAAGCAGTGTACGGAAAACTAAAATATTTCCGCTTACATGGAGGGCGCGATTATCGCCACCAATATAGCGATGATGAATTGGCCAGGCTTCGAGAATTGAGCAATAGCGAAGCCTATGTGCTTTTCAACAACATAACTATGTATGATGATGCTGTAAGGTTCAAGCGATTGATACAAAGCGAAAAGCAATTTTTTTTACGCCATGATTACACGTAATCGGATAAAATTCTCGGAAAAACAAGCAGCTCTAATATGGCAACAAATGGTGGGAAAGGAGCTGACCTCCACGGAAGACGAGCTAGTCAGTGTAATTTACCCTGGGAGGATTAATGGTGACAGCGGCCCCGACTTCCGGGATGCAGTTATTGTAAATAAATTTCATGTGACGAAAGGGGATGTAGAGGTTCACGTTAAATCCAGCGATTGGTATAGCCATAAGCATCATGCTGATGCTGCATATAATAATGTCATCCTTCATGTCGTGATGTGGCATGATTGTAATTCAGCTACCCTATTACAAAGTGGCAAGCCAATTCCCGTGCTATATCTGGCGAAGGCATTACGGCACCAAGCTTATTTGCTGCCTTACCAGCTTCCTTGCTTCCAGATACTGGACCGCATAGACAGGCAAACTTTAGGAAAGCTACTGAACGCTGCCGGTGAAGAAAGGTTTAAGCAGAAGGTAATGCATTTTCAAAACGAGATTCTTCGCCCAGCACTCAGCGCTCTGAGTGCTGGGGCGGAGGCAGAGCAGGTGCTCTTCCGAGGCATTATGAGGGCTCTGGGTTATGCTAAAAACACAAAGCCTTTTGAAGACCTTGCTGACAGAATACCCCTCAATTCTATCGAATCCAGAGAGGGATTGACCCTAAAACAAGCTTTGTTGGTAGGCACAGCCGGATTATTACCTTCGCAAAGACGGCCAGGAAAGTTTGCCAAGGAAAAAGAAGTCCAGGAATTGGAGCGAATATGGCAGTCGGTGGGTAAAAAAGTTAAAACCATGAGGGAGAGTGACTGGAACTTCTCACACATATACCCCAACAATTCTCCAGTGCGACGCATTGTTGCCCAGAGCTACCTTCTTGAGCGTTACTGCGAAAAAAAACTGTTAGCGGGGATATTGCAGCTAGTGAAGGATGCACCTCTGCCCGGTGGGCACCACGTGCTAGAAAACGGCTTGACCGTGACCGGCGATGGCTACTGGCGGAACCATTTCGATTTTGACGTGAGAAGTAAAACAAAGATACCCCATATTAAATACGGGGCTCCTTTAGGAAATAGCAAAGCAGGTGAAATTGCAGTAAACGTGATATTGCCCTTTGCTTTCTCCTGGGGGAAAATGTTCAATGAGCCAGAACTAATGAAAAAGGCTGTGGAACTGTATAATAGTTATCCCAAACTAGCAGACAATGAGATAACGCGGCATATGATAAAGCAACTTTGCCTTGAAGGACTTCCCGATTCCACTGCCTGCCATCAGCAGGGGCTGATTCATATCTTCAGGAATTACTGTCGTGAAGGAAGATGTAGCGAATGCCCTCTAGCTAGTTGAGGAATACTGAGACGTAAGCTCAAAAATCGTCGATCCAGCCGACAATCCCCGAACCCACGTTCACGCGGGTGAGGACAGAGTCTTCATTGGAAACCAGGCCGGACTCAGGAATATCGTTAAGGTCAGCCATAGATTTTTGCCCCTTTATTATCGCCTCCTCGATTGCCGTTTTAAGAGTCAAGAACTCATCCTGGAGGCGTTTCCCTTCCATCTCCAATTTCTTACTCCCTCAATTGGTTATCACTTTCAGTATTAAAATCCTAATAAAAGTTCTATAGCCTGTCTATGGCCCAAAAGTCCTATAATTGGACATCAAGGTTTTCCTGCTATAGCCTAAAAGTCCTAAGGAGAGGGATTCTCACCCTGGATCTGAAGGCAAAAAAGAACTTGATTGAACAAAGTAAATAGGCAAATAGTCCCATCCCCAAAATTTCAAAATTGGGTTTAATTATTTACCTTGAAAAACGAAGCTTTTCAGTGAGCTACGAAGAGGTCACCCGAAACTGAGGCCGGGCAGCACAGCCAGGTCATAACCGCTTATCTTGCCAGCCGGTATTGGAAGCGCTGCAGGATATCGAGCCGTCGCTGGAGATACATCATCTTAGGTGACCTAGGATCTAGCCCAAGCAGAACCCCAGGCCAGCCGGGAACGACGAGGTTAGCTGCCGTGTCCTCGCGGGGTTTTGCGAGCGAGTTCTTCCATCAACTCCGTCTGGATTTCTTGAATTTCCAAGAGTCTATGCCACTGATTCACAAGAAGGTGGTCTATTTTCTCGTGCAGATGCCGAATCTCCAGTTCTGCCTTAAGATTTACCCGGTAATCGTATTCAGACCTTAACCGGTCCTTTGCTTCTTGGCGATTCTGGCTCATCATAATTACGGGGGCCTGAATTGCAGCTATACACGAAAGGACTAAATTTAAGAGGATAAACGGGTACGGGTCAAAGGGTTTCTGGATCAATACTACTGAGTTTATGACAATCCACACAAGGAGTACACCCATGAAGATGCCAATGAAACGCCAGCTTCCGCCGTAGTCGGCTACCCTATCTGCCAGACGTTCCCCGAAGGTTAGCTTACGATCAAATTCAGCATTAATGTCACTGGACAAAAGTTCATGCTCTTTCAGACTTTTCACGACCTGCTCCTCTAATGCTGACAATTCGCCTTTATCCCTTTCGAGAACATCCTCGACGTACTTTGCCCTGAATTGATTGAGGTCGGAAATACAGATGAACCCGCTGGAGGACCAATCGGGATATGTTTTCCGAATCGTCTCAACCAGAGGTTCACGAACTAACTCCGCGGGCACGACCTCACTAGTTCTTTTCTGTTTCTTGCAGATTTGGCACAGAACAGTCTCTTGTTGCTTCTTTGCCATCTTATTCTCACCTCCAAAACATTGCTCCAAGACGGCTAATCACTGGATAGGGAATGGCTCTAAGTCATATCATCAATCAATTACCTTCCGCAGGTTAAACCGCACTCTGAAGACCTATCATGCCTATGGAACAAACAGAGCGACACCTTACTGTCAAGCCCTGTGTAAAGCCCTCTGATTCTTTACTCATAAATACTCATTGCATCACTTAATTTAAAATCTGCCTCAAAAGAGTTGAGTAGGTCGAGGTATTGTTCCAGATAGCGCGTCAATAAAAACTTCTGTCTGACCGTCTCCCTGGCCTTTTCCCCCAGCTGCACCCGCAGTTCCTTGTCTTTGACCAACTGGACGATTCTCTCTGCCGCCTGTTCTATGGAGGAAACCAAGAAACCGTTAACGCCATCCTCAATCTGGTAGCGAATGCCGCCGGTGTTCCCTCCGATGACCGGAGTTCCCTTCCACATAGCCTCGGTAACCGTCAAGCCAAAGCCTTCGCGAATTGATTTCTGCAAGACACAAGCTGCCCTACGCTGAAGGGCATTTACCAGGGCTCCATCCTGATGGCTGAGGATGATGATGCGCTTTTCTCGACTATCCAGAAGTGATTGGTACACCTCCGCTCCTTCCGGGTCATCAGTAGCCACATTGCCCAGCAGCACCAGGGTGCAGTCCACTTGCTTTCTCGCCAGTTTAAAGGCCTGGATGACACCTTCCGGGTCCTTCCAACGGTCGAAGCGGGAGATTTGTACCACCAGCGGAAGGTCGGTGGGGATACTGTAGTAATTCAGGCGTTCGTCTACTTCTTTCTGGCTCAGTTCTTGATTGGTTATGGTGAAAGGGTCTATGGCGGGCATGAAGAACAGCTGTGGTACCTTAAGCTTCTGTTTGTAATCTCTGCTACTGAGGATAACTGCATCGTATTTTTCTATGAATTGGACCAGATAGTTCCAAAGTTCCTGGTTCGGTCGAGACAGGTCAACGTGACAGCGCCAGACCCAGGGACAGTCCTTCCTGTAGTGATTGATAATGGGAAGTGGTTGGGGATCATGAACAATAACCACATCATGGTCCAGGTGGTTTCGAACAGCATTCTCATAGATTACTTGCTCATAGATTTGCATTTTCCTATCGCTAAGATTAATCTTGCCACCCTGCAAGGCATTATGAATCTTTTTAGTTATGCTAAAGAAATCGGGAGGCCCATGAACTACCCGCCAACCGGTCTTTATGCCCAGGCCGTTCATCAAAAGTGTCAATGAGGATAGAAGCTGTGACACACCGCCACCGTAATAAGTCGAATTCACATTAACCACATGCAAATCCTGAAGCTGCTTGGCCTTATTTCTAATGCGCTCAACCGTTTCCATTCCTACGAACTGTTCATAGTCTTTCAGGCGGGTTATTCTATAGTGCTGCATAATCATTTACCCCTTTCATAGCTCCGAGTATCTACTCAATCTTCTCTTCCCGCACAAACTGGGCAGTTTCCTCAGGTCAGGCAGTATTGATGTTAATGCCAGACCCGATCTCGAACCCTATCCGGCGGCGCTCCCACTCAAGGTGTCTCAGTATAGCTTTCGTCGAGAAATTATTGCAAGAAGGAGAAAATTAGAATGTTGAGTTCGAAGCATCTCTTCGTTGCGACTACGGAAAAACGTTAGTATGGAACTGGAATACGCCCTTGCGCAGGCAGCTCTATTTGGTCTCAAAATTCTCCGCTATCCAGATGCCAACACTAACTCCTGTGCCTTCTAGTCAACCAAGGCTGAGGCTGGGCACCACATCCAGGTTATAGCCACTTATCTTCCCTGCTTGGAAATGATAATAGCCACAGGCAGCCACCATAGCAGCATTATCAGTACATAAGTAGGGAGGGGGAATAAGAACCGGCACTGGTGAGTTGGCAAGGAAATGCTGGGTTAACGTCTCATTGGCTGCCACTCCACCGCTCAGTAAAATTTGCTCCACCTTCAATTGCTTTGCGGCCTCAATTGTTTTGACAACCAACACATCGACTACAGCCAACTGGAAACTTGCTGCGGCATCGGCCACCGAGACCCCTCCCTTGTGAACAAGATGCCACAAAGCCGTTTTCAGGCCACTAAAGCTGAAATCATGGCTGCCCTTGAGCCAGGCTCGGGGGAGAGGCAAGCAAGGGATTCCAGAGCGGCTTGCCTGTTCAATAGCTGGACCACCGGGATAGCCCAAGCCTAAGATTCTAGCTGCTTTGTCAAAGGCTTCGCCAGCAGCATCATCACGGGTGCGCCCTAACTTCTCAAATTGCCCATGGCCCTTCATCAATATTAAATCGCTATGTCCACCAGAGACAACGAGACAGAGGCAGGGGAATTTCACTCTCCCCTTTTCGCCAAGGGGGGAGGAAAAGTCCAGCCAATTAGCATAGATATGTGCCTCAAGATGGTTAACCTCGGTAAGAGGTATTTTTTTAGCTAAGGCAATTGCCTTGGCCACGTTAACTCCTACCAGGAGAGACCCGGCCAGCCCTGGGCCAAAGGTCACGGCAATACCGTTGATATCCTGCCAGGAGACTTCGGACATTGCCTGGCTGATAACCGGGATGATAGTGAGGAGATGCTGCCTCGAGGCAACCTCGGGGACTATGCCGCCATAGCGAGCATGGATGTCTATTTGTGAAGCAACAACATTGGAGATAATCTTGCTGCCGTCCTCCACCACAGCAGCAGCAGTTTCATCACAAGAGGTTTCAACACCCAGAATTTTCGTTCTCGCTCTCATGAACTGCCGCCACTATCTCAGCATAACCCTGAACAATATTTTGTCCTGGCCCTGCAATACTCCCAGACTACTGGGAGGAACTTCTCCGCTTATAATAGTAACTCGCCCTATGCTTTTCTCGTTGGCTACCATATTTAGCAGAACACACAGTCACAAAATGCTACATATTCGTCTCTCTCGCCTTCCTAACAGCATATTGTGTTCCAAGCGGCGAAACGATTCCAAAAACCGCTGTTGTGGTCGCCATAATTGTGATTATTATACCTCCGAGGTCATACTTTGATAATGCTTGAGCTGCGAGGGAAGCAAGACCGATGGCAACACCTGCCTGGTTTAGCAGTGCGAGGCCAAGATACTTCTTAATCTTTGGCTCAGACTTGGATAAGACCCCCCCTAAGCTACACCCTGCTATCTTGCCAACACTTCTGCCAACGCAATACACGGCTACAAGCGGCCCTATGAGATGAAAAAGCGAGAAGTTCATCTCCATTCCAATAGCGGCGAAAAACAAAACAAATATCGGCGTCATGATATTATCTATTAATTCGTTTGAGCGACCGCCGATTTGGGCATGGAAATTAATTACAGCTGTTCCCAAAGCCATACATGTAAGAATTGCTGAAACTCCAATCATTTCCGCAAGACCCCAACACAGAATAGCAACCGCGAGAGAAATAACGAAGATGTGGTCAGAAGAGAGGTGTATTTTTTTCGTGAAGTAGGAAACAGCGATTCCAATTGCCGCACCAAGCCCCAAGCCACCAAAAATCTCCCATAATGGCTGAGTAAAAGAAAATGAAATGCCTGCTCCTCCACCTAACAACATCCTCGCCCACAGGATCCCCACTGAATAAATAACTATTCCAGCTGCGTCATCCAATCCCACAACAGCAATAGATACTTCTGTAAGTGTTCCTTTTGACCTTAAATCCCTGAAAACTGCTATGGTTCCTGCCGGAGCGGTTGCCGGGGCAAGCGAACCCAAAATTATAGAAAGTGGGAGATTCTTCGTTAATAAATACACAAAACCCCATACTCCAATTGCCGTCGCAAGTACCTCTACAACCAGTATAATCGCTACTTTCTTACCCATTCTCTTCAGAAAGGCGAAGGAGAAGCTCAATCCTACTGTGTAGGCAACAAGAGCAAGCGTGATTCCAGTGATAATGCCATTGAATTGTTCGGGCGGTTTGAAATGCAAGACCGAGCTTATGATAATACCCGCCAGAATATATGCTAAAATTTCTGTTAAATGTAGCCTGCGTAATATCCTGCCGAGTATAAATCCAAGAATGAGAATTAAAGCAACAAAGAGATAAATATTCATCCAGTATCTGTGAATTTATATCTGAGAATTTTTACCAGGACCTGGATTGTTACTTCTCCCAGGAGTCTTTTGTTTTCATCAACAACTGCTAATCTGCGGATACCAAAGGAAGAAAACTTCTTTAAGACGTCAGCCATAGTTTCTTCCGGCGAGCATACCACAGGATTACGTGTCATGATATCTTGAACAGTACTCTCTTTGTGTAGTATCTCAGCTCTCGGAAGTCCGAATACTCTTTCCTTCTTGTGCCCAGGGGGCGCAAGATGGCGCAGCATGTCGTGTTCCGTTACTATTCCTACCACTTTCATTTCCTCAGTATTATTGACCACCCAAGCATGTGCTCTTAAGGAAAGCTCGGCAAGAAACTCCGCGGAAACCGCATTTTCTTCCAGAAATGGGATATCATGCCTGGGTATCATTACCTCTTTTACTTTTGTCTTGTAAAATTCTTCCACCGTGGCATACAGAGCTTAGCAGAAAAGCTAGTTCGGTGCAACCAGAATTGTTATACTTCCCAAGGTCTTGATAGCCTCGGATGGGAAACAAAGATAAAGCTACCTACCTTGATTTGACTAGAAACTTACAGTTAAGCTTTATCATATATACTTATGTTTACTAATTCGAATAGAGAGGGACAGCATTGGCAAGCAACAACGAGCTGCCTGATTCTGCCCGGTATGTTAGCTTAACTTTGCATTTGAGGCGTTTTGGACATGACCTCTATTATTCTTGCCGGCGGTAAAAGCTCAAGGCTCGGTCAGAGCAAGGCCCTTCAGGTTATTAGGGGTAAGAGTCTTATCCAGTGGGTGATTGACCACCTTGCTATCCTCAGTACGGAAATCATCATAGCGACCGCGCATGGCGAAGCAATTCCCTTTTCCTCGGATACAACTATAAGAATGGTAGCTGATATTTATCCTGGAAAGGGTCCGCTGGTGGGCATTTACTCAGGTTTAATAGCTTCGTCGAGTTCGCGGGCTATCGTTGTTGGCTGCGACACACCGTTTCTGAGCGTGGGCTTGCTCGAGTATATGACTCAAATCTGTTCTACATTTGATGTTGTTGTTCCTCGGATAAAAAAGAAACTAGAGCCCCTTTGCGCGGTGTATTCTAAGAGTTGTTTAGCTCCCATCCAAGAGTTGCTGGAGCAAAATGAACTGAGGATTACCAAACTTTTTAGTATGGTCCAGGTGAGATATATCGAAGAGGATGAGATAAACAGCTTTGACCCGGAGCACTTAAGCTTTTTCAATATAAATAGCCAGAATAATCTGGAGAGGGCAAGAAAGCTGGCAACCGAGAAAGGATGGGGGGAAGAAGAGAAATGGTAGCAGTAGCTACCATTTCTCTTGAGATAATCGCGAGGTCAGCCAGGTACGCAAGGGCTCGTCCAAGAAGCCTACCTTAGACTCCAACCAATGAAGGTCTCCACTAGCTAGAGCAGCTTTTGCTTCATTGCTCAGGTTATAACCTTCGAGAGCCTTATCTGTGTTTTCAGACAATTGGGCCAAGAAAGTGCTATCATCCCTCGCCTTAGCCAGCACGGATATCAGGGCCTTAGTTTCTGTGTCCAGATCATACGCCTCTGAGGGTTGGGGTTGGGCTTTGACAGTAGCAGGCTTCCCAAACCAGTGCCTTGTGGCAAGAACTGCAGCGGCCCTTTCTTTGCGAAGGAATATCAGCCAGTAAATTATGCCCACCGAGCTACCACCGATTATATTACCTATGGTCACAGGAATGAGGTTGTGAACGAGACCAAGCACACTAACATTAGCTATCTGAGATGCTGTCAGTCCGGCAGCTTGGACAACCTGAGCCTGACCTGCCATAGCGATACCCATAGGAATGAAGAACATGTTGGCAATGCTGTGCTCAAAACCGCAGGCTACAAAAGCAGTTATGGGAAAAACGACGGCCAAGATCTTCTCAGTAACTGAGCGGGCAGCCAAGCACATCCAAACAGCTAGACAGACTAAGACGTTGCATATTATGCCCCGGCATAGGGCTGGCACGAAAGCCAGACTTGTCTTGCCACTGGCAATGGCTAGGGCATTAGCTCCCACCGCGAAGCCATCAAGCGCCCAGAACCGAGCACCAACGACTATGCCTACCAGAATCAG
Organism: uncultured Dehalococcoidales bacterium; assembly: GCA_964586515.1. Classification (GTDB taxonomy): domain Bacteria; phylum Chloroflexota; class Dehalococcoidia; order GIF9; family AB-539-J10; genus RBG-13-51-36. Next base: position 66,935 of record CAZPGJ010000002.1, read on the forward strand.
TGCGCCAGCAAAATTGGCAAAATACACTATTGCCCAGTTACGCAGTAGTGCAGACCCACTGACGCGAGTACTTAGCCATGGGGTCACTATAAGGGAGTTTCCCGTGAACAACTCTGCGCCAGCGACCACAACCAGAATAAGTCCTAATGAGAAGGCCAATCCTCCCAATAATTTCCCTAGTCCAAATCCCAGGCCAATATCAGTGGTAACCAAAGTGCAAAAAACTGCCCCCAGTCCGATGAAGAATCCTGCCAATATGCCTAAGAGAGCCGTGCTCAGGGTATCTCGAGAGGTTTTGGTCATACATGTATCTTCTAACCTGCAAACCATTTGCGCTGGCTGGTAAGCATCGGGTACCAACCTCTCCAACTTCTCAGCAATGAGTTCAAATCCAGGCAAATCCGTTATTTGGGGCACGCTTGTTAATTTGGTTGTTAGTTTACTTCGCGCCACCGTCCTAACTCCTTCCGTTCACCATTTCTCCTGAGCCAACCGACACCATAGCCAGGTAGCCAGCTCTTTATCTAGCTTACCTACCCAGGACTCTATTTTCTTGATGTCGCCGCTGGCTAAGGCTGCTCTCTCTTCGCTGGTCAAAGAGTAATACTCCTTGAGAGCCTCGTGCGGGTCATCGGCTAGTCGCGTCAGAAAGTCCGATTCGGTAGCCGCTCTCTTCAAGACAGCGAGTACCTCTTCTTTGCTTGGCACAACCTCCACTCCAACCTTTCTAATTACTGCAACCTCTTTAGTCATTTTTCCTTCTCCTTTCTCTATATTTCACTACAATTCTAACCGTTGCCTTATTGCTTGCCATCGTCCATAGGTTATAATTCGCAACAGCACTTTGGTCATACCCGAAAGGGCAGTCGGCTTGCCCAAATGTACACATAGGCTTATAATTACTTCGGAAGCTGGAAACTTGGAGATAAGAGACAAATTAACGGTCTTGATTGCTGATGACCACCCCTTGGTGCGTGAAGCGTTGCGTCAAGCACTGGATGGTGAGGATGACATGGAAATTGTAGCTGAGGCTGCTGACGGTGAAGAGGCAGTCAAGCTTGCCTCGGAGTTAAAGCCCGACGTAGCGGTGATGGACATCGTTATGCCCAAACTCAATGGAATTGAAGCCACCAGAAAGATTAAAGAGATTGCTCCTGACATAGCCATCCTAATCCTCACTGCTTATGATGACGATGAGTATGTATTGGGATTGCTTGATGCCGGAGCTGCTGGTTACCTCCTGAAAAGCGCCAGAGGGCATGATTTGGCTGGAGCTATTCGAGCTATAAAGTCAGGTGAATCAGTGCTCCACCCCAAAATTATCGCCAAGCTTTTAAAGCGAGCTATGGTAGCGCCGGTTGAAGAACACAAAGCATCGGAAATACTGAGTGAGCGAGAATCAGAGGTACTCAGATTGGTCGCCCTAGGGATAAGCAATAAGGAGATAGCAGAAAAACTGTTCCTCAGCGAGCGCACAATTAAGGCTCACTTAACCAACATCTTCAATAAATTGAATGTTGCCTCACGCAGCGAGGCAATAGTCAAAGGATTACAATGGGGATTAGTTACCTTAGAACATACCGAGACCAACCTCCGGGGTTAAGAAACCCACACCTCTGGATCATAATCATCTTATTCGTTTTCTTGACCATATCTCATTTTACCCAGTTCGTATCTCAGATACCCGTGCTGGATAAGATTTCGATACCTGCAGCTCTAGAGCTTTCGCGACACAGTTTGGAGCGACTTTTCTATCTCCTGTTGATATTGTATGCGGGCTGGACACTGGGGATAATCGGGGGCGCCGCAGTATGGCTATCAAGCGCCGTGGCAATGTTACTTCGCACTTTTCTTATTTCTCCCGATTTTAGAGATGCGCTCCTGGAAAGTCTCGCTAGCCTTGTTATTGGTGCTCTGGCCATTACACTTATGGCAGCCTACCATCAGAATAAACGGCAACAGGAGAAGCTAGAAAAAACTGTGAAGGATATGAAATTGGCGCGGCAAAACTATGAAGAGTTGTTTACCAATGCCAGCGATGCTATCTGGGTCCACGATTTGGAGGGCAATATCACCTTGGTTAATAAAGCCTGTGAAAAGCTCAGCGGTTATCCGGTTTCAGAATTACCCGGCAAAAATGTCCGTGAGCTTCTTACTCCAGAGACACTGTCTATAGCGAGACAGGTAAAAGATAAGCTGCTGAGAGGCGAAACTATGGAACAACGCTATGAGCAGAGGTTAATCAAAAAAGATGGTTCTGAAGCAATCATGCAATTAACCACCCGTCTCATTGTTAGCGATGGCAAGCCTCAGGCTTTTCACAATATGGCTCGTGATATAACTGAGGAGAGAAGATTGCAGGATAATCTTCAATTCTACCTGAGGCAGGTTCTACAAGCTCAAGAGGAGGAACGCAAACGCCTTGCTCGTGAACTACATGACGATGCTTCTCAGCAAATATTACTTCTGACTCACGGCATAGATAACATCGCCTACAAAACTGAGAGATATTCGCCTCAAGAACTAAGAAATGAGCTGGGGAGACTATATGAACTGTCCCAGCAGACTTACCAGAACATTAAGCACTACGCTCAAGCCTTGAGGCCGAGTATTCTAGATGATTTAGGCCTGGTGGCAGCTATCAAATGGCTGGCAGAAGAAACACACAAACTTAGTGGAATCGAAATTCAGGTCAAGACAGACATCACACCACCACTCCCACCAGAAACGCAGCTGGTTCTATTCCGTATTATTCAAGAATCCTTAAATAATGTTCACCGACATTCTCGAGCCTCTCAAGCCAGCATTACGGTGGAGTGTCAAGGAACTGAAATCATCAGGGTGACCATTAGCGATAACGGCAAGGGCTTCAAGCTTCCTCCGCAGTTGAGCGAGTTTGCCGGTCAGGGTAAGCTGGGGCTTACCGGTATGGCAGAACGAGTCCAATTAATAGGCGGACAACTTGAAGTAAGTTCCCAAGAAGGAAAGGGAACCACAATAGTGGTCAAAGTGCCAACAAAGCTTTATACTGGTAGCAGTAGTTAACGCAGCCAGAGAGATTGCTTTCTTTCTAGGGGAAAAGACCAAAGATGGGGAGGCGAAGGGGTTGGAACTTCAGTTCACCATAATGTTACTCTCTGCAAAGTGTTTACAGCTTCTCCACTTTCACTGCTGAGACCTTAAGCTCAGGAATTTTGGACACCGGGTCGAGCTTGGGATTAGTGAGGATATTAGCAGCACTTTCGGCGAAATGAAAAGCCATAAACACCAATCCGGGTGGCATTGTGTCAGTTATTTTAGCTTTAGTAATAACTTCACCGCGCCGGGAGCTGACTCTAACCTTGTCACCCTGAGCTATGCCAAGCTGTGAAGCGTCCTGAGGGCTGATTTCCACCACCCCTCCGGGCTCTATGATGTTAAGCCCAGCTACCTTGCGGGTCATCGTCCCAGTATGGAAATGATACAAGCTGCGCCCTGTAGTGAGAATCAGAGGATAGTCCTCATCAGGCGACTCCCCAGGGGGAACATATTTTAGCGGCATGAACCTGCCCTTTCCTCTAACAAAAATATCCGTGTGTAATATCGGTGTACCTGGATGATCATCAAGAGGACAGGGCCACTGGATTCCGCCATTCTCTAACCTCTGGTAACTTATGCCACCGTAGCTGGGAGTAAGATTGCGAATTTCTTCCATTATTTCAGACGGGTCGCTATAGTCAAAGCCTTTAGCCTCTAACTTTTTGGCTACTTGGCAAACAATCCACCAATCAGGCTTGGAATCGCCGATGGGCTCGATAACTTTCCGCACTCTCTGCACCCGGCGCTCGGTGTTAGTAAAGGTGCCATCCTTTTCAGCAAAACTTGCCGCTGGCAAGACAACGTGGGCAAGCTTTGCTGTTTCAGAAAGGAATATATCCTGGACCACAAAGAAATCAAGCCGAGCTAGCGCTTCCCGGACATGCTGGACATCAGGGTCGCTTAATGCTGGATTCTCACCAACCAGATATAGCGCCTTTATCTCTTTGCGGTGGGCAGCGTCAAGCATCTCAACCAAGGTCAAACCTGGAGCTAATGGTAATGAGCATGCCCAAGTAATCCCAAACTTATCTTTAAGGGACGGGGGTAATGAGCACCCCCAAGCAGTTTCGAACTTTTCCCTAATGGCTGGATTGCTTACTGCCTGATAGCCAGGGTAAACGTTAGGTAAGGCACCCATATCACAGGCACCCTGCACATTGTTTTGACCTCTGAGTGGATTGACCCCACTAGAGGGCTTGCCTACGTTCCCGGTGAGCATTGCCAGATTGGCAGTAGCCAGCACATTGTCAGTCCCATGGGAATGCTGGGTAATGCCCATGGTGTAGAAGAGGATAGTAGCTGGTTTGCTAGTGGCGTAGATGCGGGCTGCCTCCGCTATCTCCTCGGAGGGTACCCCTGTCACCCGTTCCACAAAGTCGAGGTCGAAGGCTGAAAGCGAGTCCTTAAAAGCATCGAAGTTCTCACACCTATCCTTGATAAAGGCCGAGTCCAATAATCCCTCATCTACTATAACCCTCATCATCCCCATGAGCAAGGCGACATCGGTGCCGGGATGCAGTCGAAGCCAGAGGTCAGCAAAGCGGCAAATATCAATCTTCACGGGGTTGGCGACGATAAGCTTAGCCCCATTTTGGACCGCCCTCTTTATCCGTAACCCGATTACAGGGTGGCTTACTGAGGTATTGGTACCTATAGCAAATACACAAGCGGCGCCCTCAGCCTCGTCGATAGAATTGGTCATGGCACCACTGCCGAAACTCTGGACTAGACCAGCCACGGAGGGAGCGTGGCAGAGGCGGGCACAGTGGTCGATATTGTTGGTGCCCAGTACCGCTCGGGCGAATTTTTGCATGACATAGTTTTCCTCATTGGTGCACTTAGCTGAGGTAATTACCGCTACTTCCTGCGGCGAATAGCGCTTCAGTCCCTCCGCCACCAGCTCCAGCGCTTCATCCCAAGACGCCTCTTTCAACTGCCCATTCTTTCTTATTAAGGGAGTGGTCAACCTCTCAGGGTGATGGACAAACTCGACGATACCAAACCGACCTTTGACACATGCCTGCCCATGATTAGCTACACCATCCGGATCAGGCTTGGAAGCTATTATCTTCTCATCCTTGACCTCAAGCTTTAGTTGACAACCAACACCACAATAGGGACAAATTGTGGTAACTACACGGTCAGGCTTAGCAATCCCGCGGGTAGCCAAATCAGCGAGGGCACCTGTGGGGCAGGAATCAACACAGGCACCGCAGAACTCACAGCCAACCTCGCGAAGGGTTTGCCCTCCCAGAGGCGCGATAGTGTAGCACTGGAGGCAGCGGCGGGCTTCAGCGATGGCCGTGTCCCAATCCATTGGCTGTTCCACCTCGGAAAGACCCTCAATGCGTGTCTGAGGCGCAAGATACGAAATGGCAGCTAATCTCTCTCCTACAGGTACTTCTTCCAGCCACTCCATAGCCTCCTCGGCCGGAACAAGATGCTCTGTAATATCCCCTTTGCCCCCAAGATAACGATCAATTGACTGAGCCGCCTTCCTTCCCGCGGCAATAGCATTGATGACCAAAGCCGGACCACTCTCACAATCGCCCCCAGCAAAAACGCCCTCTCGACTAGTGCTCAAGTCTTCATTGACCTTTACTACGTTTCCTCGCCCTACTTCGACCCTCAAGTCCGCAGGAACATCCGGTTGCTCACCGATGGCAGCAATCAAAGTATCAAGCTCAGCAGTGAACTCGCTTCCCTTGACAGGAACCGGGCGGCGCCTGCCACTGGTATCTGGCTCCCCGAGTTCCATCCGGATTAATTCTAGCTTCAGATTATCATCTTCCTTAAAAATCCTAGAGGGAGCGACGAGAAACATGACTTCAACTCCTTCCTCCAGCGCTTGTTCTACCTCTTCCGATTGGGCTGGCATTTCATTCTTAGTCCTGCGGTAGAAAATGGTCACTCTTCGCGCGCCAAGCCGCAAAGTAGCACGAGCAGAATCAATAGCAACATTCCCTCCACCAATCACCCCTACCCTATTTCCTACCCGCACCTTATCTCCGAGATTGAATCGGCGAAGGAATTCCACGCACCCGACTACCCCAGGTAGGTCTTCTCCCTCAACCCCCAGCTTCATTTCTTTGTGAGCACCGATGCCAAGGAAAATTGCCTGGTATCCCTGTTTAAAAAGGGAATCCAGAGATTCGACACGAGAATTCAGTTTGATTTCCACGCCTGCCTTCTCAATTTCTCGAATTTCATCATGAAGTATATCTCGAGGCAGACGATATTCAGGAATCCCCACTCTCATCATTCCACCCGGCTCCGGAAGAGCTTCAAATATGATCACTCTGTGTCCCAGCTTGGCCAGATAGTAGGCACAGGTGAGCCCAGCCGGCCCCGCCCCTACTACGGCTGCGCTTTTGCCTGTTGACGGGAGAAACTTAGCCTGCTTTTTCCAGCTATCATCACCATTATCAGCGGCAAAACGCTTGAGAATTCTAATTTTTAGCGTTTCATCCACATCCAGACCGCGCCGACATTCCTTCTGACACGGGGCCGCACATACTCTGCCCAGTACGGCAGGGAAGGGAACCTTCTCCCTTATCACTGCCAACGACGCGCTTGGTCTCCCCCTGGCAATAAGGCAAATATAACGAGGAATGTCTATGCCAGCAGGGCAAGCTTTGTAACACGGAAAGGCAGGCTCAATCACCCCCAGTCCCCTTATATCATCACAGACTCGTAGACAGCGGTTACACAAAATGCAAAAACCGGAATCACGTACGAAAAAGGGATTGTCTTCCAAGAGAGGTAAAGACCTAGGAACATGGACTGGCATCTCCCTTAAACCGATATAGTCGATGGCTCTCTGAAGTTCGCATTCCTTTTTCTCAAAACAGATATCCCTGGGCTGTCTAGCTAAAATGGCAAGCAATTTTTTTTGTCGAAGCTCCTGTACCTTTGGCGTCTTCGTCTTGACCACCATTCTTCCAGAGATGGGAGTGACACAGGAGAGAACAATACTGCCATTTGCCTCCACTACACAAAGCTGGCAAGCCTCATCAGGGATTACTTGGGGCAGCGGTTTTAGACCGGGATAATAACAAAGACTGGGAATGTAAATTCCTGAGCTTCTGGCAGCCTCCAATATTGTCTGCCCTTGCCTGGCCTTTACATTCTTACCATCAATATTTAATGCAATTGTGCCTTTTTCTGCCATTGCTTATTCCTTCCTCAACCAACACTAGCTACATTATGCCACCACATTAAGTAGAAGGACCACCTTTGACCAGCTTCCAGACCATAGTTTCGCTAAGCACAGTTATATCCTCGCTCGAAAGATAGTCAGAAATATTAGCATCGAATAATATATTTCCATTGGGAGCAAGTTCCTCATCGCCCCTCCATAACACTAGAGTTATAGGTACAGGGTCGAAAGCATTGATATTCACAGACACATCCCCGTAGTCTCCTCCATGGCCTCCTAACTTTGCTGCTGCCTTTATTAGCAGCTCAGGATTTTTGCCAAAGTGGTTTACTAAGGGGGCTATCGCTCTTTGAGAAAATGCCGGGAAATAGCTAACACCTCCCACTAGCTGCTTATAGGTAATCAATTTCCCGGTAGCTGGGCTGCCCTTCGCCCCAGTGAAATAGTGAAGTATCAGGATTTTCTCCTTCAAAGGAGCTTCCACTTTGCTATCCTCCAACGATATTTCAACATCAGGAAGGGTAATGTGATATGGCTGATTTAGATAATTAATAACTATTTCGTTGGGCTCTATGTACTGCGCACCGCTTTTACGGCATTGTTCTGGTATATCGCTGATTTTGGCCAGCTGCTCACGAGCGAGTTTATAGGAAAGTTCAAAACCCTGCTCCCGCGAACCCTGTGATGAAGAACAGCAATTTTCCGTCATGTGCCAAACCTGGGGCGGGGCAAAAGGCCTGCCGCCTCTACTATCTCAGGCACAGTCTCCTCCCACTCGATAGCCATGAGATGAATACCCGCCACACCTTCAATTTCACGTACCTGATTGATAATATCAATGCAAAGTCTGATCCCTTCCTTAGATACTTGCTCCTTAGGCACTCCTTGAAGCCGAGCAACAACGCTGTCAGGTACATCCATTCCGGGCACTCTGGTCTTCATATATTTTGCGGCACCCACTGACTTTATGGGAGCAACCCCAGCAAGTATCTTTACCCTCTCATGTAATCCTCTGTCCCGGACCATCTTCATCCATTCAGCGAACTTATCCACATTGTAGACAATCTGAGTTTGAATAAAATCTGCCCCCGCTGCTACTTTCTTAGCCAGACGTGGCACTCTAAACTCAAAAGGGTCGGCAAAGGGATTAGCAGCAGCCCCAATGAAGAGACGCGGCTCAACCGCCATTTCTTCGCCACACTGAAACTTCTTCTCATCCCGCATGCCCTTCACCATTTCAACCAGTTGAATAGAATCAAGGTCGTAAACACCTTTAGCTGCAGGATGATTGCCGAATTTCTGGTGGTCGCCCGTGAGACACAACATATTATTGATGCCCAGTGCCGCGATACCCAACACATCCATTTGAAGGGCAATCCGATTGCGGTCACGACAGGTCATCTGGACAATAGGGTCTAAACCTTCCTCTCTGGCTATAAGGCAAGCTGCCCAGGATGCCATGCGCACCACCGCGGTCTGACCATCGGTGACATTAAAGGCATCTACATGACCTTTGAGTATCTTTGCCTTCTTTCGGATCACTTCAGGGTCGGCACTTTGCGGTGGTCCCAATTCACCTGTGACAGCGAAGATTTTGGATTCTAACACCCGTTCCAAATTACTTTTCGTCTTCATTGCGCCTCCAATTGTTTCGCTCATAGTCACATCTAGGAAAGCCTCTTTACCGGTGGCCCTGATATAAGGCTCACACTCCAATTCTTCGGTGTCACAAGCCTTTCCAATTTATCAAGTTGCCCTAGTTTGGCAAGACGCTCGACAATCTGCTGCCAGACGCAAGGTATATCTGGATCAACTTCACACTTACCACCTTGCGAGCCGCCACAGGGACCATTGAGCAGATGCTTAGAACATCGGGCAACGGGACAGAGGCCACCAGTAAACTCCAACATGCAATCACCACACTCAAGACAGCGCTCCGCTTCTTTCCACTCAGCATGAGCACCACCTGAGGACAGAGTGTTGCAGCCAGGATGTACTACCTTATTCACTACTTCAGCTACAGTCTGCACTCCAGCCCCATCAGTCAGAACCAGGATAGAATCGGCAGCAGCAATCTCTTTTTTATAACCTCTGAGTTTCAACCTAGTTAACGCGCTATCACATAGCATATCAACAACTACTGAACCCGAGACAGCTTTACCCCGTTCCTGCAAAATGTTTTTCATTTCTGCTACTTGTTTTTCTCCCCCACTCCCCCAGCCTTCAGCACAACCCTTACAACCGATGAGAAAGACACTCTTATCCTCCTCAAGATAGCTTAGGATTTCTTCAAGTGGTTTTTGTTCTGAAATCAACATCTCATCTCTCCTTTAGGATTTTTATTATTAAGTTCTGACAAAATGGCATCTATTATCTGAGGCATTTTCTCTTGAAGCTCCGGCGATAATTCTAACCCCCACTTAATTTCCCTAGGCTCGACTCCAATAATGACGGTCTCACCTATGTTATGCCAAAGCTGCATTAACATTAAGCTATCCATTAAGCCCACATCGTGAAGGGATAGAAATGGCTTTTGCTCCAGAGTTATATCCTCAAGATGAAAACGGTAAATTTGTCCAGGCGTTCCTCCACCCTTAACAGCATCCACTATGACCAATTTATCAGCGTCCTCAAGAAGCTGCCATGCATCGGGACACGTCCCCCCATCTATTATTTTTACATCGGTGAGAGGGATCCCCTCCAAAGCACGTATCACATGACAACCAACACCTTCGTCTCTCAACAAAACATTTCCTATTCCCAGAACAAATTTCCCCATTCTTGAACTTTCCTCCAAATTTTTGCTAACAAACCCTAAACTCCCCCAGGTCACGCCCTTTGGGACTGAGCAAATGTATAGAACAGGCGAGACAAGGGTCGAAGGCCCTCACAATGCGCACTATCTCGAAGGGATTAGCCTCATCCTTTATCTTGGTTCCCGTGATAGCCTGCTCCAAGGGTCCAGGCTGGTCTTTGTCATCCCTGGGAGAAATATTCCAGGTAGAAGGGGTAATGACCTGGTAATTAGCAATCTTGCCCTCCTTTACTTCTATCCAGTGCCCCAGGGCACCCCTCGCTGCACCCACCAGTCCCATTCCAGTAGACTCCTCAGGGAGTTCGTAGCTTATGTAAGCTGGCTCACCGGGCTTGAGCTGCAAAACCCAATCAACCATGGCATCGGCTATGAGTTTAGTCTCCAAGGCTCGAGCAAGATTACGCCCCATGACAGAAAACATAGCTTTTGGTTTTAGATTTACTTGCGCCAAAGTGGAGTCAACCAAGCTCTTGACTCTGGGATTGCCGCCAGCATAATTGACCATGATTCGAGCCAATGGCCCAACCTCAAAAACCACCTTACCATAGCGAGGTGATTTTAGCCAGGAATAGGCGCCCTTCTTCTCTTCGTCAAGAACAACATCTCCTTGGGAGGGATGCCTGCCACTGATAGAATCAGCATACCAGGAATGCTTCACTTCCTCAGTAATTTTAGCTGGATCGAATTCACTAAACTTGAGATCGATAGAGGTGGTCCCGGGCCTGAAAAACCTGCTTCTCTTGGTGAGGTCTGCTTCTCTTCCATCCAGTTCATAGGAACCATAAGCAAGCAGGTTTCCACAGCCACGACCAATCTCAAAATAATCTGAGTAAACCCCGGCCACTGCCAGTACATCTGGCAGGTAGACATTATCAATAAACTCCTGAAGCTCCTTCAATCTCCACAGAAAGGATGCCATATTGTCGACTGTAGGAACAGAGGTAACCCCACCGGGCATTATGCCCATGTTGTGAGGCATCTTACCTCCAAACATGGCAAGCATCTCCTGGCCTTTACGACGTATGTCGAATGCTGCGACATAGTGCGCTATTGCCTGTTCATTAGCTTCGTCGGGCAAGCGATAATCACCTTCATAGCGAGGTACAAACGGGCCCAACTCCCCTCGCGCAATAAAACTCTTTATTGAATTTAAGGCGGGATTATTCCCCTCATACTTTGCTAACTTAGCTACATCTACGTAGTCAAGCGCCACTAAGTGATAGAAATGAAGGACATGGTCAGCGATATGGGCTGCCCCCAGAATTAGATTGCGGATAATTCTGCCGTTGTCGGGGATTTTGTCAGCAATGCCAAAGGCACTATCCAAGTTTAGAGCGGCAGCGATAGAATGACTTGTCGGGCAAACTCCACAAACACGTTGAGTTATTCGCTGGGCATCACGGGGGTCCCTACCCCTCAAGATCAGCTCTAAGCCGCGGAACAGCATCCCTGAACTCTTAGCTTCTTTCACTTTACCACCCTCAACTACCGCCTCAACCTTGAGATGTCCCTCAATACGAGTTACTGGATCAATTATAATCTTGCCCATTAATTCAAACCTCCTCTGGCAAAGCAGCTTCACTAGTTTTTTCATAAAGTGGGGATATGTCAAAGAACTGGGGCTCCGTACAGCCAATACAGGTGGCGCCACAGCCGACACACCAACTAATTCTATTGTTCCACAATCTCACAGGGCAATCAGCATGGGTTATAGGTCCCCTACATCCTAATTCATAATTGCACCCGGGATCGCCGAACTTCTTAGCGAACTTATGCTCATCGTAGTAAGCTCGCCGTGGGCAGTTCTCGTGGATGGTTTGCCCATAAAAAGCCTTAGGACGCCTATGTTCATCCAAATCCTCCGGCTTCGGCAGCCCGGAAAGCAGGATGCTTGCCACTGTGCCCACAAACCAATCAGGGTGTGGTGGACAACCAGGGATATTTACCAATGGAGTATTGATGCCTTTGGCTTGAAGGACCTCACCAACGCTGCGACATTGAGTAGGGTTAGGTTGGGCAGCGGGAATTCCCCCAAAAGCAGCGCAGCTACCCAAAGCAATGACCGCCAGAGCATCCTTGGCCAGTGTTTCCACCCATGATTGCATGGTCATCGGCTTTCCATCCTTTTCCCCAACCACCCCATAGATACCATCCTTAGCCGTGGGTATAGCCCCCTCCACAATCAGGATATAACCTCCCTTTTTTTGTTGTGAGGTATCCACCACAACTTCAATTACAGGCGCTCCCGCCCCCGCCATTACGGTAGGATGAAACCTTAGATTTATATGACTGCCCGGCAGTACTTCGTCAATCAAGAGGTTCTTAATAGAAGGATTTATAACATTGAGAAGAGAGACTGAGCAGCCAGTACATCCAGCGGCTTGTAACCATATCGCCGGGTATTCTTTTGTATCCATAAGTCCTCACCTGCCTTTCGACTTATTTTCGCAAATCCTCCACCGGGAGGATATTTCCTCAATCATAAACGTAAGCCTTCGACTATCTCCTTAACCTTTAATTGCAGGGGAGATTTCTGGGAAAGTTCAGTTACGGGCCTTCCCTTCATTTCCAAACCTGTCATATCGGGGTCTTCTGGAATCAGGGCAATAACCTGAAGGCCAGATTCGTCAATTGCCTTTTTGATCTCTGGAGATAATTCTCCTCGGACGCGATTAATTATAATCCCGACTTTGCCCACGTTCGATCTCAATTCCTCAATGAGCTTCTTCATTCGAGCTGCTGTAGTGACACCTTTTATTGTCGGGTCAGACATAATGAGCAAAACATCCACGTCTCTGGTTGTTTGACGACTAATATGTTCCATGCCTGCCTCACAATCCATGACGATATAATTATACTTATAATCTTTCACTAGCCTATCCAAGGAGGCACGCAGAAATTCATTAGAAGCACAATAGCATCCAGGCCCTTCTGGACGCCCCATGGCTAAAAGGTCAAAGCCTTTGGACTCCACTAAGGATTCCATTATCTTGCCAAACAGATATTCCGGCTTGCCAATGGTGGGACTTAAACGACCCTTGGAGACATCATCAGTCATCTTTTCCCGTATCCTACCCACAGTCTTACTATCATCCAAAGGCAGGCCCAATGCCTGGTTAAGATTGGTGCTGGGGTCAGCATCTACAGCTAGAACTAACCCCTTTTGAGAAAGAAGCTTGATGAGTAAGGCAGCAACAGTAGTCTTGCCTGTGCCTCCTTTTCCTGCGATAGCAATCGTTTTGGTCATTTCCTTGCTCTCCTTTCCGACAAATTCGAGGAAGGCAGTAAGCTAACAGGGGACAGCTTAACCACTGCATTATACTCTGGAGGGCAGACTTCCAAGCAAGTACCACACTTAGAACACTTTTCCTGGTCTATGATTTTAACTTCCCCTTTATCTCCCTTAATTGCTTCTGTGGGACAGGTCAAAATACAATGCTCACAGGCTCTATCACATTTGTCGGGAAGGATATAATACACAGTGAGTTCGGGACATACTCTGGCGGGGCAGCGCTTCTCCAGAGTATGAGCTTCGTATTCATCTCGGAAATAGCGCAGGGTTGTGAGGACAGGATTAGGAGCTGTTCTTCCTAAGCCACAAAGCGACCCTATCTTAACGTCTTCAGCCAATGCCAGAAGAAGGTCGAGATCCTCTAATTTGCCTCGGCCAGCTGTGATGTCCTCTAAAATGTGTAACATCTGCAAGGTCCCTAAGCGACACATAGTACATTTCCCGCAGGATTCCTTGGTAGAGAAATCAAGAAAGAACCTCGCAGCATCGACCATGCAGTTATCCTCATCCATGACAATCATACCCCCTGAGCCCATCATCGAGCCTGCCTTTCGAAGAGAATCATAATCGATAGGGACATCGAGCGAAGTCTCGGGGAGGCACCCCCCCGAGGGCCCCCCTATCTGTACCGCTTTAAACTTCTTATCTTTAGCAATTCCGCCCCCGATGTCATAAATAAGCTCGCGAAGTGTTGTTCCCATGGGCACTTCGGCCAATCCCGAATTGACTACTTTGCCTGCCAGGGTAAACACTGCTGTGCCCTTGCTTCCCACAGTGCCGATAGAGGCAAACCAATCCCCTCCTCGCTCAATTATCAAAGGTATACTAGCAAAAGTTTTAACATTGTTGAGTAAAGTCGGCCTACCCCACAAGCCAGACTCGGCAGGATAAGGTGGCCTGGGTCTAGGTGTGCTCATCTTCCCCTCAACAGCCGCCATCAATGCTGTTTCCTCACCAGAGACAAAAGCACCAGCCCCGGCTGCTATCTCGATGTGAAATCCAAAATCACCGCCCAATATATTGTCTCCCAGAAAACCCAGTTCCTTCGCCTGTTTTAAGGCAATCTTGATACGTTCAATAGCCAAAGGATATTCAGCACGGACATAGATATAGCCTTGCTCGGCACCTATCGCATAGCCGGCAATAATCATACCCTCAATAACTTGATGCGGGTCGCTTTCCAAAACGACCCGGTCCATAAAAGCACCGGGGTCTCCTTCGTCAGCATTGCATATGACATATTTTGGTGCGCTTCCAGCCTTATGGCACAACTCCCACTTCCGATGGGTAGGAAATCCAGCCCCTCCCCGCCCCCGCAACCCAGATTTTCTCAGCTCTCCAATTATCTCCACAGGCGACATCTTTAATGCCTTCTCCAAGCCGCTATAACCACCATTGGCGATGTAGTGATTTATATTTTCAGGGTCGATGTAGCCACAGTGGCACAGTATAAGACGAAGCTCACGCTCAAACCTGGGAAGCTCTGGAATGTTGATTGCTTCTCCACCACCTCCTTCAAGAGTGCCTAAGGCAAGCTCAAGGCAAGGGTCATCGCCGGCAACATAACCTTCCACAAGGCGAGGCACACTTTCCGGAGTTACATTGTGATACACGACACGAAGAGCGTCAGGCTTGGATATAGCAACAAAGGGATCAGCATGGCATAGACCCGTGCAGCCAACCTGAATAATCGGAACTTTCAGGCCTTGCCGAATCAGTTCCTTATTAAAGGCATCAACTACATCCAAGGCGCCGGCTGCCTGCCCACAAGTAGCTGTGCCAACAAGAATATAGCTACCCCTCTGTAGAGCCTCCCATTCCAACTTCGCTTTATTATTAATTTCCTCGAAAGTCATCTTAAACAATATCAAAATTCAAAGATAAAAATGCAAAACGATAGAGCAACCCTTAAAAATGAAACATTTCTGCATTTTGAATTGTAATTTCGATTTTTAACTTTTGCTTTTTGATTTCTCCTCTTCAAGCTCGCCTTGAGCTTCCTGTTTATACGGTATTAAAGCTTCCTCTACCTTAAAAGGCGTCATCTTAGGATGAATTTTATCCTTTATTACTATCACAGGAGCCAGCATACAGCATCCAATACAAGCAACCCTTTCTAAGCTAAAGTTACCATCCTCGGCAGTCTCACCTACTTTGATATTTAACTCCCGCTCCAAGGCCTCCAAAATAAGTCTGCCTCCCGCTAAATGACAGGCAGTTCCCATACAAACCATGGTATGGTATTTCCCTAACGGAACAAAGCGAAACTGATTATAAAAGGTAGCAACCCCCCAAACTTCAACCGCTGGCATCTCCAAAAAGTCAGCAATTTCTTGCAGAGCTTTCCTAGGGAGATACCCCAGTCTTGTCTGGACTTCTTGCAATAGTGGAATTAAATTTTTCTTTTCTTTTTTATAATGGCCTAAAATTTCAGTTATTACTTGGCTAGCTTGTTTCTCTGTAATCATTCCTTCGACAGACTCAAGACGCTTCCTTAAGTTCCTTAGCAAATCCAGGCAAAAAGGCCCCTATTCCAGTCGTTTCCTTGGGTCCAACTATTATTTCCCATTCGAGGTTCAAAGCATCTTCAAGCTCACCTTTGATTCTAGCCACCTTCCCGGGGATAACCAGCTTTCTATGCTTCACCCTATCCGCGATGCCAGATTTCTTGATAAATGCTCCTACGGAATCGCCGCTAAACTTGCCTGCTGCCCAAGCAGTAAGGACACCAAGTCCTTCCGCATCCTTAACACAAATGTAGGCAGGAACCTTGGTAGCCTCAACAGCCGATGAAACCAGGAAATAGGTCAAAGCCCAGTTCGAAGTGACAAGGACTGGAGAGTGTTCATTAGGTTCTCCCACCTCGTAATACTTCTCCTCCACCGCCATTGGAAAACGAGGATCGGTATAGATGTTGAGCCGCTGGACTAGCAGAGGAAGCAGCGAATGTTGGTCAAAATCAGAAAAGACAATAATGCTAGCCCACTTATCCAGGAATGCCGAGCCCACCAGCATTTCCTTCAGCCCATCCTTGGCCATGAAGGACGGAAAGGCAATAGTGGGATAGCCCAAAGGCCTGAAACCCTGCTTTAGCGCCGCCTTTCTGATGAAAGTTTGGTCTCTTATCGCCTCCAGCAAGTTTTTGGAACCCGGGTCCAAAACTAGTCCCTCAATCCCAGCATCCTTCAACTTAATAGTTAGAGGAACAAGTTCTTCAATACTCTCCCCACGAAGCCCAACAGGAGTAAGATTCGCTGTAATCTTGGGGATAGCCTCATCAATGTTTTCCTTCGTTATAGGGTAAATAAGCGGATGCCTATCCGCGCATATATCCCGCGCCGCAAACAAGGCATCGGTGTCTTCCGAGACTAAGACCATGCCCACGTCCGTTGAATCGTGGACTTTCTTCACCAGAGCCAGAAACTTGTTTTTGTCACCCGATGCAAAATGAAGTGCCAAAAGGTTTGCCTTTAGGTCTACTCCAACCCAAGGGAACTGCAATTCCTTTACCTTCTTTATTTTCTCCTCGACTTTGGCATCATCCTCCTTGTCTGAGATAAGGAGAGCAATGCCCGGCGAATGGACAAATGTCTTCTCATGCCGATATATCACTTCTTCGTTCCCGATTTTGACGGCATTTTCCCCGGAGCCTACGGTAACGAGCTTTATCGGTGGTGCCAAAAGGTCCAGCAGCTTGGCTTTTACTTCCTCCGATAGGTAAGGGCATTTGTCCACAGTAGTTCCACCCGACGCCAGTTTCATGGCAAAGGCAAAACAAGTAGGAAAGCCACAGTCCTTACACGGTCTCTTTCCAGGAAGCATCTTTACGATCTCGGAACCTGCAATTGGCATAACAAACCTCCTCGATTAAAGCTGAGATAGCATTATGAATTTCACTTCTTAATTCCTTCTTACATTTATGTTGGGAGCTCCACTTCCCCCTTCAGCCAGGGATGTCCCACCTTTTCCAGAAATGCCGTGAGCTCATCCACGTTCTTAACATCTTCCTCTGAGGCTATCTTATCGTAGAGTCCCTTCTTTTCCAGGACATCCTTAAACCTTTCCTTTAATTCCTTGGGCATCCACACTATCCGGGCCAGGCCACCATCCGCCTGAATGAATTTGGGAGACCTTAGTTGCTCCAGCCCGGTTCCTAATCTTCCTTCTATTTGTTTACCTCCAGAAGTTTCACCGGCCATGTGGGAAAATGTTTCCCCAATTACAGTCTCACCCTTGAACTCTCTATGTACTACTCCGAAGGCGTCCGCTTCAGGAATGTAATATACAATTGCCTCGAAACAGCCACAAGATGTGTGGGGGTGCTCAAATGCACTATAGAGATAAACTCTATCGTAGGTTCCCAGAGACTTTTCAGCTTCAACTGCATTCGCTCCTGAATATTCACCTTTTGCAGCATCTAGAAGCTCTCCCTTTGGTATGGCAAATATAGGCCCCTCAGGGTCAATCTTGGCAGCAGCTCTGCCGTCAAACCAGTTTATCGCTCCACAGTTGGCAATCCTATTGGGAGTTATGATAGAGACATGGGTTGGGGCAAAGCTCTGACATAGAACGCAGCCGTAGAAAGTATCTACATCCTCATCATTTAATGTTCTTGCCCGTTCATCCCTGGCGGCATAAACCTCCAAGGCGTGGGGAAGAAGTTCCTTTATCTTTGCTTCATCGGTGATAATAGTGATTTGGATTTTCTCGATGATTGGCATCTCCGATGTATAAAGCAAGATATAAATTTCTCCCAGCTCCCGTAGGGAAGTAAAGCCCTTTTTATAACAGTTCTTACTCACCCTCATCCATGTGTCCTGCCTTTGATTCATGTGATACCAGCCCTCAATCATGTTGGTGAACATATGAATCCTTCTCTCAATGATTGCCTCGGCATCCTTGTCCAACTCCCCTCCGGCAACATCTACCAGGATGGCAATGGGATAGCTGCCACCGCCTTTCTCTTCATCGTAAGGTTGCAAATCACCTATATCCGGGCCGATAATTTCTACTTTCTCATTCTCAATCTCATCAGGACTTTTGACTGTTGCTAATTCAAACTTATGTGCTGCTTTTGGCCCACCGAACTCGATATACAGGTCTTCCTTCCTTATTACCTCACCTTCATACTGTGGTCCTATATCTGCGTGAAATTCGCCTGCCATTTTCCTTTAGTCTCCTTTCTTTAAATTGGCTATCAGGCTTTCTAAGAACTCCTCCCATTTCGCATCCTTCTTGAAATTAGGGAGTGAGTAATTGGCATGGGGGAAGTAATGCTTGCATAGCGTCATAGTTTTTAAATGAGGTGCAAAGTGTTTGAGTGTAGAAAGGGCTTGGTTACCGAGATCGGACCTTATGCCGAAAAACATCACCAAGTCGTGGTTTCCCTCCTTCTTAACTCCCTGCCAGCCAGGGTCTTTGAGAGCATTTACAATCTCGACAACGTCGTAAACGCACTCTGGTTCCACTCCAAGCTCCACCATTTTTCCCCTGGTCTGCGCTGTCGCGCATATTGGAATATTGCAGGTCTTGGCAATATCCAAGGCATACTGCATGAGAACTTTGCCATCAGCCGTTGATGCCAACAAGAGAGGACCAACTACAAGAAGGGGCCTTTTGGCCTTCTTAATCAGATTAGCGTACTCCGCAGGGTCTTCAATCAGCTTGGCCGATTTGATTCCCGTTAAGACATTTACTCTATGGCGCGGTATTACTGCACTCATTTTCTCCTCCTTTTAATGGATCACTGCATCCACAGGAACCTTAGTGGGATAGGTACCAATGAGAGTAGGCAATCCAACGGGCTCCCTGGGCTGCCAGCCAATTTCCTGTAAATGTGCTCGCACTTCCTTTTTATAGACCAGCGGTATATCGGCATCTCTGCGAACAAAGAGGTGTAAGTCTTCAGGAAGACCAGGTCCAATATACTTCTTATACAGGGAAATATAGTGGTTCAGCTTTATCGCTCTTCCCTGAGGAGTATCGTTTCTTCTTATGCAAAGCTTAGCTATCATGGGCATAGCTTTCTCTTTAGTCTCACATACGTAAGCCAGATGTTCAGGTGCTGGCTCCACAGTATCCACAATCTCCTTCTTCCTAGCATCCATAACCCTCCAGTCGTCATCTTCTTTCCTGGAGAGGTATAGCCTTCTATATTTCGAGGAGTGAGGTCCCAAAACAACAGGAACACCCAGTCTGTTAAACCCCGTGCCGATGGAAGCTGCTTTTTGAGAGTATGCTCCCCAGGCCACCCCACAGGCACCTACTCGGTTGAGGACATAATCAGCCATCACCTCATAGTTTCCTCTCAGGGGCAGAGCAGCGAAGATGTTAGCAATTTTAATTGCTGCTCCGGAGATGTGGGCATTGGAAACACAGGAGCCAATGTTCACCACCCCTCCAGCATCAAAATTCGGGGGGTATTTTTCGTACACCGTCAAGCCATCCTTGTCCTTTTTCATTCCGGCAACCATGGCAGCACAACCCGTGAGAACCACAATATACTTTCTCTTGGCGAATTCTTCTACCATGTCAGCAATATCATCTATATTGGGGTAATTGGAACAGCCTACTAAGGCAATAACCCCCGGAATTGTGCCTAAAGTTATGGGTGCACCAACGTTTCTTATCTCGGTATCCATAACCGGACCGCGTCCAGCTCTGGCCTTCCAGGTCTCCATGCTTGCTGCTGTCTGCATTATCTTGAAGATAGGAACGTTATTGGGACATTCCTGCTCACATTTGCCGCAGCCAATACATTGCAGGAATTGCTGCCTTATTAAGTCAAAGTTACCTTTGGCGACCTCAGTTATACCACCGCCAATATTAAAGAGGTTGGGACATACCTGTTCACACATTCTGCAGTTCGTGCACTTCTTAGCCAGTTCTATGGCTTCTTCTTCGGTTACCCATCCCTTCTTTCTCTCGGGAGCTATTTTCATGGCGACCTTGACTGCCACCTCGGCTGCCTTAGAGGGGTCCAGGATAGCGAACTGCTCCTTATTATCCACCATTCGCCTTACTATCTCATCTGTATCCATCTCAGTGGCATCCTCAAGTCCATACATAGCCTTGTCCAGGCAGGCGATCATTGCTGACCCCACCTTGGCTGCTTCCTGAGGCGTATCTGTCCTGATGCACTGCTCATCAGTCATTATCACATCGGCAATGCCTGCCCTCATGAAGAAAAGCGCACGGGAAAGAGGACCAACGATTTTGGCTTTGTCCGAATATCTGGTTGTTTCCAGTGCAGTGCAGCACAAGCCACAGACCTCCACCTGGTCTTCAAGGTTGTGTTCCCTGAGATAGTCAATTACCACCGTCGAGGTAGCCGGGTTATGACCTGATACCAGAATCACGGGCTTAGTCTTATCTATTGCCCCCCAACCCATCTCCACCAGTGGGGTATCGGCGACTGAAGTGGGAAATCCGAACCCTACAATCTGAGCGATGTCGGCTACTTCCATGCCAACATGGTCCAGCATACTGGCATGCAAGGCCTTGGACTCATAGTCCAGAGCGCTTCCTTCCTGTCCGGTATGGCAGGAATCAAGTAAATGTCCAATCTCCTTGAAGACATAATCCAGGGCTATTACAAGATCTCCCAGAGTTTCAGGCTTCAGGCCTACAACTGTCCTTATATTTGGCGCCTCCACTTCGATAAATGTTCCTAAGTCTATCTTCTTATCAGGACCGTGCCTTTCAATCAAGAACTCCAGAATGTGCCCACCATGAGCGGCATGAGCGGAGCATCCCATCAAGCAGGCCAGAAGTACAAACCTGGCTTGTTGGGTAGCTATATCAATACCACAGGCGCCTCTTCTTCCCTGGGTGAGGTCACACTTACCGTAGGTACAAAAGCAGCACAAATCACAGAATGGCGCGTAAAAAGGCGCATATGTTTTCAGTAACCTCATGTCCCATTGTCTGAGGTCGGGAATTTCCGGCATCGGCGTGGGACCTACCGGCTCCCAAGGAACCTCTGCTTTTATCTTCTTATGAATTTCTTCTAATTTCCGCGTTATTTCTTTTACTTCTGCCATTTTCTACCTCGCTTCTATCGTTTCCTTTACCAATTTCAAGGTCTCGGGATGCCTTAAGACAAGGATATTTGCCCCGGCCAGTAAAAGCGATATCGCTGTCACTCCTTCCCAAAGCAATCCTTGTTTCTTGTTTTCTTTAGCCTGTTTTGTCTTCCAGCACTCTCCACCAAGATTGGCTATAATCGGCATCATGGTCATGCTATCTTTGGTCATAATTCCAATTTGTTTTACCCGCTCCATCAAGGAGAAACTATACTCCATGCCATAGCCCAGCGTAGAAGACAAAGGGTCGATCACAATCCTTTCTGGAGGAAAGAACTTACTGAGCTTAACATTCAACTCCTTAAGCAAATTGATATCCAGAGGAGTTTGAGCAATAGCCGTATGCCCATGGTCCAGAATTGCCTTGCCCACCGCTTCGTAGTTTTCCTTAAGCACCGGACCTATAAGGAGGTTCATACCATCGCATACCTCAGCAACCTTGGAAAGAACCTCGACATCCTTCGTTTCGTCTCCTGAGCCATAGACAATCAAAGGCACATTTATAGCCTCGGCTATTTCTTTTGCCAATGCCGCTGCTTTGTCAGCAGGAGAATCCTTGACCGCTGGGTCGGTACTCATAAGGAAAAGTGAAACGGCATCCACAGCAAAGCCCTGGCATTTCTTAGCCCAGCTAACCGGGTTGGAAATTACATCCTGGAGGGGCTCAACTAGATGCTCTGGCCAATCTTCAGGCTTCATATCAAGAACTTCCAGAGCAAACTTCACCGGATTGGGATTTGAGCCCTGGTCAAAAAAATGAAAGGGGAGAATATTCTCTCCCCCAATCTTCAAGCTCTTACTTCCCTTCCCGATAGTTATCTCTCTAACTACTCCAGTATACGCTTCAACTGGTGCTTTATATTCCATTCTTTACCCTCCTTAACTCTCCAAGGTTATCTAACAGCCCGCCTGTCATTCTGAGTGTAGCGAAGAATCTAGACCCTTCGCTACTGCTCAGGGTGACAAACTGAGTGCTAACTTTCAAGCCAGGCATCGGAGTACAAGGTCTCTCCCATAAGAACCTTGGCTGTCTTAACATACTCAACTTGCTTTTGAGATAGGTCGGAGAGATTTATATCTTCCCCGTCCATGGTCTTATAAATAAGCTCGACGTCTTTCGGCATCTCTCCCTTAATCAAGCTCATAAGCTCCTTATCCAAAGGGTCAGCAATGGCAGAATAAAGCCCATTCTTTCCTAGCATCACTAGATACACACGGTTAAGAAGCGGCCTGAGTTCGTTGGGCACCCCGTTAGATACATTGGAAAGCCCTACCGTTGATTTAACCCCGGGCAAAACATCTTCAAGTATCTTGATAAATTCCAAATTTGCTACAGTGAACCTCTGCCCCTCGCCAGCAGTACTCACGGGAAGAATTATAGGATCAACCCAGATGTCTTCATTGGAAATCCCCAATTCATTGGCATATGTCACCGTATCCATGATACTCTCTATCTTGGAATCAACATCGGGAGGCATTCCCTTATCCGTCATCACTGAAATTACCACATCGCAGCTATATTTTTTGGCCAAAGGAAGCATCTGCTCTTTGGAGTCAGTCTTCCCCGAAGCAGAGTTAAGCAAAGGCCTCTTCTGGCAAGCTTTCAGGCCTGCTTCCACAGCTACAGGATTCATAGTGTCTATAGACAAGGGTAAGTCAGTAACTTCTTGAACTGTATTGACCAGCCAGTGCATATTCTCTTCAGGGTCTTTCTTCATGGGGCCGACGTTTAAGTCAATGTAATTGGCTCCAGCTTCAGCTTGGGCTTTAGCTAAATCCTGGATTACTTTGGCATCTCTCTCTCTTACCGCTGTGGAAACTGCTTTAGCTATGACATGTATGTTTTCACCGATAATGACCATATCGCGTACCTCCGATTTATTGGCTTGGGGGGCTGAAATAAACCAACGCAATATAGCAAGGAATGATATATTTGTCAAACTCCTTGTTGGCCTTTATTATACCAATTTTAGCGGCTGTATCCACCCCCTCCTTATCAAGGGAGAAGGGTTGGAGGTACGGTTGCTAAACATCTCTCATTAACACCAATTCCAGCACTTTGCTATAATTTTTGTGAACACTAAGGAGCGGGTAGACAGCAAAATTCTGTCAATTGCCTCGAAGTAAATGGCTAAAGATTATTATGGCATTTTAGGCGTACCCAGGAACGCCTCGGATGCAGAGATCAAGAAGGCCTACCGAAAACTGGCCATGCAATACCATCCCGATCGCAATCCCGGGAAAGAGAAATGGGCTAATGAGAAATTCAAGGAGATAAACGAGGCTTATGGAGTCCTTGGTGACCCTCAAAAAAGAAAGCAATACGACCAGTTTGGCACTGTCGGTAATATAGGCGACATCTTCGGCAGCCCTTTCACCCGGACCACTTTCGAGGAGATGATGAAGGACTTCGGTGGGGCTGGCCTGAGATTTGATTTCCTCGACGGCATATTTGGCGATTTCTTGAAAGGCAGAGGTTCTTCTTTCTCCTTTAGAAGCTTCGGTGGCAGGCCTGGGGCAGTGAGATTTGAAGCTCGCCCGGGGCAAGAAATTAATCTGGATGAAATATTTGGCCGGACTCGAAAACGCCAAGAAGCTCACTATGAGCTTGCAATTAGCCAGAAAGAGGCTTCGCAGGGGGTGAAGAAGATACTGAAGAGAAAGGGGAAAAGACTGGAGGTAAGGATTCCTGCCGGGGTAAAAACAGGCAACGTGGTGAGATATAAGAATGCTCTCCAGACAAGCGATGGCCTGCCCGGCGACATCCTGGTTAAAGTTATAGTTAAATAAGCTTGAGACTACATCCAATACACTGCTGTTCAGACCAAGTCTTCATCCATTAAAACCCCGCTATACCTATTGCTGAGAATAGATTTGACTTCGCCCTTTCCGAGTAATGTTGTTTAGTGAGGATGATACGATGTACAATGCAGTTTTTGCATGATTCCTCGCTTTCGTATAACGCATAACCAGCCCCGTAGCAGGGTAAATTACAAATGGATTGCTCTTTCTAACACCACTCTGGCAATGCTGCTGGGTTTCGTCAATATGACGAGCGTGCTCCTAGCCTTGCCGGTCATCTTCAGGGGTATTGATATTGACCCTCTAGCCCCAGGTAGTTTCAACTACCTGCTTTGGCTACTGATGGGGTATATGCTGGTATCAGCGGTCTTTGTTGTTGCCGCTGGCCGCCTCGGAGACATGTTCGGGCGAACTCGGATGTATAATCTCGGGTTTGCTATTTTCACCGTGGGATCCTTGTTGTGTGCCATCCCCTGGAGCACCGGGCCAGCTGGAGCACTTGAGCTCATCCTGTTCCGGGTCGTTCAAGGAATCGGCGGCGCTTTCTTATTCTCCAACTCCGTAGCCATCCTCACCGATGCCTTCCCCGAAAACGAACGCGGCATGGCTCTGGGTTTGAATCAGGTAGCCGGCATCGCCGGTTCTTTTTTGGGTATTCTGGTGGGTGGGCTTCTGTCCGAAGTAGGATGGCGGTGGGTGTTTCTCTTCAATGTGCCCATTGGCATAATAGCAACTATCTGGGCACATCGGACACTTCGCGAGGTAGGTATCCGAAAAAGCGAGCCCATCGATTGGTTGGGGAACATTACCTTTGCTGCCGGCCTGACCATGGTTCTAATAGGGGCCATCTACGGCATCAGTCCCAGCCCCACTTCCTCTATGAGCTGGACAACACCATTTGTGTTGGGCATGATAGGTGGGGGTGTTGCTCTTCTGATAGCGTTTGCCTTTATTGAAGGACGCGTACGAGCCCCCATGTTCCAGCTCAACTTGTTTCGCATTCGCGCCTTTGTTGCGGGAAATGCGGCCGGATTTCTAGCCTCTGTGGCCCGTGGCGGACTACTGCTTATGCTCACCATCTGGCTACAGGGCATCTGGCTGCCTCTTCACGGCTACGACTTTGAAGTGACACCGCTATGGGCAGGCATATATCTAATACCTTCCAGCCTCGGAATCCTTATAGCCGGGCCGCTTTCGGGTCGGTTATCCGACCGCTTCGGGGCACGCTATTTTGCCACCGTCGCTATGATACTAACGGCGATCAGCTTCGCACTGATGTTAGCTCTGCCGGTGAATTTCACCTACCACATGTTCGCACTGGTGATCCTATTATATGGTATATCCACGGGCATGTTCATAGCACCCAACACTGCCGCAATCATGAATAGCCTCCCTGCTCAACGCCGTGGGGTAGGTTCTGGTATGCGGCTAACACTTATCAACGTGGGAAGTCCGCTGTCCATGGTGATGATCTTCTCTCTGATGGTTATCGGGTTAAATGCATCAATGCCAACAGCCTTATATGGCGGTCTCATACAGAATGGTATACCTGCCCAGATTGCGCAACAAATAGCCAGTGCACCGCCCATAAGTTATCTATTTGCCGCGTTCCTAGGTTATAATCCGCTAGGTACTTTGATTCCTACAAATGTCCTTAATGCTCTCTCGACACAGCAAGCGGCGACCATTACCTCTAGAGCTTTTTTCCCACAGCTCATCGCTGGTGCTTTCCACCATGGTCTCGTCGAGGTGCTGATTTTCTCTATTGTCCTATGTCTCATCGCAGCTGGCGCATCCTGGCTTACTGGTGGTAAATATATATATCACGAGGAGGACGAACACAAGACTAAGCCCGAATTCCGAGAATGATGTGACACACGAGGAGGTGGTGAAGATGAAAGAGACTTCGCCTTTCGTAATTACAATTAGTCGCCAGGTAGGAAGTGGAGGGGCATACTTGGGCAAGAGGCTGGCAGCTCGCCTGAATGTCTTATACTTGGACCGCGAAATTGTGAGCCAGGCTGCAAAGGAACTCAAAATGCCAGTAGAGTCTTTAGAGGCTCGTGATGAGAAATTGACTCCATTCTGGAAGTCGCTATTAGAATCATACGTCGACATCACTCCTGCGCCATATGTACCGCCGCCGTTACATATGCCGACTGACCGAAAACTCTATATGACCGAGTCAAACATTATCACGCGAATCGCTCAACAGCGCTCGGCGGTCATTGTCGGGCGTGGCGGCTATTACGTGCTACGGCAACACCCACGTCGCCTAAGTATCCTTTTACATGCTGACGTTACTTTCCGCCAAAAGCGGGTACAGGAACTATCACATGTATCGGCAGAAGAAGCGCTTAAGCTAATAGAGTCCGTCGATAAGGAGCGGGAGCATTATCTACGTACATTTACTGGACAGAACTGCATGGATGCGCGACATTACCATCTCTCCCTTGATACCAGCTTGGTGGGGCTCGAGGCAGCTGAGGAGATAATTATGGCTGCTTTTCGTGCCAGATTCGGCAACATTGAGCCGGCATAAGGTGTCGCGATTTGGCTGAATGTTAATCTCACAATAAGATGAAAAAAACAAGAGTAAGCTTTCCCTCCGGTGAGCTTATCCTCGAAGGAATATTGGCTATACCCGAGGGTGCCGGACCTTTCCCGGCAGTAATAGTCTGCCATCCTCATCCCCTCTACGGCGGCAGTATGGATAACAATGTGGTCTATAGCCTCTCTGAGACATTGACACAAGCCTCACTTGCTTCATTCAGATTTAACTTCCGCGGAGTGGGTGGGAGCCAGGGGGAATTCGGTCAGGGAATAGGTGAACAGGAGGATGTGGAAGCAGCCATTTCCTTTACAAGCACGGTAAAGGCAGTTGATTCTAAGAGAATCGGGCTTGCTGGCTATTCGGCTGGCGCTGGCTTCGCTCTTCCCGTCGGCCTTAATGATGCTCGAATTAAAGCTCTGGCGGCAGTCTCGCCCCCACTCCTTATGTTCGACTTTGACTTCCTCAAAGGCTGCCCTAAACCAAAACTCCTTATCTCGGGAAGCAGAGATAATTTTACACCCGCCGACCAGTTCCTTGAATTTTGCCAGAATCTGCCCGAGCCCAAAGAGTGCGAAAGCATTGAAGGTGCGGACCACTTCTGGTGGGGCTATGAATCTTGCCTGGCTGCCAAAGTGACCGCCTTCTTCATCAAAGTATTATAGGCTTGTCTTAATTTCGGATGACACGTGACCTTAAGAGACAAACTCCAGTATTTCTCTTAACGCTTTCTCCTGCATTCCCAAATATTCATCATACCCCTCTAAATTAAGCTTCCCGGCCAGTATAATCTTGCCGATAGGCCTGTCTATAATGCTAGCTAAAATGTAGTTACTCGTAGAGTCCATTAACCTCAGTGCCCATAGTTCCCTCTCTGTAGGTGGCTCCATTATCTTCAGGTCTTCCGCCACTTTCAAATCCCAGGGAAAACTCTTCCTGACTTCTTCAATGTCTTCCTCATCCTGCCAGGGGAATACCTCGGCTAAATACAGCTCATGAGTCTCAGAGTCGAATCTGAAGACTCCTCGGTTAGTGGCCACAGCAGAAGGCCCTCCTCCCACCAAGTTCGCCTTCTTCCGGGCATCAGGACTGCCATCGAGGAAACCTAGCTCAGTCATGTAATCCACTTTCATCACCCATTGCCGGGGATTAAACTCCACAGTGTAAACCACTCTCCCGGCAGATGATGCTATATCGCCCCCACCTCCACTGCCATTCATTTTCAATTGTTGCTGCCCAGTTATATAGCTGACATTCACATTTCCATACTTATCCATCTGGGCAAATCCCAGGTAAGCTACATCAATGAAGCCCGATTGCTGGTCTATGAACACCTCAGGAAGACTCTGATGGCACGTAGCCATTGTGCCCGCCGCGTTATCGGCCGGACTGATTAAGACAGCAACGCTGGGGAACCCAATATAGCCTGCCTCGGCCACCAGTATGACATTTGGCGTATGAACCAGTTTCGCTACGGCACCGGCCAGGTCGGAAATGCCAATGCCCACAAACACGACTTCTCTATCTATTATTTCCCTGGACCCGGCGCAACAGACAAGCTCGGGAGGTGTATACTTCTTCCTCATTTCTTCAAGCTGCTCTGGCGTGTATTTCTCTCTGGTAGTATACAAATGTCCCATTTTCATACTCCTTTTATAATTTATATTAGGGTCCCTCACGCGGGTATCCTGTTCAGTTTATGCTCCGATTTAGCCAGCCTATCCAGTTTTTCCCAGCCTAACTTATCGCAATACTCAAAGTGGTTTTTGCAGCCAAAGACCCATTCATCAAGCCATTTCAAGGCGCCGTCACGACTCTGCCTCTGCAGCAGGTAAAATATGAAGTTCATGCTATCCACCGTGTAGCAGCCGAAACAACCTGTAGGCAAGCAATTAAAGGGCAGGTGGACAACGGCATCGGTACAGTAGGCTGGTATCACCGTCAGCCCGGGGTTCTCATATATTTTTTCGGTGGGGACAAGTTCCTCGGTAAGCAGGACTACGTACTTGGCAGCCCGGGCTTTCCAATAACCCGTTCCCTTAAAACCCCATATCTGACCATTGCCCCTCCGGTCTGCCCGCTGAACCGAGATGAAGGCAACATCTGGTTTGTAAGCCGGGATAAGGATGAGTGGCTTATTCTCATAGGGGTCATTTATTTCCTTGATTTCCTTGTTGTATTTAGGTATATCGGAGCCAATTGAAGAGCGGCAGGGCATGAAAGGGACATTAAATGCCCCGGCTACGAATCTCAATGCAACTTGAAAATTCGTCCAGTCCACTATCTTCAACGGAGGTACATCAGATTTAACCTTATCTTTAGGCGTAACCAGAACTCCGCCCGCTTCAACCGGGCGTGGCAAACCTTCCTTGAGACCGCGCTCCAGAGCGGGCGTGCCAGAAATACCACCTACCTGGCGTGTTATAGCATAGGCCGTGTCTATCCTGTCCAGCATTCCCAGCTCTACCAGCAAATCTATACCTTCAAAAGTGCCACTCTCGTCTATAAGAGATAAGTTCTTCTTTCCCTGACGCGCTATCTCTCTCATGACGGATTCAGGCTGGCGCCACATAACAAAACCTCCCATGCAGAATGAATCACCATCATGTAGAAATGTTTCCACCGCCTCCTTCTCCGTCATCACCTTGTTCAACCTCTTTTTATAATCTGTATCCTTGGCTCTCTCTTCATAATTTATTGTTCTCAGCCCTTTTGTGGCCATTCTCATACATCCTCCTGTTTTTTAATAACCGCTCAAAAACCTTACATTTCTGATGATTTTAAACCGGGATTTTCTACTTCAACTCATGATGAGAAGATATTTACCCTTCGTCGGATCTGTCATCTAGAATATATCATCCTTTGAGCCCGTATATCTAGCCCCTGAATTAGCTCAGCCCGTCATCAGCAAATTTGTTTATCGTTATCGCTGGGCTGAGGATTCCCAGCCGGTGGTTGTAGGCAAATATGAAGGCCGTAGCATCATACCACACGGCATTCACTATCGAAGATGAAGAACATCCTCCAGGATACGAGCAGAATCATAGACAAAGCCAGGGCACTTGTTTTGAAAGACACTGCTCTCCCTCGCTAATCTAAGTTCAGCAGAATTACTTAAGTCATAACCAATCAGTTCCTTACACTCGATAGAGCCATGAAGTGCTGTGAACCTATCAATAAATTCCTTTGTTAATTCGTAGGTTTTTTCTCGAGATTCCTCATCGGCCAAATTCACCTGACCGTGCTTCAATCCAATCACCATTACTGCTCCGGTTACAGCTCCGCAGGTTCTGCCCACGCGTCCTATTCCAGCGCCAAAACCACAGGCAATCTTTAAAGCCAATACTTTTTCTAAACCAAGCTGTTCGCTATATTATTGATAATACCGCGGGAGCACAAAGAAACCCTTTTTCAAATTGCTTTCTTGCTTCCTCTGCTCTACTCAATTCTTTCTCCTCTAATCGTATGAATGAGACCCTTGTCTCCATCATATCTTTAAAAGCTTCATGGTGTAAAGCCCGTTTTAAATTCGCTACACACAAGAAGGTCAGATAATACATCTTTGATGAGCTTTTAAGCGCTAAAGGATAAATTCAGTTCCGCCTTTAGTAATCTAGCTTAGAAAACGCGAAATTCCAGGGATGCCGTGTCAATCAGGCCTGCTACAAATTAGGTATTATGTGCCGAAATACCACTTATCTTTTCCATACCTCAGGGGAGCAGTACATTTTTTCTTAGACAGGAGTATAATTCAAGGTTAAATTTATTCTTGTCTAAGGTGAGAGGAGTTTGCTATGTCTAACGTTTATGAGAGACTTCGTGAAAGATTGGATATGTTTCCCCAGGGATTCCCTAAAACTGAAAGCGGTGTGGAGCTGGAGATACTACAGCACCTCTTTACTCCCAATGAGGCCAAGATAATGTTGCACTTGCGACCCTTTCCAGAAAAGGTAGCGGATATAGCAGAGCGGACAGGAAAGGATAAAACTGAACTAGGAGAAACCCTGTACGAGATGTCGAGAAGGGGGTTAATACTGCGTTATAAAGCGCCTGACAACGAGCTTTATTACTTCCTGATACCCTGGGTAATCGGAATCTGGGAGCTTCAGTTGAATAACCTGACCCAGGAAAACATCAAACTTTACGAGAGGTATTTCGAGGAGGGAATGGTACCTTTGCAGCGAAATCGAAAACTGGGGGGACTTCGCGTCATCCCCGTTGAGAAAGAGATAGAAGGGAGCACCGAGATCCAGCCCTACGAAAAGGTGTCACAGATTATCGAATCACATACCAGGTTTGCCGTTGCCGACTGCATTTGCCGGAAAGAAAGTAGCATGGCTGGACGGGAGTGTGACAAGTTACTGGAGGCTTGTATGAGTTTTGGAGCATCAGCGGCTTTCTACATTGAAAATGGAATCGGCCGGGAAATTTCAAAAGAAGAGGCCAAGAAGATACTGCTGAAAGCCGAGAAGGATGGCCTGATTCACTGCTCCACAAACAGCGCGGGCAACAAGGCATTCATATGCAACTGCTGTGGCTGCTGTTGTAAGTCCTTAGCACATGTCACGAAATACGGTAATCCGCAAGCCATAGTAAGGTCAAACTACTATGCCACAAAAGACCAGGAGACCTGTACCAACTGCGGTACCTGCGTGGAGCGATGCCAGGTGAATGCCATCCGAATTGAAAATGACTATACCATCATCGACAAGGATAGGTGCATTGGTTGTGGGCTCTGCGCATCTACGTGTCCCACAGGGTCAATCACCATGGTTCACAAATCGCCTCAAGAAGCTTCCACCATTTTCTCCAGTGGCAAAGAAATGCTGCAGGCAATGGGAAAAGAAACGGGCAAGGTATATCCTTTCGAATAGAATTAGAGACCTGCTCCTCAAGAACCGGGCGAGGAATTGCTGCTCGGCAACGTGTACTTGATGACCAAGTGGTAAGAGCTGAATACCCCTCAGCCGAAATCTTCAATATCTAATATCCCTTCTTCTTATCTATCACGTTGAGTAAATTCTTTCCGTTCAGGTAGCGTCTCAGGTTTTTACAGAACAGCTCGGTTGCTCGTATATAGTAATCTTCCATGACCCCGGCAATATGGGGGCTGAAGATTACATTGGGGAACTCCCAGAGGCGGCTGCCAGCGGGCAAAGGCTCGGTAGCGAAGACGTCCAGGCCTGCCCCAGCAATCCAGTGCTCATCGAGAGCACGAATTAGTGCCCCTTCATCCACTATATCCCCCCTAGCAATGTTAATGAGATAAGCGGTAGGCTTCATAATCCGAAGTTCCTTTTCCCCAATCAATTTATTTGTTTCGGGGGTAAAAGGTAGGGAAAGCACCACGAAATCGCTCTCTGAGAGTAACTGTGGTAGCTGCTCACGAGGCAAAAGGACATCAACATTTTTAGCCCGCGTCACTCGTTTAGCTGACCTGCGGGTAGCTATTACTCTCATGTCAAAAGCTTTGGCCAGTCGCGCTGCCTCTCGCCCGATATTGCCGAGTCCCACTATCCCTACTGTCTTCGAGCGCAAAACCGCCGGCACAAGCCGCTTCCATTGCCTCTCTTGCTTTAACTGAAAGCATAACGGTGCCTGTTTGGCAAACATCAGCATTAGCTCAAGAACAATTTCACCGATTGGGGTGGCATGCATGCCACTCACGCTGGTCATTATCACGGAGCTTCGCCGGAATTCATCATCTAATAATTTATCTACCCCGGCAGACATCGCCTGGACCCATTTCAACTTAGGAGCTCGGGCAATTACGTTTTCAGGAAGTCTAAGTCCATAGATTATTTCGGCCTCGGCTAACAGGGCATCAAGCTCATCTTTGCGAGCGAAATCTCCTTTTTGTTCGGCACGAACCAGTTCAGAGATATCACTGAGTTTTATCCTGGGGCTAACATTAGTAATTTGCTGCAGTAATTCGTCACCTATCGGTGTAGTGACCAATACATTAACCGATTCCACAGGTGTTTGCCTCCTCATACAACGGCTAAGTATATGGATTCTTGACCCGGCAATCAAGGCAGATATAATCTGCGCATGTTGTAGTTACGATCTGTGGTAATCTGGCTCAGAAAACGCCGAAGGGCCAAGAGCTAAATTGCCAGGTCGCTTACTAAGGTTGTCGAATCCCGCCATGGCTCCATTCTAAATCTACGTCTGCCTCAAGCGCTAAGAGTCCTCTCCCTAGCCTTCCTAGTCATGGACAACAGAGTTAATAATAGGATGTATTGTTGCCCACGAAAGGTTTATAATAAGGGTGTGCGTTATCAGGAGAAGCTGTTGACCTACATTGGAAATGCCTATGACTGACTATGAGGTAATACATATTGCGGTAACTCCTCCGGCCAACCTTGATGCAAACCTCGTAAGAAGTGTGGCAACTGTTATTAACCAGGGCCCTTCCCAGACACGTCTTCTTCTGGCCGGTGAGGTGCCTAAAGTTATTGCTCACTACAACAGCATACAAGCAGCAGAATCCATAATTCAGAATCTGCGGGACCTGGGTCTTGTTGCAATTGCGTGTAGGGATTCTGAACTTCGTCAGTTTCCACAAACCTTTAAGGCGCAAACCCTAGAATTCAGAGAGAAAGAAGTTCTATTCCGAGACACTGCCGGTCATGAGAAAAGGATAGTAGAAAGCAATGTCTTCCTGGTTCTTGTGGGGAGGGTAGAAACTTCCATGGAGGCAGAGACTACAACGCAAAAGATTAAGTTTAGTTTGTCCGGGACGTTGCTCACGGGCGGCATCCCAATCTGGCGAAGGGTTGATGAGAAAACCACAACTCACTCTATTCAGGCCGAGTGTTTCGCCAGGCTCTACGAACGAAATTCACCAGCTCCTAGTGTAGACATCCTTCAACACCGCATGAATTATTCGTTCTTAGGAGCAAAGGTAGCTGCGTCCTCTTTCACAAACTTTGGTACCGTTGTTCTGGGACTCCGCGAGGTATTCCCGCAGGCGATTTTTGATAACAGGCTAGCGAAACCCTCCGTTCTAACCGCGTCTCCCAGCCGGGTTTGTGAATGTATGGAGATAAACTGCAAGTTGATTTATTTGTTCCACGCAATGACCAGCGGTCAGCTTGGTAATCCATAGGATAACAAATTGCTGGATTGTGCAGTTTCCCAGTCGCTTTTAAGCGCTAAGTAACAAATTCGATTCAGTCTTCGGTAATATGGCTCAGAAGACGCCGAAGGGCAAAGAGCTAAAATTTGCCAGGTCGCTTATTAAATAGGTCTATGCCAGCTACTTTGAAATACATCGACAGACCGATTGCTGTAACATCCTTATACCAAGGCTGTTCTCAAGCCCGACAGAGCCTGCGGCAAACTGCTTCGATGCGTGTCAGTGCTTCGTCAATATCTGAGGATGAGACCATGCGGTGAGTAACCGCACGGAACGGGCGACCATCACGTAGGCCTATCTTCACCCCTTCTCTCTCAAGTCCTTCAATAAACTCGACGACGGACAACTCGGGGGAGAGATGAAACATCACGATGTTTGTAGGTATGTCATCCTGGGTCAGCATTATTCCTTCGATGCCCGCCAGCCCTTGTGCCAGACGTCTGGCATTGGCGTGGTCTTCCGCCAGGCGGTCTACCATTGTTTCCAGTGCCACGATGCCCGCAGCTGCGATAACTCCCACCTGCCGCATGCCACCACCCAGCATCTTACGAACCTTGCGGGCCCGCTCAACAAAATCCTTGCTCCCGCACAGCAGCGATCCCACCGGCGCACTCAGCCCTTTCGAAAGGCATACGGCTACTGAATCAACGTTTTGGGTGAGCCTGGATGCCGGTACGCCGAGAGCAATTGCGGCATTGAAAATGCGAGCGCCATCCAGATATACCTTTAGCCCGCGTGTATGGGCCAAATTACAGACTTCGTCTGTGTAGTCTGTGGTCAGGACTGTTCCACCGCAGCGATTATGTGTGTTTTCGAGACAGAGGAGTGTGGTCTGCGGATAGTGGATATCCTTGCTCCGGATTGTTCGCTCAATATCATCCGGACTGAGACGGCCGCGACTATCATTGGGCACGGTGCGCAAGGTCACGCCGCCGAGGGTGGCAGCACCTCCCACTTCGTACCAGAGCATATGTGCCTCATCTCCCACGATGACTTCATCGCCGTGATTGGTATGAGTCAGCACTGCAATAAGATTACTCTGGGTGCCGGAGGTAGTGAAGAGCGCCGCCTCCTTGCCCATCATCCCCGCCGCCATCGTCTCAAGCCGGTTGACCGTGGGGTCCTCACCATAAACGTCGTCCCCTACTTCCGCCTCAAACATTGCCTTCCGCATCTCAGATGTGGGATGAGTGACAGTATCGCTACGCAAATCAATTACTTTCATCTCTCGTTACCTCATGTCCCTATCAAGTCAATTGATGGATAACCACCCGCTTGTTGAGCCTTCTCAAACAGGAGCTTGGCCACAGCTATGTCCTCGACGGCAAGTCCAGTCGAATCGAATAAAGTGATAGCTCTATTATCCATTCTTCCTTTCTTTTTGCCCACAACTATTTCGGCGAGTGTTCCATAGATTTCACGAATACTATAGATACCTTTATGAATAGGGACGTTAATCTCCCCGCTGGTACCTGCCTGTTCTAAATCATCCACAATGACAATTCCCTCCTTCAATATCGAGGGGTCCAGTTCTTGCTTACCCGGCGCATCAGCGCCGACCGCATTTATGTGAGTCCCGGCGGCTATCCACTCCTTCTTGATAATAGGACCACGAGAAGGGGTCAATGTGCATACGATATCTGACGCTACTGCCTCTTCGATAGAGCAATTTTTAATCAAAAGCTGCGACAAAGACTGCATTAGTTTATCCACCGCGGCTTTGGACACATCAAAAACGTTTACTGAGATGGGGTTGAACAGCTCGGTATGAGCCAGTATCTGCGTGTGCGCTTGAAAGCCAGCACCGATAATTCCAATTGTATGCGAATCTCGTCGCGCCAGGTACTTGGAGGCGATAGCCGCCGCCGCGCCGGTTCGGTAGGCCGTGATTTCAGTAGCATCCATTATTGCCAGCGGATATCCTGTTTCCGGGTCACTGTAAATCAGGATAGCCATAATCGAAGGCAGACCAAGAGACGGATTTTGAGGGTGTACGTTTACCCATTTCATGCCGGCACACCCCGGTAAGGCGGCAGGCATCGCCCTGAAATCACCATGTTCAAGGGATAGATATGTCTTAGCCGGCATCTTTCCCTTGCCTTCGCCGCACATCCTGAAGGCCTCTTCCACTACACTGATAACGTCCGGCATCTTGATCAGGGTCTTGATGGCGTTTCTATCCAACAATAATGTAGGCATAACCCGGTAACACAGGCAGCTATTAGACAAAATTTCCTATTGAATTTACTCCATTTTAATATCACGGTCAAGGCACAAATCACTTCCTACTTGTCTGTCACCTGTGATTCTGACGGGCGCCTTTAAACACTGAGGCATAAATTCAATCCCGCCTTTTGTAATCTGGCTCAGAAGACGCCGAAGGGCAAAGAGCCCTTTTTTTAGCCTTCCTGGTCATGGACAACAGAGTCAACAATACGATGAAACGTTTAACACCTAATTTGCCGCGGATAAAATAGACTGAGTAACAGAAAATTCACAGACCCCTCCCAATTCATTTTTTCCACTTTGGTATGAGGAAACCTGTGTTCTTCCTGTACTCCAAGTAGGGCTTACCGTACCGGATGACGAGGTCTTTTTCCTCCGCTTTACACATCATATAGAAAATTGGAATCCATATTACTGAGAATATGGCTAGAAAGGGGGAGTTCAGCATAAACGCTATGACCCACCATAGGGCAACCTCTCCAGTTGCCTGTGGATGCCTCATCTTCGTGTAGATACCTCCACAGAGCCTGTGCTCCTTCTCTGGCGCAAGACTCTCTTCTCCTGCATCCTTCAAGCCCCTCCCCATCAGATAGACGCTAGGTACAAGGATAACAACGGCTATAATGACTGAAACCCACCAGTTCCAAGGAAAGGTATCCGACAACGGAACTGGTAACAGGTAGAAAGAATATACAATGTAGTTGGCGACGACAACAACTTCGAAGGCTGAAGCTATTATCCTGTATCTCTTGCACTTGGCGTATGCAACCTCTCCGACTTTCTTCTCCAATGCGGCTGGCCCTACGCTCCTAACGTAGAAATACGTGAAGAGAACGGCTGATATGATTAGTATCGCAAAGTTTGTCCAAGCAATTATCACTGTGATCTAGATGGGTCGCAGCACAATATGAGTTTGGCTACCCATACTTGCAGAGCTTGCTAGCAAGAATCCTAGTTAGTAGCGCTTTGTTTGTCAAGGCCCCATTGTACAATTTGGCTTACTGTTCAGTACCAAACAAGCGGGGACCGCCCTGGCTAGTGAGCGACAGCCGCCAGAGGGAAACCGTTTGCCCAGTCTCCTAGACTTGGGTACGGCGGCGAACCAAGAGAATAGGACACCTGGGCTCTGTGTGCCGCGAGAATGTAGTGCCATTTTAAGGGTTGTGAAAACTGGTGAATTAAAGTGAGGATAAGTCATCTTTACAGCAGGGGGTACTATTAGTATAATCCGTATAGTAGAAAAGTACTATGCAAGGGTAATTTCGAAAAGGGGGAGACGCCAAAACTCACGGAACGGAAATCACAGGATGACTAGTATTGTGCCCATGGAGATTTTCTCCCGAAGGAGAAGGCAGGTCGGTCCTGGGCGAGAAGGCACACCTCAAATATATTTCTGGGGTGGAGCGAAAATAAGCAAAAGGAGGCTGAAGCATGAAGAAGAGAATCTTAACACTGGGAGTGGTGCTGGTGCTCGTATCGGTCCTGGCGGTGCCAGGTGCGGTTCTGGCCGCCGA
This sequence comes from uncultured Dehalococcoidales bacterium, assembly GCA_964586515.1. Lineage (GTDB taxonomy): Bacteria > Chloroflexota > Dehalococcoidia > GIF9 > AB-539-J10 > RBG-13-51-36. The sequence goes on from CAZPGJ010000002.1 coordinate 104,597, forward strand.
CACCACCAATGTTACCGGGAATGTGATACAAGGCTACACGTTCACGGCGCCATCGGCAATATCCTTTGGCAACATGGCTCCCAGTGCCACACCCCATAAGGGTAGCTCCACGGATGGAAGCCTGCAGGGCAACAACCCCGCTGGTTACACCGTGACCGGCATAGATGCCAAGGTGAGCGACACGGGCTATATGGTCAGCGGAAGCAATGTTCTGACCAACAAGCTCGAGATAAGCAACGTAGACGGTAGCTACGGCAACGCCGATACTGCACAGACTTTCGTGAGTACTACGGCTCCCACGAGCACTACAGTTTCGCTCTATGTTAGCCAGGTGGTGGCCTATGACGACCCGGTTGCCACAAACTACAGTATAACCATCACCTTCACGGTAGTACCGAACTAGTAAGAGCCAGGACCAAGGAAACGAAAAACTCACCTGAACCCTGCTTAACTACCGGTGGTAGTTGAGCAGCGGGTGGCGTGTGCGTATGGCTATAATTGTATTATTCTATGAGCCGGGAGGGTTAGCGGTGGCATGAAGATAGTCGTGCGCGTTTTCATAGCGCTACTGGTCCTTTTCGGCGTGCTACTTTTTGGCTCGGGGGCCACTCTGGCCGGAGGAAATCCCAGCCAGGGAGAGTCACTGGCGCAAGCACGCGACGTTCTGGAACAACAACTTATAAGCATGCCTGGATTTGCCGGTATCGCCCATCTCGAGAAAACGGGCGAAATCGTCGTCTTCCTGGACAATGCAGCGGCGAAGGCGAGTGTCCCCGACCGCTTTGAAGGCTTTCCGGTGCAGACAGAGGTCACCGGGATGTTCCGGGCGCTTCCCGCTTCGGTAGCGGAACCCGCGGCTCCCACCCAGGCAGACCAGATAAGCGCCAACAGGACAGGGGTAGTTAGACCTCTTATCGGCGGGGTCAGCGTTTCAGCTCTGGCCGGGACGAGGTATGTCTATGCCGGAACCCTAGGCATGGTGACTTACGATAACAAGATTCTGTCAAATGCTCATGTTCTAGCGATGAATCCCGATACCGAGTCTTTTCTGCCTTTGGGGACAGCCATTGTCCAGCCGGGAACCCTGGATGGAGGGCAAACAACAGCCAATCAGGTCGGGGCGCTGGAGAATTATACCTCTCTCCATTTTTACCCTACTACATATATACCCAACCCGAAGTACAACTACGCCGATGCGGCCATAGCCTCCATTGACCCTGGAGTTGAGGGGCTGAGCGGCTGGCAGTTCGGTGAAACGGGTAACTACCAGGTTTCCGGGACTACTACGGTCGCAGTCAATGATACCGTGAGGAAGTCCGGGCGGACGACTGGTGTAACCGAAAACAACGTATATCTGGCCAGTGCCGACGTCTGGGTTCAGTACGCTTCGAATAAATATGCGTACTTCGCCGACCAGATTGTGGTAAATCAGCCATTCTCAGGCTCGGGTGACTCTGGTTCCGTGGTGGATAAAGGTGGCAGCTTTGTCGGGCTGGTTTTCGCCGGCAGTACTAACTACTCTATTGTTTGCAAGGCGAGTTATATTATCGCCGCGCTTAATATTTCAGTTGCCCCTCCGGGGTACACATTCACAGCGCCGCCGGTGATAGGACTGGGCGGAATGGCTCCGGGCACGACAGCTACCGGCAATTCCACCGGAAGCCTGGTGGGCGGCAACTCCGCTGGTTACACCGTGACCGGCATAGATGCCAAGACGACCAACAAGGGCTATATGGTCAGCGGAAGCTACATACTCGCCAATAAACTTTTGATGGGTCCCGCTGCTGATAACCTCGGGCCGGCGGATAAGCCGCAGACCTTCCTGGATGTAAATGCGGCTGGCACCTATGATGTGCCATTCTACGTCAGCCAGACGGTCGCTTATAACGACACTGTTGCCACAGGCTACAACATAACCATCACCTTCACGGTGACCGAGAAATGAAGATTATTGCTGGCATATTTATGGCGCTGGTGGCACTGGTGCTGCTCGCTTCCCCGGTTCTGGCTCAGATAGGTATCAGCCCAGGCTCCATGGATATGCTGGTGCCTGAAGGTCAGCATACTCTACCCTCCATCACCGTGCGCAATGATTCAGATAAGCCTATGGACTTCCAGGTAAAACTGGCGGGCTATGGGCAGGGAACAGACGGCAGCACCGAAGTACTGGAGCCCGATACCAATCCTCTATCGGCGGTGGCGTACATCAGCTTCGACCCCGCCGAGTTCTCCCTTGAGCCGGGCCAAAGCCAGCAGATTAACCTAACTGTCTCCATTCCGCAGGGAATTAACGGCGGCAGATATGCTGTTGTCCTTGTTGTTGCCACGCCCACGGGCGGGGAGCCGATTAAGACGGTCAGCCGCCTGGGTGTTCTAGTAAGGCTCACTATCGCCGGGTCGCACCTGATAGAGCAGGGGAGCATAACATCCGTCGGGTCTGAGCCGGTCGAATCCGGCAAGCCCATTCCCATAGACGTAACCTATGCCAATGAAGGTAATGTCCATTACAAGGTTCAAAGCAGCGTAACCATTTCCGATGCCCAGGGAAATGTCCTGGACATCGTGAGAAGCAGCTGGGCCGTGGTACTGCCCGGCTATTCCCGGGAACTTGTCGCAGAATGGATTCCCGGTCGTGACCTTGCCCCGGGCATATATCATGCACTAGCCAAAGTTTCTCTCGAGGACGGCACCCTGCTTGCTGAAGCTGAGGGCAGCTTTGAAGTGGGAGTGCCCTATGTGCCGCCGACCCCACCGGTCAGCATAACGCTCACCCCGGCCAGCGCTTCGACACTGCAAACGGATGATGGGAGATTCTCTATCAGCTTTCCCCAGGGCGCGGTATTCGGCGATGTGGAGATCTCACTGGAGAGTTATCCCCTGGACCAGCTTGCCCCCCCACCGCCGGGTTATAGCCTGGCGGCAACTGCTTTTCGCGTTGAGGGCCTGCCCGGCCTGCTGGCCAAGCAAGCCACGGTAACCGTTAAATACCTACCAGCCGACCTGGAGAGAGCTCAGGGCGATGCGGCAAGGTTGAAGTTGGCCCGCTGGGACATGGCGGACGGCCGGTGGGTCGTGCTCAACACGAAGCTGGACCGGCAAGCGATGACGATAAGCGCCGACACCAATCAGCTCGGCATCTGGGCAGTTATGGTGGGGCCGCCTGCCAGGGTGAACTGGGTGTTAATCGGCGGTGTGGCGGCTGGCGTTATAGTCCTTGGGTTACTGGTCTATTTTCTTGCCGTGAGGCGGAGGCGTACCAGTTAAATGAAATGGAGAGCGACGTGCTGTGTGATTTTGCTGGTCTGCCTGATGTTGCCCGTGGCGGACGCCATGGCAGCAACTGGGGCTACAGAGGTTACCGGCTCTGTTCCACTGGTAGCCTATGAAGTTTCTGTCTCACACATCGGCTATTTCACAGCTACCATATCCTGGAAAACGAATGGCGCTGCCACCTCACAGGTATTCTACGATACGGTTTCGCACGGTAGTATTGCTGATTATGCCTACTGTACTGGCGAGCGGAAAGCTTTAGTTAAAAAGCACAAGGTGACTTTGAACAAGCTATCTCCATCTACTACCTACTATTACCGTGTCAGGTCAACGGTGGGGGGCGCCGAGTTCGTATCAGATGAGTACACCTTTACAACCCTGCCGTCCCCGGGAGGACGAAGAGCGTGGTGGGCTAACCTATTTCCCAAATTCACATTCTATTTGCGGTGGCTATGGTGGGGAGCCTTCAACCCTAGCATTTAAAAGTTGTGCATATTTCTCAGCATTATTTTGCCCTCTGGAATCTGGCTCAGAAGGCGCCGAAAGGCAAAGAGCTAAGATTGCCAGGTAGCTTATTCAGATTGTTTAATCCCGCCGTGGCTCTATTCGTGCCTTGAGTCCGCCTCAAGCGTTATGGATGGCAAAGTGAACAATCCGATGAAAAATAACGTGGACAGAAGGGGCTGCACCTTTGCATCCAGGATGATTTTCCCATTTGATACGGCTATACTTAACATTAAGCTCAAATAGAAAGTCTAATGAGGAGGTGAAAATGCCTATTGTTCATGTGGATTTCTGGGAGGGTGTTGGAGAGGAAAAAGTTAAAACGATGATACGGGGTATAACAAACGTTATCGTGGATTTAGGCGTCCCAGAACATGCTGTAGAAGTAATCGTTCATGAAATCCCCAAAACCCACTGGGGCATTGGCGGCGAGCCAGCTTCAGAAAAATTCAAAGATATATCACCACCCAAGTAGCGGCTACCCCTTATGTCTTCCCCTAAACAGCGGTCTACCATTGTTTCCAGTGCCACGATGCCCGCAGCTGCGATAACTCCCACCTGCCGCATGCCACCACCCAGCATCTTACGAACCTTGCGGGCCCGCTCAACAAAATCCTTGCTCCCGCACAGCAGCGATCCCACCGGCGCACTCAGCCCTTTCGAAAGGCATACGGCTACTGAATCAACGTTTTGGGTGAGCCTGGATGCCGGTACGCCGAGAGCAATTGCGGCATTGAAAATGCGAGCGCCATCCAGATATACCTTTAGCCCGCGTGTATGGGCCAAATTACAGACTTCGTCTGTGTAGTCTGTGGTCAGGACTGTTCCACCGCAGCGATTATGTGTGTTTTCGAGACAGAGGAGTGTGGTCTGCGGATAGTGGATATCCTTGCTCCGGATTGTTCGCTCAATATCATCCGGACTGAGACGGCCGCGACTATCATTGGGCACGGTGCGCAAGGTCACGCCGCCGAGGGTGGCAGCACCTCCCACTTCGTACCAGAGCATATGTGCCTCATCTCCCACGATGACTTCATCGCCGTGATTGGTATGAGTCAGCACTGCAATAAGATTACTCTGGGTGCCGGAGGTAGTGAAGAGCGCCGCCTCCTTGCCCATCATCCCCGCCGCCATCGTCTCAAGCCGGTTGACCGTGGGGTCCTCACCATAAACGTCGTCCCCTACTTCCGCCTCAAACATTGCCTTCCGCATCTCAGATGTGGGATGAGTGACAGTATCGCTACGCAAATCAATTACTTTCATCTCTCGTTACCTCATGTCCCTATCAAGTCAATTGATGGATAACCACCCGCTTGTTGAGCCTTCTCAAACAGGAGCTTGGCCACAGCTATGTCCTCGACGGCAAGTCCAGTCGAATCGAATAAAGTGATAGCTCTATTATCCATTCTTCCTTTCTTTTTGCCCACAACTATTTCGGCGAGTGTTCCATAGATTTCACGAATACTATAGATACCTTTATGAATAGGGACGTTAATCTCCCCGCTGGTACCTGCCTGTTCTAAATCATCCACAATGACAATTCCCTCCTTCAATATCGAGGGGTCCAGTTCTTGCTTACCCGGCGCATCAGCGCCGACCGCATTTATGTGAGTCCCGGCGGCTATCCACTCCTTCTTGATAATAGGACCACGAGAAGGGGTCAATGTGCAACCGGTGAGTCGTATCGGAAAGACGCTATGGGAAAAAACTGCCCTGTTTTTGGGCAATTTTGATGAGCTTCACCCAGCTATGAATTAGCTATGAGCAATATTTTAAGATGTACCTTCCTTTATTTTATGCATTTTGATGCAGGGGGTATTGTGATTTCCGTGAGGCGCTGCAAGACTTAGGCCCTCTACAGACCCGTAAGGCAGAGTTCCACAGGCAGGGCTCCATCAGTGGATACTGAATCGTACGAGGGGCATCAGGCTAGGCTCAAACTATAAACCTGACGGGCTTTGCCCGTGTGTATTTACCGAACTTTTGACTGGTAAAAAACCACCGCGTCTTCCCGATGACATTGCTTTTGCGCTCTGACCACAGTCATAATAGTAAACCGTGCTCCGACCCTACACTTCTGAGAACAATTACCGCTGCAGTCTCGGCTTAAGCCGCTCCATCCAATTCAAACCATGCCAAATTTGAGAGCTAAACTGTTCGAATAGCCCTTGGTTGCCTTGATTGCCGACATTCTAATTTGGTGGAGTGGAGCTTATATTGTGCCAGGGGCCAGCTAGGGTTTAATCACCCTTAACTAACCATTGGAGTGCCATTGTCTGGCTATCGTAGGCGGCGGTAACCTCCTGTCCCGCTGCCAAATTCAAAGTAATCGGACTGCCAGTGGTTGCACTTATGCTAATGGTAATATTATCGGTTATGCTACCATGCACAAACGCCAATTCATCGCTCGTCCAGGTTCCCGATGTGACAGGAGTTGGCCAGGGTTTAACCACCATTAACCCTTGGAGCGTCATTGTGTGGCTATCATAAGTGGCACTAACCTCCTGTCCCACTACCAAATTCAAAGTAATCGGACTGCCAGTGGTTGCATTTACACTAATGGCAACATTATCGGTTACGCTACCATGCACAAACGCCAAATTCTCGCTCAACCAGGTTCCCGGTATGCCAGGAGTCGGCCAGGGTTTAACCACCATTAACCATTGGAGTGCCATTGTCTGGCTATCGTAGGCGCCAATAACCTCCCGTCCCGCTGCC
>CAZPGJ010000002.1:111188-245617 GCA_964586515.1 uncultured Dehalococcoidales bacterium
AAATTCAAAGTAATCGGACTGCCAGTGGTTGCATTTATGCTAATGGCAACATTATCGGCTACGCTACCCCGCACAAACGCCAATTCCCCACTCGGCCAGGTTCCCGGTGTGCCAGGAGCCGGCCAGGGTTTGGCTACCATTAACCCTTTGAGCGCCATTGTCTGGCTATCATAGGCGGCGCTAACGTTCTGTCCCGCTGCCAAATTCAAAGTAATCGGACTGCCAGTGGTTGCATTTATGCTAATGGCAACATTATTGGCTACGCTACCCCGCACAAACGACAATTCCTCCCTCGGCCAGGTTCTAGGGCTGCCTATCAGCGTGAGTGTTGGCTCTAAGATGTAGTGGGAATCCGCTACAATTACACCTTCACCAACATTAAAGTCCGCAGTAACCCCCACAGTTCCGTTACCAGGCACTTCGAATGGGCCTATCGCTTTATAGCCTGTCTCTCCACCGCTGGGGACGAAGAGAGGCTGGGTGGAGTTATCAGCAAATTCGATATAACAGCCTGGATTGGCCGGATGTGAACCCAATTCTGGAATATCCAGCATAAGGCGAATTTGAGCGTAATTCCCGGCAGGCAATGTCAAGTCACCTAATAAAGCAAAATCCCCCCCGGTTAAATCTAATAAGTTATATGTTTGAGGGCCTACAAATCCTTCACACGTTATCCATTTGCCGCCCAGATTATATTGAATTTCATTAATAGTGATATAAACACCTGTAACATTTGCGGCGTCTGTCGGCGCATCGGTAAGATAGAGTTTCAAGGTTCCTGTTCCTTGTGTCTGCGCACAACTTGCCCCCAACGCCGCCAGCAACGCCACAACAACCCCCATTACTAAGAATTTCTTCATGCTCATCCTCCTCTTTCAAATTCGAAACTGTTAGGTCCTGCGCATTTTTCTAATTGGATATTAGCATTATGTCCTACCAACTCCCTTTACTTGATAGCTACGCCTTACCTCTTTTCTATCCTTTTCTACTAGTGGGGATATGTTTCCTCCTCGGATGCTATATCGGTCTCGTTGACTTGATAGGTACAGCTCATCTCCTTTTTCAGTTAGGCCCCATCAGTGTAAATCAATTCTATCACACTGACATGAACCCAACATGAATCAAGAATGAACGGCAGGTAAAGAACACGATTGAGCGGTTAAGTATAATCGTGGTTGATTTTCTCGTTTCAGTTGTTTGTCCTATTGTTACGTCAGAAGTAACAATACAGGCTAAAGTGAAATATTCGGAAAGGTTGCTGATAAGGCTAGGACTTCACTGCTCGACGTCTCCGAAGGACTATGACTGCTATCACGGGTATAACTATGACTATGGCTATTATTGCCCAGCCCCAGGTAGGCATCAGCGGGGGTTTTACAATCTGTACCAGCTTTGTGTAAACGAATTTAGTCCCGTTTTGGAGTGTTGCATTTATCGTCAAAGGATACAAGGCATCATTACTAACTCCTCCTCCGATTAGAGTAAGTTCGGCGCTAGTGCTTCTATTAGGCTGCAAAGGATGCGCAGGACTAACATCATCAAAGGTAAAGTCGACGGATGTACCGACGACTGTATATACTTCAAGAGTGGCAGTTAACGAAATAACAGGCTCAACACCCACATTCTTCAGGGTTATTTCGACTCCCGGTCCTCCGGGATTAGGGGGTCCGACAGGGCCCAACACAGACACGATTTCAATCGGTTCCTGGTCTTGCGACGCTAAGACTGGACGGCAGCCGGATACTGTCACTGCTAGAAGCGTAGCAATAAGAAGGATACTGGTAACTATGACGCATACCGGTCTTTTGAACATACGCTACTCCCCCCTTGCCTGCTTTATGCATCATCAACGAGCAGTTTGTAATCTTACATGGGAATAGTCATAAATTACCACACCTAGCCCAGTAAAGTACTGCGTTGCTCCTGGCCAAATACGCCCACTCCAGCTTGGATAGATTGTTCTACCGTTCTGGTCTAACACCTGCATGTTCACAAAGTCAGTAGTTCCAAATAAATCTTTATTATCAGCTTCAAGGTTATATGACTCAAGAGCCATAGTTAAATATTGGCTGGTAGTCCCCAGGAGGTCAGTTCCTAGTATACTAACCTTGCCCGTGTTTACGTTTCTAATACTTGCTAACCAAAGTAGTGGATCCGTCGACACTAAGGTTATTTCCCCAACTATTAGATTCCCGACAGCTACAGCTATCGCGGCACTTCTAACATATTCTGATGGACTAACAACTACCCAAGCTCTACCATTTAGAGGATTACCTGGCACTAACCAATCCTCATTATGCCCGACAACAGGTTGGAGTATTAGAGTTCTACCTGCCCATGCATTAGCCCCGGGTCCATAAATGCCATTGAAGAGATAAACTATGTCGTCATCAATCCAGCTATTAACCGGCGCAGCGGGAACAGTCCACTGCCCATAAAAGTCCATGTACGACCCAGCAGGGCCATAGTAATAGTACGCATCCTCAATCCAACCGGTACCGTCATATGTGGGAGGATATGTACCGGGACTGGTCGGAACCGCCTCTGAATCAGCTTCCCCAGCTTGATCAATCACAGTAAGGATTAACTTGCCATCAGCGTCATAAATTTCTATAGTGTTCGGAGATGCACCGTGCACAAAAGAACCTGATGGAACATCATATACACGATCCGCCCTAGCCATCCCCTCCGGTGTAGGAATAAGCCCAACTTCGCTGCTTTTTGCGGAGATAACTGACTTCCCATCAGGTCCGGTTATCTTAGTGGAACCGTCAGTCAAGTGGATAATAGTAGACCCAATAGGAATGTTATAGACATCCGATGCCCCCGTTACTCCTAATGCCTTCTGAACCTTCAACTCTGGCGCTCCCCCACTAGCGCCGACTGAAAACACCACCAACAGCCCTACAATTAAAACGGTTAACCAGAAACGACACTTGTTCATCTGAACCCCCTTCCGCGTTGATTTATTAGTTCCCGAAACCACTTAGTTTAATTAATAAAAATCTGCCAACTCCACTGGAGCTTGTTTAAAATCTCGCCCACTTTTCTTACACTCATTTTTCTTATATTTACTTTTCTTACATTTTAAACTAATGGGGGAAATTTGTCAAGGAGGTGTGCTTAGCCACTCTGTTTAGTTGCTCGTTTTGCATTGACCGAGACAAACGACTGCACAATCCGTCAAAAGTTGCGTCATGAGCCAGCACGTGTACTGAATAAGTTTGGTACAGCTCAGTCAGGAACCTAGCTGAGCAGGTGGCCTCAACTATTTGTTAGGAGCAGGATCAATTTCGTTCCGGTGTAAGAAGCGGCAAATACGATAAGTCAATGAAAGAGGTGGATGCGTCAACCTAGTGAATATGATTGAGAGCCGGTCCTGTTTCTTGTAGCCACGTTCCTTTGCCAAAGCTCTGCCTTCTTCAAGCGCATCCAAAATGTTGGACATCCCGACCTTCCTAATAGCATAGCAGTCTGCTAGGAATTCAAGTACCCACGAGAATAGGCTCGGAATTGCCAAGAGCACGGCAGATGCAATTAAGGTCGTTACAGCTGTGCCTAGAATAGAAGGCTTCTTGGGTGATTATGGCTAGGATTATCAGTAAGATGACGAAAGAGAGTGAAAACGGTAGAATCAGCCAGAGGATTATCAACGGGTAAAGGAAGTATCTGAACCACTGGTGCTTGTGGGCAGATTCGTGTGCCACAACATAGTTATACAGTTTCTCAATCAAGAAAGCGAACTCGTGAATCAAGATGGTGCCCCATGGAGTGACCTGCCCTATCATATCGTACGTGTTGCCAGAGAATAGGCGACCTGCTCCTCTTTACCTCCAGGTAGTTCAATAGTGGAAACCCTCAGGAACTTTTTCCCTTGGAGGCGTAACCAAAGCTTAGTCAGTGTGAGCGTCACTCGATTCACAAGTAGTTGATCTCCCCGCTAGTGGCAATAGTAAGTGAGAGCAAGACAGTTGTCAATTGCTAAGCCAATTCAGGAATGCTTTGAATCTTAGCTTTTTGCCCTTCGGCGTTTTCTGAGCCAGATTGTGTAGCCGTTGGGATTGACCGGCGGCACCCCTGCGTTGACGGTTATCAAACTTTCCTCGAAAGGGAGAGAAAGCTAATAGAAAAGGTATTAGGCAATCCTCTGATTGCAAAATTTTCTGAAAGGGCAGGATTTGCATCTAGCAGATACATCGTGGTTCCTTTTAACTGATTTGCTTGCAAGTTGCATCCTCATTTCATTTAGGGTCTTGATAACCTCTTCCCCCAGAACAGCTACAAAGGGGATTTCGAATTGCTGTCCACCGCTATAGGTTAGAATACCGAAGGGAACAGTCTGATTATGTGTTTCCTCTATCAACAGACAATAAGTAGCAAGCTGCAATATATGGTTTCCATAAGGTCTACGAGCCTTGCCCGATTTGACTTCAACAGGGATGTATTTATTACTTATTTCTACTATGTAATCTGGTTTACCAACAAGTCCAAGACCAGCAGAAAACAGTGGTTCTGCTGGTTTATTTAAATCGGTATAGGTAATTTTGCCTTGAGGTATGCCGAATTTTCCCCTTTCCTTTACTATCCATTTATGTCTCCTGCGCGAGCGCAGCAATAAAAAGCAAGCCGTTATGAAGAGTATAAGTATGACCACTACTATCGACATAGCAGCCACCATATCAACACGATTACAGCAACCAGAAGTAAAGCATACCCTACATAAGATAGCCGATTAGAGGTTCGCTCAGCTTTTAAGAGACTTTCTATCTTGTCACCCAAATCAGTATGTTCTTCCAAGCCCTTCTCTAGAGCAGACGATTCAGGTTTGCATCCTTGTCTCTCAAGATGCCATGCCACAGAACAATAAACGAACTGCCCCACCTCTGATGCCTTTAGTACAGGTTTCTTAGTCGGTGTTTCCATAAATAGTATCTAAAAAAGTATACCACAGAGAGGATGGCACTCAGGATGTAACTATTTTGCTAGGCGTTCTATCCAAATTAAACATTTCATCTTATTGCTCACTTTGACAACCGTAGCCCTTGAGGCGGACGTAGACCTGGAGCCAGAAGCCACGGCCGGATTTAACAACCTTGGTAAGCGACCTGACAATCTTAGCTCTTTGTCCTTCGGCGTCTTCTGAGCCAGATTACTCAAGCGGAATTGAATTTATTACTTAGCGCTTAAAAGCTACCTTAAGCGCTTTCCCCCATGATAAAGTTCAATACCCCCGAGTATATAAAAATCAGCCGCCCATTTGGATAACCATTGGGAAAGAAATTCCTTAAAGGCTTTCGTCTCTCTAGACTTTCCCCATTCCTCGAGGCTGGTTGCATCCAGAATGCCAATGTAATTGAACGGAGGCTTTGTTGGACTTGGTGGGCTGCCTTTCTGGCCATTCCCCTGTACTCCCCCCATCATTTTGAGGAGTGTAAAACTTTTCGATCCGGGCAGCCCAATCAGCAAGGGCCCTTTGTAGTCTTCACACCACTTTACATAGTCCTTCTCTTTGACATCGTCCCTCAGGTTGTAAAGAATAATCTCCTTAGCCATTCTTGTTACCTCCTTTTATATTTTTGTATCTTTAGAAAGGATACTGCCTTGGAGTCCTTTGTATGCTTATCCAGCGGAGTTCTGTAAACTCTTCAATGGCGGCCCGCCCGCCATGCCGCCCGTAGCCGCTTTCCTTCATCCCCCCAAACGGGACCTGAGGCTCATCATGAATGGTGGAGTCGTTAATATGCACCATACCTGACTCCAGCCTCTCAGCTATGTCCAGCCCCTTCTGAAAATCGCTTGTAATGACACCGGCTGAAAGTCCGAAACGGCTGTCATTAGCCACGCGGACTGCTTCATCAGCATCTTCAACAATTATTATCGGTGCCACTGGTCCAAAGGTCTCCTCATGGGCAATATTCATATCTGGAGTAACATTGGTCAGCACAGTCGGGTAGTAGCAGCGCCCGTCATATTTGCCGCCACAGACAAGCCTGGCGCCCTGTTTAATTGCTTCCTCTACTTGTTTGTGAAGCTTGTCAACCTGTTGCTGATTAATAAGCGGTCCGATAACGGTATCCGGATCTTGAGGGTCTCCCACTTTTAGTCTCCGGACTTTCTCGACGAACTTTTCAGTAAAATGAGTAGCTAGCGGTTTTTCCACAATAATTCTTTTAGAGGACATACATATCTGACCCTGGTGATTGAAGCGGCCGAATGTAGCCGCATTGACCGCATAATCAATGTCAGCATCTTTCAAAACTATCAGCGGATCATTGCCACCCAACTCCAGAGTCACTTTTTTGAGATGTCGTGCCGCTTTCTCGGCAATCTGCCTGCCTACTTCAGTGGAACCCGTAAAGCTGAGCCGTCGCACTTTGGGGTGCTCGATGAGTTCATCACCCACCTCCCCACTAAAGCCAGGCCCGTTGGTCACCACATTAAATACACCCTTGGGGAAACCAGCTTCCTCAAAGACCTCGGCAAAAATAATGCCCCCGCTGACAGGAGCTTCTGCTGAAGGCTTTAACACCGTGGTGTTGCCGCAGGCCATTGGCAAGGCTACCGCCCTCAAGGAGAGAATCAGCGGAGCGTTCCAGGGCGCAATCGCTGCCACCACGCCTACCGGCTGGCGTATGGCCATAAAGAAGGCTCCCGGCAGGTCGGCTGGTATAATCTCGCCATTGATAGCGTGCACCTGGGCAGCGGCTTCCCGGAGCAGACCGGGAATAAAGCCGGTCTGGGACATGCCCCAGCCAAGAGTACCACCGGTCTCCTGGGCAACAATATTAAGAATCTCTTGCTGTCTCCTCTCAAGGATATCGGCGGTTCTCAGAAAGTATCTCTGTCTTTCCGCCGGTGGCGTGTGTGACCAATCAGGGAAGGCAGCCGCGGCAGCGTCACATGCTTTTCTGGCATCTCCCCTTTTGCCGGAAGGTACCCTGGCGTAAACCTCACCGTTATAAGGATTGTAATCATCAAAAGTTTTGCCATCAATAGCATCAAGCCATTGTCCGTTTATATACATCTGATATGCTTTAGACACAGTTCACTCCTCCGCTCTAAGATTCTGAAAGACGTAAGAAAATACTAGTCGACCTTAGCACAATTGTACTGGGATTATAACACTTGAAGCATAGTCGTCCAAACTAGTTGGTTAAATAGGCTTAAGCTATTTTTGCTACTGCGGACACTGAAACGGCTGTAGAGACTTAGAATATGCAAGCTCCAACGGGCGGCAGCATGAAGATTTCCGACGACTTAATCTCCACGTTGAGAGTAGATAGCGCAGTTTAGGTTACATATGTTTGCTTCTCCTGGACGGCAGCGGTGAGCAGGACATTAGAGGGGAGAAGAGACTACAATGGAACCGACAGGGAGCGGAGACATAGCCCTTAAAGTATCCGTCGTTCTTGAAGGTCTAATTGACGCGCTTTTGCTGACTACATACATTGATGATTTCACTTATTGCAATCTTGGTGTTCGCCAGAATTTTATCTATTTCTTCTCTGGTGATATTATCGAGATGAACACCAGCAATAACACAGACAGGCCTTCTAATAGATTTACTTAGTAAATAAGCAGCTTCCCCAGCTAGGGCATCATCCTTATGTCCAAGCCTGGTAATTACGGATACAGAAGCTCTTTCGTGTTCATAATCGTAATCTCCTATGGCCACAGCCCCTATGTGAGCGTTTTGGTTATAAATACGTACCACGAGGTCGCTGCCCATGCTATTTACTGTGACATTAACCCTGGCTCTGCCTTCCCCCTTAGTCAGTTCATATTCAACCATACTGTATCGTTAGCTAATATGTGCTCAAGTTTTCGTCTTGTTTCGCAATGCCTGGCCATCTCTGGAAAAGATTGTGCTCTATGCCAAATATATCCAGCATCTTGCCCACTGTATGGTCAACGATATCTTGAATTGTCTGTGGCTTATGGTAGAAAGCAGGAGCCGGTGGCATAATAATGGCTCCCATCTCGCACAATCTCTCCATATTTCTTAGGTGACCTATATGCAATGGCGTTTCTCTCACCAATAGAAGCAATTGTCTTCTTTCTTTAAGAGTAACGTCGCCAACTCGGATTAGTAGATTTTCGCTGTATGAATTAGCTATAGCTGACATCGTCTTTACCGTGCAAGGAGCAACTATCATTCCGTCTGTCTTGAATGAGCCACTGGCAATTTGAGCTCCGATGTCCCTGATATCATATGAAAAGCTAGCCAATTCTTTTACATCTTCTATGCTTCTACCAGTTTCATATTTGATGATCGCTTCCGCAGGCTCGGACATTATGAGGTGCGTTTCTACATTCTTAATGGAGGAAAGCACTTCAAGCAGTCTAATACCGTATACTGCTCCAGATGCGCCAGTAATCCCAACTACCAATACGGTCATGCCTTTTCACCGTATCCGTGTTTGCGCCATATATCAAGGGCCTTTTGTTGAACCTCGGCAGGGTATGACTGTCTGAAAGAGATCCGTTTCGGCACGTCAGCCGGATCCCAATTCAAAGGCCAGGTACAATCGAAGTAAGCCCTCGCACCTAATCTGGTTTTTCGTTCCTCCCTATTTAACCAGGGGACAATACTTATTACCGGTGAGTGTTCCAGTCTCACTATTCCTCGCCTCGGATGGCATTTGGTTATCAAGGCGTGAGATACCTCGTTCAAATTAAAGGGATCTACATCGTCGTCGATAATCACGATATACGGTGTCTCGTGGCCGATATTGCCTGAAGCCCAGATTAAGTGGGCAATATCCTCAGCTACGCCCGGATAATGCGCCTTATTGACTGCCACGATGGCCAACATGTGGGTAGTAACCAGAGGCACAAAGACACCAGTCACTGGCTTTCCTTCTTCCCTCATGAGCTCCAGAATTTCTGCCGCTTTTGTCATGGAGAAAACAGCGTTATCATCGACAGGGATACCGCTGCAACTGCAGGTCAGTATCGGATCGTTCCTATGTGTAACGGCTTTTACTCTTATTAGAGGTCTGGGCTCTCTTACCCCTCCCATGTAGCCGGTGAATTCTCCGAAAGGGCCTTCATCCATTGTGTCATTAGGTCTCATTTCTCCCTCTATAACTATTTCAGCCGTTGCCGGCACTGCAAGGTTCACGGTTTCACACTTCACTAGCTCGACAGGCTCTCCCCTGATACCTCCTACTATATCAACCTCGGAAACTCCAGCCGGCAGGGGGCTTGCCGCACACATAGCTGATATTGGCTCAACCCCTATGGCAATAGCAACTTCCATCGCTTTGTTTTTGGGTAGATAGCTCCGATCACGTATAATCGAGAGGTGTTTAGCTAGGGAAGCCTGTAATATGCCCACGGCATTCTTGCTCTGTAACATATGCCGATACATTCCCCAGTTCACCCAATCAGAATCTAGATCCTTTGCGATGGTAACATGCCATGTGCCGATATAGCGTCCGCCATCACCTTCATGCTGCATGGGGACAGGGAACTCGAGTAGGTTGACGTCATCACCTGTATGAATATTCTCCTTGCAGGGGCCGGTACTCACCAGCACGGGTTTTATCGGCCTGTGTCTTCTTCGTATGTACTCCTCTATTAATGCTCTGGGATGCGTATCCGGTTTCAGGTCCATGCTAATCGCCATCCGTCTGAAGCTATTAGCACTATTGCCAAATAGCCTGTATCCCTGCGGATACCCCTTGATCTTTTGGAAGATTGGGGCCGGTAACCCCTCCTCTGCCGACCTCCGAAGAATAGCCGCCGCCTCCAGATTCCAATCAACCTCTTCCTCGATTTTAATAGCTTCACCCTCTCCCTCTAGCTTGGCAATGAACTCTCTCAAATCTTTGAATGGCATTCTTTGTCTCCTCCTCTCATTCAGCATTAGGTTCAAGACATCCAGCGGGCACGAGTCAAGGCATATTCATGTTCAGCCAATACATTATAGCTCCTTCCATGGTTCAACTACCACAATTATAGGGAACTACCGTAGCCTTTTACAGTCCCATTCATAGTGTCATAGAACTCTTAATTCCAAGGTGGATGTCCCCAACAGTCTCTTTACGTATGAAATGGAACCTTTGTTTCAGTCTCAAAAATCAGAATTTGTACGTAATGGAATGATTTGGTATCAAAAGGACAAGAAGTTTAACGTCAATTTAACGCCAAGTTTTGAGCTTTAATTTGAAGATAACGTGCAAACTAGGCATAGTCGAATGTATCACCGACTGTTTTACCCGCTCATTTGAGCGCACTGAAATGTAGTCTCTCCTTACTGCAGGACGGTACGTCTCTTATTACATTATAATGGGGGCGTCGTTGAAAATATTCATAAAATCTGTTATTATTGCTTTAAACTTCTGAAAAGAAATGAGTCATTATTCCATAAAAGATAAGGCGTATGAGGGAAACTTGGAAGATGCTTCATGAAAGGGATCATTAGTAGGTCAATAGAATTTTACCTATGCCGCTGATGACCGATGGTGGTATATATAGGCCAGCTTGAAGTAGATTTGTAAAAGGTGAGGCGAAGAAAGCCCAAGAGGAGGAACAATGGCACGCGGTAAGAAAAAAGAGGTTGGATCTAAGGCAATGTACGGCGTAAAGGTCGAAAAGAACGTCTATGTTCCAGCTCGTGATGGAGTGCGGCTGGCGGTTGATATTTACCGTCCGGACGTACCTAGCAAGTTCCCGGCCTTGCTTGCTTTATCTCCTTACGGCAAGGATGTACAAACATTTGACACACCTCCGCAACCGTTCGGAAAATCGGTTTTTGAAGCATCAATAGAAGCTGGCAACCCCGACTTTTACGTGCCCCGGGGTTACGTTTACGTGATAGGAGACTTGAGAGGCACAGGCTACTCGGAGGGTGAATATGAAGGCCTCTTTTCTAAAAAGGAAGGAGAAGACGGCGCCGATATTGTAGAGTGGTTGGCACAGCAGTCCTGGTGCAATGGCAAAATCGGGATGGCGGGTATCTGCTATTTTGCCACGATCCAGCTTTTTGTAGCCGCGGAACAGCCGCCACATCTGAAAGCAATCTGTCCCTGGGAGATATTCGCCGACGACTTATATAACCATGGTTTGTATGAAGGCGGAGTTCTGAATATATTTCTCTACGGTCTGTACACCGGTACGTATCCAGCACGGTGTGGTTATGCCCCCAAGAATGTTGTATCAGCTATGATAAAGAACACACGTCCAAGAAAGCTGGAACAGCTTGTAGAGAAAGCCCTGAGCAATCCGGATTTAAGACAATACCCTTACCTCTATCATTTGCTCAAGTATCCGGAGAAAAATCCTATCCTCTTCGACTTCATGCTGAATCCCAATGATGGGCCATATTATTGGGAGAGGTCGGTTTGCAACAGGGTTAACAAGATAAAAGTCCCAGCCTATGTGGGAGGGCCTCTATTCAGCTTCTTCTCCCAACCGCAGATTAATATCTATAACACGCTGAAAGTCCCCAAGAAATTCTTACTGTATTCTAATATGGGGACCCGCCCGTGGAAGACACAACACGAGGAGGTCTTGAGATGGTATGATTATTGGCTTAAGGGTATTGATACGGGTATTATGGATGAGCCACCGGTAAGATACTATACTGCGGTGGACAACAACTGGTCCAAGGCGAATGAGTGGCCGATTGAAAGTACTGCCTGGACGAAATTCTATCTTAACAGCCTGGAGAGTTTGTCGCCGGAACCGGACAATTACAACGATGTTCCGGATTGTTTTGTCCAGCAGCCCCTTTATGTGTCGGAAAAAAGAGCCCGTGTTCAGTATCTGACTCCGCCCCTAGCCGAAGACCTGCAGGTAACCGGCCCCCCGAGGATAATCTTTTACGCTGCCATAGATGCAGACGATACAAACTTCAGAATAGACGTAAGAGACGAACCTTCGGATAACAGCGGCATACTACCGTTGGCTTCAGGCTGGCTCAAAGCCTCTTTCAGGGCCCTCGATAAGAATAAGACAACACCCTGGGAAATCGGACACGACTTCACAAAATCAATTCCCGTAGAACCGGGGGAGATCAACGAATACGTCGCTCAGCTACGCCCAATTTCTTATACGTTTAAGGCAGGCCACCGCATCAAGCTGGAGATATCAAGCATCGATATTCCTACCGACCCCGAAACATATGATGTAATGTGGCACGTCTGCAGCAGCAAGCCAACACTCCATAAAATCTACCGCGATCGTAAATACCCCTCCCACTTGCTCTTACCAGTCATTCCAAAAGACTAATATATCGCCGGCGCCGGTACCGTAATTTATCCTGCAAAAGGGTATTTTCGGTGCCAGCGCTGTCTTTTGAGATAAAACACATGGTCTAAGGTTGTATCCGAAACAATTTGACGAAAAGTGACCCAACAACATACTATATTCTTTTAGTCAAGGGCTCCGGTAATACTACTTCCATTCTATCTTCACACCGGTGGGCAGACCCCAGCCTCTCTCTTCCTGGCTCCCAACTTAGCTGTCAGATACGGGTTCTCTTCTCTTTGGAAGGTCCCATCATACCACATACGGGTTTGGCCAGGAAGGCAGGGGCACCATGTTGTTCGCACGGGTTGCCCCGTAGTTGATACGGGGTCCCAAAACGTCAATCGGCGTCTCCCCGCCCACCTGATGCAATTGTAACACCTCCAGTATTTTAGACTGCTAACGGCATCAGTGACAGTTTTAACTCCTGGTAATAGGTCTGATTCTTAACCAGGGCAAAGGCCAAACGCAGCAGCCTGTTAAGTGCTGCCCCGACAATCTCTCTTCCGATGAGAGGATTGGCATGGGCAGGTCGTTCTCGCCTCTGCTTGGCCCAGGCACGAAAATCAGGATTGAATCGCAGCATCGGGATGACCGCCGTCCAGGTGCAGTGCCTCAATAATGGACGTCCTTGCTTACTCATTGCTGTTTTTGATCTCTTCTTGCCAGCTGATTCCGATTTCAGTGGGATTACTACCTGCCATCTTTATCATCTGCTTGGTACTTCGGTATAACTTAAAGCAGCCGAGTTCGGCCAGTAACCCGGCCACAGCAATATAGGTGAGTCCCCTTATCGAGAGGAGGTATTTCCCTTCTTCTGTTTCATCTACCAGCTTGACCAGCGTCCCCTCCATGATGCGAATCTGCTGTCTGATCAACTCAAGCTTATCGACCAGGAATCCAATTTCAAAGGACACCGAGCGAACGCCAGCGTGGATTCCGATTGACCTTCTCGCTGAATAATGGAGTGCCCTTAGTTTCTTTCGCATCAGGCGTCGCCCTTTGTGGCGGGCCTCGATTGTAGCCACAAATTCATCCTCGGTCATACCGGCTATCACTTCGGGGATGGGACATGTAGAGAGTACGGTGAGGGCCGTCAGGCCACCGGGGTCTTTGAAGACACGGGTGAACCTCGGGGAAAAGCGTGTCCAGGAGCCCTTTTATCAGGTTGGTTATTCTGGTCCTTTCCTTGACCAGCCGCTGATAGGCATTGTGAGAGGTCCGAAGTTCTGCATAAACACCTTGCGGGATGACACTTTCGACGAACTCCCCGGTACACAGGAGCTGCGCCGCCACTTCACTGTCTCGGTAGTCATTCTTCCTGTGATTGAGATCCTTTCCCTCGCGCCTTCGCTTCAAGGTGTATTGGTTGATGAAACGGAACGGAATACCTCTCTCATCAAGGTAGTAGGCTATATTTTGCCAGTAGTGGCCTCCTGTCTCGATAGCGAACATGACCCCCCGGCAACAGGATTTCACCATTTCCACTCTGGCTCGGTCCAACATCATCGCCAGACCTTCACTGGTATTGTCGAACTTGAACTTGGCCTGGGTGGTGAAGTCTTGAGTAATAGCCACCGCGACATGCCTTTTCTTATGTGGGTCGACTCCTGCGACCAAATATGCCTCCGGTACTTGCTTTCGTTTCCTGGCTACGGTATTCTTCATCTGAGATAGCTCCTCCTACATTAGATTTGGTGCTAAGCCACACCATGTACTCTATTGTAGCCGGAGCTGTCTCCCTTAGTTATTCCATATACTAATTCGTCAGATTATTTGCTTTACAAGTTCGGCATTTTCTTAGTAGAATTTGAGCGACAGCTAATATGCCTTTGAACCTGATACGAAAGGAAGAAGACGACTGTGTTTAGCAAAATCCTCATTGCCAACCGGGGCGAAATAGCCGTACGGATAATGAGAACTTGTAAGGAGATGGGAATACGAACAGTTGCAGTTTACTCCGATGTTGATGCTGATTCCCTTCATGTGAAGCTTGCCGACGAAGCTTATCCCATCGGGCCAGGGGAAGCAGTACAAAGTTACCTCGATAAGGAAAAGATTCTAGGAATCGCCACAAGGAGCGGGGCTGAAGCTCTTCACCCTGGGTATGGTTTTCTAGCCGAAAATCCTGACTTTGTCGAAATGTGTGAAAAACAAGGAATCACTTTTGTTGGCCCGCCTGCCGAGTGTATGCACAGGGCGAAACCAAAACAGAATGCCCGCGAGCTAATGAGGAGGATTAAGATCCCCATAGTCCCGGGTTATGATAAGACTCTTATGAACTCAGCTAGTGGGAGATTGGCACAGATTCAGGAAGTAGCAGAAAGTGTTGGCTATCCGGTTATTGTTAAGCCTTCAGGCGGCGGCGGCGGGATCGGCATGACTGTTGCCAGAAACAGGCAAGAGCTGATAAGAGCTGTCCGCTCTGTGGAGGACAGGGGCAGGGCTTTGTTTGGCGTGTCCTCGTTTTATGTTGAAAAGCTTCTCAGTGGGATAAAGCACGTAGAGTTTCAAGTGCTTGCCGATAACCATGGTAATATCATCCATTTAGGTGAGAGAGACTGTTCCATACAACGGCGGTTTCAAAAGCTGATAGAAGATTGTCCCTGCCATATTCTTTCGCCGCATTTGAGGATGAAGATGGCAGTGGCTGCCCTTGATATAGCTCTGACTTTACAGTATGTCAATGCGTTGACTGTCGAATTCTTTTACGTCCCGGATACACAAGAGTTTTACTTTAATGAAGTGAACACCCGCTTGCAAGTGGAGCATTGCGTAACGGAACTTGCCACTGGCATAGACATCGTCAGAGAACAGATCAGAATCGCCGCTGGTGAGCGGTTATCTTACGCTCAGGACGACATCAACCTCCGTGACCACACTTTAGAATGCCGCATTACGGCAGAGGATGCCTTACGCAACTTTCTCCCCTGTCCAGGGATTGTAACAGGTCTTCATCTGCCGCACGGTTTAGGGATCCGCATCGACGAAGGAATATATGAGGGATATGAAATTCCTTTCTATTATGACCCATTGCTCCTTAAACTTATGACGTGGGGAAAAACAAGAGATGAAGCCATATCACGGATGAAGAGAGCTGTGGATGAAACGAGGATTGAAGGGATAGAGACAAATCTTCCCTTTCATCGAGTGGCATTGGAAGACGAGGTCTTCAGCGCAGGTCGTCATACTACCGACTTCGTAGAGAGGCAGAATATCATTGGTAAAGTTCGCGAGCGGGCAAGAAATGCCAAAAGCTAGGATAGGAGGGCTGTTGTTTGTCAGTTGTTGGACAGTTAATTAGAAATACTTTACTTTGTGAAAGGGGAGGGGAAAGCTAAGGTAGGGAGCTGCACAAACAGCCATTTTGTTAAGAGAGCCCACAGTTTATCAGGTTCCAGGAAATAAATAGCCGCCTTAGGATCCATAGAAGGCTAGACAGAGATTAATAATTGCTTCATAATGAATTCGGCAAACCATTCGAAGATTACGAAATAGCTAACTCTACTGCAGATGTCATATGGTTCTCTTTGACAGAGTTGTTGGAGTCTATCACTTTCTAGGCGACAGGATACCAAGGGGTATTCCATGTGTAGAGCCAAAGCCACGAAGGAGTAATCCGTGGCTTAGGAATAACCAACCAGTCGTAGCCAAAGTAAAAGCAAGAGAGGATATTCGACTAGCTATTGGCCAAGCCATTGCGTCAATGGGCGATTTAAAGCAGACTATTGGTCGAGGTGACCGAGTTTTTGTAAAACCAAATTTCAACAGCCCAGACCCGTTTCCGGCAGCTACTGACCTGGCCTTTCTTCAAGCCGTGATTGAGCTTATCCTGGAGGCTGGGGCTGAAGTCACCATTGGTGAGAGCGCTGGTGCCGTTTGGCGGCCAACTAGAAAAGTCTTCAATCAACTCGGTGTCCCCGAGTTAGCTCGAAGGCTAGGTGTTGAACTTATTGCTTTTGATGATAGGCCTAATGATTGGGTACAAATTAATATCGATGGAGGTTATTTAAGCAGGGTCGTAATGCCTCGTTCCGCTTATGAAGCTGATAAGATGGTTTATCTGCCGTGCATGAAGACTCACATCCTCGGCGCATTTTCTGGTGCGATTAAACTTGTCTTCGGCTTTGTTGCTCCTGGGCAACGGCGCAGTTTTCACCTCGGTCATCTGCAGGAGAAGTTGGCTGAAGCGAGTCTTTGTTGGCAGCCCGATCTCATCGTCATGGATGGCAGGAAAGCCTTCGTATCTGGCGGACCGGATAAGGGCCAATTAGTCGAGCCGGGCTTAGTGCTTGCCTCTGGTGACCTTATTGCTATCGATGTCGAGGCAATGAAGGTGATCTTAAATTACCGTGCTTCTAATAAGCTTCCTGCCAATCCTTGGGAACTACCACAAATTGCTACCGCATTAAAGCACGGACTGGGGGCAGGAGAAGGCAAGTATATAGTGGTTGACTGAATTTGTTCCTGCAGTAGATTAATTGCACCGGACATCGTAATGTTGCTGCGCAGAAAGCCATTTTGTGTGAATAGTGTACTACCTGCTCTCTTTGTTAGACTTTACAAGAAATCCACTTTTGGTGCTGTCATAGTCATAGACCCCTGAGAAACTCAGGCCTGAGCAGAGAAGGGTCTCTTGCTGCCAGAACCACTTCTAGTTCCCCAAGCATCCTCTCTTTGTCCTGTGGCAGCTTGCCCCGGATGGAAAGATAGTTTGAGGCATGCATTGAGCTAAAGAAGCAATCGGTAAAGTTGGAGTTCTCTATAATTAACCTTAGTTCCTCTAAGGATTGGAAAGGGGAAAGGGGATGGAATTCATTTCGTTCCCACTGCTCATAGAGTGGGGTACCGGGGACAAGGGTCAGAGTCAAAGCACCGACGTAATTCGGGTCAATCTCAGTGAGTATTTTGGCCGTCTCAAGCACATGTTTCTTGCTTCCCTCGGTACCGCCAAGTCCCAAAATTATCGTCACAGAAAAGCTTATCTCGGCTTCCTTCACTTTCTTTCCCGCCTCGACTACTTCGTCTGTACTTACCCCTTTACCTATCTTCTGGAGCAGTTCATTGTCACCGGTCTCAAGCCCTGTATAAAAAATACCTAACTTGAGCTGTCTTAGTTCCTTAAGTTCATCGGAGTTCCTGCGCAGGATATCTTGTGGCGTAGCATAAGTACCAATCCTTTCGACACTGGGCAGTTTCTTATTCAAGTACTGGAGGGCCTCCTGCAATTTGGGAAAGGGGTAAACAAGGGCATCGCCATCTTGAAGAAATACCCTCTTGCCATCCCAACCTTGAGCCACGGCATATACCACCTTGGAAACATCAGGAATTTGAATGCCACTCCGAGTGAATAAGGCTACGGCATCTATTTCACTCTTGATGTCATCGATGTCTCGTATTTGAAGCTTTGAGCCATAGTATCCACAGAAAGTGCAGGTGGTGTTGGAGCAGCCGCTGGTTAAAGGGAGGAAATAGCTTTTCCATTCACTTGGTGGTCGGATGATATCAGGTCTACTGAAACTCATGCGCTGATTGAGTTGCACAGGATACTAGACTGATTTTAAGGTATCCTTTAAGGCTTTATTTTATCACTGATGACAATCTAGCTCAAGAAAAGTACGATGCGCCCAATTTCATCCCGGCACCCTTTCACTTCTTTAATGGATTAGAGAGATATGGAGGATACATTTACCAGCCTAGTCGATTAGATTGTATAATGATGTATAATATATTGTGTGATACTACATAAAGGAGGAGTTTGGCGGGCATGAGGTTTGAGAGCAGCATCGACATTAATGCCCCTGCTGACAAAGTCTGGGCACTGATAGACAAGCTTGAAGAGTGGCCTCAATGGATGACGTCCATCAAAAAGATTGAAAAGGTCTCTAAGGGGCCTTTGACAGTAGGCTCACAGCTCTCTGTCACAGCTAAGGTAAGCGGGCTTACGGTTACATTATTGATGACGATTACCGAGTTTGTCCCAGAGCGGATCGTGGTCATGCAAGGGAAAACCCTGGGTACTAATTTGACACGCTTCTACACTCTAGAACCTGTAAATGGCAAGACGAAAGTGACCATTGGTGGTGAAGTCTCAGGGGCTTTAGCCTGGCTGGCGCGCCGGGGTGGTAAATCAGTCTCAGCCGAGATTGCCCAAGCAGCGAAGAAAAAGATCGAGGGTTTGGAGTAGCAAGCCGAAAACCTTTATGGGAGCGGGTATAAGCTCAATTGGTTCGAATACAGCTGTGATGCTGTTGCTATAATCTTTTGGGCTTTGTAGCCTGTCTCACTTTGTCTAGTGTCGGATTACTATGAAAAGGAAAACAGAAATTTCTGCCAGTTCAATCCCCCTCAATTGCGTTGATAAATGCCTGCTAGCTCTTGATGGCATAAATGAACCCATGCTTATTCACGTAATTCTAAACCTTGAAGGGGAGATAGATCATACTAGATTGAATCAAGCAATTTTCTCAGCGCAACAAGCTCATCCCGTAATGAGAACGATTCTGCGCAGCAGAAATTTCAGGCTTTTTCGCGAAATACAAGAAGACCTTGGAAAAGGAGTCCTGAGCGCCCCAGACCAGGCCCAACTCCCGGATATGAACCAGGAGAGCTATCTTTCCTCCTGGATGAACCAGCCTCTTCATATTAAGAAGGAGTTCCCGGTGAGGGTTCTTCTCTTAAAGAAGAACGAACGAGAATCCTCGCTGGTTTTCACCTTTCATCACTCAGCAGCAGATGGACTCCGCGCTCTTCTTTTTGTAAGGAAGGTTATCGAGAGTTATAACAACGAGCTTTCTGAGGATTCTAAATTGTGTGGGGATATCCGCGTAAATCGTAAGGAAGACGAATTACTGGAATTTGCCCACAGTCAAAGGTCAAAGGTAGAACATTACTATAGGAAAATGGTTTCCAGCCTTTTCCATCGCTTTGCCATAGCTGCCCTTTCTCCCCCAACAAGAGTTTTCCATGATAAGTCGGGAAAGTCCAAGGAACTCCGTTTCTGCTTTAAAATTATAAGTTCCAGGGAATTCGAACAAATCCAGTCTAAAGCAAGATCAGCCGGGGTTGAGCTAAACCATATTTTTCTGGCAGCTTGTTACCGAGCTGTGGACAAGTGGAATAGTATGCATGGGAAGGCCAGTAACAGGATCCGCGTAATGGCACCAGTAAACATAAGCCCAAAAGGTTTTCGCTATGTTGTTTCTAATCAGGCATCTTGGTTTTCGTTACCTACCACGTCCAAGGATAGGGCTGATCCCGCAAACCTATTACGAAAGGTAAGAGCAGATACTATAGATGAAACGATGAATAGAATAGCCTTCTCCTTAGTTTATTTCTTCTACTTTTGCTCTCGCTTTCCTTTGGCAGTTATGCGAGGAATGTGCCGCTTTTTAATAATTACCCGGACATATGTTGATACTATTCTCTTTACCAATGTAGGCTTTATCTGGCCGAAACTAGGCTCTGAGGAACCGGCGGTGCGGAACATAGGTAACGCCAAAATACGCAATGTTACTGGCTCAGCGCCGGTGGTAACTCCAATGGGACTAAGCATTGCCGCAGGTATCTATAATAAGAATCTAAATTTCTCCCTCACTTATAGGCCTGCCCTGTTCTCCGAAGAGAAAGCTAAGATGTTCCTGGACTTATATGTTGAGGAGATTAAAAATTATCAAGTTGGTGTGCAGAGTGCATGACAGTATCGCTGGTAAAATTTGACGGCTCCCTGGATTCGCTTCGTAAGGCTATCGAGCTGTGTCAAGGATTCGAGAAACTGGGCAGGAGTGACAGAGTCCTGATAAAACCCAATAATTGTTTCCGACACAAAATAATGCCTCCCTATGGAATGGTGACTACCTCGAAGGTTATGGACGGAGTCGTGCAATTATTGCTCGAACATGGCTGCAAAGATATTTCTATTGGTGAAGGTGCCATCATTGGTATATTTGATGAACTTGAGCCATATACGAAACAGGGTTTTAAGGGCACGGGCATTGACAAGGTAGCAGAAAAATACGGAATTAAGTTGATTGATTTCAATGAAGGTGCTTTTCATGAGCTAGATTTAGGAGGGGTAAAGGTCCAGGTCTCGAGAGCAGCCTTAGACACAGACTTTCTCATCAATGTCCCGGTGCTCAAGACTCATTTTCAAACAAAGGTCTCTCTGGGTTTCAAGAATCTGAAGGGCTGTCTCAACAAAGACTCAAAAAGGCGGTTTCATACTAGTAAGCGGCTGGACACCTCGATTTGCCTTTTGAACGAAGCTATCAAGAGCGACCTGGTCATAATTGATGGTATATATATGCTGGAAAAGGGACCGGAAACTCTTGTGGGTGTAGCCCACCGTAAGGATTTGATTATAGCCAGCCCAGATGTATTCGAGTGCGATGTTGTCGGAGCAACAATCCTGGGAATTGATCCTGCACAAGTTGACTATCTGAGAGAATTTGCCCAGAGACATGGTCGCTCTTTTGATATCAGCAAAATTCAAGTCAAAGGAGAGGATATAGAATCTCTAAAAGAGCAACTTGAGTGGCGATTTGAACCAGGCAAGGAATTACTAACCCCGGCGAAAATAACAGGACTTTCCGCTCCTTATCCAGGGCAAACTCTTTGTTCCGCTTGTGGTGCCACGCTTGCCCTGGCGCTATCAATATTCGGCAAAGATAATCCTGGAATGGATTTTGGTGGTGTAGCGTTATATTATGGGCTGGGATTGAAGCCGGAAAGAGATACTCAAAAAATCTTACTTTACGGCGATTGTGCCATTAGGAGTAATAAGGGTTTACAAAATGCCATCAAGGTAGAGGGATGCCCGCCTACACTAACTAAAACTCTCCTTGCCTTGATGAAAACTCTTCTTAATAAACCCAGGATGTTCAGAATGCTGCTTCTACGAGCTATAAAGTTAATCGGAATAAGGCTCGGGATCTACCAGGAGATTTTTCCTAGATGGGAGCGTTATCGCTCAAAGGAATTTGATAAGACCCTCTTCTCGTGAAGGAAAGGATTCCTTCACACCTCGATAATATTAAATCTTAAATCCTAAAATCCAAATCCTAAACAATATCAAATGACCAAAATCTAAAGGACCAAACGGTTTTGAATTTGAAATTTAGGATTTGTTTAGAATTTCGTGCTTGGGATTTGGGATTTAGGGAGCACTACCCATTCGATTTGGTTAGCGTCTTTGAGGACGGAGACAATGTGGTTCTTGTGCCTTAATTGCTCCACCAGAAAAATTTGCCCCTTATAGTCCAAAGTAATATGATTCTCATCAGGGACTGAAATTATCCGACAGGTCTTTAACCCGCTTATACCAATTCCAATGACCTTCAGAATCGCTTCCTTTGCCGTCCAATAGCGAAAAAGGGTATCCCAGGATTTTTCCTTTAGTTCCCATTCCTCGTCACTCGCCACATGAGCAAAGAGTGATTCAGTCCGAGGCTTCATTTCTTCGATATCAATCCCGACCTTGTCTTTGCTAACCACTGCCGCCACATACTTGGGTTTATGGGAGAGAGACCAATAATTGCCCAAAGCTGGACATGGTACACCCTTTTCGTCCTTGAGCAGTTCTCCAAGCTTCACTCGGCTTTTTTCGGCACTCAGTTTTAGCGCCTCTCGAGCAATTCGGCTTAGATGGGCTACCTTTTCTTTCCCCGAGAGTTTATGTCTGGCTTCGATAACTGGCATGACTACGGGAAATAAAGTCATTGGCTTACTAGAACCTTGTTGCCTTTTTAATAATATCTTTATCAAAGTAGTTGACCGACATTCCGCAATCTACAACGATGCCCTGGGCATTAATGCCACTGGATCGCTCACTCAAGAGAAATGCTACGATATTGGCTACCTCTTTGGTGGTCAGAGCTTTTTTGCGCAAGGTTAATTGCTCGGAAAAGAGATAATAGTCCAAATATCCTGGTATCCCTGCGGATGCCGAGGTTTTTAACAGTCCGGCGTTCACGGAATTAAATCGGATTTGGGAAAAAGAACTGAAGGATTTAGCCAGGAAGCACAGAGATGAGTCCAGGGCAGCTTTTACCGGGGCCATGAAGCCATAAGGTTCGGCTGCCATTTTGGTGGTTGAGATGGATATTGTGACTACAGATGCTTTCACATCCAATAGGTCTTTAAACGCATTAGCAATGGCGATTAAGGAGTAACAGGAGATATCAATTGATTGCAGGAAGTCTTTCTTTTTTGTTTCGTGAAATGGCTTAAGTCCTTCTTCATAATTGGCAAAAGCGATGGAATGAACGATGCCGTGAAGTCTGGGATACCTTTTGGAGATGTCTTCAGCCAGTTTTTTAATTTCATGTTCCCGTTCGACATCACACACGAAGATATCAGCACCGGGAAGAATCTTGGAAACACTCTCTTTTCTTGCCGCTGATCGAACACTATAGATTACGTTTGCCTTAGCCTCGGAAAGAACCTCTCCAACAGAGAAGGCGATGCTCTTCTTGTTAGCCACCCCGAAAACAAGAAAAGTCTTATCTGCAATGTCTAAGAAATCCATATGTTACTCCTTATCTTTTCTGTTTTCCCCATCTGCCAAAGGAGATGCAATAGAGAAAGGAACCCCATAAGTCTTCCACGAAGAGGACCAACCGGATTGGGCGGAGCACTACGTTGACCAAATTTGCCTTTTCTCTGCCGTAGGTCTCTTCTAGCCTGTGAACAGCTTCGGGGTCAGGGTGAGCATTGGACTCGGCCCAGTGCTGGGCGTAAAGCACTGCGATGCTGTACTCTTCAGGGCAGCCTTCCATGACGCCCGCGACGAGTCTCGCTAACTCTTCTTTATCAACCCCGATTCTTAGTGCTTCTCTGGTGTGAAGCCAGGAACAGAAGCGGCAACCGTATACTGCGGCAGCCGCAACCATCAGCCTTTCCCTGAGGGTGGGTGGCAGCCCTCCCCTATATACTCTTGTGAGCCGTGTCGTGTTTCTTAACATGAAGAGCAAATCAGGGAAAAACTCTCTGCAGCTTCCGTACACTGTCCTCTTAGACCCCCTGTCCGTTATCATTCTGTCCCCTCAGGATGCCTCTTTAGCCAAGGCGACAGTAAACTCGACCGTGACTGAGGTCTTGCCGCCGACTGAGGCTTTGCCCTTCATAAAATAGGCATTACTGACTTTTTCCACCAGCTCTGCTTCAATATCCAGGGTGTTTCCGGGCTTGACGATACTTTTGAACTTGGCGTTATTAATTCGGGTCAAAACAGGAATGCCTCCACCCATGCCACCCATCATTTTGGAGAGTAGGATTGCACCTGTTTGAAAAATTGATTCACAGATAAGCACTCCGGGCATGATTGGTTGTCCGGGATAATGTCCTTCGAAGACTGGTTCATCGGGTCTTATCTCTTTTGTTGTTTTGATTTTTGTTCCGCTTAATTCTACGATCCTATCGACAAACAAAAACGGTGGACGATGGGGTATGGCATTTAGAATCTCCTCCATATCATAATCCTCCACTCACCTCAAGATTAGAACCGGTAACATAGGACGCTTCTTTGGAAGCCAAGAAAAGAACGCAAGCGGCCACCTCTTCAGTGCTTCCAAATCTCTTTAGGGGAATCCTGGCCAGGTAAGTTTCACGCAATTTATCTGGAAGGTCTTGAATCAATTCGGTGGCAATAAATCCCGGAGAGACGCAATTAACTGTAATACCCCGAGTGGCGACTTCCTTGGACAATGATTTAGTCAATGCACTCAGCCCTGCCTTTGAAGCTGCATAGTTTGCCTGGCCTTCAAAAGCATATCTCTCCATCACCGAGCTTATATTAATAATCCGTCCATATCGTTTGCGCATCAGGCTCATAACAGCAAATTTGCACATGTAAAAGATTCCGGTGAGGTTAACATTCAGCACATCGTGCCAGTCCGATTCTTTCATCATCGCCAAGACAGAGTCCTTTCGGATACCAGCGTTGTTCACTAGGACTTCAAAGCTACCATATTTCGTGTCTATGTATTTGAAAAACTTTTCCACCTCTTCATACTTGGACACATCAAGCTTTTGGATATCAGTGCTTTCGGCAAACTGGCTGTTGTCTTGTTTAAATTTTGCTGTCGCAGCTTCATTTGTCGAATAAGTGACAATAACTCTAGCACCTGCCTTCAAGAAACTCTCGGCAATGGCTTTGCCTATTCCTCTGGTCCCACCAGTGACGATGACCGTTTGTCCTTTAAAATCATACATTTCTGGCACCTGCTGAGAGAAATTTGTCTACATCATTGGCGACAATTACTCCGTAATTAGCTGCGCCTAGCCAACCTGACATAATAATCCCCACAGAGCCGGTATGAAAAAGTCCTGGTATCTCTTTAGGAAGCCCCATACTGACCTTTAGCCCTTCAAATTTGGTGCCAAAAGAGGCACCACTTAAATGGAGCGTATACCTTTGAAATGTCTTGGGAGTAGAAGCTTCCAGGTAGTCTATTTTATCTCGAATTTTAGGAACATATTTCTCCAGAGCATCAAGCGTTCGTTGAATCAATTCTTCCTTGGAAGCGCGATATTCTTTTTCAGACAGATTGGCCCAGTCGTCGTATTTGGCATTGGAGGAGGCAACAATGGAGTACATATCAGAGCCTGGCCGGGTCTGAGGATAATAGATGGAAAACGTCCGGCTGGTAGTGTTTTTGCTGCAAAGTTCTTGAGGGTCGAATTTCTCCGCCTCGGAGGTAAAAAGCAAATCCCCGATGTAGTCAATCCTCTCGCCTTTTTTGATACCTATGTAGACTTGGCAGCTACTGTTATTGAGGCGCACTTTTTTGGTCTCTTCAATGAAGCTTTTAGAAAAATTCTCGTCTCCGACCAGTTTGTGGATAGTTGACAACAAATTACCATTGGAGACAACAGCTTTACTTTTAATCGTCTTTCCGTTCGCTATTACCCCGCCAACCTTTTTGTCTTTAGTAATGATTTTTTCCACCAGGTATTTGGTCCAAATATCAACGCCGTTTTTTAGAAGCTCATCTCGCATTTTTCCGATAAACTGGTCTGTTCCCCCTCGAACAGTATAAACACCTTTGCTCATAAAGTTGGAAAACACGATTCCATAAGTTATCGCAGGATCATCTAGAGTTGACCCGTTGGCATAGGTGATTGACTCCATTAACATGCGGTGAACATCGTCGCGGCCAGGAAAGAATTTTTCAAAAAATTCTCTCGTGGTCAGGCCCTGGTCATCGTAAAAATTCATGTTTCTCGCTGTATCGAAAAAGCCTTCAATATTTTCTCGGGGTATTTTGAATCGCTGCTCCAAGATGCGTGTGAAATCCTCCCTATCATA
Source organism: uncultured Dehalococcoidales bacterium (assembly GCA_964586515.1). Classification (GTDB taxonomy): domain Bacteria; phylum Chloroflexota; class Dehalococcoidia; order GIF9; family AB-539-J10; genus RBG-13-51-36. Next base: position 136,750 of record CAZPGJ010000002.1, read on the forward strand.
AGTTGTAGTAAAGGAGAACTGGGGGTTGTCAAATCTGATTCCTTTGAGTTGAACAATCATGTTAGCAATTTCAGGAGTCCAGTATTTACGACAGGTTTTAACCATACCAACGGGAAATCCGTGTAAGGCGATATCAAAGATATGCCCCTTTCTTTTGAACCAGGTAGCCAATCCACCGAGGTTGTAGTGCTGCTCCAGAAGTAAAACTGAATATCCTCCTCTGGCCAGCATGTTGGCACATGTTAGTCCTGCCAGTCCACCTCCAATGACGATGACATCGTATTCCGGCCTTGTATCTTTTGACCAATCTTGGCTCATAGATTTCCCTTTTCTCACCCCTTTTGCAGAACGTGAAGATTTGCCATGGAGATACCACTGAGCATTGCTCCCACTATTCCCAGGAATCCCTGGTCTGTACCGCAAATAAATAGGTTGTCTAAATGAGTCTTCCCCGTTTTGATTTTATTTGGTGTCCCGTAGACTGCACCATTTATGCGGCCGGTAAATCTGTGGATTGTTCTGGGAGTAAAGATATCGGTAAAAATTATTGAATCGCGGAAATCAGGTACAAATTTCACCACCTCTTTCAGCGTGGTTTCCAACCAGGCAGCTTTCTGGGTTTTGTACTCTTCTTCAACCAATCTGTTCCAGAGATCGAAGTTAGCCAGGTTGGTTATCCTGAGCATTCCCTCGGGCAAAGGATTTTCGAATTGAAAGTTATTAGGGCAGCAAATAACACCACTGGAAATGTCAACTAGCTCGTCAGGTTTTCGATAATTAAATCTATCTGAATTGTTGTAAAAGGTAATTGTTGTGTTATAGCCCATTTCAGCGAGTTCCTTATTTAAAACCAGAATAAACTCTACAAATGAAAGTTGACCTGCATGGCAATTGAAATCTGAGGAATTATGGTTAGTCAACAATTTCATCGTTTCCACATAGCCAGCGGATGATAGTATCCTCTCGGCTGTCAGGACCTCACCGTTTTCAAGCAGGATTGATTCAACCCTGCCATTAGCGCATTTGAGATTTTCTACAGCGCATTTCATCCTTAATTCACCGCCGCAAGCCTTATACTTTTTCACCAGCACATTGAGGATTTGGCGTACCCCAGCTTGAGGTCGGGCAAAGCCTTCCCTGAAGATGCTCTTAAACATAATAACAAATTGTCCGAACTCCATATCATTCTCTTGGGCATTTCCGTAAAACATGAGAGGACAAAAAATCATGTCAACGAGGAATGGGTCGGAAATAATAGAACTCACAACTTCACGAGCCGAAATTGGTTTGGCATACAGGTTCAGTTCATCATATTCGAAAATAGTCTTAAGCAGGTTTTGGAAGTTGTCAGCTTGTCTGGGAAAATTATCGACGACTTCTTGGACGAAAAAGCCGAAGTCGTTATTAAACCGGAGGGTCTTATTGGGGAATTTAATTACTGACATTCGTTGCGGACAGAGGGCGAAATCTTCAGCTTTTAGTTTGAGCTGGCGGAGTAGCTTGGGCAGTGGTGCTAATTTAACACCTTTAGGAACATAGTTGGTCATGGCATGAAGGCCGACATCGAATTTATGTCTCCCGAGGTTGTAAAAAGAGTTCAGTCCCCCAACACGATAATGTTTTTCCACGATGCAAACTCTTTTATCATAGTAGGCTAATCTAATGCCAGCGGCAAGGCCAGACATTCCTGCACCGATAATTAGGACATCGTAATCCATAGTCAGGCTTTTTTCAAAATCAGAGGCTAACTAAGCCTTTAATCCTTGGGAAAATGCGATAAAAACTCTGTGTTCCTGGCTTACCAACGCTATTGATTAAAGATTTTTCATCCGTGGCTCTAGATAAGTGACAGAGCCGTCCAACGTGGCTAATTGCACATAGTCACTCTCGGGTACTTCGATGCCATAGCGTTTGCGCAGCTCCATAATGATGTCTAAGAAATCCATTGAGTCCAGTTCCACTTGTTCTCGTATTGGGATATCACCCTTGAGATTGCTCAGGTCTTCGTCTGGTATAATTTGGGCTGTGATTTCTAGGATGGTGGCTTTAATTTGTTCCTTGGTCATGTACCCCCCATTTATCTGTTCTAAGAATGCTTTCAGCTTTATCCCTCAAATTTTTTTACGATAACAACCGAATTGATGCCTAACATTCCGAAGGAATTATTAAATATATAGTCGACCTTGTCAATCTTCTTTGGTTCATTGATAACCAAATTGTTAAGATGACACTCAGGGTCTAAGTGGTCCAGATTGATCGTAGGATGAACGACATGGTCTTCAAAAGAGGGTAAATTACCGGCTAATTCTAAGGCGCCAGCAGCCCCCATAGCATGACCGATAAAACTCTTGGTGTTGTTTATATAGGCATGGGGATGTTCGCCAAAAACTGCTGCAATTGCCTGGCACTCTACAGGGTCTCCTTCAAGGGTGCCCGTCCCGTGGGTATTGATGATATCGATATCTTCTGGAGATATATCGGCTTTGTTAAGGGCAAGTTTCATGCACTGAATTTGTCTTTCTTTGTTGGGGAAAATGAAGTCAGTGGCGTCTGAGTTGATAGCATAGCCCACGATTTCACCATAAATCTTAGCCCCCCTTTTAAGGGCATCGCTTAGTCTTTCTAGAACGAAAATGCAGCCGCCTTCGGAAACAACCACACCATTCCTATCCTTGTCAAATGGCCGGCATGCCTTCTCAGGGTCTGGATGAGAAGCTAAAGCCCCTTCACTTCTAAAGCCAGCAAAAATACCAAAGGAACCAGTGCACTCCGAAACCCCTCCACTCAAGGCCAAATCGACTTCGTTCATCAGTAGCATTTGTAAGCCCTGTATAAGTCCAATATTACCGCCAGCACAGGCAGCCCCTAAAGTATAATGTGGCCCGGTAATTCCTAAGTTCAAGGTAACTTCGCCGGCGGGATTGTTAGCCACTACCCTGGGATTGTGATGGTGCGACCAATATTTTACATCATAGTTGAACTGCTTAATTTCATAGACTTCGTTTTCAGTTTCCACAGTACCGTGCTCGGTGATCCCAAGATAGACGCCAATCCTCGATTTATCAAGGCCAGCAAGGTCTAATTTAGCATCAGTGATTGCTTCTTGGGCGCAGTAGATGGCAATAGAGCCTGCCCTCGTTCCTCGACGTAATTCTTTCTTTTTTTGATACTTCACTGGGTCGAAGTGGCATATTCCAGCCACCACTTCACCCATGTAGCGGACGTTGAATTTCTGTATCCCGGATTTGCTGGAGAGTAAACTCTTTCGAAATTCCGCCAGACTATTTCCGTTTGGCGCTGTCAGGCCAACCCCGGTAATTACAATTCGTGTTTCATTAGGTTTATTTACCACCATGAGGTAAAGCTTCCATCAAAAACGTAGATATTAGAGCAGCTTGAAGAAATCTATCTAATTGCATCGCTGTCTGAGGGAGTATTTCTCTGAATTCATCTTGCTAGGGCCATTCTCTCTACCATTCCAGCCCCAGCATAAGACAGACTAAGCCGCTGCCAATCCCTAACATGGCAACCTTATCACCAGAGTTAAGGTAACCCTGGTCAATTCCGATAGCCATGGTAATGGGCAGGGAAACCGACCCAATGTTTCCTAGATATTCCACGGTAGAAAAGTCTTTTGCATAATCTAGTCCTAGGGTCTTGAACAGTAGTTTACTATGCACGGCGCTAACTTGATGAGTAAAAAACCTGTCTATGTCGGAGTTCTTCCACCCAAGTTCTCGTTTTGTGTCTTCCCAGGTGTCAGGCGCCAAGCTCAGTCCATTTTTCAAGACTCCTTCATAATCTGTGTGCATATCTGGGAGCTCATCCAGGTCGAGGAAAGAAGCATCGGCTTCTATACGACAAAGGTCATTATGCTGTGAAGCAGCGCGCGTTACTCCGCCCAGAAGCCTATGACCGTCTTGTGACAGGGAGGAGCGGGTTAGCACCGCCGCCACTGCTCCTGACCCTAGCGTTAGAGTGGCAAAGGCCAGTTTGAGCTTATCTCTGGTGATGTCCGGGTCTTTCAGGAGTTTATCGATTGTTGTGTCAACAAGCCGTCTGCTGCTTTCACAGCCAACCACAATTCCTGCTTTTATCTGACCCAACTCAATCATATTTGCCAAGGTTACCATGCCATTGATGAAACCCAGGCAGGCATTGGAGATATCGAAAATGGTAGCTGTGGGAGGGAGGCCCAAAGACTCGTGGACCACAGTAGCTGTCGCTGGCTCCAGGAAATCACGGGATACCGAGGTGTGCAGCAAGCATCCGATATCCTCTTTATTGACTACAGACTTGCTAATGGCTTTTTCTGCCGCTTTTATGCTGGCCTGACTCGGCGTTATGTCATCATCCCACAATCGCCGTTCGCGAATCCCAGTTATCATTTCCAGGCGCCCGTAGGAAAGCTTGAATTTGTCGTATATCGGGGCTAGTCTTTCTTCCAGGCTCAGAGATGTAACGATATTCCCCGGAAGTTCATAACCAAAAGACTCAAGACAGACCTTTTCGTACCGCATTCAGTACCCTACTTCTCCCTCACCAGTATCGTGAGGAGCTATAACGAAAATAGCTATATCAACTCCACAGGCTCACTTTTGCCTGCTTGATATCAATTTCGGAATATGAAACTTGGTTCTAAGGTTTTCCCACCTTCCTGTGGACTCCGGGGGAATTATCTCATCTGGAATGTACTTCCCTACTGCAGCAATGACAGCACAGATCTTTCTCGAGTTCGCTACCTCGTCAGGGACATACTCATCAGCGGCAGCAATAGCAGTAGCGCGTAGTCTACTGGAAGCCAACTTGACCACCTTAATTGCGAAAGAAATCAGCCTATTCGGGACATGTTTATCCAAAAAGTTAAGGCCAAAAAGCAGCAGCCTATCCGGAGCATATTTATCGACTACTTTCACAAAAAGGGAGAACCCCTTCTTTGCAAGGGACCTATTTATAGAATCAAGTTTGGACTTTTTTTTCTGTAATGCCCTGTCCTCTGCCATATCCTCTCTCTCCCAGATATTATATTTTTATCATTTTTATTACTATTTGTCAAACATAATATTGTCTTTCCACTGATTGACATATTGGAGTAACTGGGGTAAAATGCATTGTTTTGATATGGCTGATGTAAAGCTTGGTTCAGGCGAGAGTTTTGAGGCTCTGCTGCGTAGATTTAATAGGCAGGTGCAGCAAGACCGCATCTTAGCTGAAGTTCGCCGCCGCAAGCACTTTGAAAAACCCAGTGAGGAGAGGAGAAAGAAAGCGGCAGCGAAAAAGCGGAAGAGTTTTAGATAGCCAAGAGATGGCGCTGAAGGATAGAATTCAGGAGGCTCTCAAGGGGGCACTTAAGCAGCAGCAGAGAGTAAAAGTTTCTACATTAAGATTATTATTATCTGAAATAAAGTATGCTGAAATTGCGCAGCAAAAGCCTGCTGACGATAACAAAGTGCTTGATGTTATTGCCAAAGAAGTAAAGCGTCGTCGGGAGAGTATCGAAGCCTTTAAGCAGGGGAATCGTAGCGATCTGGTAGTGCAGGAAGAAGCGGAACTGGCTGTTCTTATGAGCTACCTCCCCAAGCAGATGAATCGAGATGAGATCATGGCAGCGGCACAGCGAGTGATTGATGCAGTTGGAGCTAAGGGGCCGGGCGACAAAGGCAAAGTCATGGCTCAACTTATGCCTCAACTCAAAGGCAAAGCTGATGGCAGAGAAGTCAGCGAGATAGTTGCAGAATTGCTTGCTGCTCGCTAAGTTTAGAAGACGAGCGAGGTTTTAAATTATGGCATGATGGCGGTAGAAAAGCACCGCCATTGTTCTTTTGTGGTGATATTGGCTTTAAAGGTAAAATGAAAAAACCAAAAATGAAAATGCAAAAATATAGAGCAAAAAGCAAAAGTTTTGTTTTTGAGTTGTCATTTTGATTTTTGTCTTTAACTTTTAATTTTCTGAAGAGTATGGAAGTTTCTCCATTTCGAGGTATACGCTATAATCAAAGAACAGTTGGAGATTTGGCTCAGGTCATTTGTCCTCCCTACGATGTTATCACTCCTGAACAGCGAGAACTTTACTACGAAGAAAGTAGTTACAACGCTATTCGCCTGGAATTCCCCGCCGAAAGCCTAGAGCCGACAGCCGATCGCTATCAGAGAGCGGCTATCACCTTTCAGCAATGGCTGAAGCACGGAATTCTTCAGCTTGACAGTGTATCCAGCTTCTATTTGCATGATCATCGTTTTGAGTATTCAGGCGAAATGAAGGTAAGGCATGGGCTAATAGCTCGTGTCAAGCTCGGACCCTGGAGCAGTGGTATATATCCTCACGAAGAAACATCTTCCAAAGCTAAAAGCGACCGATTGCAGTTAATGCGAGCTTGCCGAGCTAACTTCAGCCCATTGTTTTCTCTTTACCATGATTCTGAACAAAAAGTTGCTCCGATATTATCCCACATAGCACAAGAAAAACCACTAATGTCATTGCGAGCGAAGCCAAGCAATCTCCCTGACTCTAACGAAGCTCATACCCTATGGGCGATAACTGACCCAGAAATCAAGCGAGAGCTAAGTCAGTTTCTATCCTCTCAGCCCCTTTACATTGCTGATGGTCATCACCGCTATGAAACAGCATTGGCTTATCAACAAGAGAGAGCACAGGAACAATCTGATTCCTTTGACTCCTCTGTCATTGCGACTCTGAACGGAGTGAAGAGGAAGCAATCTCTAACTGGCAAAGGAGCCTTTAATTATGTAATGATGGAGTTAGTTGACTTCTCTGACCCGGGACTTGTTGTTCTACCTCTGCACAGACTGGTGCGTGGTATAGCGTCTTCTATCTTAACGGGGCTGAAAGACAGACTAAGGAGCTTTTTTGCCCTTGAGTCCGTTCCCTTAAAAGCTGGTAGCTGTCAGCTGCCAGCTGATAGCTGTTTGGGAATCTTGGGTTTGCAGCCTGGCACGTTGGTCGTGTTGAGACGGCGTCAGGATATTTCCCTTGAGGCTGTGATGCCTAGTAACAGGTCCCAAGCTTATCGGGAGTTTGGCGTTAGCATTCTTAATCATATTATTTTGGATAAGGTCCTGAGCGGGGCGAAGGACCTAGACGTCGCCTATACCGTGGATTTGAAGGAAGCTCACCAGCAGATAAAGGAAGGGAAATATCAATTAGCTTTTCTATTAAATCCTCCGCAGCCGGAGATGGTCAAGGCTGTTGCCGACGCTCAAGACAGGATGCCAAGCAAATCAACTTATTTTTACCCCAAGCTCCCCGCGGGTTTAATCATTAATCCTCTGGACTAACTGGGTTTGCAAAAAAGACTATCTATAGCTTTACTGCTTTAGCACTGTAAATACCAGGGAGGGCACATATCTCCTGTAGCTGCTCTTCGCCCAGGGGCTGATCCAAAGCTAAAATCATGAGGGCTTTTCCCCGGGGCTGGAGTCGAGATAAGTGCATGGAACTGATATTAATATCGGCCTTGCCAGTTATGTTGCCAATAGTACCAACGAGCCCAGGTTGGTCGAGATGGTCGCAGAAGAGGAAATATCTCCCAGTGGGCACGATATCCATCCAGAAGTCATTAACCTGGACAATGTGGATCTCGCTATCTCTAACTGTGCCCGATATTGCGGTGGTTCCTACATTGGTATTGACCTCGAGGGTGAGCAAGTTGGCATAATTTTGGCAGGTCGCCTCTTTCTCTTCGCTGATCTTCAAGCCACGCTGGGTGGCGATAAAACCAACATTGACCAGGTTGATTCTTTCCTCACTTGCTTGTTGCAATAGCCCGCTGATGAGCGCCGTCTTAATAGGGTTGCAATCGTAGTTAGCTACTCCACCGCTATACCTGATGTGTGTTGAGTTTATTTGTCCCTGCATTAGTTGACTGGCAAGGTTACCGATAGTTGTAGCTACTCTCATAAATGGTACCAGCTCGGGAGCTATATGTGGGGTATTAACAGCGTACTTGCTGAATTGTCCTTGAAGCACAGCCAAGACTTCTTCAGCAACGTCTTTGGCTACGGTGGTCTGAGCTTCGATTGTAGAGGCGCCCAGGTGAGGGGTAACGATTATCTTATCCTCTTTGAATAGAGGACTATCTGTTACTGGCTCATTGATAAAGACGTCGAAGGCAGCGCCAGCTATTTTCCCAGCCTTAATTGCCTTGACTACCGCTTCCTCATCAATCAATCCGCCCCGGGCACAATTGATAATTCGAGCTGTTGGCTTTAATTTTGCCAACTCTTTACTTCCAATTAATTTCTTAGTAGCCGCGGTCAGCGGCACGTGGAGGGTGACAAAATCAGCCTCTCTAAGAAGCTGGTCTAGAGGCACCAGCTCTACTTTGAGATTGCGGGCATAGTCTTTAGACACAAAAGGGTCGTGGGCAATAACGCGCATTTCAAAGGCCTGGATTCGCTTGGCTACTTCGGAGCCGACATTACCAAGGCCGATAATGCCGAGTGTTTTATTTCTAAGTTCGGTGCCAACCAACCTCTCTCTTTGCCATTTACCTGATTTAAGGTGACTATTCGCTTGTGGCACATTGCGTGCCAAGGCGAGCATGAGGGCGATGGTATGTTCTGCGGCAGCTATAATGTTGCCTGTGGGGGCGTTAACCACTACAATGCCATTTTTGGTAGCGGCGTCGACATCAATGTTGTCTATGCCCACTCCTGCTCTGCCGATCACCTTAAGTTTTTTCCCTGATTCAATAACCTCTGCCCCTACTTTAGTTTGACTGCGTACAATGAGAGCGTCGTAATCGCCAATTATAGCCTTGAGTTGCTCAAGCTCTAACTTTGTTTTAACATCAACTTGAGCGTAGTTACGCAGAGATTGTATACCTTCTTCAGCAATTGGGTCAGCGACTAAAATTTTCATCTTTTGGTCAGCCTTTCTTCGCTCGGGGTAGAGCTTTGTTTATCGCCTCCAGTACTGACTTGATATCCCTTTCGTATACTAAGCCGAGATGACCAATGCGGAAGATCTTACCTGATAATTTTTGTTGTCCTCCGGCAAGGATTACCTCATACTCCTCCCGGAGCATTTGAATCAATTTAGGAACATCAATTTTGTCAGAGGCATTCACTGCTGTCACTGTGTTGGAAGCATATTTCTCGTCAGGGAAAATGGATAGACCTAATGATTTTACTCCGTTTCTTGCCGTCTGGGCTACTCGAGCATGCCTGGCGAATATATTGGTTAATCCTTCGTTTAGCATTAAATCCAGGGTGACATCAAGAGCATAGAAAACGGAAATAGCTGGTGTCCAGGGAGTTTGCCCTTTCTGGAGAAAATCTCTGGCTTTGCTGAAATCCCAATAATAGCGTGGCATTTTGGCTTGAGCATGAGCCTGCCAGGCTTTTTCACTTACACTAACCATGGCTAGTCCCGGAGGCACCATCCATCCCTTTTGGGAAGCAGTGACTACTATGTCACAATTCCAGTCGTCGGTAGGCAAATTGATGCAGCCCAGACTTGAGATAGCGTCAACCAGGAGAAGTTTACCGAATTTCTTGACCATGGCGCTTATGTCACCAAGCTTGTTGGTCATCCCTGTGGATGTTTCATTATGAGTTGCCAGCACCGCCTTAATATCGCCATCTTTGATACTGTCATGCTTCCTTAATACCTTTTCTACGGCATCAGGGTCAACTGCTTTCCCCCATTCAAAATTAAGGCGGATTACTTCAGCACCATACTGTTCGGCGATATCAGCAAAGCGCTCACCGAAGGCTCCATTGGAGATGGATAAGACCTTATCGCCCGGTGATAGGGTATTGACAATGGCTGCTTCCAGGCCACCGGTGCCCGAAGCGGTAAGTATGAAAACGTCTCCCTTGGTTTGAAACGCTTGTTTTAGTTTCCCTGTTATTGACTTAAGAATTTTGCCAAATTCTTCTCCCCGATGGTTTATCATTTGACGCCCCATGGCCTCAAGAGCTTGTGGTGGACAAGGTGTTGGTCCCGGAATACGTAGCTGCATTTTTACCCCCTAATTAGGCTGTTTCTTTATCAGCATCGACGATTTTAACAAAGCGGCGCCTACCCACTTTGATAATGCTGCCATCCTTTATAGGTGGCATCACATCCATTTTCCCATCGATGCTCATAAGGAGCATACCATCTGCATAAGCTATTGCCATGTCTTTGGGAACTCTTTTTGCATCGACTTCGACAGACTGTTCAGCGATTAGACGCTTTGCCTCGCTTTTGCTGCTGGCAAGACCGCTTGCATAAATCAAGCCAGATATGAATACACCCTGTAGCTTTTTGAAAGACTCCTTATACGCAGGGATTTCCTCTGGTATCTCCCTTTTTTGGAATACCTGGGTAAAATGTTTTTCTGCCTCATCAGCTGCCTGTTTACCGTGAAACAGCCTGACAATTTCATGAGCCAATCGTTTTTTAAGGTTCATGGGGTTAACTGAGCGAGTTTTCAGTTGCTCCTTGAACTCAGCAATTTCTTCTTCGGGAACGTCGGTCACTAGCTCAAAATAATCTAGGATAAGGGAATCGGGGATGGACATCACCTTGCCGTATATTTCCTGGGGAGGCTCAGCAACGCCTATGTGGTTATTTAAGCTTTTGCTCATCTTTTGTTTACCATCAGTGCCAATCAAGAGGGGAACAAGGAAAACTTGCTGGGGAGGCTGCCCTGTGCTTTGCTGGAGCTCTCTGCCCACAAGGCAATTGAATTTCTGGTCAATGCCACCGAATTCGACATCGGCTTTTATAGCCACTGAATCATAGCCCTGAAGCAAAGGGTAAAGCATTTCAGTTAGAGATATAGGGTTGCCAGAACTATACCGCTTGTTAAAGTCCTCTCTGGCTAGAAGTTGGGCGACGGTAAATTTGCTGGTAAGTTTAATTACTTCATCCAAAGTGAACTGGGAAAACCATTCGCTTTGCCATCTTAGCTCTGTTTTATCCTTATCTACCACCTTGAAGAATTGTTCCATGTAAGTTTGAGCATTGTTTTCTATTTCGTTGGAGGAAAGCATGGGTCGAGTAGCTAACTGACCGCTCGGGTCGCCAATTCTGGCTGTCCAGTCGCCGACTACAAGAGTGACTTTATGTCCTAGTTCCTGGAATTGACGCAGCTTTCTCAAGCCCACTACATGTCCCAGGTGAATATCAGGAGCACTGGGGTCGAAGCCTTGCTTCAGGGTCAAAATTCTCCCGGAGTTCAGCAGCCTTAGTAGCTCCGCCTCCGTTATAATTTCAGCCACTCCTCGTTTTAATACGGTGGCAAACCTTGTGTTAGTCATTTTAGTTCCTTAGCTAAAATTGCTTCTACCTCTTGAACATCTTTTTCGATTTGTATCTTTAATTCTTCAGGAGAAGGAAAGCGTTGCTCATCTCTTAATTTTTGCACAAATTCTACCCTTATCTCCTTGCCATATAAATCGCCTTTATAGTTTAACAGGTGCGTTTCCACCATTTTTTTCCCCTCCCCAAAGGTGGGGCGGATGCCAATATTGGTTGCTGAAGGGAATCGCTTGCCATCTATCTGAGTGATAGTAGCGTAGATGCCATTGCCTGGTAACGCTTGTTGTGGCTTTATATCCAAGTTAGCGGTGGGAAATCCTAAAACTTGGCCACGTCTGTCGGATGTGATGACCTTGCCTCTCAAGTAGAAATAGTGTCCCATTAGCTTTTCTATCCTTCTCATATCGCCTTGGATTAATGCTTGGCGAATAAGAGTGCTGCTCACTACTGCGCCGTCGATTGTAAAGGAAGGGATAACTTCCACGCTGAACTTCATTTCATGTCCCAGGGCACGGAGCAGGTTGATATTACCTTCCTGGCCTCGTCCTAAAGCGAAGTCGGGCCCCACCATAATGCCCTGCATTTTAAGGTGTTTTTTAAGCAAGGACATAAAGTCCCGGGCACTTAGCTGGGCTACTTTGGGAGTGAAAGTCAGCACTGCAACTATGTTTACGCCTAGCTCTTGAAAAGCCCTGACCCTGTCCTCCAGGTTGCTAAGCCAGGGTAGTTGATTATGCGGATGTAATACCGATTGAGGATGAGGGTTAAAGGTAACTACCCCGCTAAGCAAGTTTTTCTCTGCTGCTCGCTGCTGTAATTTTTTCAGCAGGTAGCGATGCCCGGCATGGACACCATCAAACACGCCTATGGTAAGGAGTGATTCCCCTTGGGGAACTATATTAGCTAGCTCTTGCTCGATTTCCATGGTCTCGGGATTTGCTCTTTACGCTTAGAGTAGCTAGCTTTCTATTTCTAGCTTTGGCTATGGGCAGTAGTTGAGACATTAAGAGGCGAAAGTTATCAAAGGTAAGCGATTGAGGACCATCGGCAAGCGCTAGGTCCGGATTAGGATGGACTTCTATCAGAAGTCCATCTGCCCCGGCAGCTATTGCTGCTAATGCCAGCGGCGGTACTAGATACCATTTACCTGTGGCGTGACTGGGGTCGGCGATAATGGGCAAATGGCTGACTTTTTCGATAATTGGTATAGCACTAACATCCATAGTATTACGGGTGTAGGTTTCAAAGGTTCTGATACCCCGTTCGCAAAGGATAACCTGCTCATTCCCTTGAGCCAGGATATACTCAGCGGCCAGTAACCATTCTTGTATGTTGGATGCCAAACCACGCTTGAGCAACACTGGCTTTTTTGTTTTCCCCACCTCGTCGAGCAAAATAAAGTTCTGCATGCTTCTCGCTCCAATCTGGAGTATATCAGCGTATTTGGCTACTAAGTCAACATGGTCTGGTGACATAACCTCGGTGATTATGGGCATTTGAGTTTCCTTGCCTGCCTGTGCTAGCATTTTGAGTCCGCTTTCTCCCAGTCCACGAAATTGATAAGGTGAGGTGCGTGGTTTAAAGGCGCCACCGCGCAGCACAGTGGCCCCGGCCGCTTTGACTGCCTGAGCAGTGGTCAAAAGTTGTTCCTCGCTTTCTATAGCGCAGGGTCCAGCCATGATGACTATTTCATTGCCACCGATAGCCACGCCATTTGCTTCCACTATGGTATCTCGGGGATGGAACTCTCGACTGGCAAGTTTGTAAGGTTTGGTCACAGGTATAACCTGTTCTACCCCGGGGAGCAATTCCAAGAAGTCGCGAAGTTCCGGGAAAACTCGCCCTAGTACGCCGATAACGGTATGTTCAACACCCTCTGATACGTGTGCTTTTAGACCAACATCTTCGATTCTTTTCGTAACTCCATTGATTTCATCCTGGCTGGAGTCGGTTTTCATGACTACAATCATGTGTTGCCTCCAATTGATAATGACGGTTTGTCCTTTAACTTCTTCGCCTCTCCTAGGTAAATATGTATGATTTCTTCGGATCCCTTTTCAGTGTTTACAAGCATTAGAACTCTCAGGCAGTGGGGTAGAGCATCGGGGACACTCATTTCATGCCCACAAAGCAAAGCCAGGTTGGATGGCCATCCTAGCTCTCGTGTAGCTGCCGCGGGGAACTCAGCATCTAGGTCCGGCGTGGTGGTAAAAAAAATCGCAGCGATATTCTTAGTTTCAATTTTGTTAACCTTCGTCATTTCCGTAAGCAACTTCCTAGCTGCTGCTAGGATGCTTTTTTTATTATTTGCTGAAACCGAGATAGCTCCTCTGATGCCATGGCACTGCAATTTACCATCTCTCCTTTGCGGATCTAAGTTAATAGCCTACCCTAATTCTCATCCTTCGTCAAGAAAGCCACGTTTGATCGCGGAGTAAATTGTCATAACTGCGTCTTGGGGGCAAAAGGGAGTTCTTGTGCTGCGCCCAGCCCAACCAGCATGAAGGGCCATGCTTTAATAATACCACTAATCGTTATTCGTTTGTCTAGTGGCAGCCTTCAGTGATAAGATGGCGTTGGATATTTTTCGCTTGTTGCTAATATCGGTGATGGTTGGATATGGAGAGGGCAAGATTTGAAGCTCTCGTAGCGAGAGCAGTTGATAGTTTGCCACCGGAGTTTCAGCGCAAATTGGAAAATGTTGATATTGTGGTGGAAGAGTGGCCCGCACCAGCGCAACTGAGACGAGGTAGACCTATTCGTCCCGCCCAATTGCTTGGCCTATACCAGGGCGTGCCTCAAACCAGGCGAGGGCGGGGATACGGATTGGTTTTGCCTGACAAGATAAGCATCTTCCAAAAGCCGATAGAGGCACAATGCCAGTCTGAGAGCGAGATTGAGGCAAAAATAGGGGAAGTAGTGCGTCATGAAATAGCCCACCACTTTGGCCTCGACGATGAGATTTTGCGGAAGATAGAAGGTGAGAAACACGGGAGGAAATAGTTGCCTAATTTACTTTACCCCACAAAATCTATAATCTTGTGGGGATCCCGGTTTTCCAACCAACTCGAAGATTTGGTTGGGTGAGAATTTATTGGGCAATTATGCCTGATGAATCAGGCAACTACAAAGATATGGGCCTTATCCTCCTCTTGTAGAAGAATTTTACGGTATTTGTAGCATATTATGCGGGAGGGTAAAAATCTGAACCAATATTACCAGCAAATTGAGCGAAGTTGTGGCTACATTTAGAAGAGTTTTTCGGAGATATTTTCCCCTGATATTTATACTGTTTATTCTTTTTGTGTTATATCCCAATCCTCTAAACTTAATCATTAGTATCCAGAGGGTTCGTAACTTTGATGCTGATCCGAACACCGTTCAATTCATGTTGAAGGACCTTCCTTCCGACCCTGTGGATATAGAGAAAGCAATCCTGGCTAAAATACCCTATCGCCATGATTGGGAGGTCTACGGCATGCCCTGGTATTGTCCCACCGTTGAACAAGTACTGGAGAAAGGAGAGGGGGATTGCAAAGCCCGAGCTCTGGTCTTGGCTTCTGTTTTGGAAGCGGAAAATATTTCCTATCAGGTTGATTTATCCCCCATACATGTCTGGGTGGACTATCAGGGCAAGAATGAAACCTCAATTGAGAATCCTCAGGTCGAGTTTTACCAATACGATCCTGAAACAGGTAAGACGAAATTTCAGATTCCTCATATTAGTCCGAGCGAGGTAATGGATTCCTTTTGGCAAGCCTTTTGGGATCCCATGCCCGATGGCAGAAAGGCTCTTTTGATTGGTGGCTTACTCGCTTTGGTGGCAACTAGGGTGATTATAAGGAAGAAGAGAACTGCCCGGTAAGCACGGAGTGGAGATAAGAGCGGGTGGATGGAGTAAAGAGAACAGGAAAAGCTAGGTGGTCGGGCGTTCGCTCAGATGAGATATTTGAAGAAGTGAGGAGCTCAAGAAGTTCGCACTCGAATTAGGAGTTCTTGTTCACGCCGACGTTCCGGAATAATGCCTCAGACCAATCCGCCAGAAAACCCTCGATATTACAAATAAGAAAGCTGCTATTGATATCGCCACCAGCAAGGTTACCCAGCTAAGACGGCCTATCAAGGCTTCAGCCGGCACCGTTGTGGCAAACGCTACAGGTATCACGAAGGTTAGCCCATAGCGCAACCATCCTGGATAAAGGCTCACCGGCCAGCGGCCGGCCTCGTACATACTCTGGAATATGGTAAGGAAATTTTCTACTCTGACGAACCAGAAGGAAAGCGTGGCCAAAATCAGAAAGAAGCTGTAGATAATGATTGCGCCGGCCAGCAGCATAAGGAGAAACTCTCCTGCTTCTACTCCTCCCACCTTCTCACCGAGCCTCGCCAGGGCAAAAGCCAGAACACCCAGCCCTAGAGCTATATCTATCAAGCTCCAGATATTTACCTGCCGAATGCTGACGAGCAACTGAGCATCTTCAGGTTTGGTAAGAGTAAAATCGAGCGTTCCATCACGAACGGATTCGATAAACTGTTCCATCGCCGGTTGAATTACTAATCCGATGATTCCTCCCACGAAGAGATATACGCCGACAAGTGCCAGGACTTCCTCCTGTCCCCACCCTCCTAGAGTGCCTGTATAGGAAAAAACAACCTGTAGCCCTATTATGGCGACTCCCAGACCGACCAGCGATTGGAACAGTTGGAAGAAGAAATTGACCCGGTAGGTTGCTTCACTCACAACGCCTACCCCAAAAAAGGCGATAAGCAAACGAAGATAATTCATGCACCCACCGCCGAATAGATTTTTACACCCGCCCGCCACACGATTCGGAAGAGGACGTAGCTGACTGCCAACCAAGCAGCCTGGGCACCTAATCCAATAAGAGCTTGGCTCGGAGTGAGCCGTCCGGATACAAGCTCTATGGGGTAGCTTATTAGCCATCGGAAAGGCAGAATATAAGACACAATCTGGACTGGAAAGGGGAAGAGCGTCAGCGGAGCGAACTGCCCAGAAAGGAATAGCATCAGCACGAAATAAATCTGGTTGATAGCTCCAACACGTGTAGTCCAGAACGCTGACAGGGCCAGTGTCCACTCCAGAAGAAAGCGGATGGCAAAAGCCAGCAGGAGAGCTAGGAAGAAACAAGCAATCGCCCACGGGGCTGGGGCAAGGGAAGGATGAAATATGGCTGCCAGTGCTAAGGCCACCAGAATCATGAACGGAGTGGTTATTAGTTTTGAAGATATGTTATCAGCGATATCTGAGTGTATGGGGTGAACCGGTTTTAATAGGGCGAAGGAAAGAACTCCCTCGCGTATACGGTATTCGAATTCATACATTACCCAGGTGTAGGTGACCTGATTAACCAACATTAGCAGGATAAAATAAGCGGCGAAATCGCCGGTCGTGTAGCTGCCGACGCTCCCGCCACTGGCATCCGAGACTATCGACCATACAATGAGATAGACTAGAGGTTCCAGCACCTGCCCTATCATCCAGATGAGCAGCGAAGCACGGTAAACAAACATGGTGGCTAGAGTTGTTTTGAATTGCTGAAGGTATAACTCAATGATGGCTTTCATATTCTCTCTTGGGCGAAGACTCGCTCAATAACTTCCTCTATGGGGGGATCTTCTACCAGCAAATCAATAATCGGCAAGTCTGCCAGAAGCTGTTCAGTGATGTGAGCAGTTTTATCTTTCGGGACCCGGAGTGTAAAGCGTCCGCCTTCGCAGGATATAACCTCACCGTATGAAGCGAGGTTATTCTGGCAGTCTCCGATTTGTACAACGATGGTCTTGTACTCGGTAAACTTCTGTACTAGTGCCGCCAGTTGGCCATCGAAAAGCAATCTGCCATGGTGGATAACCACCACGCGCTTGCAGAGCGCTTCAACATCGGCCATGTAATGGCTTGTAAGGAGAACAGTTGCGCCGAAGCGGTGGTTGTACTCGGTGATAAAGGAGCGGATGCGGTGCTGCATGGTCACATCAAGACCAATGGTCGGTTCGTCCAGGAATACAACATTCGGACGATGAAGGAGAGCAGCCGCAACCTCACATTTCATTCGCTCGCCCAGTGAGAGGTTGCGGACCGGTTTGTGAAGAAGCGGCCCCAGTTCCAGAAGGTCAGTTAACTCGGCAACCATGTGGTGGTAATCGTCGAGTGGAATGCGGTAAATAGCACGATTTAATTCGAAAGAGTTCAGAGCGGGTATATCCCAGACCAGCTGGTTACGTTGCCCCATCACCAAGGTAATTTGCCTTAGGAAAGATTTTTCACGTTTCCAGGGAACATAACCAAGCACGGCTGCCTCGCCAGACGTCGGATGTAGAAGCCCGGAGAGCATTTTAAGGGTGGTGGTCTTACCGGCGCCATTGGGGCCCAGGAAACCGACTACCTCACCAGGAGCTAGATCGAAGGAGATACCATCGACAGCGGCAATTTCCTGTTTGCGTCGGCGCACGAGGCTTTGCATGGTGGCTCTCGCCCCAGTTTCCTGATGGCTCACCACGTAGACTTTGCGCAGCTCCTTGGTACGAACTACAGGCAATGCTACATTAGAATTACTTGGAAGAGATGAAGCAATAGCATCCTTCCCTCCATTTCCATCCACCTGTGACATGCTTGATTCCAGTTTTTCCAATCTTTTATTTCGTGTACTTTATACTTAATGCACCTTCAATATTATATCTTTTTTATCGGATTTAGAATTGGCAAGGTTGATTGTATTACACTCGTATTTATGACGTAATGTCCAGTGAGAAATAATAGAGGCGAGACGAGGCAGAGATATAGTATTTTGTGATGCAGGATATTTGAGTATCAGTCCGTTTTTCGGCGACGCAAATGGTTGGCCACGTAGCCGTATGCCCGGTTGCGCCAGGGGCGCTGAAAGTCACTGAATAACAATTCCCTGGCTTCAATCTGCGGTACTTTGCGCACTTCCTTGATGCGCGGCAAGAAGAATAGCGCCACGGTCAGCCGAGCCACGCCTGAAACCATAAAGTATGGAAAGAAAATAGCTGCCCATAAAGGGGGGCAGGAGTGGTGCCACAATACCTCCGGTCAGAGAACCCACGCTGACGCCAAGGAATATCAGAGAATTGTAGAGGGCTATGTAACGCGTCCTGTTTTGCGGGGGAGCTGCGTCGAAGATAAAGACGCCGCTGGAGAGCTGAAAACCCGCCCATGCAAACCCGGAAAATATCTGCATGATAGTGAGCCACCATAAAGTGTGGCTAAGCGCCCACCCGAGTGGTACAAATGGAACAAAAAGGGACGTGATTTTCAGAACCTTGATACTTCCCGCCCTGTCAATCCGTTTGCCCCACCATGTCATAAAACCGACGGTCGCAAAGCCCGCCACGGAATTTATGACAGTATAGGTGATATAGCTGAAGTGAAGGTCGACTAGCATGTACGGAGAGAAGAAAGGTCCGGCAACGGTTGTCGTGAAATTTATCAGTGAGCAGAAGATTATGAACGTGCCGATGTTGGTAGAGAACAAGCCCCGGGCTATTTTCAGGACGCCGTCGTGGCCCTTCTTTTCGGTCGCCGGACTCAGTGGCTCATACATCTGTGATAGGAAATAGAATGAGACTAGCCGTGATGCAATTGCTCCGGTAAATATGATGGTGAAAGCCATGTTAGTATTGCCTGTAAGCAGCTGCAAGATACCGCCGGCAGCATAGGCGAACGCCCCGGAGATGAAAGCGGTAATGCGGTTGCGCAGGCCGAAGAATCGCCCGCGCAGCTGCGCTGGCACCAGATCTGACATCATGCTTCCCCACACGGGGTTCAAGGCAGAATCAAAGGCGGTGCTCAAAGTCACGAACGCTATCAACCACCAAACCTGATGCGTATGGAACAGATAGGGAATGAGAAGAATCGGCAGCCACATCAAAGCATGCATAACGGCCATGGGGAGTATGAAACCCTTTCGGCTCCCTGCTCCTTCAGAAAGGGCTGGTGCCACGAACTGTGCTGCTGCCATGGTGAAATTGGGCACGCTGGTGAGCAGGCCAATCTCCTGAGTGGTGGCCTTCATTGTCAGCGCGTACGGCGTGATATAGTTCTGTGTCAGCCCGAGCATTACGGAATAAGCTGAGCCATCAAGGATACTGTTCCTCAGGCTCTTTCTGACCTGTTCACCTGTCAGATTGGACGGAACATCACGAGGCCGGTGCAGGCGACGTATATCAATGGAGAGGATGGTTCACCTGCCTTATGCGTAAGGGGAACAGCGCGTGCGTCCTGGGGTTGAATAATGTGCAACGGTTACAGAGGTAATTGTGGGACTTCGCTCAAGCCAAGACCCCCATGAGGTGCCCTCTCGCTTGAGCGGTGGGAGAGGGAAACACTGTAAGAGCTTGTGTGAGGAAGCCACTATCGAGAGGATCATTCTATCGACTAGGAATTACTCTGTCGCCATCGTGAGTATGATATGTCTTTGTCGGTCAATTGTCAATGGGTTGAAAAGGGAACGATTTGTGCAATTCCATACTTTGAAAGCTGAAAGAAACACTTGAAAAGCATCCGTGTTTGTACTCACTTAGGGGCTGCCATACCTAGAAGTATACGGGTAGTACGTTGAGAGAAACGATGTGAATGAACATAAATCGCGATTTTCTAAACGTTTAGCTTTCTTTGGGCTATTGCGCCTTGATCGCACCGTGTTCGTATGAAAAACGAGCTTTTACAGCCTGAATCTAGTAGACACAGCATCAGTCTGGCTCCGCCACTGATTCTGGTATTTAGTGCAGATGGTCAACAAGACTCCATAATGTGCAGCTTGGGCAACAGAAGCTTAGCAAGGACGTTTATCAGGTAGTAACAGCTGAGATGGGGGGAAGAAGCGCTGGAACTGATAGAGGAGCAGGACTTCGATATTCTGGTCGTGGATGTGAGACTGCCTGGAAAAACCGGGCTTCAAGTACTAAGCGAGGCGAAGGAGTCAAAGCCGTACATTGAGTCCATCGTTATAACGGCCTATCCCTCAGTAGAGCTAGCAGTTGATGCGATGAAGCCATGTGCTGCTGATTATCTAATCAAGCCTGCTGACCTGATGACCTAGAGAAGCTTATCCGGGAGGCTCTCCTTAAAGGCAAAGGTGGACATTAGGAGAGCGAGAGCTTAATTTTATTCTGAGGGGTTACAGGGCGCCACGCAGTTACTCGATATACTTTAATGGGTTGTGCTTTTCCCTTAACGTGCTGTGGCTCGAGTTCCTCGGTCTCTATATGATCTTTTGTTTGATTATATGTCTCAATACCAATCCAGACTTCACCGCCGGGGGTATTGCTACAAATGCGTGAAGCAGTGTTAATGGAATCTCCGATGACGGTGTATTCAGTGCGTCCAACCGAGCCTACATTGCCGGCTAAGGCTATACCAGTATTGATGCCAATGCCAAATTGCACCGGGAACAACTGGCTATCGCTTTGTTGTAGTTCAGTAACTTTCTGCTGTGCTTCCCAAGCTGCCTGTACTGCCAGCAATGCGTGCTCCGGCTGAGATTGCGGCGCGTTCCATACTGCCATGATATTATCGCCGCCAAACTTGTTAACTATACCGTCATGCTGTACTACTGCATCAGCCACAACTGATAAATAAGTATTGAGCATTTTCACTGTATCTTCAGGAGACAGCTGCTCACTTATCTGGGTAAAGTTACGGATATCGGCAAAGAGCACACTTACCTCCCTTTGCTCGCCTCCGAGGCGAAGTTCCACAGCATCAGCTCGGCTAACTATCTCTTTGGTTATTTGGGGCGAAATATATCGACCAAAAAGCTCCTTGACAAACCGTTTATCCGACTGCTCAATAACGACCATGTAAAGAACGTTACTGACATAGACTACTGGTAGTAGCAACAAGGGATAAAGCAGATCCAGGCTATATCCTCTGTCGAAAGCAAAGAAGCTGGCTACTAGGTAAGCAACAAATAAGCCTCCGGTTATTCCCGCCCCCTTAGCTATATCCGTCCAGTACCAAGTTCCACACCGGGGCAAGGCAAAGGCAGTGATGCCAACTAGCAGCAGCATAATCATTAGCGTGATGATGCTGCTAGGCCCTGTCAAGAAACGCGCTGTGAGAATGGTATCCATGGCAGCAGCGTGTATAAAAACTCCGGGAATCTTGCTGGCTGAAGTGGGGATTGCCCAGGTGTCGGGCTCACCGGTAGCAGTCATCCCGATCAATGCTATCTTGTTCTTGACCAGCGACGGGTCAAAGTTGCCGCTGATAACATCACCGTAGGAGACGTATAGTGGACAGAGGCCTAGGATTCAGAGAAATAGCTGCTTGACTAAAGGATCGCCCTTTTTATTCTAAAACAGCCTATGGCCTACGGACAGCTGCATATTTCTACTACAGGACAAAGCTCCTCACCCTCGTGGGCAATATCAATCGAGGCCCCCAGCAATTTGGCTACTTCTCTGACTTCTCGTTCTATCTCGGGCTCATGTTGGGGACTCACGTGAATTACAGCTACCCTTGGTAGATAATCATTTACTCGACGGAACGCAATTAACTCCTCCTTGAGCATCTCCGGACAAAGGTGACCGGCATCCTTAGCCGCATCGGCGAGACTATTAGGCCAAGTTACATCAGCTATTATCAATTGCGGAGATATGTTGCCCCATATAGAGGAAAGACCGGGACCAGTATCGCCTGTATAGAATAAAGACTTTCCATCTCCAGAGGTTATTTCAAAGCCCACGCCGTCAAGAGGATGTCGCATAGGCACTGCCATGACCTCATAGCCTTCTATGTTCTGCCGATTAAAAAGTTCCACCGCGACTAATTGAAGTGTCGCCTTTCGCAAAAATGAAGCCTCGCTGGTGAATTTGGGGTAGACTACGCCATCAATTAGGTGAGACGAGAGAATTTCAAGGGTCTTCGGAGTGGCGATGACTTTGGTAGTGCGGTCAGAATTGTTGAAGGCAAAGGTGGGGACTGCCCTGATATGGGCGTAATGACCGTGAAAAAGCAATATCGCCTTTATCTTCCTCTGCTCGGGGAAGGTCAGTTCGGAAACCAGGCTCCCGGCATCTACAGCGAGGACATCATCAATGAGGAAAGACACAAGCCTCGTGTTTTTAGACTCCGCATTATGTGTCCCTAGAAATCTTATCTTCATTGAAATCACCTCGTTGTCATATTATTTTTGGTCTTTAAGAAATCCGGCTAATTCACTAAATTTGTGAGGATATAGCTGTCCCCGTATTTTATAGGATATGACTGATCTACCTCAAGGGTTGGTTTACCGATGACTCAAGCCGTATGAGTAAGATATTGCTGAAGATACAAATTCATCTTAGAACCAGTTCATCCTTTGTTTTGGTTTCTTTCATTTGAACGAAACTCCTAAGCGTGCATGTGAGACAAAGCAGCATGCATTTGTTCAGTTCCAGTAAACCTCACGATAGAGGCACTAAATTGATCTTCACCAACCACACAATCCCGACCATTGCATAAATGGGGTGTTCATAGTTCAGATAGGTCGGTCAAGCAGTAAAGAGAAATGCAAACAAGTTCCAGAAAACGATGATCGTATAAAATGCCAGAAACACTACTATAATTGTATATATGAGTTTCGGTTTCGCGTTATAGTTAATCCACAGAAGCAACGTGGCTAAAAACGCACCTACCACCTTTATAACCAAAAACCAACCCTGGCCTACCCAAGCTCTCAGGAATGGATTCACTTCTGATCCGTGTCCGCCTGTCACCAAAAACTGGGTTATCAGCCCGTCCGCAACTATTATGCAAAATAGGGCGTACAAAGTATACCTAACGGTTCGACTTCCAATATTAAAAGACTTGGGAACTTTCAATGCATTCATATCTTTCAAATCTGTGAAAACAAGAGCTCTGATAACCGCTTTTCAATCTTACAGAACGATTATCTGGGAGTCAATACGACTTTGGAGTGAACAATAGTACTCGGTTTTGTTATTCGGCAACCGGACCCCAGAATGTCACTCCGAAGGCAAAAATAGAGTCGAAGCCAGTTAGACGCTATTCGAGTTGAAGAAGAACTTGGCTAATCTTGATTACTATGTGGTACTAAGCCAAAAGTTGTCTCCGAAAAGCCAAAAAGTAGACATAAGCTTGAGCAAGGGCTAAAATTTAGTTTCTATGCCAGCGTAGCTCAGGGGTAGAGCAGCGGTTTCGTAAACCGTCGGTCGTCGGTTCGAATCCGACCGCTGGCTAGGGGGTAATATGAGCAAATTTGTAGATAAATTACAGAGTCTTTCTAAGTCTTCAACCACGCCCATAGGTTTTCATCCATCTGTCTCTGAACTAAAAGGCCCCACAATGTTGCTTATTGCGGGATTGACAGGGGCACAGGTCAAAGAAGCCAAAACCTTGGCTGATGTCAATGCCGATGCCAGATTGATATTGAGCGAGGGCCCAAGCGCCAAGGTTGTTAAGCAAATGGTTGAAGCTGCGGGTGATGTTCCTCTGGGGGTGTTTGTGAAGGGCACGAGCGAAAAAGAAATAAACGAGCTTGCGAGCGTGGGGTGTGACTTTGTGGTCTTTGACATTAGAATACCTGCCGCAGTATTACACAAAGAAGGGGTGGGCAAATTCTTGATGGTAGAGCCCTCATTAAACCAGGGCCTCGTGAGAGCCATTAATAGCCTTGAAGTGAATGGTGTGTTCATCAGTAGTAGAGGTGGAGAATCTTTTGTTGCTGTGGAGCACCTGCTTATTTGCCGAAGGTTCGTCGAGCTATTAGAGAAGCCGGTTATTATGGCCTTGTCGTCTGTGGTCACAAAGGCTGAGCTAACAAATTTATGGCAAGTCGGGGTAGATGGCGTAGTTGCGCCCTCAACGTATTCGGTTGAGGCATTGGCAGAGCTAAAGAGGATGATTAGCGATATGCCTAGAGGAGCCAGGGGTCGCTGGGCCAAGGCAAGTGTGGTACTCCCTCATTATGGTGGGAGTGTGGCTGAGGAGGAGGATGAGGAACAAGAGGAGATTTAGCCTGAACCTGGTTTTGCCCAAAGTAAGTCATGGAGACAAGCCTGGGCCTATTTTTATTATCGGCAGCGGGAATTTCTCTTACTGGCGTTATGCTACCCGGACCGCTCACTGCGGCTACCATAGCCAAGGGCTATAGGGACAAACACGCTGGTGCCTGGATTACAGCAGGGCATGCTGTTATCGAGATACCGCTCATAGCTATAATTTATTTTGGATTCGGACGTTTTATCAACTCTCCCCAAGCAGAAACTGGCATATATCTTGTCGGTGGCTTGATGCTGCTCTACCTGGGTTTCCGAATGTTTCGAGCTACTGGTGAGGCGCTTGGTGTAGTGGGCAGTCTACCGGCTAGCTCTTTAGTAACAGGCATTGTGATTACCGGGACTAACCCTGGCTTTTACGCATGGTGGGCGATTGTAGGTACAGCTCTAGTGACCGGTGCTGGGAAGTTCGGGCTTGTCGGTGTTGTTTTGCTTGCTGCAGTGCACTTGCCTTGTGATCTGGCCTGGAGTGAATTTCTCTCCATAGGTACGTTTGAGTCGAGGAGATGGTGGACACAGAAGATACAAAAGATTGTTTTTAGCGTTTGTGCTTCGATTCTAGCTGGCTTCGGTGTCTGGTTTTGCGTTTCTGCGTTTCTGTAACGTCAAGGGATATTCTGGATTGCCTGAAAGTATTTCCCTTCAGTCTTTATAGATGGGGCAATAACCATCTTAACTTTATGCATTTCTTTGATGGTTCGAGCGCTACATACCCCCATGCCAGTGCGTAGAGCACCAACTAAGTTTTGAGTGCCGTTGGTGACGGAAGTAGGACCGAAAAGAATTTGCTCTAATTGGGCGGTAGTGCCAACTCTAACACGTGTCCCTCTAGGCAATGCGGGATGAGAATGAGACATGCCCCAGTGATAGCCTTTCCCTGGTGCTTCTGTCGCTTGAGCTAAAGGCGAACCAATCATTACAGCATCAGCACCGGCGGCGAATGCTTTACATAAATCACCACCAGTACGAATGCCTCCATCTGTTATCACTGCTACGTATTTACCACTTTCTTTGAAATATGCTTCCCTAGCAGCAGCACAATGCAGTGTAGCAGTTATCTGGGGAACTCCAACGCCGATGACTTCCCGCGTAGTACAAGCAGCCCCAGGCCCTACTCCGACCAGAATGCCATCAATTCCTGTCCTCATTAACTCCAAGGCTGCGCTATGGCTGCAACAATTGCCCACTATGACAGGCAAGGATATTTGCTGACATAGCTCAGGCAGGATGAGTCCTCGGTAACTCTTAGAGATATGCCTGGCTGTGGTGACGGTAGACTGCACCACGAGTATGTCCATCCCAGCATCCTTAGCTATGGGAGTTAACCGTTTGGTGTTGGCTGGAGTTACAGATACGGCACAGATAGCCCCAGCCTGTTTTATTGCTTCAATGCGCTGGCTGATGAACTTTTCCTTGATAGGCTCAGAGTAAATTTTTTGAAGGAATGAAGTAATCTCTTTTTCGGGAGTTTGGGCGATTTGGTTTAAGACTTCATCGGGGTTTTCGTACCTTGTCTGTATACCTTCTAGATTAAGGACAGCTAGCCCGCCAAGCTTGTTAAATTTAATAGCAAAGGCGGGGTCAACAATAGCATCCATAGCTGAGGCTAGAATGGGGATGGACAAGGTATAATCTCTTACGGTAAAGTCTATGTTGGTTTGGTCAGGATTAATGGTTACATCTCCAGGGACAAGTGCAACTTCATCAAATCCGTAAGCGCGTTCAATCTCTTTGAATTTGAAGTGAGGCATTTTTTCTTTACTTGATAGAAATTGCCACAAACTATACAAGCATGGCGGCCTAAAGTCAAGAAAACTTGTGGATAAAATTATAGCTATTAATTATAATTTTAGGTCATGTCTGTTCTTTATGTCATTGCTACTCCTATTGGCAATCTGGAAGATATTTCCCTGCGTGCCTTACGCCTTTTGCGGGAGGTGAAACTTATTGCTGCTGAAGATACGCGTACAACGCGTCGCTTGCTTAATGTCTATAATATAAAAACTCCATTGACTAGTTATCATGAACATAGTAAAAGAGCTAAACTCGATTATTTATTGGATTATCTCAAGAAAGAAGATTTGGCTCTAGTTTCAGAAGCTGGCATGCCCGGACTAAGTGATCCTGGTTACGAGCTTATAGTTGCTGCCATTGAGCAAGGGATTCCTGTGGTACCGATTCCTGGTGCTTCAGCGGTGATTACCGCTTTAGTGATTTCCGGGTTGCCGACCGACCAATTCCTTTACGTTGGGTTTTTGCCCCGTCGTAAGGGACAAAGGCAGCGTCTTCTCAGCTCAATAGTTGATGAGCGAAGAACTATAGTGGCTTTTGAGACACCCCATCGCCTTAAGGAGACATTGCGTGATATTGAAGAAATTCTAGGGGATAGAAGACTATCTGTATGTCGTGAGCTTACCAAAATTCACGAAGAGATTTTCCGAGGCAGAGTGAGCCAGGCTAGGGAGCATTTTGTCGAACCAAGAGGGGAGTTCAGTCTCGTTATTGAAGGTAAGACTCGAGCTTGGTTGAAATTTCAGGAAAGGAGCTAAAATGCGCCGTGGTTGTATTGCTATAGGAAAAGTGGAGTGTGATAGCTGTCATCGTCCTATTAAATACGGAGAGCGCTATCTTTTAATCAACGGGGAGGGAGATGAAAAGCAACGTCTTTGTATAGACTGCTGTCTAAGTCATGGTTATATCTCATACGGAACAGAGAAAGGAAAGCAAATAATCACCTTTCTCCCCAAGGAATAAACCTTGGCAATCATCATCTAGGAGCTCCAGTTCATTGGCAATGACACGGGCGAACTAATGATTTACAATAGGGTAACGTTTTAGGGGGATAATTTGAGTGAGTGCATTTTTATCGGTGTTGCCTGGCCTTACGCCAATGGTCCTTTACATTTAGGACATATTGCTGGTGCTTATCTCCCTGCCGACATTTTTGCCCGTTATCATCGTCTTAAGGGCGATGAGGTGCTGATGGTTTCTGGTAGCGACCAGCATGGAGCACCGATTACAATTCGTGCTGAACAAGAATCTACCACGCCACAAGAGGTGGCAGCTAAATACCATCAACAATTCGTGGACTGCTGGAAGAAACTGGGCATCTTTTTCGACTTATTTACCACTACTGGTACTCCGAATCACACTCAAGTTACTCATGATATATTCCTCGCTCTGCTCAATAAGGGCTATATTTACAAAGACAAGATGCTCCAGGCTTATTGCCCTAAGTGCCAGAGGGTTCTTCCCGACCGCTATCTGGAAGGTACTTGTCCTTACTGTGGATTCACTAAAGCAAGAGGCGATGAATGTGATGAGTGTGGTAAGCCTTTGAATCCTTGGGAGCTTAAAGACCTTCGTTGTTACCTTTGTTCTACGCCGCCTCGCTTCGAGTCTTCGGAGCATTTCTTTTTGCGACTTTCTTCTTTTCAGGATAAGTTGACGGCTTGGATAAAAGAGCAGACTCATTGGCGGCATAATGTGCTTAGCACCACGTGGAAATTTCTGGGTGAAGGATTAAAGGACAGGGCCATTACTCGTGATTTGGATTGGGGAGTAACTGTGCCGCAATCAGGCTTTGAGCGTAAACGTATTTATGTATGGTTTGAGGCAGTCATTGGTTATTTATCGGCAAGCAAAGAATGGGCAAAATTACATGGGGATGATACCGCCTGGCAAGCTTTCTGGCAAGGTGATGCCAGGAGTTTTTATTTCATCGGCAAAGATAATATCTTTTTCCATACTCTTGTTTGGCCGGCGATGTTGATGGGCTACGGAGGTCTGAATCTTCCTTACGATGTTCCAGCTAATGAATTTTTGACTATCGAAGGAAGGAAACTTTCTACTAGCCGTGGTCGGGCCATTTGGCTTCATGATTATTTGGCACAATATGAACCAGATCCCTTGAGATATACTTTGGCAGCGAATATGCCTGAAAGTGGGGACAGCGATTTTTCCTGGCGTGAATTCCTCCGTCGTAATAATAATGAGTTGGTAGCCACCTATGGCAATTTAGTTCATCGTATTCTCACCTTTGCTCACCGCAATTTCAATGGAGTTGTGCCTACACCTGGTGAATTGGATGAACGCAGCCAGGGCTTACTTCATAAGGCTGAAGTTACGTTAGACGGTGTGGATAAGTTGCTTTATCGTTGTGAGTTTAAAGAGGCGATTAAAGACGCTATGTCTCTGGCCCAAGAAGCTAATCGCTACCTTGATGAACAAGCTCCGTGGAGGACAATCAAAACGGAACGAGAGACTTCGGCTAAATCCGTTTATACAGTCCTCTCTGTGCTGGCAGCATTGAAAACTGTTTTTTATCCCTTCCTCCCCTTTAGTTCCGAAAAGCTTCATTCCTTCTTGGGATTTGACGGTAGTGTGGAGGAACTGGGTTGGAAAATTCAATTTCTACCTCCGGGTCAGAAACTTCGCCAACCCCAACCGTTATTTGTCAAGCTAGATGAAGACATTGTCGCTAAAGAAAGTAGCAGGCTTGACTCTCTGAATAAAAATCAAAAAAGTTGAAACTTGACTTGACCTGTGATTCTTGATTTAGCCGGGGGTTGGCTGTGGTGCTAAGCCTTCAAATATTTTATTGAGCTCAGGTTCATCCAGAGTTTCATGAGTTATAAGTTCTTGCGCTAGCTGGTTTAGTTTTTCTTTATTCGTGGTCAGAATTTTCTTAGCGGTATTGTAGGCCAACTGGATAATATTATGTACTTCTTCATCAATTTCTTGGGCTATCTTATCGCTGTAATCCCTCTGTTCGCTGATCTCACGACCCAGAAAGACAAGTTCCTGTCTTTGACCAAAGGTCCGCGGGCCTAATTTCTCACTCATACCATACTCGGTGACCATCTGTCTAGCTAGCTTAGTTGCTTGCTCTAAGTCGTTTTGAGCACCGGTAGTCATTTCCCCGAAGGTGATTTCCTCGGCAACACGTCCGCCCAAGCTCACTGCCAATCTATCATCAAATTGAGACTTAGTCCATAAATGACGGTCTTCGGATGGCAGGAAGCGTGTCCAGCCCCCCAGTATCCCTCGAGCGATAATAGAAATCTTGTGCACAGGGTCAGCATTAGGCAACATCCTGGCGGTCAAGGCATGGCCACTTTCGTGGTAAGCAATTATTTCTTTCTCTTTGGGGCTTATTATACGGCTTTTCTTTTCCGGTCCAGCTATAGTGCGGTCGGCAGCATCCTCAAGCTCCCTTAATGTGATATCTTTACGATTGCGCCGCGCAGCCAGAATGGCTGCTTCATTGATTAAGTTGGCCAGGTCAGCGCCGCTGAACCCCGGCGTCTCCTTGGCCACAGTTTCGAGGTTAACTTCTTTGGCCAGCGGTTTGCCTTTGGCATGTACCTCAAGAATAGCCTTGCGACCTTTTATATCAGGTAGATCAATCACAACGTGGCGGTCAAAGCGACCAGGGCGGAGGAGGGCGGGGTCGAGGATATCGGGGCGATTGGTGGCAGCCATGATGATGACGTTGGCATTGGTATCGAAGCCATCCATCTCAGCCAGAATTTGATTGAGGGTCTGCTCCCTTTCGTCGTGCCCCCCACCTAAGCCAGCACCGCGATGTCGGCCGACAGCATCGATTTCATCAATAAATACAAGGCATGGTGCATTACGCTTGGCTTGTTCAAACAAGTCTCTGACTCTGGCAGCGCCCACACCCACAAACATCTCCACAAATTCGCTGCCACTAATGGAATAAAAGGGGACTCGAGCCTCTCCAGCTATAGCTTTGGCCAGGAGAGTCTTACCTGTTCCTGGTGGCCCTACCAGGAGCACTCCTCGGGGTATGCGTCCCCCCAGTGCCTGGAATTTCTGCGGAGCCTTGAGGAATTCCACTATTTCCTGGACCTCTTCTTTTGCCTCATCTGAACCAGCGACATCGGCAAAGGTCACATCGGGCCTCTTGTCAAGAGTTAATCGGGCGCGGCTTTTGCTGAAATTAAAGGCTTGCGTGCCGGCGCCACGGGCGGCACGGAAGAACAAGAAGTAAAATAATGCCCCAAGTAGCACAATGGGTAGAATCACTGTCAGTCCTATCGTCCCCCAATCAATGCCACTCGGCTGAACGGTGAATTGTATTTCCCCTGCGCCTGTCCCCAAGGCTATTCCTTGTCCTTCCAGATAATTGACCAGGTCGTAGGTGGTACCGTCAAAATACGTTTTAATTATGGCTTGGCCGTCTTTCAAGCCCTCGACTGTATTGCCATTTTGGCTAATAGTATCAATTTGCCCTTGTTGTTTAGCCCTCTGGACAAAAACAGATAGGTCTACAGGCGTGGCACCTTTGCCTGGCATGAAGGCAATTACCAGAGTCACTATCACTACCAGAAGCAGTAGATAAAAGAAACCGCTCCGCCACCATTTTGTTTGCATATCCTTATCCTCGCTCAATTATAGCAAATATATTGCAAACTGAAAAATTTCATTCTCAAATTTGCAAGTGGAGTAGTCTTGCAGTAGAGTTCTAATACAGGGTGCATTGTATTCAAAATATACATGACAAGATAGTTTTGGTCAAATGTTGCCATAAATGATATAATTATGGAAGGAGGTTAGCGCCTTTCTGGAAGCGGAGGAAATAGCACGCTTGGCTACCGAACTTGCTTCTGAGAAGCAAGCAAGGGATATCGCTATGCTGGACGTCAGAGCTGTGTGCTCTTTTGCTGATTATTTTGTTATTTGCACCGGAGATACCAAGCGGCATATTGAAGCTATCTGGGGAGGTATTGATGAGGCGTTGAGAGCTAAAGACGTCGTACCTCATCATAATGAAGGGACCCCTGACTCAGGCTGGCTGCTTGCTGATTTTGGTTCGGTTATTATTCATATATTCGCCCCGCTAGAGCGGGATTATTATCAACTGGATAAATTATGGGACAAGGCAACCCCCGTAGTTAGAATTCAATAGGCCCACGTATCTAGCTCCCGGTCATAATCGAAAATTTCCTCTGCTGAGAAGAATAAGTCTATTTCCTTTGAGGCATTTTCCAGTGAATCAGAGCCATGTACTAAGTTATGTCCAATGTCAATGCCAAAATCGCCTCTGATAGTACCACTGGGGGCTTTGGCAGGGTCAGTTTCTCCCATCATTTGTCGTATTATTTCCACAGCATTTTTACCCTGGAATACGATGGCGATGAGCGGGCTAGAAGTAATGAAACTTACCAAATCGTCAAAGAAAGCTTTTCCTTTATGAATGGCATAGTGACGTTGGGCCAAATTTTTATCCAGATGCAGCATCTTCATAGCTACGATTTTAAGCCCTTTCCTCTCCAGGCGAGAAATGATTTCCCCGGCCAATGCCCGTTGTATGGCATCAGGTTTGATAAGAACTAAACTTCTCTCCATGATTTAAACCTCCTTCTTCCTTATCCTAGCTCCTTTCTAAACTCTTGTGAGCAGGGTGATCAAATCCACGTCTTCTAGGGAGTCAACTACTCTGTCAGCCTCCTCGATCTTTTGTCGGGGATGTGTATTGGTTATGGCTAGGCATTTCATCCCCGCAGTTTTAGCTGCTTTGACCCCCAATGGGGAATCTTCAATTACCACGCAATCGTTAGGTGTCACTTCCAGCTTCTTGGCGGCTAAAAGATATATCTGAGGGCTGGGTTTGCTTTCGGATACTTCTTGACCAAAAACAACGCAATTAAAAATTCCTGCTAAATTAAGCTCACTAAGGACCAAGTCGATGTTTTCCTTGGGCGCTGAAGAAGCCAAGCCTAGTTTAAAATCCCCCTTTTTTAGGGCATTTAGCAGCCTTACTACCCCGGGAAATGGCTTAATGCCTCCTGTTGCCTTCCTTCGAAAAGTTTCTTCTTTCTCCTGTACCATGATTTTGACATCTCTTTCAGGGAATTCCTTGCCCATAATGGTGCTGATTATGAAGTCATTTCTGGTGCCAAAGAGCTTGATAAAATCTTTTTTGGTGAATTTTATACCCCTTTTAGCGAAGGTCTCTTGCCAGGCAGCAAAGTGGAAGGAATAGGAATCGGAAATCACTCCGTCCATGTCCCAGAGGATTGTCTTCTTTGACTGTCTCCAGACGTAGAATAGGAAGTTACCATCGACTATTACTGTATTGTCCTTGAGGGTGAGCACTCCTTTAGTTTCTACGAGCCGTTTTGTCAATTTAGTGACCCAGGCAGAGGCTTTGATGGGCTCATTGAT
The DNA here is from genome assembly GCA_964586515.1 of uncultured Dehalococcoidales bacterium. Taxonomy (GTDB): domain Bacteria; phylum Chloroflexota; class Dehalococcoidia; order GIF9; family AB-539-J10; genus RBG-13-51-36. The sequence continues at coordinate 169,256 of CAZPGJ010000002.1, forward strand.
GGGTGCTACCTGTTTAAATCTTATCTCGCTCTTGGCAGTAACGCCAAGCTCAATCCCATGGCAAAGCATGGCGTAAGCAGTTACTTCATCGAGGAGGGTATAGAGAATACCACCATGAATCACATTATCCCAGCCTTGATGGAATTTTCCGGCGGTGAACTCCGCAGTGACTTTTTCTCCATCGTGAACAGGTTTCAGCTTTAGCCCTATAGGGTTCTCCTGGCTACAGGCAAAACAAAACCTTGCGGTATATCCAACATCTAATTTAGGAATTTCCATTTCTTTGTATCCGTTGCTCCACTCGGGGTGATAAAAGGGGCGTTCTCTCTCTGGGTTTGGTTATATGAGGAGGGCGAAGGTATAATGGCTGTAGGGTGACCGGGTTATCTTGTTCTCCTCTGCTCAATTTTTGCCAACCTAATATAGCCAAAGAGCTAGCTCGAGATGGGCTATTACTTTGGGAAATTATAGCTTGCCTGCCTAGGTTTTGCTGTATTTCCCTTATTATGTCAGCAGGGATTTCACCACAAAAAAGCGTTTTTTGCTTAATTCGATGGCACAAAATTTTAACTGTGGTTAGGTTTTCCGTTTCCAGGCATTGCCATTCATTATCTTTTTGCCGGTAAAGGGCAGTGGCTATTTCCTCACGACCAGCCTTGTGAATGGGACGCAGGGGCAGTCCAGTAAAGGCAAAGGGATACGCTTCAGCTTCTAATGTGTTTACACCAAGCAAAGGGATATTTAAGGTGAAAGCAAGCCCTTTAGCAGTGCTTATGCCTACTCGGAGTCCATTAAAGCTTCCTGGACCTTTAGCTACAATGATTGCTTCTATAGAGTCTAGCTCCACCTTGGCTTGTTGTAACAAGCAAACTAAATTCGGCAACAGTTCTATTGTATGGTTCCGTGTTGTTTGCCAGGTTAGCGAAGCCAAGCTCTCACCTTTATGAGATAGGGCAATGCTGACGATATTGGACGAAGTATCTATAGCTACTTCCATATTAGAAATCTAATTTCTAAACTCCAGACAAATCCCTCTGAAATGAAAAGGTGAAAAGAAAAATGCAAAGTGGCAGAGCAACAGTAGATAAAAAATTAAAATGCAAAAAGCAAAGAGCAAAGAGGCAAGGAAAGGTATAAGCTTTTTTAAGTTTTGCATTTTGAGTTGTCATTTTGATTTTTGACCTTTGATTTTTAAATTTTTGTATTGTTTAGCATTTCGTATTCAGAGCCCCAATTCCATCTCTTTTTTTGAGTTGTTCTATTAGTTCATAGTAGCGCTCGCCTTGAGGTTTCAGGTAAATATACCGTCCTGTCTGGGAGGCAGAAATATAGTGTATGGTGATAAACAAATTATCATGGGGTACTACCTGCAGCCCTTTCTCTGCCCATTCAACTACACAGACTCCGTCGCCATAAAAATATTCCTCCAGCCCCAGGTCAGTAATTTCCTCAATGTGGTCCAAACGATAGAAATCGATGTGGTATAAGGGAAGTCGGCCATGATACTCTCTAAGGATGACAAAAGAGGGACTGAAGGCATATTCTTTTACATCCAGCCCGCGAGCGACGCCTTGAACCAGACAAGTTTTACCTGTTCCCAACTCACCTGTGAGAAGGAAAACATCAGCTTTTTGAGCTAGTTCCCCTAGGTAGTTTCCCAAAAGCTGAGTTTGCTCAGGGCTATGCGAATTTAACTTCAGGGATTCCATTTTTAAAGTGTTCCCAGCCCCCTTTTTTGTAAGGAATGATATTTCCCTTGCTATCCACCACAGTCACTCTTGTTGGTAATTTTTCATCTGTTATATCACCGATTACAGTCACCGGGCAGTTTAGGGCTTGCTTAGCCCGGGCAACAGTAGCCTCATCAGCGGTAAAAAGAAGCTCATAATCCTCTCCACCACATAAAGCTAGCTCCTGATGGTTAGGAAAGTTTGCTGTGACTACAGGGTGTACTGGCACTTGTTCTATCTTTATCTTAGCATTGACTTTGCTGGATTCACATATATGGTCAAGGTCAGCAATAAGCCCATCGCTTATATCTATAGCGGTTTTAACTCCTTGTTCGATTAAGATTTGACCTTCTTTTACTTTTGGCATGGGCTTAAAGTGAGCTCGCCTTAAGAGGTTGCTTGCTTCTGGATCTGAGATGACCTTTCCCTTGAGCATTTCCAGGCCGGCTGCCGATAATCCCAGATATCCTGTTACAGCTATTTGCTCACCAGAAGAAGCTGTTGACCTCTTAAGCAAGTTTTTGCCTTTGGAGCAGCCTATGACTGTCACAGTGATAACTACATTGGGAGCAGTAGCTACATTGCCTCCAATTATCGCCACTCCAAATTCTTTGGCCAGATGCATCATGCTGTTAATAAACTTGGAGATGTCTTCCACATCCAGTTCGCCAGGCAGTGCCAGAGAAAGCAATGCATACTTGGGAATACCGCCCATGGCAGCTATATCGCTTAGATTTACAGCCAGTGCTTTCCAGCCCAATTCTTCCCAGTTAATGACATCTAGGTTGAAGTGTACATTTTGGACCAGAGTATCTGTAGTGGCTAATTGGATACGATTATCACTTTGCCAAGCAGCAGCGTCATCACCAATGCCCACTAAAACTTCCTGCCACGGAGTGCATCCAGAATTTTCGTATCTAGCGCTGCTGCGTATGAGGTTAATTAGGCCAAATTCTCCTAACTCAGACAGTCTCATCGGTGGAATTATAGCATTGGCTTTATTTAACATTCTAGCTGGTAGATATAGCAGGTGACTAAAACATAGACCTTATTGCCATTTTATTCCCTGTGGTATAAAATCTAAACATGTATGATTATGAGCTAGTGGCTATAATTAGTCCCGAAGTTGATGAGGAGGGAGTGTCTAAAATTGTAGACAAGGTGACTCAGTCCATTAATAGCGCTGGTGGGGCAGTAGAAGAGACAAAAAATTGGGGAAGAAGAAAGCTGGCTTACCCTGTAAGGAAATTTATGGAAGCTGATTATATTCTAGCCCGCTTTAAGTTAATGCCCAGATCGGTTAAGGAACTTAAAAGGGAAATTAGTGCTTCGGGGGACATTCTGCGCTATCTTGTGGTGAAACTAGAAGATTAATATGGCGAGCTTAAACAAAATAATGCTCATTGGTAATGTAGGTAGTGACCCTGAGATGAGGTACACGCCTAATGGAAAGGCAGTTACCTCTTTTCGTATGGCTACTAATTATCGTTATATCGGCTCTGATGGGGAGCGAAGGGAAGAAACAGAATGGTTTAGGGTTAGCGTTTGGGGCAAACAAGCTGAAAGTTGTAATCAATTCCTATCCAAAGGGAGGCGAGTTTATGTTGAAGGAAGATTACACTCTCGCAATTGGGAAGGGCAAGATGGGCAGATGCGTACTAGCCTTGAAGTGTCAGCAAACCGAGTAATTTTCCTCGACAGAGCGGCTCCGGTGTCCCTTCCTGAGGAAGGGGAACTTGAGCCTGAAGATTTACCCTTTGACTAAAATAAAGGAGAAGAAAATTTGGCTAATACTGGAAGAATAAGAGGTACGAGGAATTTCGTCACCAAGCCAGCAATCTGTCCCTTTTGCAAGGGGAATATGAAAATAGATTATAAAGATGTTTCTATGTTGTCTCGCTATATTTCTGGTCAGGGTAAAATTGTGTCGCGGCGGAGGAGCAGAACCTGTGCTAAACATCAAAGGAGCCTGGCACAAGCTATAAAGAGGGCTCGTTATCTAGCTATGTTACCGTATGCTCCAAGCCATATTTGGAAAACAGGAGGCGTCGGCCTATCCCGTTCGACAGTTTGAAGAATGCCAAAGCGGACTTATCAACCGAAGAAAATTCCCCGAAAGCGCAGCTTAGGTTTTCGTGCCAGAATGGCCACTCGAGGTGGAAGACGAGTGCTTAAAGCAAGGCGCCTTAAGGGGAGGTACAGGCTGACTCCGGCTTAACTCTAGCCCGTGAAGGAGCCTCGTTTTTTAACTAATAGAACGCAATATACTTTGGTTTATCGACAAGGCAAAGTATGGGCAAATAGCTTGCTAGTGATGAAGGCGATGCCCAATGGCTTAAGTCTAAGCCGATATGGTTTTTCTGTGACCAAAAAAGTAGGTAAGGCGGTGCAGCGTAATCGCTTGAAGAGATTACTCAGGGAAATAATGAGACTGCAATCGCTAAGGCCTGGATGGGACATCGTCTTCATGGCTCGGTCTGTAACAGTCAATACTGACTATCACCAGCTAGAGAGGGCAGTAACCAAGCTTTTAGCTCGGGCGCAATTGTTGGAGAGCAACAAATGATTCGGTTAGCTCTAGGGTTAATTAAATTGTACCAAAACACCCTGTCGAAGGTTCTCCCTCATGCTTGTCGTTTCCAGCCTACATGCTCTCATTATGCTTTAGAGGCAATTAAAAGATATGGGTTTGCTCGAGGTAGCTGGCTGGCAGCCAAGAGACTAATTCGATGTAATCCCTTCTCCGAAGGCGGCTACGACCCCGTACCTTAGTTATAGAATGAAACAACCAAAAATATTGCTCCTCGTTGTAATTGCTCTTCTGCCCTTGGTCCTAGTTTCCTGTAGTAGTATTTTCGGTGGTGCTTCGATATCAGCAGGATGGGCCGGGACTGCATTTCACGACGGCGTTATTTATGCCGGCACCAGGGATGGCAGGGTGGTAGCGATAAATTCGTCAACTGAAAATCTAGAATGGTCTTATTCCATCACCCCAGTCACCACAACCTCCGGCGGCCTGTCATGTAGCCAGACATCGGCTACAACTGCTATATACGGTACACCAGTTGTAGATGGAGATATAGTTTACATTGGCACCTATAGTGGTCAGGTTCTGGCATTGAACATGTTGGCTAGAAGCCAGAATTTGACCTTTCCTCAGCGGGGGTATGGTGAATGGGAGTGGGATTGTCCTATAGAGAACGCAAAAAGCAATGCAATAGTAGCTGACCTGGTAATGAGTGGGAATGCCTTATACGTAGCTAGTTCGAATGGTAGAGTCTACTCTCTGAATAAGGAAACCGGGGATGAGAATTGGAGGCGCGAAGATATTCCTGTTCTCGCTGAAAAGCTATGGACGTCCCCGGTAATTCAAGGTAATACTCTCTACGTCAGTACTTACGATGGTCATATCTATACTTTATCGGTGGAAACGGGGAAGTTATTGGACTGGTCTTTTAAATCAGCAGCGGGCTTTGCCTCTTCACCAGTGATTGATAAAGATACCATCTTTTTGGGTTCGTTTGACCGCCATCTTTATGCCATAGAAATAGGTAGTAATGTATCAATGTGGAAATTTCCTCAAGAGAAACCAGCCGGTAATTGGTTCTGGGCAGCTCCTGTAGTCAATGAAGACATTGTTTATGCTGGCTGCCTCGATGGCAAACTTTATGCTATAAATGCTACAACAGGAAAAGAAATATGGTCGTATACGACCGAGGATCAAGAAGGTAAACCTTCTCCTATAATTTCCTCACCTGTTTTGATGGGTAATTTCCTAATAGTAGCTAATGAATCCGGCAACGTATATGTTTTTGATCTCAATGCCAAGATTGGGAATGAGGCAGTGCCCTTGAAGACTATCCCCATTGGTGCTGATGTTAAAAGTTCCTTTTGTGCTCAAGGAGGTCTAGTTTATATCCGAGGTGAAAATGACTCACTTTATATCGTGGATATCACTAAGGGACAGGTGAGTTCGCCGATTTCCTTGGCTGGTGGGTAAATAGGGGCGTGTTGAATGGCAAGTGCTTGGTATTTAATTATAGGTAACCCAGTACTTAATGTGCTGATTGCCTTGAGCCATATTTTAGGCGGTAGTTTTGGCTTAGCAATCATTGTCCTTACCGTCATCATTCGTTTAATACTTTGGCCTCTTACCAAGCGCCAGCTCAATTCCACTAAGGCTTTGCAGGATATGCAGCCGAAGATTCAAGAATTGCAAAAGAAATATGGTAAAAATCAGCAAAAGCTTCAGCAAGAAATGATGAAGCTTTATAAGGAAGCCGGAGTAAACCCTCTGGGCTGCTTATGGCCCATGTTGATTCAGTTCCCTATCTGGATTGCTCTCTATCAAGCCATTATAAGAGCTCTGGCCACCACGCCGGAGAACTTACTTGATTTAGCTCAGCGTCTTTACTCTTGGAATGTAGTGAGTCAGGCGATTCCGTTAAATAGCCATTTCTTGTGGCTTAATTTAGGAAGCAATGGTGATTTTCTTTTAGCTATTATAGTTGGTGGCACAATGTGGGTACAGCAGAAGATGACCCAAGCACCATCCGTTGACCCCAGGCAAGAGTCCACAAGCAGGATGATGCTGTTGATGATGCCCCTCATGTTTGGCTTCCTCACCTTGATGTTCCCCAGTGGGCTGGCCCTCTACTGGGCAGTTTCCAATATAATTGGTATTATAACTCAATATTTCGTCACTGGTGGCTGGGGTTACCTTAAATTCCGTTCTCCAGCTCGATCAACGCCAGTGAAGGGAAGATGAGCTAGCATTACAGAGGCGGTCGCAAATTGTGTTAGTATAAAGCAGATTGCTAAGAGGGAATCGGACTATGGAAGGGATTGAGATATCAGCTGCGACAATAGAACAGGCAATAGAGAAAGCTGAGGCACAGCTAGGGCTAAGCCGAGACCAATTTGAAGTAGAGGTCATTAGGGAAGGAAAGTCGGGAATTTTAGGAGTGGGGGGCAGAGAGGCTGTGATTAGAGTGAGTCCAATAACCCTGCCGGAAAAAGATGCAGTCAAAAGAGTCACAGAAATTTTAGATACGTTGCTTGGATTACTGGGTGTACCAGGCAAGGTTGAAGTACTATCGAATGAATTACCTCTAGCTTTAGATATCGAAGGTGACGATTTGGGTATCTTGATTGGGCGGCGAGGTCAGACGCTAGCTTCCCTAGAATATATTACTAAGCTAATAGTAGTTGGACGGTTAAAGACTTGGATGCCGTTGACACTTGACGTTGGGGGATACAAAAAGCGCCGTCGTGATTCCTTGCAGAGATTGGCCTTATATCTAGCCGAGCAGGTGAAATCAAGACGCCGTCCTATAACTATGGAGCCAATGCCTGCTGACGAACGCCGTATTATTCATTTAACTTTGGCTGATGATCCTGATGTAACAACTCATAGCATAGATGAGGGTGAGCATAGGAAGGTAGTTATTTTACTGAGACAGGGTTAACCATGTTCCGAGAAGTAAACACTAAGGTTAACTTTATTCAGCTGGAGAAAGATATCCTTTGCTTCTGGAAAGAGCAGGGAATTTTTAACAAGAGCATCGAGATAAGAAAGAGCGGACCACATTATGCCTTCTATGAAGGTCCCCCTACAGCTAATGGTAGCCCGGGAGTCCATCATGTGCTATCTCGTCTGTATAAGGACGTTGTTTGCCGGTACAAGACGATGAAGGGTTATCATGTGCCACGAAAGGCGGGGTGGGATACCCATGGGTTGCCTGTTGAGTTGGAGGTGGAGAACTCTCTTGCCCTTACCAGTAAGGCTCAGATTGAGGAATATGGAGTGGCTCGATTCAATGACCATTGTCGCCAAAGCGCTTTCAAATATATTAAAGAATGGGAAGCCATGACTGAGCGCCTTGGCTGCTGGTTAGACATGGAGCATCCTTATATAACATTAGATAATAGTTATATTGAATCCTGCTGGTGGATAACGAAACAGCTGTGGGACAAGGGCTTGATTTATCAAGGCTACAAAGTAACGCCACATTGCCCCAGGTGTGGCACATCCCTTAGCTCTCACGAGGTGGCTTTAGGTTACCGAGATGACGCTGAAGATCCGTCAGTTTATATAAAGTTTAAACTCGTACTCGGTTCAATTGAGGAAGGAACACGCCTTCATTCTTTTCTCTCGCCATCTGGCATATCAAGTAAGCCGGCATTTCTCCTGGCCTGGACCACGACACCGTGGACACTGCCGGGCAATACAGCTTTGGCGGTTGCTCCTCATGCCGAGTATAGTGTGATGGAAGGCGACCAAGATTATCTCATCCTGGCCACAATGCTTGTGGATAGGGTTGGGTTGGAAGGGTACACCGAGTTAGGAGTTGTTTTGGGCGAGAACCTTGTGCATCTTGAATATGAGCCTTTGTTTAATCCTCATAATTTTGCTGTACAACGTCTGGACTTGCCGACACTGCACATGGAGGAGACGAGAGAAAACTTAACTTATCCTGTGATTAGTACTGATTTCGTCTCCTTGGATGAAGGCACAGGTATAGTTCATATTGCTCCGGCCTTCGGAGAGATTGACTTTGATATTGGGATGAGTAGTGGGCTTGATTTCGTTCAACCTGTGGATTTGGAAGGCAGGGTTATCGGCACCTATCCCTTTGCTGGCAAATTTGTTAAAGATGCTGACCCTTTTATCCTCGATGACCTTAAATCGCGTGGTTTACTTTATCGCAGTGAGAAAATTATTCATACCTACCCTTTTTGCTACAGGTGTGAGACACCTCTTCTCTACTATGCCAAACCAGCTTGGTATATCAAGACGACAGCGATGAAAAGAGAACTTATATCGGGCAATACCAAGATAAACTGGTACCCTGATTATATTAAGCATGGTCGTTTTGGCGATTGGCTGGAGAACAACGTTGATTGGGCTTTTTCCCGGGAGAGGTATTGGGGGACCCCGCTCAATGTTTGGCACTGTTCCTCTTGCGATAATTATGAGTGTGTTGGCAGTATGGATGGATTAAGGGCACAGTCAAACTTCAATGGCTTAACAACGCCCCTAGATTTACATCGCCCCTATGTAGATGAAATAACATTTGCCTGCCCTAAATGTGCTGGCAGAATGCAGCGTGTTCCCGAGGTAATTGATTGTTGGTTTGACTCCGGAGCTATGCCTGTAGCTCAATGGCATTATCCTTTCGAGAATGAAGATAAGTTTAAGCAAAATTTTCCCGCCGATTTTATTTGCGAGGCTGTGGACCAGACTCGAGGCTGGTTTTACAGCTTACATGCCCTATCTACTCTACTTTTCAATCGTCCTTGCTTCAAGAATGTCATCTGCCTAGGACACGTTGTTGATGCTCAGGGTGAGAAAATGAGCAAGTCCAAGGGCAATGTAATCGACCCCTGGGTTGTGATTAATAATTATGGTGCCGATGTTCTAAGGTGGTATATGTTGGTTTCTACTCCAGGAGAAGATAACCGCCATTTCTCCACTAAGTTGCTGGAAGAGACGATGCGCAAATTTTTCCTTACTTTGTGGAACACCTATTCCTTTTTTACCCTTTATGCCAATATCGATCGCTTCGTTCCCCAGCCCTTAACGGTTGATAGCGATCAGCCAAAAGCTTTCACGGAACTGGATAAGTGGATTATTTCCGAGCTTAATCGGCTTGTGAGCGAGGTTTCCAAATTGATGGATGGCTACAACCCCACTGCTGCAGCACGGAGAATTGAAGGATTTGTAGATAATCTCTCTAACTGGTATGTGAGAAGAAACCGCCGCCGATTCTGGAAGAGTGAGAACGATGCTGATAAATTGGCCGCATACACTACGCTATATCAATGCTTGGTGACTTTAGCTCAGTTGTTAGCTCCTTTTGTGCCATTTATTGCTGAGGAGCTTTATCAGAACTTGTTTCGCTCTGTTAACCCTCAGGCTAGGGAAAGCGTTCATCTAACCGATTTCCCCATAGCGGATAAGGCTAAGATTAATGACAAGTTAAATAGCAATGTTGAGCTAGCTATGAAAATATCTAGCTTGGGCAGGGCAGCACGGGCTAAGGCAGGGATTAAAGTGCGCCAGCCATTGGGCAAAGCCATGGTTAATGTGGGAACCGGAGGGGAGAAGAAAGCCTTGGAGAGTTTAGCTACCGAGGTAATGGAAGAGATAAATGTTAAGCAACTTGTCGTATTGAGTGAAGCAAAGGAACGGGAGGAATTTACTTCCGACATGCCAGATTACAGCGTGGTTAGCGATACCAAATATTGGGTGGCCATAAGTATTGAATTGCCCCCTGAGCTAATTGCCGAGGGAGTAAGCAGAGAGCTTGTGCGTCATCTTCAAAATATGCGTCGCAATGCCAAGTTTGATATCACCGACCACATCATTACCTATTATCAGACAAAGGAACCACTCATCAAGCAAGTGTTGAATGCTTTTGCCGACTATATTAAACAGGAGACCTTATCTCAGGAACTCATTGATAGTTTGCCTCCTGATGGGACTTATGGTGAGAAACACCGCATCTCGAATAGCGAGGTCTCTTTAGCAATCAAAAAGGCAAATCCTAAATCTTAATTTCTAAACTAGGGGAGAGCTTGGTTACTGAGCTTGAGATTTGAATGAAGGAAGCTTATCCTAGGAAGTCGGGCGTTCTACCAGTCGCGCTGAGGTTGTTTTAGTATCTTCACCCCTAACGAAGACTATTTCTACCTCTTCGCCAACTTCACTGCTTCGAATAGCTTGGACGATGTCGGCAATACTGCTTATTTCCTTGCCACCGAAGCGGATAATGACATCGTTCACTCTTAATCCGGCAGCCTGCGCAGGGCTGTCAGCAACTACTTCTACAATAAGCGCTCCTTTATCCACGGAAAGATTTTCTGCCGCAGCTAGCGAAGAGTCCACGGTTTGTAATCCCACTCCCAGCCAGGGATAGGTCACGTGACCATAGCGAATTAGATCCTCGATGATAGGCTTAGCCTCATTGCTGCTTATGGCAAAACCCATACCTTCTACCTCGGACGCAACTATCTTAACGCTAGTAATGCCTATCACCTCACCGGACATGTTCACCAGTGGGCCGCCGCTGTTGCCGGGATTGACAGGTGCTGTGGTTTGAATTAAACCGTAAAGGATATTTCCCCCAACGTTCACAGATACATTTAAGCGGCTGACTATGCCCTCAGTCGCCGTTATTCCTTCTCCCAGAGCATTGCCAATAGCTAACACCCACTCGCCAATAGATAGTAAGCTTGAGTCGCCCCAATGGGTGTAAGTCAAATTAGTAGCATCTATCTTTATCACAGCAAGGTCAGACAAGGTGTCAGTGCCTACTATATTCGCGGGGAAAGTTCTGCCATCAGCCAACTCTACGTAGATGCTCTGAGCATCTTCAACTACATGGTTGTTGGTGACAATATATCCATTATCATCGATAAGTATCCCGGACCCAGCAACAGATTCCGTATACTGACGACCGAGGAGATCAGAAGTGACCATCTCCGTGGTTACGGAAACCACCGAGGGCATTACCTCGGCGACTACGGGGCGGAAATCAGGCAAGGAAGTAGCTGGCTCATTCTCTAACGGGAATGACCAATCGGAATCAGTGTACTGGGTTGAGTTGTTAGACTGGGTCGGGCCAGATACTGGGGAAGGGGATAGAGCCCAAATACCGATACTTAGCGTTAACGCTATCAGTATTACGGCAGCCAGAATGTATTTTCGAGACATTTTTCGCCGTGCTTATTATAGCATTGCTACCTTTTCTACAGAAGAGCTATGCCCGAACTCAAGACAGAGTGTGTCAAATCATTTAAGGAAAGCAGACTTGACAATTTAGACTCCTACTTTTTATAATGAAAAGAAACTCAGGTTTGCTTCGCCTTTTAGAATCGACCTACAAGATTTGTTTTCTCTATGCTCTTGTAATAAGCAGTGAGTAAGTATATTTTCATTACTGGCGGCGTAGTTAGTTCTGTAGGGAAGGGAATTTCAGTAGCCTCTATCGGCAAAATATTGAAAAGCCATGGTATATCCGTCTCTGCGCAAAAGCTTGATCCTTACCTGAATGTTGACCCGGGGACGATGTCTCCTTACCAACACGGTGAAGTGTTTGTTACCCAAGATGGTGCCGAGACTGATTTGGATTTGGGACACTATGAAAGATTTATTGGAGTGGAGCTGACCCAAGCTTCTAACGTCACTTCCGGTCAAGTATATTCTTCAGTCATTGCTCAGGAGAGGCGAGGGGATTTTCTGGGAGGCACAATTCAGGTGGTTCCTCACGTAACCAATGAAATAAAAAGACGGATAAGGAAAGTAGCTGAAATATCTAAAGCAGAACTAGTTATTGTTGAAGTTGGTGGCACTGTGGGGGATATTGAAGGGCAACCCTTTCTTGAAGCTATAAGGCAGATGAGAAAGGATGAAGGCAAGGATAATGTGTTATACATTCACGTCACCTTTTTACCACACATTGCTGCCACCGATGAACTGAAGACCAAGCCCACTCAACACAGTGTCAACGAGCTAAGGAGAATTGGTATTCAGCCCGATGTTATACTGTGTCGCAGCGATAAGGAAATATCCGAAGGTATAAAGGACAAAATATCACTATTTTGTGATGTAGATAAAGAGGCAGTTATCTCTCTGGTTACTAGCGGGACCATTTATGAGGTGCCCCTGCTGCTTGAGGATGCTGGGTTAGGGGAATTCATAATTAGCCGATTGGGATTAAGAGGCGGGAAGAGCAATTTAGGAGAATGGCGGGACATGGTAGCCAGACTAAAAGCTCCTAAAGAACCTGTAATCATTGGGTTGGTAGGCAAATACGTGGAGCTCCGAGATGCTTATTACTCAGTGCGCGAAGCATTGTGTCACGCAGCATTAGCTCACAATCGCGAAGTAAAAATAGAGTGGTTGGATTCAGAGCAATTGGATGGCATGGCCAATGATAAGCTGAGGCAAGTTCAGGGTATAATTGTTCCTGGTGGCTTTGGTTATCGAGGAATTGAAGGCATGATAAAAGCTGCCAAATTTGCTCGAGAAAGGGAAATCCCTTACTTGGGTTTATGCTTGGGGATGCAAATTATGGTCATCGAACTTGGTCGTCATGTTTTTCGTACCGACAAAGTAAATTCCACTGAGTTTGATGCTAGTAGTGCTTATCCTGTCATCGATCTACTTCCCGAACAGCATAGCATAGAGCAAAAGGGAGGGACTATGAGGCTTGGGACTTATCCGTGTCATCTGGTAGCGGGAACAATAGCATCTCGTGCCTATGGCACTGAAGTGGTCTATGAAAGGCATCGCCACCGTTATGAATTTAACAATGATTTTCGCCAGCCATTGGAGGAAGCCGGGCTTGTACCCTCTGGGTTATCCCCCGATGGGAGGTTAGTGGAAATTACTGAATTACGAGATCATCCCTGGATGCTTGCCTGCCAATTTCACCCTGAGTTCAAATCTCGCCCTGATTCTCCTCACCCGTTATTCTTAGGATTTATTGGGGCAGCTAAGGAAACGCTTGTTGAAGGTGCTCAAACAAGCCTACCTTTAAATTAGGAAGATGAAGATATTTCTAGATACTGCCAATATAGAGCATATTCGCCACGGGGTGAGATTGGGGGTGGTTACAGGGGTAACTACCAACCCTAGCCTTGTATCGAGAGAAGGCAAGGTTGATTATCGAAAGCTAGTTCAGGAAATCTGCTCTATTGTCCCTGGCCCGGTATCTACTGAGGTGTTAGGCCAGGATGTCCAAACAATGGTGGCTGAGGCCAGAGAAATAGCCAAGTGGGCGAAGAATGTCGTGGTTAAGATACCAGCTAGCCTTGAAGGAGTGGAGGCTACCTCGGTGCTGGCCAGTGAAAATATAAAGGTAAATTTCACTTTATGCTTCACCTTGAACCAAGCTTTGCTGGCAGCGGAAGCAGGAGCCACTTTTGTAAGCCCTTTCGTGGGCAGATTGGATGACATTGGTGAGGATGGTATGAAAGTAGTGGCTGACATAGCGGAATACCTAGACTATTATCAATTGCCCACTAAGGTTATCGCCGCCAGCATAAGACATCCTCAACATTGTTTAATGGCAGCTAAGGTTGGTGCTCATATCGCCACAGTGCCCTACGAGGTGTTACTACAAATGATACAGCACCCTCTAACAGATATCGGCATTGAGCGTTTTAGGGATGACTGGAAGAAAGTGATGGCGAGGGAAGAATTACTGTAAAAGCCCCTACAAAACCATAAATATAAAAAAGATATTGAGGAGAGAAGATGCTATGTCAACTATGGTGCAACTAGAAAGCAAAAATCGGGATGAGTTGGAGGCGATGGCTAAGGAGTGTGGCATCGTCGGCTATACTACTTTGAAGAAGCCTGAACTTATTTACCGCATCTTGCAAGCGGAAGCACAGCAACAAGGAAATATGTTTATAACAGGCGTACTGGAAACCATCAGCGAGGGCTATGGCTTCTTACGACAGGATACTTTCCGGCGTGGTGCTAATGACGTCTATGTATCAAATTCCCAGATCCGCCGTTTTAACTTAAGAGACGGCGATGCTGTTTGTGGCCAGGCTAGACCTCCTAAAGAAAGCGAAAAATATTACAGCTTACTTAGAGTAGACAGTATCAATGGACTTGACCCTGAACTAGCGCGGACACGCCGCAATTTTGGTTCGTTGACACCCACTTTTCCAAATAAGCTCATCAATCTGGAAACAACGTCGGACGAGTTATCCACTCGTTTAATCAACCTGGTGACACCTATAGGCCGGGGGCAAAGAGGGCTCATTGTATCACCACCTAAGGCAGGCAAGACTGTGCTTCTTCAAAAAATTGTCAACGCCATAACTACTAACTACGATGATATTCACCTTATGGTTTGCCTTATTGGAGAAAGACCCGAAGAGGTCACCGATATGAAGAGGTCAGTTAAAGCCGAGGTTATTGCTGCTACCTTCGATGAACCAGTAGAAAGCCAGACTCGGGTAGCGGAATTAGCATTAGAGAGAGCTAAAAGGCTAGTGGAAATGGGCAAGGATGTGGTTATACTCCTTGACGGCATTACCAGACTTACAAGAGCTTACAACTTAGCCCTGCCCCCTAGCGGGCGTACTTTATCTGGTGGTATTGATTCAACAGCCTTGCACCCTCCCAAGCGATTCTTCGGTACTGCTCGCAACATTGATGAGGGGGGGAGTTTAACCATCATTGCTACTTGCCTCGTGGATACCGGCAGCCGTATGGATGACCTCATATATGAGGAGTTTAAGGGAACAGGTAACATGGAACTCCACTTAGATAGAAAATTATCGGAGCGAAGGATCTTCCCGGCTATAGATATTATGCCTAGCGGCACGAGGAGAGAAGAACTTTTGCTGGATGAAAATACCTTAAAACAGATATGGCTGCTCAGGCGTGTGATCAGTATGATAGAGAGCGATTCATCTAATCACGGCGAGGCTACACAAAGGATCCTGGAAAGGCTAGCCAAGACAAAGAATAACGCTGAATTCTTGGCTACTCTGTCCAAAGAGATGTAGGAGATGTTGTTGAGCCAATTGTCAGTGAAAATATGAAACGAAGCAATCCGAGCGGGCTAGACAAATTCAAACTCAGGGTCAAAAAGACCTTGGGAATACATGTTATCCTGTGTGACAGTTGTCAATGGGACTGGAGAACTGCTTGTCATCGCCCTGAGCGCCCCAACGCCACCTGGTGCCCTGATTACACGAAGAAGGGGAAATAACTAAATTCCTGGTTGGCGTAAGCGTCATGTCTGATTTGAGATTCTTCGTCGCCCAAATTCATTTGGACTCCTCACAATGGTATTACTAAACTCTCTCTTACAGCCTGATTGACATTAAAGCTGTCACCTTCTAAAATCAAGAAGGTGACTGGTAAGTGACTGGTGACGAACTGAGACAAGCCTTTCTGAGTTTTTTTCAGGATAGAGGACATAAGATTATCCCTAGCTCCTCCTTGGTGCCTCGAAAAGACCCCACTTTACTATTGACCAGCGCTGGCATGGTGCAAATTAAGCCATATTTCCTAGGATTGGAGACCCCACCTAGCCGGCGATTAGCTTCCTGCCAGAAGTGCTTTCGCACCACAGACATAGATTCGGTGGGCGATAGCAAACACCTTACCTTCTTCGAGATGCTGGGTAATTTCAGTGTCGGCGATTATTTCAAAAAAGAAGCCATTTTGTGGGCCTGGGACTTCGTTACCAAGCATTTGAAACTACCCGAGGAGCGCCTCTGGATAACCATTTACCTTGACGATGATGAAGCCTTCGCCCATTGGCGAGATGTTGGCGTCCCTGCTGAGAAGATATTGCGATTCGGCGAAAAAGACAACTTCTGGGGTCCCGTTGGTGATTCCGGTCCTTGCGGACCATGCAGCGAGATTCATTATGACCTCGGTGAAGAGTTTGGCTGTGGTAAAGCCGAATGTAAACCCAATTGCGACTGTGGTCGCTTCTCCGAAATCTGGAATTTGGTATTCACCCAATACAACCAGGACCAAAGCGGACGACGTACTCCGCTGCCCAAGCCCAACATTGATACCGGTTTGGGACTGGAGAGGACTTTAGCCGCTATCCAAGGCAAGCCCTCTCCTTATGAAACGAGCCTGTTCTCCCCTTTTATAGACCGGATTTGCCACTTGTCCGGAAAAGAATATGGTCGGGACGATAATAATGACCGAGCCATTAGAATTGTGGCTGAGCATTCTCGCGGCATTGCTTTTCTCATTGCCGACGGCGTTATGCCCTCCAATGAGGGTAGAGGATATGTCCTGCGACGAATACTAAGGCGAGCTTCGCTTTTCGGCAGGAAACTGGGGCTGAATAAGCCTTTCCTTAATGAAATGGCTGACGTCACGGTTAGCACGATGAGCCACATATATCCTGAACTTATGAATGAGCGTGACTTGATTGCTGAAGTAATTAAGGCTGAAGAGAAAAAATTTAGTGCCACTTTGGACAGTGGACTTAATTTAGTGGAAAAGTTCATCGGCGAAGCTTTAGCTCAAAGGAGGGAACAGCTAACAGGTACAGAAATATTCCGTCTCTATGATACTTATGGTTTCCCGCCAGAATTGACTGCTGAGATGGCTAAAGAAAGAGGCCTATCTATAGACTGGGAGGGTTTCCAGGCTGAGATGGAGAAGCAGCGGGAAAGGGCTAGGGTAGCAATCAAGATAGAATCATATGGTGATATACATCCCATTGTAGCTTCACTGAAAAAAACGGCTATTGAATTCGTTGGTTATGAAACAATGACCTCCCAGTCTAAAATCATTGAGTTAAGAGTCAAAGAAGAACTTACGGAAATTGCTTTTGAGGGGCAACAAGTTAACATAATGCTTGACAAGACTCCTTTCTATGGTGAGATGGGTGGGCAGGTAGGCGATAGCGGCGAAATTAACAGCCTGAAGGGAAAAGTGGCCGTCACAAATACCATTAGAACTCCTTCAGACGTGATAATACATAACGGAAGGGTGGTTGAAGGGAGCATATTCATCGGCGACGAAGTAGAAACGAAAGTTGATATTACTCGCCGCTTGGATATTGCTCGCAACCACACTGCCACGCATCTCCTTCAGGCTGCTTTAAGGCAAATATTGGGCAGCCATGTTTACCAGAAGGGTTCGTTAGTAGAGCCTGAAAGGTTTAGATTTGACTTCTCTCAATTGGCTCCCATAACCGAGGAAGAGTTCAATGAAATTCAGAGGCAGGTTAATGAATGGATACGCCAGAACTTGAAAGTGAAAGCAAAAAAAATCCCTTATACACAGGCCATCGCTGAGGGTGCTATCGCTCTGTTTGAGGAAAAGTATGGAGAGGAAGTTCGGATGCTAGAAATTGGCCACAAGCCGGCAATAAGTAAGGAACTCTGTGGCGGCACTCATGTGAGTTCGACGGGAGAAATTGGCATATTCTTGATAACCAGTGAAGGCAGCATTGGCACAGGACTGCATCGTATTGAAGCGGTAACGGGAAGAAAAGCTGAATCTTTAGTTGAATCCCGCTTAACAGCCTTGCAGAGCGTAGCCAAAGAAGTGGAAGGCTCACTCGACGAGGTTACCAGCAAGGTGAAAGCCCTCGTTAGTGAGCTGGAAGCAGAGCGTAAGAGAGTGCTTTCACTGGAAAGGGAGCTATCGCGCAGAATAGCGGAGGATTTGCCTGGGCAATCAGAGCAGGTGAGCGGCGTGACAATTCTGGCTGCCAGGGTGCCAGCATTGACCATGCCTGTCCTCAGGGAAATGGGTGATATATTGCGAGACAGGCTAAAGAGCGCCATAGTAGTTTTGGCTACAGTTCATAATGGCAAGCCGAACTTTTTGGCCATGGTGACCCCCGACCTGATAGCCAAGGGGTTTCATGCCGGCGATATTATTAATCAAGTAGCCAAGGTTACCGGTGGAGGTGGTGGTGGCAAGGCTACCATGGCCCAAGCCGGCGGAAAAGACGCAGCCAAAATTAACGAAGCTCTGACAATGGCTAAGACTATCATAGCCAATCGGTCACAAAAGAGCCAGTTCGGGGTTTGATTGGAGATGAGAATAACACCACTATCATCTCTGAGGAATGAATATGTCACCTAATGACCTCCCTATATTTCTGTCGCGTATGATCTTAGATTTTGATCGCGGCACTGCTGCGCAAAGTTGGAAAAACGAACGATTTTCCATATTGGGGGAAGACTGCGGGTATCCCCACGCTGACCTTGATGTCATATTCTTTTGGAAGATTTTTGACCAGCGATGGTTAGCAAGAAAGTCCCAGAAAGTATTTGAAAGTTTGGCTCGTACAGCTGAGAAAGGCACTAACATGGTTCGGGCCCTTAGTGAAGTTAAGGAAGAATGGGCGAAATCAGCACTTATGAAGGTTTATTATGATGGCAGATTGCGTGAAAGGTGCCCCAACGTGCACGATGCTTTTTTCTTTGGACGGGGAGGTTGGACAGTCCTAGGCTATTCTATCAGGGCTGCACAGAAATTGGTCTCTTTGTTTGGAGACCATGTCGAAGATAGTTATGTTCAGTTGTGGCTAAGCAGGTTTCTACTTGGTCTACTTGGCTCAGATCCAGTATCTGGGGCTTCTTTAACTAATATAATCAATGAACGCTTCTCTAAGTGTATTACCGACAGCCTGGCTGATACACATTGTAGATTAGAGAAAGAATTTTTGCAGAGACTCTTGAGGAATGATGCTAAGTTATGTGGATCTGGCCCCGCTACTTTGCAGTACTTCTTCAGAGACTGGTGTGACCTTATATTATGGCCGTATATGTTTAAACTTGATAGTACCAACCAGGAATTCTGGAAGGTTGTGTTGACCAGGTTCGGAATAGTTGAGAAACTACACGAGTTGGATGAACCGCGCATCATTGGGATACTATCTCAGAATCTCACCAGCGAGCAGATTAGGAATGGTGCGATAGCCAAACTCAACACATACGTTTATCGCAAGATGTCTAAGGGTGGAAGTGGTGAACATGGGATTACCGAGAATGAAATTGAGGGATACATAGATGAGGTGATGAAGTGAGCGTAGCAAAGGTCTGAAAAGTTGGAGATGCGCAGCTTAGGGCTAGATGTCGGAGATATGAGAACCGGGGTGGCTATAAGCGACCCCCAGGGAATTTTAGCTACTCCTCTAACCGTCCTTGCCAGTAAAGACGAAGATGCCCTTATAAATGAGATTCTCAAGCTTGTGGAGCAGTATAAGGCAGAGCGCATTGTAGTTGGCTTGCCTCGCCGCTTAAACGGCGAGTTGGGAAAACAAGCTGGTAAGGTAACAGCGTTCACCGACAAATTGTCATGGCAGGCGAAGCAAAACAATCTCAACCAGCTTGATATACAACTATGGGATGAACGACTCTCTACCAAAGCTGCCGAGCGCTTGAAGATGAAGGCTGGTAGCCAAAGGAATAAACTGCGTTCCAAGGCAAAAAGAGGAGCCAGAAATCACAGCTTTTCGGTTAAAGCCGAAGTGGATGCCATAGCGGCAGCCTTTATCCTCCAGGGTTTTCTGGATAGCCACCGCCTTGAGCAATAGCAAAGGATCTTAAGCGATGTCGAGATACATAGGCCTCATCGGTTATCCCATTAAGCACTCTATCTCTCCTTATTTCCAGCAGGCGGCTCTTGATTATTATCGACTTGATATCCGCTATGAGGCTTGGGAGACAGGCCCAGCCCAACTTCAAGACATAGTGAACGATTTAAGAAAACCTCAAAATGTTGGAGCTAACGTAACCGTGCCCTATAAAGAGGCAGTTTTACCCTTATTAGATGAAGTTGATGACCTCGCAAGTTCTATCGGTGCTGTCAATACTATAGTCAAAAAAGATGGTGAGCTTATGGGTTTTAATACTGACGCCTATGGTTTTATCGAGGCGCTAGACAAAGAGGGGCACTTTGACCCTGAAGGGAAGCAGGTAGTCATCCTGGGTGCTGGTGGGGTAGCCAGGGCAGTGGGTTTTACCCTGGTGCAGAGGAAGGTAGCTTCACTGGCCATTACTGATGGTATATTTGAGCGGGCCAGGGCGTTAGCCGAAGGTTTGCTGGGGTATATCAAAGGGGCTTCACCAAGCTCGAAGGATTTGGAGCCAGATGTCATTGCTTTTCAGTGGCAGAGTCTAAGCTCAGCTAAAACTCTTGGTAACTGCGATTTAGTAGTCCATTGCACTACAATAGGAATGAAGGACAGTTCTCAAGAAGGACAATCACCTTTGAGCCTCGAAGTGATTCCTAAGAATGTTTTGGTATATGACGTGGTATATAATCCCTGGCTAACACCTTTGTTAAGGCTAGCGCAAAAAGCCGGGGCCAATATACTTGGCGGCCTGCCTATGTTAGTATATCAGGGAGCGGCTTCCTTCAAGCTATGGACAGGAAGGGAAGCCCCAGTTGACATAATGTTTAATAAAGCTAAGGAAATATTGACAGGAGGAAAGGGATGAAAAAAAGGGCAATCATTATCAGTGTATGCGTATTGGCATTGCTTGCGGCGATATTAGTTCCAATCACATTACTTTCCAGACCGACAGCAGGTAAAATTGCTGTAATTCCGCTCACCGGTACTATTACCACCGGCGGCTCTTCATTGCTTTCTGGCTCAACCATTACCCCGGATTTAGTAAGAAATTATTTAACAAAAGCAGAGAATGACAAGGCAGTCAAGGCGATTGTTCTCCGCATAGACAGCCCCGGCGGTGAGATCGAGCCTTGCCAGGAAATCCTGTTGCAAATAGAAAGAGTCAAGGAAACGAAGCCCATTGTGGTAAGCATGGGGGAAATGGCAGCATCAGGAGGCTACTATATTTCAATCGCAGCAGATAAGATTGTTGCTATGCCAACCACACAGACTGGTGCCATTGGGGTTATCTCTGCGGCAATAAACGTCAAGGCACTCTTGGATAAGCTGGGCATTCAGATAGAGATTTTCAAGGGCGGCAAGTATAAGGATATGTATTGGGGGTTGAGAGAGCTGACGCCGGAAGAAAAGGCAATCATGCAGCAAATGGTTGACGAGTATTACGAGCAATTCATTAATGTAGTGGCTGAAGGGAGGGGGCTAAGCACGGAAGCGGTCAGGAACTTGGCTACGGGGCAACTCTATAGTGGTACCGAAGCTAAAGAGTTAGGTCTCGTTGATGAGCTAGGTGATTTGAACACAGCCATAAATTTGGCAGCAGAACTGGCTGGCATCGAAGCTCCGAAAGTGGAGTATTATCAACAACCTGGACTAATAAGTAGGTTACTGTCAGGGCTTATCGAAGCTATACAGGCGAGGATATCGGGGTTGAGCGCCCAAGATATGATTGTGTTGCAGGTCTTAAACCATAACTATCCCCAACCTCTATTTCTATATCAAAGCTAATGGGACAATTTCGTTTTCTTACTGGTGGAGAATCCCACGGAAGGGGATTGATAGCTATAGTGGAAGGGATGGTGGCTGCCCTTCCTTTGGAAGAAGAGTATATCAATAGGGAACTCAGGCGTCGCCAACAGGGCTACGGGCGTGGTCCCCGTATGAAGATTGAAGAAGATAAGGCGGAAATTATGGCAGGTGTTCGCTATGGGCTCACTATAGGTAGCCCCATCGCTCTTTTTATCACCAATCGAGATTGGCAAAATTGGCAGGAACAATTAAGCATTTCCCCGCTAGAGAAAGAAGTCGAGCCTGTAAGCTGTCCCCGCCCCGGACATGCCGACCTGGCCGGAGTGACTAAATATGGCCTCAAAGACATCAGGCCGATTATAGAAAGAGCCAGTGCCCGGGAAACAGCCACCAGAGTAGCTGTCGGAGCCATAGCTCGAAGATTTCTGGCAGAGTTGGGCATTGCTATTCACAGTCACACTGTGGCAATTGGGCGGCATCACGGGGAACGAGGCGAAGCAAGCTCTATAGATTGGCAAAAGGTAGAGGCCTCCCCGGTCCATTGCGCTAATGCCAAATTAGAAAAGGCGATGATGGCAGCCATTGATGAAGCCAAAGCTAACGGGGATACGCTGGGTGGCATTTTTGAGGTGATTGCTACTGGTGTCCCCATCGGCCTGGGCAGCCACGTTAGCTGGGAACGCCGTCTCGATGGCCGGATTGCTCAGGCGATAATGAGCATCAATGCTGTAAAAGGAGTGGAAATTGGAGCGGGATTTGCTTTAGCCGGGCTTAAAGGCTCGCAGGTTCACGACGTTATCGAACCTCGCCCTCCTTCTGTCATTGCGAGTGAAGCGAAGCAATCTCTTCCCTGGCGACATGCCACCAATCGTGCTGGGGGCATTGAAGGTGGCATAAGCAATGGCGAGGACATAATAGCCAGGGCAGCAGTCAAACCTATTGCTACACTGGCTAGTCCTTTATCTTCCATAGACCTCCGCAGCGGAAAGGTAGCGAAGGCTCATTATGAGCGCAGCGATATTTGTGTTGTCCCGGCCGCCGGGGTAATTGGCGAAGCCATGCTGGCTATTATCCTGGCCGATGCCTGCCTGGAGAAATTCGGCGGTGATAACTTAAAAGAGACCCTGGCGAATTATCGTAATTATTTAAACAATATAACTTGATTGAGCAACCGTTATTCTAGGGCAAGCGAGTCGGCATCAGCAAAAGCAAGGGGTTGCCAAAGGAAGTCTCTAGGAGGATAATCACTGGAGGAAAGGATTTCCTCGGCGCTCGTCGCCGATAGTGGTGGGTGGTCCATGGCCGGGATAGACTATGGTTTCATCAGGCAAGACCATAAGTTTTTCATGAATGCTCTTCATAAGACGTTCGTGGCTGCAGCCGGGAAAGTCGGTCCTGCCAATACCTGAATTAAATAAAGTATCTCCACTGAAGACCACCCCATGCCCTGCAAGGCAGATCCCACCGGAGCTATGTCCGGGGGTGTAGAGAACTTCAAAGTGTAAGTCGCCTACATCTATGATATCCCCATCTTTGAGTAATTTATCCGGCCGAGGAGGTGATTTGACAGGAGAGAGGCCAAGCGATGTTAGCATACGCATAGGCGCGGTAAGCAATAATCCCTTCTCTGCCTCGTGAATAACAAACTGGGCATTGGTCTTTTCTTGAACTTCGCGAAGGGCACCAACATGGTCTATGTGGGCATGGGTTATCACGATTAAGGATATGGATAATCCCGTTTGCTGTACCGTTCTCAAAATAGTCTCAGCTTCAGCACCGGGGTCAATAATCATTCCTTGCTTGGCTGTGGATGAACCAACGATGTAGCAGTTAGCGGCAAAAGGACCGACCACTAACATCTTTACAATCATTGCTCTTTTCTCTAGTAATTTTACAGTCGAATTCGTGAAGTATAGCATGAGTTTACACTCTGGGAAAAATCGCTGATAAATGAAATCATTCAGCAACTCGAATCGCCATTGCCAGCCTGGCGACCACTTCGGACTTGACTTACGTTCTCTCTAAGAACAGGACAGACGCTACTCCCTATCCTCAGACACGACTGACCAGTAAGAGCCTGAAGGCAAACACCAGTTGGCAAATCTGTGGGACATATCGGGATATACAGGGCAAATAAACACAGGTGGAGGGGGGTTAGCGGTCTATAAAGGATGAAAGCAGGCAACGTAATGGTCGTTGCTGATGAGCTTCAGCTCTGGCGCAAACTTACGGCACTCTTCGCTGGCCCGAGAGCATCTGGGATGAAAAGCACAGCCTGGCGGCGGATTGGCCGGGCTGGGTACTTCGCCAGGAAGAACGATACGACCGACCCTTCTCTTAGGATCAGGGACGGGCGTCGCTGCTATCAGGGACCTAGAATAAGGATGATATGGCGTGTGAAATATCTCCTCCGGCCTCCCCATCTCAACTACCTTGCCCAGGTACATCACAGCAATATAGTCGCAGACACTCTCGGCAATCAAAAGCTCATGGGTGATGTAGAGATAAGTAAGGCCAAACTCACTTTTCAAGTCCTTCAAAAGGCCGAGTATTTGTGCCTGGACAGAGACGTCCAGAGCAGATGTTGGTTCGTCAAAGGCGATAAATTCCGGTCTGGTAGCCAGGGCCCGAGCAATGGCAATGCGCTGGCGCTGGCCGCCGCTAAATTGGTGCGGATAGCGGTCGAATTGTCCCGGGCTCAACCCGACCCTGTACAACAGCTCCCTGACGGCCGTCTCTTGCGCCTCGCCGGAAAGGACCCGGTGTATCTTCAACGGCTCGCTGACTATGTGCTTTATCCTCATCCGAGGATTAAGCGAGGTAAAGGGGTCCTGGTGAACAAGTTGGGCACGACGATGGAATAAACGGACTCTGGCGCCCGAGAATGTCGCCAGGTCATACTCCTTCAAGAGAGAAGTAAGTCTGCCATCGTTCGTACCTGCCGACTCCAATTCTTCTATCTCTGTTTTGATCTCATCAGAGACATCGAAGTAAATATGACCGCTGGTCGGTTTCAAGAGGCGGACGACCGTCTTGGCCAGAGTTGTCTTCCCGCAGCCCGATTCCCCCACGAGCCCCAGCCATTGTCCGCTCTTGATGGCCAGGCTGACGTTGTCCACTGCCTTAACAGCTCCCACCTGTCTTCTCAAAATGCCGCCGAGTATCGGGAAGTGTTTCTTAAGTCCCCTGATATCAACTAGATTGCTCATAGTTCCATCGTAAATCACGAAAGATAACAGGCCACCATGTGGTCTTTGGAAACCTCTTTGAGTTTGGGCCTTTCTTGCTGGCATTTTTCGATAGCGACCGGACATCGCGGATGAAAGCGGCAGCCCGGCGGCGGGTTCATCGGGTCAGCCAACACTCCGGCGATAGTCCGCAGTTCCTTTCCCGGACTGGGGACGGCGTCCAGCAAGGCCTTGGTGTAAGGATGCAAAGGCTGGCCAAATATGTCCTCCACGCCGGCCACCTCGCAAATCCTTCCCGCGTACATAACCGCCACCCGGTCGGAGACTTCGGCAGCCACTCCCAGGTTGTGGGTAATAAACATAACGGAGGCTCCCCTGTCCACCTTGATGCGGCGAAATAGCTCCAGCATCTGCGCCTGAATAGTGACATCGAGCGAGGTAGTGGGTTCATCGGCGATGAGAAGCCTGGGGGAACAGGCCAGTGCCATGGCAATGACCGCCCTCTGTTTCATGCCGCCCGAGAGTTCGTGAGGATAATGAACAGCCACACGGGCCGCATCGGGAATCTCTACGCTTTTCAGCATATCGACCGCAAGCAGCCCGGCTTCGTCGTCGAGCCGGTCGAGAAGCCGCCTGAAGATGGGGACATGGCTCAAGACACGGGGCTCGAGAGGGCGAGAATCTTGCGCTATTTTAGCATAGAGCCTGCTCTGCCAGCGCCAGAAAGGCCTCCTGACGCCGGCAGCAATGCCACTTCCGTCCCTGAGCAGACTGTCTACCCGTTGCTTGGCCTGCAGGCTCAGTTCCCGGCGCCGGTGAAGCAAATATACTTCAGATATCTGGTCGCCAATGGTATAGACGGGATTTAACGCCGCTCCGGGTTCCTGGAACACCATCGATATCTTATTACCGCGAATGGATCTCATCCTATCCTCTCGCAGCTTCAGAAGTTCAAGGTCGCCGCCCAGATCGTTGTCCCGGAAAACGATACTCCCGGATTCTATTCTGCCGGGGTAGGGGATAAGGCGAAGGATGGCCAGGGCAGTCATTGTCTTCCCCGAACCCGTTTCACCAACTATCGCCAGTGTCTCTCCCTGCCTGATATCGAGGTCCAGGTCGTCGATCGCATGAACAACCCCATCATAGGTATAAAACCTGACGGACAGATCTCTTATCCTGATAAGGTCTTCCATCTATCTCCTCGCCAACTGTGGGTCAAAAATATCTCGGGAGGCATCGCCGAGAAGATTAAATCCTAGCACAAAGAAGAGGATGAACAGGCCGGGATAAATGATCGTATACCACCACCGCAAAGGGTCAGCCGGGGGCCCTATAATGTAGTTGCGGCCGTACTCAAGCATCTGCCCCCAGTCGGCGTAACCCGCGGGGGCGCCCAGACCCAGAAAGCTTAGCGCCGCGGCAGTCAGGACTACCGCTCCCATGTCCAGTGAAGCCATGATGAGCAGGGGATAGATGGAGTTGGGCAGCACATGCCGCAGGATGACCCTCGCGCTTGAGGCGCCCAGGCCGCGGGAGGCCTCGACGTAGTCTTCTTCACGCACCTGGAGTATGTCGCCGCGGATGAGCCGTGCGTAGGTAGGCCACCAGACCACCGCCAGAGCAATGATAATGCTGTTGGTACCGACTCCTATGGCAGTCACGAGGGCCATGGCCAGAATGAGCCCGGGGAAGGCCAGGAAAATATCGGTGATGCGCATGAGAACCTCATCGAGAGGCCCGCCGAAGTAGCCGGCCAGGCTGCCTAGTACGATCCCTATGACTAGTGTAACGCCCATCACTAGCAGGGCTACCCGAAACGCCGTGCGCGTCCCCCAGATAACCCCGTAAAAGATATCGAACTGACCCGAGGTGGTGCCAAAAGGATGGCCAGGACTCGGAGCCTGCGGTTGAGCCTGGTAACCGCTGCGGGGTATAATATAGGGATCTGTCTGACCGGTGGGCGTTGGAGCGATGAGAGGAGCGAAGATGGCGATGATTATGAAAATACCGACGATGACCAGCCCCGCCATCGAGAGAGGATTCTTAACAAGCTGGTGCAACATGAATTTCCAGTCGGTCACTGCATTGTTTCTCCTAACCTCACCCGGGGATCTACGCGGGTGTAGAGTATATCGACCGCCAGATTAACCAGCACAAACAGGGCGGCACTGAACAGCGCAAAGCCGAGCACCGATGAAATGTCTAGATTAGACGCGCCCTGCCACGCCCACCAGCCAATGCCCTTGTAGTTGAAGATTGTCTCGGTGATGACAGCACCGCCGGCCAGGCCCGCAGCCACATATCCAGATACGGTCAAAACCGGGATGAGGGCATTGCGGCGGGCATGCTTGTTGACCACTACGCTTTCAGGAAGACCCTTGGCCCGGGCGGTAAGGATGTACCCCTTGCCCATAGACTCCAGCATGCTGGAACGCATCAATCTCATAATGAAGGCGATATGGGTCACCGAAAGCGTGATCACCGGCAGAAGGTCGTGTCTCAATGCGTCGAGAAGGACCCCGCCGTTGAGATTGAGGATAGCATCAATGGTGTTGATATGCGTATAACGGGTAAATGCGGCAGAGTTGACGACGCCTTCCATTGCCAGGCTCAGTCGGCCTGGCGGCAAAAGCCCGCGTAATTCGGCGTCGAATAACATCAATAGTCCCAAGCCCACCAGGAAGGTGGGCAGCGACCATCCGATGATGGCCAGTACCCGCGTAAAATGGTCAGTGAATTTGTCCTTGTTGGCCGCGGCCCTGGTGCCAAGGAATATACCAAACACGATGATAATCGGCGCGGCCAGAATTGCCAGCTCCAGCGTAGCCGGCAAAAACTTCACGATGGCTTGCGCCACGGGCATCGAGACCACCACTGACCAGCCCAAATTACCGTGGAATACCTGGTTGAGCCATGTGCCGTACTGCTCGTAGAACGGCCTATCAAGGCCGTATTGCTGGATGAGTCGCGGAAGATCAGCGTACTCCCTCTGGTTATGGACGTAAAGGGCGGCGCGTTGTACCGGACTGAACAGCATGGTAAGACAGAAGATGAACAGGGTTATGCCGAACATCACCGGGATAAGAAGGAGCAGCCGACGGATTATGTAAGTCCTGAGTTCCAAGGCACCCCTTTATACCATACTCACCTTAGAAAATCAAACGGAGAGACCCCCGCCCGGAGGCGGGGGTCTCTCGAGCCGTCTTGCCAGGCTCACCGGGAGCCAGGCAATATCACTCCTAGCTATGGATGTCGAAGTTCATCTGGAAAGCTTCAATGACAAGCGTAGGCAGGCCAGTCCAGGACTTGAGCCAGGGATATGCAGTCATGTCCGGATAGTTGGTCGCCGGCACATAGACTCCTGCGGCAGCCCCAGTCGCTAAGTCGACCTTTCGGGTGCTCCATTCACTTATCATGTTGGTGACAACCTTACTAAATGGAACAGCTCCGCCCCACCAATGAGGGTTCGCTTCCAGTGTGACTGAGACACCCTTGTTCCAACCGGCGCTACCAGTGGGCAAATACCACGCTCCGGTGCCATTCGCCTTGTCGAAGAGAGCGGTGTCACTGGCGGATCCAGGGTTCGCGATACGGCTAACGTCTGCCAGAGTGCCATTCCAGGCGCCCTGCGCGATGGCCCAAGGCTCGCAGACAATCGAGGCCTGGGCACCGCACAAAATGGACTCGAACTGCGTCTGCCAGTAGGAACCTTGCACATTGAACGATATCTGCAGGGGGCCATTAACTATTATGGCGCTGTCAAGTGCTGCAAGAGCAGTAGCATTGTCCGCGAACTGGTCCCTATCCGTCTTGCCTGTCAGTGGGAACCAGAACAGCCATTGAGGTCCGCCCCCTCTGTTCATCATACACTCCCGCTCGATGCTATATTTCACATCCTGAGCGGTCACGTTATAGCCTCCAGACTGGAACTGGACACCCGGCCTGAGATTGAAGGTCACTGTCGTGCCATTGGCGGCCCAGGACCAGCTGCTGGCCAGATCGGGCACAAACTCCGTGGCCGAGCTGCCGTTGTAGGCTACGAGCGTGTCATAGATACGTTCTATCTGCTCATAGCTAGCTGAGTCATAGGCATAGGCTGGATCCATGGATTGCATGGGTCCAATGGTGTCTTCAACGAAGGGGGCATAGGTACTACCAGAGTACGGGCATGGGATACTACCACCTAGACTTGTGGAATTATAGAACATGTATTGGAGGTGGCCCATGTTGGAGGGATCCATGGGGTTGTAAGTGTAGTTACATACGTACGGGTTTAAGTAACGATTAACCGCCGGCTGGCCCAGCACGAGAGCAGGGGCATCATTGTAGTATAAGGTCTGCAGGGCAGTGTACTTCTCCGCTCGCGTCGTGGGGTTGGTGTCCTCCCAGGCGGCTATGAGCTGGGCATCAAGAGTAGAATTGCCGTACCCCTGGAACCCAGCGTAGGCGCCTACGGTGGACATATAAGCTTCAAGAAAATCATCGGCTGCCGGGTAGTCGGCCTGCCACCCTATATCGAACATAGGCATGTCCATGGCGAGTATATGGGCCAGCTCGGTATTCCACTGCAGTGGCACGACGGAGACCTGGAACTTGGAGTTCATACTACTCAAGTCATTAGCCAGAATTGTACAGGCCGTCTGACGCGGCAGGTTACCCGTATTGTAGACGAGGGTAAACTTGAATCCTTTGGACCAGACCTGTCCGCCCCAGGCCTGCTGCCAGTAATACGTAGCCAGTGTCGTGTTATAGGTGTACATCGGAGTACTGGGAACGTAGTCGACAAGCCCGGGAACACTCGGCGAGCCCGTCTGCACGCCCTGATTGTCCCAACCATCCTTAATGAAAGTGGCATAGTCAAAGGAATAGCACATGGCTTTGCGCACGTTTATGTCGGAGAAGAAGTTTGGCGGGATACCATTACCGTCAAGCTTACCACTGCCGATATACGCACTGACCGGAGTAGTGCTGGTGCTGCTACAGGCTGGAAATATAACAAGGCCGACCAATAATAAAATGCCGATTGCTATCCAGCCATACTTTAGAAATTTTCTGCTCATTCAAACCTCCTTTATCTAAATTACTTCATTTCCTCCTCCGCACCACCTCCCTTGGTCGCTGTCGCTTAGATTCATTTCACACTATATCGATATTAAGTAGCCCTCCTTTCTAGTACTTTACTTACTTTACCTGAAATTCGGTTATTCTCGGGCCATTTCAACAAATCTGATAGCAGTTTGGTTACTTCAAAGCACAACTTATAAACTTTGTATTATATCGTGCAGCCAACCTGCTGTCAGAGAATTGCGCTGGCTGACCACACAGGTGTTGCCGGCAAGGTATCTTGGCAGATTATTTTTCAATAATACTCTATGGAGACAGAATAGTCAAGTGACCTGGGCGAACATTTGCAATATACTCGCTAACCAGTTCAGTTAGTCGTAAGTCGAATGCACGCAATATGTCATAAGTTGTCACCACGGGAAAAATGACTGGCAAATATGACAATTAGTAGTCAATCTCCTGCAAAGCTAATTCTTGCTCTAATCAGGATTTTTCAATATACTGACGAAGGGAGCGAAATGAAATCGGACGGGCGAATGACAAATCTCATTATTACAGGCTTCTCCGGCACCGGTAAATCTCTGGTGGCTAAAGAAGTAGCCCGGAGATTAAATTGGGATTTCCTGGATACCGATGATGAGATAGTTAAACAAACTGGGAAGCCTATCGCCGAGATTTTCCGTCAGGATGGGGAGGGCAAGTTCCGGGAACTGGAACGCGAGGCGATTAGAAAAGCCTGCCGGCAAACGCAAACGGTCATATCTATCGGTGGCGGTGCCATAGTTGACCCGCAAAACTATAAGTTGCTTGCCAAAACGGGGTTGATCGTCTGCCTGGAGGCTAAACCTGAGACAATCTATGAGCGCTTATTCCGTGAGGCTGCTTGTAATCCTGAGACCGAAGTTCGTCCCCTCTTAGCTGCTGATGACCCTTTGGAACGCATCAGGCAGCTTAAAGCCTCTCGGCAGCCTTACTATGCCAAAGCGGATTGGACAATCCATACTGACGACCTAAATATCAGTGAAGTGGCGGAGGAGGTAATAAGGGCTTGGAGATTGCTTCGTCGCACTGATAGCTGTCAGCTTTCAGCTTTCAGTGACAAAGACGTTGCTTGCTTGGTCGAAACTGCTACTCAGAGTTATCCTATCTTTGTTGGCTATGGTTTATTGGACAAACTTGGTGAAAAGATGAAGCAAGCTGCTTTGTCTGGCACAGCCACCGTCATTAGCGACGAGAATGTTTTTTCCCGTTATGGCGACAAGGTTAAGGGAGTCCTTGAGGGCGCCGGCTTTGCGGTCAATTCCTTCGTAGTGCCGCCGGGTGAAGAAACTAAAAGTATGGGCTATGCTATCAAGATTTACGATTTCCTTGTCGAGCATCGAGTGGAGCGAGACGACATTATCATTGCCTTGGGTGGGGGCATGGTGGGCGACTTGGCGGGTTTTGTCGCGGCCACTTTCTTACGAGGCATGTTCTGGGTACAGGTGCCGACCAGTCTGGTAGCCATGGTTGATGCTAGCATCGGGGGTAAGGTCGGGGTTAATCATCCTGAAGGGAAAAACCTTATTGGCGCCTTCTATCAGCCTAACCTCGTTCTGGCCGACCCCCAGAATCTTACCACTCTGCCTCTGCGTGAGCTGACCTCGGGCTGGGCCGAAGTCATTAAGCATGGCTTGATTTTAGATAAGGAATTTTTTGAATTCTTGGAGAGCAATGTTAATAGACTGGCAAAACTAGAGCCGAAGTTGCTTACCCGAGCTATTGCCCGCAGTATTGCTATCAAGGCTCAGGTCGTCAGCCAGGATGAAAAAGAACGGGAAGGGAAACGCACTATCTTAAATTATGGCCATACTATTGCTCACGGCCTGGAGGCAGCTACTCAGTATAAGCGCTTTCTTCACGGCGAAGCGGTGGCCATAGGCATGGTGGGAGCGGCTAAGCTCAGTCAGCGATTAGGTCTTCTGCCTTCAGCAGCAGTGAAGCGCCAACAAGCTCTATTACGAAAGTTCGGCCTACCCACGTCACTGCGAGCAAAGCGAAGCAATCTCAAATTGAGCCTGGCTGGGGTAACTAGAGCCATGGAACTGGATAAAAAAGTGAGAGGGAAGGCAATTCGTTGGGTGCTGTTGCAGGATATTGGTGAAGTAGTAATTCGCAACGATGTGCCTCAGCAGGATGTGTTGGCTGTTCTTCGGGACCTAGCAGAGCCGTGACTTCTTAAACTCAATGCTCTGACGAGTGGCTAAAAATGCAATACAATTTTACTACTTAACACAATAATATAAGAATTAATGTTAGCCTACAAAAATGAATACACTTACATTTCAGCTTGAATACGAATGGGTGCCATTCAAGGTAAATGATCGTCACTTGATTTTTAGTGAATATGAAGATAACGGCATAAGACTCGAACAGGGAGAGTGCAGTCACTGGGGTGCGGCCATATACAAATGGGAGGGCAAAATCACCGAAGGGGTAAACAAAGGGAAAACGGGGATTCTTATAGGCGAAACCGATGATATTAGGGCACGACTTAACCAGTACAAATCTGGAACACAAAAGAGCGGAAACAAATATTGGCGAGAACATTTTTTGAGGAATGGAAGTATAGGTTATTGGGTATTGAATCTAAAGAGATGTTCCCTTGGCGACAAAATAATGGATTCTACGCAAATCGAAAGAAAGAATTTCCGTCTTGTCTTAGAGCAGTTGATTGTAATGGAGTTGCTTGGTAATTGTGACCAGTCCCGAACATGGGTTGTAAACAAAATGCACTAAGTACTGGCTAAGCAATCAATCCAGCGGATGGTTTTCAGACGCTGCTGATTTAGAACGTTAGGCAAGAAAAAAATGATATAATTAAGAGGAAGAATATCAAAGAGGAGATTATGGGTACCACAAGATTTATATACTGGCAAGATGATGGTATGTGGCTCGGCTATTTGGAAGAATATCCAGATTATATGACGCAAGGGAAGTCGTTAGAAGAATTAAAAGAAAATCTCAAAGATATTTATGACGATTTAACCAGTGGTGCTATTCCCTATGTTCGTAAAGTTGCCGAACTGGAAATAGCATGAAAAGGAAAGAACTGGTAAGGCAACTAGAAGAGATGGGTTGTATTTTATCAGACGTGGAAGAAGACACGATTGGTATCAGAATCCGAGGACAAAAATTGCTCAACCCGTTCCGAGACATAATGAAATCAACGACAATCTTGCAAAACATATCAAAATGTTGAAGCAGGATGGATAACAAATAAATCCAGAGGACAGCCCTGCTGCGCACCATTGATTTAAAACGTTAGACTTTTTCGTATACTGGGAGGTCAAGAATGGATGACATATTGCAGTTAGGAAAACAGGCCCTGGCATCACAACCTTTTAGTGTGCTTGTTGGCGCAGAATTAACAAGCTATTCGCCAGGATGGGTTGAGTTGACCATTCCCATCACTCCTCAACTGAAACAGCAGCACGGCTTTGTGCACGGAGGCGTAATCAGTTATGCTGCAGATAACGCCCTTACGTTTGTGGGCGGAAGTATTCTTGGTCCAGCAGTTGTGACGTCCGAGTACAAAATCAATTATCTAAGGCCCGCTATAGGGACCGTTTTGATTGCTAGAGCAACAGTTGTCTACTCGAGCAAGACCCAGGTTGTTTGCCGTTGTGATGTGTTCATGGTTGACGAGGGCAAAGAGAATTTATGCGCCGTTTCGCAAGGCACAATCGCCAGGATAGGCCGGCCTTTGGAGGCGCAAGACTAACCAGTGGTTGCAGCCGACCACCTTCGGTGTTGGTATGTATGGCGCATCGCCTAATAAATTATCACCTACCCAAATTGAAAGGAAGCCCTCTTATAGGCTATAATAACCAGTCCAGAAAAGGAGAGTATCTTTGCTCAAAAGCCATAACTGTGGTGAACTAAGGGAAAAGCATGCCGGACAAAAGGTAACTTTAACGGGCTGGGTACACCGGCGCCGTGACCATGGCGGAAAGGTATTCATTGACCTGCGTGACCGGGAAGGCATAGTTCAGATAGTGTTCAATCCCCAGCTATCACAAGAGGCGTATGAGGTAGCTGGTTCGCTTCGTAGCGAGTACGTGATTCAGATTACTGGAGAAGTTGCCACCCGCCCTAAAGGGACAGAGAATCACAAACTGGCTACCGGACATATTGAAGTCATCGCCAAAGAGACTGTCATCTTAAATCCCTCGAAAACGCCGCCATTTTATATAAGTGAAGATGAAGAAGTTGAGGAATCACTTTGCCTCAAAAATCGCTACCTGTACCTGAGAAGACCGAGGATGAAGGACAATATTCTCTTACGCCACAAGATGATAAAGTTCATCCGAGATTTCCTGGACGCTAAGGGATTTGTGGAAATTGAAACACCAATCTTGATTAAGAGCACGCCAGAGGGAGCCCGGGACTACCTTGTGCCCAGTCGTATCAATCCCGGCAAGTTTTATGCCCTGCCGCAATCTCCACAGCAGCTCAAACAAATCCTCATGGTAGCCGGGTTTGACAAGTACTTCCAGATAGCTCGTTGCTTCAGAGATGAGGACCTCCGGGCGGATCGCCAGCCTGAGTTCACCCAGCTTGACCTGGAGATGAGCTTCGTTGAGGCGCCGGACATATTGCAGCTCATGGAGAAACTTTTTACCTCGCTTGTAAAGACTGTTAAGCCTGATATGCGATTACTAGAGCCCTTTCCCTACCTTTCCTATAAAGAAGCGCTGGAGAGGTACGGCACAGATAAACCGGATATCAGGTTTGGCTTGGAGATCAGGGATATATCCGATATCGCCGCTAACACGGACTTTCAAGTTTTCCACTCAGCCCTCAACAACAATGGTAGAGTAAAGGGAATATGCATTCCCGGTTGCGGCCATTATACTCGCCATCAGCTTGATGAACTAATTGATTTGGCCCAGAGTTCTGGCGCTCAGGGTTTGACCACCATGGCCTTCACAGGAGAGGCAATAACTTTGGATGAAGTCAAATCGGCGGCTGCTAAATATTTAACCTCCCCCCAATTAGAAGAAATAGCCAGTAGATTCGAGGCAAAGCCTGGCGACCTTTTGCTTATCGTCGCTGATAAGCTGGGGGTGGTGAACAAAACACTGGATGAATTGCGCCGCGAGATGGCACAAAGGCTTAATCTAGCTGATGCTAAGTTATTGGCTTTTGCCTTCATAGTTGATTTTCCCCTGTTGGAGTGGAATGAGGCTGAGAATCGTTGGGGACCTATGCACCATCCGTTTACTGCTCCTCAATGGGAAGACGTGGTGCTTCTCGATACCGAACCAACCAAGGTCCGTGGTCAACATTATGATGTAGTGTGCAATGGTTGTGAACTTGGCAGTGGCAGTATCAGGATTCATAAACGTCAATTACAGGAGCAAATATTTCGTCTCCTTGGTTATAGCCAAGAAGAAATGGAAAGCCAATTTGGATGCCTCTTAGAAGCACTGGAATATGGAGCGCCGCCCCATGGCGGTATTGCCATAGGGCTGGACCGTTTGGTGATGTTACTTGCCGGGGAGCGGAGCATCAGAGAAGTTATTGCTTTCCCGAAGAATCAGAACGCTGTTGATGTGATGTTCGACAGCCCCTCTTATGTTGATAAGCATCAGCTTGACGAACTGAACCTTAAATTAAAGCACGAGGTTCTTCACTAACAATGATAAGGAATGAGATATGAAAGTAAGCACAGAAAATGTAGGGAATTGCCAGATAGCTCTTAACATAGAGGCTGAAGCCAGCGAGTTAGACAAATCACTAGATGAGGCTTATCGTCACCTGGTTAATGAGGTGTCCATACCTGGTTTCCGCAAAGGAAAAGCACCGCGAGCCATTCTGGTGCAGCACATAGGAAAGAAGAATTTGTTGGAAGAAGCATTGGAGCATCTTGTACCACAGCTTTATAAACAGGCGATCGAGTCTCAGGAACTTGAACCCATTGCTGAACCACAAATAGAAATTACTCAAACTGAGCCTGTGGTTTTCAAAGCCATAGTGTCTCTCAAACCTGAAGTTAAGCTTGGCGATTACCATGGTTTAAAGCTGGAGCCGGGCCCCGTAACAAAAATCACCAAAAAAGAAGT
This sequence comes from uncultured Dehalococcoidales bacterium, assembly GCA_964586515.1. Taxonomy (GTDB): domain Bacteria; phylum Chloroflexota; class Dehalococcoidia; order GIF9; family AB-539-J10; genus RBG-13-51-36. The sequence continues at coordinate 205,252 of CAZPGJ010000002.1, forward strand.
CACCGCTGCCATGGAAGAGTTCCGGGAAAGACAAGGGGCGTGGGTGCCTGTAGACCGCCCTGTTGAGTTGGGTGACTTAGTTACTATAAACATCCAAGCCGATGTGGATGGGAAACCCTGGTTAAATCACAAAGACATATTATACGAGATGAATAAAGATTCACGTTCACCCGTGCCTGGGTTTGCCTCTCAACTGCAGAGCGCTGAGAAAAACAAAGAAAAGACTTTCAGCTTGACTATCCCAGATGACTATCCCACTAAAGAAATGCATGGCAAAGAGGGTACTTTCCAAGTCACTGTTACCGAAATAAAGGAGAAACAGTTGCCAGAGCTTAATGATGGATTAGCTCAGAGCGCCGGTTATGATAACCTGGAGGATATGAGGAAGAAAGTGGCTGATGACTTAAGAGCCAAAGCTGAGGCTAGGAATCGCTTGGAGTTGAGGCAAAAGGCGCTTGACGCTCTGGTAGAAATCAGTGAGGTAAACTATCCCCCTATTTTAGAGGACGAGGAAATTACCGAACTTCTTAGAAACGAGGCACAGCGCTTGGGCTTTAGGGAGATAACCGATTACCTCAAGAAAGCTAATAAAACGGAAGAGGAAATTAAACAAGAGCTGCGTCCTATAGCGCAAAAACGGCTTATTCAGAGTCTTGTCTTGGGGAAATTAGCTGAAGAAGAAAAGATTGAAATTAGTTCCTCAGAGGTAGATAATAAAGTAGATGAGATTACCAATGATGCTGAGGATAAGGAAAAAGCAAAGCAGTTCTTCTCACTGCCCCAAGTTAGGCAATCAATTGAACAATCTCTGCGTACTCAGAAGACGATAGACCAATTATTACAAATAGCCATTGGCAGTGCTGCGAATATGACAAAGGAGGAATGATGGAAACAACATCTCAGGTGATAATTCCTACGGTGACGGAGACCAGTGCTCGAGGGGAACGTATTTTCGACATATATTCCCTCCTGCTCAGGGAGAGAATCGTTTTTTTGGGCACGCCGATCAACGACCAGATAGCCAATCTTATTATTGCTCAGCTCCTCTACTTGGAGAGAGAGGACCCGGAAAAAGATATAAACCTTTATGTTCATTGCCCCGGTGGCATTATCAGCGCTGGCTTAGCCATTTACGATACCATGCAGATTCTTCGCTGCCCTATATCCACCATTTGTGTTGGCCTGGCAGCCAGCATGGGCACCTTGCTTCTTTGTGCCGGGACTAAAGGTAAAAGGTACGCTTTACCTAATTCTACTATACATCTGCACCAGGCTGTTGGTGGTGCTCAGGGGCAGGCAGCGGATATTGAAATTGCTGCCAGAGAAATCATGAGAATGCAGGAAACGATACGTAACATCATAGCTAAGCACACAGGTCAGCCGGTAGAGAAGATTGCCCACGACACCGACAGGGACTTTTATCTTAGCGCGGAACAAGCAGTGGAATACGGTCTTATAGACGAAATACTTAGCAAGCCACCCAAGAAATAAAATGGCAATCATAAAGGTCAACGGCGTTGAAGGGAAGGTATGTTCCCGATGCCACCAATGGAAACCTCTAACTGATTATCCAACCGACCCTTCACATGGTGCATCACAGGGAGGACGGCACTGTCATTGCAGACAGTGCCACCGTGAGGTTTACAAGCTAAGGCATAAGTCCTAAAAGTGATAACGGCGTTTTGGAATGATATAAGGCCATACTCGCATAGAATTACTTGACGCCAAGGGATAATTACCTTTAGTTTTAGCTGGTGGGATGATAGCAGGCTGGATAGAGGCAAGTTCTAAAGTTTATGCCGCAGGTGAAGCATTCGGTGGGCTAGGCAAAGCGGGCTTAATTACTATCATCGTCGTTTCCATAATCGCCATTGTTACCCTCGTATGGATCTTCCGTGAGACCGGAAGGCGATGGTGAGTAATTTACATTAGCCCAGTTTGGCAGCTTCCTCTCTAACCAGATGTCGGACCCTTTTATGGATTCTCAAAGCAGGCGTTATATCCTTAGTTCCGTCTAGCCAGTGGAACCACTCTCTATTCTTTGTCCCTCCAGCCTCCTCCCTTTTCTTAACCACTTTCTCAACAGCCTGGCGGCCACCTTTCTCCCAGGGTTCCAAAGCTATCCACAAATCATCCAATCTAACGGATGCCAAACTCATGGTGGCATATTTCAAGGCGTATTCGTTAGCATTGAAAGCGATGGCTAAGCCATTTGCTTTGTTCACAGCCCGAAGCATTTTGAAATCTGTGATGCTGTCCCCTACTACCGTCCAACGAGAAAGCGGTTTTCCCATCCTGGTGCTAAAGTTCTCTAGCGCCCCTACCTTCCGACTCCCCCCTACTGGTTTCACCTGGCCTATAATTCTTCCCGAACTTGTTTGGGGCAATTTCTGCCAATAAAAATAGTCCAGATACTCACTTATTCTAGTATCGTCGGTAAAAGGATTAAGATTCACAATTTCGTGTTCTGTTTGCTCCAGTAAGGCAAATTCATCTTGGCTTAGTAGTTGGCGAATCTGTGCCAGGGGAAAGGAAGTGCAAGCTACATTCTCACTGGGTATGCCCAGTCTCTGTGTGATGGGGAAGGCATATTGTTTGTAACTAGTACTAATACAAAATATGTCCCACCCTCGAGATTTAAGTTTGGAGATTAATTCAGTTGCCCCTGGGGTTAACCCAGCTTTCTGCCCCATAGCAGCGATTTGTTGCTCTTCTATTCCGTGATAAGCCAGGAAAGGAGTGATGAGGGCAAGTGTGTCTCCCGGCTCGTAGTCAGGCCGGCCTTCTAAAGTCAGCAAATCATCATAACGGCTGATGACTTCGAAAATCTTGCCGCCACGGGGGAATAGCTTCATCAGTTCATAGGCGTTATCCTGGGGAGCTAAAGGGCCTTCGAGGTCAAAGCAAATCAAGTTCATCTCAGACTTTTCTTCACCTCCTCATCTACCTTGCCACTAAGGTCATAGCCGCTGATTAACTTTCCTTGAGCATCAATTACTCTCTTGTCCTTTATGCCAACCTTGCCCCAGCTCAGAGCTTGTAATGTCAAGATGATAAGAGGAAATTCTCTAGCAAGTTCGTGCTGGCGAATGAGCCGAAACAGCATATCTTTGTTATCCTTCCGCCAATATTCAGTGAAGGGGCCACCCTTAATAGAGAAGAGGCAATAGCTAATTACCGGACCTCTATCCAGTTCAGGGGTAGCCAAGTGTATCATTGCTCCGGCTGTGTCGGCTTCATTTTGTATCAACGTCCAAATTACCTCCTGCCAGCTACCCGTGGGTCCACCGGGGGGTGCTGGATGAAGATTAATCATAGCGTATTTCTGACATAGCTCTTCACTCACGATGAGCATATAGCCAGCAAGAACACAAAGGTCGGGAGCAAATGCTTCAATCCTCTTGTTTACCTCTCTACCGTATTTGATACGCCACTCTTTTTCTTCTCCAGGAGTTTTGAACTTTTTGTGAGATAAGCAGACAAGAGGAATTTTATAGGTCCGAACAAGCTCAAAGAACAGGTCGCTTTCCTTCGCCTCGCCGAGTTCCCGGTTGCTAAACACGAAGCTAATTTTCCCATTAATGTCGCCCTTGTGGCTCTTATCCTGCACAGCTTGTAAAAGCTGTCGGGCAGCTTCATCTCTCCCTGTGGAAAACCAACCGATGTTCAACAAGAGCCCGCTTTACCTTCCTCGCTATCTGTCATTCTGATCGTAGCGAAGAATCTCCCAATATATGTTTCCTTATCCTGGCCCACGTACTGGCAAAATGAGCTAAGTAGCTAGATTTTTGCCCGAATATTTTGCCCTGAACTAAAGAATCCAGGAAGTCGTCAGGTCCATCGAATTCGGGCATTTCCACATATGCTCGGCCAATTTCACCTAAAGTATGGGCATCGCTGCCAGCGCTGGCAGCCTTTCCTTGCTCTTTGGCTAGTTTCCCTGCTCTGGCGATGCTATTAGAAAATGGCGTACGAGAATTAAAAGTTTCAATGATATCGACCTGGGATAAAACTTCCGTCGAGGTTAGTGGGTTAGCATTCCGGAACAGCGACCTGCCAAATGGGTGGGGAATAGCCACTAGACCGCCTTGGTTTCTGATTCGAGATATTGTTTCCTGGGGAGACAATCCCCGGGAAACTTCTTCACTAAGAAAGAGCCCCATTATTTCCCCCACAGGCGTTAAGATCTCTTCAGCAACGATTACTTTAAACGGGGCAATCTCTCTTAACTTTAAGGCGCCAGCAATGGTGTTGTGGTCAGCTACAGCAATACAATTTATGCCTAGCTCAAGGCAGCGCTTGACTATTTGCTCCAAAGGTGTGAGACAATCTATGGAATAGCAGGAATGGATATGTAAATCAGCTTTTATCAATCAGCTTACCTAAATCTTAGCTAACCTTCTCCAAGTATCCACCGGTGCGTGTATGGACTTTGATGATGTCGCCAGTATTAATGAAAAGGGGAACCTGGATTGTTGCTCCTGTTTCTAGCTTAGCTGGCTTGGTGCCCGCTGTGGCCCTATCCCCCTTAAAGCCGGGTTCTGTTTCCGTAACCCGGAGCTCTACTGAAGTGGGTAGCTCTATGGTCACTGTATCCCCCTTGCAGGTCAGAATCTCTAGCATCAAGCCCTCTTTTAGATAATTTGTGCCCTCTCCTATTTGAGCCGAAGTTAGCATAATCTGCTCATAACTTTCGTTATCCATGAAGTAATAGAGGTCGCCATCACTATAAAGGTACTGGACAGGACGATGCTCCAGAAATACTGTTGTAACTTTATCGCCCGATTGAAAATTCCGCTCAGTGAAATTCCCACTACGAACATTACGAAGTTTCAACTTGACTACAGGTTGCCTTTGCTGCATCTTAACGTGTTGGTATTCCAAAATTTGGTATACTTCGCCATCTAGCTCTATGGCGACTCCCTTTCTCAATTCTCCGGCATCAATCATTCAGTAACCTCCTGGTTAGACATTCAGCTTTCAGCATTCAGCCCTCAGCTGGCAGCATCCATTCTTTGCATCAACCTCGTAAGCATGCGTTTTACTTCCGTTACTTGGTTATTCAATTCTCCATAAGTTTTTATACCCAAATATTTCGAGTCATGGGCCAGAAGTAGGTAATATTTGGTTTCGCTAGCGCTCCTTAAAGCAATTTCTAAAAAGTGGGCAAACTCGCGGTCTCCATTACATCCGCATCCCTCCGCAATATTTGCTGGAACTGACGAAGCGGCTCTTCGAAGCTGACTTATCAATCCGTAGGTTTCCTCTCGAGGAAAGAGTAGTGTAATCTTATATACAGATAGTGATAATTCATGGCTTTTCTGCCATACTTTCAAGCTTCTGAAATTTTTCATCACTAAGCACTTAGTGGGTGCTTGCCAGCGCTCACCAGATTATTGATTGCCGAGAGCTGGTAGCTGAAAGCTATTTTTACTTGCTCTGGTGAGCACTTTGACCCGGCCATTTTCCAAAACTACCATATCTTCAATCCTAACACCACCTTGTCCCGCAAGGTAAATTCCCGGTTCTATGGTAAAAACCATACCATCTGCGAGTGAATCAGAGGAGGTGGAACCAAGCATGGGGGATTCGTGCACAGCTAGCCCAACACCGTGCCCCAGACTGTGTCCGAAGGCATCTCCATAGCCAGCCTGTTCAATAACGCTTCGAGCCAATCGATCTGCCTGCGAGGCATCCATACCTGATTCAATTCCTGCCATAGCTGTGGCCTGTGCTTTGAGGACTATATTATAAATTTCCCGGAAGGTTTTGTCTGCTTTGCCCAAGAATAAAGTGCGAGTAAAGTCGCTACAATAACCATTGATTCTGGCTCCCATATCAATCAACACTGGTTCACCAGAGCAAATTGTTTTTTTCGTAGGTCGAGCATGGGGCAAAGCTGAATTTGGGCCTGAAGCCACAATGATTTCAAACGGCATTTCTTCACTGCCTTCTTGGCGAAGGATTTTTTCTATCTCCCACGCTGCCTTCTTTTCCGTTATGCCGGGACGAATTATGGCCTTCGCCTGTTCAAAGGCGGCATCGACCAGCTCTACTGCCTTTGTGATAAATCCTAATTCTTCGGGCTCTTTTATGGAGCGAAGCTGCTCTACTATGCCAGTGGTAGGAACAAGCTCAAGATTAACTTGCTTGGTCTTTATTGCCTCGCTGAGCTTGTGATAACCTTCATAGGAAATAAAATTTGACTCGAAGCCTAATTTGTGCCACCCCAAATCAGAGACCAAATCAGGAAGCCAGTCGCGCAACTCTCCTTTAGTCTGGACAATTTCAAAATCCGGCGACTCTCCCTTAGCTTGCTCCACATAGCGGAAGTCAGTAGCCAAAACAGCATTCTGTCCCGAAATGAGTAGCCATCCGGAGGAGCCGGTAAATCCAGAGAGATAACGGCGGTTCTCCGGCTGAGAAAGCAGGAGAGCACTTAGTCCTTCTTCGGCGATCGACGTTCGCAGCTTACGCAATCGCTTTATTCTCGACTTTTTCTTCGGGCCTCTGACCAGTCTATCTGCCATCTCGAGTTTTCCTTTACTCATAAACTTCTCTATCTTGTCCCAGCAGGCTGATTACAATGCTCACAGTTACAACCTCCCAGGAAAATCTTAGCTCATGTTACAGATAAACAAAAACCCCACGTCCGCTGGGACGTGAGGTAAACACGTCTCAATCATAGACCTACACTAAAGCAAGCCCCACCACCATTGAACGAAAATGGCAATCTGTCGTCCTTCATGGTCGGGGTCCGGGGGTGATTTCATTCGCATGTCCTATATCCTGTTTCAGACAGGATTATAGCCCGCCCATACAGTCATGTCAATCTAAAAATACTTAGGTGGAAATAGCATATGATTTATTGTTCAAAGAAGAGTTTATTAGTCCACTCTAGACTATAGCTTGTACAATTTGCTAAAAAATATCTTTGTAAAAGAAGTCTTTCATATTAATTTCTTAACATTTCTGTTATAACATTAAGGGGGCTTGAAGAATTGTCAGGAGGCTAGGGATGGCAGGCAGAAAGGTTTTGGTAGTTGATGATGATGTAAAGACTGTGGAGTTGGTCAGGCTCTACTTAGACCGGGACGGCTACCAGGTTCTAATTGCTTATGATGGTGTTGAAGCTCTGCGTCTGGCTCGTAAAAGCTGCCCCGACCTCATTGTTCTTGACCTTATGCTGCCAGACATCGATGGACTTGAGGTCTGTCGTACCTTGAGACATGAATCCGATGTACCAATTATTATGCTTACTGCCCGGACTACTGACCAAGACAAGCTAACGGGCCTCGACCTAGGTGCCGATGACTATGTGACCAAGCCTTTTAGCCCTAGGGAACTGGCGGCTCGAGTACGAGCAGTGCTAAGACGCATCCCCGGAGAGCGTGGCCCTGAGGAGATTAAGAGTGGTGAACTTAGTATGAATTTTGTGAAACACGAGGCGTGGCTTGCCGGCAGACCACTGGATTTGACCAGTGTTGAATTTAAATTACTGGGAATTCTTGCCAAAGAGCCGGGCAGGGTCTTCACGCGGGCAAACCTAATTGAAGAGGCTTTGGGCTATGACTTTGAAGGTTTTGACCGCACTATTGATGTTCATATACTCAATCTACGCCGAAAGCTGGAGTCAGACCCCAGCCACCCCAGATATATAAAGACGATATACGGGGTCGGCTATAAGTTTGTCGGAGTGGGATAGTGATACACCGGTTGTGGTTTCGTCTCTGGCTGATTTTCGCAGTGATAATACTGGTGACCGTCGGCACTATATACCTCTTCGTAAGTCACCGTATCACCGACGAAATGCAATATTATGAGACGACAAGTGCGCAGTATCGTTCCGACCAGATACTATCCAAACTATATCTGTACTATTGGGATAAACGAAGCTGGAGTGGCGTCCAGTCCGTAGTTGACGCTGCTGCACATGTGTCCGGGACAAATGTTATTTTAGTTGCTGTCAACGGGACAATCGTAGGTGATTCAAAAGAACCAGAACTTTTGGGAACAAATTATACCGACTCATCCGATAGTGGCCTCCAGATGTCCCTGGGCACACAGCCTCTGGGAAAAGTTTACATCACCCCTGACCCGACGGCAGAGGTGTATGTTGCTCCATTTCTAAGACTTTCCACGTCAATAAATCGCTCTCTTCTCTTGGGAGGCTCGCTAGCAATTCTCATCGCTTTGCTATTGACTCTTGTCCTATCCCGGAGAATAACGTCACCTATCCGTGTCCTGGCGAGGGCTGCCAGACGATTAGGACGGGGAGACTTGTCCCAGAGAGTTCAATTAGAGGGCAAAGGCGAAGTTGCGGAACTGGCTCAAGCCTTTAACACTATGGCTGCCGATCTGGAGCATACCGAGCAGTTACGACGAAATATGGTTGCTGATGTTGCTCATGAATTGAGAACTCCTCTTTCCAATATTCAAGGCTATCTGGAGGCGATTCGTGATCGGGTCATAAAGCCAAATGCCGATACTATCCGCTCCCTCAACGAAGAGGCAGCTCTGCTGTCACGACTGGTTAATGAGCTCCAGGAGCTAAGTCTCGCCGAAGCCGGCGAACTGAAGCTGGTTTATCAAGCGGAGGACGTTACCAAGTTAATCAAGCAGGCAGTAACTCCCTGGCAGCCCAAGATAGCAGCAAAGGAGATATCGTTGTCCCTTGACCTGCCTGATAATCTGCCGCTGGTTAACATTGACTGGCAACGGGTCAACCAGGTGCTGCATAACCTTCTGGAAAATGCAGTGGCTCATACTCGCAAGGGAGGCACTATCAAATTGGCTGCTGCAAAACAAGGTGACTGGGTAGAGGTCAGCGTGTCTGACACCGGCGAAGGTATTCCTGCTGAGGATTTGCCTAATATCTTTGAGCGCTTTTATAGAGTGGACAAATCCCGTGCCAGGGTCACCGGCGGCAGTGGTCTGGGTCTTACTATTGCCAAGCGGCTGGTTGAAGCCCACGGCGGCGAAATCACGGTCCAGAGCCAGTTGGGAAAGGGAAGCCGGTTTTCATTCACTCTCCCTATTACGGAATAGCAATTACCATGCTGTATGCGTGATGCTTAGCTATTGAGTGTAGCACCAAGCCTTTTCTTTTGTTTGTCGTTCTAGTATTATAACAAGCTACTTGCTCGGAAAAGATTCTAAATATGAATAAGAAGCTATTGATTGGCTTATTGGCTCTGGGTGTGGTAATGATAGTGGTAGGCCTGGTGATAGTGTTCGTGGGCTTGCCTTAGCGTAATCGCTCTTGCAACTTATTTGAACTCTTCGTGAAACAAGTTTGACTTGCTTTGTAACATTCTTGAGGATTGTGCAATTCCCTTTCAAGGATTAGGGCTTCAGAGACAACTTTTGGCTTGGCACCACCTGGTAATACAAAGTGATTACTATTTCTTGTATTTCCATATTGTTCCTTGAGGAGTATCTTCAAGAGTTACTCCTAAATCGGCTAATCCTTTTCGAATTTTGTCGGCTAGCTGCCATTGCTGGTTTTGACGTAAATCATCCCTGATGGATGCCAGTAGATTGATAAATGCATCTGCGTCGGGTGTGGGCTGTGTCTTTTCCTTTAAAGTAAGACCCAGGACGCTTGCTAAGTTCAGTAGAGTATGCTGTGCTTCTGTTATGTTCATACCTTTTTCAGCACTTCGATTGATTTCCTTCGCCAGTCCGAAGAGGACGGCTATTGCCTGCGCAGTATTGAAGTCATCGTCCATGGCCTCGACAAATTTCTGCTCAAAGGGTTTCGCGTCGAGCATAGCAACTCCCTCGTCTGCATCAGTTCGATGGGCCAGTGCCCAGCGTAATCTCTCGGCGCTCCTCTCGCTTGCTTCCAGAGCCTCTTCACTATAGGTAAGTGGACTTCTGTAATGGGAGCTAAGGATAAAAAGGCGAACGGCGTCCGAGCTAAAGCGCCTTAATACGTCTCTGACATTTACCAAATTACCAGTGGACTTACTCATTTTTTGCTTGTCCTGCTGCATCAACCCACTATGTAGCCAGTATCGAACAAATGGAGTCTCCTGGGTAAAACTTTCTGATTGAGCTATTTCATTTTCGTGATGAGGAAAGATGAGGTCTTGCCCGCCGCCATGAATATCAATAGTGTCGCCGAGATACTTTAAGGCCATGGCACTACACTCTATGTGCCACCCTGGTCTGCCTTTGCCCCAAGGGCTATCCCAGAAGGGTTCCCCAGGCTTTGACGCCTTCCATAAGGCGAAATCCAACGGATATTCCTTGTTTGCTTCACAGTAAGTAGCCTTGGGAATCATCTCTGCCAGGTTTCGGTGACTCAGTTTGCCATAGTCGGGGAAATTCCTGACGCGGAAGTAAACGCTCCCCTTGAACTCGTAAGCATAACCTTTGGCAACCAGACTTTGTATAATTTCAATAATCTTTGATATTTCCTCGGTTGCCCTGGGATAGACATCCGCCCGCTCTACATTTAACGCATCCATATTGGCAAGGTACTCGTCCGTATACCTGCTGGCGAGTTCTGCTGGCGGCACCTGCAACTGATTAGCTCGCTCTATTATCTTGTCGTCTATGTCGGTGAAGTTTTGCACGTGCTTAACTTTATAGCCCTTGAATCTCAAATAGCGTTTGATTACATCATAGATTACGTAAGCCATGGCGTGCCCGATGTGGCTTTCGTCGTAAGCGGTAATCCCGCAAACATACATGGTTACCACTTCGCCGCGAGGATGAAAATCCTCTTTTTGTCCGGTTAGAGTATTAAATACTTTCATTTCTTCGCCTGGAGAGTCATTGGTAGCTCCTTCAGTCCTGTTCCGTGAATTACCTCCCATCTTAGCTAATTTCTCTAAGAGTTGACAAGGTTGCTATCCCATGTCGCTGCATAGCAAATTGGTCGTTTTTATGAACAATAAGGGAGAGGTCAACGAAGGTCTCTACCAGGAGCCGATATGGAGTGAGGGCCCTTTTGTATTTGGCTCTTTATCAAGGTGAGCGGGTTGGTTCTATTAGAGAATACCGTTTGGAGGCAAGAGGTTTCACTGCCGCACCTGAAATATTTGATCGCTCCCCTTATAGAAGCTATCGAAGTTGGAATCTATTACCACTGGACAAACATGGGCATGACTACGTGAACATAATTGTCCACGCCTATAGGGCGGATGGTGCCAGGGCTCGAGGGGGTAGTAAGTTCTAGAGCGACTTGGGCTTGGGAAAGGACAGACAGGACATCGGAAAGATATTTTACGTTAAAAGCGATTTTGGCCTCTTCTCCGTCGGTGAGAGCGTCGACTTCACTGACATTGTCTCCAACCTCTTCAGCCTGAGCAGAAACAGTTACCTTCCCTGGGGTAAGTTCACTACCAGGGGTAATGACCAGGCGCACTATGCCGCTGGCATCGCGAGCGAATATGGAGGACATTTTAGTAACCCTCAGAAACTCACTAATGTCAACCACGGCCCGCGTGGTATAGCTTTGAGGAATAACCTGGGAATAGTTGGGGAATGAACCCTGAATAAGTTGAGAGACTATCTCAGCATCCTTGAGACGGAAGAGGACCTGGCTCTTTTTTTCGTTTACGGTGATTTCTACGGGTTCCTCCTGCTCACCAATAAGGCGGTTCAGTTCATTAAGAGTTCTCGCTGGGATGATAATCGTGGTCTTCTCCTTGACTGGCGAGCTAAGAGTTGTCTTATGGACAGCTAACCTGAAGCCATCGGCAGCCACCAGGTTGAGCTGCTCACCATCGAATTCAGTGTTAATTCCGGTTAATACCGGGCGGGATTCTTCAGTGGCAGCAGCAAAAGCGACCTGTGCAATTCCTTCTCTGAGGCTAGCTGCCTCAATGGTAGTGGTTATGCCATCGTTTATCTGAGGGATAGGTGGGAAATCCGCGGCATCAATGCCGTGAATATGGGCTTGAAAATGGCCGCTCTTAAGCTCCAGGATGCGGCCGTTAGCGGGAAGATTGATTTCAATTAAGTCGTTGGGCAAGGAATTAACAAAGTCGCTGAGCAAGCGAGCAGGCACAGTTATGTCTCCCTTCTGTTTCACTTTAGCACCAATCCAGCACGTGATAGCCATTTCCAGGTTGGTGGCTGCCAATTTGAGACGTGATTGCTCAGCGGATAAAAGGATATTTTGGGTGATAGGTAAAGTGGACCTCGTGGCTACAGCTCTCCCTACGATGCTCAGCCCTCTGTTTAAGTTTTCTTGAAGACAAGATAATTTCATGAAATACCTCCCCCTCTATGTATAATGACAGTATACTATCAACAAGCGTAATAATCAATGACTATATTTGATATAATATTCGATTTACCAAGGGCACATTACCATTATCTATTGTGGTTAAGCTGGCTTACTTTCCTAACTGTAGGCTGAGAATTTCAGCCTAATAAACCCTCTGGTACAAGACCATCAGGCTGTAATTACCGTCCATAGAGTGCCGTTAATTCCTTTAGCCTGGCTTTGATTTCTTCGGTCAGCATATCAGGCACAAAACGCCAACACCAGTTCCCCTCCGTGGTACCTGGAATATTCATCCTGGCTTCGCTGCCCAATCCCAAAATGTCTTGCATAGGGATGATGGCGGTATCGGCGACAGACATCAGAGCCAGGCGGATGAAATCCCAATTTATCTCGTGCCCATCCGTGCCCACATATTCCAAGGCAAGCTGCGTTTCTTTTTCCCTTTCTTCCTTGCTCTCAGTGCAGTCCTTGACATCTTTCCCTCTGAACCAGCCAATAGCGGTGTTGTTGTCATGGGTGCCAGTATACACTACGCAGTTTCGTGGGTAGTTGTGGGGCTTGTAGTCATCAGCTTTGGGGTCACTGCCAAAGGCAAACTGGAGAACCCGCATCCCTGGAAAGCTGAACTGGTCTCTAAGTGCGTCTACCTCTGGTGTGATTACCCCTAAGTCCTCAGCAATAATGGGCAGGGTGCCTAATGTCTTCCGCACGACCTTAAATGGTTCAGCCCCTGGTCCGGGGACCCACCGCCCGTTCATGGCAGTGATATCGGTGCCGGGAACCTCCCAATATTTCTCGAAGCCACGAAAATGGTCCAGCCTGATGATGTCCACCAAAGCATGTGTCGCCCGAAAGCGCTCAATCCACCACGCATAGCTATCTCTGGCCATTACATCCCAGCGATAGAGAGGATTTCCCCACAACTGTCCTGTCTTGCTAAAGTAGTCCGGTGGCACTCCAGCCACCACAGTTGGTCTGCCGCTATCGTCCAGATAGAACATTTCTGGATGTGACCAGACCTCAACGCTATCAAGGGCAATAAATATGGGTATATCGCCGATGAGTCTGATCCCATGCTCATTACAATACTTCTTCACCTCCGACCACTGCTTAAAAAATTGATATTGCTGATATTTGTGGTAGTAAATCTCGTAGTTCAGCTTCTTGCTCCAGTGTTCGAGAGACTTCGGATGACGCCGTTGGATATCTTCCTCCCAGGTGTTCCAGGCAGCAAGGCCGTGAGCATCTTTCAATGCCATAAACAAGGAGTAAGTTTCAAGCCAGGAGGCATTCTGTTGACAGAAAATTTCGAATTGCTCCCGCTCACTTGGAGTAGCTTTCCTCTCGAAAGTCTCAAAGGACTTTTTCAACAAGGGCATCTTAAACTCATTGACCGAGTCATAGTCAACTCTGTCTTCAGGAAAGAAAGGTGTATCATCTAGGTCAGCAGGTTCCAGGAACTCGTCTTCGATCAGTCTTTCCAGACTTATAAGCAGCGGGTTGCCAGCGAAGACCGAAAGGCACTGATATGGAGAATTGCCATAACCGGTGGGGCCCAGAGGTAAAACTTGCCAAAGACGCTGCCGGGTGCTAGCCAGAAAATCTGCAAACTGATAAGCCTCCTTTCCCAAGTCTCCTATCCCGAATTGACCCGGAAGTGAGGTCGGGTGTAATAATATGCCACTTGCTCTGAGAAAGCTCATGCTCTGCTCTCCTCATAAAATATTAGCATTGCTTTGTTAGGATTCCAAGAGCAGTATCACTTCGGCAGGGTCAAGCACAATGGTCTGGCCTGAAACCGTCAATTCGGGCGAAGAGTTCTCACTCCGGCAAATGCGATGCAAGCGATGCCGGGGGCTGAGGGCAATGCCATTGAGGGTTATTGTTGTATGTCTGCACTTGCTCTTATTTACCAAGACCCAAGCTGATTGTCCGGGAGCTTGTTCTGTACGTCGTTCCAGTACGAGAGTATTCCTGTCGTTTGTGACCGTCTTTAATTCCCCCTCACCATGAAGCAGAGGAAGTTCTATCTTGAGTTTGTTAACCCCTTTTATAAATCTCTGGAGATCGAACGAGGATATCTCCCAATCTGCAGGGCGAGTGGAAACAACGTCCAATTTTTTCTTGAAGCCAAATTCGTAGCCGATAGGTACCATAAGTCCGGCGGAGAATGATGCAGCGAAGGCATAACGCTGACGCTGCACAGCCTCATTGCCACCCGTATCAGCAGCAAGACGAGTCGTATCATGACTCTCAGGGAAAGAAATCGATGGGGCAATCTTGCCGAACTTCTCGTGCTGCTCCAGACACCACGGCTGCACAAAGTCCCACCACTTGGAACTATTAAAGAAATAATGCAGCCCGGCATCATGCAGCGCTAGAGCTCCTTCTTCAGTGCATCCTAGCGTTTCGGCAAAAAACATCGCCTCCAGGTCAATATTTGCTGCTTCCTCAACAAGAAAGCGCCATAAGGCAGCAGGTATCTTGTATGCTGCATCACAACGGAAGCCTTTGAACCCCAGCCGGAGGTAGCGCTTTACAAGTTCGGCCCAGTAAGCCCAGAGGCCTTCTCTATCAGTTGAGCCTTCGTTATCTATCTCCGCCAGGTCACCCCACACCGTTACTTTTTCGGGGTTATCGGGGTCCCGGGCGAAAGGGTTGACGATTTCACCGTGCTCATCATGAGCATACCAAGCAGGGTGTTCACTAATTAAAGGGCAGTCCCGTGAAGTGTGGTTGATGACCAAGTCCATCATAGGCCAGAGCCCCAAATCCTGGAATCCTCGAAGAGTTTGCGCCAAAATAGCCAAGTCGTCCCTCTCGGTATCGGGAGGCAGGAATTGCGGATTAATACGGTAGTGGTGCTTTATGGCATACAAGCTGCCAGAAAACCCCGGGTAATGAATTGAGTTGATGTACAGCCAGTTGAAGCCCATTTCTGCGACGCGGGATGCGTGCTGGAGCCAATCAGGCATAATCCCTGCCAGGCGGGGGAACAGATTATAAATTATAGGGACTTGCCTCTGATTGTTCACGAGAGACTTGCGGTCTTTTTTTGTTATCTGCCCCAGTATACAATATAATATAAACTGTGACAAAACATATTATTGACATTGGGACTGGGTCTGCAAGTTGAGAGAAGATGAACATAACTCAATCTGACCGTTTTTGCCAGGCTTGAGAGTATGTACGAAGATACCCATCAGGATAACCTGTGAGTAAAATTAAGAGTAAGCCTTACTTTTGGAAGAAACGCTAGTTTCGGCAAAGTGGCCTATTTATATAGCTGGGGCTCAAAACAGGAGTCTAAATTGTGTGAGAATGCTAACGATTTGATTCTTGGCATTGACCTTGGGGGCACCAAAATACTGACGGCAGTGACCAACTCTCAGGGGAAAATGCTATCGCGCGACCACAGTATAACGCCAGCCACAAAAGGCCATGAAGTAGTTATCCAGTCCATTCTGGACTCGGCACATAATGCCTTGAAGCAGGCAGGTGTCACTATTTCAGAGATTTGTGCCATAGGGATTGGGGCTCCCGGCATCTCCAATCCTGAAGCAGGCATTCTGTTTACTTCCCCGAATCTACCGGGGTGGCGAAATGTTCCCCTAAGGGATATAATCCAAGAGAGGCTAGGTAAAAAAGCCTTCCTTATCAATGATGCTAACGCTGCTGCCCTGGGGGAATTTTATTTCGGCGCCGCCCGGGGTGCTCATAACTTCATTTATATTACTCTCAGCACTGGCATCGGTGGAGGCATTGTTATTGACGGCAAAATCTATACTGGAGCCATTGGTACTGCTGGAGAGGTAGGGCATATGACCATTGATGACAACGGCCCCATCTGCAACTGTGGAAACAAAGGTTGTTGGGAAGTGCTGGCCTCGGGCACAGCTCTGGCCAGAGAAGCAAAGCATCGGATTGAAGAAGGAGTTAGAACATCCATCTTGGAATATGCTGATGGTGACATAGAAAAGGTGACGGCGCAGGTCATTCATAGCGCTGCCGAGCAGGGTGACAGCTTGGCTAAAGAACTTATTGCCCGGACTGGCTACTATGTAGGTGTGGGGCTGGCTAATTTAATAAACATATTCAACCCTGAGTTGATAGCTATCGGTGGTGGTTTATCAAACATCGGTGATATGCTGCTCGGGCCAGCCTTGAAGACAGCTGGAGAGAAAGCGTATAAAGAGGCTTTCCAGGCTGTGCGTTTTGCCTCCGCCGAGCTGGGTCGAAATTCCGGCGTGCTCGGCGCCGCCGCTTTTGCCCTCCAAGAGATGAGGAAATCCCTTCGTAAGTAAAAAAGACATGGACATAGTTTTGCATAGGAGAGTGATGTAATGAACATATCTATCGGCAAGCTAAGAGGACTCCAGCAGCTGGCTGATCCCAAGGGCATGATGACAATGTGTGCCATCGACCACAGAGGAGCGCTTAAGCGGGCCCTGAACGAGAAAAACCCTGATACAGTGAGTTACCAGGATATGGTTGATTTTAAGCTTGACCTCTGTCAGGCGGTAGCGCCGTTTGCCAGTGCCATATTGCTTGATCCGGAATATGGAGCTGGGCAGGCTATAGATGCGGGCCTCTTGCCCGCATCTAAGGGGCTTCTTGTCAGTATGGAAAAGACCGGCTATACCGGAGACAGTACCGCCAGAATCACTGAGCTCCTGCCTGGCTGGAGCGTGAAAAAGGCGAAGAGAATGGGAGCTTCAGCAGTTAAGCTTCTAATCTACTTCAGGCCTGACCTGAAGGATGTCGCCTCAAAACAGCTCGATTTGGTGGCAAAGCTAGCTGACCAATGCCTTGAAGAGGATATAGCCTTCCTGGTTGAGCCAGTAAGTTATCCTATCGAGGAAGACGAGGTATCCTCGAAGAAGTTTGCGGAGATAAAACCTAGTCTGGTAATCGAAACTGCTCGGCAGATTACTGCCTTGCCTATTGATGTGTTGAAAGCAGAATTTCCGGCAGATATTAAGTTTGAACAAGATAAGGAAAAGTTACTGGGGTTATGCCAGGAGTTAAACCAGGCATCCCGGCTGCCCTGGGTGCTGCTCAGTGCTGGCGTTGACTTCGACTCATTTAAGAAACAGGTAAAGATAGCCTGTAAATCAGGAGCTTCTGGTTTCCTGGCCGGGCGTGCCCTGTGGCAGGAGGGTGCTCAAATTCGTTCTCGGCAAGAAAGAATGAACTTTTTCCAGAATACGGCTGCTCCAAGATTGAAGGAACTGGCTGAGATAGCTGATAGCTACGGTAAGCCGTGGTACTCCAGGCTAGGGGCTGCAAAGAGCAAATTTGCCACGGTGGCCGAGGGCT
Source organism: uncultured Dehalococcoidales bacterium (assembly GCA_964586515.1). Taxonomy (GTDB): domain Bacteria; phylum Chloroflexota; class Dehalococcoidia; order GIF9; family AB-539-J10; genus RBG-13-51-36. The sequence continues at coordinate 222,815 of CAZPGJ010000002.1, forward strand.
GGTATCGGAGTTATTAATGAGTAATACTTTGGCCGAGCGAGACAGGGAGATGAAACGCTCCGACTTTTTTGGAAGGCGGACTAAAATAGTGTGTACCCTCGGTCCAGCTACTAACTCAGCCACTGTTATGGAGCAACTTATCAAGGCTGGAATGAATGTCGCCAGGCTTAATCTATCCCACGGCACTTATAAAGAACATACCCACCGTATCCAGATGTTAAGGAAACTAACCCAAGGTCTGCCTCCTCCAATTGCTGTACTACTGGACTTGCCCGGGCCTAAGTACCGCACGGGCAAGTTGAAGAACGGTCAAGCCACGCTGAAAAAGGGTGCACAGGTTATCCTCACCACAAGGCAGATTGAGGGAGATGCTGGAGTAATATCGGTTAATCTTCCTACCCTTACTCAAGATATAAAGGCGGGGGATACAGTGTTGCTTGATGATGGCGCAATGCAACTCAAGGTACTGGAGAGGCAAGGCACAGAGGTTAGATGCAGGGTCATGGTTGGGGGGATACTCACCGAGGGGCGAGGGCTGGTAGTTCCTGGTATGCGTATCTCTGGCTCTTTCATTAACGATACCTTGCGGAAATACATTCTCTTTGCTGTCAGGCAGCATGTGGATTATCTGGCTCTTTCCTTTGTGAGCAGTGCCGAAGATGTGACCGGTGTCAGAGCGATATTGCGTGAGCACGGTGCAGATATAGCAATTATCGCCAAGATTGAGAGGGGCGTGGCAGTTGACAAGTTTGACAGTATACTGGCAGCCAGCGATGGCATCATGGTAGCGCGAGGAGACCTCGGCGTGGACATCCCTCTGGAAAAAGTGCCACTGGTGCAGAAGGAGATTATCAAGAAATGTAACCAGGCAGGCAAGCCAGTGATTATCGCCACTCAGATGCTGGAGTCAATGGTGAATGCTCCCCGGCCAACCCGGGCCGAGGTCACTGATGTGGCTAATGCCATATTTGATGGTACCGATGCCATCATGCTCTCAGAGGAGACCTCCATTGGAAATTATCCTGTGCAAGCGGTTAAAATGATGGTGAAGATTGCTCGGGAGGTAGAAGGCAAACTGCCCTACGAGCAAATGCTGACAGAACGAGGCAGATGGCTGGAGCAAAAGACGGAGGAGTTGATAAGCTATAGTGCCTGCCATACAGCGCAAAGTCTGGGAGCGGCGGCTCTTGTGGCCTTTACTCAATCTGGCAGCACAGCAGGGCGCGTATCAAAATACCGACCGAGAATGCCTATTCTGGCGATAACCACTGATGCTGTAGTTGTAGGGAGACTAATGCTGCGCTGGGGTGTTTACCCCTTCCAGATAGCTGGATCTTCGTCGGTGGAAGATTTATTCGCGACAGGAGCTAAGCTTTCTAAAGAACTGGGACTGGCAAATTCGGGTGATTTGATAGTAATCACCGGTGGCATTCCTGTCGGGGTAGCTGGCTCCACGAATCTGCTCAAGGTGGAAAAGATTCTGTAGTTACGCTGAAAGAAGAGGCAGGATTATGTTAGCCATTGTGTTAAAGGAGTCGTTGTTGCAATAAGGCTTCTTCCTTGAAACTGATGTGTTACTGTCAAGAATTGGTAGGTAACGGCCAAGCTCACCTCCCGCATGGTGATAGCAGAACTTGGCTTGAATTATAACTGACTTTCACGTGCAACACCAGACTTAATTTGCCAAACAGTTGTGCTAAGAAAGACATCGGTCAAGTCCAATTTCCATCAGCTCTTGATGTTGCCCAACGCTGGAGTTCACCCGCGCTGGGCTGCTATCACCTTTTCTGTTTCAATCACGTTTGGCACCAGCGTCGGTGTGCAACGAATGGTTGGATATGCACACTGGCAGATTCCCTAATCCCCGAGAAAGGTCCTGATTCTGTCGATGCAATCGTGATCAAAGCCCGTTTTGCAGTATTTAAAGGTTATCCCATCTTCGTTGTCGAAATTCCAGAGTTTCATGATGTGCTTTTTGCTTGAATCGCTTTTTAGTATGCAAAATAGCCTTTTGCCTCGGCCAGGCTTGCATGGCGAAACACTCTCCACGACTTGCCTCACGTGAGCATCGTCCTCTGAGAACGAATAGCCAATAGAAACTAGGTTCCTTGCGTTCTGGAAGAGAGCCTCCATCTGCAGGTGTTGGTTGAGAAAGAACTGCGCAACCTGTGGGTACTTAGTCTGATGTTGCGCTGAGATCTCGTCTGGGTAGGAAAAATAGGGAATCATTGCTGGACGTTCCTCACGGTTTCGCAGCCTATCGAAATGTTTATCCTCGACAAAGTCAGCGAGGCTGTCAGGCAGTTCGATTCGCTCGTCTATATGCCGGATGTTCCACCCTCCGTGAGGTTTGCAGAAGAGAACTGCACCCGCTTGCCGTGTAGTATGGTCATCCCGAAGAAGCTGGAGAGCCACACCCTGCTCGCGACATGAGGCTTCAAAGAATATATCATAGTTGAAACTGATGACCGCGAGAGACCTTAGATCCGCGAGGCTTTTCATCAGGCTTCCGTAGAGTCTTCCGTCTTGCGTTCGTGGGGCATAGGTTTTGTACAGCAGGTGTTTCAACTCCCAACCACCAATAACCAGGAAATATGAGACTGGATCGTCACGAGGGAAAGTGTCATATATCTGCTTCCTCAGTGTTGAGGGGAGAGGACGAATGTCAGCACATAGCGTGCTGTAGTGGGTGTTGAGATAGTCCTTCCTGAGATAGTGTGGCATAGCATTACCCATCTTGTTACAGCGGATTCTGAGAAGCTTGCGGGCATAGTCACTGCACCTTGTTGCGGAGTGGTACTTGAGGACAGTATCCAGGAAGAGCCATGCATCTGTCAGTGAGACAGAACTCAAATCTCCAGGCGAGCCTTTCAGCGATGCTACTTTGTTGCAGGCCGTGTCCAAATGAGGATAGTCACGACGATGGGCGCCCCAAACCGAATTCAGGGATGAAAAGAAGCCTTTGGAAACGGGCAGAGTCCCGCCGCTTATGGCGGCGGTAGCACCAGCGCCTAGAAGAATAAGAGCTGTCTCCATTCAATCCTTGCCAGTATGCTATCCAACATTGTTTTTATATTGTGTTAAGTGGTAAAACTGTATCGTATTCTTAGCCACTTGTCAAAGCAAAAGATTCAAAGGAAAATCCTTGCCAACCGATAAATGCAGCATAAGTATTAAGGTAAAGCCGTGACTATTTCTCTCTGCTTTGGAAAAACACAGCAGCCAGAGGCGGCAGGGTGATAGTCAGGGAATAGGAGCGGCCATGGAAAGGAGTTGGCGCTGCTTCCACTCCACCTAGATTGCCTTGACCGCTGCCTCCGTATTCCTCGGCGTCGCTGTTTAGTAGCTCTCTCCAGAATCCTGGCTGTGGCACTCCGATTCTATAATTGAAATGGGTTACAGGGGTAAAATTACACACGACGGCAGTAATGTCGTCGCGAGCCCGCCCCTTGCGAATGAGACTGATCGTACTGTGCTCAACATCATTACAGTCAATCCATTCGAAGCCCGCCTGTTCAAAGTCCAATTTGTAGAGAGCCGGCTGTCCCCGATAAAATCGGTTTAAGTCGGTGACCCACCGCTGAAGACCAGAATGGGGTAAGTATTGAAGCAGATGCCATTCCAGGCTCTCATCGTGTACCCACTCCCGCCACTGGCCAAACTCCGCTCCCATAAATAGGAGTTTCTTCCCGGGCTGGGCATACATATAGCCCAGAAGGAGCCTCAAGTTGGCGAACTTTTGCCAGTCATCTCCCGGCATCTTTCCTAACAGTGAACCTTTGCCATGTGTTACTTCATCGTGAGAAAGCGGCAGGACGAAGTTTTCAAAGAAGGCATAAATCAAGCGGAAAGTCAAGTTATTATGGTGATATTTCCTATATATAGGATCCTTGGTTATGTAATCCAGCGTATCATGCATCCAGCCCATGTCCCACTTCAAGCCGAATCCTAGACCTCCGATATAAGTCGGCCGTGACACCATAGGCCAGGCAGTCGACTCCTCGGCAATGGTCTGCACATCAGGTTTCTCCTGGTAAATCGCTTCGTTTAAGTGCCGCAAGAAAGCAATGGCCTCCAGGTTTTCACGTCCTCCGTACTGATTGGGTATCCAGTCACCTTCTTTACGGCCGTAATCCAAATAGAGCATAGAAGCCACAGCATCTATTCGCAGGCCATCAACGTGATATTTATCCAGCCAGAACAGTGCGCTGCTAAGAAGAAAACTCCTTACTTCGTGTCGACCATAGTTGAAAATAAAGCTATTCCAGTCGGGATGAATGCCCTGTCTGGGATCGCCGTGCTCATAGAGATGAGTTCCATCAAAATATCCTAGCCCGTGTTCATCATTAGGGAAATGGGAAGGTACCCAATCGAGGATGACACCTATGTCATGCTGGTGCAAATAGTCAACGAGATACATAAAATCCTGGGGGGTACCGTAGCGACTTGTGGGGGCAAAGTATCCTGTGCTCTGATAGCCCCAGGAGCCATAGAACGGGTGCTCCATTATCGGTAGAAACTCAACATGGGTAAATTCCAGCTGCTTCAGGTACTCAGTCAGCCTGGGAGCCAGTTCCCGGTAGCTGAGGTGGCGATTCCCCTCCTCAGGCACCCGTCGCCAGGAGCCCAGATGAACTTCATAGACAGAGATGGGAGCATCAAGAGCATTGTGAGTACGCCGCTTCTCCATCCATGTCTGGTCTCCCCAGCTATAATCCAGGTCCCAGATAATGGAGGCTGTTTTGGGAGGAATTTCGTTATAGAAGGCAAAGGGGTCGGCTTTTTCCACACGATAGCCACGATGGTGAGAGACAACATAATACTTGTAGATTGTGCCCTTAGTCACACCAGGTATAAATCCTTCCCAGATACCGGATTGCCCTTTTGGGCGCAAGGGGTGACTTGACTTATCCCAAATGTTAAACTCGCCTATGACAGAGACCTGCTTGGCATTGGGAGCCCACACGGCAAAATAGGTTCCTTCCACTCCGTCCACCGTTAAGAGACGGGCTCCAAGCTTTTCATAAAGCCGATAATGAGACCCTTCATTAAAGAGAAAAAGGTCATCATTGCTCAGCAAGCTTACATCGTAGCGCACGGATTGAGCACTTATCTTATCCTTTGAGGGCGTCTCGTTCCTTCTGTCTTTTCCCTGTGTCATTTCTGGATAATGTCTCCTATTTGAATTGTTTTATTTGACCAGATATATTGGTTACTTAAGTATCTCAAATAAATTCTCCATTGCCAATGCTCATTCTCCATCCTTCAGCAGTTGTAATATACCCTGAAGCGGCACCTTCAGCCAGTCTGGACGATTATTCAGCTCATAGCCAATTTCATAGACGGCCTTTTCTAAGAGGTAGGCATCCAGAAGAATCTTCAGTTGTTCAGGGTCAGCAGGAAGCAACTGGGCCTGTTCAACACCGTTCAAATAGGACATAAGGAAAGACGATGACACCCAGACGTACCAGAACTGCGCCCAATATTCCAGCGCGGGCAAGTCCTCCGGTTTAAGCGCCAATGAGGCCTGGTGGAGCAAAGCGCTGTGGGCCGCATAGTGGAACGAACGTATCATGCCCGCAACATCCCTGAGGGGTGAGCGTTTGATTCGCCGCTCGCTCAAGGAGCGTGCTGGTTCACCCTCAAAATCAATGATGACAAAATCCTTACCAGTATAGAGTACCTGTCCTAGATGGTAATCTCCGTGGCAACGTATTCGTGCCGCCGAAATCTTTCGATCGCGAATCAACTGAAAGCGTTCGCTGATGCTCTTCTCCGAGTCGAGAACCTGCTGAGCATTTTCCCTGAGCTCCTCGGGGAGCTCTTTTAGCCGCTCCCGCAACAGTTGCAATGTCTGGGTAGCAAAGCTCCGCATGGCATGGTAGAGCGAATTCTGGTAAATAAGGGAGAATGGCTCTGGGGCAAAGTCTGGGTCATCTGGTGCTGAGGACAGGGCCACATGGAGTTCAGCAGTACGCCTTCCTAAAAGGTGTACCGAAATGAGATAGGGACCGATGGTCTCTTGGGCCAGGGCGGGTGGCTCCTTTAGTAAGGGCCACAGATGCTTCTGAGGAATGGGTGGCACCTGCACTGTGGGATGTGCCAGTACATATTGAAAATAGCGATTCAGGGAGTCCAGAGTATATTGCCAGGCATCTCCTTGGTTCGGTATAAAGCTCTGAAGGGTGGCTAGAGTGATTATCTTGCTCTTCTTGCGATGATATTCAAGGGCACCAGCTACCTGTGAAATATAAGGAAAAGCAGTTCTTTCTGTGAGAAACCGGCCGATTTCCAGCTCGGGGTTAATTCCTTCCTCAATGCAGCGAAATAGTTTGAGAATCAGCCGATCCCCGTAGACCACAGATGTGTTGGTCTGCTCTGTCTTAACGGGAACAGGTTCCAGCGAGACTTCAGACGCTCCGCGGACATTACGGAAGACTCGGGTCCGTGAGGCTAAGACTTCGCCAGCCTTTCCCTTGAAGTGACGCCGGTGCCCAATGGCTTCTATTAGGAATTTGCAAAAGTTCTTGTCTACCAGTGCGTCATAGAGCAAGTTTCCGCTGCCACCATCTTTTTTCTCGAGTTTCAAGCGGGCGATGCCAGCATGCGGATATTTAGCCATAATTTCATCTGCCAGCTCGGCAGGGGCGCTAATAAGGGGAAGTATATATGTCTCCGGGTCTCCTTCAGCATATTCCACTGAAATTAAGACAAGGTTGGCAGCGAACTCTGGCGAATGTATGGGGATAATATCTAAGATTTGCAATCCCCAGGACTCTCGGGCTTTGCCACGGAACCAGCGGCGGCCTCTTATGTAATCAAGCAAAACTGCCTCTAGAATAAACCAATTCTCTTTTATAAAAAGAGCTTCCTCTGTCTCGGCTAGAGTGGGGAGAGCCCCAACAGCCTCTGGAGACAAGGCACGAAGACGAAATGGCTCAGCACGTTTTGATTCGAGGGAAAACCAGTAAAAAGCATGTGGGCCGAGGGTAAAGTAGTATTGGCCATCACTAATAGGAACGAACTCTGCTCGTCCGAAGAGCTCAACGGGCACCCTTCCTTGAAATTCGGCAAGATCAAGTTGAGTTTGTTGCGCAGCACGCGAAAGGTTGGCCACGACTAGAATAGCCTCACCTTGGTAGCGGCGAAGGAAAGCCAGGATCTTGCGATTTTTCGGTTGGAGAAATTCAAGGCTACCCCGTCCAAAAGCCTTAAACCGCTTCCTAAGAGCAATGGTGCGCTTCATCCACCAGAGAAGAGAGTCGGGATTATTTTGCTGGTTCTCTACATTGATGGACTCGTAGTGGTACTCGGGGTCGATGATTGGGGGAAGGTAAAGTTTCTGGGGGTTGGCATGAGAGAATCCTGCGTTTCGATCAGGGCTCCACTGCATCGGGGTACGCACCCCATTGCGGTCACCGAGATAGAAGTTGTCTCCCATACCGATTTCGTCACCATAGTAAATCACTGGCGTCCCTGGCAGGGAAAAGAGTAAGCCATTCATCAGGTCCATTTTTTTGCGGGCATTGTTCAACAGTGGTGCCAAGCGACGGCGGATGCCGAGGTTGAGCCGAGCAGCAGGGTCACTAGCGTACATCCGGTACATGTAATCCCGTTCTTCATCTGTGACCATCTCAAGAGTTAGCTCGTCATGGTTGCGTAGGAAGATGGCCCATTGACAGGTCTCAGGAATTGCCGGCGTCTGCTGGAGAATGTCTATGATGGGGAAGCGATCTTCCATGCGGATAGCCATAAACATACGAGGCATAAGAGGGAAGTGAAAAGCCATGTGAAACTCATCTCCACTGTTGAGATAGGCTACCGCATCTTCCGGCCACTGATTGGCTTCGGCCAGAAGCATGCGGTTCTTGAATTTCCCATCAATGTGCTTGCGCAGCTCCTTCAAAAAAGCGTGTGTTTCGGCTAAGTTCTCACAATTGGTGCCCTCCCTCTCGTAGAGATAGGGCACCGCATCCACCCTGAGTCCATCAACTCCAAATTTTAGCCAGAAATCCATGACTTTGAAGATAGCCTGCCTGACAGCGGGGTTGTCATAATTTAGGTCAGGCTGGTGTGAATAAAAGCGGTGCCAGTAATATGCTTTAGCTACGTGATCCCATGTCCAATTAGAGTATTCGGAGTCCTTAAAAATGATGCGGGCCTCCTGGTACTTTTCTGGCGTGTCACTCCAAACATAGAAGTCGCGCCAGCGGCTTCCAGGTGCTGCCCGTCGGGCTCGCTGGAACCAAGGGTGCTGGTCAGAGGTGTGGTTAATGACTAGCTCTATAATGACATGTAGACCACGCCGGTGTGCTTCATCCACAAAAGTCTTAAAATCGTGCATGTTCCCATAGATGGGTTGGATGCTGGTGTAGTCGGAGATATCATAACCGTCGTCCTTCAAGGGTGAAGGGTAAAAGGGGAGCAACCAGAGGGCTGTAACCCCTAAATCTTCAAGGTAATCAAGCTTCTCTGTAAGGCCTAAGAAGTCCCCCACACCATCACCTTGGCTGTCCGAGAAGGCACGAATGTGAAGCTCATAGATTACGGCGTCCTTATACCAAAGAGGGTCATCCCTGAACAACAATGGTTCTGTATGACTTCGTTTGTTCATATCCTAGTCACCAAGCACTGTACGTATGTATTCCAGTAAATCCTTAAAGTCAAGCGGTTTGACCAGCAGCCCACTGGCACCGTGTTCCATGCTGTCCCGTTGTACAGCAGGGCTGCGCTGGGGTGAAATCACGATGCAAGGCGTCTTGCTCTTGCTCAACTCTTTGCAGCGTTCCCAAATATGCTGGTCAAACCCGGAGATATCTATCAGGGAAAGTGCGATTTTCTCCTTCCCTTGAATAAATTGGTCAAGTTCTTCCAGACTGGCAGCAATAAGCGTCTCATAACCTGCTTGTTCGAGTTGCTGTGACAAAAATTCCAGGTTACTGCGGTTGCTATCCACTACCAGAATTATTGATTTAGCACTCATTGTTCAGTCGTATTGTTTCCCGGTGCTGGTACTTCAGTCTGAATCTTCTGTAACAAACGATATGACATTTAAATACAATTTTTCCTCTACATATAGTAGTCAAAGTCTCGCTCCGTGCGCACCCGCCGACGCATACGGAAGATGTGAGCGGGGACAATTTGCGGGTTGAGTTCAACATAGTTTCGCGACCCCTGCCAGAGATAGCGGGCATCGCTCAAGAGGTCATGCATCTGGTAAGGCCTTTGAGGGTCGATACCCAGTTCTTCCAGAGGGAATTCCACCCAGCCGGACTGGGTATAGTGCGGATCCAGATTTACCACCATCAGGACAACATTGGAGAGGTCATCGGTGCGCTTGCTGTAGCAAATTAGCTGCTCGTTGTCTACTGGGTGGAAACGAAGGCTCCGGTCGCTGTGAAGAGCAGGATTTTCCTGCCGAATTCGATTGACTCGGGCGATGAAGTCTTTCAGGCTGTCGGGCCTGGCAATATCCCAGTTCTTGATCTCGTATTTTTCTGAGTCGAGATACTCTTCGCTCCCCGGCTCCTTGGTACGGTTCTCACAAAGCTCAAAGGCTGGACCATAGATGCCATAGCTGGCTCCTAAAGTAGCTGCCAGGACCAATCGCGCCATAAATGCCAACCGCCCGCCAAACTGAAGATACTCAGTTAAAATGTCCGGCGTGTTTGGCCAGAGGTTGGGGTGGAAATATTCCCGTACTCCCGTTTGAGTCAGCTCGGTGAAGTATTGTATCAGCTCCCGCTTGGTATTGCGCCAAGCAAAATAGGTATAGGACTGAGTAAAACCCAGCTTGGCCAAGTGGTACATGACCTTGGGACGAGTAAATGCCTCTGAGAGGAAAATAACATCAGGGTATGACTTTTTAATATCAGCAATCAACCATTCCCAGAAACGAAAGGGCTTAGTATGAGGATTGTCTACGCGAAAAATGCGGATGCCCTGTTCGATCCAGAAGAGCACAATGCTCTTGAGTTCCTCCCAGAGTTGCTTCCAATTCTCGGTCTCGAACTCGAAGGGATAGATATCCTCGTATTTTTTAGGTGGGTTTTCCGCATACTGCACAGTATTATCAGGGCGCCAGCGAAACCATTCTGGATGTTCCCTTACATAAGGATGATCAGGAGAGCACTGGAAGGCGATATCCAGGGCGATTTCAATATTATATTGGCGAGCCTTAGCTACAAGGCTCCAGAAATCCTCCAAAGTACCAAGTTGAGGGTGAACAGACTTGTGTCCCCCTTCTTCCGAGCCAATGGCCCAAGGCGTCCCAGGGTCATCTGGATTGGCTACAGCATTATTATTTCTCCCTTTGCGGTGTGTGTGGCCGACAGGGTGAATAGGTGGAAAATAGAGTACATCGAAGCCCATGGCTGCAACATAAGGGAGTCGCGCTTCGCAGTCCTTGAAAGTTCCGTGGCGTCCCAGCTCAAGAGCACAAGAACGGGGAAACATCTCGTACCAAGCACTGAAGCGAGCTTTTTCCCTGTCAACAACCACCACAAGCTCCTTGGGATAAGTGGTAGCAAATCGCCTGTCCGGGTACTTATCCATGAACCTCGATACCTCTTCGCTTAGGGCCAGTTGAACCTTTGCCTGCTCTGTCCATTGTTTGGATTGCAGGGTGCTTGCCCACTCTGCCATTCTTTGCCTCTCCCCTTTAGGGGCCCGCCGGCTTGCTTCTGTAATCAACTGAGCTCCTATCAGAAGCTCGACCGAGACTTCTTGGCCTGCCTGTAACTTCTTTGCCAAGTCCCGCCTCCATGATTTGAACTGGTCAACCCAGGCTAAAACAGTGTAACGATAGTGCCTAGGCTCGGTGACCGCAAACGAGCCGCGCCAGTGGTCATTGATTAATGGTTCCATAGGAGTCTCAGCCCATTCAGAGTCGTTTTCCTTACGATATAGGAGCAGAGCCGATATGGAATCATGACCGTCGGCAAAAATGTCGGCTTCCACGACTACCTTCTCGCCGATAACTCGCTTGATGGGAAAGCGGCCGCCGCCGATTTCGGGCTTTAGCCCCTCAATGATTACTCGTGCTTGACCTGTCGGTCCTTCCATAGTCCTGAAGCCTCGCCTTATTGCTCCGTCATCATTCTATTTAAAAGAAAATTGTGCCTTATTCGTATGCGTCTGTCAATGAACATATGCAAAGATGGTCAATCTCAGGCATTGAATTTCTACTTATCATGATGGGAAAGAGAAGAAGACGAGCTTGACAACGAGCTTAAGAAAATAAGGGAGAATAGTCTGGTGAACTGGTTGGTATGCCTAGTGAACTTGCGGCACCCTCCGCGCCCGCAGATAAATTTCTTCGTACTTGCTAGCCGAAGCTTTCCAGGAGAAATCTAGCTTCATATTGCGTCTCATCAGATCTTGCCATTCAGCCCGGTGATAGAAGCTCTCCTCAGCTCTTTTTATCGCCTCCAGCATTTCCAAGACAGTATAATTTTGGAATACAAAGCCATTCCCATTTCCTTCAGCCACATCCTTCACTGTATCAGCCAGCCCCCCGGTATGCCGTACCACAGGGATAGTACCATATCGCATGGCTATTAGCTGCCCCAATCCACAGGGCTCAAAGTGCGAAGGCATGAGGAATATATCGCTGCCACCATAAATGAGACGGGCTAACTGCTCATCTTTGGCAATAATCACTGAGAGCCGCTCGGGGTACTTCGATGCTGCCTCGGCAAGTGATTTATGGTAATGCTCCCTTCCTTCACCGAGGATAACTAATTGTGCTCTTGTTTCTGTAATAAATGGTCCTATACCCTGGAGCAGCAAGTCAATCCCCTTTTGTTCGTCAAGACGAGATACCATGCCAAACAAAGGGACGTCAGAGTTTTGTGGCAGCCCACTCTTTCTCTGCAAGGCAAGTTTATTATCAGATTTTCTTTCTATCGTAGTGGAATCATAGTTCTTTTCCAGACAGGAGTCGATAGCCGGGTTGTACTCATCATAATCAATGCCATTAACTATGCCATAAAGCTCATTGCACCGATAGTTTAATAATTGCTCCAAACCCTCACCGTATTGCGGTGTCAGTATCTCTGAGGCATAGGTTGGGCTGACCGTGGTCAGAATGTCAGCCAGAAGAATTCCCTGACTCATAAACTTTAGCGATGGCCTGGGAGCACTGACTGGGATATATTCTTGCCATACAGAGGAAAGCCCAGAGCGCAGGAAAAATTGCTGGTCAAAGGGACCCTGATAAGCCAGATTGTGTATGGTAAATACACAAGGCAGCGATATCTTTGCTTGCTTAAACCACAAGGGGACTAAGGAAGTGTGCCAGTCATGGCAATGAATAATATCGGGGTGAAGATCAAGCTGGGAAATGATGGCAGGGATACTCAGTGAAAAAAAGAGAAAACGCTCTAATTCGTCCTGCGTATAGATTTCCTCGGTTCCAAAGTAACCGTCATTTTCCACTAGGTATACGGGCACCCTCTTTTTTAGCCTGGTCATTTTCAGGGCTACTTGCTCATAATGCCCCATAAAGCTGACAATAATGTCCTTTCCCTGAATGTCCTGGACGGGGGTCTTTATGCTCCTGTACTTAGGCAATATCAAACAAGGCTCATGTCCTAAATCTTGAAGGGCTATGGCTAGAGAGCTTGTGGCGTCTGCCAGTCCACCTACCTTGGCTAAAGGAAAAGCCTCAGAGGCAATAAACAGGATTTTCATTGTTGAGGTCAGGCTTCGAAGACCTTTTCTCCTTCTACGGAACTACCACTGGGAATACAGAGGGTAGAAAAATCGCTCTCCTTTACTCCAGGGTCAATTTTGCAATTTCGCCCGACTCTCAATCCTGGAGGTAGCCTTGCCCCCTTGCCGATTATGGTGATGCCACAATTTAGATAATCGGGTTCGTCCCTATTGGGAGTATAGTCCTCACCACAGCCAATCCAGCATCCTGGACCAATGTAACACTCCTTATCAATGATGGAGCATTGCACAACGGCGTCTTGAGCGATAGTAGTATCATGAAAAATTATGGAGTCCATCACGTGAGCTCCCTCCTCCACGTAAACATGGGGAGAAAGTACCGAATTAGACACGTTGCCATTTATAATACAGCCATTACTGACAAGGCTTCTGCTTATTTGAGTCCTTGGTCCTAGCTTTACCGGGGGCATGTCTACTGAAAGCGTTTTTATTCCGGTCTCAGGGTCGTAGAGATTAAACGGGGGCAAATCAACAACGAGGTCCATATTAGCTTGCCAGTATGCTTCAATTGTGCCGACATCACGCCAGTAGCCTTGATACTTGTAGCCATAAATCTGGTATTTGGCTATTGCATCCGGTATGATCTGGCTGCCAAAATCCTGCAAGCCGCGGCGATGAGCATCTTCCAAAACTTCGAAGAGGATATCCTTGTTAAAGACGTAAATGCCCATGGAAGCCAGATTGCTTTTTGGTTGTGATGGTTTTTCTTCGAAGGCAATCACCCTGTTATTATCGTCGAGGAGCACAATGCCAAAACGATTGGTTTCGTTCCAAGGCACTTCAGTGACTCCAACAGTAACATCAGCTCCCTGTTGGCGGTGAGACTTAATCATTTCTTCATAATGCATGGTGTAAACGTGGTCTCCCGAGAGGATGAGAACCTCATCAACACGGCTGTCCTCTATGAAATGCAGGTTATGATAAACGGCCTCGGCAGTGCCTTTATACCAGTGCATCTCTCCATTGGTGCTTACAAAAGGATAGAGTAGAGTAATTCCCCCGACTACACGATCGAGGTCCCAGGGTTTGCCCACACCAATATGGCGTGCCAACGAGCGAGGATTATATTGCGGTATAACAGCTACTGCGTTGATCCCGGAGTTAACACAATTGCTTAAGACAAAGTCGATTATACGGTATTTACCAGCGAAGGGGACTGCTGGCTTGGCACGCTCTTTTGCCAATACACTTAGTCTTTTCCCTTCCCCACCAGCGAGGACCAGAGCCAATACCTTTTTCATTTACGCATTACCTCACCCAACCAAATCATAGATTTTGTGGGTAAAACAAATTAGGCAATTACACTTTCTAAACAGCCTCATAATTATTTTAACTGCCTCGGAGCGCTATGTCTAATTCCATTTTAATTAAGTTCCTTTTTCGAGGTCAATTTTACTTGCGAGCCGCCGGTATATACATTTGCTCGACATATTCCTTCAACATCCGCCGTGTGCAAAAGCGAGGTACAATCGAACCAATTGCCTCTTTGACCATATGTACCCAGCCATTGGGCACCCCATTCCTGTCTCGTTGGTAGTAGAGAGGTACAATTTCCTCTTCCAGAAGGTGGTAGAGCGCCGCAGCATCCGACTTATCTTCCTCATTTGGGTCATATGCTTCGACCTCATCCCCGATGACCCAGCCATTAGCACCATTGTAGCCTTCATACCACCAGCCATCGCGAACGCTGAGATGCAGGACACCATTTGCTGCCGCTTTCATGCCGCTAGTGCCAGAAGCTTCCTGAAGGCGGCGAGGCGTATTTAACCACACGTCTACCCCCTGGACCAGATAGTGAGCCATATGTATATCGTAATCTTCAACAAAAGCTATTCGTCCCTGGAATTCACGGTCCGTAGCCAGGGTATATACATGGTGAAGGAGTTGTTTTGAAGGGAAGTCAGCGGGGTGAGACTTACCAGCGAAGATTATCTGGACTGGGTGCCATCTATCAGTGACAATCCGCTTGAGACGTTCTACATCATGGAAGATTAGCTCCGGCCGCTTATATGAGGTAAAACGGCGGACAAAGCCGATGGTCAAAGTATCTTGGTCAATCAAAGAGCCCATGGCCAGCACCTGCCGTGCTTTGCATTCACGTTCAGTGGAACATTGCCGTGCTCGCTCTACCATAGCGCCGATAAGTTTACGTTTAAGAATTTGGTGCACTGTCCAGAGTTCCTCGTCAGGGATATTTAGCACAAACTCCCGAAGAGTGGTATCATCATATCTTTTTGACACATCCTGTCCCAAATATTTCTCGTAGAGGCTGCCCATCTCCCGAGCAACCCAGGTGGGCACGTGAATCCCGTTAGTAATATATGAAATAGGCGTTTCATCCTCTTTAGTGTCAGGCCATAGTCCATGCCACATCCTCCGGGTAACTTCTCCATGAAGCTGGCTAACAGCATTGCGATGGTCAGCCATTTTTAAGGCAAGCACAGTCATATTAAAGGTTTGGTCGCTTGTGCTGTCCTGTCGTCCCAGCTCCAGGAATGTTTCCCGGTTGATTCCTAAGGATTCCCAATAACTATGAAAGTATTTCTCCACAAGTGAGGTAGGAAAGACTTCGTGCCCCGCAGCAATTGGCGTATGAGTGGTGAAAACGGTATCTGCCTGTACATTTTGGAGGGCCTCGGCGAATGTTGCACCTTCTTCTACCTCTTCCCTGACACGCTCCAACATCATAAAGGCACTGTGACCCTCGTTAGCATGCCATACTGAGGGTTTGATGCCAAGGGCTCGTAAGGCACGCACCCCACCAATTCCTAGCACAATTTCTTGTTGGATGCGCTGCTCCTGCTCAGCAGTGTAAAGACGGTCACATAAGCGCCGATCCTCCACTGCATTTCCTTCAACGTTACAACACAACAGATAAATGCTGACCCGCCCCAATCTCACCTGCCACACTCCGAGGTATAACGGCCTATCACCCAGCTTAAGCTGAATCAACGGGCCACACCAATTAGAACCGGGGACTGGGTTGATTGGGGTGATAGGCGCCTCATCAAAATCCAATTGCCTATAAACCTCCTCTTGCCAGCCCTCGGCAGAAATATGCTGATGGAAATACCCCTGGGGGTACATGAAACCAACCCCGACCAGGGGCAGCCCCAGGTCACACGCTTCCTTGCACATATCGCCAGCTAAAACCCCCAGCCCCCCGGCATATATGGGAAGAGAATTATGTATGGCAAACTCCATGGAGAAGTAGGCAACAGGGCCAGGCAGCGCTCCAGGGTGTTTTGTAGCAAACCAGCTATCCCTGTCTGACACGTCAGCATCGAAAGCTGACATTACAGAGTCATATAGATTAAGAAAAATAGGGTCAGCAGCAGCCGCTACTAACTTATCGGTGCTGATCTCACGTAATTGCTTGACCGGGTTGTGTCCACTCAATCGCCATAGTGGATAGTCCAAGGCTCGGAACAAGTCACGTGCCCGGGGGTGCCAGCTCCACCACAGATTATTAGCTAGTTCCTCCAGTCTGTTTATTCGTTCTGGTAGTTTCCCCTCCGGAAACATATTTCCCCCTTACATACCCATTTTTGCTGCCATCTTCATTGTTATGCCAACCCAGTATCTCTGCCCTGGCTCACAGAGGAGATACCAGTCGATTCCTTCTAAAGCCAGACAAACATTGTATTATAGCAGAATATGGCTTATGTTATTATATTAATAACTACATTCTTTCTTTGCAGGCTGAAATGGATGGCAAACTAATGTTGACTGAAAAGGAGATCCCAGCCAGCTATGCCTATGATTACGCCGATAAAGAAAAGCTACTGAATGAAGAATATATCTCTGGTATCTGAACTGAAGGGCGAAGCGATGGGGCACCCACAATCTTCTACACAGGCAGTGCTCTCCATGCCTCAGCAGAACCTGAGTTGGAGGTGTTGAATATGGCTTATGTAGGCATTTTGTTGATAGCTATTCTAGTTTCTTTCATCATCGTCCGAATTGGAGGCTTTGCCCTCGAGTTAACTGGCATAGAACCTGATGTGGCTAGATTTCAGGCGTTATCTGCTTTCTCGGGAACGGGCTTCACAACGCGAGAAGCTGAACGGGTGGTAGGGCACAGGATGAGGCGCAGAATTATAACCATTCTAATTATACTGGGAAATGCCGGCACAGTCACTGTAATTGCGACTTTAGTATTGTCTTTCACCCAAGTCAGCGGTTACACGTGGTTTTTCATCCGCCTGGCCATAATAATGGGAGGCATATTCGGCCTCTATGAACTAATTATAAGAAGCAATGTTGGCCGTCGGATTCCCGGCTGGCTGCAAAGGCCAGTTATGAACCGAATTCTCAGGGAAGCTCCAGTGGTTGAGGAGATATTCCATGTGGAGAAGGACTTGGCTATTAGTCTTATTATGATAAAAGGAAGCTCGAAGAGCATTGGCTTGTCTGTAGCTGATATAAACGCGGAAGGGGACATAGAAATCCTTGGTATAGACAGGGCCGGTACTTACCTAACTAGGCCGAATTGGGATGAAAGAATCGTGGAAGGAGACCGGCTTCTGGTTTATGCAACTAGAAAAGCTGTGAAGAGAATGTTGGACTAGCAACCTTAGACTCGGTAGCGTATAGTGTTCCTTACATTCTACGACTCTTCGCTATTTTGGTTCGGAAATTTCTGTGCTATAATGTAAAATAGTACCAAATTAGGAGGTATGTGAGCATGGCTAGGATTGTCAAGATTAGCAAGGAGGAAGCAAAGAGACGCTTAGGGAATGTACCAGATGATAAACGCTTCTGGTGTCATGATGGTAAAATTATTAAGAACCTCAAGGAGCTTGGAAAATCTTTAAATGACATGAGTGATGAGACTTTCCATTATCATTTGAGTGAGGAGAGAAACGATTTCAGCAAGTGGATAAGAGATGTGGTGGGGGATGATAAGCTGGCAGAGGACCTTAGTAAAGCCAGGTCTCGTACGCAGGCCAGCCAGGCAGTAGCACAGAGGATTTCCTTCCTGGAAAGTAAAATATAGAAGAGTTTGGGGACTTCGCTATCAGCGTGTCCTTATCAGAGACTTACAGTAACTTGAGGTTTTCTCGCGCTTTCCATTCCTCGGATAAAAGCTCTCTGAACATCGTGGGAAACTTCGGGGGATAAATTTCGTACAGGTGCTGGTACATGGTCAGGATCATAGAATCTAGATCACTGATATAACCCCAGGCACGCTGTATATGATCGGTGGCGACAAAGACCTCTCGGCAATATCCTTTCAGTTCTCGAATAAGGCGATTTAATGCCTCGCTCTTCCCGTCGGGAGTTGTTGCTGCTCCAACAGAACGGCTGGCTTCGAGTGCACGGTTAATAAATTCGGTAGCGATCGCACGGTGGCTCTGTCCTCGTTTAATTTCCAGCAAGGCTGCTTCTTTTTGCTCACCAGCAAGACTATCCTCGATTCCAGTTCCCAGGTAATCAAATCGAGTGTCAAGAAGGAATTCCAGAATGCGTTCCGCTCCCATGTAGGTAGCATCACCAGGGTGCACATATCTGGTGCCGGCAAAGGCACTGTCCTCAGGCGCAGTGCCGAGAAGAAGTTCTGAAAGGCGGTAGCCGTGCAAGAAGGGCCTCTTCTGGCGCCCTTCTTCAGGGCGCCAGCCCCAGTTGCAGGCTCGCTTCATCAGCCGATAGTGCAAGGCTAGTTGCTCTTTGAAATCAAAGCGAGGGACAGCATATCTGGTATCATGGAGCAAGGCTGCATCTATAGCTAGTCGCCTGGGAATGCCAAAAGCGTCCAGAATTGCCCCATAAATATTTATGAGGAAACGACCAGGCTCCCAGAAGACGAATGGCAACTGCTTGAAAACCGTCTTTTCCAGATCTATGCCCTTGAACTCTCCAGCGCTAAGCGGTGGATAATGGCCATCGGAGCGGAGAACCAGGCGTATTTCAGGGGCCCAGGAAATCTGATATAAGCGGACACGAGGCAACTTTGCTATATTGCCTAAGCTCTCCAGATAATCATCAGGAGTCATAAAGCGCACTTCGGCGATCTTCTTGCTGATTACATTCTTCCAGGCTTGTTCCATTATCCGAAGAGCGATATCGCCGAAGTCCATGAGCTCCAGGTCTTGAATGTAGAGGATTAACCCCTGGTCAGGCGACTCCGTCAGTGCATTTTCCAGCACTGCGGTATACTCGGCTACCGCATCATCCCAGGATATGGGAAAGGATATGTAAGATTTATTGAGATATTCTTCGGCAAAGACCCAGTACCTTCCCAGAATATATCCCTGATTTTTTACACCTTTAGGGTCATAGCGAGTTATTGGCCGCCAGATATGTTGAGAAACTGGGAAATGGCGAGGCAGCGCCAGCATGTCAGGCCCCACCACAAAGGCACGGTATTGGACATCGCCTTTGCCATCCACAACAAAATGTGCCTTGCGGTCACTCAGATGAGGAAAGATGAGGTACTCCATTCCGCTATCCTTATAGGCAGCTAGCTTAGCTGCATCTATAGACCCTTCAGTAGGAAATGCACCACGATGCCTTGGCTCAGGGATGCCCATCACCTTGTGAAGTAGTTCCATATTGAGACGGAGTTCATCGGCTATCTCATCGGGAGTAAGTAAGGCAGTGTGGGTATGGTGGGCATGTGTGTACAAGGGATATATGGTGCCATTTTTATAAGCCGCTGCCAAGTTCTGGAATGTCTCCGGTATATACCACGCTAATTGCACCAGAAGTTCATTGGTGGCATCCAGGACTACCGGAGCTTCTAGTGATTCCGCCGTTTGTATTAAGTGGGCGTATATATCACGTTCCTCTCGCGCCCTTTTCAGAACATAGTTCTCTCCCCGAATGGCATCGTGTATTTCAGGATCATCCACCAGAGCAATAAGCTCGTTGGGTAAGTCCCACAGCGGCTCATGGGCGTGAAAGGCAAGGATAACGTAAGCACGCTTCATAATAGCTCTCTTCTTAACCCCCAAAGGTAAGTTCGGTGGAAACCTCGGGGTGCTCCTTTCTATATTTCTGTTTCAGACGCTGGGCTTCGCCTGATTCCTGCCATTTCCTTGCCTTACTTACTACTACTTGCAACAGTCTGCTGGCTTCCTCCCTCCGTTTCCTATCGATGGCATCCCCCAATGATTCTACAGCCTGATATAGCTTCTGGGCACCCCCCTCAATCATTTCCACACTCCACCAGGGCCGACAACTGGCCCACCAATACTGGCAGCTATGCAGTCCTTCGTCCAAAAGTCTGCGTGCCTCAGAAAATCCAGACGACTCTGCTGGAGCTTCCTTAACCGTGTGCAATACAAAATCGGTGAGCTGCCATTGTAGTCTATGTATCTCATGTCCAGGATACTGCCATTGAGGATAAGGTACGCCCTGTGCCATCTCATCTTCCCAGGTACTCCAGGAAGAAGGAACCGGACTCGCTGTATCCACTTGAGCAAAGTGTTTGATGAGCTCTGAGATGGTGCACGTCTTGGGGGTTCCCCGGACAAATACCTCGGAGAGTAGCTTTTCTTGCCCCGGGCGATGATGTCCGTAGACTTCGCCATCGGTGCCAGTGAGAAGATAACTATGTCTCTCTAACCCGCCTTTTAGAGCTGCCAGAAAAGGTCCTGCTGAAGGATATGTTCCATAGGTAATGCCGGCACTGAAGGGGCGTTCCTTGAAGAACACCAGAAAATCTCCAAGCCCCTCTACCTTATAAAGTCGGTCGTATTTAACGGAGCCAATCTTCCCATTAAAGGAAAGCTCGTCCACAATTATCCAGCGAAAACCAAGCTCAGCCACGGTTTGGGCTACTTTGTAACTGTAGCACATCTCCGGGGGGAAAAAACCAGTAGGTTTGTACACTTCCCCAAAATAGCGTTGATTAACGTCGTTATTGAGCTTGATTTGCCTGATAACCTCATCCTTGGGAATAAGGGGCAAGATAGGATGATACATGGCACTCCCGGTGAACTCAATCTGCCCCCGTTCAGCTAATTCACGAAGACCTCGAATCACGTCATCAAGCCCATATCTGACAAGCTGTTCTGTGAGGACAGCATTTATGTTGAGGGTGACTTTGCCTCCAGGTGCTTCCTTCAAAACACACACCAGCGTCCGATAGCTCTCTTCGGTCACCTTGCGGACTATTTCCATGGTCTGGGTTGGTGGTTGATATATGTGAAGGAAATTGCTCCAGTACATAGTTTTGCTCTTCCACCGCTATTGCACAAATAGCCTGTCTTCCAGCTTGTTTCTGATATCTCTGGCGGCAACAGTGCGGTAATAATATTCGCGTTTTGTCTCCTCACTGGCCCCACTCTTATTTATAGCCCGGTAAGCATTAACTATGGTGCGCAGTTGATCGAGTAAGCCCATGTGTATGAGGTTAATATCCCACATAGGACGGTTACTGGCCCACCACATCTGGCAGCTATGCTCAGCCCGATCCAGAAGTCCTCGAGCAATGGTGGCAGATTGCTGGCTTTCCTCATTATCAGCACACTGGAGTGCTTTGTCTACCATTTCAATGCATATACTCAGATGCTCCCACTGAAGACGGTGCACCTCATTCTTCTTGTCTTGCCACAGAGGATAATAGTTGCCATCTTTCATATCATCGGCCGTGGTGCTCCATGAGGACGGCTTGGGCTCTATCGCTTGACTCTGGGGGAAAAGGTCAAGAAGTTGACTGATGGTGACCATGTGGATTTTGGCGGCAACTTCGTTATTCGTCAGAAGGGCGGCGTGCTGCTCAGCTAGTGCCTTAGCTTGCTTAACCTCTTCAAGAGGCTCCGCAGATGGTTCCAGCTCCTCGTAAACCTTGGCCAAGAATATCCTCTCCCAACCCTGGATGTGGTGGCCATAAGTTTCAGCATCCATAGCCGTGACTACATAAATATTTTCCCTTTTACCCTGCCATTCCTTCAAGTGAGCAATGAACTCCTTAGCTTTCAGGTCTTGAAAACTTATTCTATTGCTGAGTACGTCATCACGGAAGAAAACAGCCATCTCCTGTCCTTCACATTCCACTCTGTAGATAATATCTAGAGGCCATGCCGCAGGGCAAGCAATACCACTCAGGATAATCCAGCGACATCCTGACTTGATAATAGGCTGCAAAATGTCTCGACTATAGCACATCTCCGGGGGAAAGAATCCTTGAGGTGCATATGCCTTTCCAAAGAATCGGCGATTGGTCTGTATATTCAGGGCTATCTGCCTCTTTACTTCTTCTTTGGGTAGCAAAGGGAGAATAGGGTGATACTTGCCGGTTCCGGTGAATTCAAGCTGACCATTCTCAGCAAGGCTTCTGAAGCCCTCGATTACATCTTTATGGCCGCAGTCCATCAGCATGTCCGTCAGGACACCGTTGAAGTTTATGGTTACTCGAGCATTGGGATACTCTTCAAAAACTTGGAGTAGAGGGCGATAAGATTCGTCGCATATCCTTTTTAGCATAGACGGTACCTGGGTTGGCGGCTGGTAGAAATGCAGTAGCTGAGCCCAGTAGATCATATGTACCTCCGAGTGAAAATCTTATCCAAGTAATTCAAAGAAAGTAGCGAATCTCGCTTATTCTAACATATATTTAGGTCGCAAAGTAACCTTTTGATTTGAACTTAAGGGCTAACCAAAAAACTTCAAAAATATAGCTCGGTTATCACTAGAGGCAACTTTATTTTCCTTCACCCGCTCTATTGACCGGGATTGCTTCGGCTCACATTCTTAATCTCTTAGTGACGGGGCGTGAAGAACAGAGCTGGGCCTCATTTTACTTAAACGGCCTATAAGGCAATCGGAGATGGATAAGATGACTATCTTCTCGGCCGGAGTAAACTCCTCCTCTTTGTCATCGTGAGGAGCGGAAACCCCGATGCAATCTCGATGGCGTGCTATGGCTAAAGATTACAGGCCCCGATGAGTCGGGGCCTGTCAATGACAGCATAACCATACCTCCGCCCTGATGGGCGGAGGTATGGGGGAAAACTCAACTCAGATTCCACTTATCAACATTGCACTGCCCGTAGTTGTTGTCCCCTACGGCGACTACGGTGCCGTCGGACTTAAGCCCCACCGTGTGATAGTAGCCTGCGG
>CAZPGJ010000002.1:245717-315654 GCA_964586515.1 uncultured Dehalococcoidales bacterium
ACGGCGACTACGGTGCCGTCGGACTTAAGCCCCACCGTGTGATAGTAGCCTGCGGTGACCTGGACTATATCTGTCCAGTTACTGACATCGCACTGACCGAAATCATTCCATCCCACGGCGACCACGGTGCCGTCGGATTTAAGCCCCACCGTGTGATATCCGCCTGCGGCAACCTGAATGGTGTTTGTCCAGTTACCAACATCGCACTGACCGAAGTAGTTGTCTCCCACGGCGACCACGGTGCCGTCGGTCTTAAGCCCCACCGTGTGCCTGTAGCCTGCAGCGACCTGAACGATGTCTGTCCACCCTTCAACACCGCACTGCCCGTAGTTGTTGTCTCCCACGGCGACCACGGTGCCGTCGGACTTAAGCCCCACCGTGTGCCCGTAGCCTGCGGCGACTTGAATGATGTTCCTCCAGTTACCGACATCGCACTGCCCAGAGGCATTGTTTCCCACGGCGACCACGGTGCCACTGGTCTCAAGCCCCACCGTGTGAGACCCGCCTGCGGCGACCTGGATGATGTCTGCCCAGCTACCGACATCGCACTGCCCGTAGCTGTTGTCTCCTACAGCGACCACAGTGCCGTCGGTCTTAAGCCCCAAGGTGTGATACTCGCCTGCAGCGACCATGGGATTGATCGCAAAGTTGGCGGTGACGGCTACATTTTGAGCGGGCATAGTGAAGGTTGTCTCCGCTTCACTCGCATTACCGAATACGCCCGCTGGCGCCGTCCAGTCAACAAATTGGTAGCCTTCGTTGGCTACTGCTTTTATATTGACTAAAGCCCCTTGTGGGTAAGGACCGGCATTCGTTTCATCGGTTGCCGTTCCGCTACTGACGGGAGACACTGCCATGGTGAGTTCGTAGGTTGGTGGTATCGGTATCAGTTCAAAGTTGGCAGTGACAGTTACATTTTGAGCGGGCATGGTGAAGGTTGTCTCCGCTTCATTCGCATTACCGAATACGCCCGCTGGCGCCGTCCAGTTAACAAATTGGTAGCCTTCGTTGGCTACTGCTTTTATATTGACTAAAGCCCCTTCTGGGTAAGGACCGGCATTTGTTTCATCGGTCGCTGTTCCGTCACCGACGGGAGATACCGCCATGGTGAGTTCGTAGGTTGGTGGTATCGCCTCAAAGTCGGCGGTGATTTCATAGTTGTCCTGCATATTGATGGTGGTCATGGGGTTGGTGACGCCATTTATAGGTTCACCCACCCACTCCACAAACTCGTACCCCCCATCAAGGCTGGCCACCAGGTCGACCTCTGTGCCCGCGGGAATATCAGATATGATCTCTGTCTCACCCGGACCGATCACGGTCCCTGTTCCATTAACTGTGACAGTAACAGAACCTCCAGCGGTGCTGGAAATGTTGAGGGCGTATGGAAGAGGCGCACCAGTCCCAGAACCAGAAGTGGGCCCACAGCTCATCATCCCTGCAATTAAGGCTACCATAATCAAAAAGATACTCCCTCTTTTCATGTAACGGTGTCTCCCTGGACTAAGTTTTATCTCCATATTTCATCTCCTTTCGTAAATCTTTCGAGCTTTAATCCCATTAATATTTAATTAATTTTGAATAATATTGAATATAGCACAGCCTTATTTGATGTCAATCACCCATCAGTAATAGGAACTCAGTACTATTTAATCTCACGCCCTTTCATTCGTTAAGGAATACCACAGGGCGACATTCTATATGCGCCTGTTTCTGGTGGAGAACAAATCGCCGCCGACACCCTTAATGTTATGCCGAGCCCTGACTTGTCGGGGCTCGGCAACCCCGTAGCCTCCCCATCGAGATTGCTTCGTTGCTTTGCTCTCCGCAATGACAGAGAGGGAGCCAAATAAATTGGACAACTATATGGTTAAACAACAGTGCAACCAAAACTATCGACCAATTCCTGGGCTGTCAGAAACACTGGGATATGAGAAGTCCGGCTAGCTTATTCTGCCAAATTCCTTCTCTAGTTGATGAGCACTTAAATGAATCATGGTGGGCCGGCCGTGGGGACAGGCGCGCGGTTGCTTGGTTTGCTCTAGCTGCTTTATTAGCTCCCTCATCTCTTCGTTGCTTAACTGCTGTCCTGCCCTGATAGCGCCATGACAGGCCAAAGATTGGGCTATCTTTTCCTCCCAAGGATTGGGGCTGTCTTTGCTGGCAAGGCTATCAAGCAGCACACTTATTATCTCAATAATATTCGCCCTGGCCACTAGCGCTGGTATGGCGCGTATCAAATAGCTTCTATTTCCGAAAGGCTCGATAGTGAAGCCAAACTCAGCCAAAAATTGTTTACTAGCTTTCAAGGTTTCTTCCTCTCTGGGGCTAAATTCTATGGTTATCGGCTGGAGTAAGCCCTGGACTTCGACTTCCTTTTGTGACCACTGCGCTAAAATTCGGTCATAAAGTATGCGCTCATGAGCAGCGTGCTGGTCGATGAGATAGAGTCCATCAGGTCCCTCGGCGATGATATAAGTGTTGGCTAGCTGTCCCAGTACCCTTAAAACTGGTAATTCCAGGGTCGGCAACTGGGCAACAACAAAAGCCGGCTCGTTATCCATTATCATGCGAGGGCTCTGCCACTGCCCTGAGCTGACTGAGAAAGGCACAGCTTTCGAACTGGCTATAGGCGTTCTGGCTAATGCCTCCTCTATGGTTTTCTGTACACTGCTAAAGACAGCTTGCTCATGGCAAAACTTTATTTGAGCTTTGGCAGGATGAATGTTGACATCAAGCTCTTGAGCCGGCAGTGAGATATTGATTACCGCAATGGGGTGCTGGCCATCCATAAGTAAGCCACGATAGGCTTCCTCGGTCGCCCGAGTTAGCAAGGGACTGCGCACCCACCTCCGGTTGACGAAGAAGCTGAGATAGTTGCGATTAGAACGGGCCAGAGAAGGTAGGCTTGTTAGGCCGCTGACTTTAGCCAGGCCATCTTTTTGTTCCACCTTTAGCATCCTTTGCGCTAGTTCGGAGCCATATACTTCGCTTACCGCTTCGCGCAGGTCACCATTGCCCGCGGTACGCAGGCTGAGGCGTTTATCAAGAACCAGGTTAAACTTAACTTCGGGGAAAGCCAGGGCATACTGGCTTACCAAATGGGCGATGTGGCTATTTTCGGTATTTGCCGATTTGAGAAACTTAAGTCGAGCCGGGAAATAGCGAAACAATCGGCGCACGATTACGGTAGTGCCCTGGGACCTGGCTCGGCTCTCCCTACGGACTACCTCCCCCTTTCTCAAATACATATAGCTGCCTATGGTCTCCGAGGATGTTTGGGTGGAAATCTCTACTTCGGCAACAGCCGCGATGCTGGGCAGAGCTTCACCCCGAAAGCCGAGGCTGGAGATTTTCTCCAGATCGCTTAAATCGTCAATCTTGCTCGTGGCGTACCTGTGAAAGGCAAGCTCTAGCTCCGAGGGCGGGATACCCGCCCCGTTATCGCTCACTTTAATCAGCTCTACTCCGCCGCCCTGGGCCTCTACGGCGATCTGGGTGGCTCCAGCATCGAGGGAATTCTCAATAAGCTCCTTGACCACCGAGGCTGGCCTCTCGACCACCTCCCCGGCAGCGATCTTGGCGACTACCTCCGACTCTAAAATCTTAATAGGCATCTATAACCTTTATTGTCTTTGATTTGCCTCTCGCAAGTGGAAGGGCTTTGCCCCATAACTGCCCCTTACTTCAAAAGTCATTTCCAGCGACCGAATCGTTTGTTTGCGTTTCCATAGACCCAAACTTTATCACTGAACTTGTTAGTCAAGGGGAGCATTGTAAAGAGCAGAGCCATGACTTTGGGTTTTAGCATATTGAATCGTATTTGACGATAGTGTATCTCGCTGTCGTTTCTCATTTCCAATTCGCCCAAGTTCAATCCGTTGTACCGAAACAGGACCTTTTGTTCTGGTGTTTGACCTGCGGTTAGCGCCCTAGAATTGCACACTTCTAGGTTATCGTTGAATACTTGAATGACATCTTGGTTCAAGAATATATGGAATATGCCCTCATGTTTCACAGTGAGATAATTGACTTCACCCGCATTAAATAGGGATGCGTTCAAAAATGCACGTAGTCTCCGTTTATCCTGTAACAATTCCGCCAGTTTTCTCATCGGTCTGCGAAGGCGTTCCTTTGCAGCCGCCTTATTGCGCTGATATGCCCTAAAATCAGGGAGGAAGGCATTGATACACTCGGCGAGTGTGTCACCAATTCCATTCATCGCACCAAAAACATCATCTTTCCAGAATCGTTCTAATCCGTAAAGGAATATCTGCCACTTCTTCTCACCACTCTTTACTGAGTGCGCATCGCCTGATGGGTCGATGACATCTTTCTTTGCACGTGGGTCGTTTTTATAATCGCTAGGAAGGCCAATTGCGTAAGCGAATTCACGAGCATCATCATGTCCTCTCTGACGAATGAACCGAGCGCCGTTACTTGGGAAACCTCGTTTCCGCCTTTGTGTCATGGCTCTTTCCAAATAAGAAGTTCATGCGAGTGCTTAATATAGCTCCCGTTATTGTTTCTGAGCCTATTCTCTCCAATACGGGTATCCCCTTGACTAAATGTGTACTGCCACGAAGGAGCTATCATATTAAAGCCTTTGTACCATTCCCTGACAACAGAACAATCATTGTAAGACAAGATGAAGCCGCCTTTATGCTCAAGAAGAAGGTCACGAAGTTTGTCGTGTTTGAAGCCATTATGGTAGATAGGGAAATTCCTATGAGGATACATACCGATGAAAGTTTTACTATCTCCGTCCAGATAGTAAGGCGGGTCACAGTAAAGGAAATCATCCTTATATTGGGGAATTACTTTCTCAAAGGATTCACACTCTACAGTCAGATTCGCAGCACGAAAATCACGAACCTTTTCAATTATGCTCTGGTAACGTTCTGGTTGGAGATAAACTCTCGACGGCCAACCGAGAAAGTGAGGGCCATATGATGTATTATGGTTGAAAAAGAAATAGGCCGCTATGTCAACATCCGTCTCCAGTGATAATTCTCCTGTCCAGTGTTTCTTGAGACGCTCCTTGACATTCTTGAATTCAGCCACAGTGGGAGCAAACTTGAGAAGCCGATGGTAGAGTGCTTCCGGGTTAGTCAACTGGACTTTCCAGTACGTGATGAGAATATTGAATATGTCTGTGGCAATGACTGGTAAGCCTAATTCTACGGCGCACGCTACCTCAACAGAACCACCACCAAGAAAAGGTGAAATGATTCTCTCCACATTATTGGGTATCCGTTCTACTATCAGGCCGACGGCAAGGCTTTTTCCCCCAGCGTATCTTATAGGAGCACCAGTATAACGCTTATATTCCGTCTTTCCACTCGGACTTGCCAAGCTACGCAAAAAGGCAGCTTTACGTTCAGCAAACGAACTAGGCAGGAAATCGGGGCTTAATACACCTTGTTGCTCTGGGGGATTAAGTACAAGCAAATTACTTTCCCCTCTCCGATAGTCTTTATCTACGGAATGCCATGAACACAACTTCGTATCCTCTCAGGGTGACCAAGCTTAATTACAGCAAGCGCCAAAGCTTACATTGCAATAACGCAGAGTTCACAATGAAGACAAACATTAGCCAAACCTCTCACGTGTAGTCTTCTATCCTTTAGCTCTAAATCATTTGCTTTCTTTTGCCGGTCTTCGCATCATAGGTGGCAAGGAACAAAGCAAATTGCTCTCTAGGGATAAACCATTGCCCCCCTATTTTCTCAGCCGGCAATGTTCCAATACGAATAATCCGCCTAAGCGATTCTTCGTGGATACCTATTTGCTTAGCAGCTTCATGAATATTGATGTAACTATCTAGTTCCACCATTTGCAGGAGATATTGTTGTTTTAAACAACATTATACCTGCTTATTGGCACCTTGTCAAATAATCTTGTTTTATCTTATTTTACACGGTTTCGTGTATTTTGTCAATAGTTTATGAGGAAAAATCGGAATCCCTCTCGATTTTTTCCAGGGGTGCCAGGCTGGCCAGGAGCTTCTTAACCCCCGCCTCTTCAAAGGCTACGGTCAGCTCCTGGTCATCCCTTGTGGGACTGCAATTCATCACTATGCCGGGGCCAAATTTGCTGTGGCGGACATGGTCACCAACTCTTAGCACTGGAGTACTAGGGGGTCGAGGTGAAGGTTGGGAGATCTGATTAAAATCGGGACTAGCTACAGGAGTCGGGCTCTCCTCCCACAGTCCTCTCGGGCTTATGAGGTGGGGTGAGATGTCCTGGAGAAAACGGGACGGGGGGTTTGCCGTGCTGCCGCCAAATAAGCTTCGACGGTAACTGCGCAAAAGGTAGAGTCGCTTCTTAGCTCTGGTTATTCCTACATAGCAAAGACGCCTCTCTTCTTCCATTTGTTCCGGGTCGTCGAACGATTTCCTGTGGGGAAGAATCCCTTCTTCCAGACCAACAATAAAAACTGCGGGAAACTCCAATCCTTTAGCCTGATGCAAGGTGATCAGAGTCACAGCATCAGCTTTTTCATCCAGTTCATCTATATCTGATACCAGGCTCACTTTTTCCAGAAATGCAGCTAGAGCCTCTTCAGTGTCGAGCTTATCATATTCGCTGGCGACATTGCGCAGCTCCACTATGTTCTCCCACCTCTCCTCCCCATCTTCCTTATCCAGAATATATTCTCTATATCCAGTGCGTTCCAGCATATCATCCACTAGACCAGAAAGGCTTAGCTCATGGCTCTGGGCAGTGAGCTTAGCCATAAGAGCCTCAAATCCGGCCAGTGCCTGTATAATACGCAATGGAAGAGATTGCTTCGTCCCGACAGAGTCGGGACTCGCAATGACATCCTGACTCACTTGTTTGACGGCCTCAAAAAGGGAGGTATTATGAGCCTTTGCCCAGGATTGAAGCGTGCTAATGGTCTTTTGTCCAATGCCTCGGCCAGGCACATTTATGATTCGAGTCAAACTGACATTGTCCTGTGGATTATGGATGACCCTAAGGTAAGCGATAATATCCTTAATTTCTTGCCTCTGGTAGAAACGAGTGCCGCCAACAAGCTTATAAGGCACACCATACCTCAAGAAAGTTTCCTCTAAGGCCCGTGATTGAGCATTAACCCGATACATGACGGCGCAATCCTTGAGGGATATTTGCTCCTGACCAATCTGCTTTTCTATCTCGTTGACCACGGATTGGGCTTCTTCCTCGGCATTATAACTCTCAATAACGGCTACCGAAGCTCCGTCTTCGTTTGTCGTCCATAGCTTTTTGGGCTTGCGCAGCACATTGGCTGAGATAACGTCTGCAGCTACCTCTAAGATTGTCTTGGTGGAGCGATAATTCTGCTCCAAAAATACCACTTTGGCTTCGGGGTAATCCTTCTCAAAGCTCAGGATATTACGTAGATCAGCAAATCTCCAGGAATAAATAGATTGGTCAGGGTCGCCGACCACGCACAGATTACGGTATTTTCCTGCCAACTGCTTCATCAGCTCATACTGGGCAATGTTGGTGTCCTGAAATTCATCAACCAAAATATGAACATACTTTGACTGGTATCTGTTGAGGATTTGAGGATGGTCGTGGAACAACTGCACCGTTTTCATCAGTAAGTCGTCGAAATCCACTGCCTGACCCTGGCTAAGCAATTCTTGGTATCTCTGATACACCCTGTGGACTATCTCTTCAAAATAGCTATTGACCCACTGGGCGTAGTCTTTCGGACTAATGAGACGGCTCTTAGCAGCGCTGATAGTTGAGCGTAGAGCTTGAGGAGCATATTGTTTGGGGTCAAGATTCAGTTCTTCCAGAACTTGTTTCATCAAGCTCAACTGGTCATTTTCATCATAGATAACAAAACTCGATTCAAGCCCGATAGCTTTGCCCTCACGACGGAGAATTCGAGCACAAATGGCGTGAAAGGTGCCTAAAGTCAAAGATTCTACAGCCTGTCCCAGGAGTTGTTCCAATCTCTCTCTCATTTCTCGGGCGGCTTTGTTGGTAAAGGTAACCGCCATGATGTGGTGAGGACTAACGCCGCAGAGCTTAACCAGATAAGCGACTCGATGGGTAATCACTCTGGTCTTGCCGCTGCCGGGTCCCGCTAGGATAAGTACAGGCCCTTCGATGGCCTCCACAGCTTCTTTCTGGGCAGGATTAAGCGTGGCTAAAATATCCATGAAGACTCAGGACCTATTATAGCATTGCGGGGAAAAAGCCCCCAAGAGCGACAGATGCTGGACATCGGAGGACAACACAGGGTCTAATTTAATGGAAATATACCGCGTGAGAGTGATGAGATGCTTCCCTGACCAAAGACAAACGTTAGCTCTTTATTATGTGAGCCAAGCCTCGATAACAGGTGATTGTCATGGCGCAGTTCGAAGTGATATGATGTTTCTAGATTTTTGTAGCTGCTTGATTCATCAAACACAATCGCCCAATGAATTGGGCAACTATATTTTTTGAACAGCCTCTGTGACAGATAGCAAGGAGGGTTATGATGAGCGGCTTCAGTGACTATGACAAGTATGATGGTCTCGGTCTGGCTGAGCTTGTGCAAAAGAAAGAGATCAAGCCGAGCGAGCTGGTTGAAGAGGCAATAAGTCGTATCGAAAAGCTCAATCCACAGATCAACGCAGTGATTCACAAGATGTATGAACTGGCTCGAAAAGCTGCCGATGGAGACCTGCCAGATGGTCCATTCAAGGGTGTTCCCTTCCTGATGAAAGATATCCTGACGGCTTATGCCGGAGTTCCCCTGTCTAACGGGAGTCGGTTTCTTAAAGACTACATACCAGACCATGATAGTGAGCTGGTCAAGCGGTTTAAGGCAGCTGGCATCATCGTTGTTGGCAAGACTAACACTCCGGAGTTCGGGCTGGTGCCGATAACCGAGCCAGAGCTGTTTGGCCCGACCAACAATCCCTGGGATCTGAGCCGCACTCCAGGTGGTTCCAGTGGTGGTTCGGCTGCCGCTGTAGCCGCGCGGATAGTCCCCTTGGCTCATGCCTCTGACGGTGGTGGTTCCATCCGCATACCAGCCTCTTGCTGCGGTGTGTTTGGCTTCAAGCCGACGCGGGGTCGCAACCCAATAGGCCCCGATTTTGGCGAGGCCTGGCGTGGCTTGGTTTGTGACCACGTTTTAACCCGCTCGGTTCGTGATAGCGCTGCCATGCTTGATGCCACTGCCGGACCAGATATCGGAGCTCCTTACTATGCTGTGCCGCCAGCCCATCCCTTCCTCAGTGAAGTTAGCACGGATCCGGGAAAGCTGCGAATTGGCTTTACCTCAGAGCCTTTTCTTGGTGGCACTGTCGACAAAGACTGTGTGAAAGGACTAGAGGCGACGGCTAGGCTATGCCAGGACCTCGGCCATGAGGTAGTAGAAGCAGCACCTCAATTCGACAATAAAGCCTTTGCTAAGGCCTTTATGACGATAATTTGTGTCGAAACCAGAGCCACAATTGAGGAGGCCGAGGTGCTATTGAATCGCAAAGCTTCGTTTAAGGATTTTGAACCCAGCACATGGGCACTCGGCTTGCTTGGCAGGCAGTGCCGGGCACCTGAGTTATCCAGGTCTCTTAACCTGGCCCAACTTACAGCTCGGCAAATTGGTGAGTTTTTTAGAAAGTACGATGTCCTGCTGACTCCAACGCTGGCCATGCCACCCCTGCTCACAGGTGCACTCCAGCCGAAGGGGACAAGAGCTGTGGCCCTGAAATTGCTGGGTAGACTCAATGCCGGTGGGTTGATTAACAGGCTCAGCGGAATAGACGCCCTTGCCCAACACGTCTTCGGGTTCATGCCTTACACACCGCTGTTTAACGTTACAGGTCAGCCAGCCATGTCAGTCCCACTCTACTGGAACGATGAGGGGCTGCCTATTGGCATGCAATTTGTTGGCCGATATGGTGACGAAGCCACGTTATTCCGTTTGGCCAGTCAACTGGAAAAGGCAAAGCCATGGTCTCAGCGCATTCCCCGAATCTGTGCCCAGATCAGCTGACGGGCATACAAGTCTTTCAGTCTCCAAAATTCTTTTCCGTGTAACGTTGGAAATCGCAACGTCAAGTACGTCGGCTAGCTGGAGACAACTGTTTACCTGACAGCACGAGCATTTATAGGAGCATAACAGGTTGAGCTGGCTAAGCCTTGTTGCTATACTTGATTCCGAAATGATTGATTGGAACGATTGCCAGAAGAACCTAGGAATATCTTTCCTCCAGGAGTCCTTACTGGAGCAGGCTTTCGTGCATTCATCTTATTCTAACGAAAATCCCGACTTCGCCTGGCCTAGCAACGAGCGCTTAGAATTTCTGGGTGATGCTATACTTAACTTCATTGTAACGGAAAAGCTGTATGAAGAGTTTCCCAAACTAACCGAGGGAGAGCTAACTGAGCTCCGTGCTTCTCTAGTTTGCCGTGATACTTTGGCTGAACTAGCTTCTTCGCTCAAGCTTGGTGACTGGCTCTTGTTAGGACGGGGGGAGGAAGCAAATGGAGGAAGGACGAAGGCGAGCAACTTAGCAAACGCTATGGAAGCACTAGTCGGTGCCTTATATTTAGACCAGGGGCTAGACAAAGCCCGGAGATTTATTCTCAGACAGCTCAAGCCGGAACTGGGAAAAATAAAGACAGGGAAGACAACCCCAAACTACAAGGCATTAGTGCAAGAGTTCATCCAAGGGCAAAAGAGGCCAACGCCAGTTTACCGTTTGGTGGAAGCTACTGGTCCTGACCACAGCAAGCAATTTACCGCCGAAATCGTGGTCGAAGGGGAGGCATTAGGCAGGGGGACAGGAAGGAGTAAGAAAGTTGCTGAGAGTCAAGCAGCAAGAGCAGCTTGGGAAAAACTGAGGTGTAACCATGGGTAGACGAGATTATAGACGGCGAGAGCCAAAGAAACCCAAGAAGGGGGCGCAGAAAAGCAAACCGATTTCGGAACTCGTGCCACAGCTGGAGGTAGAGGTAATCAAGAAGAAGAGGAAGCCTGCTGAGGAATACGAGGAATAGATAGTTGGCAGCTTACCGGGAGCTTTACTGTAGTGGCAAGCTGAGGGAACGGGTAGATGCGGCTGTATCTTTGCTGGAGAGTTGCTCCGTGTGCCCTCGCAGCTGTAGTGTGAATCGCCTGGCTGGCGATGTAGGCAAGTGCCGCACTCCCCGCGAAGCAATAGTGTCCAGCTATGGGCCTCACTTCGGCGAGGAAGCCCCATTGGTGGGTAAACATGGTTCAGGCACTATATTTTTCACTAACTGCAACCTTAGATGTCTATTCTGCCAGAATTATTCCATTAGCCAGCTAGGCGAAGGTCAGAAGGTGAGCAAAGAAAAGCTAGCTTACATAATGCTCTCCATTCAAGCTAAAGGATGCCACAACATAAACTTGGTGTCCCCAACTCACGTAGTTCCTCAAATTCTAGAAGCATTGGAGCTAGCAGTGGAGTCAGGCTTACATCTCCCCTTAGTATACAACAGCGGTGGCTATGACTCGGTGGAGACCTTGAGGATACTCGACGGCATTATCGATATTTATATGCCTGACATGAAATACGACGATGAGGAGACTGCTAGAGAATTGTCAGGCATTGAAAACTATCCTCAGGTAAATAAAGCAGCAATCAAAGAAATGCACAGGCAAACAGGTGACCTGGAGATAAACGGGGAGGGAGTGGCTCAACGAGGACTCCTGGTTCGCCACTTGGTTTTACCCCACGATTTGGCAGGAACAAAAGGAATAGTGAATTTCCTCAGCAAAGAAATTTCCCGCAGCACCTATGTCAATATCATGGCTCAATACCATCCCTGCTACAAGGCTTTGGAAATTCCAAGTTTAGGGCGGCGAATATCATCTGCAGAATTTCATGAGGCATTATCCTTAGCTCAGGAAGCAGGGCTAAGTCGGCTGGATAAAGCCTATCCCGTAGAGATTCTTCACATTCGCTCGGAGTGACAGGGACAGCTTGAAATGGTAGAGATGGCTGAGAAAGATGAAATGGCTGATGTGGCACATCTTTCCGCTACAGTTTATGGGCGTGTGCAAGGCGTTTACTTTCGCTACTTTGTCCAAAATGTAGCCAGGAGGCTAAGTTTAAGAGGGTATGTTCGCAATCTTGCCAGCGGCGATGCCGTAGAAGTTCAAGCTGAAGGAGAGAAACCACAGTTGGATAAACTACTAGAGCAACTTAAGGCGGGCCCGCCGGGAGCCCGTGTCAAGAGAGTGGAAATAGATTGGTCGGACTATTCAGGGCAGTTCACCAACTTTAATATAAGATATTGAGAAAATTTAAAAATCAAAATAACAACTCAAAATGCAAAACTTCTTGATTTTTGCGCCTTTATTTTTGCTTTTTGAATTTCTCAGTCCTCAAGTTGAACCCTGCCCTCATTAATCAGTCTTAAGTGCTCGCAGTCAACTCCAGCTATCTGAGAAGCCTCAAGATCAATTTCATGGGGTTCACCAACCAAGATTTTCCCATAATCATCCACTTCCCCTTTCGTGGGGTCATCAGTGTAGAAGAACTTTTGATGGGCTTCAATAATGCCCAGATCGAAGGGCAAGGTAAAGTAGAGGTCAGCAAGGACTTTCTCAATGCCTAATTCATATAGAGTTCCCCATCCACCCAACTTACCCTTTTGATACTTGCTCACCGGCAATAGGCTCAAAAGGTTTGCGACACTGAAGCGGCCGGAGCGACCACAAACCTTGAAGGGGGTAACGCTGATCAAGAAGTCGCTGCGCAACACTACATTGGGTACCCAGAAACTTTCCACAGTGTAGAATTGAGATAAAGGATTCTGAACCTCTATAAAAATGGAATCCCTGATATCGAGCATAAGAACGTGATGAAAATTATATCCTAAAGCCTGATATATTGGGTAAATTGATTCACCGCCGGGAGTCCCATCAGCAATGATGATATCTGCATTACTGACCTTTCTGATACCTTTAATAATACTACTCAGTAGTTTGGGACTTGTAGTTACAGGGTACGGCAAGGGGTAACCAGCACAGGGTTTGATTAAAACTCGTCTTGCCCAGGCAAGCTGAGGAGGAGGAGTAAACACAAAATCCGAATCTTTGACAATCAGTGACTTCATATCAACGACCAAATTTCAATAGCTACAAAGCCGATTGCAATAGCATGATTTCGGTGGCAGACGGAAGCTTTTCGCGCTCGAACTCCACTTCACTACCATCTACCTTTCTCACATTTTTCTTGCCCTGAAGGAAATCCTCAACACCATCTATAGGATAGGCACACTTGGGCGTCTTAAAATGCATGGGAATAACTATTTTCGGCTTTAACTGGCCACATACATGGCTAGCTACAGAAGCATCAATGGTATAGAAGCCACCTACAGGAATAAATAGTATGTCCACCGCACCAATTTCAGTGACCTGCTCTGGACTGAGCACATGCCCTAAATCACCCAGGTGACAAAGTCTTATATCATCCATGGTGAAACAAAAGATGGTGTTAGGTCCTCTTTGTTTGCCTTGAGAAGCATCATGATAAGCGGCGATGCCCTTAAACTGAATGCCTTTGGCAGTTTTTTTGCCGCTACCCTTAACTACTTCAGGTTTCCCTTGTACTGCAGAAACGTTACCGTGGTCGCTATGGTCATGGCTCACTATAACGACATCAGCAATTTCCTTGATAGGAGAATAATTAATACCTCCACCCACAGCATAAGGGTCGGTAATTACTCTTAGCCCATCTCTAGAGGTAATCAAAAAACAAGCATGACCTACCCATTTTATTTTCATATAGCCTCCTGACTCTTTGCTGCGCTCAAAGCTAATTCGATTAAAGTTCTGACGCCAACCCCAGTAGCCCCTTTTACTATGTAGCCACTCTCCTTCGTCGAGAAAGCAGTGCCAGCTATATCAATATGAACCCACGGGATATTGGCAACAAATTCAGCCAGAAAGAGGGCAGCGGTGATGGCTCCACCATATCTGTTGCCGGTATTCTTAACATTGGCAATTTCGCTCTTGTTTTGCTCTTTATACTCCTCGGGCATGGGCATTTGCCACATTCTTTCGCCGCTCTTTTCCGCAGCTTTGAGGACTTTATCCACTAAGTCCTGGTCATTGCCAAAGAGCCCGCTATAAAGAGTACCTAAAGCAACAC
This sequence comes from uncultured Dehalococcoidales bacterium, assembly GCA_964586515.1. Taxonomy (GTDB): domain Bacteria; phylum Chloroflexota; class Dehalococcoidia; order GIF9; family AB-539-J10; genus RBG-13-51-36. Next base: position 259,841 of record CAZPGJ010000002.1, read on the forward strand.
GACAGGCTCCGGTCAAAGTAGCCAAATCTATCAGAGGAGATAAAGCAAGCTTCTGAGCATAACTCAGGGCATCAGCCAAGGTAAGCCTTCCTTCGGCATCGGTGCTTATCACTTCTATGGTCTTGCCATTCATAGCCTTCAGTACATCACCTGGTTTCAAGGCGGTGCCACTGGGTAAATTCTCAGTAGCCGCAATAATGGCGGTGACATTAATTTTCGGCCTCAACTGAGCAATAGCCCCAAGTGCTGTCATAACTGCAGCAGCACCAGCCATGTCATCCTTCATCTCATTCATCCCTTCCGATGATTTAATGGAGATTCCTCCAGAATCAAAAGTTATGCCCTTGCCCAGAAAGCCAACGGCTTTTTCAGAACGTTCATCTCCTTTATAGCTGAGAGTTATTAGCTTGGGCGGCTGGTTGCTTCCTTTCGCCACCCCCAAGAGTGCTCCCATGCCCATCGCCTCCATATCCTCTCGGTCGAAGACTTTGAACTCTAAATTATATTTGCTAGCTATGTCTTTAGCTACTTCAGCCATCTGGCTAGGTGTCATGTAGTTAGCTGGTTCATTAACCATATCCCGAGCCAAGCTGGTAGCTTCAGCTACCAGCTTTCCCTTGCCAATGGCCAACTCCAGGATTGGGACTTTTTCCTTCTCTCTTACCACTACCAGCATTTCTTCGATATCTTCATATTCAGGCTTCTTATATTTAGTGAAACTATAAAGCCCGAGAAGAGCACCTTCAGCTATTGATTCAGCTGAAGTTTCAAGCTCAATACCATCTATGCCAGCACCATGTAGCATTGTAGCTATCTTGTGGCAATTCAATTTACGCAATGCCCGGCAAAATTCTCCGGCCACCCCGCGAATTTTGTCCACATTGAAATCCTGGCGCTTGCCCAACCCGGCAACAGCAACCATCGCTGCTGAGAGTTTCCCAAACGTATGGATAATGCTAACCTCCCCAAACTTACCCTTAATCTCACCTCGACTGATGAGAGAACTAATAACCCCGTCTAAAGCTTTATCCACAGCAGCGGTAGCGCCGTCCGGTTGTTCCACATCTTCAAAAAGGTTTACTACAATAGCATCGGCTTCGATTTGAGCTATGTTTCCAGCTATAATTTTAATCTCCAAAATCCGCCTCCTTAAAATATGTAAATTTTAGAACATTTATTTTACTTTATTTGGATGAAGAATTGAAGAGGTTATTAAAGGAAATTTTGCTCTTATCTCTTTGCCGCCCGCACAATCCTATCGATTACGGCAGTAATATCCTGCGAGGTATCAACAACAAGGTGATTGCGAGAAATCTTTTCCCTTCGAGGCTTCATTTTATTATACACCTCCCACCCGGCTTCCGAGTCATACTGAGGCATAACTGTTTCTTTTCGGGCCAGCAGGCGTCGCCGCACCACTTCAGTGGGAGCTTCAACCCAGACCAGGATGAGCTTTGCCCCGGCTCTTTCTGCAGCACGGTAAAAATATTCTCGATGGTGCTCCAGCAGGTTTGTGGCATCAAAAATGACAGGTATTCCCTTCCTTAAAAGTTCTTCGATGAGAACATGGCAAGCCGAGAAAAGCCGCTTATTTTCATTTTCCTTATACTGGGGGAAAGGGAATAGGATTTTTCGCAAAGTATCGCTTGCTAAGATGAGAAAAGACAACCTTTCAGCTAGCTTGCGACAGAAAAAAGACTTACCCGTGCCTGGCAAGCCACTGACCATTATAAGCGGAGGCTCTACCTGGGGCTGAGGTAAATCATTAAGACTTCGTCTTAATTTCTCTACGTCTTCACCTAGGCTACCAGCCATACATCACAATTATCACCATGAGTCAGCTTATGTGTCAAGATACTGTCCTCGTTCAGTATCCTAGTGACACTTCTTTTTCGTCATTGCAAGGAGCGATAGCGACGAAGCAATCTCTGAAGGGAAAATCCTAAGTCCCAAGCACCAAATCCTAAACAAAAGAAAGGAAAATTTCATTCTTCTCATCCAAATACCAATGATCAAAACGTTTAGAATTTTGATATTTGGATTTGTTTGGAGATTGGATTTTGGGATTTGGAATTTAGCCAATGACAGGGTATTATTGTGCATTGAAGTCTACATATTCCCCGAGGATGACTATCAGGTGCACCGCTTTGCAGGCTTCGAGCCTATGTCGTCGTCATTCCGACTGTATTAAGGAATGCAGTGACGACAACTGGATCGAATTGAGTGCCAGCACAACGCTTAATTTCGTCTACAATTTCCGTGATGGACATCGCTGACCGATACGGTCGGTCGGATATCATAGCATCAAAGGCATCGGCTACAGCCAGGATTCTGGCTCCCAACGGTATGTTATCGCCCGCTATAACTTGATGAAGTCCGCTGCCGTCATAATGGTCATGGTGGTGCTCAATCATCTCGGTTATTTTCCCATTAACCACCGGCCGCACAATCTCGGCGCCGACATGAACGTGAGTCATAATGTGCTCGTACTCCTCACGGGTCAGCTTGTCGGGCTTATTCTGGATAACCTGGTCAACTGCAATCTTCCCGATGTCGTGCAGTAAACTTCCCCAGCGCAGGTCTTCCATATCCTGTGCGGATAGACCAAGTTCATTGCCCAAAGCTAATGCTATCTCGGTTACCCGGCGGGAATGTCCACCAGTGTACTTGTCCTTAGCTTCGAGGGCAGATACCAGTGCCTCAATGGCGCCCAGGAAAAGTTTTCTAATCTCTCCCGTCTGCTCCTCAATCCTTTCCTCCAGGTATTGCTGATACTCCCTGATCTCGAGCTTGAGGCGTCTCTTCTCGAGAGCTCTCTGGACGCTCAAGGAAACCTCCTCCAGGTTAAAAGGCTTGCAGATGTAGTCGTCAGCCCCCTGCTTCAGGCACTCAATGGCAACATTAATATCATTAACAGCCGTAGCCATAATAACCGCTGTATCAGAGTAGCCTGCCTTTATTTCCGGGAGGAGTTCGATTCCTGATTTACCGGGCATCCTTACATCCAGCATAACCAGAGCAATCGGATTGATTGCCAGTATGTTCAGAGCTTGCTCAGCATCATCTGCTTCCTCACACTGGTAGCCTTCTCCTGATAATTTCTGGATAATGAGCCTCCTGATTGCAACTTCATCATCGACGATAAGCAATGTTTCCCGCTGCTTAGGCATACCCTTACTCCTTCCCGGCCAAGACATTTTTGGTCACTGTTTTTAGCTCCTTTTCATCTTTAATCACTAAAATACTTTTTTCGTTGGCGTCAGCTTGTTTTATAGCATACTCTTAATATGGTCGCGAACGTTGATGGGTAGTTCGACAAAAATGGTGGCTCCCTTACCCAGCTGGCTCTTGACATATATCTGCCCGCCGTGCTCGGTCACTATCCCGTGGCAGATGCTCAAACCAAGCCCGGTCCCCTTGCCTGCTTCTTTGGTGGTGAAGAAGGGGTCGAATATCTGCTTCAGATTTTCCGGTGGAATACCCGGGCCGTCATCAGTAATTGAAATCCTCACGGTATTGTTCTGTTTTTTGGTGGTAATGGTCAGGGTTCCCTTGTTATGCGCCTCAGTCATAAAATATTCGGCGTTGATAATGATGTTCATGAAAACCTGCTGCATCTGGAAATAGTCAACCATGATTTCGGGAAGGTTTGGGGCAAGATGTCTCTCGACTTCGATACTCTTTACTTTGTGTTCATAAGCCCGTAATTCCAGCACGTCCTCGATAATGTTATTTACCTGGTTACGCTGCTTCAAGGATGCGTGCTTTCGGGCAAAGGCAAGGAGATCTTTTGTCACATTGACGGCACGTTGAGCCTCGCTGTAGATAAGCTTCAGGTCCTCGCGAATGCCGTCAGGGACCTCCTTTTCCATGAGTAACTGGGAGAAACCAATAATGCTCGTGAGCGGGTTGTTAAGTTCGTGGGCGGTGCCGGCTGCCAGTTCGCCAAGGGAAGCCAGACGGTCAGTCGTCATAAGCTGCTCATTTTGCCGTTTTTGCTCAGTAATGTCTGTAAAAGAAATTAAAGCCGCTAATCTGCCCTCATGCATAATCCTCGCACCCATCGCACTTATCCATATTTCCCGGCCATCTTTGGTCACCGCCCGAAATTCGTTAGTCCGCCGCAAGTCCTGTTCAAACAGCTCCTTCACAATAACCTCAAGAACCCTCTCCTCGTCCTCCGAAAGAACAAAGTCAACCGGATTTAGTCCAATGCCTTCTTCCGCAGAATTAAATCCAAATATTTTCGCAGCGGCTTGATTAGCCATCACTACTTTCATGGTTTCAGCGTCCAGAACAAACGTGCCGATGACCGAGCTATCAAACAAAGCTCGATAGTTTTCCTCGCTTTGTCGCAATGCTTCCTCCATCCTCTTGCGCTCGGTGATGTCCTGGTTTACTCCGTAAGTTCTGACTGTGCTTCCAGTTTCATCTTTGACGATGAAAAGGCGCACGGAAATATATCCAACCTCACCATCTGCGTAAATAATTCGATGGTCGAGCTGCCTGCTGAAATTGGGATCATCGGCTTGGAGGGCTTTGCGGACTTCCTCGCCAACAAGATGTGCATCCTCGGGGTAGACAAAACGCCTTGCGTACTCGGCGGATGACATGGTATATCCGCCAACCTCCTCAGCGGTGGTGTGGAACAGCTCATAAAAGGCATCATTGAAAATAAACAGGTCGTTTATTGCATCATATTCCCATGGTCCGAGATGCGCCATCTGCACGGCACTGGATAGGTGGGCCTGGCTCTTACTTAGTTCTTCCTCTGCCTGCTTGCGCTCGGTGATGTCTGTAATCGAAACTAGACCCGCTAATTTGCCCTCAAGCATGATCCTCGCACCCGTCACACTTACCCATCCTTCTCTACCATCTTTATTTACCACCCGATACTCGTGAGTCCTCCGCAAATCCTGTTCAAACAGCTCCTTCATAGCAATTTCGAGAGCTTTCTCCCTGTACTCCGGAAGAACGAAGTCAAGCGGATTTATTCCAATGGCTTCCTCTACAGAACTAAATCCAAACATCTTCGCAGCGGCTCGATTACACATCACTATTTTCATAGTTTCGGCGTCCATAACAAACATGCCGATGACTGAGCTATCGAACAAAGCTCTATACTTTTCCTCGCTTTGCCGCAGTGCCTCCTCCATTTTCCTGCGGTCGGTGATGTCCCTTGCAATCATCTGGACAACCTCTTTTTGTTCTGAAATTTTCGTGGGGATATATACGTGGTGGAAGTATCTTCCCGCTCTTTCATCCTCAAAAATTTGGGGTTGCCATTCATCCAAAGCCTTTCTCAATATCATCAATCGGTGCTGCGCAACCTTTTGCGGCTGCACTTCGAATATTGTCTTGCCAATCAGTTCTTCCAAGGGAACTCCCAGGCTTTTTGCCGTCGCAGGATTCGCAGCAAGATATCTTCCCTCTCTATCTATCTGGGCGATATAATCCAGAGAAGTTTCGAATAGCAGGCGGTATTTCTGTTCAGACTCTTTTAGCCTTTCCTCTGCCTGCTTACGCTCGGTGATATCCAGAATCTGAGCCACCGTCTTTACTCCCCCCGCCGAATCCTCAATAACAGTCGAGCTGATTTCCACACGCCGCTTCTGGCCGTCTCTTTTGACAATACTGAACTCATACCGGGGAGAAACTTCCTCCCCCCGCTGCCTTCCCCTATATCGTTCGGTGACGAACTCTTTGCTCTCCTCGTCGAGGAATTGGCGGAAGTCCTGCCCAATGACCTCCTCGCGAGGATATCCTGAGATTCGGTACAGCTCGTCGTTCACATATACGCATCGATAGGCGTCATCCAAAATTATTATCCCGGCCTGAGAATTCTCCACAATGGAACGGAACCGCTCCTCAGACTCCCTCAGCGCCTTTTCTGCCTGCTTGTGCTCAGTGATGTCTTTGGCAAAAACCGAGATGCCACCTCGGGAGGGATAAGCGCTGATTTCAAAGATGTAGTGCCTGCCATTAATATCAAGATCGTTCACGAAAGTCTGGGGCTGCTGCGTCTTCGCCACTTTACGGTACACCTTTTCCGCCTTTCTCACCCCAGGCGTGTCCGGGAAAATTTCCCGGAGGGGTTTCCCAATCGCATCCACCGCCCGAATTCTTGTCAAAATTTCCGATGCCTTGTTCCAATAGGTATATCTCAAATGCTCGTCCATTGCGAAAAAGACGTCGGTGATGCTGTTGGCAAGCTCTCTGTACCTCTCTTCGCTCTCCCTTAGTGCCTCTTCCATCTGCTTGCGCCCGGTGATATCTCGAGCCACCGCCAGAATCTCACCCTTTTGCCCATTAGCCCCACGTATGAAAGAGAAATTGACCTCAACATCAACTACCGAGCCATTCTTGTGCCTCAATTGCAACTCCAGCCTTCTAGACCTGTGCCGGCCAGCATGTTCTTTTTGTTCACCAGCCATCTCTTCTGCAAGTGCCTTCATGGCACTATTAAATGAGGCAGGCGTGAAAATCACTTCCATTTCCTTAGTCATACTCTCTTCTACGCTATATCCTAAGAGGCGCGTCACCGAGGGGCTGATATAAGTGAGGCGTGTCGGACAAGCGATATCCACAGTCCAGATGACGTCTTCGGCATTTTCAGCGAGCAGGCGGTAATGCCTCTCACTTTCCCGAATCTGGCCCTCTGTCCACTTGCGTTCGGTGATATCCATATCGTTCCCTAGGACTGCCCGTCTCCCATGGTACTGGATGGAGGTAACTGTCTCCATAACCCACCTGATGCTGCCGTTCTTACAAATCACCCTGAATTGATATGGCGAAAGGAGCTCTCCCTTCAGCATTTTAATGGCATTTTCCCTGACCATCTCCCTATCTTCGGGAACGATAAACTCCAAAGGATCCTTCCCCATCAATTCGTCTGCTGTATAGCCAATGGCGAATAGGAAGTTGGAGTTGACATAGCAAAATTTTCCATCCTGTATGATGCAAACTCCGACCGGCGATTTCTCGCCCATAATCTTGAGCAACTCTTTTACGTCTGTTCGTTCGACCGTTGATCTCATATGTCCACTTCCCTAGCAGTTCCGACTTATCGTGGTAACGTGGTTGGTCCTCATTCTAATGGTCTCCAATTGAGCTGTGGTGAATAGTCTCCACCCCCGCCAGTCCCGGTATTCGACGTCGGAAAATACCCCGTCTTTCAACCACTTGAAAAGGGTATTTCTATTGATGCCGACCATCCGGCAAACCTCGACTGTTCTGTAATAGGTCCGGTCATTAATAACAACAGGCATATCTTCCTCTCATAAAACTACTCAACTATGCCAAACTATACTATCAATATAGACTCGTACGTTGGAAGGCGTCAATCACCCATTTGTACCGGTTATTCCGTTACTTTAGTCCTACCTGTTCAGTAGCACTTGTTGGCCGGATACCTGATATAAAGCGCTGGCACTGTTTCTACAGTCTTCTATTCCGACTGGTCGCCAGTGGGGTAGGGTCGCTTATCATCCCAGACTATAGTGGGACGCAAGGCGAAATGGGTCGATTTCCCTAACAAGAAGGACAAAGTGGTAACCTCAGGTGGATCCAACTCCCGGTGAACGACTGCCCAATTATCGTTTCATCAGGGGCGAAACTAGTTCCTCGTCTTTTCTTAATTCGATAATGCGGTCGCGAATCATAGCAGCTTTTTCAAACTCCAGATTCTTGGCTGCTGCTTTCATCTGGGATTCCAGTTGCTTGATAAGTTGAGCCATTTCTTCCTTGGAAATAGGAGTAACCGCATAGGGAACCCTTGTCTCGGCTACTGCTTGAACTCTCTCAGTTATATCTTTAATTGCCTTTCTTATTCCCTGCGGAGTTATGCCGTGCTCCTTATTGTAAGCTTCCTGAACCTGGCGGCGGCGGCCGGTTTCCTCTATCGCCTTCTGCATGGATTGAGTAACGGTATCAGCATACATTACGACATGGGCATTTATGTGCCTGGCAGCACGCCCCATCGTCTGAATGAGCGCCTCCTCAGACCTGAGGTAGCCTTCTTTGTCGGCATCGAGTATGGCCACCAGGCTCACCTCAGGTAAGTCCAATCCTTCACGAAGCAGATTAATGCCTACTACCACATCATAGACGCCAAGGCGGAGGTCACGGAGAATCTCCACCCGCTCTAAAGTTTCTACCTCCGAATGCAGGTAATGAGTCTTAATCTCCATCTCCTTCAAGTAGTCGCTTAATTCCTCTGCCATCCGCTTGGTCAAGGTAGTCACTAAACAACGCTCTCCCTTAGCTACCCTGTTTTTTATCTGATAAATAAGGTCATCAATTTGCCCCTTAACTGGCTTAACCTCCACGGTAGGCTCCAGTAAACCGGTGGGGCGGACCAATTGCTCCACTACTTGTTGGCTGCGCTCATATTCATAGGGCTTGGGTGTAGCAGAGACGTAAATAACCTGGTTGACGTGGTTGTTAAACTCCTTAAAATTCAATGGGCGATTATCCAGGGCTGAAGGGAGACGAAAGCCGTAATCAACCAGTGTCTGCTTTCGAGAAATATCACCGTGGTACATGCCCCTTATCTGCGGCAGGGTCATATGTGATTCATCGATGAACAACAGAAAGTCATCAGGAAAGTAATCAAGTAAAGTCCAGGGTGTGCTTCCCGGTGCCCGCCGCTGGAGATGCCGGGAGTAATTTTCCACCCCTGTGCAGTACCCCACCTCCTGAAGCATTTCAATATCGTAATTGGTCCGCGCCTCAAGCCTCTGGGCTTCCAGTAGCTTTCCCTGGTTCCTTAACTCCCTTAATCTTTCCTCTAGCTCGACCTTAATATCTTCGATTGCTGCCAGCAACTTTTCGTGAGAGGTAACAAAGTGCTTTGCAGGGTAAATATCCACTTGATCACGATGAGCCAGCACTTCACCGGTTAGAGGGTCAACCTCCACAATACGTTCAATCTCATCCCCCAAAAATTCGATTCTCAAGGCTGTTTCTTGATATGCGGGCTGAATTTCCAAGGTATCGCCTCGGATGCGGAATTTGCCTCTGGTGAAATCATAATCATTTCTTTCATATTGCATATCCACCAAATGGCGGACTAGTTTGTCACGCTTGTAGTGTTTGTCTCTTTCAATAGTGATGGCAAAGCCATGATATTCCTCAGGTGCGCCTAAACTATAAATACAGGAAACCGAAGCAACGATAACTACATCTCGGCGGGTGAAGAGGGACATGGTAGCGGCATGCCGTAATTTGTCAATCTCCTCATTTATATCGGTTTCCTTCTCAATATAGAGGTCGGTACTGGGGATATAGGCCTCCGGCTGATAATAGTCATAGTAGCTGACAAAGTACTCCACAGCATCTTCGGGAAAGAATTCCTTGAACTCGGTTGCCAACTGAGCAGCCAAAGTCTTGTTATGACAAATAACCAGACTTGGCCTCTGTATCCTCTCAATGACGTTAGCCATGGTGAAGGTCTTGCCACTGCCGGTGACTCCAAGCAGTGTCTGCTCCTGGTAACCTTTGTTCAAACCCTCGACCAGTTTGTCTACAGCCTGAGGCTGGTCGCCGGTAAGACGAAAATCGGAAACTATTTTAAACTGGGGCATCGGGGTCACTCACCATAATAAAAAGCACCGACTCTTAATATATAAGAAACAACAAAATTTTGCATAAACAGCTGAAGGAGCAGCACCATCTGCAGGTGCCGTGTTAAATCAAATGTTGTTTAGTAACTCCTCTGTCATTCTGAGCGAAGCGAAGAATCCGCGAGATTCTTCGTCGCCCCGCTTTGCTGGGCTCCTCAGAATGACAGTAATAAACTGTGTCAAATCAAAGTCTTGTTTGAGATATCAAGCCATGTTAAAATTTGGTATCCTCGGTATAAAAGAAAGGAAGTTGATGACATGAAGTCTTATGAGGAACTCGCTAAAGAGCAAGGGAGGAGAGAAAGTAGTTTCTTGTCTAAGCTAGGGGAGGCTGAGCTAAGAGAATTGTCTAATTTTGAGGCTGGTGCAGGCCAGCGGCGGGAGGAAATTTTGTTCAAGATAACTACTGAGATAGAAGATACTGAAAATGCCCTGAATCAAGTTGAGCAACTTGCTCAGAGACTTAAAAAATATCTGGACCGGTTAAGGAAGATACATCAAACTCTCTCTAAGTAAGGTTAAGTCACGCAAAATATAGCGTAATGCAGTCTGAGTCGGAAACATCGGTTAGACTTCGTTTTGCACCCAGTCCTACAGGATATCCACATTTAGGCAACATCAGGACTGCTCTATTCAACTGGCTTTTTGCTCGCCACCATGGCGGCAAGTTTATCTTAAGAATTGAAGATACCGACGTTGCCCGTAAGGTAGAGGGCGCGGTGGAGGTAATCATGGATAGCTTGCGGTGGCTGGGCTTAAACTGGGATGAAGGGCCTTACTTCCAATCACAACGACTGCCTATTTACCATGAAATCGCCCACAGCTTGCTCGATGAGGGTCATGCATATTTATGCTACTGCTCTCCAGAGCAATTAGAGACGATGCGCCAAGAACAGGCAAAACGTAAACAGCCACCGAAATACGATCGCCGTTGTCGAGATTTAACACAACATGAAAGAACTCGGTTAGAGGCAACAGGTATTACTCCCGTGATTCGCTTTAAAACACCTCTGGAAGGCGAAACCAATTTCTACGACTTAATTTATGGCCCGCTAACTTTTAAACACGATACCTTAGACGACTTCATCCTGCTCAAATCCGATGGTTATCCCACATATCACCTGGCTAATGTAGTAGATGACCATTTAATGGCTATCTCACATGTCCTCAGAGCCGAAGAATGGCTCTCCAGCACTCCCCGCCATGTTTTGCTTTACCAAGCTCTAAACTGGCAAGCTCCGCAATTTGCTCATTTGCCCATGATTCTGGGACCTGACCGTGCTAAATTGTCCAAAAGGCACGGTGCTACCACTATCACCGAATATCAAAAGCAAGGATACCTCCCAGACGTTATGATCAATTTCTTGGCGCTTTTGGGTTGGTCGCTTGATGACCGAACTGAGTTACTATCCCGAGAAGAATTAATAAAGCACTTCTCTCTGGAAAGGGTAGGCAAAACAGCGGCTATCTTTAACAAAGATAAGCTAGAATGGATGAACGGGATTTATTTGCGCAAACTAAACCTAGGAGAATTTGTCCGGCAAGCCATGCCATTTTTAGATAGAGATTTGCCAGAGTCGGTAGACCGCCCATTGGATAACAGTTACGTCAGCCAGGTTTTACCACTCATTCAAGAACGAGCCAAAACTCTGACTGAGGTTCCTCAGCTTGCTAGCTTTTTCTTCCTCGACGAGCTGCAATATGATACAGGCCTGCTTTTAAAAGGGAAACTGGATGCCAAATCGGCTGCTAAGGCTATTATGATTGCTTCGCAAAAGTTAGAAGAAGTAACGACCTGGGATGCCACTACGCTTGAGGGTATCCTGCGCCCTTTGGCCACAGAGCTAAACTTAAGCCCTGGAGAATTATTCGGTTTGTTAAGAGTAGCTGTTACAGGACGTACTGCGGCACCACCACTATTTCAGACCATGGCAGTATTGGGAAAAGAGAAATGCCTGAAACGATTCGATATAGTATTGCAGTTGCTACCCGCTTATTTTAACTAGAATGCCACATGTATATTCGTAGCACGACCCTAAATAATTTTTGGCTCTTGCCTAGCTTGCTAAAATGGCTAAAAATTTACAATCTTTGCTTGAAAAGCCCAAAAGGTATTGACAAAGCTTTATTCTTATAGTAACAATATAGGTATAGCAAAATTAAAAGGAGGGCATGATGGCAACAGCTTATTGTATGAAGTGCAGGAGAAAGGTAGAGATAAGAAACCCCAGGCGTGTTATGCTCAAGAACCGCAGACCAGCCACACAAGGTGTCTGCCCTAGCTGCGGCACAAAAGTATTCAGAATAGAGAAACGCTAAATTTCTACGCGGTCACGGGGTGGTGAGAGGAGTCACGCATTGGCAGTGACTCTCTATATGTTTGTGTGAACTCCACAAGTGAGAGGCGTGGGTTTTTACGGGATATTTATTTCCCAAGGTATTCCGATATCTTTTTGCGAATAATCTCAAAAGGTAAAAACCAGAGAGTTTATTATTTCTCTAAGGCTGTGGTTCAAGGCTTCCTTGTCTGCATATCTTAGATTGAAAACCCTCTGGGAAATTTTCTGGGCTTCTCGCTGAAGATATTTGCATTCTCTTAATAAGGGTGCGCGGATTAATCTATTCCCGCCGAAAAATGTATAATCCAGCTTGTAGGTCTTAAATTCCTCCCCGATTCTATTGCTAACCTTCCTCTACTAACAATTCCCCTTTCTATGTTGATTTCCAGTAGTGGAGAAGGACTTTTAATTCACCCTGACATAGGTTAAACTTTAGCAAGTATGGCTCAGAAATATAACCCTCGTGAAATTGAAAATAGATGGCAACAGAGGTGGGCGGCCGACCATATTTATAAGGTACAGAAAGATAGTAGGCGCCCGAAATTTTATGCTCTGACCATGTTCCCCTATACCTCAGGAGACCTTCACATTGGTCATTGGTACGCCATGGCGCCCTCAGATGTTTACGCCCGCTTTAAAAGGATGCGAGGCTACAATGTGCTTCATCCTATGGGCTTTGATGCCTTTGGGTTACCAGCAGAAAATGCGGCCATCAGCCATGGAATTCACCCTTATGACTGGACGATGAGAAATATAGAGAATATGCGTCGGCAACTCAGGAGTATTGGGGCAATATATGACTGGAACCGTGAAGTAATTACTTGCCTGCCGGGTTACTATAAATGGACACAGTGGTTTTTCCTTAAATTTTATCATGCTGGCCTGGCATATCGGGCTAAGGCGCCGGTTAATTGGTGTCCCCGATGTCAGACAGTGTTGGCTAATGAACAAGTGGTAGGGGAAGGTTTTTGTGAGAGGTGCGGCACGCCAGTGACTAAAAGAGAGCTGGAGCAATGGTTCTTTAGAATTACTAAATACGCCGAAGAACTCCTCGATCATAGTCGTCTGGACTGGCCAGAACGCATAAAGATAATGCAGAAGAACTGGGTGGGCAAGAGTGAGGGCGCTGAAATTTCCTTCTGGTTAGAGCATGAAGGGGTAGAGCAGAAAGAGATAAGAGTGTTCACCACTCGCCCGGATACTATTTTTGGGGTGACTTTCTTCCTCCTAGCTCCGGAGCATCCTTTAGTCTCTCAATTGACTGCCCCGGAGTATAAAGCTGAGGTAGATGAATATATTGCTTGGTGTCGGCGGCAAACTGAGTACGAACGGGTGGCACTGGGTAGGAAAAAAACAGGGGTTTTTCTGGGAAGCTACGTTGTCAATCCGCTTAACAGAGAGAGAGTGCCTATCTGGATTGCTGATTATGTATTGCCAACTTATGGCACCGGAGCAGTGATGGCAGTGCCTGCTCATGATGAACGAGACTTGGAATTTGCCAGGCGGTTTAAGCTACCTGTGCGAACAGTTATTGCTCCTCCAGGTTGGACAGGTGAAGAATTGACAGAAGCATACGCTGGGTCAGGTACAATGATGAATTCTGGGGAGTTTAGCGGTTTATCCAGTGAACAAGGATATGAGGCAATCTGTGCTTTATTAGAGGAAAAAGGATGGGGCAAGCGGACGGTCGTTTATCGCCTTCGTGATTGGCTTATCTCCAGACAGAGGTATTGGGGGGCACCCATCCCCATAATTTATTGTAATAAATGTGGCATAGTCCCTGTGCCCGAGGAGGATTTGCCTGTTCTGCTTCCTCCTGATGCGGAATTTAAACCTACCGGGGAATCTCCTCTGAAATATTGCCAGTTATTCGTCAATACCACATGTCCTAAATGTTCTGGGCCAGCACAAAGGGAAACTGACACTATGGATACTTTTATGTGTTCCTCCTGGTATTTCTTGAGGTATACCAGTCCCAAAACCAGGGGTGCCTCTTTCAGTCCTAGCAAAGTGAAATATTGGTTGCCTGTGGATTTGTATACTGGAGGTGCTGAACACGCAGTTATGCATCTCTTCTATGCTCGTTTTTTCATCAAGGCGCTGAAGGATATGAACCTGGTCAACTTTGATGAGCCCTTTACTCGTCTATTCAATCAGGGGACCATAATTTATCGCGGTGACAAGATGAGCAAATCTAGAGGCAATGTAATTGCCCCTGACGAATATGTAGCTGAGTTAGGAGCTGACGCCGTTCGTGGGTATCTCATGTTTATTGGTCCCTGGGAGCTGGGGGGGGAATGGAATGATAGGGGCATTGTGGGCATCAGCCGCTGGCTGAACCGGGTGTGGAGCTTAGTAACAACGGACTACGCTAGTCGTGCTGTTGATTCTGATGCTGAGAAGGAATTCCTTCATTTAACTCATAAGACAATTAAAGAAGTGACTGCTGATTTGGAAAAATTCTGCTTCAACACCATGCTGTCTAGCCTTATGGAATTCAGCAATTACCTATCTAAGGTTAAAGGGAGAGGGGTGGTGTCAGGTTCTTTATGGCAAGAAGCTATCGGTTATTTTCTGCTTCTCCTTGCCCCCACCGCTCCTCATCTTGCCGAGGAGTTGTGGAACAGGACTGGGCATCCTTATAGTATCCATAACCAACCATGGCCTGAGTATGACGAAGAGCTAGCCAAGGAGGAAGAAATTACTTTAGTCATTCAGGTAAATGGCAAACTTCGCGATAAGGTGCTTGTACCCGCTTCCATAAGTGAAATCGAGGCTAAGGAGTTGGCGCTGGGTCGAGAGCGCGTGAAGGCTTATATTGATGGTAAAAAACTTACCAGAGTTGTTTATGTCCCCACGCGAGTGGTGAATATTGTGATAGCATCATGATAGAAGAACAAAGAAGCAGGGAAAAGAAAAAATTGAGGATAGCATTTATTGGTGGAGGGGCTATGGGGGAAGCGATAGTTAAATGTCTTTTGGCAAAGAAGGTGGCTGTGCCACAAGACATGGTAGTTAGTGATATCAGTCCGGTGCGGCGTGAATTATTGAGCAGGGAATATGGAGTTAGCACTTCAGTTGATAATGGACGGGCTGTGGCAAATGCCGACTTGATTATTCTAGCAGTGAAGCCCCAAAATCTGCCTCAGGTAATGGAAGAGATAAAAGGTTTAGCGCTCAAGCAGCTAGTGCTATCTATAGTAGCTGGCGCTACTCTGTCCAGTTTATGCCAAGGTTTAAACCATTCCTCTGTAATTCGAGCTATGCCTAATATGCCAGCGCAAATTGGTGAGGGAATGACTATCTGGACAGCAACTGCTGAGACTGGGCAGAGGCAAAAAAAATTGGCTCAGACTGTGCTGGGTGCTTTGGGTAAAGAGATTTATGTTGCTGATGAGAAATATTTAGGTATGGCCACTGCTTTAAGCGGCAGTGGCCCGGCTTATGTTTTTCTTTTTATCGAGGCACTCATCGACGCTGGTGTGCATATTGGCTTGCCTCGGGATATGGCCCAAGAATTGGTGATACAAACCATACTTGGCTCTACTCGCACTGTTGAGAGGACGGGCAAGCACCCTGCTGATTTGAGGAACATGGTTACTTCGCCAGGGGGGACCACTACTGAGGCTCTTCTTCAGCTAGAAAAAGGGAGATTCCGTTCCCTCCTTCTTAAGGCTGTGGCTGCTGCTTATAAAAAAGCTGAACATCTCTGAGAGTTGTGTAAGATGGATTCACTTTTTGAATACCGTAACTGTCCAAGTTGTGGGCAAAATGATTTTGAGGTGCTCTTTGAGTCTAATATGAAGCCAGACGATTTTAATGTGCTTTTTGACTATAATATGGAAGGACATGATTCTCAAGAAGGTGTGGAGGGTTATCTGGTACCTGGAAAGGCATGGGGAAGGCATGTCAAGTGCAAGAATTGTCATCTTATATATATGAATCCAATAGAGAGAGTAAGCAAGACCAACGAGTATTACTGCAAGGCGAAGAATACCCATGCTCCTACTATACGGGAAAGCTATTTAAGGACTGCTAAATCCCAAGTACGCCTAATTCAAAAATATGCAAGTGGCACAAACCTTTTAGACATAGGTTGTGCCCAAGGTTTCTTCCTCTTTAGTGCCTCTAAGGCCGGGTATAATATTAAAGGGATCGAAATATCACAAGATGCGGCAGAATATGCGAGAAGGGAATTTGGCTTGGATGTAGAAGCAAAGCCCTTTGAAGAACTGCAGTTTCCTGAAAACCATTTCGATGTAGTTACTCTATGGCAAGTTCTGGAGCATGTGCCATACCCGCTCATAGTTCTTAAAGAAGTTCATAGGATACTCAAGCCTGAAGGGTTGCTAGCAGTATCAACTCCAAATATTGAGGGGATACCAGCGAAGATCTTAAGGAAAAGGTGGTGGGATATAAAGAGGCTTCATATCAACCAATTTAGTACAACAACTCTTAAGGATATCCTCCAGAATGCCGAGTTCAAAAATATATCCTCTGTCTCTTATAGAGGATTTATAAGCCTATCCATACTACTTACAATGGTGTTAAAATACCTGGATGCATACGAGCAATTAAAGGCTTTGTTCAATCCTGACTCTATTTTAGGCAAGGCCTTGAACAAGATAATGTTAATATATTCATCAAGGCTTAATCACTGTGTAGTGCTCGGCTTCAAGTAGTAAATTAAGGTTATTACAGAGAATGGCAAATATTTCTCTATTACAAGGGATTGAGCTTGTCAGAGGGGGAATAAGTAGCTATATAACTAATCGCCCCATAGTAGTTTCTTATGAAGTAACACTTTCCTGTAACTGTAATTGCCATCACTGTGACCTTGGAGGTTTAATAAAGGATGAAAAGCAAATTAAACCAGAGGAGTACAGAGCTTTAACTCAACGATTGAAGCCACTTGCAGCGCAAATTTCTGGAGGTGAGCCACTTCTACGTAAGGATATCGCAGCCATAGTCAAGGCTATCAAGCAAGGTGGGGTACAATACTTGATACTTGTTACTAACGGAGTGCTGCTGAATGAGAGCAATTATCTGCAATTACATGAAGCAGGGGTGAATCAATTTTCTGTATCCCTTGACTTCCCTGATGAGCGGCATGATGAATTTCGACGACGGCCGGGTCTCTATAAACGTTTGGAGCAAACTCTTCCCCGGCTGGCAAAGCTTAAGTTTCGGGATATTATTTTGAACACAGCTATAACTAAAGCCAATCTAAGGGAAATATTGCCTTTGGCAAAAAAGGCCGCTGAGTGGGGTGTAGACATATCGTATAGTGCATATACTCCGCTGCGAACAGGGAATAAGGACTATTGCCTCCAAAATGGAGAGGACTTGGGATTTTTGCACCAAGCCATTAACGAACTAATAATGTTAAAAAAGCGGGACACTCATCTAACTAACCCAGAACTCACGCTCCGAGATACTTTGAAATTCTTTGAACAAGGATATATGCCAAATTGTAAGGCCGGCATAAGATTTCTTGTCGTGATGCCTGACGGGAGCCTAGTTCCCTGTTCACTGCACCGCAGTAAATATGCTACTCGCAAAGAGATGATAGAAAATTTTTCCCGAACTAACCGATGTGGTAATTGTTACGTTGCTATAAGGTCCTACAGTGAGATGTCACTTTTGAGCCATACGAAAAATCTCCCCATGTACATACGGCAAATAGCTTTTCACTGAGAGAGGTATTTACCAATCGCTAGCAGTGAGCGTTCAGGCTGGCTCACGCCAAAGGCTTGCCGAACCATGAGACACACTCAAGATCAACCTACTCCCTCGACACGCCCGCTGTGAACGGTTTACTAAACGAGCCCTTTTTCAGCAAAATGTTTGATAAACTTTATCTTAAGTGACGGCTGGAGTCTTACCGGGATGTAACTTGTGCCACTTGTTTAACAATTGCTCCCGTGTTTCCTTGTGATTGGAGTCAGAAACGCAAGCATCCACGGGGCAAACTTCAGCACATTTAGATGATTCAAACCAACCGACACATTCAGTGCATTTATCAGGGTCAATAATATAAATTTCCTCCCCCTCAGTTATGGCCTCATTTTTGCATTCTGGTTCGCAGGCACCACAGCTAATGCACTCTTCAGTAATTTTATATGCCATCTTTCTATTACCTCCTTAATTTTTAGCTCCTAATTTTACATTTTATCCTTACCAATAGCAAGCTCGATAGGCATGGAAAACTTTTCCTTTAGAGCTACAGCCACATGTTCAGGAACCATGCCCTCAAGACAGCCTCCTAACTTAGCCACTTCCTTGATCAGGGACGAGCTGAGAAATTGATATTGAGAGCTAGTCATCAAGCAAAGTAGCTCAATGTCTGGCGCCAGCTTTCTGTTCATCAGCGCCATTTCAAATTCTCGTTCGAAGTCAGAATTTGCTCTCAGACCACGGATCATAACCCTCCCCCCTATCTGGCGTATAAAATCCACGGTCAGCCCTTTGAAAGCTTTAACGTGGACGTTGGACAAGCCAGTCACTGCTTCTTTCACTAACTCTACCCTTTGTTCTAGAGGGAAAAGCGGCTGTTTAGCAGGATTCTCATAGATGCCAACAATTAACTTACCGAACAAGGCTGCTGCTCGTTCGATAATGTCCATGTGCCCGTAGGTGAGGGGGTCAAAGGTACCTGGATAAACTGCTACGACCATAGCTAAACCTCCTTTTGGTATATAAAAATAAAAGTGTCACCATAGCGGCGCTGCCTAACAAGATGAAGTCCATCATAGTCGGAATTTAAAGGAAAGCGGTTTGCATGGCAAAGCACAATTGTAGAATTTTCCCCCAGCAATTTCGACTTAGCTAGATTCATTAGTAAATTATTGGTAGAAGGGTCAGAGTAAGGTGGGTCGATGAAGATAATGTCATAGCTACTGTTAAGGAAAGCCAGTGCTTTGCTCACACTACAGCAGTAAATGTGAGCCCTCTGTAGTTCCCCTATTTTTTCCAAATTGGTTCTAATAATGTCGCAGCAACTTTTCCTGTTGTCAACAAAATCAACCCATTCTGCCCTACGGCTTAGAGCTTCGATACCTAGAGCACCGCTGCCGGCGTATAAATCAAGAACTTGGCGCCAATTGGTAGTGCTGTTCTCTAAAAGAGAGAATATAGCTTGCCTTACCACACTGGTCGTGGGTCTAATGGAGTGCCTTGGTAGAGTTTTTAAACGTGTTCCCTTTGCTTTACCACCAGTAACCTGCATTCCTATTGACCTTCAACAATAATTTTGTAGTATTATAGTATATTACCATTCTATTGCTTAGTTCAAGTAAGCCGGGCTTGTTGACTGAAAGGGCAGTATGTTCTATACTTTAGGTTAAAATTGCAGATAGGATTGACATGAGCACAGGATTTGAAAGATTTTCTGAAGGAGCTCGTAGAGTGCTGACTCGGGCTCAAGGAGAGGCACAACGCCTGGGTCACAATTACATCGATACTGAGCACATATTATTGGGAATAGCAGGGGAAGAGCTGGGGATTGCGGCCAAAGTTTTGAGTAATTTTGGTATCTCGACAAGTAAGATACAGGCGGCTGTAGAATTTGTAATTGGGAAAGGAGAGCGTCGAGCTACCAAGGGAGATGTTGACCTTGCTCCTCGGGCGAAAAGAGCCATTGAGTTTGCTGTGGATGAGGCGCGCCGCCTTAATTCCAGCTATATAGGTGTTGAGCACCTCTTGCTGGGATTACTGCGCGAAAGCGAAGGTGTAGCTTTTAGTGTTTTAGAGAGTTTTGGTATTACCTTGGAGAGAACGCGTGATGAAGTCAATCGAGTTGTTAGGCAGGAAACTGCGCGAGCTCGTACCACAGGTCGCGCTGCCACACGCACACCAACCTTGGATCAACTTGGGACTGATTTAACTGCCCTAGCCCGGGCCGATAAACTTGACCCTATTATTGGGCGTAACAAGGAGATTGAACGGATAGTCCAAATACTAAGTCGTCGTACTAAGAATAATCCTGCGCTTATAGGCGAAGCAGGTGTAGGCAAAACAGCTATTGTTGAAGGGTTGGCCCAGCGCATAGTAGCTGGGGAGGTTCCTGAGGTCTTGCAAGGCAAGAGGATAATAGCCCTAGATATAGGTGCTCTAGTGGCGGGAACAAAATATCGTGGTGAATTTGAGGAAAGGCTGAAGAAGGTTATCGAGGAAGAGAAAGCCGCTGGTAATTGCATCTTATTTATTGATGAAATGCAGACTATTGTGGGTGCTGGAGCAGCCGAAGGTGCGGTTGACGCCTCTAACCTCCTAAAGCCCTCGTTGTCGCGTGGCGAGATTCAATGTATTGGTGCCACTACTTTGGACGACTACCGCAAATACGTGGAGAAAGACCCAGCTTTGGAACGGCGGTTTCAACCTATCTTAGTAGCCGAACCTACTATGGAAGAAACCTTGGAAATATTGCGGGGCATTAAACACAGATATGAAGATTTTCACCAATTGGATATAAGTGACGAAGCCTTGCAGACAGCGGCTACGCTGGCTACCAGATATATAGCGGACCGCTTTCTGCCCGATAAGGCTATTGATTTGGTAGATGAAGCTGGCTCTCGAGTACGTATTAAACGGGGCAGTGCCCCCATTGGCTTAGCTGAGGCAAGGCGGGCCTTGGAAAGTGTACGCAAGGAAAAAGAATCGGCTATCGCAGCTCAACAGTATGAATACTCCAGCGAATTGCGTGCTCGTGAGCTTCAGTTAACGGAAAAAATCGAGACCATGGAAAAGGAGTGGCGAATTAAACAGGAACAAGGCCGACCTGTAGTTACCTCAGAGGATATTGCCGAGGTAGCCAGCATGTGGACGGGCATACCTGTGGTAAAGTTGACTATCGATGAAACCAGCCGTCTTCTACAGATGGAGGAAGCTCTACATCGCCGTATCATTGGCCAGGATGAGGCCATAAATACGGTGGCTAAAGCGGTAAGGAGGGCTCGAGCTGGGTTAAAAGACCCCAGACGTCCCATTGGTGTCTTCATCTTTTTGGGCCCCACTGGAGTAGGTAAAACTGAATTGGTAAGGGCCTTGGCCGAGTTCATGTTTGGCAGCGAAGATGCTTTGGTCAGGCTTGACATGTCGGAGTTTATGGAGCGTCACACTGTAGCTCGCTTGGTTGGAGCACCGCCGGGTTATGTTGGTTATGAGGAAGGTGGTCAGCTAACTGAGGCAGTAAGACGGAAGTCCTATTGTGCTATTCTTCTCGATGAAATTGAAAAGGCGCATTATGATGTATTTAATATCCTGCTCCAGATTTTCGATGATGGTCATTTGACCGATGCCAAAGGGCGGAGAGTTGATTTCCGTAATAGCATCATAGTCATGACCAGCAATGCCGGTGCTGAGCTTATTAAGCGTGATATGAGCGTCGGTTTTGCTGCCCATATCGATGGCGAGGGAAAACAGCAAGTGGAGTACGAGAAAATGAAGGAGAAAGTGCTCGGGGAGATGAAGAAATTTTTCCGGCCCGAGTTCCTCAACCGCATTGATGCCACTGTCGTGTTCCATGCTTTAAACAAAGAGCATATCCGCCAGATTGTTGACTTGATGCTTAACCAGGTTATCGCTTCCCTTCGTGAGAAGAATATCACTTTGGAAGTAACTGATGCAGCGCGGGATTTTATAGGCAACAAGGGTTATGACCCTGTTTTTGGAGCCCGCCCCTTGCGTCGCACTATCCAGAATTTGGTTGAGGATCAGCTCTCCGAGGCTTTGCTGCGTGGTGAATTCTTGTCTGGAGACACGGTGGTTGTGGATTGTGTCGAGGAGAAAATTGTAATGCGACCACTGGTTAAGGAGACTGTATAAATATGGCTAGAGAAATAATTGAAGCGCCACTACCTGGAAAAATAGTACGTGTTGATGTAACCGTGGGTAATACAGTTAAGGAGGGTGGCGTGATTTGCACCATAGAAGCTATGAAGATGGAAAATCCTATATTATCTCCAGTGAAAGCCTCAGTTATAGAGGTGGCAGTTTCACCAGGGCAGATAGTTAAGACTGGGGAAAAGCTAGCCGTTATCGAGTATTAGGTATCTTGGCCAGCAGACTTGAAATCTAACAATCAGGGCAAATCCAAATTCAAAAATGTTTTCATTTGTCAGCAATGTGGCAAGGAAAGTCCTAAGTGGCTAGGACGTTGTCCTGACTGCCAGGCATGGAATAGCTTCGTAGAAACTAAGGTCACTTTATCCCGCGCCCCCAGCAGGCCTTACTCTAGTGGAAATAGACCCCAGGAACTTTCCCAAGTAGAGAAGGGTGACTTTCTTCGCTTTCCCCTTGGTTTTGCTGAAGTGAACCGCGTGCTGGGGGGTGGTTTAGTTCCAGGCTCTCTGGTGCTTGTTGGCGGCGAGCCAGGAATAGGCAAGTCTACGCTTTTGCTCCAAATTTCGGCGATGATGGCTGATAATAATAAAGTTGTCGCCTATATCTCCGGTGAGGAATCTATTAATCAGGTTAAGCTTAGAAGCGAGCGCCTCGATATAGGGGGCAAAGGGATATACTTTCTCTCTGAGCCCGATTTAGCTGCCGTATTAGAATGCTTGGAAGGGCTTTCTCCTGAATTGGCAATTATCGATTCTATTCAGACTATGTATTTAGAGGATGTAGCCGGCATGCCGGGCAGTATTTCTCAGGTGCGGGAGTGCACTTGGAGGTTGGAGAGGTGGGCGAAACAAAATAATGTGCCCTTGTTAATCACTGGGCATGTGACCAAAGAAGGGGCCATTGCCGGTCCGGGAACGCTGGAACATATCGTTGACGTGGTGCTTTATTTCGAAGGCGAACCGTTTAGTAGTTACCGAGTGCTACGCAGCGCAAAGAATCGTTTCGGTTCCACTAACGAAGTGGGAATATTTGAGATGAGCGATAGGGGACTAATAGAAATAGATAATCCCTCTCAAGTTTTCCTATCCGCATATAAAGATGAAACTATGGGCTCAGTTGTGGTGCCCACTCTTGAAGGGAATCGCCCTTTGTTGGTAGAGATTCAGGCTTTGACTACCTCCAACAGCTTTACCCCACCAAGGCGTATCGCTAACGGCGTTGATTTTAATCGGCTACTGTTGATAATTGCTGTGCTTACTAAGCGTGCCGGATTAAAGCTTTTCAACCAAGATACTATAGTCAACGTTACGGGTGGCTTAAGGGTCAATGAGCCAGCGGTTGATTTAGGAATCGCCTTAGCCATTGCTTCCAGTTTTCGTGATGCCAAGCCAATTTCAGGCTTGGTTGCTTTGGGAGAGGTGGGGTTGAATGGAGAGCTTAGAGGAGTATCACAAGTAGAGAGGAGAATTACTGAGGCCGTCAGGTTGGGCTTTAAATCTTGCCTTATGCCCAGGCTTAAATCCAAACCTTCCTTTGACTCTGCCAACATTCAATTGATCCAGGCTAGCTCTCTAGTTGAAGCTCTGAGGCTGGGACTCATAAGGGAAAGTAAGATGCAAAATGCGAAGGGCAAAAATACAGGGCAAGAATAAAAGTAGTAAGTTAGGCGTGGTTATAGTTGCTGCCGGGACTAGCCAGCGGATGGCGGGTATAAACAAGCTCTTTGCTCCTCTAAGGGGAAAACCTTTGCTGGCTTGGTCCGTGGATACCTGTCAGGGATACGACTTGGTTCAGCAGATAGTCTTGGTACTGAATAATAAGGACTTGGCGCGGGGACAGAAATTAAGGGAAGAGAGAGGCTGGTCTAAGGTTGCCTTATGCCTGGGTGGCGCACGCCGACAGGATTCGGTGAAGGAAGGGCTACGACGAATAAGGGATTGTGATTTGGTGATGATTCATGATGGCGCCCGGCCTTTCTTGACTCTAGATTTGATTGAGGATGGCCTTAGGATAGCTAGAGAGACTGGGGCTGCTGTAGCGGCAGTGCCAGTTAAGGATACTATTAAGCTTGCTGGTAGCGAGAAATTGATTAAGGAAACGCTTCAGCGCGACAAGTTATGGGCGGCGCAAACCCCCCAGATATTCAGCTTCGATGTGATAACCAGGGCTTATGAGAACCTCATCATAGAGGCTACTGATGATGCCGCTGCTGTGGAACGCCTGGGACACAAGGTGAAGCTTTATATGGGCGATTATAAAAATATAAAGGTGACCACAGATCAAGACTTGGCGTTGGCACGAATCATCGCAGGAGAATGAAAAGAGAAGAATTAAGGATTGGTATTGGTTGGGATAGCCATCCTTTGGTTTCGGGACGAAGGCTAATTTTGGGAGGCGTTGATATCCCTTATGACAAAGGCTTGTCGGGTTGGAGCGATGCCGATGTAGCAATCCATGCCATAATAGATGCTTTGTGCGGAGCTGCTGATCTGGGCGATATTGGCACCTTATTCCCGTCTCAGGAATCGGAATATAAAGATATTGCAAGCTTGGTTTTGTTAAGCAAGACCAGCGAACTGCTCAAAGCTAAAGGATTTAAAGTAGTCAATATTGATGTTACCATTATGGTTCAAAGCCCCAAGCTCTCACCCTTCATCTTCGAGATGCGAAAACGCATCAGTCAAGCTTTAACTATTAAGCCAACACGAGTAACAATTAAAGCCACCACCACTAACGGTTTGGGCTTCATCGGCAGAGGAGAAGGAATGGTTGCCCAGGCTGTAGCTTTAGCGCAGAAGACGGAAAGCTAGGTTACCACCATTTCATAGCTTGGCTTGCCTTCTTTCCAAGAAATTATAAATTTAACCTGCTTGCCTTCTACCAAGTGCTTCTCGCTTTGGCTGCGGAGCTTTCTAAAGTCCATGGATTCCAAGAAGGCTTTGAGAAGCTCAATCTTTTCTTCAAGTTTCTTATCCTCGCGACCGCATTCCATATACTGGTTTACCGAGTTCCAGAATTCCTCCCTGGCTGTAGTTTCTATACAGTGGGAGAGGCTAGGGGAAAGTTCTACGAAATCCGTATTTTAATTTGTATCACCAAGCGGTGGCTATGGTCAAAACTTGACAATTTTGACAGGGTCTACTATTATTGACATATGTTCAAAATTCGTAGCGGAAATGGGATGATTTTTAATGGCTAGGCCCGCCAAGTTAAGATGTGTTGCTCAGTTGCCGAATGTGAGCTTTTTTAAGCCGGCGGGGATTCCGGTGAATGCTTTACAGGGTGTTCGCCTTTCACTTGAGGAACTTGAGTCTATCCGTCTTAAGGATTTGGAAGGGCTGGAACAGGAAGAGTGTGCGCAGCAGATGCGAATTTCCAGGCCGACCTTTCATCGGATATTGGAATCGGCACGAAAAAAGCTGGCTGATGCTCTGATTAATGGCAAGGCCATTCAAATCGAAGGAGGCAACTTTGAGCTTGCCCAGCGTCTCTTTAGATGTGGCAATGATGGGCATGAATGGAATGTGCCTTTTGAGGCAATGGCACAGAAACTTCCCTTGTCCTGCCCAAAATGTTTAAGTGGAAATATCCAGCCCATGCCTTTGCCCCCGTTTGGTTTGGGCAGAGGCTGCGGCAGGAGATTTCGCGGTGGCAGGCGATGGTGAAGAAATAAAAAGAAAGGAGGTGATAAAGATGCCATTTGGAGATGGAACAGGACCATTGGGCTTAGGTCCGATGACTGGAAGAGGTACTGGCTTCTGCACTGGTTTTGGCAGGCCAGGCTTCGCTAATCGAATGCCCGGTTACCCTTACGTCTATGGTTACGCTGGGTTAGCACCAGTATGGCCTCGGTGGGGCTATGGCTTTGGTCGGGGCTTCGGTCGGGGCTTCGGTCGTGGTTTTGTTCGGGGCTTCGGGCGTAGTTGGCGAAGATGGGGACCTTATGGATATCCCTGGTGACAAGTTTTGGAATTTCTTAAGGAGGTGAAAAATGCCTAATGGATATGGTAGAGGATTTGGACGAGGGGGAGGGGGATGGGGATTCGGTTTCAGAGGAAACTCTCCTCCCTGGCCTTATGTTGGCCTGGGAAGAGGGGGATTGCCGAGATGTGGATATTTCCTCAGTGGAGCTGCCGGAGTGCCTGTCCCGCCAGCTTATCCATTTTATGGTAGCCCTTGGGCTATGCCTTATTATGGAGGAATGGCTTATCAGGGAGCTATGCCATATGGTTATGCTGGAGCACCTGTGGAAGCAGTGCCGGGAGCTAATCTCTATGCTCCGCAGATGACCCGGGAGCAGGAACTGGATTTCTTGAGGAGCCAGGCAGAAGCAATAAAGGGACAGTTGGAGCAAATAGATGCCAGAATAAAAGAACTGGAGACTGAGTAAACTGGAAAGAGGTACATCATGAAAATTGCAGTATCAGCAACAGCTCCTGGTTTGGATGCTGAGGTAGACCCTCGTTTTGGTAGGTGTCAATACTTCATCATTGTTGACCCCCAGAGTATGAAGTTTGAGGCCTTGGATAATTCTAATGCTATGGCTGCTGGTGGGGCAGGCATCAGCACTGCCCAGATGATTGCCAACAAAGAGGTGGAGGTCGTGCTCACAGGTAATTGCGGGCCCAACGCTTACCAGACCCTTTCAGCAGCGGGGATTCAAGTAATCACCGGTGTTTCGGGCAGGATAAAGGACGCTGTTGAAGCCTATAAGACAGGTAGGCTCCAACCAAATACCCAACCCAGCGTAGGCAGCCATTATGGGATGGGAGTGGGTATGGGGCCTGGTATGGGGATAGGGCGAGGCATGGGTAGAGGAATGGGTAGGGGCATGGCCATAGGAATGGGGCCAGGAATAATGCCTCAAGCAACGCCTCCAGCAATGAGCCAAGAGCAAGAGATAGAGATGCTCAAATCTCAAGCTCAGATGCTGGACCAACAGCTAAATGAAATCCAGCGCCGTCTGGAAGAGCTGGAGAAAGGGAGGTAAGATATGCCAATCTATGAATACCAGTGTGCGCACTGTGGGCAAAAATTCGAAGTTCGCCAAGCTATTGGTGAAGATGGTTCTAGTTTGAGTTGTCCCAAATGCCATGCTGGTGAACCCAAAAGACTTCTTTCCTCGTTTTTTAGCCGCGGCTCAAGTGGAACCGAACCCTCAGAGGTGAGTTGCCCAACTTGTAGTTCTGGAGTCTGTGGGCTGCCGCCGATGGGGTAAAGCAAAACCAATTCTTGGCGGAGGTGAATTATGCCTAGAGGAGATGGCACAGGCCCTTATGGGCAAGGTCCGGGAACTGGCAGGGGATTAGGACGCGGCAGGGGTAGAGGCAGAATGGGTGGAAACCGCTCTGGCGCAGGTCCCAGTGGGAATTGCGTGTGTCCTAGCTGTGGAACAAAGATTCCTCACCAGGCAGGCGTTCCTTGCTATAACCTGAGTTGCCCCAAGTGTGGGGCAATGATGATTCGAGAATAGAATGATAATCTCTGTTGCCAGTGGTAAAGGTGGCACGGGAAAGACGCTGGTGGCTACTAGCTTAGCTCTTTCCCTGAGCGATAATTATAAGCTTCAACTGGCGGACTGTGATGTAGAGGAGCCAAATGCTAATATTCTTCTGCATCTAGCTATTAACCAAAGCCAACCCGTGTATATTTCTATCCCCAAGGTGGACGAAACGAAATGTACTTATTGTGGCAAATGCGCTGAAGTCTGCGCCTATAATGCTATCGCGGTGCTTAAGGAAAAAGTTCTTGTGTTCCCCGAACTATGTCATGGTTGTGGGGCATGTTCTTACCTATGCCCTGAGTCTGCTATTACTGAAGAGGGAAGAGAGATGGGGGTCGTCGAAAGAGGCGATTCAGGGAATTTAGAATTGATTCAAGGGAAACTTAACGTTGGCGAAGCGATGGCTTCCCCTGTAATCAGGGAAGTAAAGAAGTATATTGAACCCACAAATATAATAATCATCGATGTTCCTCCGGGAACTTCCTGTCCTGTAATAGAGGCGGTGAAAGGGAGCGATTTTTGTCTCCTCGTAACCGAGCCTACTCCCTTTGGTCTTAATGACCTTTCGCTGGCGGTGGAGGTAGTGAGAAAGCTGGGTATTCCCTGTGGGGTGGTAATTAATCGTGTTGGAGTAGGAAATCAGGAGGTTGAGCAATACTGCCAACGGGAAGGAATACCAATTTTACTGAGAATCCCCCTGGATAGAAATATCGCCATGCTCTATTCCCAAGGAATTCCCTTAATAGAAGGCGTGCCTCGATGGCGTGAGGAATTTCTCAGACTTTTTCAGGACATCAAAGATATAATTGCTGCTAGCTGGGTAGTAAAATGATGAACTGGCAGGAAGTTGCCATAGATGGTGAGACACACCTCAAAAGACTAGTGGATATGTATCAAGAGCTAGGCTTTGAAGTTCGCCTGGAGGAAGTTAAGCCTGAAGAAGTTGAGCAGTGCACTCAATGTTTGCAAGAGAAGTGGGAAAAGATATACCGAGTCTATGCCCGACGCAAGCAGGAAAGTCAGGAGTAAATGAAAGAAATCGTGGTCCTTAGTGGCAAGGGAGGAACAGGGAAGACATCTATTGTGGCATCCTTTGCGTCCCTAGCCCCAAGTAAGGTATTGACTGACTGTGATGTAGATGCCGCCGACCTTCATCTTCTTCTCAAACCTGTGGTTAAAGAAGAACAAGAATTCTGGAGCGGGCAAGTCGCTTTCATAGACGAGGAGAAGTGCACAGAGTGTGGCTTATGCCAAGAAATATGCCGCTTTGGAGCCATTAAGGATTTTGAAGTTGACCCCATTTCCTGTGAAGGGTGTGGCTTCTGCTACCATGTCTGCCCTGTTGATGCCATCGCTATGAAGGACAGCATGAGTGGGCATTCATTTGTCTCGGAAACAAAATACGGTTATTTATGCCACGCCAGGTTAGGCATTGCCCAGGAAAACTCAGGAAAGTTGGTGGCGCTAGTGCGGCAGCACGCCAAGCTCATCGCCGAGAGAGAAAATTTAGATTACATCATCACCGACGGTCCTCCAGGCATAGGCTGCCCGGTTATCTCCTCACTATCAGGTGCCAGTCTAGCATTGCTGGTGACCGAGCCCACGCTATCAGGGATTCATGACCTTGAGCGTGTCCTTGGCGTTTGCCGCCACTTTGGCGTTCCTGTTTTAGTTTGCGTAAATAAATATGACCTCAATGAAGAGAATACCTATCGAATTGAAGGCTATTGTGCTAACGAGGGAATCGAAGTGGCGGCTAGGATTTCTTTTGACAATGTAGTAACTGAAGCAATTGTTCAGGGTTTGCCAGTGGTAGAATACTCTGATAATAAAGTAACGCGGCAGATAAAGGAGCTATGGCAGACTATTTCAACCAAACTAGAAAAATAGGAGGTAGAGATGCCAATTTATGAATACAGATGCTTGGAATGCGGGAGGATTGCAGAGATATTTCTCCACAGCCTTAACAGCCAAAATGTCCAATGTCCAGTGTGTGGCAGCTACAAGCTGGACAGGCTTATCTCTGCCTCGTATACTCTGAAGACTGATACCTCCACACCGGGCATGACTTGTTGCGGCAGGACAGAGCGTTGCGAGACGCCTCCTTGCTCTTTGGACAACACTTGCCGGAGGGATAACAAATGAGATTCGCAATACCTATAACAGATGGCAAAGTAGCTGCCCACTTTGGTCATTGCAGCCATTTTGCCTTGTTTGATGTTGATGAAGCGACTAAGGCGATTGTAAAAAGGGAGATCATACCATCACCAGGACACCAACCCGGATTTCTTCCTGCGTGGCTGGCTGAAGAAGGGGTTTCCGCTGTCATAGCTAGCGGCATGGGTTCCCGAGCCCGGGCTCTTTTCAATGAGCATCGCATTGAAGTTGTTGTTGGCGTGCTCGGTGAAGACCCTGAGAAGGCTGTTCTGGATTATATAAAAGGCGAACTAGCAACAGGCGATAATATATGTGACCATTAAGGCAAACGACAAAAGGGAACCAAAACAAAATCATTTTTCAGCGGTATCAGTTTAGCCCGCTGAGAGGATGATTAAGGAGACAAAAATAGGGAACAAATGATTATTGTTGGTCTGACAGGAAGTGTAGGCACAGGCAAAAGCACGGTAACCAGTTTTTTTAGGGAACTGGGGGCTCGTATAATTGATTGGGATGAGCTGGCTCGAGAGGTAACTCGTCCCCAGTTGAAGGCCTGGAAAGGAATAGTAGAGTATTTTGGGAAAGGGATTTTAAATGATGATCTTACCATCAATCGGCAGAAGCTGGCTGAGATAGTATTTTCCGACAAAGAAAAGGTGACAAAGCTAAATCAGATAGTTCATCCCGAGGTGTTTAAGGAAGACGAAAGAATTACAAATGAGATCAAAAGGCTTAACCCCGATGCTTTAATTATCAAGGATATTCCATTATTGTTTGAAGTCGCTCGCCCCATATGTGTGGATAAAGTAGTCGTTGTTTCTGCCGGTGAACAAACTCAATTAAGACGATTAGAAAAAAAGGGGATGAGCCGGAAGGATGCCCAAAAAAGGATAAAGTCCCAACTTCCCCTTGAGGAAAAAATCAAATCTGCCGATTTTGTTATTAATAATGATGGTCCCCCCGAAGAGACAAGGAGACAGGTAGAAGAAATATATTCTTTGTTGCGGAAAGGAGAGCAACATGGAGAACAGAAATAAGAGGGAAACCTTTATGGAAAATAAGCCGCCGATGATTAAACAAATTATCAGCAGGAGGTGATTTGGTGAATCAAATCGAGGCAAAATTAGAAGAAGCACTGAATAAAGTGCTTGTCCCTGGGACAATGCGTAGCTTGGTACAGATGAATCTGGTTCGAAGTGCGGAAGTTAACGAGGGCAAGGCGAAAGTAACTTTGGCTTCGACTGCCATCCCTGGCCAATATCATAAATTGCTTAAGGACAAAGCGGAGGCAGCGATTCGCGAGCTTTCCGGGGTGGAGGAAGTAACTCTCGACCTTGTCGAAGCCAAACCCAAAGAACTTAATCAGATTGGGAAAGTAATAGCGGTCATGAGTGGTAAAGGAGGAGTCGGCAAATCTCTGATAGCGAGCTTATTAGCTACCTCTTTTGCTCGAGAGGGAAACGATGTGGGCGTACTCGATGCTGATATCACTGGCCCCAGTATTCCTAAGATGTTCGGCCTAACTGCACGCCCCAGCGGTAGCGAGACAGGCATTTTGCCCATATCATCGAAGTCGGGAATTGAAATTATGTCCATGAACTTGCTTTTGCCCAGTGAAGAAGAAGCGGTTATCTGGCGAGGTCCCCTTATGTCTAAAGCTATCACGCAATTCTGGGAGGAAGTTCTGTGGGGCAAGCTGGACTATCTCATAATAGACCTGCCCCCGGGTACTGGAGATGCCCCGTTGACGGTGCTGCAGGTAATACCCATCTCAGGCATAATCGCTGTTTTTACACCCCAAGAGTTGACTGAGATGATAGTCAAGAAGGCAGTGAGAATGGCACAAAAGATGAACGTTCGAGTTCTGGGGGTAGTAGAAAACATGAGCTATCTTGTACTGCCTGAGACAGGTAAGAAGCTGGAAATTTTCGGTAAGAGCAAGGGAGGGGAAATGGCTAAGGCTTCCGGAGCTCCTCTTTTGGGAAAGTTGCCCATTGACCCGGAGTTAGCCAGATTGTGTGACGAAGGAGAAATTGAGAGATATAGTTCAGATGCTGTGTCTGAGTTTTTTGCCAATGTGGTCGCAGCTTTAAATGGGAAAAAGGAAGGGTAGCTATACGCAGTCAGGCAAGCGGGCCTAGCCCATGCAATCTTTTTCTGGAGGAGTAGAAAAATGGCAGAAGAATTTGATAACCCATTCAAAGAACTGAAGCAAACCGTCATGGAGGATATGAGGCAAATCTACTCAGAGAAAACGATTGACCATTTTCTCAATCCCAGAAACATGGGTGAAATTCCCACCCACGATGGATTTGGCAGGATAATTGGTACCTGCGGGGATACTATGGAAATATACCTCAAGGTAAGAGATGCCAGGGTTATAAAGGCTTCCTTCTGGACCGATGGCTGTGGCCCTAGCATTGCCTCGGGCAGCATGGTCACCGAGCTCTGGCTAAGGGGAAGAGCGTTTTGGAGGCCCAGAGAATTACACAACAAGATGTACTGAATGCCTTAGGGGGGCTTCCTGAAGAGAGCCTCCACTGTGCTCTTCTGGCAGCTAATACGCTTAAAGAGGCAATCAAAGACTACCTGACTTCCAAGAAAGAGCCCTGGAAAAGAGCTTATAGGTGACAAAAGCAATTCGCCTTTCCAGATGCCAGTCATGTCAATAATTTATGGTCCAGTTTCATCATGGCGATTGGGCAGATCGCTGGGCATAGACCTTCTAAATACAAGGAGGAAGGTCTGCTCCTTTAACTGTGTCTATTGTCAGTTAGGTGAGACTGGCCAGCTTATCATCGAGCCGACGGAGTTCGTCAGCCTGGAACAACTAATCAGTGAAATCGAGTTACTCAATCCGATAAAAGCTGACTACGCCACTTTTTCCGGCATGGGTGAGCCTACACTGGCCAGTAATCTTGGTGAGGCGATTGAGCTTGCGAGGTCGATTTTGGATTTACCGATAGCTGTGCTTACCAATTCTTCGCTCATGTTCCGAGAAGATGTAAGGCAGCAACTTGCCCTTGCTGATACGGTAGTAGCTAAGCTGGATGTGCCAAATGAAGAGCTATTCGCTATGGTCAATAGACCAGCTCCCGGATTACATTTTGACCGGATAAAAGATGGCATCAGGCTTTTTAGGGACAAATATAAGGGTAAATTAGCCCTGCAGGTGATGTTCATTGAAGCTAACAAGGACTATGCCTCGGAGATAGCTGCGCTGGCTCGTCAGATTTCGCCTGACGAGGTGCAAATAAATACACCTTTACGCCCCTGTGCTGTGAAACCACTACCGCCTAAAAACATAGCTAAGGTACAACGGGAATTTACCAATTTCGAAAGTGTTGTCACTGTATATGAGGCACGAAGGTACAAAGTTCTGCCGCTTGATCTGGCAGAGACATTGCGACGTCGGCCTAAACTTTAGCTATTAGAGCCATCTCTACGTCAGCACCAATGAATGAAAGAAAATGTCAAATAGCCCAGGAATTTGGTGAAGTCTTTTCCCTTAACAATGCTGGCACATGCCTTCAAAGGGACTAGCCAAGTGTTTCTATGTTAGCTAAGCTCGTCTATCAAACGTTGTATTGGAACCGCTATCTGGTCTTCCTGAACATGGGGTGAGTAGCAACTGTCAATCTGCACCAGTTTGACAAGCGGCATTTTAACGGCAATGGCAACAGCCAATTTATCGATTGTGCCTGATACGATTTCTTCAGACATCACTTGGCCGCCTACCAAGGTCTTGGTTCTGCGGTCGCCGACGAGCTTGTAATGGGCCGGCTTGCCATCAAATCTCTCCCTGAGCCAGCGAGTGTCAACTCTCACAGAAGTGACGTCCACCCCTCTCTCTTTAGCCTCCCTTTCGGTAAAGCCAACAGCTCCTATTTGATGACCAAACACCTTGGTGACAAAAGGCATGGCTGTCCCTTCATAGGAGATGACATTGTTCAGGACGGCGTTCCTCCCCGCTATATACCCGGTGCGGATAGCATTGGTTGCCAGTTGAATTCTCCTTTTAGAACTGGCGATAACATCCCAGTTCTCCATGCAATCTCCTATGGCGTAAATATCGGAGTCGCTGGTTTGAAGATAGTGGTTCACAGCTATGGCACCTGTTTCACCTATCTTTAGACCGGCTTTTCGAGCCAGCTCAACATTGGGCTTAGCTCCCGTGGCAAAGAAGACAAAATCCACCTCCAGTTCTCGCTCAGAGAGAATTACACGCTTGCCCTTCCCCCGACTTCTTATGTTCTCTATTCTGGCATGCAGGATTAGTTCTACTCCACTCTCCTTAATCACGGCTTCTAACATTTCCGCCATATCTTCATCAAGGTAAGCACGTAGAATATCCCGCCTAGCTAATAGGTAGACCTTAGGGTAACCTCTCGACTTTAGAGCTGCAGCTATTTCCAAGCCTATGAAGCCACCTCCGACAATGGCTGCTTTATCATATTTTGGGATGATATTCCCCAGGGCTACGCCATCAGCCATGTCGGTGCTTAACACAAATTCGTTTCTACCGTCCAGTCCGGGAAGGGAAGGGATGATTGGGGTAGTGCCCAGGGCTAAGATTACTTTATCATAGTCATATTTTTCCCCATTAGCGATGATTTCTTTCTTATCCCTTAGAATATCAGTGACTTCAGTGTTTAAGTGGAGTGTTATATTTCTCTTTTCATAAAACGGTGTAATGCGGTAGCCACGATATAGATCCTCCCATTTGCTGACAATTCCGCTTAGGACCAAAGGAATTTCACAGGGGTTGCATCCGAGTTCCTTTCTTTTATTAAAGACATCGATTTGAGCCTCGCTACTCAGACGCCGGGTTTGTAGAGCTGCTATTGCCCCTCCGTCCCCAGCACCAATAATGCATACTTTCATACTTCCTCCTTTGTTTCGTCTCTGCTAAGCGGCTCTTTAGCTGCCTCCGTGTTATTCAACTAATAATTTAGATAACCTTCTTATAATTCTTCCGTCTCTCGTCCTGCCTGCAGTAAGATGAATCTTGATAAGACATCCTGCCTCAACTGGAGTGTGCTCGCTTTCCCTCAATAGCTTCTCAAAATGTCTTCTAGCAAAAGGATGCATGATTTATTCTTTTTAGTCTTTACTGAAGCGTTGCCCTAAAAATGAACTTACTCAAGTCCGCTTGTTGCTTCTTACAACAGAAACGCCTCCCGGCGTTAAATCGACCCTGTTTCCTTCTATTTGTATAAAATACGAACTTTTAAGGAAGTTAAGGTGAAATCTCAGTGTGGGTCCTGCAACTCCCACTTTTTCAGAAATTTCATTTATTGTCAAAGACCTTTCCTCTAAAATATTTAAAATGCGCCTACGAACTGGATTTTTTATGGCTTCGAGAGAGCATGCACCGCCTGCAGAGCCTCCCTCTTCCACTAACTTGCTAACTAATTCTTGCATCCACTTCATTACTTCCTCATCAGTCATTTCTCTAGGGTCTCGTTGAGCAGAATCCATTTCAACCTCACTCAATATGTTGTCTGAACATACCATTACACCTCAATTTCCCTTTGCTGCCTTGACTTTTGCCTCCCTTATAGATTCCAGCATATCGGCAATTTCCTTTATACCCTCAACATCCATGTTAAATTCGTTACCAGTTAAACCAGAGATAAATATCTCTTTATTCTCCGGAATAATAGCTATCACCCTTTCTTTATCTATTGCATTCATAAGGAAATCTTGTGTTTCTTGGTCGCCAATCCGATTCAGAATATAATAGACAGGCTTATCAACTTGTCGGCCCAGTTCAGATATCTTCTTTGCTAGAAGGATGGATTCCTGAGAAGGATCAACAATAACAAGAAGTATATCCACTCCTTTCTCTACTCCTCTTCCAAAGTGCTCTATTCCAGCATCGGTGTCCGCAATCAGAAATTCTCCGTCCTTCAAATCGAGGATTTCCAGAAACTTTGAAGAAAGGGCATTGATTGGACAGGCGCATCCCTCGCCGAATTGATAAATTTTTCCCATGGATAAAAGCTGGATATTTCCTTTCTCAGTCAAATAATCTCCAGGCAAGTCATCTAATCTCCATTTATTTTTCATCTCTTTAGTTTTTTCAAACAGAAATTTCTTTCCCCCAAAGTAATTCATAAAATCGGCAGGTTTTTGCATTCCTAGACGGCTATGAAGACCAATATTTGATTCATCGCTGTCAATTACCAACACATTGTTTTTTCTTAGCGCCATCTCCTTGGCCAACAGAGCCACAATCGTGCTTTTCCCACAGCCTCCTTTACCACAGACGAGTATTTTCATTTAATTTCCTCCGTTTATCATTATTCTTTCTTAAAACTCTGGCAATTAAGGAATCGACCAATCGTTTCTCTCTTTTCACCTTCCACGCCTACCTCGCCCAAAACCTCTGCCCATTCCACCGCCACCACGGTCTCTCCCCCGACCTCGACCCATGCCTCGACCTCTACCTAGACCTCGGCTCATACCTCTGCCTCCGCCTAATCTAGGTCGGTAAGATCCAGGGCTGGGGCCGAATTGCGCAATTGCTTCTTGAGGAACCTTGGCTCCCATAATCTCACATACTTTAGCAGCCACCTCTGGTCCACCGCTAACACATCCATAACATGGTGCTTTTCCTTCAGCCACTGCCCTGGCAAATTCTCCACAGCTTTTATATCCACATTGCTGATCATCTAATTTAGGCAAGACCTCATAGATTTTCCTTATCTTTTCTTTAATATCCTTTTTATCTACCATTGTTACTTCCCTTGGCTGTGCTCGATTCATATCATCCGTATCGCTTTTAAGGGACATGCAGACGAACAAGAGCCACAGCCTACACACATAGATGCATTATGCATGGGAAAGTCATACGGTTGTTCTTGCATGAATGCCTTGTGAGGACATGCATGACCAGCAGCACAAATCCCGTGATCGCATCTCTCGGGATGGCACTTATTAAAATCTATTGATGGGACTGGCATTATAAGCATCTTTCAGTCCTATTCGCAAAAAGGGATGACTTGCGTTTGTAGATAGGCGTTACATCCGAGTTACTCTCTTGCACTAAAGCCATCAAACAGACTTTAGTACTTGCTGCTCTATTTCATTTTCTCCAATTTTGCCCCTCTTATCGCTTTTCCTGTAATTCCATCAATAACTGAGATAACCTCTCATTTGCCTTTTCCATCTCTCGTGCTGCCTGTAATACGCCATTATAGATGGGGTCACTTTCTGTGTCCTTGACTTTCTCTTTCCATTTCCTGAATTTCTCGGCATCTTGCTTATTATGCTCCACCCAGGAAGTTAGAAGCGCTTTAAGCCTGCCGCCTTCATCGGTTGGGAAATCCTTGAGAATACCTTCAACCATGGTCCGGATTGTATGCTCAGGAACTGCACCCAGAATCTCGTCAACTTTCTGCCCATCAGCGAAGAACATCTGCATAGGTATACTCATAATCTGATATTTCATTGCCGTCCGTTGGTTTTCGTCCACATTAATCATGCAGAATTTAAATCTGCCTTGATACTCCTCGGAGAGTTTTTCGTATATCGGTATAACCATCTTGCAGGGACCGCACCAGGGTGCCCAGAAATCAACCTCTGTGGGCAGGTCTGAGTTTAGAACCTCCTCTTCAAAATTTCCATCTGTAATTTGTACTATCTTGCTCATGTTGCCTCCTTTGGCGTTAATCTGTATTTTGGTGACTCTTTTCTGAAATTCAGAACGCTGCGCTTTCCAAGATTCTTATCATCCTGACTAGGCGTCTGGGAAATATCCTTTTCCAAGCGAAAGTCTGCATTTTTTACCTCATCCTCAGCCCCTGGCTCCATCAAGTTTGGCCAGACTGAAATCGAGAGAAAGGCGGAAGGTTTCATGATTCTGTAAATTTCACCCAGCAGTTTTTTTCTATCGTCTGCCTGCGGGAAATAGAAAGAATGAAAGACATCGAATAAGAGAACTACATCTACAGACTCATCAGCTAGGTCGATTCCCAGTTCCCCCGATGTCTCTATTCTTCTTATGTTTTTCAAACCCGCTGACTCTGCTTTTTGCACTAACTGATCCAGGGCTTCCTTATCCTTATCCAAGGCATATACCCTCCCTTGCTCACCCACTATTTTGGCAACCGGAATGGTGTACATGCCCAAGCCGCAACCAAAATCCAGCACAGTTTGACCGCTTCTAATTCCTATTTGTTGCAACATTTCAAGGGCTCGTGATTCTGACTCCATTTCCAATCTCTTGAACATACCTAAAGGCCGACATGGCAGCAGTAGCACCATCACCAACGGCAGCGGAGACTTGGCGTGGTGAATTCCTGCGTATGTCGCCGGCAGCGAAGATGCCAGGAGACGAGGTAGCCATCGTCTCATCAGTGACGATATATCCAGCATCGTCAAGATCCAGAATGGAAAAGAAACTCTGGCTATTGGGCATGAGTCCAACAGCAACAAAGACACCTTCAACCTTCAAAATGGAGTGCTGACTTGTTTTCACATTGCGTAGTTTAAGCTCCTCTAGTATCTTGTCTCCCACTAATTCTTCTACCACTGTGCTCCAGATAAACTCCAGCTTGGGCTCGGCGAAGGCTCGTTGCTGCAGGACTTGCCCTGCCCTGAGTTGGTCTCGCCGATGTATTACATAAACTTTTTTAGCATGCCGACTTAGTTCCAGGGCATCGCTGATGGCAGTGTCACCTCCGCCAACTACCGCTATCTCCCGGTCGCGGAAAAGAAAGCCATCACAGGTGGCGCAGTAAGAAACACCATGGCCTGAGAGCCCTTCCTCACCAGCAACCCCCAGTTTACGATACTCTGAGCCAGCCGCTATAATTATGGCCATAGCTTCAAAGTCGCCCTCAGTAGTGGAGACTCTGTAGGGTTGTCCGTCAGTAATGCTTGTAACCTCAGCGGTTACAACTTCTAGACCATATTTGACTGCCTGCTGTTGCATTAGCGACCCCAGCTTTAAACCGGGGATGCCATCGGGAAAGCCAGGATAATTTTCCACTAAGGCAGCATTCACTATTTGACCGCCACATATGCCACGTTCGACCAACAAGCTCTGCAGGCCTGCCCGCGAGGTGTAGAGACCAGCGGTGAGCCCGGCAGGGCCGCCTCCGATAATGATTACTTCATATTTTGCCATTAGCCGTCTTTCCTCCTAGCCTAGGCAAGTGCTGGAGCCTCACCTCGATGTAACCTCTGCCACTTAGCAAGCAGTTCGTCACGACTTTCTACATGCTCTGGATCAGGCACAGCAGCATCTACCGGGCATACTTCAGCACACCTGGGCGATTCGAAGTTGCCCACGCACTCAGTGCACTTGTCGGGATCAATTACGTAAATTTCTTTCCCCTCTGAGATTGCTTCATTCCTGCACTCCATAGCACAAGCACCGCAACTGATGCACTCCTCGGTGATTTTGTAAGCCATTTATTAACCTCCTTAATTTATTATTACTCATATTAAGCCTTTCCAGCTCTCTTGTTCCATGGCCAAGAAAGCCAAACGCTCTTCCTGGTTCATCTCCACTATCCCAATTCCAACCTTCGCCCCCAACTTCGTTACTGCCTGGCGCAGACTGTTCACAAGATAGTCCTTAACTGAGATAGGTATACCCAAGAAAGGAAGCACGAGGGTAAGCGTGACCTCATCGTCTTTCAAAGCTATGTCTTTTACCATTCCCAGTTCAATTAAGGTACGATTGATCTCCGGATGCATCACCTGTCCTATGGCTTGATGTATATCTCTTTCCGAAATATTTCTAGCCATTACGCCTCCTTTCTCTGTGTTTCAAGGTAAATCCATCCACCGGCTTGAACTGCTGCCCCGAAGCCTATCTAACCTTTGAGGCGTGGTTACTTGATTACGGCGAGAATGTCGCCTTTCGAAATGATTAAATATTTTCTATCCTCAAGTTCGAC
Source organism: uncultured Dehalococcoidales bacterium (assembly GCA_964586515.1). Taxonomy (GTDB): domain Bacteria; phylum Chloroflexota; class Dehalococcoidia; order GIF9; family AB-539-J10; genus RBG-13-51-36. Next base: position 299,220 of record CAZPGJ010000002.1, read on the forward strand.
CTCATCGCCAGTGAATTTAGCATAAATTATTGTATCCCCTATTTTAATTTTCTCGGCAAGCTCTTCATCCGTCCCAACCTCTACGACTTTGCCTTTTCTTGGTTTCTCCTTCACTGTATCAGGAAGGATTATACCTCCTTTGCTTTTGCTTTCCTCGACCTCTTCCGGCTCAACTAGAACTCGGTCCTCAAATGGCTTGATCTGCATCTTAAAACCTCCTTTCCTATTTGATGCCCAGTAGTTTATCGATTTTCGCCTTATCAAATCCGACAACCGGTCGGTTATTAATCAAGACGACAGGTACACCCATTATATTTCGGCGCTTGAGCTCTCTGGCTCCCTCAGGGTCTTTTTCTACGTTTACCTCCCTGAATCTAAACTTTTTCTCCCTTAAATACTCTTTAACTCTGTTACACCAGGGGCATGAAGCTCCTGTAAGGATTATGATTCTTGGCTGACTAGAAACAGGCATAGATATCTCCTTTCTGTTCTAACTGACCTGTATTTTGCCATTAGCCGTCTTTCCTCCTAGCCTAGGCAAGTGCTGGAGTCTCACCCGGATGTAACTTCTGCTACTTAGCAAGTAGTTCATCACGACTTTCTACATACTCTGGATCAGGAACAGCGGCATTTACCGGGCATACTTCAGCACACTTAGGTGATTCGAAATTGCCCACGCACTCAGTGCACTTGTCAGGTTAAATTACATAAATTTCTTCCCCCTCATGAGCCCACTTCCTTTTAGCTCAGCCATCAAGCGATCTAGCTTATCACCCAAACCCCACTCACCACGTACTTGATTTATTTGAGTTGCGTTAATTTCGTAGTTGTTGAATTCATGCCCTGGAATTTTGGCGATCATCGACATTTTAGTTCAATCTAACCTTCCCATCGCTTATATGGCTCTGCCACGGCAAAACCTGGATTATCCGGTAGCCCGACCTCCACTTCGGACACTGATGACAGCAAAATACATCTCTACCCAAGCATCGCCAGATACTCATCAACGTACTTCCCGTTCTTGGCGCCCTCAAATATCTCTCCCTTCTTTACCATGTGCAATGCCAGGTACTCGCTGGCAGCCATTCCCGCAGAAGCTCCTTGTGAAGCGGAAGTAATAAGATGTCGGTGTCCAGGAGTGATTTCGCCGCAAGCGAATATTCCCTCGATATTGGTCCTCATTTGACTATCGACCTTTACAAATTTTCCCTCCATCTCTATTCCCGCTTCCTGTACCAGTTTGGGATTCGGTTCCGTTCCCACGCAGATGATTACCCAGTCAATTGCTATCTCCTTCTGTTCAGCAGTTTTATTGTTCACCACTGATGCTGCCTCGACCTTATCGTTACCTCTTATTTCCCTGACCTCGGTGTTGTACCAAATCTCAATGCCCTCCTTTTGCAACCTCTTAGTCATGGTAGGATAAGCCCTCAGTGACTCTCTTCGATGAACTAAGATAACTTCACTAGTTTTGCTCTTGGCTACCAATGCACTTTTTGCTGTACTATTCCCACCACCTACCACTAAAACTCTTTTCCCAGACAATTGGTTGTAATCTCGCTTGGCATAATAGGATACGCCCTTGCCGACGAACTCATCCTCTCCAGGGACACCGAGTTTCTGCATGGCACTGCCTGTGGCCAGGATAATGGCTTTAGCCTGGTACTGATTCACTTCACTGGTTACAAGCAAGTTCTTGGTATCAAGGCTTAGTACTTTCTCCTGCCTTACTTCTGCCCCTACGCCATTGGGAGGCGGCGATGTGACTTGTTTCCGCATATGGTTTATCAGCACTTCGCCATCGTCAGTGGGGAAACCTGGGTAGTTACTTACAGTATAGGCGATGGCGCCCTGTCCACCGACCCAGTTAGCCTCCAGAACCAGTGTACTCCAACCATCGATCTGGGTGAAGATCGCCGCTGATAATCCGGCAGGGCCAGCTCCAACAATAATCACATCCCTCTCTTCCATGATATGCCTCCTTCCATTAGTTGGTACATTATTTGTATGCCCGCTTACAGCATTCTGATTGCCTTCAAAGGGCAGGAATCAACACATGTCCCACACTCCTGACAAAAGCCTGGAATGGGATAGGGCAAATCGTATGCTTCTTCTTGCTTCCAGAGCTTAGTGGGACATTCAAGAACGGCTGCACAGACCCCCTTGTCGCATCTCTCGGGGTGGCACTTTTCATAATCCACCGCGACTTTCAATTTTGGTTGCAACATGTTTCCTTCCTAACTAGAGTAGTGCCTCCACCTTAGATCGGATCGTGTTTTCGGGAAGAGCGCCAAGACTGGAATCTATGAGTTGACCGTATCTAAAAAACAGCAATAATGGGATGCTCATAACCTGATATTCCATAGCTGTCTGACGATTCTCATCAACATTGAGCTTGCAGAACTTGAATTTACCCTCGAATTCCTTCGACAGCTTCTCAGTTATCGGGGAAATCAAATTGCACGGCCCACACCAAGGGGCCCAAAAATCTACCACCACAGGTAAGTCGGATTTTAAGACCTCATCCTCGAAATTCTGGTCTGTGATCTCTAGTACCATAACGTTTCTCCTCTATGTAAAGTTGTCATTTTATATTGTCAGTGTATTGAGCAAAGCCTTCATGCTTCGGTTGGTGGAGAGCGGAGTAAAATTTCTGCAGGCATGGACGCAAGTTTGTCAACCTCATTCGTTAGCTTCTACGAAAGCCTTTCGAAAAACCTCCGGAATTGGAGTCCTGCCATCCAACAACTTGAGCTTTCTTCTGACCTTGTAGTAGTCTGTAGTTCCAAATGACTTATCCGGACCAAATGCTATACGCAACTCTTGAAGCAAATCTTCTAAAGCCTCGTTCAGTTCAGGGGTATTCCACATAGGAATTACTAGAGAGTAAGGTCGGTATTTTGTCGCAAGCTCCTCTCCATAATTTTCCTCCAGCCAATCTATGCAAACCTTATCAATCTGATCTGCCGTCATACTCTTTCCTCTACCCAGTATCCAAGATAATGTAGCTACCTCAGTCGTAGCCATATCCCAAGAAGCTACTTTTCCTCCTTACATTTATGGCAGTAACCTTCCAAATATAACTCAACCTTAGTCACAGAGAAGTTATTTTTGCGTTGCACCTCCGCTACCAACTTGCGAATCAGGGAGCTCTTAAACTCGATCACTTGCCCACAGGCTTCGCATACTAGATGTTGATGCTCTCCCAAGTGTTTCATCTCATAGTAGCAGCGCGCCTGCCCCAGACGCCTTTCATCTATCAGGCCTTGTTCCTCAAATACGCGAAGATTGCGATAAACTGTGGCAAGGCTGATGTTAGGATCCCTCTCACTAGCTCGACGATATAGTTCCTTAGCATCTAGATGCCTTCCAGCCTCTTGCATCACACTCAAGAGAAGCCTTCTCTGTGGTGTAACTGGCTTGGCTTTTATTTGCCCCTTGTTGCGATTGATTCTCATTCTCATTCAATAATACAACGAAGCTTTTGGTTTTGTCAAGGTGAGAACCGCACATCATTGACAACTACATTCCCTTAAAACTGTGCACAAATATTACGCTAATATCACTGAAGATGAGGTAACCTCGGTATTTAGATGGATATTAATGCTTCTTTTTTCATAAAATGGTTTAGTGCGTAAGCCACGAACCAATTCTTCCCAGCGGGCAACGGTTCCGCTTCACACCAGAGGTATTTCGCATGGCGGGCATCCTAGCTCCGCCCTTTTGCTGAAAATATTAATCTCGGCATTGTTCTCTAAGCAACGTATTTGGAGCGCCGCTATCGCGCCGCTGTCCCCAGCACCAATAATGCATACTTTCATGGCCCCCGCTATCTTTGCGCCAGCTTTTCGATTCTAACTAAGATATCATCCACCATCTGGGATAATCCTCCTAATTCCTCTCTTAAGGCTTTTGGCCAAGAGGGCGCTCCTGCCTTGGGAACCGAAGCAGGTTGAAATTGATAGCTATAGGCCGGTACTTTCACTCCTATAATTTGACTTATTCTATAACCCGACCATGGATTCTGTTGACAGCCAAAAGGTGAGGCTCTTCCTTCAGCAACTGCTCTGGCAAACTGCCCACAATTAGCAAATCCGCACAGGCCGCAATTCAGCTTGGGCAAGGCCTCGTAAATTTGTCTTATCTTCTTTCTGTCCTTCAACTCAACTATCTCCAATGTTAACTTTAGCTTTCTATTCCTAAGTCATACTCCCAGATGCTCTATTACCTTCTTCGTTTCCTTCAGCTTTTCCATAAGGTCGATAGGTTCAACCTCTAACATGCGTGGCCTTACCTGTTTACTCCAGTCATGTGGCTCCACTATTTCCTCTAGCTCGCTGAGCTGGCTCAGTTTCTCCAGCCTCCTGTAAATCATTACCCAGGCACAGTCACGTGTGGGATCTAGTTCGCATTTGCCGCCAGCATTTGTTCCACCACATGGCCCGTTTAGCAATCCCTTAGGACACTGCACGAGCGGACAAATACCTGCCATTCTCCCAAGTTCGCATTCTCCGCACGCCTGGCATTCTTCCCTGAAGCTAGTAGGACCCCCACCGGAGAATCCTAAGGCATTATTGGCTGGATACATAGGCTTTACGATGCCCATTTCCCTCTCTAGATATGCCCGCACTACCTGTGCGCCATCACCGCAAGACTGCATTAACATGGCATCGCACTCCTCTATCTCCTTCTTATGTTCTTTCAAGAACATAGAAGACATGGGAAGGTAGCAGGCGAATACTGCGAAGGGCAATCCGATTTTCCCTACAATTTCCTTTCCCTCCTCTCTGAGCCTGTCCGCCATTTCGTTTACCTCCTTTATGCCGCCCGTGTGAAACACCGTAGCGCATCCTCCACAGCCCATGAGCACGATTTTATTCTTACCCTCAAGATATCCCTGGATCTCTTCAAAAGGCTTCTGCACTTGCGCGTTCACTCCATTCCTCCTTAACTATAATGCGAGTTCAACACCAGCTATTGCTAATTCCTCATCTGTAACCGACTTCAAGGGGATAGGAGCATTTACATCCATTCCTGGTTCATATTTAAAGACGTCGGCAAGCTCTCGGTTCAGCATAAAAATGAGCCGAGAAAGGGGCAACTCCATGGAACAAGCGTCCTGACATTGGCCACAATTCACGCAGGAGTCCATGACATGGACAGTCCTTATCATTGGGAACATGATATTGGGTGGAATTTCCCCGGGAGGTATAGTTCCCCTGTCTGCCTCAAGAATGCAGTCTTTACAGTAACATATAGGACAAGCATCCCTACAACCATAGCACTTGATGCAGCGGCTGAACTGCCCGAACCAATAATGGAATTTCTCCTCAGTGCTCATTTCCCTAAGAAAAGCAAAATCCTTCTCTTGCCATTTTTTGGCCCTCTCGACCTCCTCCTCATTCTTTTCCCTGCGAGCTTTTACCACTGCGCTATCAGGCTTTTCCACCTTGATGCATTCAGCTTCAATGGCTTTCTCGATGAAATCAGCCCCCTTTTCAGAACAGACCTCGATAAAAGTCGCTTTTTTGCCATCTGTGCCCCATTTGCCACAGGCTATATCTGCCATAATGGGTATATTGATGTCGCACCTGCGGCAGTTCTCCCTTCTTCCATATCCCTTCTGCTCAAGCTCGTCCAAGTCCTTCTCCTTCTCAGTCCCGTCCTTCAACCTGATAGTTAATTTGCCTTCTTCTATGTCTTCTCGGATGATATCAGCGGGATCCACCCCAAATTCCTCAGGGAACATCCGCTTTGCACCCGCTGATGGCAGTGTGCCGGTGCAGTTAAGACCAATGAGAATTAGATTATCCATCTTGATCTGAGTCCTTTTGGTCAGTTCGATAATGGCCCGGGCATCACAAGGCTTGCACACTACAGCTATTTTCATGTTGAAAGCCCCATTCAAGTACTCCTTAAGATATCTGGCGATATTAGGCGAAGCACAATGCAGCGACCCCGCCGTCTCTATCACTGCCTTCGGGTCAGTTATCAGCGCAGGGACGCCATCATATCTATCGCCATCCCTGGCCTTGACCGCCAGCACGGCATCCACCATTTTGCTCTCTAGGGCAAATTTGAGCAGAGAGGTGACTGCACCGCCATATTCAGACTTTTTGAAGATTTCATCATCAGAAGAGCGTGCGAGATACATATCTCCTTTCATTGAATTACCTCCCTTGACGATTGTTCTTTAATCCTCTTGGCCTGGACATCTTTCAGAACTCTAGATGTGACTCGTCTTCAGTCCTATCTCGGTTTATCGCTTTACCTTCATTCTGGCAGCGCAGACCTTGGTTTCGGCGCATTTGGCGCTAGGGTCTAAGACTGAAATTGTCAGCACATTGGCGAGGGAATCAGAAAAGTGGAAGGGGACAAACAACAACCCTGAAGGTACTTCATCGGTCACCTTCGCTTCAACTTCTATGCTCCCCCGCCTTGTCTCCAGAGTGACCATATCCTTGTTTTTAATCCCTGCCTTGCTGGCATCCTCGGGGTTGACTTCAACAAAACCGCGACGAACCTCATCGTTCAGCTTGGGCGTCCTGCGTGTCATGGTTCCTGTATGATAATGGAAAATGCTTCTCCCCGTGGTCAGAACATAGGGATACTCATCATCAGGTAGTTCTGCTGGAGGCTTAAACTCCACCACCTGGAAGTGTCCCAGGCCATCGGGGGTGTTAAACTTCTGCAAAAACATAGTGGGAGTGCCCGGGTGGTCTTCTGAGGGGCAAGGCCAGTGAATTCCCCCTATCGTGTTTTCCAGCCTTTCATAAGTTATCCCTTTATACTGGGGGACACAGCTTCTTATCTCCTCAAATATCTCCTCGCTCGAAGAAAAATTAAATTTGTCCTTGTAGCCCATTTTCTCCGCCAGCCTGCATATAATCCACCAATCAGGCTTGGCTTCACCGGGGGGTTCAACAACTTTGTTTATCTTCTGCACCCTCCTATCTATCCAAGTATGGGTAGCTTCCCTCTCCACCCAGGTAGCCGTTGGCAGCACCACATGGGCAAGCTTAGCTACCTCAGTGGGAAATATGTCCTGGACCACAAGGAAGCTAACCTTCTCTAAAGCCTTCTTCACATTATTCACATCGGGTACTGCCATCATTGGGTCTCCACCCACAATGTACAGGTAAGGGCATTTATACAGCATGTCTATATAGGTAATCCCAGGCTTGGTAGGCAGGTTATTCACCCCCCACGCCTCTTCAAAGAATTTCGCTGTCTCCTCACCAACACGCTTAAATCCGGGGTAGAAGACACAGAGACAGCCCATGTCGCCAGTCCCCTCACCGTTTATCTGCCCTCTCATTGAGTTTATTCCACTCCCCGGCTTACCAGCATGCCCGCAGAGAAGAGCCAGGTTAGCATGATTCCTAACATTGTCGGTGCCAACATAATGCTGCGACATGCCCTGGTCGTAAAGAATGCAGCCCCTCTCTGCCTTGGCATAAGTGATTGCTGCCTCTTTAATCTTTTCCACCGGCACCCCGGTAATCTCCTCTGCCTGCTTTAGGTCTATCTTGGAGACAAAACTGCGCAGTTCATCAATCCCGGCTGTCCTTGACGCAATGAACTCCTTGTTCTCGAGCCCTTCAGCCACGACGATGCTCATCATGGCATTTATCAAGGCAGCATCTGTGCCTGACTTCAATTGTAGGTGTATATCAGCCAGATGCCTTGCCGTGGCAGTTTTCCTGGGGTCAGTGTAGATGATTTTGGTCCCCTTGGCTTTGGCTCGGACTATCCTTCGAGCTATCAGGGGGAAGGTCTCCGTGACATTAACACCAGCGAGGAAGATGCAGTCAGCGAGCTCAATTTCAGGCTGGGATGTCTGCATCGCCCCTGAGCCTATGGCAGGAATCAGAGCTGCTGCTGCTGCAGAATGGCACAATCTGCCACAGTATTCTACATTGTTAGTGCCCATCACCACTCGAGTAAACTTTTGCATCACATAAGCATCCTCATTGCTATTGCGACAGGAGGCGATAAAGCCGAAGTTCTCTGGGGTGGCTTCCTTTAGTTTGGAGGAAACAAGGTCAAGCGCCTCCTCCCAAGAGCTCTCTCGAAGGGCACCGTTTTTTCTCAGCAACGGCATTTTCAGTCTGTCTTTACTATAGAGGAACTCGTAGGCATTCTTCCCTTTAGGGCAATTTGCCCCCTGGTTTACCGGGTGTTCCTTCCAGGGTTCCTGTCCGATTATTTTGCCGTCTTTGACCACCAAGTCAATGCCACACCCGCAACTGCAGTAAGGACATATTGTCGATACATATTCAATGCTCATTCTTGCCTCCGTTTAAGTGGACTGGGACCAAGATTTTTTATAGTTTGGGTAAAACCCTTCATTGTCTCAACCAGCTTTGTGGCCTCAGATGCGCCAATCCATTCCAGCCTCAGCCTGTTGCTATCAATTCCCATAGCCTTGAGAAAAGGTTTCAAGCCGGTGACCCTTCTTCTGGCGCTTAGGTTGCCTTTCACGTAGTGACAGTCGCCTGGGTGACAGCCACAGACTAAGACACCGTCGGCGCCGATAGTCAAGGCCTTCAAGATCAGGATCTCATTCACTCTGCCGGAGCACATTATCCTTATTATGCGCACATTGGGAGGGCATTTTAGCCGTGAGGTACCCGCCAAGTCGGCAGCTGCATAGGAACACCAATTGCAGAAGAATGCCACTATCTTGGGCTCGAATTCATCCATGTTGCCTCCTTAATTACTTATTCAATCTGCCTGACATGTCGGCCGGCGTGTGATAAAATGCAAAAATAAAACAATCAGACTTAACATCGAAGAGGGCATTATACCCTAGGGGGGTATAGTATGTCAATGTAGTTCGATTTTTCTGGAGGACATCATGGCTAACGAAGCGATATCAAAGGAAATTTTGTTGAGGCGACTCAAAAGAATTGAGGGGCAAGTTCGAGGCATTGAGCGGATGATCGAGGAAGGTCGTGACTGTGAGAGCATCGTTACCCAAATGGGGGCAGTACGCTCGGCTATTGAAGGTGTTGGTGTGCTTCTGCTCAGCAATTACACCAAGATTTGCTTTGGTAAACAAACACCCGAATGTATTGATATTGAGTCTTTAGCGCGGGCTATCGCCATCTGGGGCAGACTACGTGTTGGCGATAAAACTTAAGGGATGTTGTCAATAGGGTTTCTCTGCTGATGCTGGTTTCGCCGTGATCTTGGCGGGTAAAACCACTGTCCAGGAAATAGCGTAAAATGGCTGGTTTCAGTATTCAATTTTGTCTATCCTTGTGAATCATGTTATGGGTAAACAAAGAGCCCTGCTTAGCTTGTGAACTATGTGACTAATGATATAATTCAAAGGATTGATAGCTTGATCAGAAAGGCTTAAGGCAGTCTGATGAAAGAGAGGCATAGCCTAGAATTGAAGCCCATCGGGATAATTCACTCTCCTTACAAGGATGGAGTGGAAGCCCCTTATCAGAGGTATAAGAGTGAGAAGATTTCTCAGATAGAGGTATTTAGGGAATTCGAGGAAGGCTTAAAGGACATTGAAGGATTTTCCTATATCGTCGTTATTTTTTGGTTTCACAAGTCCCAAGGATATCATCTATTGGTTAAGACACCCTGGGACGATATTTTACACGGTCTTTTCGCTACCAGATCACCCCACAGACCCTGTCCTCTCGGGTTGACTATCGTGGAGCTAATAGCCAGGGAAAAGAATATCCTCAAGGTGAAAGGACTGGACGCCATAGACGGCACCCCTCTCTTAGACATCAAGCCATATATTCCTTCCATAGACGAGAGGTCAGTTGTCAAACTTGGCTGGCTTGAAGGTAAGCTGGGAAAGGAAAGAAGCTGACAGCAACTCATATCGCCATACTGCTGGTCGCAGGGGCAGGTGCTGGTTTCTTTAGTGCACTTCTGGGAGTTGGCGGTGGTTTCATCATGGTTCCAGTCAGCTACTGGGTTATCCTGGCTATGGGTGTCTCCCCAGATGTTGCTGTAAGAATAGCCTTCGGGACAAGTTTGCTGGTGATTTTGCCTACAGTCATAAGTGGCAGCTGGAGACACAATAAGAAGAAGGCAATTCGTTGGAAAACCGCCTTAACCTTAGGTTCGTGTGCCCTAGTCGGGGCCGTGGTTGGAGCTACTCTGGCAGCTCATCTTCCTAGTAAAATACTGGAAATAGGCTTTGGAGGATTGGTTTTGGCCGTTGCCTTATGGATGGGCTTGGGATTAATGCCAAAGTTGAGCAGAGATGATGAAGGGCCGCGGGAAAATTTCAGGCTTGTGACAGCCTGCGGTTTCCCTATAGGCATGGTAACTGGGCTGACCGGGCTTGGTGGCGGGGCATTGATAGTTCCCATGCTGGTATTAGCATTAAATTTTCCCATGCAAATTGCTGTGGGAACATCGGTGACTTCAATAATACTTGCCAGCCTCGGTGGTATTATTGGCTATAGCGTAAATGGGCTCGGTGTATCTGGCCTGCTCCCTTATTCCATAGGCTACATAAATTTGCCCATATGGCTATGCTTGGCAGCTACTAGCATACCCCTGGCCCAACTCGGGGCTCGTGCTGCACACGCTCTGCCGGCCAAACCATTAAGGTATATCTTTATTGCCTTTATGGTCTACTCGGGCTTAAGGATGATTGGCGTATTCTAACCAGGCACAAGCCTTTGAGTCATAAACGGTGCGCAGGTTGCCACTAGGAAGATTATGCCTTTAGATAGAATCGCTGTTTATCTCCTAATTTTATCCAAAAGCACATGTACAAGACGGCACATAGAAAACTATGTTCTTACCCACCTTATTGCCAGCGCCATCAGACACTACTACCGTGACTGTAACGTAACCGGACGTACTCGGGGCAGTCCAGGTAATCGTAGAGCCTTCCCCGGAAATCTCGCCGCCTGTGCATGACCAATCGTAAACCAGTTCGCTGCTTGTGTTTGAAGCAATGCACTCAATATAGTATTCTTGTGTTTTCCAGACCTCGTAATCGTACCCAGCCGTGCCACTTTTTTTCAAATATGGGTTCCCTTTGGCAGTAACAATCAGGTTTTCTATAGTTGGCGGAGTACCAAGTGCCACGCTGAGAGATATTGACCTTGTAGCTTCCCCACCATAGCCATCCTTAACCACAACCGTGACGTTGTATGCGCCAACTTTTTGGGGAGCAGTCCAGTTTACAGCCGCACCTGTGCCCGAAATATCACCCCCATCGGTTGTCCACTCATAACTCAGTTCGTCGCCATCAGGGTCTGAGGCAGTACACGTCACCTGGAGACTACCCGAAAGAGTAGTCCAGGGTGCGTCAGCTACCAGGCTGTTAATAGTTGGCGGCCTATTGGTCCTTACTGTGATAGTTACATAATCCGAAACTTCGCCACCACGGCCATCAGTCACCATGACTGTAACATTGTAGGAGCCTACAAAGCTAGGTGCCGTCCAAGTAACCGTAGCTCCTTCCCCAGTTATTCTACCTCCGCTAGACGACCATGCGTAGCTTAGCTCGCCGCCATGGGGGACTGTAGCATTACACACAATCTGGCAGCTTCCCCGAGGAGGAACTCTCTCCGGCTCAGCTTGCAGGCTGGTGATAACTGGCCGATGGTTGGCTAGCACCGTGTAAAGTAGGATTGAAACCAGCGCTGCTGCCGCTACAACTCCCACAATTATTAGATATCTTTTTTTATTCATTAGTCTCTCTCCTGAAGCCTCTTTTGTTCAAGCCTGTATCTAAGGCATCACAATATTATCACTTTTACAAGGTGATGGAAACTACAGCATACCTTTGCTTAGCTTAGTTCAAACAAAGGTATCTTGGCTGTAAAGTAGCTCCACAACCAAAAAGTCATTTCCGTATCTTCATCGAGCAGAAAGTGTCGAATTTTCGTTCTTCTTCAGGAATCTTTTGTATGAGAGGCCCATTGTGTGCAGGTCGTCACTGGGAAGACTCTGCCCTTAGCTGGAGCTGCCACTTATCTCCCAACATCACCAGAACACACAATTTACACAATGCACAACTTCAAAAATTATACTCTTCCTGACCCAATTACCTGCGCCATCAAATACTTTTGCCGTAACCGTAACATTACCCTCCGTATTCGGGGCAGTCCAAGTAATCGTAGAGCCCTCCCCGGAAATATTGCCGGCTGTGCATGTCCAATTGTAACTCAGTGTGCCATTGCCTGAAGCACTGCACTCAATAGTGTAATTATATGTTTTTCCGACCCAGTACCCCGTAGTGGTTTCTTTCAAATATGGGTTCCCTATGGCAGTAACAATCAGGTTTTTAATGATTGGCGGAGGACCATTTGACGCAGTGAGAGCTATCGATCCTGTGGTTTCTCCACCATGACCATCATCAACTACAACTGTGATGTCGTACATACCAACTTCCTCAGGAGCAGTCCAGATAACTTCAGACCCTGTGCCAGTAATATTACCTCCGTTAGCCGACCAGTTATAGCTTAGCACGTCGCCGGCATCAGGGTCTGAAGCATTACACGTCACCTGGAGACTACCCAAAGGAGCGATCCACCCCGGTGCCTCAGATTCCAGGGCGGTGATAGTTGGCAGATGGTTGACCGTGCAAGATGAGGTCAAGAGCAGCACTGCTGCTGCCACAATTCCCACGATTACTAAATATCTTTTTTTGTTCATCGATTTCTTGCTCCTGGAGCCTATTTTGTTCAAACCTGTATTCAAGACATCGCATAATATACTACCACTTTTACATCGGTTTTTGTTTAGAGCAATGACACTCTCCCCTATAGGATGGGAGAAGGAAAGTGCCTAAGATTGTACGTGGCTTCTAGAGATTAATGCGTGTGCCGGCATTATCGAAGAAGAAAGCTTCGCCGAACGTTTGGGCCAGCATGACGGATGCTGGTAAGCCAGTGCAGTGAGATACTCCCAGCCTCTGGACGTCAAAACTCAATAAATCGGCAATCGTTAAATCCATTCTTTGTGGTGAAGCACTAATAAAGTGAGTACCACCGATAACTGCATAAATTGGCTCTAGCCCGGTCAATTCTTGGGCGTGCCTTATAGTATTAATTATCCCTCGATGGGCACAACCCAGGATGATGATCAAGCCTTTATCAGACTTTATGAAAAGTGCCTGGTCGTCCCACAGTGGATCAGGTTTAAGTTCACCTTTCTCCTTGACATAAAGAATAGGGTCAATCTTTTCGTATTCGGTAATCATGGGTATTTCGCCGCTGGTAACGATATTTTCGCTGATCCACACTGGCTCCTTGGATGAATTGAAGGAGGCCCCAAGTGCTTCCGCAGCTTCTCTGGGGAAAGGCACCCCAATGTAATCCTCCACACGTTCAGAACGCCTGGCATATTTAAGCGCCCAGATATTAGGGTGGGCAATTACTTCGACCTTGCCTTTTACCATTTTAAGGATGTTCAGCAACCCGCCTGTGTGGTCCAAATGGCCCTGGCTGAAGACAATTTTACCAATCTGTGATAAGTCTATTCCTAAAATAATGGCATTATAAGCTGCTGAGAAACTTTGCCCTGTATCCAGGAGAATTTTGTAGCCGTCTGCCTCTATTAAGATACTGAGTCCCTATTCAGCAAGAAGATTTATCCTACAGGCAGTACTTTCGCTTAGCGTGGTGATTTGGACTGACATTCTTGATGCTTCCTCACTATATAACCGAAGTCACCTTTACTTCGTCTCCCACTATCGCACCCAGAAAGTCACAAGCGCTTCCGTCTCTTAGCGATACTTCAAGATAACCGCTGCTCCCCACTATAGCCATTACCCCTTCCTTTTGCGCATAATAGTCGCTGATACCTTGAATACAGTACCCGGCCACCTCAATCACGGCGTCCTTTCCAGGTAAGTCATTGCTTTTAATATTTGTAATCAAGGTGCCAAAGCGGTCAACATGCAAGACTCGGCCAACTAAATTACCCTCTGAATCGAGGGATGGCTTTGGGATAGGGAGGACATGCAGGGAGTTGATTTTCTCCCCGAATTCATAAAGGGAAATGCCTAGAGAAAGGCCGGCAGCCACAGGGGCAAAAATATCCCTTCCATGGAAGGTAGAGCTGACTGGATGTCGCCAGAAACGAGGGTCGGTAATAGCTGCAGCTTCAAGGCCTTTCTTAAATACTACCTCTTTGAGGTCATGAGTCTGTTCGGTTAATGAGTGGCTTTCAACAAAAAATAAATCATCAATTATATAGCTGAGGATGCCATTATCGGGGGCAACGAAGATAGCTGAAGGTGTTTTCAGTATTATTCCCTGACGCTCACTACCCACGCCGGGGTCAACAATAGCCAGATGAATTGTTTGCTTAGGGAAGTAGCGATAAGCAACACTAAGTATGAAAGCAGCCTGAAGGATATTTTGTGGCCCGACAGAATGGCTGATGTCTATAATATTAGCTTCAGGGTTAATGCTTAAGATAGCGCCTTTCACAGCAGCAACGTAAGCATCATCATAGCCAAAGTCGGTAGTCAGGGTTATTATGGAACTCATCTATAGATACTAAGCCTTATGGGCGATTATAGTAGCAAAAACGACAAGCAGGATAGCTAAGATTATGGTCAGCTTGAAAAGGGTGCTTTCTATGCCTCGTCGGGTTCGATACACTGAGTCAGCTTGCCCAAAGATACCCCCTATGCCTCCACCATGTAGCTGAAACAATACCGTGGCAATTAAGGCTGCCGATATTAGTATTTGGGCGATTAAAAGATAAGTAGGCAATCTATTTACCTCCTAGCTCCTCTATAATAATCTCTCTTACTACGCCCGGATTAGCCCTTCCTCTGGTAGCTTTCATTACCTGTCCTATAATAAACGTCAGAGCTTGCTGCTTGCCAGAAGCATAGTCCGCCACTGCGCTCGTATTATTGGCCATCACTTGTTTTACAACTTCTCTTATTTCGCTGGCATCGCTAATCTGGCTGAGTTTCTTCTCTGCTATAACCTCGCTGGCTCCCTTGCCAGTCCGAAACATCTCTTCAAGCACGGCTTTGGCCGCTGGTCCGCTTATAGTGCCATTATCTACCAAGTCCAGCATTTTTACTAGATGTTTCGGACTTATTTTAACATTTTCAATCTCAATGTTGGTAGCGTTAAGCAGACGGCTGAAATCTCCTAAAAGCCAGTTACTAACAGTCTTTGCTTTGCTGGAATCCATTAGCTTAACGCAATCTTCAAAGTAATCTGCCATGGCCCTCGAGCTAGTTAGAACATTAGCATCATACAAAGACAAGCCATATTTAGTTATAAATCGGTCCCTGCGTGCTTCGGGCAATTCAGGGAGTCTTGCTCTGATTTCCTCTATCCAGGCTCGGTCCAAAACCAGGGGAGGCAAATCAGGCTCGGGGAAATATCGGTAATCCTCAGCGTACTCCTTAGTTCTCTGGAGTACCGTTATACCCCTTTCCTCTATCCAGCCTCTGGTCTCCTGTACCAGCTCTCCCCCTTCCTCAAGCACCTTTCCTTGTCGCCTCGATTCATACTTCAGGGCTTGGTAAACTGCTTTGAAGCTGTTCATGTTTTTGACTTCCACCTTGGGCAAAAATTCCTTGCTTGCCATTGGGCGTATGCTTATATTGGCATCACATCTGAAGCTTCCTTCCTCCATATTGGCGGTGGACACACCCAGATAACGTAAGATATTGTGTAACCTGATAAGATAATCCCGAGCCTCCTCGGGGGAGCTTATTTCAGGCTCGCTAACAACCTCCATCAAGGGCACCCCGGAGCGATTGACATCTATCAGACTGTAATCCCCTCTGTGCCACAATTTAGCGGTATCTTCTTCAAGATGCACCCTGGTGATATTGATTCTTTTCCTGGTACCATCGCCATCAATAGTTAGCCAACCTCCTTTTGCAATGGGAGCATCATACTGGGAAATCTGGTAACCCTTCATCAGGTCAGGATAAAAGTAGTTTTTGCGGTCGAATTTGGTATACTCGGGGATGGTGCAATTTAAAGCCAAGGCGGTCATCACTGTATATTCTATTGCTTTTTCATTGATGCCCGGGAGGACGCCGGGCATGCCCAGGCAGATGGGGCAGACGTAGGTATTGGGAGGAGCGCTGGCATAATCAGCGCTGCAGCTACAGAACATCTTACTCCTAGTTAATAACTGAGTATGAACTTCCAGGCCGATGACGATTTCATAGGTCATAGCTTTCGCTCAGTATAGCAGTGTTACCAGGCAGTGGCAAGGAGTAGCCGATTTGACCCACAGTTTGAAGTATTGCTAAAATTGAATTTGGGGGATATAGCTCAATTGGGAGAGCGCTGCGTTCGCATCGCAGAGGTCGGGGGTTCGAATCCCCCTATCTCCACCATGAAACTCGGGAAAAATGCGGGTTGTGGTAGTAGCGTGCCCCTGTAGCTCAGATGGATAGAGCAGCGGTTTCCTAAACCGCGTGTCGGGCGTTCGAGTCGCCCCAGGG
>CAZPGJ010000003.1:0-40949 GCA_964586515.1 uncultured Dehalococcoidales bacterium
TAAGACGCAAGCCGATTTGGCTGGAGCTATTGACCTTAGGGAATATAGTATGTTGGGCAACCGCTGATACGCCAGTTGATTAACTTGACTCAGCAGGCGAGTTACACCCAATTTTGACAAGTTTGGCATTTCTGAGATATTTTATTCCCATCAAAGTCCTATGAGGCTGAGGAAGTAATGGGTCAAAAGAAAGCAGCGATTCAACGAGCTGGCAGAAATGCAAGTTTAGACCTAAGCGTGCAGGCTATGATGAACGGCATAGAAGACAAGCTTTTTATTATCGATAAGGAATACCGTGTCAGCTTTGCTAACCTAGCTATGAGGCAGAGGTTGTCGGAAAACGAACCGTTCATTGGCAAGCGTTGCTACGAAGTCTTTGAGAGTCGGAGCAATCCTTGTTGCCCCCCTTTGTGGAACTGTCCACTTACGAAGGTACTGCAAAGCGGCGATCCAACCACGATTATTTCTCCTGCCCATGGTCCTAGTAACGAGACGGTGTCGAACAGGTATGTTAAGATCACACTTTATCCGCTTAAGGATAGCCAGGGCAATATCAATGCGATTGTCGAACTGAGAAAAGATGTTACCGCAGAAAGGGAGCTGGAAAATCAAATTCTGAGGCGTCATCACCATCTCTATGCCTTGAACCGTATTTCCAGCGCCACTAGCGGATTATGGGACTTAGATGCTATCCTGAATATAGCCCTGGACACTGTGCTGGAAATCATCGGTGCCGCAACAGGGGGAATACTGCTTTTTCATGAACAAACTCAGAAGTTAAGCTACCGGGTGTATCGTGGCCTATCTGCTAAATACGTTGAGCAGATGGAGATGAGCCTGGGCGAAGGAGTAGCGGGCAGGGTAGCCCAAAGTGGTAGTCCTATTGTATTAGAAGATATTTCCAGAGACCCACGGGCAGCCCACCCAGACCTGGTGAGCACGGAAGGCCTGGGAGGGTTTATCAGCGTTCCCTTAAAAGCAAAGGACGAGGTCGTAGGTGTGATGAATGTCGCCAGCCACATGCCAGGTCAATTTTCTGCGGAGGACATGTATCTCTTGAATTCAATTGGTTGTCAGCTTGGCACTGCTATTGAACAGGCCAGGCTGTACCAAAGATTGGAGCTGGGAAGGGAGAGATATCAAACCCTTCTTCAGCACGCCCTAACCGCTCAGGAAGAAGAGCGGAAGCGAATCGCCCGAGAGCTACACGATGAAACCAGCCAAGCTCTTACCAGCTTAACCTTAAACCTCCAAGCTGCCATAACAAAGGCGGAAACCGATGGTGTCGAAGATGCCGATTTTATCAGCAAGCTTCGGAAGATACAATCTCTGGCAGTTCATACTCAGAATGAGATATCAAAGCTAATGAAAGAACTCCGCCCCACTTTACTGGATGAGCTTGGACTACCTGCAGCGATCAGTCGCTACGCTAAAGATAGTCTGGAATCCCTGGGGACTAAGGTATTTACGGAATTCGAGGGGGTGGAAGAGCGCTTGCCCACAGAAGTGGAAGTAACACTTTTCCGTATCGCTCAAGGGACAATAGGCAACATTCTGGAGCACGCCGAGGCAAAGAACATCTCTATCAGATTAGAATGCAATGCCAGTGAATGTGTACTGGACGTTAAGGATGACGGCAAAGGTTTTGATGTTAGTAAGATCACCAGGGTGGACAAAGGCGGTCGAGGGGCGGGCTTGTTCACTATGAAAGAGAGGGCACGTTTAGTAGGTGGCAGGTGTAGTATTAAGTCCCGGCCGGGGAAGGGGACGAGAATTGTTGTGAAAGTTCCGCTGAAGGGATTTATGGCAGATGCAGAAGATAGAAGTACTAATAGTTGATGACCACACCTTGGTGCGGGATGGGATCCGTGCTTTGCTGGCGCTGATTGCCGACATAAAGGTAGTTGGCGAGGCCGCAAACGGAAGGGAAGCTTTGGAGAAGGTAAAAAAGCTTGCCCCGGATGTGGTGCTCATGGACTTGGCCATGCCTATTATGGGTGGGCTGGAAGCAACGCGGAGAATCCGCAAGAGGTTCCCAAGAACAAAAGTGCTGGCACTTACCCAGTATGAAGATAGAGAATATATCGTCCCGACTATCGAAGCGGGAGCTCGTGGCTTCGTTAGCAAGACGGCGGCATTTTCTGAGCTCGCTTCAGCTATTCAGGCTGTATATCAAGGAGGGTCTTTTCTATCCCCCATGGCAGCAGCGGCTGTCGTTGAAGAATGTCAGCAGAAAGTCGCTATAGAAGGGGAAAAAGACTCTTACCAGCACCTAACAGATAGGGAAAGGGAGATGCTTAAGCTGGTTGCCGAGGGATATACAGCTAAGGAGATAGCAGATATGCTGGTCATCAGCTTAAGAACGGTGGAGACGCACAAAACCAACCTAATGAAAAAGCTGAATATCCACAATAAAGCCGACCTCATCAGGTTTGCCATACGCAGGGGCATTATCACCGTGTGAGGGTATAAGCAAAGCCTTACCCATTCGCTTTGTTCTACGAGTTTTTCCCATCCCAAAATAGGGGTTAATCCGTCAAGAATTCCAGAATAAAATTCATCCCTATTACAGGGATTACCTCTTTTGCATATTTTAAGAGTAAGTTACCATATAACTAGGGCTAGTTATTAAGGCAAGATATGGATAATAAGGTCAAGAATTATCAGGCCAGCCGAACGAAGGAAGCCTCTTATGGGCGAAGTCTTATTCCGCCCTGCCAAGTGGCCTGCCCGCTGCACATGGAGATCGGCGAATACGTTGATTTGGTTGCCCAAGGAAAGGTGATGGAAGCATTGCAGGTCATAAGAGAGGGCAATCCCTTCCCTTCTATCTGTGCTTATGTGTGCACCCATCCTTGTGAAGATGCCTGCCGGCGCAGCCAGGTAGATAAATCTATCGCTATTCGGGCGTTAAAGAGATTCGCTGTGGAATTCGGCGGTGACAGGATGATACAGCTTGAAGCTGAGACTACACAGAGCGAAAGGGTTGCCGTAGTAGGTTCGGGTCCGGCCGGGCTAGCTTGTGCCTACTATCTGAGGAAGCTCGGCTATCCCGTAACAATCTTTGAGGCTTATTCGGAACCGGGGGGCATGCTCCGAGTAGGTATTCCCCAGTACCGCCTTCCTCGGGAGGTAGTGGATACTGAAGTTCAAAGGCTGATTCAGATGGGGGTCGAAATCAAGGCTAATATGCGGGTGATCTCTCTGGACCTGCTTTTTGACATGGCTTATAAAGCTATCTTTATAACCGTTGGCGCCCATCAGAGCCTTAGAATGGGAGTAGAGGGAGAAGAGAGTCCCGGCGTGATAGATGGGGCTACTTTTCTCCGCGAAGTGAATCTGGGGCTTAGGCCTTCCTTGGGGGAAAGAGTTGCCATAGTAGGTGGGGGGAATGTGGCTATGGATGCTGCTCGCGCTGCCGTTCGACTGGGGGCGAGCAAAGTGAGCATTCTCTACCGTCGCAGTCGGGCAGAAATGCCGGCAAGTCCCAGCGAAATTGAGCAAGCCCTCGAGGAAGGCGTGGAGGCCATGTTTCTAGTGGCACCGACTAAGGTGAAAAGGGAAAATGGGCGATTGAGCATAACCTGCATAAGGATGGAGCTTGGGGAACCCGATGCGGGGGGCAGACGACGCCCGGTGCCAATCGAAGGCAGCGAGTTCAATATGGAATTTGACACCTTAATTACTGCTATCGGTCAGGCACCTCAGCTTTCCGAAGATTTCCGTCTCCGCATAGGCCGAGGCAGCACCATTCAAGTTGACCCAGTCACACTCACTACCAATCGGGTGGGAGTTTTTGCCGGAGGGGATGCTGTCACCGGACCGGCCACTGTAACCCAAGCACTAGCAAGTGGCAGGCAGGCAGCTTTTCGTATTGATGATTACCTCCGACATAGATACCCTCTAGTTGACAAAGAGGCAGAGCCAACCTTGACGGGTGAACTATCTCCCAAGACGGTAGAGATGATAAGGAAAATTGAGCGGCTTGAGCCCCCGCTCCTCCCCCCTGAAGCGAGAGCGAAAGAGTTCAGAGCGGTGGAGCTAATTTACAACTGGGAGTCTGCCGTTAATGAAGCCAGACGCTGTCTCCGCTGTGGCATGGGAGCGGAGATCCTGTTCCAAGATAAGTGTGCCACTTGCCTTACCTGTCTACGGGTTTGCCCCTACCATGTGCCCTACTTGGATGACAGCGGGAATATCCAGATACCTGCTGAGCAATGTCAAGCTTGTGGCATATGTGTTGCTGAGTGCCCGGCTAAGGCAATAGTTCTGCGGAAGCCATATGATCGAAGACACATAGATGAAGAGCTAGAGCATGCCCTTAAATCTGCGGCAGAATCGAAGTCTAAGCCCCTAATCATCGGCTTCTGTTGCCAGTATGGACTGTTTGGCACTGGCGCATTGGCAGGCATGTGGAGGGAAGGCAAAGCCGGCATCTGGATAGTGCCTGTCCTTTGTGTGGCTAAGTTAGAAGAGGAGCACATGTTGCGGGCTTTTGAAATGGGGGCGGAGGGGGTTTTCATCGCTGGATGCGGGGAACAATGTAGTCGAGAAAATACCGCCTTTTGGGTTCTCCAGCGCGTCGAAGGGGTTAAAAGAGCGCTGTCGCAGATTGGTCTTGAGTCGGAGAGGCTGCAGACGTTTAACCTGCGTGCTGCTGAGGGAGATACTGCCGAGGCCCTGGACAATTTCACAGAACAAATAGGAAGGCTTTGCTTGGCTTCAGTAATAAAGCAGGAGGTGAAAAGTTGATAGTGGCAGAACAAAAGCCTGTAGAAGAGATACGGCAAGTTATTGCTCCTTACGAAAAGGTGTTGCTCCTAGGCTGTGGCACTTGTATGACGGTTTGCGGCGCCGGCGGTGAGCATGAGGTCTCTTTTCTTCATGGGGCATTACGGCTAGCCCAGGCAAGGAGCAGCGATGTAATTCACAGCTTTTTGGAATACACCGTGAAGAGACAATGTGATTTTGAATTCCTGGACCTGCTTGTGGACAAGGTCAATGAAGTAGACGCCATACTTTCACTGGGTTGCGGCATTGGGGTGCAAGTTGTAGCCGAGCGCTTTCCCGACAGGCCTGTTTTGCCTGGTGTTAATACCTCTTTCATGGGTATGGCTAAGGAGTGGGGGGTTTGGGATGAGCGCTGTGCCGCCTGCGGTGATTGCCGATTGGCAGAGACCGCCGGTATTTGTCCCATCACCAGATGCACCAAGGGGATACTCAATGGTCCCTGCGCCGGCACCAAGAACGGGAAATGTGAAGCAAACAAAGATATGGACTGTGCCTGGGTATTGATCTATAAGCGCTTGGAGAAATTGCAGCAATTGGAGAAAATGCGTCGATATTACCCTCCCAGGAACTTTCGTGTCATCCCACGACCACGAAGAATCGTCAAGAAAGCCGATGTTGATATAGGAGAGGACAATGCCTAACTCACTATTTGAAGAAAAACTCAATTCCCATGAATTCTTGGTGACCACAGAGGTCGGGCCTCCTAAGGGGGCAGATGTCTCAGAGATGATTCACCATATAGACCTGCTCAAAGATAAGGTTGACGCTATTAATGTAACTGACCATCAGAGCTCCGTGATGCGTTTTCCTTCCCTTGGTGGCTGCCTATTAGTGAAGGAGTGTGGTGGCGAGCCTATCCTGCAAATGACTTGCCGCGACCGCAATCGTCTGGCGATGCAAGCTGACCTTCTTCTATCCTATTCCCGAGGCATCAGAAATGTGCTTTGTCTCACCGGCGATTCTATTGATGTTGGCGACCATAAAGAAGCCAAGCCCGTCTTTGATCTGGATTCGGTGCAATTACTAAGGATGGCCAGGGCAATGGAATCTGGTAAAGACATGGGAGGGAATGAACTAAAGGGCGTGCCTCAATTTTGCCTCGGTGCTTCAGTCCATCCTGGGGCAGACTTCATAGAGCCACAGCTCGTCAAGTTTGAGAAGAAAGTTACCGCCGGGGCACAATTCTTCCAAACTCAAGGAATATTCGACTTGGCCAGCCTGCGTAGATTTATGCAATACGCTTCTCAGTTCCCTGTCAAAATCCTGGCTGGCATTATCGTGCTTGCCTCAGCTAGGATGGCTCAGTACATGAACGATAATGTTCCCGGGATAATTGTTTCTCAAGCCATCATTGATGAGCTAGCTGGTGTGGAGAAAGGCAAGGGACTTCAGAAGGGAGTTGATATTGCTGCCCGGTTGATAAAGACGATAAGGGAGGAAAATTTATGCCACGGTGTTCATATTATGGCTGTGGGTAACGAAGGAATTGTGCCTGATATCTTGGAGGCAGCTCAACCGGCTAGCACGCACCGGTGAGTGTTTCGCTTAAAGGATAGCCGTGGTCGATCGGCTAACTAGAATCTAATAAAGGAGGGAGAAATGGAAAGGAAAATCTTAATCATAGATGAAGAGCCCGATTTTGTCGAAGCTTTGCGCATGACTTTGGAAGCAAAAGCTTATCGCGTAATCACCGCTACTAACAAGGCACAGGGTCAGGAACTGATGAGAGAGGGGCCTGATGTCGTTGTTCTGGGCACGGTGGCTCCTGTTGGGCAAGCTTTTTCCTTGCATAACTGGCTGAAGCAGCATCCCAGATATAAAGACGTGCCACTCCTGGTAGTAGACTCCCGGCCTGAGGAACGGCTTATCAAGGGGTGGAGAAAATTTGAGGGGATGCAACTGGAGTCTGAGGACTATGTATCTAAGCCAATCGAGCCAGCTTCACTAGTGCTCCGTATTCAAAGGCTGCTGGAAGAAGCCACCAGGAAGATAAGAGTGCTGGTGGCGGATGACCATACTATGGTCAGGGATGGAATATGCGCTGTTCTTATGTTGCAACGGGACCTGGACATAGTAGGTGAAGCCGTCAATGGAAAAGAGGCGATTGACAAGGTGTTTCGGCTTTTGCCCGATGTGGCGTTGATGGACATACTCATGCCCGTCATGAACGGCCTGGAGGCCACAAGGCAGATAAAAAATCAGTGCCCCCAGACAAGAGTATTGATTCTGACCCAGTACGACGAACAAGAGAATATGCTTGTTGCCAGCCAGGCAGGGGCGTATGGCTTCATCCCCAAGAAAGCTGCTAGTGAGCAGCTTATAGCGGGCATAAGAGCTGTATACGGGGGAAGCTATTTCCCCGAGTCCTTTGCTAAGTTAGTTTCGAATTAATGGCGATGTAAAGGTTGGATTTCCTTTGAAAGCCGGGAGTTATATTTTTATCCTCCTTGAGCTTTCTCTAAGCGGTCGACGCATGCTGGCATAATACGAGGTGGGGCTTAAGGCCAACGCACCGTGATTGCCACGGGAGACAACTTCTACGGGCAGTGCAATGTCGGTGGCCGGGATCTGAATTGAACTTTCCCGCATACCTCCGCCTGTAAGGGCGGAGGTATGGTTATATTGTCGTTGCAAGCCACCTTCCCTCTCCTGTCACTGTGAGCACCGGAAAGGTGCGTGGCAATCTCCACCCTCACTCACCCGCCAGGATTGCTTCGTCGCTTCGCTCCTCGCAATGGCAGAGAGAGGAAGAGCTTTCTCCGGCGGAGAAGATGGCCATAGCAGGATTGTTGGTGGTTTCAGTTGCACTGGCTATCTGGGCGAAGAGGCAGCGAGGCAGAGATCCAAAGTATAGTTGAGAGTGAAATTGCACAATAGCCTGTTTTGTTACCTAATCACGCGAGCCATCATTTTGTTGAATCTCAATTGGGCAGAGCGATATAGATTAGCTTCCCTTTTGACTGCTGAAGTCTTTGAATGATGTTATCAAGAGTTCCGAGTCGTTTTCCTTGTAAAGCTTCGGTTTTCAAGTCATGGATAGCAGCGATCAAGCTCTCCAATGTAACCCATGTTCCTTTCGCCGGAATAGCATTGCAGGGCACGATGACCAATTCCTTCTGTAATGACACAGCCCATCT
Organism: uncultured Dehalococcoidales bacterium; assembly: GCA_964586515.1. Lineage (GTDB taxonomy): Bacteria > Chloroflexota > Dehalococcoidia > GIF9 > AB-539-J10 > RBG-13-51-36. Next base: position 7,929 of record CAZPGJ010000003.1, read on the forward strand.
TGTTTCTCCAAATCCCTGCAACACACCATTGAAACCTGACAACCCCGCGTTCAGAGCAGCATCCTTGTCCTTGACTAGTAATCCTCCAAGAATTGACGCACCCGCAGTCACGGCCAAGCCGGCCCCTATCTTTTTTCTATCCCTGATAAGCAAGGCGAGTCCTCTCTGACGTGCTACAGCCTTTCTCTGTTTTTCCAGAGAATATTCCAGAAACTCTACCTTCAAGGACTCAGCTTCTCGTTGTAGGATTTCATAGCGTCTACCAACACCTTGAGAGCTATTTTCAACGTAAGCTAGTTCTTTTTTCAAATCGGCTATGGTCTTGGCCCACTTATTATCTGACATCAGTTTCTCCCAAGTCTGCTTTGCACTTCCTCGATGAAGTTGCTCAGACTCTTTTCCGACTCCTCGCCTCTTTTCAACGCTTGGCTCATCTCACCTATGGCTTTCCCTGCTTTTAAGGCACCCGCCAACAAAGCATTGAGTTGATCCTTAATATCGGCTACGTGTTGCTGTATTTGTGAGGCAGCATCTTCTCCTACCGCTCTTACTTTTTGCGATGTTGAGGAAATAATACCGACAATTTCACCATCTAAGAGCCCCTTCTTTTTATTTAGCTCAGCAATTTCACCACTTAGAATAGATTCCTTTTTGGTGAGTTCACTTAGTTGTTGTATCTCCGCTTTGAGTCGATTTTCGAGACCGCTTATATCTTCAAATAGGTCTAATGCGGAAAGGAACTTCTTCTTGAGTTTGTTACCGCTGATGCCCTCGTTCTTGCTGGTTCTTTCGATAAAGTTTGTGATGCGCAGAAGGTCTTCGTCCGACAAGCCAATATCATTGAGCCTTCTCAGCGACTCCTCTCTGCCATCAACTTCTGAGGAGAGCTTAGTCTTTCTTCTTTGAAGGTCTTTTGTTTCCCCGCTCAATCGGGACCTTTCTTCCTCAGTTTCTTTTGTCTTTAATTTCAGCTCATTCAACTTTGTGGTTTGTATCTCAACAGCGGTCTCGAGCTTGTGTTTGGTTCTTTCCAGCGATTCGACTTCTGAGCACAGTGGCTCTGCGCTTTCAATGAGCTCTTCCTTATTCTTAACCAGAGAGTCCATTTCCGACTTAAGCTTAGCTACACCTTCCTCTAGCCTCTCATACTCCACAGCTAGTGTGGCAAAAGGTTTACCCTCGCTTTTCTCTAGCTCATCCAGTCTTAATGCTGCTTCAAGGAAATCCTTGGCTGGGAAGTCAACGGGAAGAAGTTTCTTGGCTAGTTCTGACCACTTGTCCACCAATTCCGGTGTTATTTCCAAGACTCGGAGCCTATCAAATAATAAGAGCCCAAGTAGCGCCTGAGAGGGTTCCAGCCCTTTCTTTTTAAGCTCAAAAGACAAGTGACGAAGGTCGTTTACTTGGTCAAATTAAGTACCCGGTATAGTTAGTTTATCGCATTCCAGTTCCTTGGCGATATTTACGACGCTGCCATGCGACACGCCCGACCGATTCTCTATATCACTATAGGGATAACCTAAGATGTAACACTGCGCTACTTCTAGCTTTTTTGCCTTGGATATCTCTCATTCTGACCTCCTGTACTGCAGAAAATTTCCATCACTTGACTATTTGACTGACTGATTGACCAACCACTTGACTGTACTTTTGACTTTTTGACCGGAATCCTGACAATTTGACCTCCAAGCAAGTTTTGACTGCGATTGTTAAATAGTGAGGGCGAAGGCAAGGGTGAAAGTTCTTGCTATTGTACGCTGTGGCCCACCAACTTGGTTCCTGAATAACCTCTCTCGTAACTATCTCTACTTAACATCTCGTCACTTTATTCAATATTAGTGCGCAATACTGGCATTTCCTCAGCTCAAAGATTATACTGATAACGTACATATGTTCTCAAAATTAGAGGTAAAAGTTAAAGTCTTCTAGTCAATGCGATGAGGTGATTAACAGGAATCTTCTACACCATCCAGAATTCGTTATCCGTTATTTGGAAGATTTGCTTAATTCGCGGCTCTGGGTAGCGAAGGCCGATGAAATGTTTGAAGCATCAAAGGTATTAGAGCCACGATTACGGCAATATTGGAGCGTCGTCATGACCAACGCGAACGAGGAAAAGTACGACAAAGACAGTGAACATCCCGATACACCTCTACTTAATCTACATGGTCCCCATTTCATTCTTGTTTCATACGCCCTTGAGAATCTATTTAAGGCTCTAGTAGTTGTAGAACGAGGTGACGAGATTAGTAGCCAGTTCTTTCAAAAAAGAGGCTTTTGTCATATTTGAGAACCGTGCCAGATTTTCCCCTCCTAAGTGGCCGGTTTTACATGCCTACCAATAGTACTGGCGGCAAGAACGTAGATTGACGGTTAATACAGCGGCGATTATAATTAGCGAAACAAAAAATGGGCCTTGCGCAAACGGAAGTAAACGCCTCCGGAGGCACGATCAGATGTTTGAGAGGATATTGGTTCCGCTTGATGGCTCGGAAAATGCCGAGATAGTATTTCCCTACTGCGCGGACCTGGCCGCCAAGTTTGCTTCTGCGGTTATCCTGGTTACCGTATCCGAGGCCGCCACTGTGGATATCGATCACCTTTATCGTACCTACCTGGAGCATGCCAGAAGAAAGATGCGTCAACATCTTGAAGCATCGATGGCGCGTGAGACGGTCACGCTGGAGTCGGAAGTGCTCTTCGGTGACCCTGCCCGTGAGATACTGCGAATCGCTGAAGATAAAGACGTCAGATTGATACTTATCGCCAGCCATGGGTCATCCGCCGAGGGCCCCTGGTTTTTAGGCCATATCGCCGCCAAGGTACTGAGGGCAACGAAGAGGCCGGTGATGCTGATAAGAGAGCGGCCTAGCGAAGCAGCGCGGGAAGAAAGAAAACTGCTGCGCCGGATTCTGGTGCCTCTGGACGGTTCTGAAATAGGGGAAGCGGCTCTTTGTTACGCCGTGGCACTGGCCAAAAAGACAGCCGCTGAGATAGCCTTGATAGAAGTCTTTGAACCGGTAAGAGCGGTTGGCGCCACTGGGGCATCCTACAGCATACGCCAGGACGAATCCGTGAAGAAGTCACTGCTAAGCTACTTGGACCACGTTGCCGGGCCAATTAAGAACGAGGGCCTGAAAGTCTCGACTACAGTGCTGTTTGGAAACGCCGCCAACAAGATTATGGAATATGCTGAGAAAAATGGAATTGATCTTATTGCCGTTTCAACTCACGGCAGGTCAGGCCTCGGGCGCTGGGTATTTGGCAATGTGACCGACAAAATTCTGCATACTGGTAATGTCGCTGTGCTGGTCGCTCACGCCACCGTGGAGTGGCCCAGTTGCAAGGCGTGATTGGCCATGTGCCTGGTTCCAACCAAAGGGAAGAAGGAAGCCGCTTAAATAATGCTTGCCCTGAACCAGATTGCTGCTCTTGTCATCTTCGCTGGGGTATTTATCTCCCTCATAACTGGCAAGGTGGGCCGATATATCCCGGCGCTCGTCGGAGCCGCACTAACCCTGTCAGTCGTTTTCCTTGGCATTGAGAGAAACCCGCAGGCGGCTGTCAATGCTCTCAACCTCGCCGAGCTCGGCCGGTCCAGCTTCTGGATAGGAAGCAACCAGCCTGCCATGCCCTACGGTGTCAACTGGCCAGCGATTCTGTTTACCGGCGCGATGATGGTTGTCGTGGAGGGGTTAAGTGCAGTAGGTTTTTTCCGCTGGGTCTGCCTGAACACCGCCCAGATGGTCAATTACCGCATTATGCCCATTGCACTCCTTTTCACGGTTTTGTCCGGGGTACTGTCAATGTTCCTGAACAATGTCACCGTAATACTATTTATGGTTGCGGTGACCATTGAGCTGGCGCGACTTCTCAAAATTAACCCCATACCGCTCATTATCGCCGAGATTGTCGCTACCAATGCCGGGGGTACGGCTACCCTGATTGGGGATCCACCTAATATCATCATCGGCACCAGCCTGGGTTATACCTTTAATGAGTTCCTGGTAAATCTTGGTCCCATTGTCTGGATTGGCATGGCGGCGGCCATAGCTTATTTCTACCTCCGTTTCCGAAAAGAAAAACTCGGGGCAGGCAGTGAGGTAGGTATCTCCGCTGACCAGTACCCCAAGCCGGGAGAAGCTATTACCAACCGAAAGCTGTTCTGGATTGAGTTTGCCATCCTGGTGCTAACCGTGGTCTTGCTTATCATGTACGAGCAAGTCAAGCTCTCCGTAGTCACGGTTAGCTTCATCGGGGCCGGAGCCATACTGGTCGTGTCAGGGAAAGGAGCTTCTAACATTATCAAGGGCGTAGACTGGAGGACCCTTCTTTTCATCTTCGGGCTTTTTGTAGCGGCGGCTGGGCTGGAGGAGACTGGAGTCCTTCAGGTGCTCGCCAACTATATCAGCACAATATCCGGGAACAGTCTGGTAGTGGCTGTGATACTTATATTCTGGGTTTCCGTTTTCATCTCGGCACTAGTAGATAATATACCGTTTGTTGCCATTATGGTACCGGTGATTGTCCATCTTTCCCAGGCAACCGGCGGAACGCTGTCAACTTTCGCCTGGTCCTTATCACTGGGTGCCTGTATTGGCGGTAATGCTACACCCATCGGTGCCGAGGCCAATGTTGTTGGTATAGCCGTGGCTGAAAAGACCGGCTACCGGATTACCTGGAAGAAGTTTCTGAATTACGCTGTTCCCCCCACATTGATAGTGCTTGCCATCTGCAACCTGATGCTAATGGTAAGATACCTGGGGGGCTTCTAAAAATCCTGTCCGGCTCGCCGAAGGGAGACTGTCCTCCGCACCGGTACAAATATCCTAGCTTCTTAGCTCTCCAGTCTGGTAGTCATTAGACTCTTTAACCTGATATACATGGTTCTTTCAATTGTCACGCATCCGGCATACAAAATCATTATCAACAGGCTTCATTTCCAACGATATAAAAGGATTCGCGCTGGTGACCTAAACCGGCAAGAGTAACCTATTTTGGAGAGTTAGCACCCCGCCGGGTGAGAATTTGCTTTCCCAGTCGGGAGATGTTGGTGGCTCCATTTGTGCGCTATCGAGAATATCCTTCTCTAGCTGCTATTCCAGCTCTTCTTGCTCTCTCAGCCTCCGTCTCAGCACGCTCTTCAGCCCCGTGCTTGGTTACCTTCGCCAGGTTGATAGCGGCATTTATTAAGGCCATATGCGTGAAGCCTTGCGGAAAATTCCCCAGCATCTTGTCGCCGCTAGTGTCGAACTCCTCCGAGAGCAGACCCAGGTCATTTGCGCAACCTGACACTCGTTCGAAAAGGTCATGAGCTTCGCCAAGTCTACCGCTAAGGGCTAACGCATCAATTAACCAGAATGTACATGTGACAAATGCCCCTTCACCGCCAGGCAAGCCGTCTTTAGAACGGTAACGGTAGACTAGACCGTCATGGGTCAGCTTAGATTTAATGGACTCTATCGTAGCTTGCACACGTGCATCAGTAGCTGGCAAAAAGCCAGTTCGAGGAATAAGCAGAGCACTGGCATCTAAAGAAGAACTACCGAAAGCCTGAGTAAAGGCCCCCACGTCTCTGTTGAAGCCATCGGTTAGCACTGCTTGACGAATGGCCTTACGTGTGCTTTCCCATCTATGTAAAGAAGCCTTCAATGAATGCTCTTTCGCGAGCCGAATGCCGCGGTCAAGCGCAGCCCAGCACATCAAACGAGAGTATAGGAAAGGCTGTGGACCACCCCGCACTTCCCATATACCGTCATCCGGTTCCCGCCAGCGTTGTACGGCGCGATCAACCAACCCGCGCAGGAGCGGCCAGTCGTGTTTCAGAAGACGTTCCCGCGTGGAGAGTTGACTCTTATTTCCTTCTCGTCCCCCGATTCTCGATGTGAAGTACAGATAAGCTGCCGTAAGTACCTCACCATAGATATCAAGCTGTAGCTGTTGTGCTGCTGCATTGCCCACCCTGGCTGGGCGCGAACACTCGTAACCTTCAAGATGGTCCAGAGTCGTTTCCAGAAGTTCGCGGCGTCCATCAATGCCATAGAGTACCTGCAGATCAGGACTGGGATCGTTGTGATGCGTCTCCTGCAACCACTCGAAAAAGTCAGCCGCTTCCTCACGATAACCGACATTCATCAGCGCATACAATATCAAAGCCGAATCCCGTACCCAAGAGTAGCGGTAGTCCCAGTTGCGCACTCCACCAATTTCTTCAGGTAGTGAGGTCGTGGGTGCTGCGATAATAGCGCCGGTAGGCTCATAGGTGAGCAATTTCAAAGTGAGAGCGCTTCTAAGTACTTCATTACGGTATGGACCATGGTAGGCACACTGAGATGCCCATTTCTCCCAATAGTATTGGGTTCTAAGTAGTTGTTGCTCGCACTGGACTACCGTGGGCAACTCCAAAACGCGGTCCGGATCGTCAGCATCCGTCAGCACCAACCAGCGACGGTCGCCGGGGCGCAGTGTAAGAAAAGTGCAAAGTCTGCCTTCGTCCTTTGCTTGAAAATCAAGCTCGAAGTCTGGGCAAGTCAGCGAAAGGAAGCTGCCATTTTCGTGGGCAAGAGCTCCAGTTCCCTTTTCTATGCTAACTATCGTGTCTCCCCGAGCATAATCAAAAGTTGGGCGGAAGCAAACCTCTACCTTTGCCTCCCCGGAAAGTGCCTCCACCAGTCGGAGTATACGGCGTGATGTACCGACATCATAACCGCGGCGAGCCATTGTGCGTTGGTGGACAGGCATGAAATCGGTAACGCGCACTTTTCCTTGGCTGCCGGTAAACACGGTTTCCAGAATATTTGTATTTTGAAGATAGCGCCGTTCTGCAAGAAATTCGCCAGCCGGTGCCACCATGAGGTAGCCTCCCTTGGTGGCATCCAGCAGGCGGCAGAAAACGGCAGACGCATCGAAGCGTGTCGGGCAGTACCAGTCTATGGAACCATCCCGGCTCACCAGCGCCGCGGTATGGCAGTCTCCGATGATGCCATAGTCCCGGATTGGCTTATAGCGAGGACGGCTATCCCCATCTTGTTGCCCTGCTCGGTTCCGACTGGTAGTCTTCATGTCCCCATCTCCCTGGGATGTCTACCCTGCCGCCAGTGCTCCTCTATCTCTTCCAGGCTCCGACCTTTGGTCTCAGGAACCAGCCGATATATAAAAATCCAAGCGGCTATGCCAATAACGGCATACAGCCAGAAAGTTCCGGGGCGACCCAGTATCCCTACCAGGGTAAGAAAGGTCAGAGCTACTGCCAGGTTCAATCCCCAGTTGGCAAAGGTAGCAATGCTCATGGCCGCTCCGCGAACCCTCAACGGATAGATTTCCGATATCATCAGCCAGAAAACCGGCCCCAGCCCAATGGCAAACGAGCCAACATATATCGCCAGACTGATAATAGCAAGATAGCCGATAAAAGCTGCCAGTTGATGCAGTTGAAAGGCAAGGCCCAGAATAGTCAGCCCCACAATCTGTCCGGCTAAGCCAATGAGCAGTAAAGGCCTCCGCCCAACACGGTCCATCAGGCGAATAGCCAGAATGGTAAAGCCCACATTTACTACGCCTACGCCTGCCGTAGCCAGGATGGAAAATCCGGCCGTCTTGAAGCCGGCAAATTCTAATATGGTTGGTGCGTAATAAATGACGGTATTAATGCCGGTTATCTGCTGGAATATCGCTAGACCTACCCCGACAATCAAGGCCATCCTGAGCAGCGGATGAAACAGGTCTTCAACTCCACCCTTTTGCTTGGCCAGACTGTCCTGGATCTCTTTCATTTCGCCGGTTACATCTTTTGTTCCGCGGATATGCTCGAGCACCGCACGTGCTTTGTCTGCCACGCCGTGGCTCATCAGCCAGCGTGGACTGGGTGGCATACGTAGCATGGCAATCACCAGAACTGTTGACGGCACCGCCGCAATGCCAAACATGTAGCGCCACCCCTGTATGCCAGAGAGGGCATAGTCAACCAGATAGGCAACGACAATGCCGATAGTAACCGCAAGTTGGTTTATGGAGACTAGGGAGCCGCGTATCCTCACAGGAGATATTTCAGACATATACATCGGAGAGGTGAAGGAGGCTATCCCAATGGCAATGCCGACGATAATTCGCCCGGCAATCAGCATGCTGACAGTAGGTGCCAGAGCAGTGCCGATTGCGCTCAAGGTAAAGATGATGCCAGCTAGGACTATCAACCGACGTCGGCCGAAGCGATCCGCTAGTATTCCGCCCGCTATCGCCCCGATTACGGCACCAATCAATACGGCACTGACAACCAGCTCCTGCATGGATGAGGACAGATTAAACGCTTTCCTTATAAAAAGTAGGGCACCAGAGATCACACCCGTATCGTAACCGAATAGCATGCCGCCCAGCGATGCGATAATCACGGCAATACGCACGAAGTGCTCGCCCTGCGCCTGATGCCCTGAAGGTATGGACATATCACAGCTCCCCTGAGAGTCTAATCGCGTCTCCTTTGAAAGTCAGCCGAAGAGGATACACTAATTACCAGTATTATAACACTCCAGAATTCGGCAAATTTTGAAAAGCTAGAGATTGGCCTTTGATTAATCATTTCTTCTATTTTTCTTTGTGTGTTTCACAAACCCTTGGGAACATCCATAATATACACTGTTTTGGTTGTTATCAAAACCGAGGCAATAGAATGACTTTTTGTTGAATGTAACAAGGTTGAACATTTCCGAGGATTGTTAAGAACAATTATTGCGATAGGCAAATAATCACTTAAGGCAGTCTTGCAGCTCTTTATCTAACCACCAGCTATTCACGCACTCTTCCCGACCTTCATCGAACATCACCCAATATTGACTCTGTAACTCATATTAGACTATCGTGCCTTTGCGCCCAAGGCATGAAACACCTCAGTGTTGATGACCCCACGAAAATACCCGTTTTCATGAAGCCAGGTAATCCCGAAGCCGAACTTAGCCCGGCGTTGGCTCCCGACGAGGGTGAGATAGTTCTTAGCAAGCACACAGCCAACATCTTCCTCGACACCAACTTTGAGCAATTGATGCATTTCCATGGCGTACAGACTATCCTCTTTACTGGCATCGCCACTGAATATGTGGGTGGAGCACAGTGCCCGTGAGGCTCCGCGGTTTCTATACTATCGTCGTCTCAGATTGTGTCTCGTCGAGCGATAAGACAGCGCACGAAATGGTGCTCAAAATAATGCTTCGCATGTGTCTGGTGCTACCATAAAGATATTATCAGAGAATGGGCAGCATAGTTTTTTCGCCTCTAGATTGCACCCAACGTCATTTCGCGCACCGAACTGAAGCTGTATCTGGCAGATGAGCGATGAGAAGATTAACAATAGCGTTGCCCTTCTCCCTTGTTGGAGGAGCTGGGTGGAGCCTCCGGCCGGCTTCCCTAGTGGGCCGTCACCACCAAAGTGGCCGTGGTTTCGTTCGTCAGGCCATTGCTGACGCCGGTTATAGTCAGCTCGTAAGTGCCGGGCGGTGTATTTGATGATGTCGTAATTGTCAGGATCGATGAGCCGGTCGTGGGGTTAGAGCTGAACGTACCAATGGTTCGATGTGGCAGTCCACTTACACTCAAACTCACGCTACCGGCGAAGCCTGCTGCGGGCGTAATAGTAACGGTGTAAGTGGTCGAACTACCCCGGCTGATAGTTTGGCTTGACGGCGAGGCGCTCAGTGAAAAACCGGGCGGGCTTACAACTAATGTGACATTCGTTGTTCTGGTAAGGCTTCCGCTGACACCGGTGATGGTCAAACTGTAAGTCCCGGCCGGCGTGCTCGTAGAGGTCGTAATGGATAGAGACGATGAACTTGTTGTTGGATTAGGACTAAATGCCGCATTACCTCCCGTGGGCAGTCCGCTTATGCTCAGGCTAACATCACCGGTGAAGCCGCCCAAAGGGGTGATGGCGATACTGTAGCTAGCGGAGCCGCCCTGTGCTACCGCCTGAGTGCTGGGCGACGCACTGATAAAGAAGTCGGGCGTGGTAGCCGGTGCATAATTAGTTGTAAGAGGACTGCCTAAACCGGTAACTAAATCGTAACCTACTGTTGCAGGGTATCCATTCGATCCTGACGTTATGTCCCGGAAGTAAGAAGAGTAAGCTGACTTCGCATCTTGATACAGGTTGTTGTTTGACACAGAAAGCCCTAAAGACTGGATTGCTGCCCATTGGGGCGCACCTACGCTTGTTCCGCCAACCTGCCACCATCCTGTGGCACCATTATAGCGGGTGCTATCATACACCGATACGCCTGTGTTGGGATTGGCATCATAGGAAACATCCGGAACTGCGCGCTTACCGCTTGTCCCTGATACGCCATACGTTGTTTGATAGGATGGTTCAGCTTCATATACGCTCAGGCCACCGCCACTCCCGCTCCATGCGGTCTCTGAGACCGAACCATCCGAAAGGGTGAGTGTTGTTCCGCCAACCGCAACCACATTTGGTGAAGCCGAAGGCCAAATCACACCGGCTCCACTATCCCCGGAAGAAGCGAAGAAGATTGCTCCATAGGCGCTGGTGAGATAGGAGTCATAAGCAGATTCTGAGGAAAACTCACTTGCCCCCCAGCTCATTGATATCGCCACAACATCTGGTCGGTTTCGGGCATAATCCACGGCGGCAAGAAGATCAGTCAAGCGAGCTGATCTCGCTTCAACCAATAGTATTTTTGCATTTGGAGCTATAGCATGAGCCCACTGGACATCAAGCGATATCTCCAGTGCCCAGCCACTATCCGTGCGAATTCTTGAGGCCATCATGTGTTTCTCAAAATTCGTGCTGTTGGGGAGGGGCAAACCGAATTGGCTGCTGAACACGCTTAGGTCATTTTCAACCGCAGGGTCATCATAAGCATCGATGATGGCAATTGTCCCCGTGCCGCCTGTTGAGGGAAGATTATATGCTGTTCGAATCTGCGTTGGAGAGAGACCCGTTGGACTTGAAGTTGCAGCTCTATGAACACGGAGCATTGTATGAGCTGACCAATCATTTGCGGGTTGCACTGGCATTGCTGCAATGGAAAAGAGCAGAGATACCAGGAGAACAGCAATCCCCATAATCATTAACCGTCTTTGCTTCAACATTGTTTTGACCTCCCTTATCAATTACCAGAAAACGCCTTATGACACGTATTGTTGAGGTAGTTTTAGCTCTTCGCCTTCATAATGTCAATAGTTGCCAGCCATTGGTTGGTAGAGCCTCTGGATAGCCTAAGGCTCCATCTCAGTCAAGCTTCGGGAATAAAGCCGCAGTTATCGCAAGTTTTTATCATGGCAGGCATTTATTTAGGGCTGTTTAGCATGTGCAGGACATACGTGGTTTTCACGTGGGCTTTGGCTTTTACTGATACAAATAGCAGCCGCGTTTTTCAGATTAAAAACTTCAAGTCTATTGTGGAGATAGTTCTCTTCTCCAGGTGGATAGGAAGTGTGGCTGGATGCACATTCGACGCGATCGGCAGCTACTATCTAACCTCTCTTCCATTTGGCATGCTTGGCATTATTGATGGCATAGTCGCCTACCTGCCATAGTATTGAAGACATGCTCCTTGTCGCCAGATTTGAGCTTTCGGTTTTGCTGCACAAAAAGCCATCAATTTGTTATCCTACGGATTACCAAGCTGACCGCTGGTCACTGCGTGGAACAAGTAAATCAACTTGCAGTTTATCTCAATACATTCACAAACCCGGCTGGGAGACGCGGTTAGAACGGAGGGTTTCATTAGCCTGTTATCAAAAATCGCCTGCGGGAATACCTCGCGGAGTCCCAGAACAACGGTACCAAAGTTTGTGAAAGAGGACGCAGCTACCTTTGCTCCTAAGAACGAATAATTCATGCGGTGTTGAAGGATGTCTACACTAGGAGCTGGTGAATTTCGTTCGTAGAGCCTGGCGAAACACTCGGCCTGAATAGAGTGAGTTGTGGTTTTCTCATCAACCATTCGCCAGATTGGGATGCCGCCCATGAGCAACGTCCTGGGCAAACTAAACTTAGTCTTTTGCTAAGTATCTCAGTCACTTTGACCTTCACGCAGTCTCTGGCTATAATTACTAAAGAATTAAAGCAAAGGCAAGCGTGAAAGTTCTGCCTATTGTCACCCCAGCTCCACCATAAAGGTAATTAAATTACCAATATCTGGTATCCAGCTTCGAATTTGCCAGCATCGCAGGTTGTCGCCTGATTTTCCTTCTCAACCTTCAGAAAGGCAGAAAGAACAACCAGTAGACCAGTGAATTCACTACCGTCAGGGGAATACCTATCCTGACAAACTCCCAGAAGGTCAAGGTCTCCCCGGCCTTCTTTTCAGCGTTCTGGATGATGATAACGTTGCTGGCTGCGCCGAGGATAGAGAAGTTGCCGGCAATGGTGCTGCCTGCTGCCAGAGCCATCATTCCCTTGGTCGCGGCACCCAGATGACTCAGCACAGGCAGGTAGAGTGCTACCAGCGGAACATTTGAGATTAGCTGGCTCAGCACAATACTTACCGCCATAATGATACCGATGGACTGGAGATTGATGTGCAGGTCAGCAATAATGTTTTGGAAGTACCCGGAGTCCCAGACACTCTGCATCAGGACAAACATCGCCGCAAAGAAAATCAGAGTAGTCCAATCGATTCGACGGACTATCCCAAGACGGTGGGGACTCAGTAAGATGAGGGGCAACGCTGCTGCTAAGGCAATATAGGTAAGGCGGAAGTCAATACCGAGCCCCAGAAGGGACGTGGTGATTTTAGCGAGCACCAGGATAATGATAATAATCAGGGATACCTTCGACAATCGCGCCAGCGCCGGGTCGGTAATGGGGTCAGGCGAGTAATTCAGAGGCTCCTTCTTCAATTGTCCCCTGTAGAAGAACTTGAGGATGAGGTAGGCTATAAAAAGACTGATGAGAGTTGGCACCGCCAGATAGCGGAGGAAGGTGACGAACGGATCGGGGATATTGCCGTTGATGGCGACCAGCAAGTTTTGTGGGTTGCCGATAGGACTCATCACGCTGCCAATGGTGACGGAGAAAGCTAGCGATAGTAGCAGCAGCTTTGAACGAATACCTGTCTTTCGGGCAATCTGCAACATCACCGGGGTGCCAATGATAGCCAATGTGTCGTTCATCAGGAAAGCTGATAGCAGCCCGACACCAAACAATACCAGGAGTAACAGGCTGTCCACCGTCTTAGCTCGTCCGAACAGTCGGGATGAAAGGTGAGAAAGATAACCACTCTCCTCCAGTGCCTCGCCGACCACGAACATACCGAACAGGAAGAGTATGACATCCAGGTTGATTGCCTGGAGGGCTTCAGTCGGAGAGATTTGCCCCGTGAGCAATACCGTCAGTGCCCCGAGCAGCATCGCCTGCCATATTTGAAGGCGGAACCTGCCGATTTGCCGGACGGCGATGAGGACAAAGACCACCAATAGAACGATTATTGAGACCATAATAAGAAGTATGTGGAGGCATACTTCGTTTCAACTATATACTATTACACATATCTTGTTTTGAAGTGAATGTGTATTTCACTGTTTTTCCGCGATATGAACTTTCATCGGCGGTGTAATCAGTTTGCTGGTAATATAGCTCAGTCCTGCTTCAGCAAAGAGCGTCTTGTACTCTTGAGTACTATAATGTCTTGTGAATTCACGCTCTTTCCTTTTCACCCGCTTATCCACTATCTTCATAATAAGTCCATCGGCAGTGAGCTCCGCGATGCATATTCTCCCTCCGGGTTTCAAAACCCGGTAAACCTCGTTTAGGACCTTGGAAGCGCTGAAATAATGGTGGAACGAATTGGTACATATAATAAAATCAAAAAAATCATCCTTGAAGGGGAGAGCCCCAGCATCAGCCTTGCAAAAATAGATATTTACACAACCAGCGCAATTTTTTTCTGCTTTCTCTATCATTTTAGATGAAATGTCAATGCCATAGAATTTCCCCTTGTTTTTAACCAAGCTAGCTGCATAACGCACGGCCCAGCCAGTGCCACAACCCATGTCTAGGAAACATTGATTTTCATGTAGATTTAATAAGGAAACGCCCCGCTTTTGTGTGAAATGAAAGTAAAAGCGGTGAAACGATTTATCATATGTCTCTGCCCTCGAATCCCACTTCTTTTCATTTAATCGGGCATGTTCACGTTCCTTTTCCATTTTCTAATATCTCTCCCGACATTTTGATTCTACACTTTTATGGGTTTATGTGAAAGAGGCATAGATAAGCCACTGCTGTATCGACGGAATCAGATGCTTCTTCTCAAATAGAAGTTCGGGCCTCTTTGGCTCGCCATTTAGGACAAGAGGCAGAGTCTCCCCAAAGGCCTTCGCTTTAGCCTTCTAATTTCTTCGCGAAACACCGATTTAAGAAAGCCTAAACTTTTTATAGCGCGAAAAATCAAGCATCAATACGCCATGGTATAATAGTAAAGCAGTTACATGACGCATACTCAAATAGTCTAGAGTATTGCCATGAAAGTTTTGAAGCCTCTATCCGAACTTATCTCCTTGAAAGGGAAAAAGGCCTTAATAACTGGTTCCGCGCTCGGTATTGGCAAGGCAATGGCCTATAGATTTGCCGAAGCGGGTGCAGATTTAGAACTTGTAGACATAAACGAACGGGGGCTAAGGACTTTAGCTGGGGAGCTTTCAAAGTTCGAAGTGGGAATCAACATTCATAAAGTGAACCTTTCCTCGAAAGAGGAGATAGCTGCCCTGTGGGAGGAACTGAAAGGGAAAGAGCCTGACATACTGGTAAACAATGCTGGAATATACCCTTTTAAGAATTTCCTGGAAGTAGACGATGCCTTTTTCAGCAAGGTGCTAGACATTAATTTGAAATCAGCTCTCTTGATGTGTCAGCATATGATAAAGAGACGATTGAAGAAAGGCGGAGTCATCATCAACATTGGCTCTATCGAGGCACTCATACCTTTCGTAGAAGGCATGGCTCCTTATAGCATAAGCAAGGCGGGAGTCATCGCTCTGACTAGATCTCTGGCCAAGGAATATGGCAAAGACGGTTTCAGAATAAATGCAATCATACCTGGCGGAATAATAACTCCGGGAACAAAGGCCGTGGCCAAGGAAATCACCCAGCTCCGGCTGAGTCTGCTTAGAACTGGTGTATTGTTTAGCACCAGGCTGCCCCTCAAAAGGGGCGGGCAGCCAGACGAAGTGGCCCGTATTGCTGTGGTACTGGCCGGTGATTTATCCAGCTATGTTCATGGAGCGCTGATACCTGTTGATGGAGGATTCCTATCGGCATAGCGTGGGCGGAAATCGAGGTCGTTGTCATTGAGTAGTTGTTAAACGCTTCATATTTTGCCAAAACGCCGCTGGCGGCGTTTATATTCAGAAAGAGCTTCTTCAACGTCTTTGAGCCCAAAATCAGGCCATAACACTGGAGTGAAGTAAAGTTCACTATAGGCAGCCTGCCAGAGGAGAAAGTTGCTCAGGCGGCTCTCACCGCCAGTGCGTATGAGCAGATCAGGGTCGGGAATGTCAGGGAGATATAGATGCCGGGCAAGCGCAGACTCATCTATATTGTTACCGGAAATAACAGCGCTGGCGATACGTCTGGCTGCCTGCACAATTTCATCACGCCCACCGTAATCGAAGGCGAGGCAAAGTGTAAGCCCGGTATTATTTTTGGTGAGTTCGACCGCTGCCTGCACCTTTTTCCTTAGTTTCTGAGATAGCCTATCCAGCCTGCCGAGGTGTACCAGTCGGACATTTTCTCGATGAAAAGCCTGAGTTTCACGGTCAATCTTTTTTGCTAGAAGACTAAGTAGGCCAGCGACCTCTATCTTCGGCCGGTTCCAGTTCTCTGTGGAGAACATATAAAGGGTCAGGTATTTTACTCCAGAATCGGCAAAAATCTTCACCACAGGGCGAATATTGTCACCGCCAGCATTATGTCCGGCAAGCCTGGGTAAGCCGCGTTTCTTTGCCCACCGGCCATTGCCATCCATAATAATGGCGACGTGCCGGGGAGGATAATTCGTTTGAGTCATAAGCTAGCCTCACGAGAAAGGAGATGTTTTATTTTCAGCACAGGATAGGCGGAGCTATGTCTCAGGACAGCCAAAATTAACCTACTGTGCCAGTCGAAGGAAAAATTGCCTGAGGTGAGCAAAGCCTCAGCCCTGCCATCAGAATTCAATATATTTAATATTCCCTCGATTTGGCGGTCGCTTAGTTTGGCATAAGCCCATCTAGCCCAGTAGCCTCGGGAGAGTTCCTTGCCCATTTTTGCCTTCCACTGCTTTTGATAGCGCGAAAGCTGGTCAGCGGTTAAATTATTACTGCTGAGAGCTTCATCAAGCACCTCGGCTGCTATCCGGGCACCAAGATGCCCAAAGTATATTCCTCCACCAGTAGTTGGCTTTACCTGCCCAGCAGCATCCCCAATAACCAGTAGCCTATCTCCATAGCTGCGAGCTAGAGTTCTTATGGGGATAGCCTTTTGCTCGATTTCCACCTCCCGACTTGTTACTCTACCCTGGCCAAAGAGGTTGTTGAGGAAATTTTTCAAATGTAGCTTGGCCTGGGATGTTGCTAAAAGACCAACGTATGCTTTATTTGTTGAAGTGGGCACAAGCCAGGCAAATGCACCCGGCGCTATTTCCTGACTAAAGTATACTTCGAATTCATTCACGTTTTTCACTTCAATTTCGGCCTGAGCACCCACGAGGAAATTCTTGATTTTGCCCAGACCTAGCTTTCGAGGCAGCTTGGGCTTGAACCCGTTAGCCAGGACTATAACTCTGGCACTGAATATCTCCCTGGCTCCTAAGCACAGAGTTTCAGCTTGTATGCTATCCTTCCCGGGAATAATGTCGATAACTGGGGAAGAGAAGAAATATTGTGCCCCCCAGGATTGGGCTTTAAAGGTTAGCACTTTATCGAGTAAAAGCCGATTGACAACGTAAGCTTGAACATTTTGAGTTTGAAATCTTAAGCATTTCCCTGAAGGAGAGAAAAACTTGGCTGAGTTTACCTCGTTTAATATCACATCTGTGCCGAGGCCCAAAGACTGGAAACATTCAGTGCTGATTATTCCTGTGCAACAGGCATTGAGTCCTGGCGCACCTTTTTCTTCGAAAACAGCGACATCATGGCCCGATGAAGCTAGTTCATAAGCTATGTAGCTTCCGGCTGGCCCTGCTCCCACTACGATGACATCATAAAATTGGCCTGACAATTCCCTGCCACCTTGTTAGATTCCTACCAGGCAATGCTATATTATATAACAAATCGTCTAGCTATATCTATTTGTCGATTTGACACGTACCTTATCGTGTACGGGATTACAGCACATTAATGACAGCAGTGGCTGAGGTGTCTTACCTGTGGGTTGGGGAATATATTTCGTCTTACCGGGATTATTGCGAACCTTGAGAAGTTACTCTACACCAGCTAGCATAAGGAAGGTTAACTATCCTCGTCGTATAGTCTTTCTCTTCTTACCACCCTGACGTTTGGCTTCAGGAGTGGAGGGTAAAGCGTACTTGCTCAGCCATTTCCTTGCATCGGCCGCTTGCTCGGACTCATCTCTCTTCATTTTCTCTACATCCATTCCAGGATTGAGATATTCTAATATCTCGTATTTTAACGTTCCGAGCAGATTGAGAAGGGTATTCCCGTCCTCAAGTGATAGTGCTGACAACAGGATTTTCCGGATAACCTCAAACATTGCCCGAGTTGACGGTTTAAGGGCGTTCTCTCCCTTGCTGGTGAAAGCCACATGTACTACCCTGCGGTCACCTCTATCTCTTACCCTTTTGACCAGACCAGCTTTGACCATGCGGTCGACTATCATACTGACGCTGTTTGTGCTATGTTCTAACCACCGGGCTATATCAGTTACCCTTGCAGGCTCACCGAGGTATCCCATACTCACAAGCACTGCGTACTGCTCTGTAGTAAGCCCATGTTCCTCAATTATTTGGTCCTCACAATGCTTAAGCAGAGTGGAGGTTTGGTACACCTGGCGCCACAATCTCAAAGCTAGAATTTCGGATTCGAAATTTACCGTCATATTTAGCCTCTCCTGGTTATTTCATGGTAACTTTGCTCGTTTTGTAAGCTTACAAGTATAACACCTTTCATCATTTGCAGCAAATCAACATGACTCAATAATGACTTTCTCCTATCCGTGCAGTCTTACATTGTGTAAATCATAGTTCATTCAAAAAGTGCTCAATGGAATTTAAGCAGTGAATAAATTATTGATAAAAAAACATCCGTCCAAGGTATTGACTTTTTTGAAGAATTGTTGTTGCCTTCAGTCGAGGCAGAGACCTACAAATTGGGCAGTGATGGAGGCATGTGAGCTGTCCACCAGAAACACCTAGATAAGTAACGACAGGAGCTTACCTCGCTCCCGCCGCTTATGTAAAAAAGGAGGTAAGTGATGAGAAAACTAGTTAATTGCTTCCTTATATCCTACATACTGGCTGCACTTCTTCCTTACTGAGCAATAGCCTCGCTCGTACCTTAACGAATCATACACGATATATTGATATAAGAGTAGCACTTTTTCAAAGGGTTGTCAAGGGTTTAAATCACCTAAAATCTAACTGAGGGAGGAATTGTTAAATCATAAAAATCTGACCGAAAAACTATCATGATTTAGCTGGGTTAAAACTTTAGAAGGAAGGCTAGGCTACGAAGAAGATGGATATGCATTCGAGGTGTCATTCGGAGTGAAGCAGAGAATTCAGTTTTCCTTTTGAACAGCCTCCTTATCAAGGGAAGGGGATAGGGGGATAGGTTGCCAAGAAACCTTTACCTATTATAACGGTGATATAATTGAAATAAGTTTGCATTGCTTCGCTTGTCAGGAGCGTGTGGTCTTTGAAACAAAGCTACGATGTAATTGTTGTTGGTGCTGGTCCGGCTGGAGCAACGCTGGCTTACGAGCTAGCAAAGAAGGGGATCGGGGTATTAGTTTTAGAAAAGGAGAAACTGCCCCGCTATAAGTGTTGTGCTGGTGGAGTCACCAGCAAGGCGGCGAAACTTCTGGATTTCGACATCTCCGAGGTAGCAGAAGACATAATTTATGAGGTTAGCTTTACTTTCAATCTCGGCAGCCCTTATCCGGGGCAGCATTCTCAGCCACTGATATATACCGTGATGCGTGATGTATTTGACTATTTCTTGGTGCAGAAGGCACAACAACTGGGAGCTGCACTTATGGATGAACAGAAGGTAACGCAAGTACAGGTGAGCGCTGATTGGGTTGAGATTTCCACTACTGACAGCATTTTTCGCTCCCGACTTGTGGTCGGGGCCGATGGGGCTTATAGCATAGTGGCAAGAGAGCTGGGCATGGGAAGAAGCATTGAATATAATGCAGGAATAGAGTCAGAAATTGTTATACCCGAGAAAGAGCTGGCAAAATGGAAATCGCGAGTCCATATAGACCTGGGGTGCATTCCTGGGGGTTACGCCTGGGTATTCCCCAAGCGTAACCATCTCTCTATTGGAGTTGGATGTCTTGCCTCCAAGGCAAGATATTTGAACCGCCACCACCAAAAGTTTCTAAATTCACTAAGTATTGGTAGTTATACTATCGCCAGGTCAAGCAGCCACTTGATACCAACGTGTACAAAAGGGAGGCTTATTTGGCAAGATAAAGCCTTGCTTCTGGGAGATGCAGCTGGGCTTGCTGACCCATTAACGGGTGAGGGAATTTATAACGCCATTCAGAGTGCCCAGCTTGCTGCTCCAGTGATTGAGAACTCTTTACTGAGAGGCGAGGTCGGCTTGCAGGATTACCAACAGATTGTAGAGAGGAAGATAATGTCTGAACTGAGAATAGCGCGTACACTGTCAAAATATTTTGTCCGCTTCCCTCGTTTGGCGTTTAGAATGCTCAACAAAAGTGATGGGGTGTGGAGAGCCGAATGCAATTTGATGCTCGGCGAAATAGACTATGCTGCTATCAAGGGAAAGGCAGGAGGAGTCAGAGGCATATTTAATCGTCTGTTGCGATTTTAGCACAGCAACTTTAGCAGCCGAAGCATGCATAAGAGTAAGATTTGTTATAATTCAAAGTAGGAGAGTGAGGTGTCTAAGATACTGGACAAAATAAACGACCCCAGCGATGTTAAGGGGCTAAACCAAGATGAACTAGCCGAACTTTGTGCCGAACTCAGGGGGTTATTGGTAAGCAGGGTTAGTGAAAACGGAGGGCATCTAGCATCCAATCTGGGAGTGGTGGAGCTTACAGTTGCCTTGCACCGGGTATTTGATAGCCCGAAAGACAAGATAATATGGGATGTGGGGCACCAAAGTTACGTTCATAAGCTATTAACGGGAAGAAGGGAGCAATTTCCTTCTCTTCGCCAATACCAGGGACTCTCAGGATTTCCTGATAGGGATGAAAGTCCTCACGATGCATTCACTACAGGACATGGGGGCACATCCATTTCAGCGGCTTTGGGCATGGCTCTGACCCGCGACCTTGCTCGCGGTAATCATCATGTGGTAGCCGTCATCGGCGATGGGTGCCTTACCTGTGGCATGACTTACGAAGCGCTGAATCACGCTGGGCATTTGGGCACAAGGCTTATCGTGGTGCTCAATGACAACGGCATGTCCATTTCGCCCACTGTAGGAGCTATAGCCAAGCGGCTAAATGTAGTGCGAACAACCCGTGGCTATATACAGGCTAAGAAACAGACGAATCGGTTGCTATCTCTCTTGCCTGGAGGAGGGAGGCTACAGTGGGCATTGCGCCGTCTTAAGGAAGGAGCAAAAGCAATAGTCATGCCCACTATGATGTGGGAGCAGCTTGGCTTTACTTACCTGGGTCCGATAGATGGTCATAACACTACTGAATTGGAAACAGCTCTGACTCAAGCCAGGAATTACTACAAGCCGGTCATTGTCCATGTCTTGACTACGAAGGGCAAGGGTTACAAACCAGCCGAGGATAATCCCACTCGCTTTCATGGTCTACCCCCCAAAAGCGAGAGCTTGAGCACAATACCCACTTATAGTCAGATATTTGCTCGAACTGTCGGTGTACTGCTGAGAGACAATCCCAGGGTGATAGTGATAAGCGCTGCCATGGTTGAAGGCAATAGCCTATCTTCTCTGGTCAAGGACTTTCCTCAACGCATCTACGATGTAGGGATTTCTGAGCAGCATGCAGTTACCTTAGCTGCCGGTCTAGCTACCCAGGGCTTTATACCTATTGTAGCTATATACTCCACTTTCTTGCAGCGTGCCTTTGACCAGCTATTGCATGATGTTTGTCTCCCTGACCTGCCTGTCATCTTTGCCCTCGACCGCAGCGGCATTGTCGGAGAGGATGGCAAAACACATCAAGGGATATTCGATTTATCCTATCTTAGCTTGATGCCTAATATGATTATCTGTTCACCTAAGGATGGAAATGAACTTCAAGACCTGCTCTATACTGCCCTCAATACAGAGCATCCTATGGCAATTCGCTATCCCCGTGGTCGGGGAACAGGCATCCCCCTGACCACCGAGCTTCATCAACTTCCTATAGGCAAGGCTGAGATAATAAAGCAAGGTGAAGACATAGTCATAATAGGCATCGGCTCTACCGTCATGCCTTCTCTGGAAGCAGCGGAACATTTAGCTCTGTGGGGCACTGATGCCATGGTAATTAATGCTCGGTTCGCTAAGCCCCTGGATACAGAGCTTATTTTGGATGTAGCCAACCACGTCAAGAAGATGGTCATAGTGGAGGAGAATGTTCTTAGCGGTGGCTTTGGTGTTGCGGTGCTGGAGCTGCTGGAAAAGGCTGAAGCCTCAGACGTCAAAGTGAA
The DNA here is from genome assembly GCA_964586515.1 of uncultured Dehalococcoidales bacterium. Classification (GTDB taxonomy): domain Bacteria; phylum Chloroflexota; class Dehalococcoidia; order GIF9; family AB-539-J10; genus RBG-13-51-36. The sequence goes on from CAZPGJ010000003.1 coordinate 29,744, forward strand.
GCGATTAGGCATTCCTGATGAATTCGTAACCCATGGAAAGCAAGATTTTCTTCGCTCTCTCTATCATCTAGATGCCTTGGGAATAGCCAAGGAATGCGTTGATTTCCTGGCTCATGTCCAAGCGAAGGCGGGGGGAGAGTTCCACACCGCTATGTCTCAATAATACTAGTGTCTAGTCTCATAAAGGCGAGTCCTTATCTTCTTGGGTCAATCGCTTGAGCTCATAAAGCTTGGTGATTGCTTCCAGAGGAGACATGGAATCAATGTCAAGCCGGGCAATTTCATCAGCCAATAGGGAGCCTTTCGAGAAAAGGGGAATCTGGAGCGACGCTCTACGGCGAGGGACCTTGCTTTTTTTAGAAGCGTGGCTCTCCAGTTCAGCTAAGACTTCCTGGGCTCGAACGATTACCGATTTGGGCAGGCCAGCTAGCTGTGCCACATGGATGCCATAGCTCCTGTCGGTGCCCCCGGGGACAATCTTGTGGAGAAAGATAACTTTGTCTCCTTCCTCCGCCACCGCCACGTTGAAGTTTTTCACTCTGGGCAGGATACCAGCCAGGTCCACCAGCTCATGATAATGAGTGGCAAAAAGGGTCTTCGCCCCAAGCTCAGGGTGGTTATGGATAAACTCGGCTACTGCCCAGGCAATGGAAAGTCCATCATAGGTGGAAGTGCCCCGCCCAATTTCATCCAGGATGATAAAGGAGCGAGGGGTAGCATTATTCAGGATATTGGCCGCCTCGGTCATCTCCACCATAAAAGTGGACTGACCGGCGGCTAAGTCCTCCTGAGCGCCAATACGAGTAAAGATGCGGTCAACAATTCCAATATTCGCTGATTCAGCAGGGACAAAGCTTCCAATCTGAGCTAAAAGGATAATGAGGGCTACCTGCCTGAGATAGGTGGACTTTCCTGACATGTTGGGACCGGTGAGTATAATAAGTTGATTATCCCTATTGCATAAATAAGCGTCGTTAGGAACAAAATTATCGCTGCCTATGCTCTGTTCTACAATAGGGTGGCGCCCTCTCTTGATATCAATGACATCCTCGTTGGTCAACGTTGGCTTGACATAACCATGACGCACTGCGACTTCGGCAAGGCTGGAAATGACGTCAATTTGAGCGATGGCTCTGGCGGTGGCTAAAATTTGCCCCCCAACAGCGCTTATTTGCTGGCAAAGCTGTCGGAAGATGGCAGCCTCCAGCTCAGCGATCTTCTCTTGAGCATTGAGAATCAACGATTCATACTCCTTAAGTTCGGGGGTGAAGAACCTTTCCGCCCCCGCTAAAGTCTGCTTACGAATATAGTCCGAGGGAACTAAGTTGAGATTAGCCCGAGATACCTCAATATAATAGCCAAATACACGGTTGTAGCCCACTTTTAAGGATTTAATCCCTGTGCGCTGCCTTTCCCTCTGCTCCAGACCAGCCAGATATTGCTTGGCCTGCCGGGAATTACGGCGAATTTCATCCAGCTCAGGGGAGAAACCTTCCCTTATCACACCACCTTGCTCCAAATCCCCCGGGTCACCCCTGATTAAATCAGGGGCAATAGCCCTGCCGATTAAGTCCACGATGTCAGGGCAGGGCTTAAGTTCATCTCTTAGCCAATCTACGGTGCCCTCGTCTGCCATCGCCGCTTTTAAGCCCGGCACCTTTTCTAAACTGGAGCGAAGCGCTAGCAATTCTCGGGGCATGACTCTACCACTCATCACTCGGTTAACCAGCCTCTCCAGGTCAGCAATATCTGATAGAAGAGAGATAACTTTCTGTCGAGCCAAGTTACTTTGATGAAACCGGGCAACCGCCTCTTGCCGCCGATTCAAGATGGCGAGATCCAGAAGGGGATGCCCCAGCCAGTTTTTGAGCAGCCTGCCACCCATAGCTGTCTTACTTAGGTCAATGATGGAGAGGAGGGAGTTGCCGGTTTCTCCCCACCTGCCGCCCTGAAAGAGCTCCAGATTACGAATGGTCTGACCGTCGAGGGTCATAAAGGAATCTGTAGAATAGGTGGCAAGTTTGCTTAGCTGGGGTAAAGTTTCCTTTTGCGTTTCCTTGACATAATGTATTAGTGCACCGGCGGCCCTTATGGCTAAAGGCAAGCGGGCACAGCCATAGCCTTCCAAGGTAGCCACGTTAAAATGTTCCAGCAAAGCTTCTTGGGCAATCTCTAAATCAAACCAGTAGTCATCCAGTCGGCTTATGGTGAACGGCAATTGAGCATAATAGTCGGCATCTTCGGGAATAAGAACTTCGCTGGGCTGAAGACGCTCCAATTCAGGCATGACTCTTTCAGCAGGGAGCTGAGTGGTGACAAACTCGCTCGTGGTTATATCAACATAGGCAACTCCTGCTTTCTCTCCTTCAATGACCAGACTGGCGAGATAGTTATTGCTCTTACTGGCGAGCAAATTGGGTTCGACCACCGTCCCCGGTGTCACCACGCGAATGACGTCCCTTTCCACCAGTCCCTTACCCGGCGGGCTAAGTTGCTCGCAAATAGCCACCTTATGACCCCGGTTGATGAGCTTAGCTAGATAGTTATCCAGAGCATGATGAGGTATCCCTGCCATGGGCACCCTCTGCCCCTTGCCCATCTCCCGAGACGTCAGAACAACGTCCAGCTCTCGCGAAGCGACCTTGGCATCCTCATCAAAGGTCTCATAGAAATCGCCCAGGCGGAAAAATACGATAGCCTCGGGATACTTCTGCTTGACCCTGAGATACTGCTTTCTAAGAGGTGTTACAGCCATCAATGTTATTTTACTAGCTCTTCAGGGATATATAAAGCAGGGCAAACATGGGAAGAAGGCTTCAACAAAAACAGCCAAAGGACTATAATAATGGTGGCTAGAAAGAATTAAAAGTTATCCCGTAGAGATTCTGCGGAAGGGTAGAAGTATATGAATGACGGGAGGAAACCTGTCAGGAGTGCATATAGGAAAGGGAATATTTGTCCGATATGCCATGCAGGGGCTAGTGGCTCGGGAGAACATATCCGCAGTACCCATGGGGAGGAAGAATTTCGGCGGGCCGTTTTGGAGGCAAAAGCAGGAGGTATGTCTGACCCTGAAATTGGCTCACGGTTTGGCATTACGTTTAAACAATTAGAGAAACTTATAACTGAAACATATGGTATTAACATATCGGCTCTCGAAAAACCGAAAAGGATAAAATATTGGACACCAAAAGATTTTAAAGAAGCAACAACAACTGTATGGAGCTTTAAACAGAGAGGAGACTGGGCAACACACAACGGAAGATATAGAGGAAATTGGTCACCGTACATCCCGAGAAATGTGATATTAAAGTATTCAAAGCCTAGGGATGTTGTCTTGGATTATTTTGTTGGCGGGGGCACAACGGCAGTTGAGGCAAAATTATTGAGTCGGCGATGTATTGCCAGAGACATTAATCCTGCTTGCGTGAGGCTGACTTTAGAAAATCTGAATTTTAGTTTACCAGAGACATTTTTAGGAAAACCTTCTACTTGTGAGCCGGAAGTCGCTATAGGTGACGCTCGAGATTTATCCGATGACAGTGTTGACCTTATTTGTGCTCACCCGCCATACGCCGGCATAATAAATTACAGCTCCAAAGTTGAAGGAGATTTGTCAAAATTAGGTATAGAAGAATTCTTGCAAGAGATACGGAAGGTAGCTAAGGAAAGCTACAGAGTTCTTAAACCTGGTAGAAAATGCGCAATACTTATCGGAGACACTAGGAAACGAAAGCATGTTGTTCCTATAGGTTTTCAGACAATTAATGTCTTTATGGAAGTCGGGTTTAAGTTAAAAGAGCTGGTAATCAAGCGACAGCATAATTGTAAAAGTACCGGATTTTGGTACGCCAACAGTAGAAAGTACAATTTTCTCCTCTTAGCTCACGAATACCTGCCGATTTTCGAAAAACCTGAATTCTTAGTTCCTTTGGCTGTGAGAGAGGAGGTAGCAGATTACGGTTTGCTTTTCCCTGCTCTGGAGAAACCAGTGATAAAAAGGAAGCTGGATGAATTTGAGACTACGACAGTGTGGATCTTGCCAGAAAAAGACTTTGAAAAGCGCCTAAACAAGAATGTAATTGATAGATACTCAAATGGGAAAGGGTACTCGACTATTTCTTTTACTTCTCGTTCCAAAAACGAGACAGATATAACTTTAGGGGAAGGACAAAAAAGTAGGGGATTACTCTTTCTTAAATCACCATTTCTGGCTGATAACCCTTCTTATTCAAATATTGAAGTTTATTTGCAGAATACAAAGGAATTTGTAAATCGGGAGTTGCCTACAATAAGTGAGGGTGGATTTATAGTAATCCAAACACAAGATGTAAGAATAGGCGAATACGTAGAACCCCTTGCGAAAAGAGTGGTAGATATGTTGGCATTTGATAATCTATCGCTTAAGGAAATTATAGTTGTCACTCACCAAGATCAAAATCCCAAACTCCAAACAGCAAAAGAGCATCTAGCAATAAATCATCAGTATTTACTTGTTTATGAAAAAGTAGATTCTAGGAGATTGCAGAAATGAGCATCCCTAAAGCGATAGCAAAGGATACCAGCAATGGTTGGTATATTAGATGTCCTGTGTGCAAGAGCCGGATGGAGTTGGATGAATGTCCTATTCCAGGGGGTATGAACAATAATATTGAAGTATGCTACGAGTGTGGAGTGGATATAGAAGTACAGCCATCTTCAGAAGGTAACAAGACTTCTTGTGTTGAAGATGGGGGAATGTGACATGTCTGCCTTTGTAAAATTTCTTGAAAAAATTACAGACGCTTTGGGTCTCGAATTTGAAGTTGGAAAAATCAAGGGCGAAGAGGAATATGAGATAGCGGCAAATATATTGGCTGAAATCAATAAATTCCTTTATCAGAAAAAGGCGACTTTGCCTCCTGAGTACATCTCTGAATTTCACAAATACTGGGAAGAAAATCATGAAAAGGTGTTGTCTCCGAAGGTCAATCCAAATGGGGAGTGTTTAGCAATAGCCAAGGTGTTAGAAGGTATTTATAGAGATAACGCCATTAAAGTCCAGTTGGACACCCTTGATTTGACTAGAGAGGAAATCGCCAATGTACGATTCTTTACGGCAATTCAGGATTTTAATATTGATGTCCACGCCAGAAGTAACCCTTTTGAATTTTATAGGAGACATCCGGATTGCTTTAAGCCTGAGAAAGTAGCGAGTAATGATTTGTTGGTAGATGAGCTTCTTAATTTTCTCGGAGCACAGGCGCAGAGAGATAAACGAAAACCTTGGATGTTGAACTCTGCAAGATTATTAGTAGAAAAATATGATTCATCAGCATACAAAATCAACGAGGTTCACCACGGAAATGTAGCTGAGATTGTCAAGGCACTGACAGCAGAGGAGCGGTATGGCTTTTCTACCAAGAAGGCCCATATGTTCTTAAGAGACATGGCTGATTTGGGAGTATGGAAATACAAGAGAAACATAGAGAAATTGGATGTGATGAGCGACAAAAACACTATGAGAGTAGCATTGAGAGCTGGGATCCTCCAGTTTCGCATCCCTTTGCTTGCAAGTTTCTTAGATGTTTTTTGTTACCAGTATTCTTTGGTAGATAGCTTGAACCGTGAAGCATGGAGAACGGTATGGGAAGAATGGGACAAGATTTCTAATAACCACAGGCCGCCAACACCAGCATCAATGGATTACCTGATATTTAGGCTTGGCAAGATAGCCTGTCGACCTAATAGACGGTTTTGTCCACCTGAAGAGAAAGTAACGGCGAAGAAACTAGAGAGCTTGATCCCACAGGATAGATTGATTTTCAGAGCCGACAGGTGCTGTATTTTTACTGATGTTTGTCAGTTAGAGAGAAAAATGTTAAATGCCCCTCATAGTATTTCAATTGAAGGGAGAACTGGGTGGAAGAGTGGAAAGACAAATGAGGGTGGTGGAGGTGGAATTTCGTCTTGAAGCTGAATCTATCATATTCTTGCTGAATAAAGACTTCTTACGCAGTGGAAAGTGCTATCTAACGGTTCAGTCAAAAGTAAGAGGACTTATATCCGCCGTAAAGAAAGATTAGGTCTTTGCTATGCTGCCAGAAGGAGAGATTGAAGTCTCTGTTGAGGAAAAATTCCGGGGGGTGGTTGACGAGGGCCGGGCGAGGAGAATAGCTCAAACTGTCCTCAAGGCTGAAGGGGTGGCGACTCCTTACGAGGTGAGCCTAGTTTTCACCGATTCCGAGACGGTGCAACAACTTAACCGAGACTACCGGGGGGTGAATGAGCCTACGGATGTACTGGCTTTTTACATGCTTCCGCAGAAAGAAGCTGATGTTTCCTTTGCTCTCCCTCCCGATGGTGTAACCAGGCTGGGAGAGGTAATCATCTCCTATCCCCAAGCAGTAGAACAAGCCAGAGAGCAAGGGCATTCACCAGAAAGAGAGCTGGCATTGCTGGTTATCCACGGGATACTCCATCTTCTGGGCTACGACCATGAAGAGCCAGAGGAAGAAGCCGAGATGAGGACGAGGGAAAAAGAGCTTTTGGAGAAATGCCTGCTCTGGTAGTGATATAATATAAGTGCGGAATGGGGTTAAGGATACTAAACCGCTCCATTTATTCAACGAATGGTATTCCGGCGTCATTTAGTGCGAAGCACAAGCGGGACTTAAGCCGGGGTCTTTGAAGTGCAAAAAGTGCAGAGGAGGTAAAAAGATGGCTAAATTCGTAATGCTGACGACTCTTACTGATGAAGGAAGAAAGACTATCACGGAAAATCCGGGAAGAATCAAAGAGGTCAACAAGGAAGTGGAGGCCATGGGGGCGAAGGTTCTGGCCCAGTATGCAGTGTTAGGTCCGTACGATTTCGTAAACATCGTAGAAGCCCCTAATAACGAGGCAGTGTCCAAAGTGGCAATAGCGTTGGGTTCAAGGGGTACGCTTCAAACCATGACCTTGGCCGCTATGGATATTGACGCTTTTATTAGCAGTCTCAAGAAGTAGAAATAAAGCCCGGCTACCCGCTTGTGCCATCAAGTTTTAAAGCTGATTGGAATTTCATACTAAAGCACTAGTGACAGAAATGCGAGACTGCAAAACCGTAAAACTGCAAAACTGCTCAATACTTAGGATTCACGGCTTAGAGATGGTTGAGAACTATAGTTTGTGTGCTGCTGGGCAGAGACGATGCAGTAATTGAGAGCTTTGGTCTGGCTTCTAGTTCTCGAATTCTCATTTTATCCAGGAATTTGTCCACAGGACTGAGATTGCCAGTGAACGCCTCTGTCTTATAGTGCATGGGGATGACAATAGGAGGCTCTAGTTGCCTTACTATTTCCACAGCCGTGTCAACGGGTATAGTAGATACCTCCCCGACGGGCAAAAATAGTATACCTATATCTCCTATTTCCTCTATCAAATGCGAATCCAGAGGATGCCCCAAATCACCTAGATGACATAAAACTATATCATCCATCTCGATAATATAAATAGTATTCTTACCCCGTACCTCGCCCTTCTTATCATCGTGGAAAGAAGCGACTCCTGTGATAAAGGTCCCCCCTATTTCATATTCTCCGGGACTCTTTATTTGTCTGGGGTCATTGGCGACGCCTTCGATGTAGCTATGACCGGGATGGAAATGGCTCAATGTCACTATGTCCGCCTCAGGTCCACCCAGGCGGTAGCCCAAGTCAGGATGACATGGGTCTGTTATTATGGTTTTTTCTTTCCCTCTAATCAGAAAGCAGGAATGTCCTGGCCAAGTAATCTCCATCAGCGTCTAAAGGATAAACCATTTCTTTAGCTTTGTCTACAGCAAGACAACTCTATTAACCAGAAAATGCATTGGCTTCGTGGGTGTGATTATCTTTTTCTATAGGGCTTACCAGAAGCATCATGCCCTCCCTACCCACAATAGCAATTTCCTCTCCAGCATCTATAGTGGAACTAGACGAAGCTTGCCACAGTTCACCGTCAACTCGAACATAACCTTTAGGGGAAATGGGAGTTATTGTTCGACCTCGACTACCAATGTTCGGCCAAATTATCGGCTTTTTGGCTAGCGCCCTCATGTTAAGCCGGTAATTTATATAGTTATATACACCAAGAGCAATTGTCATAGTAATGAGACCCCAAACAGGGATACTTATCCCAGCCCTTGGCAGCAACCAGAGTACGACTGCTACCAAGGCCGCCTCTTCAAGCAAAGTTGTTGTAACGGTGAGTAGCGTATATCTCGTGCGTTTCATTCAGGTATTGAGATAAAGAGTTGGCTCGGAATTAGATTAACCTTCGGTTTAATAGCTTCGCTCAGGCCGTCAGTGCGCGAGCGGATGGGATTGCTGACAAAGAAAGCTTTTGCTCCCTCCTTTTGCTTTAGTTCTGGTTGTCCTTTGAACCGGGTCAATGATAGGCAACCTAACGGAAATAGTCAAACAACAGGACAATTGACAAAAGACCAGCATAGTCGTTAACATTTAAAAAATAAAGGTTAACGGAATGAAGGGACAGATACTAAAAGCTCTGCGAGAATGTGATGATTATCTTTCTGGCGAGACGCTTTCTGAACAGCTTGGCATCTCCAGAGTTTCCATCTGGAAGCATATTCATAGCTTAAAAAAGGATGGCTACGTAATAGAGGCCTCTCCTAGAGGATACAGGCTGGTCTTCTCTCCAGATTTACTGCTTCCTTACGAATTCCCCGGATTAGAACAAAGAATTCACTACTTTCCAGAGATTGGCTCGACCATGGATGCGGCAAGAGAATTAGCTAAAAAGGGAGCAGAGGAGGGGACAATTGTGATTGCCGAGGCCCAGACTCGAGGACGGGGGAGGTTGAGTCGGGAATGGCTCTCTCCAGAAGGAGGAATTTACTTCACTCTCGTTTTGCGCCCCAGGATAAGTCCCGCATATGCTCCCAGGATAAACTTGATGGCCTCTGTTGCCGTGGCCATTACAATTAGAAAGCTCTTTGGGTTAAAGGCCGAATTAAAATGGCCCAATGACGTCTTGATTGAAGGCAAGAAGGTGTGTGGCATACTGGCGGAAATGGATGCTGAAATGGATGTTGTAAACTTTGTGAACGTCGGCATAGGTATAAACGCCAATACCTCTGTCCCCCAGTTTGAAAAAACGGCGACCTCCTTAAAAGATGCGTTAGGACGGGAAATCTCCCGGAAGGAGTTTTTAAGCGCATTGTTGGTGGAAATAAATCAACGGCAAGCTCTATTGATGGAAGCAGATTTGCTCGAGGAGTGGAAAAAACTCTCTAGGACATTAAATAAGGATGTCAGGATAATGAGTTTAGGTGAGGAAGTAATAGGACAGGCTATAGGTATTGATGCCACTGGAGCACTCATATTAAAAGGCAAAGATGGCTCTTTAAGAACTGTCCTTGTCGGCGATTGTATCCATTTATTTTAGAAGGAGAATTCAAATGAAAGGAAGGTCTCCCCCATTTATGTCCACGAATCTTCAATCTTACGAAATCTAGAGTCTTAATTTTTTCACCGGTAAGTAACTAAACATGGACTACAAACTTAGAACCGGAAAGGAGATGAAATAGAAATGGCAGTAGCTGTATGGGAAAGATATAAAGTAGAAAGGTACAATTTTTATGCTTGGCGACACGCCTTGAGCGTGCCTAAGAAATTAGCTCTAGCTCTAGCTTGGGCGGGTATTGTGGGACTCTTAGCCCAGGCAAAGATTTATCTTCCTTGGACTCCCGTGCCAATCACTTGCCAGACCTTTGGAGTTTTACTGGGTGGCGTTCTTCTGGGGGCGTGGTGGGGAGGTATAAGTTTGGCTATTTATGCCGCCCTTGGGGCTGCTGGGCTTCCCTGGTTTGCAGGTTGGCACAGCGGTATCCCAATTGGCCCCGCCGGACTTCCTACCGGGGGTTATATTATGGGCTTTATCCTAGCTGCCTTGCTCTTGGGTCACTTTGCCGATAAATATGTGAGGTCCAGAAGCTTTTTCACCATGATCGGCTTAATGCTTTTGGCTAACTATGGGATGATTTATCCCTTGGGATTGCTTCAACTACACTTTTGCTTCCCTGAAGCCAGTTTTTCTCAGCTCCTGGCTATGGGCCTAACACCGTTTATAGCTGGTGATATAATTAAAGCTATTATTGCCGCTGGAATAGCAAGAGGAATAACGCCCAAAGAGGCTTACAATGGTGAAGTGGATAAGGGCAAATGGGCAACTTGGCCTGTCCCCTGAACATTCGCCTTCATTACCTTCTCTGCATACCGAGATCTCGGAGTCTCGGTTACAGTAAGGGATTCGGAGCTAACGTGGGGAAGGATTGAGGTATTGTATTCCAATCTCGCCTTCCCCATGACTTTAATGCCTCGCGGTGGTGGGGAGTAATAGGTTTGATGGGGAAGATACCAGGTCTTGACATTCCTCTCAAAGGAGACTTTGGCCTCATAGGTTTTGCTGTGAGTGCCGTCCTCCTTTTCGGAGTGAGTTTCCTCGATCCAAATAGGTCATCCATGGGAGGCACAAAGTAAATCAAAGCTTGGGCAGGGACATGCCCCGCCCAAGCTTCTTACTATTCTGAGCCCTTTTACTTTACCTTAATTCCGCCACATATTCCCCGTAGCTTCAACTACCCGAACAATGGGATCAATGAAGAGGTCCCTGACCAGAGTCCTCAAAAGCTCATGTCTGGCTATGAAATCTGCTACAGGGGGGCTATACCGGTAGTAGAGGGCAACAAATTCAGAGCCCACAGTGCTTTTCAGCAACACGCTATCCCGGAACTCTCGCAGCACATCAATCTGTTTAGCGGTGGGAGTTCCGTAGGCTGCGGTGGCAATAAAACAACCTTGAGAGGGCGGGAGTGACAATTTGGCTGTGATGAATTGAGTGATAACACTTTCAATCATAGTGCTGGCATACTTAAGCTGGGCTTTGAACTCATACTCGGTGTTGGAGCTAAGCCCGGTGAGGGGCGTGGCATAGGTGCCATCTGCTGATTTAGACACCCAGTTAGTAAAGGACCAAGCCGAGTCGGCGGACTTCTTGTAGGCAAAGCGTACTTGCACCTGACTGAAGTCCTTCACAGTATAGTTCATATTCAGGGTGGCTGAGTTGGTGCCGACCCCGGTGGCGGCTTGCATGGTAACCGTCGGATACACTGGAGGCGGTGGCACTTCTACAAAGTTGGCGGTGATGGAATAGTCGGCGTTCATGGTGATATTGGTTGAGGCGG
>CAZPGJ010000003.1:41049-224361 GCA_964586515.1 uncultured Dehalococcoidales bacterium
ACAAAGTTGGCGGTGATGGAATAGTCGGCGTTCATGGTGATATTGGTTGAGGCGGCGTTGATATCAACAATGGTGCCGACATCACCGGTCCAGTTGACAAACCGGTAGCCTGTATTTGGAGTCGCCGTCAGGTTGACTACCGTCCCCGTATCATAGGTGAAAGTACCCACGCCAGGGGTGGTTACCGTGCCTCCAGCGGTGCTGGAGGTGGTGAGGTTATACTGCCTGACAAAGTTGGCGGTGATGGAATAGTCGGCGTTCATGGTGATATTGGTTGAGGCGGCGTTGATATCAACAATGGTGCCGACATCACCGGTCCAGTTGACAAACCGGTAGCCTGTATTTGGAGTCGCCGTCAGGTTGACTACCGTCCCCGTATCATAGGTGAAAGTACCCACGCCAGGGGTGGTTACCGTGCCTCCAGCGGTGCTGGAGGTGGTGAGGGCATATGTCACCCATGTAATCACGACTTTCCCGGCAGCACCAGCACCACCAGCTCGGGAGCCGTTATTCCACCCTGTCCGTGCTCCTCCCCCCCCACCACCGGGTACATTTCCAAGATTGCCATTTAAAGTATCACTGGTCAACGCAGCACCGCCAGAACCACCGTCATTGGCACCGGCTCCACCAGCGCCTGAGCTAGTGCCAAAAAGAAAACCGGTGGCACCATCTCCACCATTGACTCCCGCAATCCTAATTTGACCAATAGAATCTTCTACCGTACCACCAGCCCCTCCCGCCGGGCTGCCACCCGCTGTATTTCCCGTGCCACCTGAACCGCCTGCGGCAAGAACGGATGCGTTAGCAGGATTTGTATCGTTCCCAACGAATGAGGGGCTGCCAAGGTTGCCGTCAGCTCCATTGACCCCACTTCCCCCTGCCCCAACGACAACCTGCAACTCCTGCCCGGGTTCTACAGTTAGGTTTGAACTTGCATAAGCACCACCACCACCACCGGCACCGCCTCTTGCTGAGAACCAGCCAGCATTAGTACTTCCTCCACCTGCACCACCTCCACCCCACGCCTCTATGGTAATTTCCGTTACTCCTGCTGGAACAATGAAGGTACTGCTCTCTGGAAATTCCTCGGTATGTGTAGCTGCACCTACCTCGGTCATGGGTGCTATTACCAACACCAAGCTTACCACCAGCACCAGTGCACACAGAACGCCAACAATTTCTCTTTTCATCTTTCCCTCCCTTTATCGCTTCCTCGACTTGGAGTATTACAGCCTATCCATCGCACAAATTTCACTTTCATAAGCTGTCATCTCCTTCAAAATACAACCCCCGACCTTCTTGAGATCGGTGGCATTTGTCAGTTCTTCAGTGTTCAGGTATTCGGCTAAGAACAACTCATAGTAATACTATAGTAGTACTTTAGTAATATATATATACCGAGAACGTTTTTGTCAATAGGTAGTCCTGGCAACGAAGCAATTGCGCGGTGGGGTTGTTGAGGACAGAGATTGCCACGCATCTTTCAGATGCTCGCAATGACGCAAGGAAGAGGTTCAGAGTGACAGGAAAGAAAGGCTGGCAATGACAGGCGGGCCTTACGCTGCTATAATAATATCGTGCTGGTTACCATCGTCGGCTTAGGGTTAATCGGCGGCTCAATCGGGTTAGCTTTAAGGCAAGGGAAGAGGTCTGGGTGGGAAATAGTCGGCTATAGCCGTCGTCAGGAAACTGTAGCCAAGGCCTTAAGTTTAGGCGCCATTGAGCGAGGTGAAACCAACTTAAAGGATGCGGTAAAACAAGTCGAATTTGTCATCATCGCCACACCGGTTCTGACGGTAAAGGAAATCTTCTCCAAGATAGCTCCCCATCTTCCCTCTGGTTGCATCGTCACCGATACCGCCAGCACCAAAGTCCAGGTTATGAAATGGGCCGAGGAAATACTGCCGCCAACGGTAGATTTCATTGGCGGACACCCCATGGCCGGGAGGGAAACTTACGGTATCCAGGCTGCTAAAGCCGAACTATTTCGAGGGTGCACTTATTGTCTCATTCCGTCAGAGAAAGCTTCACCTAAATCGATAGATAAGGTGATAAGCATGGCTAAGAAGCTGGGAGCCACGCCTTTTTTCATTGATGCTCAAGAGCATGACAACCTGGTGGCTGGCATTAGTCATCTACCTATATTGCTCTCGGCGGCTCTGGTATCACTAACCACCAAAAATCCTTCTTGGTCTAAAATGTCCAAGCTAGCGGCCTCCGGCTATCATGACCTTACCCGTCTGGCTTCGGGAAGTCCCGAGGTAAATTCTCATATCTGCCTTAGCAATAAGGAGGCTATAGTTAACTGGATAGATAAATTCAGCCAGGAATTGGAGATGTATCGCCAACTGGTGGCTAAGGGGGATAAACGCTTGGAACAAGCCTTAACTGAGGCTAACAAAGCAAGACAGGAATGGCTGAACAATTTATCGGCTTAAGGGCGTCTTCGCCAAGAGCGAAAACAAGAACCATCAAACCTTGCCCCAGGTTGGAAGGGGAGGTAGTTCTACCTGGTGATAAGTCTATCTCCCACCGGGCCGTCATCCTGAATAGCTTAGCCAAAGGTAAAGCCGAGATTGACAATTTCGCTCCGGGGAGAGATTGCCTAGCTACAGTTAGGTGTCTGAGAGCCCTGGGAGTGAAAATTGGCAGAAAAGGGTCGGGGGACTCACTTACTCTATCAGTCTCGGGAACTGGCGAAGATGGTCTCAAGGAGGCTAGCAATGTGCTTGATGCCCAAGATAGCGCCACTACAATGCGCCTCCTCGGCGGTCTTCTTGCCAGCCAGCCTTTCCTATCCGTTATTACCGGGGATGCCTCTCTTCGTAATCGCCCCATGGGCAGGTTGATTGAGCCACTGAGGTTGATGGGCGCTGAGGTCTGGGGGAGAGGACGAGATTCCTTTGCTCCTCTGGTCATTAAGGGGAAAAAGTTGCGGGGTATAGATTTTACCTTGCCTGTTCCCAGTGCTCAAATTAAATCAGCCATTCTACTAGCCGGTCTTTTCGCCCGCGGCAATACCGTCTTACACCAGACAATCCCTTCCCGGGACCATACGGAAAGGATGCTTAAACAGATGGGAGCCAATTTGGAAAGCCAGGGAAATTCGATTTCCTTGCTGCCGTTGAGCAGTCCTTTAGTTCCTATCAACCTTCACATCCCGGGCGACATCAGCTCAGCAGCCTACTTTCTAGTCGCTGGAGCTATTCACCCTAACGCCAAGATAGTCGTAAGGGATTGTGGCATTAACCCAACACGCACAGGAATCATCGATATTCTCCTGGCTATGGGAGCCAGGCTGAAAATAAATAACGAGCGACCGGAGGCTGATGAACCTTTAGCCAATATTGTGGTAGAATCTAGCGAGTTAAAGGGGATAGAGGTCGGCGGCGATATTATCCCTCGCCTCATTGATGAGATTCCCGTGCTAGCCGTAGCTGGCTGTGTTGCTAAAGGCAAAACTGTAATCAGGGATGCTGGGGAGCTAAGGGTGAAGGAATCAGACAGGATTGCCACTGTAGTAAGTGAGCTTTCTCGCTTGGGTGCTAAAATTGAGCCTCTGCCGGATGGTATGGTCATCTACGGCGGCAAACCTTTGTCAGGCGCAGACGTTGACAGCCATTTCGACCACCGATTGGCGATGACCCTGGCAGTAGCTGGTTTGGTAGCTAAAGGAGAAACGACCATCGAGCATGCTCAGGTAGCACAGGTATCATATCCTGCCTTCTGGCAAACTCTGTTGTCAGTGACAAGCAAAGAGCCAACTTAAGCTTGCTGGGCGAAAGATATAAAGCAAACGTGATAGGAGGGGTAACATGCCTACAGAATTAGTTCATATCGGTTTTGGTAGTGTCATAGCTGTAAATAGGGTAATTGCTTTCCTTTCCATAAATCAACAACCAATCAAGCGACTCCTTCGGGAGGTAAGAGAAAGGGGACTTTTAATTGACGCCACTCACGGTAGGAAAGCCAAGACCGCCATTCTTTTTGACACTGGTCACATGATGTTAGCTGCCGTGACAGCGGAGACCATTGCTCATAGATTACCCACTACATCCATGCCGGCTGAGGAAAAAGTTGAGCTGGGAAGTGTCTGACCGAAGCCTTGAGTCGAAGCTTCGAACGAAGCGAAGAGGCGACAGAAGGTCTCGACCTTTGCTCGTCGTTCTTTCGGGACCTTCGGGAGTAGGCAAGGATGCTGTGCTTACCAGAATGAGAAGGTTAGGGCGCCCCCTTCACTATGTCATTACGGCTACCACACGTCCTAAGCGTGCCAGGGAGAAGAATGGAGTGGATTATCACTTCCTTTCCCAGAAAGAATTTCAACAAATGATAGATAAACACCAGTTTCTGGAGTGGGCCAATGTCTACGGCAACTACTACGGCGTCCCAAAAGAGGAAATAATTTCGGCTTTATCCAAAGGGATAGATGCAATAGTCAAAGTAGATGTTCAGGGTGCCGCTACCATCAAGGGAATCCTGCCCCAAGCAGTATTTATTTTCCTCATACCTCCTTCAGTGGAAGAACTGGAAAAAAGGTTGAGGAGGCGACGCAGCGAGTCTTCAGAAGGTTTGGCTCTACGGTTGGAAAGGGCTAAAGGGGAAATAAAAAGCCTGCCGCTTTTCGATTATGTCATAACAAGCCACCAAAATAAGCTTGATGAAGTTGTATCCCAGATAGACGCCATTATCGCCGCCGAAAAACGCCGTGTGAAGCCCCGTATTGTGAAACTTTAGCTTCCTAGTTTCCCAAGGAGTTGTCTGCACTTTTGACAATATCCCTACTTCACTTCTACAATAAGTCCCGCTATGAGTTTAGCAGGGCAACTTTATAAGTTGCAGCAGCTTGATCTAGAGCTTCAAAAGAAGCAACAAGAGCTAAACGAGGTTGAAAATCAGTTAAGCGACAATAAGGCCTTGGTTGTCGCCAAATCTAAAGTTGCTTCACAAAAAGAACAACTGGAAGACGCTAAGAGAAAGCAAAAGAGTTCTGAATGGGAACTGGAAGACCTTCAAGAGAAAGTCAGGCAGATTGAGAGCAAACTCTACAGCGACACAACCAAGGATCCCAAGGAACTGGTTAATCTTGAGAAAGAAGTTAAAGGCCTTAAGAGCCAGATTAGGACGAAAGAAGATGCCCTCTTAGGATTAATGAGCCAGGTAGAAGAGATAGAAGCTAAAGTAAAAACTACCGCCGAAGAGGTTGAGCGATTGAAGCGAGAATGGGAACAGAGGCAAGAAACTTTTGGGCCAAGGAAAAGCGAAATTGAAACCGTGCTTGCTAAGCTCAGGGGGGACCGTGATGGGCTAGCGCAGCAAATTGACTCTGAAGCCTTCAACATTTATGAGCGCATCAGGCTAACAAGGGGACAAGCTGTAGTCAAAGTGGAGAGAGGAAGATGCCTAGGATGCCACATTACCGTATCTACAAGTCAATGGCAGAAAGCCAAAGCTGGTGATTTAATCCAATGCAATAACTGCAGCAGGATACTGTACTTGGAGTAGTCCATATAGAATCGTATTCGCGTCAAAACACTTCCAGATACTCCCACTAGCCGCTGGCCAAATCTATTGTAGGCGAAGAAAGCCTTCACCATTGACAACTTCAAGACAAGGGGCATAATCTATATGCAGACCGAGACATGCCAAAAAAGTGGCTGTCGAAAGTCAGAGGTAGGGATTTTGGCAGGAAGAGGGGACAGGGGTTCGACGAATACAAATAAAGGAGGAGTCAATTCATGACTGGCATTATTTCATACGGTGCCTATATACCGTTATGGCGGCTCTCTCGAGATGCTATCGCCGGGGCTTGGGAAAGTGCCTCAACTAAGGGTGAAAGAAGTGTAGCCAACAACGATGAAGACACTATCACCATGGCAAGTGAGGCTGCGATTGACTGTTTAGCTGGCTTAAAACGGGAGAAGGTAGATGGCTTATATTTTGCCTCCACTACCTCACCCTATAAAGAGAAGGAATGCTCTACCTTGGTGGCCACGGCTGCCGACTTAAGACCGGAAATTATCACTGCTGACTTTGGCAACAGCTTGAGGGCAGCGACGGCGGCATTCAGAGCAGCGTTGGATGCCGTAGTCAGTGGCTCTGCCAGCCAAGTCTCAGTGACCGCCTCTGATTGCCGTATAGGTTATCCTCGGTCAAACTATGAACAAACCTTTGGTGATGCTGCCGCAGCTTTGTTGATTGGCAACACTGCCAAACCCGCCGTCATGGTGGAAGGTAGTCATTCCCTATCCAACGAACTATACGATGTATGGAGATTAGACAAAGATATCTATGTCCAATCTTGGGAAGATCGCTTCATCATCGAGCATGGCTATACAGAGAATATGGAGAGGGCAATTTCAGGCTTACTGCAAAAGAAAGCTCTCTCTGTCCAGGATATCACCAAAGCTGTGCTTTATGCTCCTACTTCAAGGGCGCAGCAAGGACTAGCGCGCCGCTTGGGGTTTGATGTTAAGATGCAGCTTCAAGACCTGCTTATCAGCAATGTAGGCATTACTGGTTGTGCGCACGCTTTGCTTATGCTTGTAGCTGCTCTGGAGGAAGCTAAGGCTGGTGACAAGATCCTGGTGGCTAGCTATGGTAGTGGTTGCGACGCCTTTCTACTCAGCGTGACGGAAGAAATTGAAAGGGTCAAGGGGAACAGAAGAGGTGTGAAGGGATACTTGAACTCCAGGAGACCTCTTTCTAGCTATGCCAGATATCTCAGTTATAGAGGACTGCTGGAGCCTCAACCTGGTGAACCGTTCAGGCTCTTTCCGGCAGCGACCACCAGCTGGAGGGAGCGCAACTGGGCCATTCGCATGCACGGCAGCAAGTGCAAGAATTGCGGTACCGTCACTTTCCCCATAGAAAGGGTTTGCTATAACTGCCGAAGCAAGGATAATTTTGAGGAAGTCAGGCTCTCGGATAGAAAAGCCAGAGTGTTTACTTTCACCCTGGATAACCTAGCTGGCAGAAGTGACGACCCCACAATACCACAGATAGGGATAGAGTTTGACTACCAAAATACCAGAACTTATCTTCCCATGACGGATTGTGACCCCGGCGAGGTGAAGGTGGATATGCCAGTAGAGATGACTTTTAGGAAGCTCTATGAAGGTGCGGGCATGTACAACTATTTTTGGAAATGCCGACCCATAAGGTGAGATATCAAGATGAAAGGATGAGCCATGACAGAGAGAAAATGGGAAAAGGTGCCAGGATTTGATTTCAAAGATATCATCTATGAAAAGAGGCCTGGAGTAGCTAGGGTAACCATAAATAGACCCGAGGCATATAACGCTTTTACTACTTCCACCCAGGACGAACTAATAAAAGCTTTTGAGGATGTGGCAAGCGATAATACTGTAGGCGTGGTGGTGTTTACTGGCGCTGGCGATAAAGCATTTTGTACCGGCGGTGATGCCAAGGAGGCAAAAGCCGGCTATCGAAAGGGAATGTTAGAAAAGGATTTAATGGTCAAAACTCTGATACGGGAGATGCCCAAGCCGGTTATCGCGGCAGTGAACGGTTATGCCATAGGAGGGGGGCAAGTCTATCAGCAGATTTGTGACCTCTCCATAGCTTCAGAAAATGCCGTCTTCGGCCAGGTCGGCCCCTTGGTGGGAAGTTTCGACCCGGGTGTAGGTGTTATTGATTTGATGATGGTAGTGGGCGAAAAGAAAGCCAGGGAAATTTGGTATCTCTGCCGCCGATATACTGCCCAAGAAGCCTTAGAGATGGGACTAGTGAACAAGGTAGTACCAGCAGATAAGTTGGAAGAGGAGGTGGACAAGTGGTGCGACGAGATATTAGAGAAAAGTCCTGGAGCTATAGCGGGCATCAAAGCATGCTTCAATGCCACCACTACATATATGCGGGGCATAGAGGCAGTTTCAGCCCAGTATCTCTGGAAATATTACGCTTCGGAGGAAGCTGAACATTGGAAGAACGCATTCTGGCAGAAAAAGAAGCCAGACTGGCAAAGATTTAGGAGGAAGGAAATATTTCCCGAAGTTTATGAAGGTGAGGAAAAGGGAGAGTCGTGAGCTAATAACCAAGGGAGGATAGATAAATGGAGAGTATCAAGGATAAAGTTGCCATTATTGGTATGGGCTGCACCAAGTTTGGCGAGAGATGGGACGCTGGGCTCGATGACCTGGCCATAGAGGCTGCCTATGAGGCTTATGAAGATGCCGGGATCGACCCCAAGGATATTCAGGCTTGCTGGTATGGGAGTGTCACCCAACCGGTGGTCGGCATTGGCTGCACTCATCTGGCAGGACCATTGAAACTACACGGCATACCCATGAGCCGGGTAGAGAATTGGTGCACCACCGGGCATGAGGCTCTAAGGAATGCCTGCTTTGGTGTCGCTTGTGGTATGTACGATTTAGTTTTGGCACTGGGCGTAGAGAAGCTCAAAGATACTGGCTTTCCTGGCCTGGGAACCGGACGAGGCATGAGCACAGTACTGGAGGCTCGCCGCACTGCACCGGGCTCGTTTGGCATGATCGCCACCCGATATTTCTACACTTATGGACTGAGCCCCCAAGAAGGTAAACGCACCATTGGTAAGATTGCGGTTAAGAACCATTACAACGGCAGCCTTTGCCCCAAGGCCCATTTCCACAACCGAGTAACCCTGGAACAGGTGACGAGTGCTCCTATTATCGCCTGGCCACTGGGTCTTTTTGATTGCTGTGGCAATAGTGACGGCGGTGCCGCAGCCCTCTTGGTTCCCGCCAGCCAGGCTAGAAAATACAGGAATGACCCTATCTATATAAAGGGCCTAGGTGCGGCTCATTCCGCTCTACTTCCCCAGAACCGCCCGGCTTTCGATTGGCTCCACTTTGAGGAGGTCATAAATTCGTCCCGCCAGGCTTACGAGCAAGCTGGGGTGAAGAATCCCCGAGAGCAAATCGACATTGCTGAAGTTCACGATTGCTTTACCAGCACAGAGTTGCTTCTTTACGAACTCCTTGGCTTTAGCCCGGAGGGCAAATCCAAGGAAGATATCGATTCTGGTTTCTTTGAGCTTGGCGGTGGCTTACCTATAAATAGCGATGGTGGGCTGAAATGCTTCGGGCACCCGGTAGGCGCTAGCGGCCTCAGGATGACTTACGAGGTTTACAAACAACTCCAAGGCAAAGCTCAATCGCCTGAGCGTCAACTAAAGGATGCCAAGCTTGGCATATCACAGACCTTCGGTGGCCCTCCTCAGGTAGCCGCAGTAGCAGTTCTGGGCACAGAGCCAGGCTATCCTTAACCAAATCTAGCTGTCCCATAACTTTTCCATAAGAAAAGCGAGGATGCACGAGCCCTTTCACTACTGTCATTGCGAGCCCCGACTTGTCGGGGCGTGGCAATCTCAAATAATTCCTTTGAGATTGCTTCGTCGCTACACTTCTCGCAAAGACAAAGGAAAAGGAAGATAAGTTATATTTTTCCGGCACGGTTTGGTCGAAGGAAGGAGTTGTGCTAAAATTTCTTTGCTAAAGGAAAATGCCTATTTATGAGTATTGGTGTGATTCCTGTCGCCGAATTGTGAGTTCATATCGGCAAAGCTCCTCTGTGCCCCCACCATCTTGTCCACGCTGTGGCAACAGCGAGCTCAAGCGGATATTTTCCACTTTTTCCGTACAGAAAACATACAGGGATGTTTATGAAGATATACTTTCCGACCGTGAGCTGACCCAGGGCATGATGCACGACGACCCCAGAGCAATATCCGAATGGAACAGGAGGATGAGTAGCGGTGAGAAATCCCCTCCGGAATATGAGGAAATAACTGAGAGAATGGAGAGGGACGAATGGCCCATTACCCAGATCGAAGAAAAAAAGAAAGAGTTCTCTGGCCAAGGGGGAAGCAAGTCTGAGAGTGATTGAACGGGAAGGTATCCCATGCCCATTTATGAATTTATTTGTCAGAACTGCCACAGAAGACTGATTTTTTTGGTAAGGGATATTTCTGCTCCCTTTGCTCCCAAATGCTCATCCTGTGGCAATACTAACTTATCTCGTGCCATCTCCGGCTTTGCCTATCATAAGCCAGTGAAGACGGTATGGGAGGAGAGCGGCGAGCCTACAATGCACACCGCTGAGAATTCTTACAAAGACCCCCGGAATATCGGTCGCTGGGTGGAAAAGAAGTTCCAGGACATGGGACAGGAGCTACCGTCCCAGGTTCAAGAAAAGATACAAGCAGCCAGGGAAGGCGTGTTACCTGAGCCGCTGAAGGACCTAGAAAGTGCCTCACCAACCGCTGCGTATGATTGATGCTAATCTAAACCGCTCGAGTGAAGGCTTGCGGGTTCTGGAAGATGTCGCGCGCTTTCTTCTCAACGATGCTGAGCTGAGCCAGCGGTTAAAGACTCTACGACACGATTTAGCCCGTGAGACTAAATCACTGAGTGTAGGGCTCTTGTCTCACAGAGATTCCGAACACGATGTCGGTCATCCTCACTCTATCCTTCCAGGGGAGAAGAAACTCAATATAAGAACGACCTCGCTGCAGGGCTTGCTGGATTTAGTTACAGCCAATGCTAAAAGGGTGGCAGAGTCTCTTCGCGTGGTAGAGGAGCTAGCTAAATTGCCAGAGATAAATTCAATGCTAAATTCAGCCAGCTTTGAACAGACGAGGTTTGCCCTGTATACCTTAGAGCGAGATTTAATTTCCCGAATATCACGCCGGGACAAAACAGAAAGGATATCCGGGCTTTACGTTATTCTGGATAGGCAATTTCTAGCTGGCAGGGATGAGCTGGACATTGCTGGCCAAATTATTGAGGGAGGTGCCAGGGTAATCCAGCTTCGCGACAAGCAAAGCAAGAAGGGGGAACTGCTACTTGTAGCGCAAAAGCTCAAGGAGCTCTGCAGTCAAGTAGGTGTTCTATTTATAATAAATGATTACCTCGACTTAGCTATGGCTGTTGATGCCGATGGACTTCACATCGGGCAGGAGGATTTGCCCCTGCCCGTAGTCCGCAGGGAATTGCCCATAGACAAAATAGTTGGCTGTTCCATCACCACATTGGTTCAGGCCACAAAAGCTCAAAAGGAAGGGGCGGATTATATCGCCGTGGGCTCTATATTTCCCACGAAAACGAAAGGGGAAGTCACTGTGGTAGGAGTGGATATACTTAAAGAACTCAAGCGAATAGTGTCTACCCCTCTAGTAGCCATTGGCGGCATAAACCAGAATAATGTCGGTGAAGTAGTGGCTGCTGGTGCTGATGCCGTAGCCGTGATTAGTGCTGTCTTAGGCGAGAAAGATGTTAGGGGAGCTGTGCAGAAATTGGTCGCAAAAATGGACTTGGCAAAAGGGGAATGTCAAAACCAGTAGAAGATTTGGAGATTATCGCTGCGAAGCTTCGCCCTTACTTTGCAGCTGAGGATGAGGCGAGAGAAAAAGCCTTGCGTAGTTGCCGTCAGGTCATCCGTTACAGCGCTGATGCCATACGTGCCGTGCACCGCCAGGAGCACGATAAGGCAAAACAACTCCTTGACTCAGCTCACGAGTTAGTTCGAGAGCTAAACCACGACTTGGCCAGACATGGAAAGCTACTGCATTCAGGTTTCATTCACGACGCTCAAAAAGAGTTCGCTGAAGGATGTATAACCTTAGCTTTGATTGCCGGGGAAGACTTGCCAAAGCCAAGAGTACTGGGCGTAAGCAATGCTGCCTACCTTGATGGCTTGGGCGAATCCGTAGGGGAGTTGCGGAGGTATATATTAGATAGTCTAAGGCGAGGGGACTTCTCACGTTGCGAGGAATTACTAACCATAATGGATGAAATCTACGGAATATTGATAACCATGGACTTCCCGGAATTGCTCGCTCACGGCTTGAGGCGAACCACCGACACTATACGAGCTATTATAGAAAGAACCCGAGGAGATTTAACAGTATCCCTAAGGCAAAAAAATTTGGAAACGAAGCTTGATGACCTTAGCTAATCTTCTTTAGGGCACTACTTTTCTTTTTTATACTTGTAGAACCCTTCACCCGTCTTCCGTCCCAGACGGCCAGAATCAACCAGCTCTTTCAGGATGGCAGAGGGAGCCAGGCAGGGGTCCTTGCTCCTCTCGTACATCGCACAGCTTACCATATAGCCAACGTCCAACCCGTTAAAGTCGGCTAGGGCCAGCGGACCTATAGGATGACCCAGCCCAAGGGTCATACTTTTATCAATATCCTCTGCGCTGGCTACTCCATTCTCCAGCAGGCGCTCAGCGGCTCTCGTCAACGCTATCAGCAAATAGTTGAAAATGAAACCGGGAGTATCTTTTGCGACAAGGATTTCCTTTCCCAGTGAGCGGCCAAACTCCTTTACTGTCGCGAGGGTCTCTTCACTGGTCGTGTCCGCCCTGACGATCTCGAGTAGCTTGCTGGGCGGCACCGGGGAGAGAAAGTGTGTCCCCATTACCCTGTCTGGGCGGCTGGTTGCTCGAGCAAGCTCTGTAACAGATAGACAGGATGTGTTGGAGCAAAGGATGCTATGTCCAGGGCAGATCTTGTCCATCTCGACAAAAACCTTTTTCTTGCGTTCCATATCCTCCGGGATAGCTTCTATAACCAAATCGCGGTCATTCAAGTCCTCCTGAGTGAGGCTCCCCTTGATGCGAGCCCGAGTCGAGTCTTTACCCTGCTGAGAGATTCTGCCCTTCTCCACATCCCGATTCAGGTAATATTCTATTGTTGCTATGCCTTTGTTGAGACTTTGTTCTCTCCTTGCTACAAGCACCACGTCATAGCCAGACTGAGCACAGACCTGGACAATGCCGGAGCCCATAAATCCTCCGCCAACTACACCTACCTTTTTAATTGCCATAGTACTTACCCCTTTCTTACTGCGTCGCTCAATTTCTCAAAATCGCCCCATGCCATCAGACCGGCAGAAGTATACTTAGCCCCGACAAGCGGGGCAATCGTTCAAGCCCTGTTCTAACTTAGTGTTAACTTAACAGTCACAATCCCATCTCTCTGGCTACCACTTCTTGATAGAAATTAGCATCGCCAAAGGCAAGCTCGGCAGCTTTGGCACGCCTCGTGTAATAATGTAGGTCATGTTCTATGGTAACGCCAATAGCCCCGTGAATTTGGTGCGCCAGAGCAAAGATGCGCTGGGACGCCTGGCCTATCCAGGCTTTCGCTACAGCCACTTCTTTGGTGCAGGGAAGTCCCTCACTTAACATCCAGGCTGCTTGGTAGGTGCTAAACCTGGCGCCATCAACATCGGTTGCCATATCGGCGCAATAATGCTGTATGGCCTGAAAGCTGCCAATGGGACGGTCAAATTGTTTCCTTTCCTTAGCATAGTCTACGGTCATCTCCAGTACTCGCTGAATGTTGCCAACCATCTCACAGCATTTTCCCACCACTGCCCGCTCGATTATCTTTTGCACTGCGCTCCATCCCTGGTTCAGCCGTCCTAAAATGTTAGCTTCGGGTACTGGTATTTGGTCAAAAACCAACTCACATAGCTTATCACCAGCGATGGTCTTTAAGACAGTGTAATTTATTCTGGGATTCTTAGCGTCGACCAAGAATATAGTGATTCCGTCTTTAGCTTTGGTTCTGGCGACACATAGCAGGTAGTCAGCAATATGAGCATCAGGAACAAATAGTTTTGTGCCGTTGATGATATAGTTGTCATCATCAGGAGCAGCCTCGACCGTGACTGAAGAGGCATCGTAATTGTAATAGCCGGGTTCGGTGAGGGCTAAAGTAAAGATCTTCTCGCCACGGGTTAGCTTGGGCAGGTATTCTTGTTTTTGCTCTTCGCCGCCAAGGTCCAAGATGGACAAGCCTCCCAGAATCACCGTGGAGAAAAACGGGCCGGGTAAACAAGCACGTCCCATCTCCTCTAATAGCACTGCCAAGTCGAGAAAACTCATATCGCCGCCATATTTCCCGGGGAAGGCCAAGCCCATCCAGCCCAGCTCGGCCATCTCCTGCCAGAGTTCTCTGGAATAGCCTGTCTCGCTTTCTTCCATCTGTTTAACGAATTTTTTTGAGCACTTATCAGCCAGGAAGTCGCGGGCTGTCTTTTTTAACATTTCTTGTTCTTCAGTAAGAGTTAACTTCATAGCTATCCTCCTGTATTGAACATTCCAAGCGCCATTCTAAGCTGCCGCCGGAAGAATCTTTGAGCCATTGGACCTTTCGCTCCGCTCAAAGTGATGGCTTATGAGCTTGGTAATCCTAATCCCCGTACAGCCAGGATATTTTTTAAGATTTCCGTTGTGCCGGCTTGAAGACTGTAACCTTTAGAGCCCAAGTATGAATGCAAGGCCATGCCCCGCAGAGGGACTAACTTGGAACTCGACATCAACTGTCCATAGGGACCCAAGACTTCCATAGCTACGCCAGCCAGGTGTTTCTCAAATTCCGTGGAATAGGCCTTGGACATGGCAGATTCCCAATTAGGAGCCCGCCCTTCTTCCATGACCAAAGCCACTCTATAAATAAGCAAGCGTCCCACCTCAAATTCAATCTGGAGTTGTGCCAGTTTATTGCGAATTACAGGCTCCTGAGACAATTTATTATCCCTGGCAAACTGTATAATGGCCTCAAAGAGGGGATAATTGCCCATGAGGCGTTCCATGCCACTCCTCTCGTAATCAAGCTGGTGGAGGACCTGATAAAAGCCACGATTTTTCTCCCCCACCAAATATCTCTTGTGCACGCGGACATTGTCAAAGAAGATATCGTTCCAAGCCTCGGTGCCGGTAATATCAATCATGGGGATGCGACTGAGGCCGGGCGACTGTGCATCCACAATAAACTCACTGATACCCCTATGCCTTGGCGCCTCGGGGTCTGTTCGGACATACACATCGAAGTATTGAGCAAAGGAGGCACAGCTAGCCCAGGTCTTTTGACCGTTGATTACATAATAATCGCCATCTTCTATTGCCCTGGTTTGCAGCGAGGCCAAGTCAGAACCAGCTCCCGGTTCGCTCATTCCTAGGCCAAAATAAGCCTCTCCCTTGACAATCCTGGGCAGAAATTCCTTCTTTAACTCTTCTGAGCCAAAGGAGAGGATAGCACCTCCAACCTGACGGTCACCAAACCAGTGACAAGCTGCTGGCGCCCCATAGCGTAACATTTCCTCGGTAAGGATAAGTCTATCTACATGGCTGCGCTCCTGCCCCCCATACTCTTTAGGCCAGGTCAGCCCTATCCAGCCCCTCTGCGCCACCCGCTTGGTAAATTCAGGATCAAAGCCTTGTACCCAGGCGTCACAGGCAGGTTTCCAATACTCCTTCTTTATCTCCCCTTCTAAAAAGTTCCGCACCTCCTGTCTAAATTTATTTTGTTCTTCAGTGAAGCTGAAATCCACCTTCTTACTCCTTTCTCAGAGATTGATGTTGGAATACTTTCTCCAGGGTCTGGCGAGAAATGCCTTGTTATCCTTGTCCTTATCTCCCAAGATGTCCAGTGCGCTGTTTATGACTTTTCTGGTATCCGAAGGGTCTATCACATCATCAACATAACCTCTCTCCGCAGCACGGTAAGGGTTTTCGTACATTTCTGAGAATTCCTTTATCCTTTGTGCTTGTACCTCATCAGGCTTATCCGCCTCCCTTATTTCTCTGGCGAAGATAACGCTGGCAGCAGTTTCGGCACCGACAATGGTAACTTGGGCTGTAGGCCAGGCAAAGACAAAATCAGCGCCAATAGCTTTGTCCAGCATGCCGTAGTGAGCGCCGGCATAGGACTTTCTAATTATGATTGTAATCAGGGGCACGGTGGCATCAGCCCAGGCAAAAAGCAGCTTGGCGCCATGGCGCAGGATTCCGCCCCAATCTTGCTGAGAACCTATCAGATACCCCGGGGAATCATGAAGAGTGACCAACGGGATATTGAACAGGTCACAAAACCTGACAAACCTGGCCCCTTTGTCGGCAGCATCAATATCTATGCAACCAGCCATCCATTTCGGCTGTGTAGCTACTATTCCCACAGTACGCCCGTTGAAGCGGGCAAAACCTGTGATTATATTCCGGGCGTGGAGTCTCATGGTCTCAAAGAAATGACCCTGGTCAACTATTTTTCTGATAACTTCGTACATATCGAAAGATTCGTATGAATGTTCTGGCAGCAGGTCAAGCAAATCTTCTTTCCTTTCCGGGTCATCGTCCGTTGGGATACGAGGTGGTTTCTCTCTGTTGCTGGAAGGCAAAAAGGACAAAAGTTTCTTGCACTTATCTAGACAATCTGCGTCATCTTCAGCCACGATGTGCGTTTGCCCTGATTTGATGGCATGGGCTTTGTAGCCGGAAAGTTCCTCCAGGCTGATTTCTTCTCCGGTTTGTGTCTTAACAAAAGCCGGGCCGGCAATGCCCATAAATCCCGTGTGCTTCGTTTGAATGAGGAAATCCTGCATTACAGGATGATATGCCTGTCCTCCTAAACAAGGGCCCATAAGTAGGGCTATCTGAGGTATTATCCCCGACGCAAGTATTTGAGACCTGAACAGCCATCCGTAACTTTCCAGAGTATCCATCCCCTCTTGCAGTCGAGCGCCTCCAGAGTCATTCATACCTACAAATGGCCATCCATTATCCCTGGCGAAATCTACAGCACGAACAAATTTCTTACCATGATATTCGCCAAATGTCCCCGCCATTGCGGTATAATCCTCAGCAGCAACAACGACATGCCTGCCATTCACTTTACCAAAGCCAGTAATTACTCCTTCAGCAGGCACCTCTCTTTTGTCCATGCCAAAAGCAGTCGTCCTATGCTTAACAAACAAGCCTATTTCTGCGAATGTACCAGGGTCGAAGAAATAGTCTATCCTCTCCCGGGCCGACATTTGCCCTTTCTTATGGCGCTCTTCAATCGCCTTTGGCCCTCCCATCTGCAAGATGTGTTCTTGCTTTCTTTTCAGTTCCTTTAACTTATCAAGACTTTTGCCAAACTCATCAGCCATAAATTAACCCCCTTACTATTGCAATTTGGAGAGCCTTCCGTAATTCCCATTTCCTTCAAGAAGAGATTTTTGTACGAAAAGTAATCGCTCACTGCTTAATCCTGCTATCATATGGCATAGTCGCCAGTTTTTCAATGCTCGACTTGTGATTTCCCGGCGCCCCTTATTTTATGGCTACAACCACTTCTGGTGCTAACTGCAAAGCTTGAATCAGAGCCTTGGCTTTGTCCAAGGTTTCCATATATTCAGCTTCCGGATCAGAGTCGTAGATAATGCCACCACCTACCTGAAAATAAGCTTTGCCTTCTTTGATTAAAAAAGTGCGGATAACAATATTGATATCCATGTCCTCATTGAAGCCTAGATAGCCTATGGAGCCGGTATAGACGCTCCTCTTGGTCGGCTCTAGTTCATCAATAATCTCCATAGCCCGCACCTTAGGAGCACCGGTAATAGAGCCACCGGGGAAAGTAGCCTTCAGCAGGTCAATGTTGCTCTTGCCCCGGCGTAGCTTGCCCAAGACGGTAGAGGTGAGATGAAATACGGTGGGGAAAGTTTCCAGGATAGCTAATTCGGTGACCTTTACCGTGCCATAGTAGCAAACTCGTCCTAAATCATTCCTCTCTAAATCAACAATCATCACATTTTCTGCACAGTCTTTGATGCTGTGGGTCAACTCATGAGCTAGGCATTCGTCTTCAACAGGGTCTCTACCTCGTGGTCTCGTGCCCTTTATCGGTCGCGTCTCTACCAGGTCGCCTTGGACTTTGAGGAATCTTTCCGGAGAGGCACTGACGATGGCTACGCCCGGGAAATTAAGATAGCTGGCAAAGGGAGCAGGATTAATTGTCCTCAGTCGCTTATAAAGCTCATAGGGCGGAATTTCTAAATCAGCTTCAAATCTTTGAGAAAGATTGACTTGAAAGACATCGCCAGCGGCGATATACTCCCGCACTTTATTTACAGCTTTCATGTACTCCTCGGGAGTAAAATTGGACTTAAGCGTGATTCCCCTGTTTTGCCTGTCATTGTGAGGAGCAGTAGCGACGAAGCAATCTCCAACGCGAGGTTGCTTCGCTTCTCCTTCGCTTTGCTCAGGGCTTCGGCTCACCGCAATGACTGAATGGCCAGAACAAAGCCAGTCCTTCATCTCCTCAAGTCTCATTCTGGCCCGCCTTAACCGCTGCCCTTCCTCCATCTCAGGGAAGCCTGTGGCAACAAGGTAGGCTTTGCCCTCCAGGTGATCAAAGGCCACGATAGTATCATAGAAGGCAAGATAACACTCAGGGAGTTTAAGATCGTCTATAGCTGTGGATGGCAGGCGTTCGATGAAGTGGCACAGGTCATAGCTAAAATAGCCAACTGCTCCACTAACGAAAGGCACAGGTGCTGGGCAATGGTCTAATTTATATACCTCCAGCAGCTTGCCTATAGTATCAAAAGGGTTACCATGCTGCACTTTATGCTCCTGTCCACGAATCAGAGTAATTTCAGAGCCTCGACTGTTCATCACCAGAAAAGGCTCGCTGCCCAAAAAGGAATATCTCCCCAGCCTTTGAGGGTCCATGCCGCTGTCTAAAAAGAAGCTATAAGGTCTGTCCTTGATTAGCTCAAAAAGTTCAAGGGCAGCCAAGGGAGTAAAGACTTCTTCGATTAATGGATAGCGATTCTTAATCACCCTATGACCAATACCTACAAGCTTTCTAACACTTTCTTGGTGGTGAGGCCAACTTCTGCGGGGGTGGGAGCTATGATAGCCCCAGCCTGTGACAGAGCCTTTATCTTCTCCGAAGCTTTGCCAGCACTACCGGTAATGATAGCTCCAGCATGTCCCATTCTTTTCCCGGGCGGAGCAGTACTACCAGCGACAAAAGCGACCACAGGCTTAGTCACCTTGTTACCGATAAATTCAGCAGCTTCTTGCTCCATAGTGCCACCTATTTCACCAATAAGAACCACAGCCTTGGTATCGTGGTCTGCCTGAAATAATTTCAAGATGTCTACAAAGGTGCTGCCGGGCAAAGCATCACCGCCGATGCCAACACAGGTGGACTGCCCGATTCCCAGGCTGCTGAGCTGAGATACGACGTCATAAGTCAAGGTGCCGCTGCGAGAGATCACTCCCACGTTGCCGGGAAGATGAATTTCCCCCACCATAATCCCAACCTTGCATTTACCTGGAGACATAGCTCCCGGGCAATTAGGTCCGATGAGTCGGGTTGATTTGCCTTTGAGATAGCGATGCACTTTCACCATGTCTAATACCGGTATGCCCTCAGTTATGCACACAATTAAGGGTATGCCAGCGTCAGTTGCCTCCAAAATGCCATCTGCAGCAAAGGCAGGGGGCACAAACATCAGGCTGGCATTAGCTCCAGTTTCAGCCATGGCTTTCTCCACAGTATTGAACACAGGTACACCCAAGTGTTGGCTACCCCCTTTGCCGGGGGTAACTCCGGCCACTACCTTGGTGCCATATTCTATACAGCGCTGGGTATGAAAGCTACCTTCGCTGCCAGTAATACCCTGAACTAAAGGCCTAGTGCTTTTATCAACGAGGATACTCATTTCACTACTCCTTTTGCTGCCTCGACTACCTTATGAGCGCCATCATAGAAATCTTTAGCCTGGATGAAACTTATCCCTGACTTAGCCAGGATGCGTTGACCTTCTTCCAAGTTTGTCCCTGCCAGTCTAATGACTACGGGGAAGTGAATATCCATTTGCTGATAAGCTTCAACTATCCCTTTGGCGATAACATCCACTCTGGCCATACCTCCAAATATATTCACCAAGACGGCCTTAATTCTAGGGTCAGCAATAAACATCTTGAACGAGTTAACCACCCTCTCAGTGTTATTAAGCGTGCCTATGTCCAGGAAATTGGCTGCTCTACCGCCACAATATTGAATAAGGTCGTTGACTGCCATGGCTAACCCGGCGCCATTAACCATGCAACCGATATCGCCATCCATCTTGACATAATTGTTAATGCCCCAGTCACGAGCCTGAATTTCCAGAGGCTCTTCCTGCTCCTTATCTCGAAGCTCCTGGAGTTCTTTATGCCGATACAGGGCATTGTCATCAAAATTAAGTTTAGCGTCGAGAGCCAGCAGCTTTTCCCCAGCGGTAACAACCAAAGGATTTATCTCAGCCAAGGAGCAATCCTTGTCTATAAAGAGCTTATAAAGGTTTGTCATCAACCGTGTGGCCTCGCCTATCTGGCTTCCGTCTAAATTCATCCCATAAGCCAGCTTACGACCCTGAAACGGTTGAAAGCCAATAGCAGGGTCAATATAGCTCTTGAATAATTTTTCCGGAGTAGATTGGGCCACTTCTTCGATTTCCATGCCTCCGGCCTCACTGGCCATCATAACTGGCAAGCGGCTGGTCCCGTCAACGAGGATGCTGAGATAGAGCTCTCGTGCCACATCGCTAGCTTCTTCCGCCAGAACCTTACTTACAGGCACTCCTTCCGGCCCGGTTTGATGAGTCACCAGTCTGGTCCCAATCAATTGACTGGCTGCCTTCTCTGCCTCTGTCGGGCTATTAACCATCTTTATGCCACCCGCCTTGCCCCTTCCCCCGGCGTAGACCTGGGCTTTGATTACCACCTTACGGCCAATCTCAGCAGCTATCTCTCTGGCTTCGACCGGGGTGGAAGCCACCTTGCCTCTGGGCACAGGAATATCATATTGAGCCAGAAGTGCCTTGGCCTGATACTCGTGAATCTTCAATTTACCTCCTTCCTTCTTTGAAGCGGAGGGGGTGGGATTCGAACCCACGTTCGCCAAAAAAGGCGAAAGCGGTTTTCAAGACCGCCACCATAAGCCACTCGGTCACCCCTCCCAGCCCCAAATTCTACTTCAAAGCGACCCCTTCAGGCAATCTGCTGACCTTGTGGCAGCATCTCTCTACCAGATTTTGACCCAAGGGGGCAGGATATAATAGTGCTACTAGCATAGTGGAAGCTTGTATGGTAAACTTCATCAAAGAGAAGGCGAAAATGATAAAGGTTATCGAAGGTTATGAACTGAAGAAGGGTGCAGATATACAACCTCTGTTTCTAAAGCTCCGCTCATATGCCATGTCATTCCCAGGTTTCATTAGTGCTGAGCATATAAGAAGCGTGAAGGGCACTCCTATTGCTGCTCTGTTATACAATTGGAAACAACGTGAGGATTGGGAGGTATGGGAGAGTTCAAAGCTTAGACAACAGATACTACAAGAGGCAGAGGCACTCCTGGTATCAAAGCCGAGGATAACTATATATGAAGTAA
Organism: uncultured Dehalococcoidales bacterium; assembly: GCA_964586515.1. Taxonomy (GTDB): domain Bacteria; phylum Chloroflexota; class Dehalococcoidia; order GIF9; family AB-539-J10; genus RBG-13-51-36. The sequence continues at coordinate 62,273 of CAZPGJ010000003.1, forward strand.
TTCCTACATCAGCATGGACATATACTGGAATCAAATCATAGTTTAGGCAACTGGAAATCTGTGATAGCCAGGATTCTATCTCCCACAGTGGTTGGTATCAATTTTGAGTAGATTCAAAGTCTGACTGGACTTTTCAGGTCTGTACTCTTTTAGGGGCTATCTGACACGAAAGAGTTAGCAGGTGTGGGTCAGGGCAAGGTTAAAAAGTGTCAGGCGTCCTCTACTTTGACACATGGGAAAGCGACTACGAAGGGGACCTCCTTTCTGTATAGTGAGTGGTATAGAGACATGGCTTCGTTTATCTCCAGAGGGACAATTTTCCCCGTTTCAACCGGCAACAGCGTTTGATATTGAGCAAAGAAATTGCCCTTTGGCGTTCTGAATAAGAATGTATTACGGCCATCCTGCTCCCAGTGATGGCCGTTCCAGTATGCGTCATGAGCTATTAGCGTGGCTGTATCTGTGCGGTATCGCTTACCTGCGACAACCCAGGTCATATTTTGTGGTTGCATCGGTTCACCTCCAGTTATACTTTTGGCCCAGCCTATGCCGATATTGCTGGAGCCTTGCCATTATCCTCTTATATTATACCTCAAGGATGCGCTCTGTTGTTGTGCCACAACTCACCTTTCTCGTTAGCTTCAACTCAAAGCTCAAAAGTTGTCGTTATTTTGGCATTAAATTGTTTGGGTCTAGTTGTTGCTGGCAGACAATCTTACCTGGACGATTTGCGAATTTGACCTCTGTTCTAGTTAACTATAAAATAGATTTGGGCGAGTAGAGCGGGTGACCGCCCTGGATTCAACCAGGGAGGAAAGTCCGAGCTCCACCGAGCAGGGTGCTGGGTAACGCCCAGGAGGGGAGACCCTACGGAAAGTGCCACAGAAACACACCGCCAGCAGCTGGCTTAGCCAGTGCGGGTAAGGGTGAAATGGCGAGGTAAGAGCTCACCAGCAACTAGGAGACTAGTTGGCTGGGCAAACCCCACCTGGAGCAAGACCGAATAAGAGGGCTCAGCTACTCCAAAGTCTCAAGACTCTGGGTAAGTTTAAGGTGCTCGGCCAAGGCCCTCGGGTTGGTCGCTTGACCCTGATGGCAACATCAGGGCTAGATGGATGGTCACCACTCCATATGGAGTACAGAACTCGGCTTACAGGTTTACTCGCCCAAAATTTTTTCCGGGCTTATATGCGGCAAAGGACAGGGATGAGACTCAAGCCTTGACCAAAGGGTTATCCAAGGGAAAAACAAGGGGGAGGATAACATCCCAGCGGCCATAAACAAGTTTGTTAAACCAGAGTCCCGGGCATAAAATAATAATATATGGCGGACATACCCCCCAAGCTTCGGGATTTTATTCTCTTTTGTGCCCAGAGGCGGAGCCCAGAGTGGCCGGCTATTTATGATGAAATGACCAGGGTAGCCGGAGGAAAATTGTTCCAAGGATTGGGCTACAAAGACCTTAAGCAACTGGGGTTATCCTTCTCCCTATCTGGTATGGACAAAACCATCGAATTAGTGAAACAAGTTACATCCCAAAACCATCAGTAAGAAGCATTTTGCATTCTTTCATCCAGGATGTTAGCATTTTTAACTGACCAGCTTAAAATTGGCTGCTGCTCACAACTGATACCTAGAACGATGCAATTCATGGAGGCTTGTTATGCGGATAGCTGTGCTTGCCGATACTCATGTAAACACGCTTGAACACCTCCCTAAAAAGATAATTGATGTCCTCTCCACGGTAGATTTGATAATCCACGCTGGAGACTTTACCGATGTCCAACTGCTCAAGGAGTTGAAACAGTTGAGAGAGGTAAAAGCAGTCCAGGGTAATATGGATTCAAGGGAGCTAAAGACTGTGCTCCCGGTCAAGGAAATAGTCGAAATAGAAAATAAACGAATCGGCATAACTCATGGCTCAGGCGGCCCTTGGGGAATAGAAGAAAGAGTAAGGAAAATGTTTGAGTCAGACCGGATTGACATTATCGTCTATGGCCATTCTCACCGCTCCCAAAACAAGGTCATCAAGGATATTCTCTTTTTCAATCCCGGCAAGGCCACAGACTCTTTTGGCATTCTCACGATTGATGGAGAAGCCCAAGGAGAAATAATCAGCTCTCGATGATGATTGCTTACCGTTTTATCACGATGGAGCTGTAGCCGACCACTCGGGAGAAATCGCCACTTGTGTCTCCGCTGGTGGCATATTTCAATAAACTTGCCTTTTGGGCTTTCATTTCTTTGGCGGCGACGATAGCTGCAGCCACCGGACCATACCCGCACATGGTACAATTGAGGCTCTCACAGCGCTTATATAGCTCTTCCTCATCAAGAGCAACTATAGCCTCTATCACAGAGTCATCCTTTTCCATAGCTACAGAGTGCGGTTCATAATGCGTGAGATCACTGCTGGCGATAATTATTAAGTTATCGCCTGCCTGGGAAATAGCCTTACCCACCGTCCGAGCTGTTTCTATGTCTTGAGCCAGCATAGTTATGGGCACAATTTTTACCTTCTTATAGAGGTATTGAAGCCAGGGTAATTGCACTTCAACGCTGTGCTCATGTATATGGGCTGTCTCGTCTGCTTTAATCACCCCCCCCAAAAGCTTTTGGGCAAGTTTTTTGTTTATTTCTACCTCACCCAAGGGTGTGCTCCAGCCAGCTCCTGCCCATAGAGAGACAGGATACCCATACCCGGTGTGGTTAGGACCAAGTATCACTGCGGTATCGAATATCCCGTCATCAGCAAGCTCCTTATAGGCATGGGCTGCTACTGGCCCCGAGTAGTAATAACCAGCGTGGGGGACAACGATAGCCACAATCTCCCTCAGCCCTTTGCTATTCACCTGGGGTATAGCTCCCGGTCCAACCTCATGTTTGTAGCACCATTCAATTTGTTCTTCTAATTCTCTGGCAGTGCCAGCATAAAACATACCAGAAACAGCAGGTTTTCTTATCTTCATGGGACACCCCCCCAAACTAGGACTACCCTTTAGGCTCTCTTTTCGCCCTTTTCCTGGTCTTTTTCTCGACCTTCCCAGCTTTTCCCTCGGCCTTTTCTTTGCTCTCTTCTGCGAGCTTATCTAGCCCCAGCCTGGCTTGGTCACGGTACCAGCGGTGTATCTCGTCCAGAGCTGGTGGGAAGATACTGAACACCTCTACATCACTAGGAAATTGCACCGAGTGTTCCTCTCTAATGAACAGAAGCCCGGCCTCATCATCTTTAAGCGTTTCGCTTATCTTTTTAGTCATAAATTCATTTCTCTTCCTTGCCGCCTCAACATAGAATTCAGAAACCTTACTTGCCACCTTATCGCTTATAAAGCCAAGCATCAGGCATCTCTGCCAATCCATGACTTCTTCGAATAATTCCCTTTCTTCAATCATCTCAAGGCTAGCACCATTATCACACTGAGTTTTAGCAATTTGATAACTGTTTGGATTCAGCCTCTCCATGGCCTTCATACCATCCTCACCAGATTGAAAGATTGATTCGTGATAAACACGGTTTACCATCCCAATCTTCGACGCTAAATTGGTTAGCTGTTCTGCTACCTGTTGCCAATAGCGACTACATTTTTCTTTGTATTCATCGGGGGCTTCCTCGCCGGAATATACAAGTAGGACGAGGTAAAGCTTCTTCCCCTGTTTGAAGCGCTCAGCCTCAAGCCTCTCTATTTTGCCTAATTGCTCTGGCATGGTTATTTATCTTTCAAAAAAGAAGCTCCCCAAAGTCTCAAGGTACTTTAATATGGGCTTAAGTGGAAAAGAGCAAAGCAAACTTTTCATGGGTGCTGCTCGTCAGACTCTCCTTCTTTTCCCCAGTTCTGCATTATCTTCTTGATTTGCTGGGCAAGTTTGGGGTCCTCCTTGAGACGTTGCGTAAATACAGGACAACTCTGAAGAATCATTTCCTGACTCATAGAGGCCATACTTTCCATAATCTGGTCTAGTTCGCTTTTAGCTTGTTCAGGTAAGTTTGTCCCCTGCATCGCTATCCTAAACTGCGCGATATCCTCGATGCTAACCTGAACCGGAGTCAGGCAGTTTTTATACCAGGGACATTCCTTACATTTGACAAGCGCCGTGACTTCATCTAAAATATCACCCATTTTTAGTCCTCCTAGTTAATATAATTTTAGCACTTTTTCTTGATACAAAGGAAATCAAATTCCTTGAGACTGGTTATTAATCACCACCTTTTCTGTCGTTGCGAGGCTGATGGGGTCAGCCAAAGCAATCTCAACACAACGTGAGGATGGTTAAAGGGTAAAGGCATGAAATCCTAAATTTCAAGCACCAAATCCCTAACAATAGAAAGGAAAAGTTAATTCTTTTCATCAAAGTACCAATGCGCAAAACAGTTTAGAGTTTTGAGTTTTGATATTTGGATTTGTTTGGAGCTTGGATTTTGGGATTTGGAATTTAGCCATGAGATTGCCATGCTTCGCTCGCAATGATGTCAGGGAAAGGGTTCAGAATGACAAAAGGGTATGTAGGATTGGGGCTTGTCCCTGACCTCTCTCTTGTTTTACTAATTGATTCCTTGTGTTATAATAAATCAGCGCCAGTGACAGCAGGTACCCTGGGGGTTTAAATAACTTGCCTGCCGAGGCTTAAGTTAACCCTGTGTTCGCTGGCACAGGGATTTTTGTTATAGGCTTCCTCTCCCATGACGAGAGGGGATTAAAAAGAGGGCAAATATGTTAAGAGAAAAGAAGGTGCAAATAGTAAGCAATCTAGCCGATGATTTGTCGCGGAGCACTATTATCATCGCTACTAATTATCAGGGGCTGCTTGCTAAACAAATGGCCGAGTTGCGTAACGCTTTGGCAAAAGCAGGGATTGGGTATCATGTGGTCAAAAACACTCTGGTCTATCGTGCCGCTGACCAAACAGGTAAGCCACAGCTGAGGGATATAATAGAGGGTCCTGTGGCCCTGGTCTTCGGCTACGATGATATAGTTAATACGGTTAAAACTTTTAACCAATATATCAAATCCACGGCATCGTCTTTACAAATTAGAGGAGGATTGTTAGGGGACCGAATTTTGCTTCCAGAGGAACTGGCAAGCCTGGCTAATCTGCCATCTAGAGAAGTTCTCATCTCCAAGCTGCTTGGGCAATTACAAGCCCCCATAGGAACTTTACATAACATTCTTAGCTTTCCCTTGCGGGGGCTTCTAAACGTATTACAAAACAGGGCTCAAACCACTAGCAACTAACAAAGGAGGAAATCATGTCACCAGAAGAAGTAGAGAAAGAAGCTAAAGAAGGGGAGGTAAAGAAAGCCTCAAGGGCAAAGAAAGAAGCTAAAGAAGGGGAGGCAAAGGAAGCTCCAATGGCAAAGAAAGAAGCCAAGGTTCTGACCAAGGAGGAAATTGTTGCTGCCATTAAGAATATGACAGTGCTGGATCTGGCTGATTTGGTCAAGACACTGGAGAATGAATTCGGGGTTAGCGCTGCTCCTGTAGCAGTAGCAGCAGCGCCGACAGCTGCTCCTAGCGAGCAAGCAGCAGCACCCGCAGCAGAGGAGAAGACAGAATTCACCGTCACCTTAAAGAGCTTTGGCGAGAAGAAAATCGAAGTTATCAAGGCAGTGCGCGAGGTAACCACTCTAGGCTTAAAGCAAGCTAAGGATTTGGTAGAAGCTGCTCCACAGGTAGTAAAAGAAGGGGTCCCCAAGGAAGAGGCCGAAACAACAAAGCAGAAATTAGAGGCTGCTGGAGCGACTGTAGAGATTAAGTAGGGTCACCTCAAAATTTTCGAATTCTCGAGGGGGGAGGTTGAATGACATGTCTCTAGCGAATTACCAAGCTATCTTAGGGATGGGAGGATTTTTCCTCCTGCTGGGTATCATTTTTATTCTCTGGAACAAGAGGGAAAAGAAAAGATATTACAATTCTATTTTGTTAACCCGAAGAGATATTAAGGAGGCTATAACCCATGAACCAGAGCGTTTCTGGCTACACGCTTGGCAAATAGGAGGCAGGATTTCCCTTATCGTTGGCATTGTACTGCTGATTATTGGCGGGATTCTGTGGCTCATTGCGCCTTAAGCTTCTTTTCAAAGCAGCACATTTTTTCGGGCTTTGCTATTTCATAAAACTAGACTAACTGGTATTAGTCGGTAACAGCTAGTCAAGAGCTTGTTGAAAGTATTCTCGTGAAGGAAAGGATTCCTTCACGCCTCAGGGGTTGGTGACGGCTGAAAGTATTAATGGCTGAGAAAAGACATTATTGCCATATGTAGCACTTGTGTCTGTGTTCTACCCATTTATCCAACCCTAACTTTCTAATCGTCCTTAAGTTCTGTTGAGGCGAATCGCCGTGAATTGCTCTAAAGCTCTCAAACTTTTGACACTCTTCAAATTCATCGCATTGCCAGCAGCCGTCAAAGCCTTTCTCTCGACAGCATGCTAGAACACCACAGGAGAACGTGGCACACCCTCCGCCTATTCGACAAGGACTGCTACACTGTAGAGCAACTATGGCTTCCAGAACTTCACAGCATTCTCCATAATGTTCAAACTTCTTAACAGCATCAAGTTGGTTTACAGAACTGCTCTTGATAGCGGCGTATTTACCGAATTCCGTGTCGTGAAGCTCGCAGAGTAATTCTCTTGCCAAATCCGAGGCTCTGCTACGATAGCGAATGCAGTCACCACAATACAGCCCGCAGTATCCGATTAGTTCAATTTCTCCAGTCATTTACAGTGAACCTCCTATTTTTAAGCTGACGCATTCTCCTTCTGGCTTGACACGTATACCGGACAGGTTTTAGGTTTAAATTATTTCCTTATGCCGGTACTGTAGAGCTTCCGCCATATGGTGTGTTTTGATGATGTCGCTGTGCTCTAAGTCAGCGATGGTGCGGGAAAGCTTGAGGATGCGATGGAAGGCACGGCCGGTGAGATGAAGCTGCTTCATGGCGGCGCGAAGCAGGCTCTGCGCTGCTGATTCCACCGTGCAGAATTCCTTCACCTCCTTGGGCGTCATATCAGCATTGCACTTCAGCTTCGTCTCTCGAAAACGCTCAAGCTGTATTTCATGTGCTGCCTTGACCCTGGCCCTGACTTTATCCGAGCTTTCCCCGGGCTTATCCTCAGTGAGTTTTTCATAATCAATATGGGGAACATCAACAAAGATATCAATGCGGTCCAGTAACGGCCCGCTTATCCTTTTGTGATAGCGAGAGATTTCTCCTGACGAGCATTTACATTCCTTAAACGGGTCGCCATAATACCCACAGGGGCAGGGGTTCATAGCGGCAACCATCATAAAGCTGGCCGGAAAGGTAACACTGCCATGAGCACGGCTAACGGTAATTGTTCTGTCTTCTATGGGTTGGCGCAGCGATTCCAGTGTGATGTGTCCAAACTCAGGGAATTCATCCAGAAAAAGCACCCCATGGTGCCCCAGACTTATCTCCCCGGGCCTGGGCCATTGCCCCCCTCCCACCAAGCCAGCATGGGAAATAGTATAGTGAGGGGAGCGAAAAGGGCGCTCTACAACGATGGGAGTGTCTTGCGGCAACAATCCACTAACGCTGTAAATCTTGGTTACCTCGATAGCTTCTTCCATGGTCAACAGGGGAAGTATCGAGGGCAAAGAACGAGCCAACATAGTCTTGCCGCTTCCCGGTGGGCCACACATGAGTATATTGTGTCTTCCTGCTGCCGCTATCTCCAGAGCTCTCTTGGCATGCTCCTGCCCCTTAATATAACTGAGGTTGGAGGCGTAACTGGGGCGAAATTCCTGCTCCCAATTTAGCTCGCTATGGTACTCCGGGATGCCTATTTCGCCTTGAAGATGAGTAACTAGTTGTGCTAACGATTCTGCAGGGAATATATGTATATTGTCTATGAGGGAAGCCTCTTTAGCATCATCACAAGGCACAAATACAGTAGATAAGCCTTTATCACGGGCTAAAGCTACCATGGGCAGTACTCCATGGGTATGGCGTAGCTTGCCATCCAAAGAGAGTTCCCCTAAAAAGATACTCTGGGAGAGGTCGGCGTTTAGCTGTCCTGAGCTAATCAGTATGCCTATGGCTATGGGTAAGTCGTAAGCAGGGCCTTCCTTTTTTAAGTCTGCTGGAGCCAGGTTGACAGTAATACGTCTGTTAGGGAATTTGTAGTAGGAGTTTCTTATGGCTGACCTTACTCTTTCTCTGGCCTCTTGGACTGCCTTGTCTGGCAGTCCAACGATGGTGAAAGAAGGTAAGCCTGGTGATAAATCCACCTCTACTTCCACTACGGCTCCCTCTAGACCCACCACGGCACAGCTTGTTACTTTAGCGAGCATATTATTGCCAATTATAGCAAGGAATTTTCTAACTGCCCAATGGAGTATACTGCACTACACCACGAATCCGCGCTCGCATTGAGTCGCTTGTTGATAGCATAATAGTATTTTAAAGTCCTGTCTATTTATGATAAGGTAATAATAAGCATGGCACAGGGAATAAATTCACCATTAAGATACGCTGGTGGCAAGTTCTATGCTCGCAAACTGATCCTTAAACTTATTCCTGATCACTCAAATTATATAGAACCGTTGGCAGGGGGTGCCTCTCTCTTCTTTGCTAAGGACAAGGTTCAAATAAATTGGCTAAATGACATTGATCCCGAATTAATAAACTGTCTAGTGACAATCAGAGATTATCCTGAAGAGCTAATCAGCAAACTAAATAGGGAAAAAGCAACGAAAGAGAGGCATAGCTACTATAAAAATGTATTTAAACCAATAAATGAACTTGAAGAGGCAGTTAGATGGTTTTATTTAAATCGGACTTCCTACTCTGGAATAATGAATATACAGAATTGCTTCTGGGGATATGGAGATAAATATAGCATGAGACCTGAGAACTGGCCTTCAAATATTAGACGAGCGTCAGAAAAACTCCAAGGTGTTAAACTAACGGCACTGGACTTCGAGCTCGTTATTAAAGATACAGAAGACGGAGCGTTTCTTTTTATAGACCCGCCTTACTTTAATGCTGATCAAGATAAGTTCTATACTTACTCATTTAGAAAGGAAGATCATCTTCGACTATGTGGCTTACTTAAGAAGCATAGTAGCCGACTCAAGTTTTTGCTGACTTACAATGACAGCCCTGAGATACGCTCCCTCTATGAGTGGGCACAAGAAATACGTGAACAGGAATGGAACTACACTATCAATAGGACTGATGACCAAAAAAACAGGACTGACCAGAAGGGTACAAGATACAGAGGCAGGGAATTATTTATAATCAATAAGTTGTAAGCAATTACCAAAGCAAAGGTTTAAGGCAAGACATCATCATCTGGTGGTGTAAATCCGAATTGCTTTCTAGCCCAGAGAATCGTCTTACCAACTCTTACCATTTCAGCACGGTATTGCTGATACTCCCGATGAATAAAGTGATACCCCTTAGATAAATCCAAAGACTCTGTGCTAAGTTGTGGCCTATCACCTTTCCCAATAGATGCTTGATAACATTGGAATGAGACTTGAGAGTCGTAAAGATTTATCATTTGTTTCATCCAATTCTCGCTACGGTGCCCCCAATTCCTTTGTTCTATAAGAAAATCAGCAAAATCATGATTTATGAAAATCCAGAGCTTATCGTTGCCTTGAGCATCAGGCGTTATAGTGTATCCCGCTACATCCTCCTTATTCCACTGTTGCCCAAATTGATCCTGCATATCTACCCACGACTTCATATTTTCTTCAGTAGGCTGCTCCTTTACCCATACTACTTCATAATTAGGTACCTTAAGATGACCTTCGACTGTAATTGTTCCACCTCGTGGTGGCTGCGGAAGAATCTTGACTGGTGCTTTGTCAGAAAGGTAAGAGCCATCAGCAAGATTCATTCTAACTTCTAAACACCCCGGTTCAAGAGGAGCTTTCCCTGTGGGTGTTGACACTGTAAGTCCAATTTGACCCCGTAGAGGCTGATTAAATCCCTTGTATATAAGCGGGTAGGGCAGAGAAACTATTTCAAATGTAGCTGCTTTCACTAAGCGTGTTAGAAGATCGTCTACACAGTTGGTATCAATCCATATTACCCTTTGTCTTCCTTCTTGAAGTCTAATTTCACCCCCTTGAGTTTTAATTCGGAACCGAGTGGGTGGATCTGAGCCAAAATATAATGGCGGCGGTGAAGGCATTATAATCTTGACACGCAAAGGCTTAGAGGTTTTACACATCCATGCTCCTGGCAATCTCAGAGTGGCATTCAACTCACATATAGAATTCGCTACTATATTTTGGTAAGCCGAAAGGCGAATAACCCATCTACCGGCATAGTGACTTGTTAAGCTAGCTCCTAAAATACTGGGATTAGATAATGACAGTTCAAACTTTGCTTTTGGTACTACATCGTCCCGAGCATCCGTCAGAGCTACAACATTTACACTTTCCCCAGGTGTAAGCTCCGCAAGTCTATTGGGGTTTGAGAAGGTAATATAGGTGGGAACCTGTTTTGGCTTAAAGAGAGGAAGTTTACGCCGCGCAACAGTTTCCTTTAACTCTACCATTTGTCCCCTTAGGAACTCATGGATCATCGGGTCTAGTAATTTTCGTAATTCGATATCCTTTTGGGTTCCGCTTCTTTGCAGGAATGCCATAAAGCGATTGTATTCAATTTTCTTAAGTTCTTGAATGTGTGGTTCCAGTGCTTCAGCTAGCCACAATTCTAGTTGCTTCTCACTTTCCTCTTTCGGCTCTCCTCGATTGGAGCCAAAGAAGCCTCGAAACATGTCTCCCATGTCATCAGTTTCGATATGGATTATTGTTGACTCTCCGACTCGCTTAAGATTTTTCTCGCGAAACACCTTTTCCGTCAGCGACGTATGCACTTGACCTCCAAAAGTGACAGCACATGGTCTTTGTGACAGCCTACCTCCATCCTTCAAGTATCTGACCCTGCCTTTGTGGTCATTTCTTCTAATTTTTGTTATAGGGTCAACACCTAAATCTTCAAATACCCAATAGTTTATTCGGATAGCTTTGCCTGCACCTAATTGGACTGTATATCCATTATTCCAAAACTCTACCCTCCTATCCTTCTCGGGATTACTATAGAGTCTTTCTAGTCGTCCTCTTAAACCGGCTAAGGCTCGACTATATCCACCTCTATATTCTTGTATACCACGATGGTGATCATCTCCAACAAATTCTGGTCGCTCTTCTACCAAAAGGTAAGGCAAGACGGGATCAAAGAGGCGGTAATCAAGCGTTTGGTATGGTGCTAGTCCGGGCAGTTCTGACCCAAAGGTGCCACTACCTCGCATTTCTATGTGGCAAACATAAACACCGTGTGAGAAGTCATGACTACCCAGAAACTTTGGATCAAACCTTGGCATCTTACCTGAAGCATCGACAAGATATTGATAGTCATTTCTCCTAGCACCCGCCTCTGCTGATTTCTTAACTATAGTCCAGCCAACCAAGTCCTGCCTACCATCCAAAAGACCCGCTTCCTTCCTAGATATTATTATTGTATACCCACACCATTCATAGCTGGATGATCCACCATGTCCATAAGCACCTATAAGATAAGGCTTTTTCCCTTTGTTACTATTTGCCAGGGATAAAATCGTATTGGGCATGTCATCGGGATATATACCTATCCCACTATCCTGAACTACTACTGTAGGTGCCCCACGTTTTCCTCTCAGAATAAGCTTAAGGTTCTGCGCTAGCCGTCTCCGATCCTCTGTAGACAGATTCCTTGCTCGACCTTGAGGAATTCCAAAGAATCTCTCGGCAGCTTCAAATATTGAAGATGGCACATCTTTAAGACCATTACCTGATAGCAGTGAAATATCCAATTCCCGTTGAATTAAACTCTCCATGCCATTAACTAATCTCTCAATTAATGGGTTGATTGGGTCAGGTGACACCTCTACGTTAGCCGCAGGACTTTCCCTATCTCCGAGATTGTGCCAAACAGCACTAGAGCAATTGTCTTGGATGAATTTGTCTACCTCGCTCGTGGTCTGCAGTTTAAATAGTCTGTCAACCTGCTTATTATTAAGTTGAGTCATCTTTCCCCTACCCTGCTACAACCGAAATTGCGGTTATCCATTATTTAATCGATTAGTCGTTATAAAAGCTGCTTCCAAGTAGCACGAATAACTGCATGGCGAATCATAGACTCTAGATCATCTTTTGACACTACGATAGCCATGTTTCGGCTAGCGTATGGCCCCTGCACAACAGAGTCATACCTTGCGACATGGAAGTCCCTATACTCCTCAGGAATCTTACCTGAAGGACGTAGTTGCTTTCCACCCTTAATCTTAATAATGCCTGCAAGCAACCCATCAGACTCGTAGTTGTTGCCGCCTGCAAATTCTACCAATGGCCAATTATCTATCCACACCACGACACGACGACGCATCTGTCCTGTGGCTTGACGGATGGTGAAGCCTATTTTGAATGTATGCGTACGGCCATTAATGGTTCTCATAGTCTCATATCCGTTCTCAAAATGCTCTTTATCCTTAGGCCACTGGTAGCTGAAAGGCCCAGTTTCGCTAAAGTCAGTTGCCTCATATTTCAGTACTGAATCATCTGATTGAGCTAATGATAGTGAAGGGTGATTTCTATTGATAAACTCTAACAAGCTTGCGTCACTGAAACGCCACTCTGTGCCTATTTTGAATCCACACAAATGTCCTTGCTCAAGCTCCCTTACGATGACATCTTTGTTTACTTTAAAATAATCTGCTACTTCCTGAACAGTCATTATTTTCGGCAAAGCTGAATCTGCCATTTTAATACCTCCTGAAGCTCTTTAATGAAAATATAGCTTTTTATGCTAGTATGAAGGATAATATGCGATTTGTCAAGGGGTTTATGTAACAATAATATGTAAGATATGCAACATTTTAAGGGTTATATTTAAACGAACCTGATATGGCCTTTGACAATGGTGTACATTAATTTTGGACTACCCCGCCAACTGTGAGCAAACAAGTGTCTGAAGCACTAAAATACAAGCAGCTTGCATTTTAGGCATAACTAAAGCTTATTGCATGGTCAAGTAATTTGGCTAGCCTGTTCTAGAGGGTAGGAGTCCCATATGGCCTTTTACTCACGTAAACAAATACTGAAAGCCTATATTGGGTATCTGTTGAGGACAATGTAATCGTTTTATTATAGGATAATTCTCTAACATACCGATTAGAAATGAAGGCAGCTTCAACAGGACAATCAGGATTATCTCTAATTAGTTGGATAGCTCTAGGGCTAAATACTGGGTCGGAGTAGTACACTCACCTATTTCAGCAGCACTTTTTACCTTGGCTAGCATCTTGATAAAACTTCCTTTCTCTAAATAAGGCTCAGTCTCCCTCCTTTAGAAAGTCCTCAATTTTCTTAATTAGTTCACCATTCTCTTCCTCAGATAGCATAAGATTGCTTTCCAGCCTGTTAATATAATCATCAATTTGAGGAAAGCGAGACCTTGCCCGGGCTAGCTGTTCATTCTGTTCTCGAATCTCCTGGTCCAAATCACCAAAATCAATTTCCAAGGCTAATCTTTCATTCAAAAAACTCAGAATCTTCTTTTGAGCCTGGGCATCTTCCATTGCTGCCAGGTAAAAAGGTATTGGCACCCACAGGCTCACCCCAGGAATATTCCTCTCCTTAGCTATCCATAACAGAAAAGAATTCAAGGTTGGCCTTTCACCAGGTGGAGTTTGATAATCCATATCCCTGGCCAAGTCATATTGGCACAAGACTTCTTTCATTTCTGCTGAGTTAACCACAGCAAGCAACTGCCTGGGAGTAGTATGAGCACTAAAGCTAACCATGGCCCCAAGGATATAGAGCTCTTTTACCCGACAATGATGCTCAGCCACATCCAAAACTGAGTTTAGAAATTTATACCACTCCGCACCGGGAGAGCCACTCTGGAAAACCACTAGCTCATGTTTCTGGCAGGCATAGAACTTGCTTTCAGGAAACTGGGCCAGATTACCTTCTATGGCAACTCCGCCCAGGGAAAAGAAATCCTCTGGTTCAATCTCGGCAAATTCCTCCCCTCTCAGCTTCCGATTCAAGTAGTCAGTAACTTTCCGTCCCAAATTTCCCATATCTTCGCTCCAACCCAGCACTAAAGAGGACTGGCGAAGGTCTGGTTCCTTATAGATTTTAATAGGATATCCCTGACTCAACCTCCCTCACCTCGCTTTTTGAAGAACTTTTCAACATCTTCCATAATCTTTTTTTCTTCATCCTCGGTAATCGGCCCAGGCTCAGTTGGTTGGGCATAAGCCACATGCTTTAATCTATCCAGTTGCCCCCTTATTTTCGAGGGGATTTGTTGGTAAAATTCTTCAATTCTTCGTTCTACCTTTCGGTCTAATTCATCCAATTTGTCCAGGTTAACCTCTATATTTAGACTATGGCTGAGGACTTCCAGCACGGACTTCGAAGCTTTGGGGTAGGACAGAGGCAATCCTTGAAGATATACCGGTATCTCGCCCATCAGGCAAATAGCCTCAAACCCTCTTTTTTTGGCAACTCCCAGCAAGAGTCCATTCAAGCCGGTAATATTGCCATGTCCTCCCCTCCCTTCGATGTCAGACATAAGTACAGTGTTCCCGTATCCTCTTATCTCAGGGATTAACCTTCCGCTATTGGGCACGGCCCAGACTCTGGGCTTTGTAGTATGGTGGGTCAAAGCCACAGCCGCTCCTGAAGTATAAACTCTGCGACATTTAAATTTCTCGGCTACATCCAAAACCAGGTTAGCCATGTGATAGGCCTTTCTTCCCTCAGCATACATCCTCCCCTCTTCGGTGGGCTGTTCTTCCCCAATAAAAAATATTATATCTTTTCCCCCAGTCCTCTTGAAAGAAAATTTGCTGCTGGGAAATTCCAGGTATTCCAAAACTCCCTTTTTAATCAAAACCAGCTTGGGATAAAAGAAATCCCAAGGCTCAATTTCTCCAAACTCCTCTGCTTTTAATATCCCTCTTAAAGTATCAACAGCGATTATCCCGATATTTCCTATTCCCGGCCAACTAGCTACTAAAATCGGGTTCTCAAGCTGCGGCTCCTGATAAAGTCTGATTCCCATGCACTCCCCAAATCTGATTTTATATTATATACTATCTTCTCGTCTGCCGTGGTGTAAAATAGCTGTCGCCTATTTAGGAGGAGATAGTCAATGAGAAATTGGGAGCAAGACCTTTCACCAATCGCTAGAGAAAGATTAGCCAAGGTTGGTGAGTTAACCCAAGAAGAAAAAGAGAAGATGGTAGATTCTGAGAAGGTAAACTCTCTACTCTCGGAGTTTTACCAAGGTCAGATTGACCCCGAAAGCTTGTGGAAAAGGTTGAAGGCGGAAGGCAAGCCATCCCTGCTGAGGGAAGCCCAGGTGAGACTGGTAGATTCGCTTAGTTTCGGGAGTACTCCAGCCGAGCTACAAAGGAAAAGGGACGGAATTTTGGCCATAGAGACCCTTAAGGAAGAACAGAATACTTCTATAATTGAACTAAATTTAAACCTGATGGAGGACTTACAAAAGAAGTATAAGGCAGAAATAGAGCAAGCCTACAATGGCATAAGAGCCGAGGTGGAAAGAAATCCCCGACTAAGGGTAAAACAAGTTCAGCAAGGACAAAACACAATGGTCATTCAACTCACTGTTGATGAGGCGATAAAACAGCTTCCTCAATGGCAAGATTTTCTCTCTAACCAAGAAAAAAGATACAGCCAAGAGTTTGCCAGAGTAATAGAGAAGTTAAAAAGAGAGTTAAAATAAAGGACTTTATATACCTATAGCTACAGCAATGGCATACTGCTTACTGTCAGAAAGGCTAACAGAGACCTCTTTTAAGTTTAATTCCGCAGCTTTATTCAAAGCTTGCCCGTAAAGTTTGACCGATGGTCTGCCGTCGTTGCCAGTGAGGATCTCAATTTCACGCCAAGCAATACCTATCCCACCTGCGCCCAAGACCTTCATTATGGCCTCTTTGGCAGCAAATCTGGATGCTAAGGACGAAGGCCTATCCTGACAAGTCCTGAGCTCCGTTTCAGTGTAAACCCGGCTTAAAAAACGCTCTCCCTCTCGTTTGATTGCTGACTCAACACGCTCTATCTCCACAATATCAACGCCGATGGATGTCACTTAGTCTCCCTTTTTAGGGCGCTTTGAGCAAGTTGATCAACGCAACCGACATGACATCAGACTACAAGATTGGCAAGTATCTGGCAATCTCATAGTCGGTAACATGGATGCGATAGCGGTCCCATTCGATCTTCTTATTCTCGATAAAAGCATTGAAAACATGGTCGCCAAGGGCTTTCCGCACCAGTTCGCTCTTCTCAGTGAGCTGAATCGCTTCAAAGAGACCAGCCGGTAGACTACCTATTCCTCGCCTTTTTCTTTCCTCCTCGGACATGTGATAAACATTCGCTTCCACGGGTTCCGGTGCCTCCAATCCCTCCTCAATTCCTGCTAGTCCAGCGGCCAGCATCACGCTGAAGCAAAGGTAGGGGTTACATGCGGGGTCAGGAGAACGAAGCTCGAATCTGGTCGCATCTTCTTGGCCTGGCTTGTATTCCGGCACTCTAATCAGGTCGGAGCGGTTGCGTGTCGCCCAGGAGATGTAGACCGGCGCCTCCCAGCCCGGCACCAGCCGCTTATAAGAATTGACCCACTGGCTGGTAACTGTGGTAAACTCGGGGGCATATTTCAGAAGTCCAGCAAGGAAGCTTAAAGCTACTTTGGAGAGGTGATACTTACCATTCTTATCAAAAAAAGCATTGTGGTCGCCCTTGAATAGCGACTGGTGCACGTGCATCCCGCTACCATTGATGCCGAAGACCGGCTTGGGCATAAAAGTGGCATAGACTCCATGCCTCAGCGCTATCTCCTTGACCACAATGCGGTAGGTCATCACATTATCAGCCATGGTCAGAGCATCGGTATAGCGCATGTCTATTTCGTGTTGACTGCTAGCAACCTCATGATGAGACTTGTCAATACCAATGCCCATGGCCTCCAGCGAGAGCACTGTTTCCCGCTTCAAGTCATGGGCTGCATCTGGTGGGGTCATGTCAAAGTACCCACCTTCGTCCAAACGCTCGCAGCTTTTTGAGTCCTTAAAATAAAAGTATTCCAGTTCGGGGCCAACATAGTAAGTGTAACCAAGATTCGCAGCTCGTTCCAAATTCTTTCTCAATACAAACCTGGGGTCGCCTTCAAAAGGCTCGCCTCCGGGCTTCAGGATGTCACAAAACACGCGGGCCACTGCCGTGTGCTCCCTAGGCATCCAAGGGAGTAATTGAAAAGTGTCAGGGTCAGGCATAGCAACCATGTCGCTTTCATCAATACGGGCGAAGCCTTGAATTGAGGAGCCATCAAAACCCATCCCTTCCTCCAAAGTGGTCTCCAGCTCGTCTATGCCGATGGAAAGGCTTTTAAGGAAACCCAAAATATCGGTGAACCACAGCCAGACAAACCTCACATCATGCTCCTTTGCCATCTTTAGAACATATTGCTTTGCTTCTTCTCTGCTTTTTTTGTCCGTCATGCTTTTCCTCCTTATTTTGTATATTATATCAAGCTTTTCCTATTTCTTTATAATTTACACTTTGCACTCTCCATCATTGGCTTAAATGGCATTGTCTCCCTCTTCGCCGGTCCTGACACGAACTGCATTCTCGACTGGCAGGACAAAGAGCTTGCCATCCCCCATCTCCCCAGTTCTTGCCGCTGTAGTAATGGCATTCAGTATTCTGGCAACATCTTCGTCCAGGACGACTACCTCGACCTTAACCTTGGGCAGTAAGTCAACTTTGTATTCGCCTACCCGCCACTGCAATGTGAGTCCTCCCTGTCGCCCTCTGCCGGTTACTTCACTCACCGTCATACCGAAATAGCCGCCAGCCTCAAGTGCTGTTCTCACGGCACCAAGCTTTTCCTGCCGGATAATCCCTTCTATCTTCTTCATCGCAGCATACCTCCGTAAGCCCTTTCACCATGTTGGGCGATGTCTAACCCAACGGTTTCCTCTGTTTGTGAAACTCTAAGTCCCATAATGACATCAACTATCTTTCCCAAAACCCAGGTAGCTCCGAAGGCAAAGCCCCAGACGACTGCTACTCCCAGGAGTTGCCTGGCAAGCTGCATGGCATTGCCAAAAATCAGCCCATTGGCACCGGCCGAATTAACGGCGACGCTAGCAAAGATACCCGTGGCCAATGCGCCCCAGGTGCCACCGATACCATGACATGCCCAGACATCCAGAGACTCATCAACCCCCATCTTCTTTGCCCTGAAGAGCATAGCGTAGTAACATACTACTCCCGCAACGATACCAATGGGTATTCCCGCTAATGGTGGGACAAATCCAGCTGCTGGAGTGACTGCTGCCAATCCAGCAATAGCTCCGGTGGCAGCGCCAAGAATGGTAGGACGCCGGTAAATCCAGCTCAGTATCATCCACGTAATGGCCGCTGCCGCTGCCGAAGTATTAGTAGCGACGAAGGCACTAGACGCCAATCCGCCGGAGGTAAGGGCACTGCCGGCATTAAAACCGAACCAGCCAAACCAAAGGAGAGCTGCGCCAAGCACCACCATAGGTATGTTGTTCGGTTCCATGGGCTCCCTTTCCTTGAATCCCTTACGTGGTCCCAGTACCAGAGCTAGAGCTAATGCCGAAACACCAGCCGATATATGAACTACAATACCACCCGCAAAGTCAATAACCCCCAGTTTAGCCAGCCAGCCGCCGGAACCCCATACCCAGTGCGCCACTGGGCAATAGACCAAAGTTAACCATAAAACAGAAAAGACTAGGATGGCACTAAATTTCACTCGCTCGACTACTGCCCCAGTGATTAAAGCTACGGTGATTATGGCAAACATGGCCTCAAATGCCATGAAAGCTAGATGAGGAACAGTGGTGGCATACACAGATGAGGGGTCCTGTCCTACACTTTTAAGGCCGAGCCAGTCGAGTCCCCCGATGATGCCACTTTTATCCGGGCCAAAGCTTAAACTATAGCCGTAAAGGACCCAGAGGACAGCTACTATAGCAATGATGGCGAAGCTCATCATCATAGTGGCAAGAAGGTTTTTCCTTCTCACCATGCCACCATAAAACAGGGCCAGGCCCGGCGTCATAAGCCACACTAACGCCGTAGATATTAACAACCAGGCAGTGTTACCTGTATCAATAGACATTTGAAATCCCCCTTTTAAACATCGCCTTCTTCATGATGACTTTCAATTGGGTCAACTGCTTTGTCTTTGCTATATTCATCGCTCTTTTTTTCATCAGTATGTTCATCCTTGGGAAGCTCTTGACTAGGGATAGCTCTGGCCAGGCGGGGTGATAAACTTCTCCACAGCTCTATGATTTGGTTTACGTTCATGCTCATTTTTTAACCAAAGCATAAAATTCCCATGTTTCCAGAATATTACAGACAGGTTAAATCTTTGTTACAATAGGAAAGGGCGGGGGCCGCCTAATCATTGTGGAGCCTATTTCGACGTAAGCGAAAAATCCGCTTGGCAATTATGATGGACAGAGCTTGACAAAATAATTTTATGGTGCTATGTTAGGTAAACGGTTGCCTATGTCCGTAACAGCGGAGAGGAATTTGGAGCATGAAAAGAGTATATGTTAAGGAAGAAGTCTGCATTGGTTGTGGACTGTGCGAAGTTTATTGCCGAGTGGAGCACTCTCAATCTAAGGACCCAATCAAAGCATTTAAAAGAGAGACTCCGCGTCCTTTGCCTCGCGTGCGTGTGGAGAGAAATATAGAGATTTCTTTTCCGATTCAATGTCGCCACTGCGCTGAGCCCTGGTGTGTTTACTCTTGTCTTACAGGCGCGCTGCATAAAGAGCCTACAAGTGACAAGATTACCGTTGATATGGAAAAGTGTATTGGCTGTTGGACATGCATAGTAGCCTGCCCTTACGGGGCGCTTAGTCGAGACCTGAATAGCAAAACTGTCATCAAGTGCGACCTTTGTCCCGGGCTGGAAATACCTGCCTGTGTACTGAATTGTCCCAACGAAGCACTTGTATTGGGTGTAGATGAGAAAGAAGAATGATATGGATAAGATGATCGCTATAATCGACTACGGTGCAGGAAATTTGCGCAGTGTCACTAATGCCGTCAAGAAATTGGGTTACCAACCGAGGGTAACAAGCGAGACGGGTGAAGTGTTCGATGCTGCTGCAGTTATCCTGCCAGGTGTTGGCGCCGCTGCTGACACTATGAATAGCTTGGAGAAACTAGGTATGACCGATGCTATTCGACAACTGATACAACGCAGGCGACCACTCTTCGCCGTTTGCGTAGGGCTGCAGATACTGCTTTCACGAACTGAGGAAGGAGGTGGGCACGAGTGTTTGGGGGTAATTCCCGGGAAGGTAAAAAGGCTGCCCCAAGGACTTAAAATCCCTCATATAGGTTGGAATCAAGTGAAACAAAGGTTTAGCCATCCTGTTTTTGAGGGCATACCAGACGAAGCAAACTTTTACTTTGTCCACAGCTTCTATGCTGAGCCTGAAGACATGTCGGTTGTGGCCGGCACGACAAGCTATGGTGTGTCTATGTGCAGCATGGTAATCAAGGATAACTTGATTGCAACTCAGTTCCACCCTGAGAAAAGTGGTGCGCATGGATTAAAGATGTATGCTAACTTCTTGAAGATAGCGCTAAGCTGAAGGTAGAAACAAATGCAAACCAGATACTTGATTATAGGAAATTCGGCTGGCGGCATTGGAGCTGCTGAAGCCATACGCCAAGTGGATAAGGAAGGGGCTCTGGCTATCATTTCCGAAGAGCCTTATCCTGCTTATTCACGCCCTCTTATCTCGAAATATCTGGCAGGAGAACGCACCCTTGAAGGAATATTATTCCGTCCCCTTGACTTCTATGACCAGAATAATATTCTCTTTCTCCCGGGCAAGAAAGTGACCCACGTAGAACTAGATCAGCGGGCTGCTCGATTAGAAGACAGCGAGCAGATTGCCTGGGAAAAGCTCCTGCTCGCCGTAGGAGGGAAACCCATCTTTCCTAAAATGAAAGGGGGCGACAAGAGAGGTGTTTTTACCTTCACAAACCTTGATGATGCTAAGGCAGTTGACAGATTCCTGCATAACGCCAGAAAGGCCGTAGTTATTGGCGGCGGGCTCATCGGAATTAGCGTAACTGAAGCTCTGGTGAAGCGAGGGGTTGATGTAATAGTAGTGGAAATGAAAGAGAGGATATTAAATACCATCCTCGACCAACAGGCATCCTTAATGGCTGAAGAAATTCTTAAGCAAGCCGGCGTGGAAATTGTTACTGGTCATACTGTGGTTGAGGTCAACGGAAGAGAATCAGTTGAAGGAGCTACCTTAGATAATGGAGACACGATGCCTTGTGATTTATTATTGGTGGCTATCGGAGTGTTACCGCGCTCTGAACTCGCACTAGATGCTAAGTTAGAAATAAACCGAGGCATAGTAGTAGATCATCATATGGCTACAAACCATCCAAATGTTTATGCCTGTGGAGACGTAGCTGAAGCATATGACTTTGTCTACGGGGAGAACAGACTCAGCCCCATCTGGCCCAATGCTTATATTGGAGGCAGGACTGCCGGATTTAACATGGCTGGCATATCCACCAAATATCCCGGCGGCACAGCTATGAATTCACTTAACTATTTTGGAATTGACATCACCTCCGCAGGGATGCCTACAGCACCCAACGACGACGGCTACGAAACTATTAGCAAACAAGAAGGCAATATATATCAAAAGGTCATATTGAAAGATGACCTCATAATGGGAATGATATTTGTAGGAAATATTGAAAAGTCGGGCATAATTTTCGGTCTTATGAGGGATAAAGTTAATGTGGAAAGCTTTAAACAGTCGCTTTTGGCTGATGATTTTGGTCTGGCATTTCTTCCCCGGGCATTATGGCAAGAGCGACTGGAAACACCGCCAGGGTTGATTCTTCAAAGCGCCCTACCTAGTCAAACTGAGGAGGAAACCTTTATCGGTGAATAATTATCTTATTGCGGAGTTGCATAAATGAACATTAGAAAAAAGATTGGTGTCCTTGCTTTGCAAGATGCTTTCGTCGAGCATATCGCTACTTTAAAGTTCCATGCCTATTTCCTGGATATCATCTCGCAAGGAGATTAAGTCGTTGAAAGAACTAAGTAAGATAAACAACTTTTATCACGATAATAAGGTAATAGATGCCTGCTCCATCTTTGGAATGATGGACACTTCAGGGGCTCGATTTTCGGGCAAGCCGGTCATAGAGGCTATCGCCAACATGCATGTTCGAGGCAATGGTCTGGGTGGTGGGTTTGCTATTTATGGGTTATATCCTGAATACGCTAACTATTATGCTTTCCACGTAATGTATCTGAGTCGGGAGGGGCAAGTCAAAGTTGAGGATTTCCTCAAGCAAAAGTTCCATGTGATCCATGCCGAAGAAGTGCCCACCAAGCCAATTCCAGCTATAGTGAACCCTCCATTAGTATGGCGTTATTTCCTCGAAGTGAAAAAAGAGGTAACTAACAGCCAGTCAAAAGACGACTATGTCGTGGATAGGGTCATGGAAATCAACACAAAGATAGAAGAAGCCTTTGTCTTTTCCAGCGGCAAGAATATGGCAGTGTTCAAGGGGGTTGGTTATCCCGAAGAGATAGCAGAATATTTCTGCTTGGAGCAATATAAAGGTTATCTCTGGACAGCCCATGGCAGATTTCCCACCAATACTCCCGGTTGGTGGGGTGGAGCACATCCTTTCAATATCCTGGACTGGACAGTTATTCATAATGGTGAAATCTCTTCTTACGGCATAAATCGACGGTATTTAGAGCAATTTGGCTACAATTGTACTATGCAGACCGACACCGAGGTGGTGGCCTATGCCATTGATCTTTTAATACGCAGACATGGCCTTCCGGTAGAGATAGCAGCCAAGGTATTAGCACCTCCTCTATGGAGTCAAATAGAGCGCTGCTCACCAGAAGGACAAAGAATCTTCCGAACTTTGCGCCAAGTGTATGGCAGTCTTTTGCTGAACGGGCCTTTCACCGTGATCATCGCTCATCAAGGGGA
Source organism: uncultured Dehalococcoidales bacterium (assembly GCA_964586515.1). GTDB lineage: Bacteria > Chloroflexota > Dehalococcoidia > GIF9 > AB-539-J10 > RBG-13-51-36. The sequence continues at coordinate 85,378 of CAZPGJ010000003.1, forward strand.
GATGATTGGTCTTACTGACAGGATAAGGCTACGCCCCCTCACTGTAGGAGTGAAGGGGCGGGTGCTTTACCTTTCTTCGGAAGAATCAGCCATCCGTCTTGTTCGCCCAGACCTCGACAGAGCCTGGATTCCCATGGGTGGTGAGCCTATTATCGGCAGCTTGGAGAAGCCACTTGAGCCTGCCGTCATTGCGAAGAGCACAAGCGACGCGGCAATCTCTGATAAAGGTTGTGTGAAGATTAACAAATAGAAGGTGTAAGCAAGTGTTAACTAAAAGGATTATCCCTTGCCTCGATGTTACTCAAGGGCGAGTAGTTAAGGGCACTAGCTTTACTCAGCTTCGAGATGCTGGCGACCCTGTGGAGCTAGCTGCTTTCTACTACAAGGAAGGCGCTGACGAGCTGGTCTTTTTAGACATCGGGGCTACTCCGGAGGGACGTGACACCATGATTGACATTGTCGAGCGGGTCTCCGAGCAGGTTTTTATTCCCCTCACAGTTGGTGGAGGTTTGCGTGGCACTGGAGACATGCGTCGCATGCTAAAGGCAGGGGCAGATAAGGTATCCATTAACACCGCTGCCGTGCAAAATCCCAAGCTTATCACTGAAGGGGCAGAGAAATTTGGCAGCCAATGTATTGTCGTGGCTATTGATGCCAAGCGACTTCCTCACCCTTCGGAGGAAAGACTAGGCAAGGATGCCAATGCTAAATGGGAGGTCTGCACCCATGGGGGACGAAAGTCTACTGGCATCAATGCCATCGAATGGGCTAAGCAAGCTGTAGCTCTCGGTGCTGGGGAACTGCTCCTTACCAGTTGGGATGCTGATGGCCAGCGGGCTGGATATGACCTAGAATTGACTCGCACTATCAGCGAAGCAGTAACGGTGCCGATCATCGCCAGCGGTGGTGCAGGCAAATTAGAGCATCTCTATGACGCTTTGGTCATAGGCAAAGCCGATGCTGTTCTCGCGGCCAGTATCTTTCACTACCAGATTTATTCAATTCGCGAGGTGAAAGACTACTTAGCGCAAAGAGGAATACCTGTAAGGAGCTAGCAGAGAAGAAAAATTGTAGGAAAGGCTTTCTAGCCTTGATAATTGAAAATCACCCCTAGAAAGGGGTTCCCACAAGGAAAGGAAAAATGACCTATAAAGAGGATAGCTTTCCAATAAAAGGCTCTCATCTTTTAAGAGTTGGTAGGTGGTCTTTTCCGGAGCATTGCTATTTCATTACTGCTTCAACTTTCAACCGCCTGCCTATCTTTGCAGATTCTGCCTCTTGCCAGGTTGTATTTAATAGTATCAATTGGCTGGAAAAAAGGGGAAGCTTAGAATGCTATTGCTCCATTATTATGCCTGACCATATTCATCTGGTGATAAAGTTAGGTTCAGGGCAGACACTTCCTCAAGTTATGCAGTCCTTAAAAGGCTACACCGCCAAGAGGATTAATGAACTGAAGGGGCAAAAGGGACATGTCTGGCAAAATCAATATTATGATCACCTTGTTCGAAGAGAAGAAGATATGAAGAATATCATCTTATATTGTTATGAGAATCCTGTCAGAAGAAACCTTGTGCAGGAAGCCAAAGATTATCCTTTCTGGAGGTGTAAGTTTGCAATTGAATAACTGTGGGAAAGGCTTTCTAGCCTTGATAATTACGAGAGTAAGCCATGGTAAGATAGAGGAAATTTATCATAGTGAGGAGGTATAGAAAGTGATACAGTTGGATGCACAGTTTTTCAAGACTTGGAGGCCGAAGTATTGCTGGCCTCCTGGCAAAACTCGCCGTTATTCTGAAGACAAAATCAGATGCTTGGAAGACTTGGTAAGAAATAACATATTGAAAAGTGGCCCAAAGACACGGAAAGAAGTGTTATCAGAAATTGTTGACTGGAAGACGGAGGGTAAATTTAAAAGGAGGAGGGTAGAGTCCTTTCAGAATAACAAAGATGCTGATGTAGAAAACTCAGTTAAGGAAATCTTACGGCAATTGAAAGACGACCCTGATAAAGTTTCTTGTTCTATGGAGCTTCTTTGCACCCTTGAGGGGGTAGGGCCTGCAATTGCTTCAGCATTCTTGAGATTTCTCGATCCAATAAATCACAGATATGGGATTATCGACATAAATGTAGCAAGGGTTTTGAACGAACAGGGTATTACGGATTTTAAATTCGATTATCAGGACAGGTACATTCCATATGACAACCATAATCGGGATCAATACCAAAAATATCACAAGTGGCTAAAGGATAAAGCAAAGGACTTAGAAGGGACTACTTATAAAGATATAGATGACAAGCAACAGCCTTTCAAACCGGTGGATATCGAGATGGCTATATTCGCTTATACGAGATATAAGAGGCTTAAAAGAACTAAGGAGTGTTCCGATTGAAGACATATTTGCCGCCAAAATTCATAGTGGAGAGAGACGATTCTCGGTGTATTAGATGCGAGGTATGTGTCAACCAATGCACCTTTGACGTTCATTCTTACGATGCTGAGGACGACGAAATAAGAAGCCATGAAGAGAATTGTGTTGGCTGCCATCGCTGTGTAGTCTTTTGTCCCACCGAGGCTTTGACCGTTAGAAGAAATCCACTAGATTACAGAGAGAATTATAACTGGCGCCCTGAGGTTATCGAAGATATTATCAAGCAGTCTGAGACCGGCGGCGTGCTTCTTACTGGCATGGGCAATGATAAAAGCTACCGTATTTACTGGGACCATCTGGTTCTTAATGCCAGCCAGGTGACTAATCCTTCTATTGACCCTCTACGTGAACCCATGGAATTGACCACTTACCTGGGGCGGAAACCTGATAGGGTGGAGTTTGGCTCGGTAGGTCTCAAGACAGAGCTGACTCCTCAGGTCAAGCTCGAGGTTCCTGTAATGTTTTCCGCTATGTCTTATGGGGCAGTAAGCCTGAATGTGCAGGAATCCCTAGCCAGAGCCGCCACTGAGATGGGAACTTTGTGGAATACAGGTGAAGGTGGACTTCACCCCAAGCTTTATAAATATGGAGCCAACACTATAGTCCAGGTAGCTTCAGGGCGATTTGGCGTTCATCCCGAATACCTTGATGTGGCAAGGGTAGTTGAAATCAAGATTGGTCAAGGGGCTAAGCCCGGCATCGGTGGACATCTCCCTGGCGAGAAGGTGAGCGCTGAAGTATCAAGCACCCGAATGATTCCTAAAGGCACAGATGCCTTATCCCCAGCTCCGCAGCACGACATCTATTCCATTGAGGACTTGGCACAGCTTGTTTATGCCCTGAAGGAAGCCACAAATTATACCAAACCAGTAGCAGTAAAGATTGCTGCTGTTCACAATTCAGCAGCTATCGCCAGCGGCATGGTACGGGCAGGAGCAGACATTATAGTTCTCGATGGGCTGCGAGGCTCTACGGGCGCCGCGCCCAAGATCATCCGTGACAACGTTGGCATTCCCATTGAACTAGCTCTCGCTTCCGTGGATGACCGCCTCAGACAGGAGGGTATCCGGAATCAGGCCTCCGTTGTAATCGCAGGTGGAATCCGAAACAGCGGCGATGTAGCCAAAGCCATTGCCTTAGGTGCCGATGCCATCTACATCGGAACTGCCGCTCTTGTCGCCCTGGGATGCACCATATGTCAACAATGCCACACAGGGAAATGTGCCTGGGGCATTTGCACTACGGACCCCTGGTTAACCAAGAGGGTTAACCCCGATATCGGAGCTAGACGGCTGTCTAACCTCCTTCGTGGCTGGAGCCTTGAGCTTAAGGACATACTGGGCGGCATGGGTATCAACGCTTTAGAAAGCCTTCGTGGCAACCGCCTCCATCTCAGAGGCGTGGGGCTAACCGACACTGAGCTGGAAATTCTCGGAGTAAGGATGGCAGGGAGTTAAGATGAAAGAAGCTGTAACAATAGATGCCAAGGGCATTTTCTACCGGGAACTCAATGCCAAATTGAGGAAAGCGGTATCAAACGGAACTCAAAAGATTGAGTTACGAAACGTCTACGGACAGAGATACATTGGCACAGACTTGGGCAAGCCAGTCGAGATTGATATATTCGGCACCCCGGGTAATGATTTAGGGGCTTTCATGGATGGTCCCAGAATTATTGTCCACGGCAATGCCCAGGATGGCTGTGGGAACACTATGAATAATGGAGAAATTATCATTCATGGTCATGCCGGGGATATCCTTGGACTATCAGCTAGGGGAGGTAAGATCTTCGTCAGAGAAGATGTTGGTTATCGGGCAGGTATCCACATGAAAGAATACCAAGACAAAAAGCCAATGGTGGTCATTGGTGGCACAGCACAGGATTTTCTGGGTGAATATATGGCAGGTGGGATTCTAATACTCCTGGGGCTAAACCTCAAAGACGGAGAGCGACACAAGGCAAATTTCATCGGCACTGGCATGCACGGTGGCATCATCTATATGAGGGGCGAGGTTCAGGAATTTCAGCTAGGCAAAGAAGTAGGTGTTGCTGAACTGGATGAAAACGATTACTTGATTCTAAAGGAGCTCATAGGTAAGTTCGCTTATCACTTCGGCTATGATGCCGCAGAGATATTAAAATATAAATTTACTAAACTTTTCCCCCTTTACCTGCGTCCTTATGGCCGACTTTATGCTTATTAGACCTCATAATGTATAATGTCATTCTGAGTGAGCATAGCGACCGAAGAATCTCTGAGCCCCTTTGCTTCGCTCAGGGCAACATGGAAAGCAGGTGGACAGTTACGATCTAAGGGGGGTATAGCTTTGCCTAGAGTGTTTATTATAGCCAACGAAAGAGAGCAAGCAGGGCAACTAAGGACAGAACTCACTCAGAGAGGCCTTGATTGCCTCATTGTTCCCAATAAGGATGGAGCAATTGAACAAATTGCGGGGCAATCCCTTGGGGTAATGTTGCTGGACACGGATGAAGCGACAACTGGTTCAGAAGCGTGGGAACTAGCTCAAAGGATGAGGCAAGAGATGAACATTCCTCTCATCGCTCTCATGTCCAGAGAGAAACTCAATAGCTTCGATTTTAACAACGGTATAGATGATTTCGTGGTCAAACCCTGGGAGGCAACCGAGGTTACAACCAGGGTAAAGCGAATCCTGAGACAAAAAGGGAGCATGGAAAGCGAAGATATAATTAGGTGTGGAGACTTAGTTATAGATTCAGCTAAGTGCGAGGTATTGCTCGGTGGTAAGCCAATAATACTGACCTTCAAGGAGTATCAGCTACTCAAATTTTTAGCAAACAATAAAGGAAAGGTTTTTACCCGAGAGGCTTTGCTGAATAAGGTCTGGGGATGGGACTATTACGGTGGTGATAGAACTGTGGACGTACATATCCGAAGATTGAGGAGCAAAATCGAGGATATGAACCATTCTTTTATTGAAACCATAAGAAATATAGGATATAGATTTACAGAGCCACAAGCCTAAGGCATAGTGTGCTAAGCTGAATCAGTTAAACTCACGCCACCTTCACCGCTGTTCCATACGCTACCATCTCGGCGGCTCCAGACATCACCATTGAGGTTGCAAACCTGGTACCTACTACGGCATTAGCCCCCATCTTCTCGGCTTGCTCAATCATCCTCTGCAGTGCTTCCTCCCGAGCTTGCGCCAGCATTACGGTATAATCCTTGACTTCGCCACCAACGACGTTGCGCAAGACAGCCATAATATCATGCCCTATATTTCTGGCCCTGATAGTGCTCCCTCTAACCAAACCCAGGGTTTCTGTTATCTTTTTGCCCTCTATCTGCTCTGTGGTAACAACAATCATTTTTCTACCTCCTTGAATTTCTCCTTTTCCTCGCTGGACGCTCGATGCCTCTCCCAAACCAGCGATGCCAGCAGTATGATAAGCCCTACAACTATGGCGGCAATAGCAATCTTAAGCGGCAAAGGTAGCTCCAAGAAAGCCAGACGGAAGAACCAATAAAGCCCCCAGCCTATTAAAATGCCCAAGCCGGCTGCTAGCAAAATACCGCCGATTTTCCTCAAGCTATTCCTCTCTGAATTGATTAGTGATTGGTAATCTCCTATCCCGGCCAAAGTCTCTGGGAGTTATCTTTATACCGGGGGCAGCTTGACGACGTTTATATTCGTTCCGGTCTACCAAGCGAGCTACCTTTCTAACTATGTCGCGGTCAAAACCCATGGCTATAATCTGGTCAATTGTCACGTCATCTTCCACATAAGCCTTTAAAATAGGGTCCAACACTTCATATGGTGGCAGGGTATCGATATCTTTTTGGTCTGGTCTTAGTTCAGCCGATGGTGCCTTGGTTAAGACAGCAGATGGTATCACCTCTTTCTCGGCCTGGCGATTCTTGTATCTGGCTAACTCAAGGACCAATGTCTTAGGAACATCCTTCAGGGGAATAAACCCTCCAGCCATGTCCCCATAAAGAGTAGTATAGCCTGTAGCTGTCTCGCTTTTATTGCTGCAAGCAAGCACCAACCAGCCGAACTTATTGGACAAGGCAAAGAGAATATTGCCCCTGACTCTTGCCTGGATGTTCTCCTCGGTGACATCCGGTTGAGTATCCTTGAAGGGCTCAGCCAGTGTTTCCAAATAGGAGCTAAACGCTGTCTCAATAGGTATTACCTTGAACTGTATTCTTAGATTTCTTGCTAAAGCTTCGGCGTCTGATTTGCTGCCTGGCGATGAGTAGCGAGAGGGCATGGAAACACCTATGACATTGTCAGCACCAAGGGCATCTACTGCTATGGCAGCCACTAGACTTGAATCAACCCCACCGGATAAACCGATAACTACTTTCTCAAAGCCATTTTTACGCACATAGTCTCTGATGCCGAGGACGAGAGCTTTATAAATCTCAGCAAGTTCATCTAACCTTTCAACTCGTCTTGGCGGCAAATGAGGCCTGGCAATTGCCGAATACTCACTTGATACCTCTATCTTGGTAACTTCTTGTAGTTTCTCCCTGACCCATGGCGTTTCTTTCCTCCGTCGAGGATCATGTAACTGAGAGCGGAATACCGACTCCACATCCAAATCAACCACGACAAAATCTTCCTCAAACTGCTTCCCCCGGGTAATGACTTCTCCTTTCTCATTAATAACCAGACTATTGCCATCAAATACAAGCTCATCTTGCCCGCCAATCAAATTATTATGGACGACAATAGCCATACTGTCTGATGCTCTGGTAGCAAGCATCCTCTCCCTAAAAAGCCCTTTCCCGGCATGATATGGAGAGGCGCTTATATTAATCAGCACCTTTGCTCCAGCATAGGCTTGGACAAGTGCCGGCCCAGCTTCATACCACATATCTTCACAGATAGTTATACCCATGCCGATGTCATAAATGATAAAAACGGGACATCCCACCCCTGCCTGGAAATACCTATTTTCATCAAACACCCCATAGTTCGGCAAATAAAATTTGTGGTAAATACCCACCAATTTTTTGTTGTAGAGCACCGCAGCAGCATTGTAAATATCGCCATCACTGTCAACAAAGCCCACCACTAGCGCTATATCTGAGCTGCGCTCTGTTATTTTGTCAAGACATTCTTTGTTTTGCCTGATGAACTGTGGTTTAAGCAGCAAGTCTTCGGGAGGATAGCCGGTTATAGCCAATTCAGGGAAAGTGAGCAGGTCAACTCCCAGCGACTTTGCCTGGTCAACAGATTGCATTATTTTTTGGGTATTACCACTGAGGTCGCCCACAGTGGAATTAATCTGAGCTATTCCAACCCTGATGTTGTGCAATTTGCCTCCTTATGGCAACAAATTATAGTATACCAGACATTAATAAGCATTTCCCCGTAGTCTAAGAAGCTAATGCAGGATAGACCGCCCCTTTTACTCAAATGCTCTGGGCCCACTCCACAGCGTTCAGGAAAACGCGGAATCCATCCCCATAATCCCGCTGGGGCTCTCTGGTCCACCTTGGATGTTGCGTCCAACGGATGAATCGCTCCGGGTGTGGCATCAAGGCAAAAATGCGACCAGTAGCATCGCAAATGCCGGCTATATTATTCACTGAACCATTGGGATTGTGAGGGTAGCCGACCCGAATGTCTCCTGCCTCATCAGCATAGTAAAGTGCCACATTTATCTCTTCTAGCGCCCCCGGTTCAATTACTACCTTGCCTTCTCCATGGGCCACAGGGAGATACATAAGGTCTATTCCCCGTGTAAAAATGCAGGGGCTTGTTTTATTGGCGCGAAGGTAGACCCAGCGACACTCAAACCTGCCGGAATCGTTGCCAGCTAGGGTTAGCGATTGCGAGTTTTCACCCCTCGACTTAGGTAACATGCCAGCTTTCACCAGGGCCTGAAAACCATTACATATCCCCAGAATGAGCCGGCCATCGTCAACAAACTTCTGAATTTCATCCCCCAGCTTGAGCCTTAGTTCGTTGGCCAAGATTCTCCCAGCCGAGACATCATCCCCATAAGTAAAACCGCCAGGGATGACCATTATCTGGTAATTGGAGAGAAACTTCTGCCGACGGATAAGCTCATCCACGTGGATCAAATCCACCTGTGCTCTGGCTCGTTCGAAGGCGAAGGCAGATTCTACGTCGCAGTTCGTCCCCGGGGCTCGCAGTATCAATGTCTTCACCTTAATCATCTTATCAAGTCCTACCAGCGAAGAGGCCTTTGCCACGCCTCCTTGAGTTCAGTAATGAGGGCTGAAAGCACTATTTTCCCATTAAGACCGTAGACCTCGAGCTTTTCTTTGCTTGTAACCTGACCAATGGCGGCGAAATCGACTCCAGCCATCATATCCTCGAACTGGTGCCTGTCCTCTGGGGCTACCTCTACCAAGAACCTGGTATTCGATTCGGAGAAGAGCACGTAATCGTCTCGATTCATGGCCTCGCCCAGCGGCACTTGCCCCAAATGGATTACCATCCCTAAACCTCCGGTGAAGGCCATCTCGGCGGCCGCCACCCCGATGCCCCCTTCACTCAGGTCATGGCAGGCCTTGACCAGGCCCTTATACATAACGGCGCTGAGGGAGTCCATGAGCCTCTTCCCTTTCTTAGAGTCAACCCCGGGCACCCTGTTTCCCACATAACCATGAATGCCGTAGTATTGTGAGCCGCCAAGCTCATTCCACGTAGTGCCGATGATGTAGACCAGGTCGCCTTCTCGTTTGCAATCCATTGTAACTGCCCTCTCCACATTATCCATCACCGCCACCGCGGAGATAAGCAGCGTGGGTGGAATGCAGATGCTCTCTTGTTCGGTCTCAAACTCATTATAGAGACTATCCTTGCCGGAGATGAAGGGAGTCTCATAGCCGAGGGCAACATCGTAGCAGGCTTGCGCCGCCCGCACCAGGCCACCCAGCCTATCTGGCTTGTCTGGATTGCCCCAACAGAAATTATCCAGCAACGCCACCCTCTGAAGGCTGCCCCCAACGGCCACAACTTGCCGCAACGCCTCATCTATAGCGGAGGCGGCCATCCAGTACGGGTCGATGTCCCCATACTTGGGATTGATGCCGTTGGCAACGACAATGCCCATATCCGAATCGAGTATCGGTCTGACGATGGCAGCGTCACTGGGGCCATCATTGTTTACCCCTGTGAGGGGCTTGAGGATGCTACCGCCCTGCACCTCGTGGTCGTATTGGCGTATCACCCATTCTTTACTGCAAACATTCCACGAAGTCAGAATACATAACAGGTCTTCACGCAGGTCATTTGGCTGTGGAAAGTCCGGCTCTGTATGCTGTGGCAGCTCCCAGACAGCCTCCTTCTCCAGTTGAGACAGCCCTTTATGCAGGAACTCCATATCGAGGTCGCCAACCAGATTGTCTTCATAGAAAAGCTCAAGCCGTCGAGTATTGGTGAACTCCCCGATGACGGTAGCTTCTACCCCCTCACTCTGGAAAAGAGAAATCAACTGGTCGACTGTGTTTGGTGGCACAGCCAGCACCATTCGTTCTTGCGATTCAGATATCCATATCTCTGTGTAGGAGAGCCCCAAATACTTCAGAGGAACTCGCTCCAGGTAAACACGCACGCCCGTTTCCTCAGCCATCTCCCCCACCGCCGATGAAAGCCCACCCCCCCCACAATCGGTAATCCGCCGGTATAGTCCCCGGTCCCGCGCCTTGAGGAGAACATCAATCAGCTTCTTCTCTGTAATGGGGTCGCCAATCTGAACGGAGCTGGTAGAGATAGCCTCCGATTCTTTGGTAAGCTCTCCCGAGGCGAAGGTAACGCCATGGATGCCATCACGTCCGGTCTTGCCCCCCACCAGAACCACCAAGTCCCCAGCCTGCTGCTGCCCTCTCTGGCTCATGCTCGCGGGTAACAGACCCACTGTCCCGCAGAAGACCAAGGGGTTTCCTATGTATCGCTCGTCAAATAGGATAGCGCCGTTTAGCGTGGGTATGCCGAGTCGATTTCCATAGTCGGCCACGCCGGCGCGGACGCCCTTGAAAATGCGACGGGGGTGTAACACACCACGGGGGAGTTTATCATAGGGGAAATCAGGAGGAGCAAAGCAGAACACATCGGTGTTCAGGATGGGCTTAGCCCCTAGTCCTGTCCCCAAGATATCGCGAATGACACCACCTATCCCCGTCGCTGCCCCCCCATAGGGCTCCAGCGCTGAGGGATGATTATGCGTTTCTACCTTGAAACAGATGGCATAGCGGCCATCGAAATCTATTACGCCGGCATTATCCCGAAAAACTGAAAGGCACCAGGGCTTTTTTAACTCCTCGGTGACCCTCATCACGGTGCTCTTAAGCAGGTTGTCAACAACAAGTTGACCTAGCCTGATTCTGCTCTTGAAGGTCTTGTGGACACAGTGCTCGGACCAAGTTTGTGCCAGGGTCTCAAGCTCCGCATCGGTGGGATTACGGCCCAGCTTTGAGAAGTAATCCTTGATGCGCCTCATCTCGCTTAGATTTAACCAAAGCCTGTCCTTGCTCAGCTCCATCAAGCCGTCATCGTCTAGGCTAAGCAAATCTACGGTAATTAAGGCAAATTTGTAGGTTGTGGAGGGGAGAGCAACCGCCTCCCGCTTCGTGACCACGTGCTGGATCAGGCTATTGACCAACAGCTTATCACAGATAGATTGAAGGGTTTCTTCCGAGAGATCGCCCCATAAGGAATATTTACGGGCGGTTTTCACTGACGTAACCGTAGCTATGCCGAGGTCACGGATTGCCTTGCCGACACTCGCCGCCACAGGATCCGTCACACCAGGATTGTAGGCCACTTCAATAACGTGGGTATCCCCACCCTCAACACGAGATAAGGGTCCCTCACCCCAAGAAAAGTCCTCAACTACAGGGTCAGCCAGTAGTTCTTGGCCAATCTTTTCCATCTCCGCCTCATCCAGCTCTCCCTCCAGAAGATATATATCGCTGACCCTAGCTTGTTTTACAGTCGTGATGCCAATGTCACGGATATCCTTCTCTAGCCTGTCTCCCTCGAGGTCGGGGAAACTGGCCTTCACTGAGACTTCGATCCGAAACAAGGACTTACCTTTCTACAATTTCCAAGAGCCTATCATCCTTCAAGACCCAAGCCGGCTACCTCGAAGGATTCCATCCTCAGGGCTGTGAGACAGTTTTTGGCTGACCATATTCAAGAAATAGCTATGAAATCTCAAGTCGTCGGTGAACTCCGGGTGGAAAGCACAGGCCAGCAGCCGATTTTGCCTAGTGGCGACGATGGTGCTATCGGGAAGATGGGACAGGATTTCTACACCTGGCTTGGTCTCCTCGATGATCGGGGCTCGAATGAAAACAGCATGGAATGGCTCTTCGCCCACTAGCGGTATCTCCAAGTCTGCCTCAAAACTATCAACCTGGCTGCCAAAGGCATTGCGCCTGACCTTCATGTCCATGAGGCCTAAAGTCTCCATTTCATAGTTGGAGACACTCTTGGCAAGCAAGATCATCCCGGCACAGGTTCCCCAAATAGGTAAACCATTTCGAGCCATCTCCCTTATGGGCTGCACCAATCCAAAACTCTCCATGAGCCTCAGCATGGTAGTGCTTTCCCCACCAGGGATAATAAGCCCATCCAGTGTATCGAGTTCATGGGGCAGGCGAATTGGGGGGGCCTCCACACCCAATTGTCGCAGAATGCCAATATGCTCTATGAACGTTCCCTGTAGAGCGAGAACCCCCACCCTCATATCTTGTCGATTTCCTGAATCGATTCTCGATGGCTAAACTCGCGCTTCAAGCGCAGACTCAAGGGATTATTCCTTGGGCCAAGGCTCATGATACACCAAGCGACGGAACTAAGCAAGCTCTTATCCTGGCTTGACAAGCATGACTTCGCTCTGGTATTGTGGAAAACGGTTTCCTATTACCAAGAATACCACAATCTTACCATGAGTTTTGAAACACAAGACGTAGAAAGAAAGACAATCGCGATTCTCAGGATCCTGAGCCAATCCAGTGAGCCTGTTGGTGCTAGAGTTATTTCCCATAATCTTAAGGAACAAGGCATCGAGTTAAGTGAACGAGCTGTCAGGTATCATCTCAAGCTAATGGATGAGCGCGGCTTCACAGAGAGCGTGGGAAGAGACGGGAGGTTAATTACACAGCTAGGTCTCGAAGAATTAGAAAGTGCTTTAGTCAGCGACAAGGTTGGCTTTGTAGCTTCTAAGATTGAGCTTCTAGCCTATCAAACGGAGTTCGACATAGATAAGCAGCAAGGCAAAATTCCCGTTAATATCTCCTTTTTCCCTGAGAGGCAATTTAAGAAGGCGATTGAAGTTATGAAGGGAGCTTTTCAAGCCGGGATATGCGTCAGTGAGCTTATAGCTGTAGCTCGCCAGGGTGAAAAATTAGGGGGGATAATCATGCCCCAGGGTAAAATAGGCCTAGCCACTGTTTGCAGCGTTATAGTCAATGGTGCTCTGCTTAAAGCTGGTGTCCCTATGGATTCCAAGTTTGGTGGCATCCTTCAAATCAAGGACCGCAAGCCTTTGCGATTTGTGGAGCTTATCCAATATACAGGCTCTTCCTTAGACCCTTCAGAGATATACATTACCAGTAAGATGACTAGTGTTGGTCAAGTGGCTAGAAAAGGGGAGGGGAGGATTTTAGCCAATTTCCGAGAAATACCAGCTATATGCCAACCCGAAGCAGAAAAGGTCGTTGCCGGCTTAAAAGAAGCTAATCTGAATGGACTGCTTATGATGGGCGAAGTGAGCAAGCCTGTGTGCGAGGTTCCTGTGGAACTAAATAAGGTAGGCATTATACTTACAGGGGGGCTTAACCCTGTAGCTGTTGCTGTTGAATCCGGTATACAAGTGGAAAATCAGGCTATGAGCACTGTTATGGAGTATCGCGAGCTAATTAAATTCTGGAACCTGTGAAATTGAGACAGTACGAATCATACCTTGTTTGGATGTGAAGGACGGCAGGGTGATCAAGGGATAAACTTCGTGGGCAGTGCTAAGTGTTTGCAATACATGTAGAGAATCTAGTCAAGACATATGATAGCCGGCGCGTGCTTGATGGAGTTAACCTCGATGTGGCGGAGGGGGAGTTCTATGCCCTGATGGGGCCCAATGGTTCTGGCAAGACTACACTGGCTTCAATAATTGCTGCGGTGAAAACGCAAGATAGCGGTATTGTTGAAGTCTATGGAAATAGGCCGGCACAGGCTAAAGAATTTATAGGTTATGTACCTCAGGAAAATTTCTCCTCACCCAAGCTTTCAGGAAGAGAAAACCTAGTTTATTTCGCTAATCTCCTAGGATATTCCCGGAGTCAGGCAAATCAGTTAGTGATTGAAATGCTCCAAAGCGTTGGGCTTTCTGAAGAAGCGGATAAGAGAGTCGCCAAGTACTCTGGTGGGATGAGAAAAAGGTTAGAAGTTGCCACAGCGATTTTCCCCGGTATAAAGGTCCTTATCCTAGATGAGCCGACGACGGGACTCGACCCTGCTGCCAGAAGGTCCTTCTTCAGTATGATTCAAGAGATTATGGATAAGAAAACCAGTATTATCCTGATTACTCATATTGGAAGTGACGCGGAGCTAGCCTCGAGAGTGGGCTTAATTGACAATGGTAAAATGATAGCCGAAGGTACACCTGACGAGCTTAAAAGGAAACATGCCGTCGAGGACATGATTACCGTGGAGACGGCTGTGAAGACCGATAGCGTGCTCTCAGTATTGAAGGGCTTCAGCATCGACGGAAGGGTGGCGGAATCGGAGGCTGGCTACAAAATCTATTCGCAAAACGGGGACAGAGTACTAGCCGACGTGGTAAGAAGCCTTGACCAGGCCGGGCACAAGGTGATGCGTATCGAAATGGCGAAGCCCACCCTCGAAGACGTCTTTTTCAGACTTACCGAAAGACACTTACAGGAGGCAACCGGATAATTGAGGCAGATATCTGCAGCCTATACCAAGGCAGTCAAGGAGCTTCTCAGGGAGAAGGCGGCTCTGTTTTGGACCATAGCCTGGCCAATAATCTGGGTAATCATTGGCAGCTTCTCATTTACAGGTAGTGCCCCTCAAGAAGTGATTCCCTATATCAAGGGTTCTATTGCTATTTCGATGATGGTTTTTGCACTGATGATAGCCGGCATGTCCAACCTTCCCGCCAGTATTGCTGGCGATAGAGCGAACGGTTTGCTTTCCAAACTCATATCAATGCCCATAAAACCTTACAAGGATTTCATTGGTAGAATCTCTGCTGTTATTACCCTTTCTTTACTGGCAGCAGCTCTGGTTATAGTAATTGGCATCGCAGTCGGTGCACGTTTCACAGGAGCTGGAGTCGAGATTCTACAGGCTGTCGGCTTCGTCCTTCTGGTAATCTGTGCCTCTGCCGGAGTAGGGCTTATAGCCGGCACATTGATTAAGAATCTTCAGGGCGCAATTATGACAGGGGTCGGCATTGCAGTAATAACATCTGCCATATCAGGCCTATTCGCTCCATACGAGGTTCTGCCGGTGCCACTTCAGGTATTTTCTCGAGTCTATCCCATTTCCTCAGCACAAGCATCGATCGTACACTTACTGGCTGGACCAGATATGGTTGCGTATAACCCCTTAACCTCCGGCCAGATAGCTCTGACCATAGCTCTTTCCTTCGCTCTTCTCGTTGCCGGTACAGTCCTATACTCAAGACTCGGTTGGAAGCTTGAGTAACTAATCAACCTCTATAAGCGGTAAAGGCACCGCCATGAAAGCCTTTCCCTTCTTACAGCAGGCTGATAACCAGGTGGAATTCTTGACTGAGATATTAGACTCGCAGGATAATAAGGCATTTGTTTAATTATTCCAGCATTCTTGGAGACAAGAGGTTAAATGCTTGTTGAAATCGATGCAGCAATCATTGGTGCTGGAGTGATTGGCCTGGCTACGGCTCGTGAAATCGCACAAGAAAAAAAAGAGGTTTTCGTCTTTGAAAAGAACCGCACTTTTGGACTCGAGACCAGTAGCAGGAATAGTGAAGTAATTCACGCCGGCATCTACTATCCTGAGGACTCACTTAAGGCTAAGCTTTGTGTAGAAGGCAAAAGCCTGCTCTACAAGCTTTGTGACAAGCATAATATCGCCTATAAGAAGACTGGCAAGATTATTGTGGCAGCAAACGAAAATGAGATTAACTGGCTCGAAGAGCTTTACGAGCAGGGAAGAAAAAATGGCGTTGATGATTTAGCGCTCCTTTCTCGGACGGAATTGAAGAAACTCGAGCCAAACATCGAAGCCAGAGCCGGGCTGCTATCCCCATCCAGTGGAATTCTGGATTCCTACGCCTTGCTGAAGTCTCTCTACAGCCAAGCAAGGGAAAAAGGGGCCGAGTTTGTCTTCGGCACTGAGGTGATAGGAATAGAAAGGGCAGGGGCAAAGTACAAAGTTCAAATAAAGGACCGAGATGGGATTTCTACTTTTGTTGCCCATGTTGTGGTGAACTGTGCGGGCTTAAACTCTGACAGGATAGCTCAGCTAGCTGGGATAGATATAGCTAAAGCAGGTTACAAGCTTCACTATTGCAAAGGCGAATACTTCAATCTAGACTCAAAATATAGAAATGTTGTAAGCAGGCTCATCTACCCCGCCCCTGAGCAAGCTGGACATGGAATTCATTTGAAGCCAGGGCTCAATGGTAGGGTGCTAGTTGGCCCCAGCGCCCACTATGTTGAAGCGATAGATTATGCGGTTGATGAGACGCACAAGCAAGCTTTCTACAATTCAGCCAGGAGATTCCTTCCCCTTGTTGAACTTGAAGATTTAGCCCCCGAATCTGCTGGCATAAGGCCTAAGCTTCAGGGACCGGGCGAAGCCTTCCGGGATTTCGTCATTGCCCATGGAGAGAAAGCAGGCTTTCCGGGCTTAATAAATCTAATCGGGATAGAATCCCCGGGGCTTACCGCCTCCCTCGCCATTGCCCAATATGTGAACAGAATGATGAAAGAGCTCCTTGACTGAACTTGCTACAGACGGAGCTATGGCTATGAATAACACCACCATGAAAGGCTATGCCAGTAAGAAACTTGTGAGTATACTGAATATATGATAGAGTAGCCCGAATGAGAGCCATTATCCCATTTGGCTGGGAAGCATTCAATCAGGGTTCCCTCATTAGCAACCACTAAAATAATGTCATAATTGGAGGTCTTTTTATGACTTGGATAGGCGGTATCTTCAGCAAAGGCAATCTGAGTCAGGCCGATTTAAGAAAAAAACTGGCCATCATGATAGAAATGTCCTGTCCGGCAAACAAACCTTCGGCTGTTGCTTATCCCTGCTACATCAGCTCCATCCTCGATGATTCGCATGGCCAAGCCCTCGTAAAAATATCTCTCCCTGTTGAAGGAACACCACCAGAACATGTTTACACAGATTATCAAGAGAAGCTTGCCTTAATATATGATGGGCATCTTCATAATTCCGAAAACACGGGGGCTAAGTTTTCTCAAGCCCAGCACAGGGTAAATGAAACGGCTCCCGAGACCTTAGTCCATTTGCTGGCAGAACTTCCCGGCAACCTAGAACAAAAGGTCAGGCGAGCATTAACCAGCCTGGACGGTGATTACGCATTGGCAGTCAGCGATACCGACCAAATAGTGATATCACGAAATTCTTTAGGTACAAAGCCACTTTACTTTGCCGAAAATAATAGGCTCTCCGCCTTCGCTTCTAACAAGAAACCTCTGTGGAAGATAGGCTTGGGTGAAGTCAGGCCTCTCAGGGCTGGCACGCTCGCTGTTTTCGCCCATGACAGAGTTAGCATAAAGGAAGCTTTGCCTTTCCATAAAAAAGAAATCGCGATAAAGGACATGGCTCGAGCTGTGGACAAGTATGAACAGGCACTCCACTCAGCAATGCGCAAAAGATTAGCCGAGATGAACCATGTACGTAAAGTAGGTATGCTATTATCGGGTGGTGTGGATAGCTGTCTGATAGCCAAGCTAGTACACGACGCTACTTCTGGTTTGGGAATGGAGGCAATTGCATATACTGCTGGCTTACCTGATTCGCCGGATGTGAACTTCGCTCGGGAATTTGCCAGAGAACTTGGTATCAAGCATGAGACGAAAATATTAAACATTGATGAGGTCGAGGAGTACATTCCTAAAGCTATTGAAGCAATTCAGGATAGCGATTTCGTGCAAATAGAAACTGGCATCGGCCTCTATGCTGCAATAGACATGGCCAGCCAAGATGGCATTAGGATAATTTTTTCTGGACAAGGGCCCGACGAACTATGGGGAGGTTACAATTGGTATCCCAATGTTTTAGGCAAAGATGGTCGTCAGGAACTTTGCCACAGAATGTGGGACGATTTCACCAGGGCGGATATAGAGACCCTGGATAGAGAAAATAAGATAGCCCTGGCGCATGGTGTTGAACTGTTCTTCCCTTATTTAGATACCGAGGTGGTAAATATAGCTATGAGCGTGGCATCTGAATTGAAAGTGACCTCTGAAGAAGACCACCTAGGCAAACATCCGCACCGTCAACTAGCTATAAAAATGGGCATTGCTGAGAAATATGCCAATAGAGAAAAGCTTGCTATGCAGCATGGCACTGGCATTCATGCCGTATTAGATGATATAGCCAGGAAGAATGGATTTGACCCTGCTCTGGTGAAAAATATCGGCTACAAAAGTGAGGAGATTACCAGTGAGAAAATGGGCAGTTCCACCAGGTATGGCTATCGCTATACCGGAAAAAAACTCTGGCAAGTGCCGCAACATGTACAGCTTTTTTTGTATGCTCTAGCATACAGGAAAGGCTTGCTTAATAAATCAGTTAGAGACAGGGTAGGGTATTTCTTGGAAAAGGCCAGATTGTCCTCTCGGGTCTCAGTGTAGCGCATGGTGTTTATCAAAATTGTGCTATACGACGTTTGAAAACTCGGACTTAATTTTTGACACGCAGCCTTCTCTCAATAGTAATTGACATAATGTTCCAATTGCTTGATTTTACCCTGCTTTAGCCAAGGGGTGATATTTGCGGTGGGTTTCTTCAGCATACTTATCGGAGGCATGAACATAGCGGGTGGTGGTATCCAAGGATTCATGGCCCAGAAGAATTTGCAGAGCGGCCGGATTAGCACCTTCCTCAGCCAGATAAGTGGCGAAACCATGCCTCAGGGAATGTGCTGATGTGGGGACGTTTATCTTTAATTTCTCACGATATCTCTTGATTCTATCCTGAAGATAATTGGTCGAGATCCTTTTCCTTGATTTAGCGACATTTCTGCCGGCATAAGGGATAAAAAGAGCAGGACAATCATCCTGGCGAGTCGCTAAATATGTATCCAGGTGCTGTTTAGCCCGTGGAGTTAAGTAAACGAAGCGTTGTTTTCTACCTTTGCCGGTAATGAAAATCCGCCCGGTATCGTCGATTTGACTACGATTTAGATTGCATAGCTCTGAGATACGCATGCCAGTAGTAAATAGCACTTCTAGCATGGCACGGTTCCTTAAAGCCGTTTTGACATTTGACTCTAAGGAACTCGGCGCTTCAATCAGTCTGACTAAATCCCCGAGTTCAGCTACCTGGGGATGTTTTCTTCCAGCCTTGGTTAATTTCACCGCTTCAGGCGGCAAGGGACAAGAGTAGTCAATGTCAATTAAGTAGCGCAGGTAAGCTCTCAGCGCTGACAGCATGCGGTTTATAGAGCGAGAATCAAGCTGTTTTTCGCCTTGCTTTACTTGACTCGCTGTTTTGCGGTCCCGTGAAACTAAATATGCTTTATAGTAGGTGATAGCGCGCTTATCAACCTTATCAAACTCAATGTTGCTTTCATCCAGGAAATTGCCGAAAACGTTTAAATCCCGTTCATAGTTGTAAATTGCCTCAGAAGAGTATTTATTGGCTTGTAAATTTAGTAAAAAGTCATCACCATGCGGCAGCATTTTAAATTGGTCCTTTTTCCTGCGCGCTACGCAATATGTCACCTTGATCATCCCGGCAGGTAAATTCTATGGCCTGCCTCTCATCAGGCACTAGTAAAATTTTGGAATTCATCAACATCTGCAAGTCCCACCATAATTTATAAGCAGAAGTAGCACCTACCTCGACAAATAAATCCATGTGCCCATCTTTATAGATACCTAAGTCGGCACGTCCTTTATTAAGGAAGGGTTCAGGAATTACCTCAAATCCTTGATTTTCAAAATACTCAGTAATTACATCCATCATTTTTTTATGCCAGCTGCCACCATGACGCGCAGATTTCTTGACGCCATGCCTCTGTGTCAGATCATCCCATAAGTCATGCCCATCTCTAACCAATGAATTCTTTTGCTTTAATTTTGCCCGTGACAATCAAGAGGGCGATTTTCCTAAAAGTGTATGGACACTCATCACAACCTGGTACTTTGCCTATGACCGTTTGCTCAATGACTCTCTCCAGCCATTGGCTTTCACAACTGATAGCCTCCTCCACAATATGCCATGGCAATCCTGGTTCTGTAAATCTTCCAATTGTACTTGACATAATACTCATGGCTGCCTGTTTCTGCTATGAAAGGCTTTATGAACCTCTTTCAGATGCCTGTTGGTAACATGAGTGTAAACTTGGGTTGTTCTAATGCTTTCATGGCCCAGCATTTCCTGGACGGAGCGAATATCAGCTCCGCTTATCAGCAAATCTGTGGCAAAGGAATGCCTTAGGGTATGGGGGGTTACCTCAATGGGCAAACCGGCTCTTCTGGCGTATTTCTCAACAATTTTCTGTATAGACCTCGCTGTCAGTCGCATCTTTTCACCGCTCTTCTGAATATCTACCGCGCCACTATACCGAATAAAGAGGGGCTTGAAATGATCTTTACGTGCCTGCAAGTAACGTTCAATCCATTGCGCCGCTGTATCCGACAAGAAAACTACTCGTATCTTATTTCCTTTGCCTTTAACACCAAATTCTTTGCGCTCTAAATCTAGCTGATCGCGATTCAATTTGACTAATTCTGAAACCCTTAATCCAGTGCTAAATAAGGTTTCTAGGATGGCTTTGTCTCGTAGGCTTATTATATTTGATATTTGCGGGCTGTTTAATAGTCTCTCTATCTGTTCCGGATTTAAGAACGCAATGGAACGGGAGCTTTGTTTTGGGAGTTCTATCTTATCAGGGGACAGAGTGGGTATATCGCGCTGGACTAAGAGATACCGCAAAAAGGCCCTCAACGCAATAATATGGTAAGTCTGGGTGATATGTTTTAGGTGTGTGCCATTTCTATTACGCAAGTGCGCTAAATATAACCGATAGTTTCTAACAATCTCCAAGGTTATGTCTTCGGGTTTTGTGGTAGAGGAGTTTTCCCTGAGCCAGGCATAGAATCGGTTCAAATAGTGTTTATAGCCGCGGATGGTAAGGGAGGAACAACCTTTTTCAATTTCTAGATATTCCAAAAACTCAGTTATGAGTGAGTCCAAGGTGTATCCTATTTTGCCAAGCTCATTTTGCATCGTACTTCGGTTCGCAAAAGTTTTGTTGTGCGAACCGATTTTAAACTATCACTTTTCACGTTTTTTTGTCAAGTGCCCGCTTTCACATACTGTTTGTTGCGCTCAAGGCGAAGCAACACTTTCTACGAGCACAAAGGTCGCGATTAAGCTATTGGAATCTAAAAAGCTCAGTTTTACTACTCCCTGGCAGCCCGGCGCGAAACCCTCAACTAAAACTAGCCTTCAAAAAGCGCGGGGGATATAAAGATGTACCTCTGCCTTTTTCATGCCTCTAAAATCGTCTCCTAGAGCGAGTTTTAAAAATTTCTAGTTTCAAGCATCCCAACTTTGGTTAGAGGCGAGGATGTCTTCCGTACTCGCAGCACTCCCTGTCCTTGAAGCTGGTAAGCTCAATGGATTACAATCATGACGTGGCCAGCAAACTGATTAAACAAAACGTCGCCAGATTATTAGCTGAGCTCCCTGACGGAGTCGAAGTAGTAGCGGCCGCAAAAACAAGAACACCCGAAGAAGTTCTGGAAGCTGTTGAGGCGGGAATAAAAATTATTGGAGAAAATTATGTCAAGGAGGCCAAAGAGGCACATGAACTCGTAGGAGACAGAGCTAAATGGCATTTTATTGGAACCATGCGAAAGCATAATGTCAGGAAAACAGCCCTAGAAATATTCGACATGATAGAAAGTGTCGATTCTTTAGAAATAGCTGGGGAAATTGATAGAAGGTGTGCTCAAATTGGCAAAATAATGCCAATATTGATTGAGGTGAACAGCGGCAGAGAGCCCCAGAAATCAGGAGTACTCCCGGAAGATGTGGAACGATTAGTAAGCGAAATATCCGGTCTTAAAAATATCAATGTGATGGGCCTTATGACTATGGGACCCCATTTTGGCAACCCTGAAGATTTCAGACCTTATTTTGCAGAGACAAGAAGGATATTTGAAAAAATTAAAGGGCTGAAGTTGCCCAATGTCGAGATGAAATATCTTTCCATGGGTATGACTAATTCTTATCAGGTTGCCCTGGAGGAAGGCGCTAATATAATCAGGATAGGCACTAAGATATTTGGCGAGAGGGTTTGTTCCTCATAATTCAATTGCTAGCCCTGCGCCGCACTCTAAAACTTTGTCTTTAAATAGACCTTTTATCTCTTGCTTGTACGTGGTGCAATGACAGGGGCAAATCAACGATAAGCCACGGAAAGCCTCAAAATTATGAAATCCATGGAATCCACCAGCAATCCCATAGAGCTCCCCAAATTTTGCAGCAGCGGCGAGAATGCTTTCCACCCCGGGGTGAGCGCAACCTGTAAGTACAAATATCCCCCTATCCGTTTTGAGGGCTAGGGATTGCTCTACTCCTTTGAGTTCACCAATGGAAAAGATATTTTCACGAATTCGAACGGGACCTTTGACCATGGTTACCTTTCTTCCTGGAAATGCTCTCTTAAAGGAACTTGGGAGGTAAAGTTTAGCAATCCCATTTATTCTAAAGATTTCAGAAAGTCCTCCAGTATGGTCGCCATGGGCATGTGAGATTACGATTATACTTATGTCCTGCGGGGCAATATTAAGCTCTCTCATATTATGTAGCAATGCAGGGCCATCGGCACCTGTATCAAACAAGAGTGGTGATACTTTTGCATCTTCAATAAGGGCAGAAAATCCATGACCTCGTCTTAGACCCACTTTTCTTACTTCATTGTCGTAAACAATTGTAATTTTCATTTTCTAATAAGAGACTGCCCTCTAAAGACGACGAGCTATCTTATTTAGAAGTTCGTCCATTCCCCACCCTTTGGCAGCAGAGATGAGAGCAATGCCCTCATTCGGCAATACGATTTCTTCCTCGAAGTAAGGAATAGTAGTTAATGCTTTCAGCTCTGCCTCGCTGTCTAGAGCTAAGTCTAGCTTGTTGAACACGGTGATTCTTGGTTTCTTTTCCAGATTTAGCTCGCTGAGTATCTTTTCTACTGTGAGGCATTGATTAGCAGCATTCTTGTGTGTTATGTCAACTATATGTAGAAGTAAATCAGCCTCATCCAGTTCTTCCAAAGTAGCCCGGAAGGCGGCAATAATTGAAGGCGGAAGTTTGTGAATGAAGCCAACGGTATCGGTGATTAGAAATCGTTGGCCGGTGGGCAGAGCCAGCCGCCGGGTCACAGGATCTAAGGTAGAAAAGAGCCTATCTTCCACATCCACACTGGCTTTGCTTAAGGTATTAAACAAAGTGCTCTTACCGGCATTAGTATAGCCCACAAGAGCCACGATTGGTGCGCCAGTCTCCTTACGGCGCCTCCTGTAAAGTGCTCGCTGCTTCCTAACACTTTCTATTTTATGCTGAAGGATATTGATGCGCTTATGGATAAGGCGGCGATCGGTCTCCAACTGTGACTCACCGGGACCCCTGGTGCCGATGCCACCGCCAAGTCGCTCCAAATGGCGCCACTGCCCGATGAGCCGGGGCAGAAGGTATTGGTGTTGGGCCAGTTCAACTTGGAGTTTCCCTTCATGTGTTCGAGCTTTTCGGGCAAATATGTCCAAAATCAGAGCGGTACGGTCAATGACTTTGACTCCCAATGCCTCTTCGAGATTTCTTTGCTGCCGCGGCGACAGTTCGTCATCAAAGATCACTGTGTCGTACTGGGTTTGCTCTTTGAAGCTAATTAGCTCCCCAATTTTACCCTTACCTATATAATAGGTAGGTGAAGGCACGTCCAGCTTTTGAGTTAACGTACCTACTATATTGGCGCCGGCTGTTTTCGTCAGATAGGACAGCTCTGCTAAGGAATCTGTAACTGACCAATCATGGTCGGAGACCTTGCTTCCTACTCCCACCAGGAGTACTTGTTCTACCTTGGCTTTGGTGGTAAAGAATTTCTGCTTTATCTCCTTCTCCCGTGCCAGGATGATAAGCGGTTCACCCCTTCTTCTAGACGATCATCGGACATGGTCAAAGAAAATCTGATGTATCCCTCTCCTTCTTTTCCATAGCCAGTTCCCGGAGTTACCGCTATTCCGACTTCGTCCAGTAGCTTCTTGGTAAAATTCATGGATGTATACCCCTGCGGAGTCTTAGCCCAGATGTAAAAGGTTGCCTTGGGTATCCTGGCCTTCAGCCCTATCTCATTAAGGACTTTCACCAGTCTATCACGGCGCCGTTGAAAAATAGCATTATGCTCAGCGATGTGTTCCTGGGAGCCGCGCAGAGCTTCCACAGCAGCATATTGGATTGCCTGGGGGACGCCTGAATCTAGGTTGGATTTGACTTTAAACAAGGCGTTCACCATGTCAGCGTTACCTACCACCATGCCAATCCTCCATCCCGTCATGTGATAAGTCTTGGACAGGGAATGAAATTCCACGCCTATTTTCTTTGCCTCAGGTATCTGCATGAAGCTCAGTGGTTTGTAGCCATCAAAGGCAACTTCGGTATAAGGAGCGTCATGACAGATTATTAAGTCATGCTGCTGTGCGAAATGGACGGCCCTTTCAAAGAAATCCAGGCCAGCTACAGCCCCGGTGGGATTGTTGGGGTAGTTGAGCCACATGAGCTTTGCTTTATCGGCCACCCCGTCTGGAATAGCTTTAAGATCGGGCAAGAAATCGTTTTCCTCTTTCAAAGGCATGAAGTAAGGTTCGCCGCCGGCTAATATGGTGCCCATAGAAAATGGCGGATAGCTCGGGTCAGGGATCAAAGTTAGGTCGCCGGGCTCGATGAAGCATAAAGCCATATGCCCGATTCCCTCCTTGGAGCCAATAAGCGGCAGGACCTCTTTAGCTGGATCCAAGGTAACCTCAAAGCGTCCTTCATACCACTCGGCAATAGCTTGGCGAAGTTCAAGCAAGCCACCGGTTTCAGGATATCGATGGTTTGCGGGGTCGTGCGCTGCCTGGCACATACGTTCGATAATATGAGATGGCGTGGGTAAATCAGGGTCACCGACGCCAAAATTGATTATATCCTTCCCCTTGGCCTGAAGCTCAGCGATTTTCCGATTTACTTCCACGAAAAGATATGGAGGCAGTCTGTCGAGTCTCTTGGCAAATTTCATCAGCTCCCCTCCTCAGGCCATTCGCCAGTGAAAACTTCCTCCACAGGACCGCTAAGCAGCACTTCCCCTACCCCATCCCAGGATACAGTCAAAGTCCCACCGTCAAGCATTATGTCAACTTGGTGCTCTACGTAGTTCAATAACCGAGCAGCCACAGCTATGGCGCAGGCGCCGCTGCCGCAGGCCAGAGTTTCTCCCACGCCGCGTTCCCACACGCGGGCTTCTATCTTCTCCCTGCTCGACACCCTGGCTACCTCGAAATTAGTTCTTTGGGGGAACATGGGATGCCTCTCCACTTTCGGTCCTATCTCAGACAGAGGAAAATCAGCAACCGAACTGGACACAAAGCTCACGGCGTGGGGGTTACCCACAGATAGAAGAGACAAAGTCAACTTTTTCCCATCTAGCAGCAAAGGATACTCCAATATTGGTATTATGTCAACTTTAGCCTTGACAGGAATTTCCTCCGGCTGGAACCGGGGCAGGCCCATATTTACCTCGGCCCGGTTGACCTCATTCCCCGACATATAAGTCTTAACATTTCTTACGCCGGACAAAGTCTCTATGGTCAAAGAGCGATTGCTTTGCCTCGCTCGCGATGACATTTTGCCAACCAGGCCTTTCTCAATAGCATACTTGGCAAAACATCTCAACCCATTGCCGGAAACCTCAGCCTCAGAACCGTCAGAATTAAAAATGCGCATCTTTAGATCTGCGATAGTTGATTTTTGCACCAGTATCAAGCCATCGGCTCCTATGCCAAAGTGACGGTCACACATAGCTTGAGCCAATTCTCCCCAATCACCTTCTTTCGGTGCTGTGAGGGTATCTACCAGGATGAAATCATTACCCGTGGCTTGTAACTTGGAGAACTTCATGATATGAAACCTTCTATGAGACCCTTCACTTTGTTCAGGGCGATAATGCTGGCTTTTCCTTCTGTCTCACTTACATCAAACCAGCGAATTCTGCTATCGCTGAGGCGAAACCAAGCATACTGGTGACGGGCCAGTCTATGGGTTTCATATTTTATTTTATCAATAGCCTCGGGTAAAGTCATCTCGCCTCGAAGAAACTGGCCTATTTGCTTGTAACCTATGCCCGACATAGAAGGCAAGGAAGGGCTATAACCCCTTTTCAATAGCTGTTCTACTTCTTCAACCAATCCCTTTTGTATCATTTTATCAACCCGCCAATCAATCTTTTTATATAGCTCGCTTCTCTCCCGGGTTAAACCGATGACCAGGATAGAAAAACCCGGTGCCTCTTTACGCTGTAATTGAGAAGGATGTTGTCCTGTCGCATGATAGATTTCCAGAGCTCTTACTATGCGCCGGATATTACTGGGATTGATTTTTGCTGCCGCCACAGGGTCAATATCCTGCAATTCCCGATAAAGACTTTGGCTATCTTCTTGCTCTGCTCTGGCTTCTAACTGGCGTCTTAGCTTTTGGTCAGGTGGCACCTCAGGTATTTTCCACCCCTCCACCAACGACCACACATAAAGGCCGCTACCACCGACCAGTAAGGGCAATTTGTCTTCCTGCTGAATGGCTTTCAGCGCCTCAATGGCTAAACGGTGATACATAGCCAGGCTAAAATCTTCATCGGGCTCAACTATATCGATGACATGGTGGGGTACCGCTGCCCTCTCAGCCGGGCTTGGCTTATTAGTGCCAATATCCATATACCGATAGACCTGGCGGCTATCGGCGCTTATTATCTCCAGGGGAAAGTACTGGGCCAGGTGCAGAGCAAGCTCACTTTTCCCCACCGCAGTGGGACCAACGATGGCAATCATTCTCAAGTAGTCAGTAATCAGAATTCAGTAGTCATGGCTTGGCTACTCTCCTAGCATATGCCTCTAGAAGCCGACTGACCTCTTCTAGATTCTTTTCCAGCGTTCTTGTATCTCCATAGCCGAGATCCTTAGCTAGGATCAAGTAATAACGGCATTCCTCGATAGAACCTTGAGCAATATTGTAAAAACGAGCCTTGTCGGGATTTCCCTTTCTCTTGAATCCCTCGGCAATATTGGCTGGTATTGAAATTGCTGCCCGTCGCAACTGAGATGTTAGCCCAAATTGCTCCCTGCTGGGAAAGCAATCTGTGAAGCAAATCTCTAACACCCATTGATGAGCTTTTTGCCAGACTATCAGGTCCTTAAAACTCTTAGATGCCATGCTGGCTACCGGCTACTGACTCCTGACTCCTGTCTACTTTTTCCTTCCTTTGATTTCAGCGATTTGCTCAACAATACTCACTAACTCTTCGGCTTTGAGGCTGGCTCCGCCAACCAGGGCACCATCGATTTCTGGATGGGAAATAAACTCAGCGATGTTAGCACTGGTAACACTGCCGCCATAAAGGATGCGTAAATCTTGAGCTATACTCTTATTCCATAGCTTAGCCACAACATCACGAATAAACTGGATAGTAGCTGCCGCCTGTTTGCCGCTTGCCGCCTTACCAGTGCCAATAGCCCAAACTGGCTCGTAGGCAATAACTAAATCACGGACAGGCTCTATACCATTCAGAGCTCCCTTTAACTGCCCGCTCACCACCTCCTCTGTCTTGCCAGCTTCATTCTCTTCAAGCCTCTCCCCAACACACAAGATAGGCTTAAGCTTGTTTACCAGGGCCGCCTTCACCTTCTTGTTAACCATTTCATCAGTTTCCTTGAAATACCATCTCCGCTCAGAATGCCCCAGTATGACAAACTCACACAACTCCTTGAGCATCAGTGGGGATATTTCACCGGTGTAAGCCCCGCTAGCCTCAAAATACATATTCTGTGCACCGAGCTTAATAGATGAACCCTCGAGCATCATACTTATGGAAACCAAAGATACGAATGGCGGACAAAGTACCTTTTCTACTCCCTCTATCCTATCCAGTTTATCAAGCATCTCGAGAACAAGCCGTTCGGCTTCAGTCACCGTGGTATTCATTTTCCAGTTGCCAGCAATGAAAGGAACTCGCATTTCACAACCTCCTGTTATTTCTTATCCAGCAAAACTTCCACACCAGGTAAGGTAACGCCCTCCAAAAACCTCAGGCTGGCACCACCCCCTGTGGAAACATGGGTCATTTTATCAGTTAATCCCATTTCTTGAACTACTTCAGCAGAAGAGCCGCCGCCAATAATAGTAGTGGCATTGAGGGTAGCTAGAAAATTGGCTATGGACCGGGTTCCTTGAGCAAATTGAGGCATTTCATAAATCCCCATAGGGCCGTTCCACATGATAGTACGGCATATTTTCAATTTGTTGCAGAAAAGTTCAATAGATTGAGGGCCAATATCTACGATATGGCTACCCGGTGGTATATTAGTTATTGGCACTACTTTGGTTGAGGCTCCGGCTCTAATTTCCTCCGCCACAACTGCATCAATGGGGAGTAGAAATGGCACCCCCCACTCCTTGGCTTCCCGTAACAATTTCTTGGCCAGGCCCAACTTATCCTCCTCTATTAAAGAATGCCCTACCTCGTATCCCTGCGTCTTTAAGAAAGTAGCAGCCATGCCGCCACCAACCAGCAGCACGTCCACCTTTCTCAACATGTTCTGCAACAGCTCTATCTTATCGCTCACCTTAGCACCGCCGATAAGGCAGGCCGATGGTCGCTCTGGATTATGCAAAAGCTTCTCCATGACCTCTAGCTCTTTTTTCATTAAAAAGCCAGCTACCGCTGGCAAATATTTAGCTACACCTACAGTGGAGGCATGGGCCCGGTGAGCAGTGCCGAAGGCATCGTTAACATAAATATCAGCTAGCCTTGCCAGCTTCCGGGCGAAGCCGGCATCATCTGCTTCCTCTTCGGGATGAAAGCGCAGATTTTCCAAGACTAAAATATCGCCCTCTTTGAGTTTCCTTACTTCGCTTTCCACTTCTTGCCCTATGCAATCGGATGCCACGCTGACAGGCAAGCCCACAAGCTGTGATAACCTCTCCGCTATTGGCGCCATCCGCAAATTTCTAACTACTTTGCCTCCCGGACGTCCTAAATGAGAGCAGAGGATTACCTTAGCTTTATGGGCAACGAGATATTTGATAGTAGGTAACGAAGCCCGGATGCGGCTATCGTCGCTAATGGCGCCAGTGTTTATATTTAGTGGAACATTAAGATCAGCCCTGAGTAGAACCCTCTTGCCTTTAACCTCTATATCTTCAACACTCTTTTTCGGCATTTTCCCTCCTAGAAGTCACGTTTCAGTAGAGAGCAGGCTGTCTCCCTAAGCGGAGCTTGCTTGGATGTGTCAAGCCGAGTAGCCTCGAGGTGTGCCAGAGCTTTGCCATAGTATTGTTCAGCCAAATTCTCGGCATAATCCCTGGCGCCTAATTGGTCCAGAATCTCTGTAACCTCCTTGATATCCTCGCCCTTGATAGATTTTTGAGAGTAAAGCTTCTCGAGTCTCTTCCCCGCCTCGCCATCGCTATTTTGCAATGCATAAACTACGGGCAAAGTTTTCTTCTTCTGTGAGATATCGCCAGCAGATTTGCCTATGCTTTCCTCCGCTCCCCAGATTCCCAGTATGTCATCACAAATCTGATAGGCTATACCCAATTCTTTGCCGAACAGGTGAAAAGAGTCCACCAACTTACTATCCTCGCTGCCCAGGTATGCTCCCAAGGAAGTCGATACAGCAAACAGGGCTGCTGTTTTCTTGGCCGCCATGTCCAGATAATCTTCGATGGCGATGTCGAGACGGTTCTCATATTCGACATCCAAGTATTGTCCCTCACAAAGCTCCAAACAGGCCAGGCTCAACATTTTAATGGAACTGGCGACCTTTTCATCAGCTATTCCCTTTTCTTTTAGGTTAAGTAACGCTAAATAAGCTAGAGTGAACATGACATCGCCGGCGTTTATCGCTTGAGACTGACCCCATAATTTCCATACAGTTGGCCGGTGACGACGCTCACAGCTGGCATCTTCGATATCGTCATGGATTAAAGAAAAATTGTGGACGAGCTCGACAGCTGCCGCCGCGGGCATTACCGGCGACGTGTCACCGCCCACTGCTTGACAACTGAGAAGGCAAAGGGTAGAGCGAATAAATTTGCCTGATTCACTGCTACAGGAATGCCCATGCTCATCCTGCCAGCCCATATGGTATCGTAGTATATTACGGAGAGGTGGGGAACAGCTATCGATAATATTCTTTAACTCAACTCGCACTGTGCTGCGATAAGATGTGAAGGACTCAGACAAGCTATACCTTATGCTCATGGGAATAAGTCCATATTAACGGCTAGGAAAACATATTGTCAACTAGGTGGGATTTGTGCCCTGCTGCCAGAGTCTTTGTAAAAAATGCCAAGAATAGCTACAACATACAAGACAACTGCCAACGCTTGATGAAACTCCATCCGCGCGCTATAATTAGCAATCTGATATTAGGAGTGCTAATCACAGGAGGTAAGTAGATGAATTGTACTGTGTGTGGAAATCCATTGCTTTATGACAGGGTTGTTTTCCGTTGTTCCTGTGGTGTCTTTACACATGCCTACTGTTGGGACGAGCACGTACTGCAAGCCCATCGACCATCCTTTGAGATAGGTAGCGTCAATTTAGATGGCGAATTCAAGCCAAGAGAGAGCAGAGCGGAGGAACAAGCTGCAAAGGTGCAAGTCTCCGGGGAACAAAGCCCAGAGGAACAAGAAACACCTCTTTTAGAATGAAGGAGGATATATAAATGCCTATTTATCAATATCGTTGCCTGAATTGTAACCGGCAATTTGAGCTTAAGCAGAGCTTCAATGATAAGCCAATAGCTGATTGTCCTAGCTGCCACGGAATTGCCCGCCGCATTTTCTGTCCCGTCCCTATCATATTTAACGGACCGGGCTTTTATGTAACTGACTCCAGGAATGAGAGGGGAAAAGGGGCTAGTCCTGAAGGATTAAAGAAAAAAGGTGACGGAGGTAGCGAGAAATGAAATGTCCTGTCTGTGGCAAAGAAGCCAGAGCTCATATTTATTACTGTGCCAAATGTGCCGTCTATGTGCATGAGAAATGCTGGCAGAAGCATGTAGCAGAGGCCCACAAAGACTAGCTCAGTCTCGTATTCTTATCATTCCAGCCCTACCATGCTATACTTAATTTGGTTGTCCCTGTAGCTCAGCTGGACAGAGCGGCTGCCTTCTAATTCTAAGCCAGGTGTCCCAAGGAGTCACTTTACGTATAACATAGAACCTTTGTGCCAATCACCAAAACCCTGTTTTGTTCGTAAAGTCCCATTATGTCCCAACCCATCCCAAACAATTTAACGTCAAATTAACGTCAATTTTTGAGCCTTGTTTCGTATTCCATAATGTCATAAGAGACAAGGCTGCCTGTTTTAGTCTTTCCAAAGGTGATTTACTTATGAAAGTTGCAGAACAACATAATAGTCTTTTATACTGTATGGGACATAGGAAATGGTAACTGAAATTGCAACGGCTGCTCAACGCTTTGATAAGCACCTGTGTGAATCTTGGACCCCAGCAAAGAGAGGGAACTGGCATCTATTATCTCTAGCAATATGGAGGGGGTGAAATGAAACCTATACAAGCGCTAAAAAGCAGAATAAGGGAAGAAACTAAACATGAAGAAATTGAAAGGAAACCGGGACTGATAGATATTCTTCGTGAACGCAACCGCGATTTGGAAGTTCGAGAACTTAGGAGAGCTCTGCTCAGGAGGGTAGGAAGAAGATGACTCTTATTATCGGCACCCGGTGTACCAATGGAATAGTACTAGCTGCTGACCGCAAGATTATACGAGGTGGTGAAGCTGACTATCGGGATAAAGTCTTTGAGACTGGTAATGTAGTACTGGCATTTGAAGGACCTACGGGTATTTGTGATGATTTTCTGCTTCTACTCAGGTCGGAACTAGATAGAACACGCGGATTCACAAGCATTTATGAGATGAAGCTTGCGGTTGAGGATATCGTTGGAGACCTTTCTAGGCGTTATCGTCCACGCCTAGGAGAGGAGGGCACAATCGGGGCGCGGGGGGATTGTCAGGTATCTCGACGGGACTAGCTGAGGTCTATTACATTCACCCAGATGGATATGGAGAGTCAGTGAGATACCGATGTTCTGGCCATGGCGCTGACTACGCACATTCCCTTGCTAAATTCTTGCTAAGTCCAGCAAACTCAATCAGGGATAACGCGTATAGAGCTGCCTTTATTATATCGTGGGTTAGTGACGATATTGACATCTTAGTAGGTGGCGAGCCACAAGTAGCTATGATAGAAGACAATATCCCTGGCGTGAACTATTTGCCGAGCGATTTGACACGACGTGCGACTCAAAGAGCGCGACAACTCAAATCGAGGCTTGCAAATGCACTTGGATTAACTCGTTTTCCGTGAATTAGCTGCTTGCCTGTGAATAGGACAACACACTGTTACCTCTCACGTAAATTTGCCAAGTCCTAAGACTATAGACTATTGACACCTTCCGCGAAGTCGGTTATACTAAATTCAATCATCCCCAATGGCGAGAGTCATTGGGCCCCTCCGGGTTACGATCTGGAGGGTTTTTACTTCTATGAATCGTGTAACCTTTCTCATTGACGGTTTTAACCTCTACCATTCAGTAGTAGATTTAGGCCGAATTCAAGGGCTGCGTGTTAAGTGGCTTAATATTCATTCGCTTTGCTCCTCTTTCTTATATTTGATTAGCCGGGATGCTGCTATAGCTGAGATTTACTATTTTTCTGCCTTTGCATATCATCTAAATGATCCTAACGTAATTAAGCGCCATCAGGATTATATTGAGTGCTTGAAATCCACTGGTATTATTCCTGAAATGGGCAGATTCAAACCCAAAGACGTTATATGCCCATTACACAGCCAGCTCAAGAAGTCAAGCCCTGCGAATATTGCCTGCCCAATACGTGGCGAATTCACAAAGCACGAAGAAAAGGAAACAGATATAGCAATCGCAGCAAAGTTATTTGAAATCATGTTCAAAGACATGTGTGATACAGCTGTTCTGCTCACTGGCGATACTGACCTTACCCCAGCTGTAGAAACATGCAAAAGACTATTCCCTAACAAGAGCATTCGTTTTGCTTTTCCCTATCGCAGACACAACCGTGAATTGAAGGCACTCTTGCCAGGCTCTTTCAAGATACATACTGGGAGCTATGTTCGGCACCTTTTTCCAGATCTAGTTCGCTTACCAGACGGTACTGAAATCTACAAACCGGCTTCGTGGTAGTGCACAGCGTCAGATTGTGGCGCCTGCAGGCTTTGTATTACAACTTGTGATAGGATATTACTAAATTATCCCTATATTTAAAGATGCAATCACACCCATCACACACCAAACATAAAGCACCTGTAGAGACTGGTGAGATCAGACTACTGAGAGAAGCATGTAGCACAAGCTCACTAGCTCACCCTCGTATTCTTATCATCCCAGCCCCAGCATGCTATACTTAATTTGGTTGTCCCTGTAGCTCAGCTGGACAGAGCGGCTGCCTTCTAAGCAGCGGGTCGTGGGTTCGAATCCCTCCAGGGACGCCACAATGACTTAATCTTTAGAAGATAGGCGATGACCGATAAGTATGACGTAGAAGTAAAGTTACTCGCCGTCACCCCTGATGCCGAAAAGCTGATAGAGACGGCGGGTAGGCTGTGTTGGGACACACAGGATAAAACAGGCACGGTACCCGACCGAATTCAGAAGTGGCTGGAGGTCGGGCATGAGTCGATGGTTGAACATGCCTGTGCTACCTTCTATATTCGTGCCAGCCGCGTCCTGACCCATGAGCTTGTCAGGCACAGATTGGCAAGCTACAGCCAGAGAAGCCAGAGATATGTGAAGGAGACCGAGCCAAGATATGTCGAGCCGCCTCCAATTAAAGACAACGAATCTGCCCATAAGCAATTCGAGGAGGCAATGACTACTTGCTGGCGAGCCTATGGTGACTTATTGGCTAAGGGGATAAAAGCTGAGATTGCTCGCTACGTTCTGCCCAACGCCTGTGAGACCCAGATAATCTGCACCTGGAATTTCCGCGAAATTCGCCATATCGTCAAGCTACGCACATCCAAGCGAGCGCTTCCTGAGTTTAGGGCTGTCGCCGAGGAAATCCGGAGGATAGTAAAGGGAATAGCCCCCCAGGTATTTGCGGATTTGTAAGTGGCGGAGCCGAGGGGACAGTTCCCGAACTTCTGTTTGAGAAGAGGGGCTGATACCGGCGTTACAGAAGCTGTGGGTTTCTTACTTGAAACTTGCGCTGTAACCACACCACAAGACTGCTCTTCAAGTGTATTGAGAGCTTAACTCAAACAGGTGCCCACTTAGTTGCTCGATAAAATACACATCTTGATAGGCTGCTCCGTTCATTCTATACTAAGGGTGATGGCTGAAAACGACAAAATCCTGATTGTGGAAGATGACCGCAACCTGTTGGATACCCTCAAATATAATCTTCGCAGAGAGGGCTATGAAGTCGTTACTGCAGTCGATGGTGCCGAAGCTCTGGATGTCGCCCGCAGAGAAAAGCCCGACCTCATTATCCTCGATATAATGCTGCCCAAGATGAGCGGCTTCGAGGTCTGCCGTATTCTTCGTAAGGGGATGGTAGTCCCCATACTGATGCTCACCGCGAAGGCTGAAGAGACCGATAAGATAGTTGGACTTGAAATTGGCGCCGATGATTACATGACCAAGCCTTTCAGTATGAGAGAGTTACTAGCTCGTGTAAGAGCTATGCTTCGCCGTGCTAAGATAATTGAATTGCAGCCCGGACCTGAAGAGGCGCTACTGCGAGTCGGCGATATTGAGGTTGACATAGCTCGTCATAAAGCTTCAAAAGGAGCGACGATGCTGGAGCTAACGCCAAAAGAGTTCGATTTGCTAGCCTTTCTAGCCACGAATAGAGGCTTCGTATTCAGCCGGGACCAGCTTCTAGAGAAAGTATGGGGCTACGATTTCGCCGGTGATACCAGAACCGTCGATGTGCATATTAGATGGCTAAGACAAAAAATAGAGGCCGACCCCAGCAATCCTAAGCACCTCGTAACCGTTAGAGGGACCGGGTATAAGTTGGAAGGATAGAATTGTTCCGCAGCATTCAGTGGCGAATCGCCGTACTATTTATCCTGCTCATTGTAATCAGCATGGGTGCCCTAGGTATTTACCTGACAAGTTCTGCCAGAAACTCTCAGCTTGAAAATTTACGCTTGCTCCTAGAGAATGAAGCGAGAATTACTGCCGAGGCCAGCCTGCCCGTATTTCTTGGCCAGGGTGGTGACCCAGATACTCTGGCTAAGAAGTTAGGAAATGAAATTGACGCCCGTGTCACCATCATTGCCCTCAATGGCACAGTCTTGGGCGATTCCCATGAGGACCCAGCGACCATGGAGAATCATGCCACACGGCCTGAAGTAATAGATGCACTGGCTTCAGGTCTGGGTGAAAGTACTCGTTACAGCACTACCCTCGGCGAGCAGATGATGTATGTTGCGGTGCCCGTAACAAACCAGGCCACTATCGTGGGGGTATCCAGAGTAGCACTTCCACTGGTCGCGGTACAAAATTCGGTTAACCGAGTAACCCTGATTATCATCCTGGCAATAGTGGTGACGGCTGTACTGGCTGTAGTAGCTGTTGTTCTTATTGGCTGGGTGACAACCCGTCCCTTAAGGGAGGTCACTAAAGCAGCGAAAAGAATGGCCTCGGGCGAACTGGGACAGAAAATCCCGGTACGTACCAGAGGTGAAACAGGACAACTTGCTCAAGCTTTTAACGAGATGTCATCGAACTTAAACAAACTGGTGGGAGATATCTCGATAGAAAAGATTAAGCTTCAGACCGTTCTGGCTAACATGGCTGACGGCGTTATTATGACGGATGTAGAAGGGAACATAGTCTTAGCCAACCGGGCTACTGAGAGGCTCTTCAATTTCCAAGAGAAGGATGTGATAAACAAACCCTTGATAGAGGTAGTGCACGACCATGAAGCAGATGAGATTTTGAAGCTGTGTTTGAGGACCAGCCAGACACAAACCGGTCAGTTTGAGTCAGTTACCTCAAAACGGTTTCTCAGGGCAATAGCTATCCCGATTGTAGAAGGAAAGCTAACCGGAGCACTACTGCTATTTCAAGACCTGACCGAACTGAGAAGCCTGCAAACCATGCGCAGAGAACTGGTAGGTAACATATCCCACGAGTTGAGAACCCCTATAGCTGGACTCAAGGCTATGGTTGAGACTCTTAGAGAGGGGGCTATTGATGATAAAGAGGCAGCAATGGATTTCTTGACCAGGATTGATAGTGAGGTTGACCGCCTGACCCAAATGGTATCCGAGCTTACTGAACTATCACGTATTGAGACCGGGCATGCTGAACTCAGGATATCATCAGCGAGTCTCAACCTACTGGTAGAAGAGGTCGTCGCTCAGTTGAACCCGCTGGCGCAAAGACAGCAGGTGACCATAACCGCTGACCTTGCCACTGACCTTCCCACCATCAAAGCTGATAACGACAGAATTAGACAAACACTCACCAGCCTGGTTCATAACGCTATCAAGTTTAACCACCCCGGGGGAAAGGTAACAGTGTCAACCAGGGCTGATGGGGAGTCCATCACCGTCAGCGTTTGTGATACCGGAATCGGAATTTCTAAAGAGGACTTACCTCACGTATTCGAGCGCTTTTACAAAGCCGATAAAGCCCGGCCAAGAGGTGGAAGCGGGCTCGGACTGGCTATTGCCAAACATGTAGTCCAGGCTCACGGCGGCAGTATCTGGGCTCAAAGCGAAGAAGGCAAAGGTTCCACTTTCAGCTTCAGTCTTCCTATCAAAACAAACCCCGACGTAAACAATTCGTAAAATTTAACAAAACTTTAACAAAACCTTAAACCTGTCTTAAAGTCCGTCTCATATTCTTGGCAATACATGGATAAATGTGGTTTAAGGTTTTTCGTTTTGGAGACGCCCAAATGAAGAGGGTATTGTTTGTCTGTGTGCATAATGCCGGGCGAAGCCAGATGGCTGAAGCCTTCTTCAACCAAATGGCGAAGGAAAAGGCAAAAGGCTTGTCAGCCGGAACCCAGCCGTCCCAGAAAGTCAATCCTATGGTGGTTAAAGCAATGCGTGAAGTGGGCATAGACATCAGTCGCCGGAAGCCAAAGATGCTGACCTTCGAGATGCTGGAGGATGCCGACCAGGTCATAACCATGGGCTGCAGCGTTGAGAAAGCCTGCCCTGCGAGCTTTGTCCCTACTGAGGACTGGCAGCTCGAGGACCCGGAAGGAAAGCCAATAGAGCAGGTAAGACAGATCAGGGATGAAGTCAAAGCCCGGATTGAGAGATTAACCAAGGAACTAGGTAATGTTGAAAAATTTACATAGCTTTAACATCACCTTAAATTCACTTTAATCTCTACCCGTTATGATGAGAGAAATAAAGTGAAAGGAGGTGATAGAAATGCGAAAAGTCTTGGCACTGGTTGCTCATGATACCAAAAAAGATAACATGGTGGACTTGATAAAGGTGCATAAAGATGAGCTTGCTGAAGTTGACTTGGTTGCGACCCGGGGTACGGGGCAGCTGATTGAGAAAAGAATTGGACTGCCGGTCACGCTTTTGCAGAGCGGACCCCTTGGTGGCGACCAGCAAATCGGAGCCCTAGTAGCCAGTGAAGAGGTAAACGCGGTGATTTTCCTGCGTGACGCTCTTGCGGCTGATTCTCGTGAACTGGATGTCTCCGCGCTCGCGAGGGTCTGCGATATCCACAACGTCCCACTGGCGACCAACCTGGCTACTGCAGAAGCTGTTTTGCATCTCATGGCTGAACATACGGAAGGCTTAGACAGACATCAACTAGCAGCGCAGTTTATCAAAGAGATTGTAGCAAAACATGAGTAGCACACAGCAAAATATATACAAAGGAGGATAATAAATTGAAAAAATCAATGCTAAAATGGCTCATACCTCTCGTGGTGGTGCTGGTTTTAGTCATTGTTTTTGCCGTCCGTCCGCCAACCGCACAACAGACGCAACAGGCGCAGGTCCTGACTGGAGCCGGAAGCACTTTTGCCCAACCTCTTTATACCACATGGTTCGCTAAGTACTATAAGCTCACCGGGGTACAGGTAAACTATCAGGGGATAGGTTCTGGCGCCGGCATCGCCCAGGTTACGGCCGGTACCCTTGACTTTGGCGCCACTGATGCCATCATGACCGCTGAGCAGGAGGCTGCAGCGGAGGCGGCGGGCGGCCTGATATTGCACATACCGATGAGTAGCGGTGCCGTTGCCATTACCTACAACCTACCCGGCATCAAATCGGGACAGCTCAAGCTTACCGGCGATGTTCTTGCAGACATCTACCTGAAGAAGATAACCAATTGGAATGACCCGAGGATAACCGCTCTAAATCCGGGACTTAATTTGACTGATGAGCCGATAGTCTGTGTACATCGCTCCGATGGTTCCGGCACAACATGCATATTCACCAACTACCTGTCGAAGGTCAGCGAAGCATGGAATACCACGGTTGGCTCTGCTATCTCCGTAAACTGGCCGGGTGACATCGGCGCAGAGCATAATGCTGGCGTCGCCGGTGCGGTACAGCAGACACCAGGTGCCCTTGGCTATGTTGAACTGGCCTACGTTGAACAAAATAATCTGCCGTGGGCGCTGCTGCGGAACGCCGCTGGCAATTATGAAGCTCCCAGCCTGGAGGGAACCACCGCAGCAACCGAGAACGTTACCTTGCCGGACGATATGAAAGTAATGATTACCAACTCTCCTAACCCTGACGCCTACCCTATTTGCGGCTACACCTGGATACTAGTGTATGCCAACCAGAAGGACAAGGCCAAGGGCTTAGCTCTGATAAACATGCTCTGGTGGGCTATACATGATGGGCAGCAGTATGAAGCAGCACTTGATTATGCCCCTCTGTCAAGTGCGGCGGTGGCTAAGGCGGAGAAGGAAATAGAGTCTATTACGTATCAGGGACAACCGCTACTAAACAATAAGAGACTATAGTAGTAATCAATTAGGGTGTGCAGGAGGATCAATCCTCTCCTGCATTGTCCTTGTTGAGCAGGTAGCCTGATAGATTAGAAGACGATGCAGTCCAACGAGTCAGAACGGACACTGCCAGGACGGCCGAGAAGCCGGATATCTGGTCGCCGAGGACATCCCGGCGACAGAGTCTTTCCCAGGCTGACGCTCGTCTTTGCTATGGTAATAGTTGGGGTTCTGGTGGGCTTTCTTGTTGTCCTGAATATAGATGCCCTGCCCGCTATCAAGCATTTCGGGCTTTCCTTTCTCACCACCTCAATTTGGGACCCGGTCAAAGAGATATTCGGCGCGCTTCCATCAATCTATGGGACCTTAGTCACTTCAGTCATCGGCCTGCTGATTGCCGTACCTATCAGCCTGGGAGCGGCCATCTTTCTGGTCGAAGTGGCGCCAACGTGGTTAAGAGGACCAGTCTCTTTCCTCATCGAGATGCTAGCCGCCATACCCAGCGTCATCATCGGGCTCTGGGGACTGTTTGTTCTGGTGCCAGCCATCAAGCCCGTGGAGGCATGGCTGGCAAACCACCTGGGATTTCTGCCTATATTTAAAGGAACTATACTCGGCGGCCTCAGCTTCTTTTCCGCCGGCATCATCTTGACTTTCATGGTTATCCCTATCATCACCGCTGTGAGCCGGGACGCTATAAAAGCTGTCCCGGATACCCAGCGTGAGGCTATGCTCGCGCTGGGAGCGACGCGCTGGGAGACGATACGCCGAGCCGTTCTCCCCTATTGCCGTTCCGGCCTGGTAGGGGCGATAATCCTGGGCCTTGGCCGCGCCCTCGGTGAGACTATGGCGGTGACCATGGTTATCGGCAACGCCGACAAATTGACTGCCTTCCTCTTCTCACCAGGAACTACTATCGCCAGCAAAATAGCCGCCAATTTCAACGAGGCTTCCAGCGGGGTCTTAATTGCCAGCTTGATAGAATTGGCGCTTATACTTTTCGGAATTACACTGTTGGTAAACGTTATTGCCCGTGTGCTGGTGTGGCGCATGACTTCAGTGAAAACGGCAACGGAATGATAAATGTCTGAACACGGCTATTCGCGACGGAAGTGGTCTAATCGGATAGTGCTCATCCTGAGTGGTGGCGCTGCTGGTTTGGCTATCCTCGTCCTGGTGCTTATCCTGGGTTACACACTGGTGCGTGGCATATCCGCTCTCAATTTGAATTTTCTTACCCAAGCGGCCAAACCGGTGGGCGAGGTGGGGGGAGGGATGCGCAATGAGATTCTTGGTACTTTCATTCTAGTAGCGCTGGGGTCATTGTTCGCCCTGCCGGTTGGGCTGCTGGCAGGTATTTTTCTGGCTGAATTCGCCAGTCCTAGAATGGCGGCCTCGGTTAGATTCGCAGCGGACATTCTAGCTGGTGTGCCCTCAGTCGTAGTCGGCGTGTTCGCCTACGCTATCGTAGTCCGTCCGATGCTGTCATACTCGGCTTTTGCAGCAGGCATCGCATTGGCCATCATCATGATTCCTATTGTCGCCCGGACAGCCGAGGAGTCGTTGCGCCTGGTGCCGAATTCAATGCGTGAGGCAGCGCTCGCCCTGGGCATTACGAGGTGGCGAGCAGTACTAAGCGTAATCGTACCCGGAGCTTTAACCGGAATCATGACCGGAGCGATGTTAGCAGTTGCTCGCATTGCCGGAGAAACTGCGCCGCTCCTGTTTACAGCTCTGGGCAGCCAGTTTGGTTTACAGGGTCTCTTTAAGCCGATTGGGGCGTTACCACTTCAGATATACCATTATGCTTTGTCGCCCTATCCAGACTGGCAGCGACAGGCCTGGGCGGGAGCCTTTCTCTTGATAATGCTGGTCCTGGGTATAAGCATCCTGGTGCGCTGGATTGGCAGCCGAAGGCATGCGTAACTTTGCTTGATAGAAATGAAAGGAGAGGTGAATGACTATGGTGTATAATTTGATTAACGACAACATACAATGCAAACCTAAGGAATATATGGCTAATCTTGAAGACAGGAACGGCATTCTGGAAGTCCAAAATTTGAGTGCGTGGTACGGAAACACTCTTGCCATCAAGCACATCAGCATGACTATCAAGTCACAGGCAATCACGGCTATCATTGGTCCTTCAGGT
Organism: uncultured Dehalococcoidales bacterium; assembly: GCA_964586515.1. GTDB lineage: Bacteria > Chloroflexota > Dehalococcoidia > GIF9 > AB-539-J10 > RBG-13-51-36. Next base: position 126,478 of record CAZPGJ010000003.1, read on the forward strand.
TGTGGAAAGTCTACCTTAATTCGCTGTCTCAATCGAATGCATGAGGTCTCGCATGGAGGGCGAGTAGAGGGCTGTATCTTGCTAAACGGGAAAGATATCTATGCCGGTGATGTTGACCCTGTAGTGATCCGCCGGCGTATCGGCATGGTCTTCCAGAAACCGACACCCTTCCCCACAATGTCCATCTTCGACAATGTCGCTGCAGGTCTCAGACTAACGCACCTGTGGAGTCAGCGGAGGGAGTTGGAGGAGGTCGTGGAACGCAGCCTGCGCCAGGCAGCCCTCTGGGACGAGGTTAAAGACAAGCTTGACCAGTCGGGGGCTTCCCTTTCAGGCGGGCAGCAACAGCGCCTTTGCATCGCCCGGGCATTAGCCGTGGAACCGGAGATAATACTCCTAGATGAACCCTGCAGCGCGCTCGACCCGTTGGCCACCCTCAAAATAGAGGACTTAATGAGAAATCTAACTGAAAACTATACTATCGTCATCGTTACCCATAATATGCAACAGGCAGCGAGGGTATCAGATATGGCTGCCTTCCTGATGATGGAAGAAGATAGAGCTGGCATGTTGGTAGAATACGTACCTACGTCGGAGCTCTTTACTAACCCCAAAGACAAACGAACTGAGGACTACATCACCGGTCGATTTGGCTAGAGGCCAAAGGAGGTTATAAACGATGGAGATAAGAACAATCTTCCATAAGAAATTAAGGGAGATACAGGATGAGGTTCTGGTTATGGGCAGCATGGTGAGTAAAGCTATCCTTCGCTCAGTTGATGCTCTTAAGAACCGAGACCTGGAGCTTGCCCACCAGATAATCGCCGATGACGAGAAGATAAACAATAAGAGATTTGAGATTGAAGAAAAGTGTATTCAGCTAATAGCTACTCAGCAACCCATGGCCAGTGACCTGCGCATCATCATTGCTATTCTCAATATTACGACTGAAATAGAGCGGATAGGTGATTATGCCGTGGGCATTGCCCGGATTGTAATAATGATCGGTGATGAGCCGCCCCTCAAACCATTGATCGATATTCCCCGTATGGCGGAACAGACTGTAGATATGCTGCGGCGTAGCCTGGATGCTCTCCTAAGCCGGGATGCCGAAGTCGCAAGGAAAATCGCTACCGAGGACGACCTGGTAGACCATCTCTACGACCAGGTGTTCCGGGAGTTGCTTACCTTTATGGCAGAAGACCCAAAGACGATTACACGGGCGACCCGTCTTGTCTGGGTTGCTCATAATCTAGAACGTGCCGCCGACAGAGTTACTAACATCTGCGAACGGGTAGTATTTATTATCACCGGAAAGATGGAGGAAATAGGCGCTTCGAAGTATTAGGTCGGGAATGATAACAAGGAAACCTAGGGCATCCCCAAGTATTTGTGGATTTGTAAGTGGAACATCCTCCCCTAGACTTTCCCGCAAATCCACAACTAATAAAATCGCTTTGAGAAGTTATCTATTCCTCTACTATGAGCCAACCTCTGGACCGTTCTAATGCCCTTGCCCAACCACGGCGCAGCGCCTGGCGTTCTGTGGCTTCTATACGTGGCGTGAACCGCTGACCTACTTCCCGCAGCGCTTCTATCTCCTGACCGGATTTCCAAAACCCTATCCCCAGGCCAGCGAGGTAGGCTGCTCCCAGAGCCGTCGTCTCCAACATCTTTGGTCGAGATACTTCTACCCCAGCAATGTCAGCCTGAAACTGTGCCAGGAAATTGTTAGTCGCAGCCCCGCCATCCACCCGTATCTCCGCCAGTCGAAGACCCGAGCTAGTCACCATCGCCTCCAGAACGTCCGTCACCTGATAGGCGATTGATTCCACGGCAGCTCTGACAACATGGGCCCTGCCGCTGCCACGAGTCAGCCCGACGAGCGTACCGCGCGCATACATGTCCCAGTGAGGTGCCCCCAGGCCAACAAAAGCAGGTACCAGGTACACACCACCGGTATCCTTTATTTCCATCGCCAGTTGCTCTGACTCCCTTGCCTCTTTGATCAATCCTAAATCCTGTAGCCATTGGATAGCTGCCCCCGCAATAAATACACTGCCTTCCAAAGCATACCTTGCGTTCCCGTCGAGGCTGCAAGCCAAGGTAGTCAGCAGACCATGTCCGGCTACGACAGGCTTCTTGCCTGTGTTCATAAGCACAAAAGCACCCGTGCCATATGTCACCTTAGTCATACCGGGCTGATAACATGCCTGGCCAAACAAGGCTGCCTGCTGGTCACCGGCTATTCCGGCAATGGGAATCCCGTCCTCGGTATGACCAAAAAGGTTGATCGAAGGGTAAACATCCGGCAGCATAGAACGCGGAATGTCAAAAAATCGCAGCAGTTCGTCATCCCAATCCAGAGTATTGATGTTGAACAGCATGGTGCGAGATGCGTTTGAGAAATCGGTGGCATGTACTCTGCCGTTGGTAAGTTTCCAGAGCAGCCAGGCATCCACGTTACAAAATAGGACCTCACCTCGTTCCGCCCGCTCCCGTATCCCAGGCAAGTTCTCCAAAAACCACTGTATCTTTGTTGCCGAAAAGTACGCATCGATTATCAGGCCGGTCTTGGCCTGAATGACTTCGGCCATCCCCTGTGCTTTGAGTTGGTCACACCTGTCTGCCGTCCTGCGGCACTGCCACACGATAGCCCGCCCTATAGACTCTCCAGTTACTCTATCTATAAGTATGGCCGTCTCCCGCTGGTTGGTGATGCCTATGGCGGCGATATCAGTATCCTCAATTCTGGCAGCCTGCTTGGCCTGCCCGACCGCTTGTAAAGTCTGCGTCCAAATCTCCGAGGGGTCATGCTCCACCCAGCCTGGCTTGGGATAGTACTGGGAAATCTTGGCATAACCACGCCCACGTATGATGCCATCACGATCAACGATAAGTGCTGTTGTCCCTGTAGTACCCTGGTCAATAGCCAAAATGTAAGCTCTCATTCCACATCTTTTCCTACGCTGTGAAGCCCTTTTCGATTTTGCCACGACGTATATAAACCCCGCCACCTGGGAGCGGGTTAAAATCGAATAATGGTAGGCAACTAAAAGATACCCTCATTGGGCCTGTCTCGTCAAGGCTTACGAAGTAGTTCCTTTCTGTACTTGGCACAGTATCCTTAACAATCGTAACCTCAACAATACCCAAAACGAGAAACTTGAACCTCATCCTATTCTCAGCAAGAGCCAAACCAACCTCGCTAGAGATGCTACTAGATTTGCCAATGCCACAATCGTATAATGTGGGAAGCGTCAAAGTAAGAAGTCAATAAGCCGGACATGAAGAGAGTCATCAGGGCTTCTTCTATAATAGGGCGATAATAATTTATGCTTGGATTGCGGGATAGCGATTGATGAGTGAGCCTGTAATCAAGGTCCTCAGCCTTACAAAGTCCTACGGCGAATTCCTTGCTGTTGACAATATCAGCTTCGAGGTGCAGCCTGGGGAGATATTTGGCCTTCTGGGTCCCAACGGAGCTGGTAAGACGACGACCCTGGAATGTCTTGAAGGACTGCGCCTGCCGGACAAGGGGGATATCCGAATCATGGGCATTGACCCTGTCCGAAATGTACGGCGACTGCACAACACTATTGGTGTTCAACTTCAGACATCAGGGTTGCCCGCCAGCATGACAGTCGGGGAGGCTATGCGCTTTTTCAGCGCTTACCACGGCGTAGCACCAAGGTATGATTTGCTCGACCGGCTTGGTTTGAAAGAAAAGGTGGGAGCACAATACCACGCCCTTTCCACCGGACTGCAGCGGCGGCTGGCATTGGCTCTCGCTCTAGCACATCAACCACCCATAGTCGTCATGGATGAACCCACGGCCGGACTAGACGTTCCATCACGCGTGGAGCTGCACGAGCTAATGAACGAACTTCGTGGTAGAGGCATTACAATCTTGATGGCGACACACGATATGGCAGAGACAGAGAAGATGGCAGACCGAGTAGCTATTCTGCTTCGTGGTAAGATTGTCGTGACCGGTACACCGCGCGAATTGACAGCCACCGGGTCAGCCCTCACCAAGGTGACAGTCAGCACCTTGAAGAAGTCACTACTTCTACCAGAGTTGATTTTGCCCGGCATGCGACGGCGATTAGTGCAAGATGAATATCTTATCTGCTTTAGTTTTGATGTCGGGCATACTCTCAAAGCCATACTGGCACATATCGAAGAGCACGACGATACTATCATTGACCTGCGTGTGGAGCGCCCATCTCTCGAAGAACGTTTTCTGGAGATTACTACGGAGAAAGCCAGATGAGCGCTTTTATCAGCCATTTCTCTTTTGAGTTTCGCACGGGTCTGCGCGATCGTCCTCTTTTGCTGATGAACTACCTCTTTCCACTCTCTTTCTACGTTGTTATAAGTCTGTTAATGGCGCAGCTTAACTCAACTTTCCGCCCGAACATAATTCCAACCATGGTCGTTTTTGTAGCCCTGACGAGCCTGATACTAGGCCTACCTAACCCTCTAGTTTCAGCTCGGGAAGCCGGGATATTTCGCAGCTATCGTGTCAATGGCGTGCCTGCGCTATCCGTCATCCTCGTTCCTGCTGTAACCACGGCGATGCACACGGTCATCGCCGCTTTGGTGGTCACCTTCACAGCTCCAGTTTTCTTTCAGGCGCCACTTCCGGTAAACTGGGGCGGGTTTGTAGTTTTTCTCGTGCTTACTATTTTTATCATGGCCGGGCTTGGCGCGCTTATCGGTATCATCTCTGCCAACACCCGGACAACTATACTTTGGTCGCAGCTTATTTTCCTGCCGTCAATCATGATTGGCGGGCTGATGATACCGCGAAGCGCGCTTACGGGAGTACTGGCGAAAATCGGTAGCCTCCTGCCCAGCACATATTCTGTGGAAATATACGATGCGCTAGCCCGGGGTACAGGCTTTGATACTGAAGCTATTCTTTCGTTGGTGGTGCTGTTAGTTGGTGGTATCCTGGCCTTCGCTTTAGCAAGCTACCTCTTTTCTTGGGACAGCCAAAACACAACCCGGCGTGGTAATGCTTGGCTCGCCTTGTTGGTTTCAGTTCCGTTCATCATCGGAATGGCTCTACTCTGAATTCTCGCCTAAACCCCGAATACGTAGAAACCATTGGGACAGCTCTCTGACTGCTGTTTGAGCGGAGATGTAAAGTGCAATTTAGGCCAGCGGCTATATGTTACCTCGACATGCCGCCAACGGGGTCTTGACAAAAATGATATAATATCGTGAAACGATGTACTCCAGCGTTGAGGAGTGATGGGTGAGGATAACATAGTGCAGGCATCGCCAGCCTCCTCTAAAAGGCTGCCTTCTCTCTCGCTGGTCATACCTGCCTATAATGAGGAAAACTACCTGCTTTCGTGTTTGGAGTCTATAGGAAAGCAGGACTATGCCGGCGAGTATGAGGTTATTGTAGTTGATAATGCCAGCACAGACAATACAGCCAAGATAGCTCTCGATTGGGGAGCCAAGGTTGTCTATGAAAGTAAGCGAAGTCCGGCCTGCGCCCGGCAAAAGGGCGCTGAAGTAGCAACAGGAGAAATTATCGCCTTCATCGATGCCGATACTCAGGCACCAGCTCACTGGCTTTCAACCATCATGTCGCGCTTTGTTCGGGAGCCAGAGACGGTGGTGATAAGCGGGCCCTATGCCTATTGTGATGCCGGCAGGGTCAACAAGATTACCTCCTACGCTGGTAATTTCATCAGCATCATCATAGACCAGCTTTTCCGGAAAGTTCTTAATAAGGGCAGTGCTATATGGGGGTGTAACTTTGCCGTACGACGCTCAGCATTTTGGGAAGTAGGTGGATTTGATACCAGTATCAAGTTTTATGGCGAGGAGTACGAACTTTCCCTAAAATTGAAAAGGGCTGGTAAGGGAGGCATCATGCCCCGGCTCTTTGTCCTCACCTCGGCCCGTCGCTTGAAGAGGATAGGTGTGGTGAATCAATACTGGAACTGGGTTGTGGACTACTTCTCGGTCCTTTTCTGGTATACACCACTTCCCGAAAATCTGGAGGACTGGCCGTCCAAGGCGTGGCAAACAGTGGTAGCCAGTTTTTCTTGGCAGCGAGTTAAAGCATCCTGGGTATATGTTGCCCTTTTCTTTGGCTTACTTTGGCTGAATATCAGCCCCGCGCTAGAGGCAGTGGGAAGGGTCATTTACATTTTTGATATTGGTATTCTGAGTACACTGTTTGCCTACCATGGGATCAGCCCTCGCTCCCGGTTCTATGGCAAGGTGTGTTCTAATGGCGACCGTAACCGCCCTCGGATTGCGCTGACCTTTGATGATGGCCCGAACGAGCCATATACCTCTGATGTCCTCAGTATACTGAAGCAATACAGAATAAAAGCGACCTTCTTTGTCATTGGACAAAATGCCCAGCGCTATCCTGAGACCTGTCGGCGGATGGTGGCAGCAGGAAACGTGATTGGGAACCACTCCTACCATCACCACAAGTCACTATGCTTGAGACGGGGGAAGACGGTTGCTCGTGACATTGAGCTGGCCCGTCAAGCAATCTATGAGTGCACCGGACTTGAGCCCAAGCTTTTTCGCCCTCCCCACGGCTTCCGTACCCCCTGGCTGATGCGAACTGTTCGCCACCTCGGTTACACGGTAGTCACCTGGGACAACATGACCAGTGACTGGAAGGCAGAAAAGTCCGGCGACGAGATTATACGGGCTATTCTTCAGCGGGCAAAGCCAGGAGGCGTAATTGTCCTGCATGATGGTCGCGATACCAGGCTAAACTATGACCGTAGCCACATGCTCCAAGCTTTACCCGTCGTCATTGAGACCCTCATGGAGAGGGGATTTGATTTTGTCACCATACCTGAGCTTCTTGAGTCGGAAGAGGAGCTTTCAGCCTAGCAAGCCCAGTTTCGACATACGAGCAAATTCACGAATTTTTTAGGCCATACCTGGCCAAAAGTGCCGCCTTGGAGAGCCAGGCTTCTTTTAGCTCCCATGGCTTTTCCTTGAGCCCAGAGACTTCATCTCCCCGCAAATGATAGACTTGCATTAACCCGGCCATATAGAAGCGAGCCCCCTTCTTCCACAAACTGTCGGGCAGTTCATCAACCTGGAATCCCAATCGTTTTGCCCCCGCGTGAAGGATAGTGCTGCCATGGAGTGCTGTAATATTGCCAAACATCCCGCTGGCCACTTGCTGAGCTAGAAGGTGGAGGTCCTGTGCGAAGCAACCAAGGACTTCCCGGGGCGATTGTGAGGCTCTTAAATTCAGTTTACGTCTTCCTTTAAACCAAGCATTGTTCAAATGAAGCTCTACGATTGTGTCCCCGGTTTTCACTTCGGAGCCGTCATTTAGTATTTTGGTGGGGCCTTTGTACCGGCGGAGGTTGAAGCGAATGATGCCGCTATCACCGGCTTTCAGGGGCCTGATGTGGTAGATTACTCTCAAAAGTCTGTCCGCCACAGGCCACAATGCCAGGACAAACCGAGGTGGCACACTTTTCAACATTAGTTGTCTCCGCAGGCGATATACCAGTATAAGCCCATATAACAATATTTTACTATAGGAAGCTCCGCGCGTCCTAGGCGTGAAGCTAAAGCTTATCGAGGAAATTTAATCGAGTCAAAATTGGGCATTGTCCCTCTCCGCATTTTGTGCAACAATAGCCTGAGTCGTACTATGATTGAATGGATAAACGGAGCACTTGCCACACTGGCTGCTTCCATAAACGTTAATAACCCCGCGGGACTGGCAGCCATATTTTTCATAGCCGTATCATGCGACATCGGTATTCCTTTTCCGTTCGTACTTGACACCATCGTGTTTTTCACTACCTATGAAGTAGGGGCCTTGTCATGGCCGGTGCTCCTTGTCCTTATGATGCTATTGGGTGGCAGCCTGCTGGGAACGAGCGTTATTTACTGGGTAAGCCGGCTGCTGGGCACCCGATTTGCAGGCTGGGTCGGTAAACGTTCCAAATTCCTGCAGCGTAATCTTGAGCGATTTCAGAATAGGCTCGATAGATGGACGATACCGGTGATAGTTGCTGCCAGATTGACGCCGGGCCTGATGCAGGTATCATCGGTGGCCGCTGGCACAGTGCGCATCCGTTACTATCAGGTGGTACTGGCCATCGTATTTTCTTTCATTGTCTACGATGGGACATTGGTCATCTTGGGGACTTTGGCCAGGCTCGAGCTAAGTGATGTGGGACCTCAGTATTCCGCCTGGATTGTCATTGGCTTCGTGGGCATAATGACTGCTATATTTGCCGCCGTTCACCTGATAAGGCGCAGGCTCAAATGGAGTCAAGGTAGTGAAGAAATTTTAACGAAGGAATAGCTTGCGGGAGAAGTTATTCGCGAACCAGGTTGATAGACCTTGGGGGGACAGTTCCCGAACTATTATTTGAAAAGAAGGAGCTTATTCCAGTGCTGCAGCAGTTATTGGTGTCCTGTTGAAGCTAGATGGCTGGAGCCCCGTGGCTTGAGCAGACCGTGCCTCATTCATTTACCGACACCTTTTCAATGCACTTTTCTCTATCTTCGGGTTGGAAATACTTGCGCTGGAAATAGAGGGCGACATTCACTAACCCGATAAGCACCGGTACCTCCACCAGCGGACCGATGACGGCAGCAAAGGCCTGACCGGAGCCAATACCAAATACGGCAACAGCAACGGCAATAGCCAATTCAAAATTATTGCTGGCAGCGGTGAAAGCAATGGTAGCTGTTTTGGAGTAATCCGCTCCCACCTTTTTCCCCAGATAGAAAGAAACCAGGAACATGATAACAAAGTAGATCAATAATGGAACCGCTATTCGGACTACATCTAAAGGAAGCTGGATAATGATTTCACCCTTGAGAGAGAACATCACCACGATAGTGAAGAGCAACGCTGCCAGGGTTATCGGGCTAATTTTCGGAATGAATTTCTTTTCATACCAGTCAATTCCTCTGGCTTTCTTCAAGACAGAGCGGGTGATCATACCGCCAAAGAAAGGAATCCCCAGGTAAATCAGAACACTCTGAGCGATTTGCCCGATAGTAATGTCCACGGCTGAACCCTTCAGGCCGAAATAGCTCGGAAGAATTGTGATAAAAACATATGCATAAACCGAGTAGAAAAGAATCTGGAAGATGGAATTAAAGGCCACCAGACCGGCGGCATATTCATTGTTGCCCTTGGCCAGTTCGTTCCAGACAATCACCATAGCGATGCAACGGGCCAATCCAATCATAATTAGGCCCATCATGTATTGAGGCATGGGCCAGATATAACCGAGAAATAGAATAGCCAGGAAGAACATCAAGATGGGCCCGACGATCCAGTTCTGGACTAAAGAAAGCCCAAGTATGTGCCAGTTCCTGAAAACTTTACCCAGCTCCTCGTACTTAACCTTGGCCAATGGGGGATACATCATCAAGATCAACCCAATGGCAATAGGGATAGAGGTCGTACCAACAGATAAGAAATCAATAAATTTGGCTGCGCTGGGAATAAAGTAGCCTAATCCTACTCCCAATCCCATCGCCAAGAATATCCATAAGGTCAGAAACCGGTCTAAGAATGATAATCCAGGTGCTTTGCAGGTTTCTTCACTCATCTCTCAATCGTTTCCCCTTCTCGCTCAAATCAAAGAAGCTACTTGTTATGGTGTGACTTAAGCCTACCCTGTTGAGAGTATAAAATCCTGTCGGAGATGGATTTCTTGAGAAATCTCAAAGCTTCTTACTCATCCCCCATCTGTTATGATTCTCTCCAATGTCATAACTCCTTGCTCGTCAAAGGATAGGGCTGCTTTCCTGATTTCCAACATTTTAAGCTCCCTGATTTTGGGATATCTGCTCAATGAGTCTCTTTACTCTGTTCTGTATCTCGTCCCGTATCTTCCTGACTTGCTCGAGTGATTTTCCTTTCGGGTCTTCCAGCTCCCAATCTTCCGTCTCAATAAAGTTTGCCGGGCAGACGGCGCCTGCTTCGGCACCACAACCCATCGTGATCATCTTATCTGCCTTCTCCACCATTTCCATAGTAAGGCCTTTAGGCTTGTTCCCGCTGATGTCAATGCCAACCTCGCGCATAGCTTCTACTACTGTCTGATTGACTTTATCAGCTGGCTGAGTACCTGCGGATAGTGCCCCCGCCTTTCCTCCGGCCAGCCTATTAAATAATGCCTCAGCCATCTGGCTCCTGCCCGAGTTATGTACGCACACAAAAAGGATAGTTTTCATCGGTTAATATTCCGAAATCCTCAACTATAACCTACTTAACAAGGATATTGACTACCATCCAGACTGCCAGTGCAACGAGCACTATCGCCAGGACGACCCGCAGCCTGCTGATACTGGTCTTTAGAGACAACACAGGACCCAATGAAGCTCCGATAAAAGCCGCAGCTGCCAAGGGAAGTGCAATCCAGATATTGAAGGCCGAACCTCCAACCAGGTGTCCTATAAAGCCCGGTAGAGCAGTGATTCCGACATAAGTTGAAGAAACACCTATAGCGATACGGGTAGGAACGCCAAATAACAATATCAGTAAAGGCAGCACAAAGAGACCCCCGCCAACTCCGATCATACCGGCAATGAAGCCTGCTACTCCCACAGACGGAATGAGCAGCCCCAGAGAAATGCGATAACGATGCTCTCCACAGCTTCTATCCCAGCACCCCCACTGAGGCATGAAGCTAGGACTTTGTCCTTCCTTAACCGGACGGAGCATGAAGAAGGCCGCGATGATAAGTACCACGGCAAAGATGATTTTCAGCATCAATACGTTCACAAGCTGAGCGACGTAACCGCCGGCGAACGAACCCAGAATGGCGAGGGGAACGATGGAGAATAACAGTTTCCAGTCCACTGTCCTCTTCCGTCCAAAGACCAGGGTAGCAGCCAAGCTGGCCAGCATAATCATGAACAGGCTGGTAGTGGAAGCAGTGTAAAAACTCATACCTACTGCCAACAATACTGGCACATAGGTGGAGCCCCCGCCCTGGCCAACCATCGAAAAGGGTATTGCCAAAATCAGTACAGCGAAAAAGGCGATAATCGCTGCAATTACAGACATGTTATCTCCAGGAGGCGGGACTGTGCCCGCCTCCAATATGGCAATAAGGCATTAGTAACCGGAATCCGGGATGCAGTGCGGCTGTCCGTTCACCATCCTTACATACCTCTCAAAGACATACTCACCGCACTTGACACACTTCACCTTATTGAAGGACCCCTTGACCCGCTTAAACTGGTAATTTGGAAGCTTCTCTATCTTGAAGACCTTATCATCCGGCTGGGCGTCGGTCCAAGCTACAGCTTTGTCGGTAACATCGGCGGAAATCTGAGAGGGCTCTATTCCCTTCATGCGATAGACGAAAAACTCCAACTTACCGAATTCGTCCAAGAAGTCAGCCTTCAAGGCTAGCCGAACAGCCCCCTTTTCAGGATGATAAAAGACTGCTGCCAGCTTGCCCCAGAAAGTCTTCTCCATCAGCGACTTACCATAGGTAGCGCCTGTGGCTATCTGCATCCCGTCCATAAGACATGTCTGCGGATGACCTACTCCCAACTCAGGTATTATGAAGAATCCGTGGTCCTTTTCGTGTTCTGCACCCAACTCCTCCATGGCCCGTTTCGCCATACGGTAGCCGAGCGGCATGAAAGGGCAACGGTGCCCGTGAAACTCCCATGCCCATTCTGGTACACTGTTCATTTCATCATCTCCTCCTAATTTCGCTTCTATTTTCAAGCCTTATTTGAACACAACTCATCTGCCTTGTTTTCCTGAGCACAGTTTAAACCCGTACGTTTTGCTTTCTTAAGCCGCTCCTTATCAAGCGCAACCGTTTTGTTATCCTTGAGAGCCTTTTTTGTGGCCGTAACCAAGTCCGACAGGTAATCTTTTATATCTTCGTCCACAGAGTAAAGGGACCAGAGCCCTTCTTTCCGCTGCTTGAGGAAACCGGCATCGTACAAGGCACTCAAGTGTCGCGAAGCTTTCGACTGCGAGATTTCAAGGGCTTGCATTACCTCGCAGACACAACATTCACGATCGAGGACTAAGTTAAGCACGCGTAATCTTGTTTCGTCTGATAGAGCTTTGAAAGCTTTTATTGCTTCTCTCATCTCATTTTCTCCAACTGTATGCATATACCTGCATACAAGCATATTATATGGCTAAATTATCGGAATGTCAAGGATTCCACCAATATAGGCTGAGTTATTGAGCCGTTTCCCTGGCAAAGCTGGATTAGAAAGTCGAGGGGTCTTTCAGCAGTGCTAATATGTGCAAGGAGTTGCTTCAAGTTTGCTAGGCTATTGCAAGTGGTCGGTGGAGCTGGGGTGACAATAGACAGAACTTTTAGTTTTACCTTCCCCCTTACTACTTAACAATCACAGTCAAGACTTGCTTAAAGGTCAAATTGTCAGGATTCCGGTCAAATAGTCAAGTGATGGAAATTTTCCGCAGTACAGGAGGTCAGAATGAGAGATATCCAAGGCAAAAAAGCTAGAAGTAGCACAGTATTACATCTTAGGCTATCCCTATAGTGATATAGAGAATAGGTCAGGCGTGTCGCATGGCAGCGTAGCAAATATCGTCAAGGAACTGGAATGCGCTAAGCTAACTATACCCGGTACTTCATTCGACCAAGTAAACGACCTTCGTCAATTGTCTTTTGAGCTTAAAAAGAAAGGGCTGGAACCCTCTCAGGCACTACTTGGGCTCTTATTATTTGATAGGCTCCGAGTCTTGGAAATAACACCGGAATTGGTGGACAAGTGGTCAGAACTGGCCAAGAGACTTCTTCCCATTGACTTCCCAGCCAAGGATTTCCTTGAGGCAGCATTAAGACTGGATGAGCTAGAAAAAAGCGAGGGTAAACCTTTTGTCACACTAGCCGTGGAGTATGTGAAGCTAGAGGAAGGTGTAGCTAAGCTTAAGAAGGAAATACAGATTGCAAATCCCAGTCTAGTTTGCTCCGGGTCGTAGGCAGGAAGTAGACCCATCGAATTGGCAACGCGCGAGCTAGTATCACCGAATCGAAACTACCAATGAACCCTTGAGTGTGCGGAATGTAGTTACAATAATTGAGAGGCAGGTGGTGCTAGGGAAGCGTTAGATAACTTTACGCTCTATTGTTTGATTGCGTTTGCCAAGATAAAAAGTTTGTCTACCTTATTTTACCTCTCGTCAAGAGTGGGATACATCCGGTCACCAAGATTATTGGGATCTACCGCCTGTTTAATTTTACGCTGCCAGGTGTGTATGGCTGGCTGCTTGGCCAGATCTCGCTGCAGTTCTTCGTGCGTTTTACCCACAGCGAGGTACATGCCTTCCTTCCCGGGCGGGATATTACGCCTGGTTTCTTCCTGTATACAATGCTTCATCCACTCTACGGCGGCAGCAGCCGATACCTTATCGGCCACATCATAGAAACCGAATTGCTCCAGCCCGCATTGCCCGCCGCCGCCAATGGAGCCGACACACCCCATCATCGAATCGCTGCCGCAGTCCACCAGTAATCCCTTCTCTTGGTATTCTTCGGTCGCATCTTCGGCAACCGGTTCGTATTTTTTCACAAAGTCTGGCGTGCCGGACTGCATGAAGTTGCCTATCCAACCACCGGTGTAGACGAAGTTTAGATTCTTCTTACCCAGCCTGAGCAGGTACAACAACGAAAACTGCTCCATTTCCGGCTCCAGCCACTTCTTAACTTTCCAGCCCCCAGTTTCTTCCAGTATTCGCTCCAGTACCTTTTCCTGATACTCAATATCTCGCTGGCTCATGCCCACCAGCACCAGCTGGAATGATCTCCTCATTTCTTCAGTGAGCTCTTTTACCTCCGGCTTTTGCACAAACTCCTCGATGTCATCAAGCGATTTGGCGGGGTCCTGGTAGAGCATCCAGAAGGCCGGACCCAGGTCCGCACCCAGCATGGTCCACTGCCGGTGAGCATAGTAACCTATCTCGTTATCATATAATCTGTAATAGGCTTCGAATAAACTATCCCAGTCCTTAAAGGCCAAAGTATATGCCCTGAAGTTTCCGGGCAGCGGAGAGCGGTAAGCGGGCACGGTACCCTCAACGGGAAACTCCACCGGCCCTGGCCAGGGAGACAGCTTCACGGCGCATTTGGTATATACGCCCAGACCACCTCTGGCTCCCAGCGCTCCCCTGATGATACCTCTCATGCTGGGACCCGGGCCTTCAGCACAGAACCAGCCGCACCCCGAACCAATGGAGCCTGTTCTTAATATTTCACCATTGGGCATAACCCACTCCGCCCCCAGCAGGTTTTCCCTGAGCTCGCCGGTATAAATTGAGGTGCCGCCGCTTCCGTGATAACAGGTGGCGCCGACCAAGGTAGCACAGCTGGCCCCAGCGCCGGTCACGGTACAATTCAGCCCCCGTTTCATCACCTCTGCCTGGAGAACGCCGGCGATAACATACGGCTCTATCACGGCGAACATGTTCTTCTCATCAATTTCAAGGATACGGTCCATGCGCCGCATGTCCAGCTGGATAACGCCCTCAGTAAGGGGAGCACCGTAAAAGTACCATCCCGTGGAATAGGGTTTTACTTTTATCTTGTATTTGTTGCAGGTTCTCACTATCGCCTGGACTTCTTTGGTACTACCCGGCAATAAAGCGGCCTCCGGCCGGGGCATGAACTTGCTCTGGTTGGGACGGACGGTTTCAGCCAGCCACTGGTAAGCGTACGAGTCCAGTACAGCGGGGTCTTCTGAGATATATCTGGGGCCCACTACGTCTTCTAAAGCACGGTACGCGTCTCTTGATAATGCCATTTTCTGCTCCCTTCCATTGTTATAGAGCCATCTGAACAAGGTCTATAATGTCATAGACCTCGATTTTTTCATCTTGGCTTTTGACCGTATCAGCAAAATTCCTTTCACACCACGGGCAGGCGCTGACTATCGCCTCTGCACCAGTGGCCTTCGCTTCGGTAAACCTTTGTGCGGCGGTCCAAGCAGCAAAGTTCGGGTATGCTTCCAGTACCCCGCCGCCGGCACCACAGCACCAAGCATACTCTCTGATTCTTTCCATCTCCACCAGCGCCAGGCCCGGTATGCTCTTTAAGACGTTCCTTGGGGCATCGTATACCCCCCAGGCACCGTTATACCTGGGTCTGCTCGGTTTCCATACCGGAATCTGCCCGTATATTTTCTCTCTATTGCCCTGCCAAGGCACATATGGCTCGCCCAGCCTACCCAGATGGCAGGGGTCATGATAGGTAACAGTCAAAGGCACACTCCTAGTCAGTTTTATCTTGCCTTCCTTGATAAGGCGGTTGATATATTCCACCACGTGAATAACCTCAAGGGTGAAACCCATCTCAGGATAAAGCCGTTTAAAGGTGTAATAACACTCAGCACACGGTGTGACCACCGTCTTGACTCCAGCATCAGCCCATGCCCGGGCGTTTTTTCTGGCAAATGCGTTCAGCTCTTTACGGTATCCCCACTGGTAAGCCCTGCCGCCGCAGCATGATTCGTTTTCCCCCATGATACCGATATCCACACCAGCATCCCTGAGCATCATGATGGCCATCCTGGCTGTCTTCTGCAATCCCTCATCATAGCTGTAACGGCAGCCAGCATGAAAGACCACCGCAGCCTTTTCCTCGACCAGATTTTTCACATCTAGTCCATCAGCCCATTTGCCCCTATTCACACCGGGCTCCATCATCATATTTTTTTCTTTATGAAGGTTGTCAATATAAGGCTTGTGCTGGGGCAGCGTCTGTCCATCCTCAACCAGCTTGAAGCGCATTTCGCGCATTACCTCCAGCCCCCGGATGTTATAGCGGCAGATCTTATCGGAGACATCACATGCCCCACCCATCTGGCATTTCCAGACAATATCTTTCAGTTCGTCGTTATAGCCGATCCTGCCCTCGAGCAGGGAAAGACCAACGGATAACCTGCCAACGAGGGAGTAGGCCTGAAAATTACAGTACTCAATGCTGGGACAGGCCCTGGCAAACCTAGCGCTTTTTATGTGGTCAAGCGGGATCCACTTGCAGTAGGAGCAACGGCTGCAGTCCGTACAATCGTCCCTATAATCCTCTAAAGCCATATCCTTTTATACCTCGACTTTTCATTTTTGCTAGAAACAAAGCTTCCCCGGGTTCAGTATATTATTGGGGTCAAATATCCCTTTGATGGTCCTTATCATTTCCTTGTTACCGGCATCCCTGTTATACACCATATCCGCCCATATACCGTAGGGCCGGGAGAAATAAGCCCCCTGCTTTATCAAGGCCTCACTGCACGTCTCCAGTAATTCCCTGACACGGTCAGTTTCTATCCTGTTCCCAGAGCTGTAAGGTAGATTGAATTCACAGTGACAAGAGGTACCTTGGTGCTGCGGCTGGAGATAAATACCAATATCCGAGACCGGATATCGCAGCGCATTTGCCGTAGCAAAAACCGTATTGATAAATTCCGGAATCTTATCCAGTGTGCTCATGAAGAAAAGATCCTGACAGGCACCTTTGTAAGTAAGCTTCCAGTAGGTTACCGGAGACGGGTTGAGTATGGTTGACATTACCTGTCCGCCCCCGATGCCGGAAACCGCTGGAAGTAATTTTAGGCCGAACTGTTGCACTATGTCCCTGGCATCTTTTTCCTGAAAGTTCACCTTTTCCTCCGGGAAAAGGTCACGCCCAGCGATTCCCATAATAATAACCCATGGTGGCAGTTTATTTCTCAGGGCTTGCATTCCGTTAGCATCCCTACTCAGGATGGCAGCCAAGTTGGCACTGTTTAATACAAGAAATTCATCACCCAGCCTGACTTTCAGCAGTCGGTAAGCGCATTCTATCAGGCCTTCCAGGTTATCCGCCGGTACGAAGAAAAACCTGTGCACCTTAGGCAAAATCTCACATTTTACTGATGCCCAGATCACGATACCGATACTGCCCTGAGCACCGGAAACGAGCCGGTAATAGTCCACCTGACCAGGACCTCCAGAGAAAACTTGGGCCAGACCCATTTCCCATTGCTGCTCAAGCGTGGGGTAATAGCCACCTGCCTCACCGGTTCGCAGTATCTCCCCATTGCCCCAGACTATCTCCAGGCATCTCAATGGCTCAAGCAGTGTGTGGTTGTACTTGGGTACCAGTGTCGGCTCCCTTTCCAACAGACTAGCGATTACTGACTTTGACTGGCGGGGGAGCAGTGGCGTAGAGAGTCTCAGACCCTCTCCAGCTAAGACCGGTTGCAGCTGCCCATAGGTTACTCCCGGCTCAATTAGCACCATCCTGTTTCTGCGGTCAATCCTGATAATCTTATCCATCCGGCGCAGGTCAACGATGACCGCTTCCGGGACGCTCGGCACGGTATCACCACGAAAGTGGGGCTCACCTGAACTTACCGGTACCAGGGGTGTTCCTGTTTGGTTGGCCCACATCACAATCTTCTGCACATCGTCTGCATTACGGGGTTGTACAACCAACCGTGGCTGCATCGGCAAGCTAAAGCTATTATCATGAGAGTACCTGTCAAGGACCTCGGGTTTATTGATGACCTTTTGCTTGCCTATCATCTCCGTCAGATTATTACTTGTTTTGACATTCAATTTTCAATCTCCCCCCATTGTCATTATCAAACTGAGTGTGTCTCATTTTTGATATCATTTCCTTCTACGAAGCGGATGGTCAATCTGTAAAATTTGAAAAAATTTTGAGCTGAGTCCCACAAGCGCTTCATGTTTACTGATTGACCGCCTTAGTAGTTACAGAAAACAAGAACTCAATCCAAGTAATAATAAAAACTTCTTTGGTATATGTCAACACCACTATTGACAAATTAAGAGTTGTGAAAATTGATGACGCAGAGAGGTCAGCGCTGGTAATTTACACCACTTGACGGGACACCATCTATCAAGGTAATGTATGACCAACCAATGTATAGTAAAAATTTAAGACGGTCTAAGAAAATAAATCAGGAGGGTAGTAATGGCTATTTTGGAAGAACCAATAAAAGGGATAGTGGAAGTTAAAAATTACATTGATGGAGAATGGGTTGAGTCCGAAGGTGAGATTCAGGATGTGGTCAATCCAGTCAATGGTGAAGTGCTTGCCAGAGTCCCGATTTCAACCAAGGAAGAGATTGACACCGCAGTTGAAGCGGCCAAAGCAGCTTTTCCTGATTGGCGGAGAACTCCGCCGGTTGCTCGTGCCAGATGCCTCTTCCGTTTAAAGGAATTGCTTGAGGCAAATTTTGAGGAGTTGAGCAGGGTACAAACTCAGGAGCATGGGAAGACAATTGATGAATCCAGAGGTGAGACCAGGCGCGGCATTGAAAATGTAGAAGTTGCCTGTGGTATTCCCACCCTGATGCAGGGTTATAATTCTGAAGATATTGCGTCCGGTATTGACGAATATCTTATTCCTACACCACTGGGCGTCTTTGGTATCATCGGACCTTTTAATTTCCCCTTCATGATTCCGCTCTGGTCAGCACCTTACGCCGTCGCGACTGGCAACTGCATCGTAATCAAGCCCTCAAGCGAGGTCCCCTTAAGCCAGATGAAAATTGCGGAACTTGTAGATGAAGCAGGTTTTCCTCCTGGCGTCTGGAATGTAGTGAATGGTGGAAGAACGGTGGTCAACGGAATGCTGGACCACCCAGATATTGAGGGTATTACTTTTGTCGGCTCAACTCCTACTGCCAAGAATGTTATCTACCCGAGGTGTGGTGCCACCGGCAAGCGGGTCATTGCTCAGGGCGGCGCCTCAAACTTTATGGTAATCATGCCGGATTGCAACCTGAGAGCAACCATACCGGCGCTGATGACATCTTTCTTCGGTAATGCGGGGCAACGTTGCCTAGCTGGTCAGAATACCATTATTGTTGGCGATGATGACCGTTTCTACAGCGAATTTATTAACGGTGTTGTGGACACGGCTAGCAAGATAGTCATTGGTAATGGTCTTGATGAGGAAGTTCAGATGGGTCCTGTCCGTGATGCCGAGAAAAAGAAAAAAATACTTTCATATATCAGTAGTGGCATTGAAGAAGGTGCTAAGATAAGACTTGATGGCAGGAGTGATTTCAGAATCAAAGGAGACTATCCCGATACCTGTTTCCTGGGCCCAACCATCATGGAAAACGTTAAACCTGAAATGAAGATAGTTACCGAGGAGATATTCGGCCCCACCATGGGTATTATCCGTGTCAAAACCCTTGATGAAGCCATTAAAATATGTGACGACAATCCCTTCCATAATGCAGATGCTATTTTTACCTCGAACGGAAGAACTGCTCGAGAATTCAAGTATAGAGTCAAAAGCGGGAACGTTGGTATCAACGTCGGTATAGTGGCACCCATGGCATTTTTCCCCTTCAGTGGGATGCGCGACTCCTTCTTCGGAATCTTACATACTCAAGGTAAGGAGGCCATCCGCTTTTTTACAGAAAGCAAGGTGGTAATTGAAAGGTGGCCCTAGTAACGGAGGAGATATAAAATGCAGTTAAATACAAGCGCCTCGGTCATCAGTTTTGCTAAGCAGCTGGAAGCGGATTCTGCTGGCTTTTATGAAAAGTTGGCAGAAAGATATCCCCAAGCGGCAGAGCTTTCTCTCGCCTTTTCCAAAGAGAATAACAAATATGCAATGATGATTCAAAGGGCATACTACGGCGTTATCACTGATGCCATTGAGGGGTGTTTTGCCTTCAGTGTAGAAACCGATAAATATACATTTGAGAGAGAACCCGCGAAGGAACCAGGTTACACTAATGCCTTAAATCAGGCCATTGATATGGAGCAGAAGCTCATCTCGTTTTACACCGATGCTGCCGAACAATCAAAAGCGTTTATGGCAGATGTGCCCAGGACTTTTTTAATAGTAGCCAAGAAAAGAAAGGATCGTAAAGATAAACTAAGAACGCTTCTTAAGGAGACATAACTAAGCATGGCAAGCATAGTGGAAAGGCGTCGCATAAGCTGCCCGATTTATCATGTTAATGCTTATATTGTGAAGTTTGACGATGGATCTCACGTTATTAAATGCTCTAACAAACAGAGATGTGGTGATACATGCCCATATCTGAAAGACCCGGACTACAGATCCCCTTATCGCAGAGCACCTGAGTATATGCCTTAATTATTATAGTATCTTGTTGATGCGGCATTTGGGCCTCGTCATCTGCCATTGGTCCGAGATCAGGACCGAAAGCTTTCCCTTGTGCCGGGGATTGCTTCGTCACTCCCGTTCCTTACAATGACAGAAAAGATGTGTCACTAAGGAAGCCGGTCTGGATTCCTTCGATGGAAATAGTATAGCACGTAGGACATAGCATTAAGAAGGCAGTAGCCCAAGGAAAAGAGTAAAGCCGGGCGTGTGATGTTGACAACCACATGCTAAGCTGCTTATGATTCTCTTGCTAAATAACGAACGAAAGAAGGGAGGAAATAAGTGAAGAAAAAAGAAGCCGTAGGGATTGACTGGGCAAAGCTTACCCAGGAGATGGAGTGTTTGCTTCGTCTCAAAACAAGCCCCGTTGCCTACAAGAGACTGGAGAAAGTAGAGGAACTGGAGAAAATACCGGACGTGATGCGACTCGATCGAAAAGCTTCCTTTTGTCAGGCACCAGCGTTGGCTCGAATGGGAGGCATGACTGTAGGATTGACAAGAGACAACCTCGGTGAGCGCTGTGCTCGAATCTGTGGTCTGGCAGCTACTACCAAAAAGCAGATTGCCTGGGAGGCAAATGCCTTCGCCACTAGCTGGTTTGCCAACGTGGAAGAAGCCAGAAAACAGATGGCAGCATATCCCTTGGTTCCACCCGGAGAAGCCATTGTGGTCGCCCCACTAGGTTCGGTGAAGTTTGCCCCCGATGTTATCTTAATCTATGCTAACCCGGCACAGATGATGTTGCTGATGAACGGGCTTCAGTTTAAAGACTACGAACGCCTTCAGTTTTTCTTCATCGGCGAGGGGGCCTGTGCGGATAGTTTAGCTCAGTGCTATACTACTGGCAAGCCTGCCCTAGCTATTCCCTGCATGGGAGAGAGGGCATTTGGCACCGTTACCGAAGATGAAATGGTTATGGGGCTGCCACCGGGAATGATGGCAAAGGCGGTCGAAGGATTGCAGGCCCTTCGAGAAAGAAGGATTGGATATCCCATCATGTATCTCGGACCTCTGTGCGACCCCTCTGTGGTGCTCACACAAATTTACCCCGATTGGTACAGTCATTAACCTCGATTAAAGGAATAAATTAACAAAGAGACAACGGAAGGGATGCTCTACATCGCGTGTGTGCTATTGTGGTGTTAACATATGTCTGTTTTGCAGCCTGCTGGGAGGCCGCGGCTTGTCATATAAGCATTATATAGACATCAAATTAGCGCTCAAGGGGGGTACAATACATGCGATTAAAAGATAAAGTAGCTATCGTTACTGGCGGTGGGAGAGGTATCGGCAAGGCTATCTCGATGACCTTTGCTTCTGAGGGAGCAATCGTAGTAATAGCCGCGCGGACAATCTCTAGGTTAGATGAGACCGTTGAAAAGATCAAATCAGGGGGAGGCAGGGTGAAAGCCATACAAACCGACGTTTCTGATGAAAAGCAAGTGCAGCGGCTGGTAGCTGAGACTATCAAT
This sequence comes from uncultured Dehalococcoidales bacterium, assembly GCA_964586515.1. Lineage (GTDB taxonomy): Bacteria > Chloroflexota > Dehalococcoidia > GIF9 > AB-539-J10 > RBG-13-51-36. The sequence goes on from CAZPGJ010000003.1 coordinate 148,094, forward strand.
GACTACGGGAAGATCGATATACTGGTTAATAATAGCGGCATTGGTGGACCTACTGTTAATGTCATTGACCTGAGACTACAGGATTGGAACGAGGTACTGGCCATTAATCTAACCGGGAGCATGCTTTGTGCCAGGGAGGTGCTTAAATCCATGATTCCGCACAGAAAGGGCAATATAATAAACATAGGTAGCGATGGCGGAAGGTTCGGGTATCCTATGAGAAGTCCTTACTGTGTTTCTAAGTGGGGAATCATTGGATTGACCGAAACACTGGCTATCGAGGTGGGACAATACAATATTCGTGTCAACTGCATTAGCCCTGCTGCGGTCAAGGGAGAACGTCTTGATAATGTGGTAATGGGCAGGTCCAAGGCTACAGGTGTTCCTTTTGACGAGTTGATGAGCAAGATTACTGTAAACTATTCTCTCCAGAGACCGACTGAAGAAGATGAGATAGCCGCTGCTGCAGTTTTTTTGGCTTCAGATGAGTCCAGTGGGATAACCGGGCACACGCTTGTTGTCAATTGTGGTCACCATATAGTGCAATAAATGACGCGCAGGCATATCACGAAACGAGAAGGGAGGTTGATATGAGTTCAATACGACAGGACTTATCCATATTTAACAAATTTGAGTTTGAGAGGAAACCCGTAGGTGTTAAGTTTTTACCTACTAAGCCGGATGGAATCAAAAGGTTAGATAAGATTCTAGATTTTTGTGAGATGCTTGTTGAAGCGCAAAATGGCAACGCCTTCTATGTAGCAAAAGAGAACTTCACATGCGTAGGGCCGCTTCTATTGGGTATGGTGGATAGTGACCCAGTTTTCGAGAGCGGACGAGTAGGACCTAAGTTAGAAATCTTTAAGGAAGCACGTGCCAACAGGAGAATTTATCAGTTCATTCCGAAACTGGCTAAGGATACTGTTAACTATGTCGCTTTCTCTCCTTTGGACAAGCTGTCATTCGAGCCAGATGTATTAATTGTCACTGCCGACCCGAGTCAATCAGAAATCATACTGAGGGCCAACAGCTATGCGACGGGGAAAATATGGTCTGCTAAGGGGACACCGGTTGCAGCGTGCGCCTGGCTATATATCTATCCATACGTAAGTGGCGAATTGAATTTCATGATGCCCGGTTTTAGTTTCGGCATGCGGTCAAGAAGGCTATTCCCGGAGGGCCTGCTGCTTATATCCATCCCCTGGGATTTACTTCCCAGCATGGTGGAAAATTTGCAGGACATGAATTGGGTCCCGCATTCATACACTATAGGTAGGGAGGAACATAAGAAGAAAGTCAAGGGAATTGTGGAAGCCTTGAGGCAGGAAACTGCTATCTAACCACTAGACTAAGCCTCCGCAAACGTCACTGGATTAGTAAGTGGTATATTAGGATATATGCTATGTTTAATGAGTGGATTAGCAAGCCTGCTCAGAGAGGTAACATTTTGGTTCATACTGGCGGCAGTACCTTAGATAATGGGTTTTTCGCATCGGTGACCGCGTACTACACAGCAGAGGAGAGCTAAAAAAGGATTAGGAAAGGAGGTAACGACGGATTAGAGCATCTATTAACTGAAGAAATCTAATATCGAAGCACAGAACTTGATAAGAAGAGTGCATTCAAAGGAGGGATAAGTGTTAAACCAGACCAGTCAGTGGTACAAACTACAATACCCGGAGTGTTTTGTTAATGAAGAGCAACGGATGCTGCAGAACATGTTTGCTGATTTTACCGACAAGGAGATTATGCCGGTTCGCGCCAAGATTGATGATGATGTAACACATGAAAAAATAATTACTCCCATCCTAAAGAAATTACAGGTAGACCTTGGTTGTCAGAAAAGCATGATACCGGAAGAGTATGGTGGCTTTGCGGAGAAGGGTACTGTAGTTGGTGCTGCTCTAAGGCAGGAACAGATAGGGCGCGGCGACTATGGCATAAGTATGCACAGTGCCTGCACCGACTGGGGTTGGCAACCGGCTTTTACAGCCTATATTGGCCCCTTTTCTCCAAAGGCAAAGGCATGGGCAAAAGCAGTGCTTGATGAATTTTCCCCCAAGTTCGTGGGCAAAGAGTTAGCCGTTGCCTGTATGAACTTTAGCGAAGTCGAGTCTGCCGTTGATATTGAGAATACGCTGAATGAGGGCAGAACGATAGGGGTGAGGGCTAAGCTTGCAGGCAACGAGTGGGTAATAAACGGAAGCAAGTTCTGGGCATCTAATTCAGGAATAGCTGACCTCAATTGCGTGGTCTGCAACATGGACCCAGAGCTAGGAATAGATGGCTTTGCCTTGGTATATGTTCCCGAACCTTGGCCTGGCGTTTCCCATGGCAAATTTGAGGTCAAATGTGGCATGCAGGGTGATCGAAACACCTCCACCTATTTTGATGACGTCCGGGTGCCCAAGGAGTGGGGACTGCAAGGACCTGAAGCCTGGGCTATCTTTCAAGAAATCTTGGCTGCTCCTATGGCTATGAACTCAGGACATGCCACAGGTATTCTACAAGGGGCCTTCGATGTCCTTCTTGACTATACAGGGCAGAGGGTAGTAGGGGGTAAACCAATCAATCAGCATCTTTCATCGGCTGCCATCCTGGGCGAGATGGCATCGGTGATAACTGTAGGCAGGGCCGCCTTCCTGGAACTGGCCTATCAGTTTGACCATCGGGAAATTTATGGTCCCTGGGACTCGGTAAGTATGGCAGCTAAAGGACACGCGGTACATGTATTTATTACCAGGAGGGCATCAGAACTAATCCTGAGAGGGATGGAGCTTATGGGTTCCTTCGGTTATGTCCGTGAAAACAACTACGAGAAGTATTATCGTGATTCTGCAGAGGCGAAAATAGTTTTAGGTGGCGTGCAGTATGGTTTATTCACCGTATGCAGGCAATTTTATGACCTAGATTACTCTTCATTTGGCCCGGGAAAGCTTCACAAGCCAGCTTAGCCCCACTCATCACCCAGGTGGCCGCAGGCGACCGTCACACGGTGGAGCTTAAGACTGACGGCACTGTGGTCGCTGCAGGGTCTGAAATCGAGCTTGCCAAGTGGAACCTGGGGGTTGTCGAGTATACTTTTACCATCTCCAGCGCTCCTAGCGGTTTCGCAACCACGCCTGGCGAAGGGGTTTTCACTTACAATGCCGGGATGGTGGCTCGCTTAGCTGTCAAGCCCGATAAGGCTACCGCTTTATCAAGTGGACTGGTGATGTGGACATCATCGGCAATGTGAACGCCGCCACAACCATCGTTACCATGCACGGCGACTATGCCATAACCGCCAACTTTACCCTCGACTGGCTGCTAATTGCCGTGAGCGTAGGAGCGGTGGTGGCAGCGGGACTGGCTTTTTTTTCGTGTGTAGAAGGAGAGCTACTCGGGCAGAAAGGCAGAGTAGAAGAAGAACTACCCGGGAAAAACGCTGAATTGAGGTTTCAGCCCTTGCTTCCACCACTACTAAGCACTGTTTTTATGGAGGCTATCATATCGCCCTCCGAGAAATAGTCAATGGTTTTTTCTGCGTTGTCCAAGGCATACTACGGAATCAAGGAGTCACAAAACCCTATTCTGTGCAATACCTCGCTGTGGTTAAGGTAACAATCTGGCTTGTATAATTCTGTCACTTACTCAATTTCTTGATTAGAAAGGCCATATTTTTACCGAAGTTCCAGGCTGTTTCGAGTCCTTCTTCATCCTGTTTCACTTCGCCTTTTTCTTCACCGATAGCAATATTCCAGTACGTAGAACCAGGAATAAAGAACCCTAGAATCTGAAACCAGAAGGTAAGTTGAGCAATTGTGAAGTTTCGGCCGGAACGTCGTGCCACTACCAGTGGCCCGCCAACCTTACGCTGGAAGGGTTCACCATTCCAGCGTGCGATGTAGCCAACACGCTCCATAAGTGCCTTAATCAGCGCCGTAGCAGAGCTATAATATACCGGTGAGGCTAGAATTATGCCATCGGCCTCTTTCATTCTGAGGTATATTGGAAATAGGTCATCCTTGATAGAGCAAGTCTCTTGTTTTTTGCATGCCATACAGGCAGTGCACGGTTTTATTTTCAAACCAGCTAACCGAATAAGCTCGGTATCCAACCCTTCTTCAGAAATCGATTTAAGCGTATGCTTGGTCAATAATTCTGTGTTGCCATTTTTTCTTGGACTGCCGACTATACCTATAACTTTCATCTTGCGACTCCTTAATCTATCCCGGTTTATAAATAACTATATAATGGGGAGTTGAACATTATAGACCATTCTATCAACCATGACAACCATGAGAAGTAATCGAGAGGATAGTCAGGGAGTTATGAATAGTTATGACAGCAAGAAACCCTTCTCTAGATAGGAAGGAACTTCGTAAAGCTTTAGAGATACCGCCACCATACGAGATACTCGTTGTCCTAGCTCTCAGGCCGCCCAAAAAAGGTGGCGATAGAAACTGTCGGATCAGACGGAGATACCAAGTACTGGCGTGACGGCAAAGGTGTTCACCATGTGCCGAAGCACCCCCTCGATGAAATAATCATCGGCTAGCTGACGCCAGACGACACTGTCTTGTGCACAAGTGCCAAAACTAAAATATCGCTGAATTGAGAACTCAGCCGCTGGGTCAGGCCCAGGTGTATAATTACACTGTCCACACCGGATCTCTGGGCTGTCTGGCCCAGAGAATTCCTTGGATGTTGACTACAAACAGGAGAAAGTAGGTAACGGTCAGCAAGTATCAAAACAAGGACATCTTATTCTAATCTGAACCGCTGTTTTTGAAGTGAAGAAAGCTTTGTCAGGAAGGAGATAACTTATGGAGGTTAGGCTTGATACGCATGGACGAAACTCATTGGCGACAAAAGTCTTCTTTAGCGACGAAAGTGGTTTCGAAGTTGCCTCTGTAATCGTGACAGGCAAAACTGATGCTGTTCTCATTGATGCACAGTGGACGTTGTCAAATGCCCACCGAGTAATCGCAGAAATATTGGAAACAGGCAAATATCTTAGAACGATCTACATTACCCATGCGCATCCCGACCATTACTTTGGATTGGGCACTGTCGCAGAAGCCTTCCCGGAAGCCCGGGTTGTAGCGCTCGCTTCAGTAGCCCGTGTCATCAACAAACAGTTTTTTGGCAAAATAGAGCACTGGGAAAAAGTGATTGGAGTTATAAACGTACCCAGAAAAACAGCCAAAATTGAGTCTCTCACCGGGAATTACCTCGAACTGGAACGGGAACGCATCGAGATTATCCCCGAAGTGATGGGGGACATGAAATACAACACAGTAGTCTGGATTCCTTCAATACGGACTCTGGTCGGCAGCGATGTTCTTTTCAACCAAGCACATCCTTTTACGTGCGAGCTTACCTCCGAAGAACGACAGCAATGGATACGAGATATTGAGCGCCTGGAGAAGCTGGATGCTGAGGTAGTAATTCCTGGCCATCAGAGACCAGGAATGCCCTTCGACTCCAGTTCATTCGATTTCACCAAGGACTATCTTGTCGCTACTGAAGAAGAACTGGCAAGAACAAAGGACATAGCCAGTTTCTATTACGCCATGGTTAAACGCTTCCCGGAGGCCAATCTCTTCATAAGCAATGAAATGAACGCAAATGTGTTCAAAGGGGGAATGAGCTGGAATTGGCGGGAATATTAGGGTATGGTTATTGAGCAAGGTTGCCATCCGCTCTTTGAGACGGCTTCCAAAGGATACCGAAAACGGCACGTTAGCCTGCCCAACACTTCAAGAAGAGAACCCAGCTGTGACTGGGTGGCAATTAACAGACGCCGAGGTCGGAAAACAGCGAACAAATGCGATGGCAGGTGCTTCAATAAAGTTGACAAGTAGTGTGGCCAGGCATGTGTGTACTAATATCTTAATCGTACCTGGAAAACTATGAAGGAGGATTACAAAAAACGGCGGCAAAATATGGGAAGTACATTGTCGCCAGGCCGAAATTGAAACTAATTGAGGAGGATGGAATTTATGAAACTGAAAGATAAAGTAGCTATTGTTACCGGTGGGGGGACAGGTATAGGAAAAGCCATTAGCCTGGCTCTTGCCAACGAAGGAGCGGCTGTAGTCATGGCTGCCCGTAACCTCTCCCGATTAGAAGAGGTGGCTAAAGATATTAAATCCAGAGGTGGTAAGGCAAGGGCGATACGAACTGACATTTCTGACCATGAGCAGGTGAAGTGGATGGTAACTCAGGCCATCAAAGCCTTTGGGCAAATTGATATATTGGTAAATAATGCGGCCAGGGGCACCTTCAATAACGCTGATGTAGTCGATATGAATCTAGACGAATGGCATGATAGCTTGGCGATAAATTTAACTGGTATTATGTTTTGTTCTAGAGAGGTGCTTAAATATATGATCCGCCGTAAAAGTGGTAATATTATCAATATTAGCAGCGTGGCTGGGATATCTGGAGTCCCCAGAGAAAGCCCATATGCCGCCAGTAAATGGGGCGTGATTGGCTTTACGGAAACCCTAGCTATCGAAGCGGGCAAATTTGGTATTCGTGTTAACTGCATCAGCCCTGGCGCTACTCGGACTCAAGAATTTGAGGATTGGGTGAGGGTTTCGGCCGGCGACGCCGGTATTTCCTACGAGGAAATGATGAGTAAGATCACGGACAATAATGCTTTGAAGAGAATAGCTGAACCATCTGAAATAGCGGCTTGTGTTGTGTTTCTGGCTTCAGATGATTCCAGTGCTATGACTGGACACAACCTTGTTGTCAGTTGTGGCTTTCACTTAATTCACCCAAACATGATTCATTAGGTACTTGTCAAACCGAATTATTAACAAACTCTCAAAGAGAAATTACCATAAGGCTTCGTGGTGGTGATGCTTACCTGTTTGTGCGTCAGTCCCTAGATTAAGGACTATGGTATAGCTATCCTTAGCCTTTTCGGTTACGTGTGCTCTCATTTCTTCCCCCTTTTTCTTTAACGCTGTTACATTTTGAAAGCCTGCTACTGAGTGTTCCAAATGACTAGCTTCATTGTTTTTGGCTTGCTCCGTATAGAGTGGAAACCCAAGAGATGAACCTAAAAATAGCTCAGAATGCACTAGCCAAGACCGAAGAAGCACTGACCTCGGCAGTGGGTGACTGGGAAAGGCAAACCTACACACATCAGGATATTCATCCTCCGGCACTGTTAATGGTTCGGTAACCGCTCCTGACGAAGGGGTGTTCACCTATAATGCCGGGGTGATGGTCCGCCTGATTGCCAAGCCCGAGAAAGGTTACCGCCTTGTCAACTGGAGTGGTGATGTGGACACTATCGCCAACGTGAACGCCGCCACAACTGTCATCACCATGGAGGGCGACTACGCTGTAACGGCCAACTTCCCGGTCAACTGGCGACTGATTGGCGGGATTATTGCAGCAGTGGTGGTGGCAGCGGGACTGGCAGTTTTCCTGGTGCGCAGAAGGAGAGCTGCCCTGACAAAAAGACAGGGCCACAGAGGAGCTGCTAGGAAAAAACACTGAATTGAGCTTTCAGCCAAGGCATTCTTACCACAGAACATGCTATGGAGTCAGCGGGACTTGACTGGTGGATGGCGAGGTGATATACTGGCGATTGAGGGCAAAAACCAAGCTCTTACAAAGTGGCCAATGATACCGGAAATTGAACGAGAAAAATCAGAATTTGCTAGCTTAGTTTGCTCGGCGGAGTGCCATAAATCAAGCAATTACAGAACTGCAGAGGCGAAGGGCTCCCAAAACGCCCCAAAATCTAACGGAAAACCAGAAAATCGTAATATATATTCTCTTAACAGGATTTTAATATTTGTAGTATATTATTATTATGAACACCTTAAGAGTGTCATAAGAGTGTAATGAAAGGAGGTGATGAAGCGCAATACTAGGAAGGAAAGTTCTCTGGGAGAGCAGAATCAAATCACAGATGAAAGGAGGTGAAGGCGAGCGATTATAAGACGGAAGAAAGTGACACAGTTTTGAAATGTTTAGAAAGGAGGAAAAACAGTGAAAAAACTATTTTTTATCTCGTTAGCGGTGATATTCGTTCTGGGTATAGCCCTGGTTGGCTGTGGTCCTACCACGCCAACAGCGCCGACAGCGATCAAAGTTGGTCTGGTAAGAGACCTTACTGGGGTTCTTGCCTTTTACGACGAGATGTCTGGTGGGCCAGTTTACAGGGCATTCGCGAAGTACATTAACGACCAAGGCGGAATTCAGATGAGTACCTATGGCAAAAAACTGCCCATAGAACTGGATGTTCGCCCCTATGACCCCACGTCACCAGGAGAGCTAGGAACACAAACGACAGCATTGATAACTACAGATAAAGTCAACTTCGTCTGGGGCGGTCCGGGCACCACTACTGTTTACACACAGGCTTCCATCTGCAATGCCTATGGGATAGTGCTGATGACCCTCGAGGGTGGTGCTACCGACATGACGAGGGACCCGGCCAAATTGCCTAGCTGGCCTTACGTGTGGATCAACCTGACCTATTCCGACTGGTACCAGATACCGGTCCTGTACCAGATGCTCAAATCGGAAGGTGTAACTACACCGAAGGCATATGTGGTCTATATTGATAACGAACACGGCCATGAATATCTCGAAGTCACCCAAGAGATATTCGGCGCCGGGAACGTCACTGCCGTTGGACATAATCAATATACTGCCACTGCATCGGACATGGATACCCTGGTCCAAGGTGCTGTGGCTGCTCTGGGCAACGCGACTAGTCCGAACTATGATATCTTCTGCGCTTTTACCTATATGCCGTATCTCGCTTACCTAATGAGTTCATTCCAAAAATACAACTTCAACCCACCAGCCATTATAATGGGGCCAGGCTCCACCGGGGGGTCCTTCGTTGGGACGTTTAATGCGACCATGGTGGAAGGAATAACGGGCTTCGGGGTTGCCAATAACAAGTCGAGTGTCGCTCCTGAGACGACGACGATGTCGTTTGCTCACATGTATGACTTAATCATGCCCCAAGTGACAGGACCATTTACCCCCGCGGACTGCTGGGACGTCTGGGGCGATCCTTGCTTTTGGTCAGGCCTGGAGATGTGGGCGCAGGCTGTAAAGACGGTCGGAAACCTTGATGTTGGCTACTCAGCCAAAGTGAGAAGCGTGTTGGCCAGCTTCAACGCGACTAACCCAGCTACAACGGTCATGGGAAACTGCTGGTATCACGTATTTGGAAACGGCCTGGGCGGTGGAGTTATCGACTACCTAGCCGAGCCCGGACAGCTTTGCCAGTGGCAAAACGGCTATACGGAAATCGTGGGCTTTACCGGCATTAACTCGACCAATTGGGCTGTACCGCCTGTTTGTCTTGGTGGTGGGGCACCGACGCCGCTCCCGAAGTACGATGTTACCGCCCCGTTCATTTACCCCATGACGAACAAGTGGGGGTGGCTGTCGTAGGAGGATAGAACTAGATAGGGCAAGGAGTCTAGAATAGAAGGCAGGCTGTCTAGAGGGATTAGCGGGAAAGTGTCCCTGAGATGTCTTTCTAGGCAGCCTGTCCTTACGTGTCAACCTAGAGAAAAAATAAGGAACAAGAGGTCGGCGTCATGATTGAGGCACTTCCGGGGTTAATCATTACTGGCATAATGGATGGCAGCATCTATGGCTTGCTGGCCATGGGCTTGACTCTCCAGTATGGCATCTGCCGGGTGCTAAACATCGCACATGGCGAATTTCTTATGCTGGCGGCGATGCTGACTTGGACGTTGTCTACAACCTTTGGGATAAGCCCGCTGCTGGTAGTGGCTATCATCGGTCCCCTTTTGTTTGCAATAGGTTTTCTACTGCAAATAACCCTGTTCAGGAGCCTCAAAGCGCGGATGCCGTCGCCGCCCGTCTTTGAGGGCAACGCTTTGCTGGTCGCCTTTGGTCTCTTCTACATCATCAGCTTCGTGGCGCGGATAAATTGGGGTGGCAGTGAGTACACAATTACTACCTTAACCAATACAGTGAGCTTTTTAGGGGCGTTGTTTGGCCTCAACCAGATCATAGCCTGTGTAATTGCCCTGGCCATAGGTGTGGCCGTGTATCTCTTCTTGAGCCGCACCCGGCCGGGAAGAGCCATCAGGGCCACGGCGGAAGACCCGGCGACGGCCGGGCTGATGGGGGTAAATACCAACATGATCCTGGCTTTCTCTTTTGGGCTGGGTGCCTTGCTAGCTGGCATTGTTGGCATAATGATGAGCTGGAGGAACCCGGTTGATACATACATGGGCTTTAACAATACCGTAATCGCCCTCATTGTGGTCACCCTGGGAGGACTGGGCAGCGTCCCGGGCAGTTTTATTGCCGGGGTCCTGATTGGCATCATTTCCCGGCTGGTTTGCGGGCTCTGGCAGCCTCTTCTCATCGTGCCCGTTTATTACGCAGTCCTCATGGTCCTGCTGCTGGTGAAACCAGTAGGTCTGTTGGGGAAGAGGTAAAAAAATGGGTATAACCTCATTTATATCTACACACAGAAAGTTGCTGGCGGTGGGGTTTGTCCTTTTAATCTTAATCTTCCTGGCTACTTTTCCTCTCTATGCTAATGCCTATTATATCAACCTGCTGACCACGATTCTTATGTTTGCGGTCCTGGCGGTCAGCTGGGCTATGTTTTCCGGTACCACCGGTTATATGTCATTAGCGACGGCGGCATTTTTCGGGATCGGCGTTATGGCCATGGCCTTCCTGGAGGGAACATTGCCCTTTCCCGTTATTATAGTTATTGGAAGTCTCCTGGCCACTGCGCTGGCTTTTTTGGTCGGGCTGGTAACCCTGAGGCTGAAGGGCATATATTTTGCCATCTTCACCTTTGGGTTCGTCATGTTCATAAGCCAGACGGCCTACTACGCAGATTGCGACATACTGGGGAACGTTTGGGGTCACGAGCTCCCCCTAATGGACCCCGCAACACTTCTTTACGCCATGCTGGGCCTCACGGTGGTGACGTTGCTGACCATTTATTTTATCAGGCGGTCCAGATACGGGCTGGCCCTGCTGAGCATCGGTGGCAGCGAGGAAGCGGCCGAACACATGGGCATCAATGCCACTATGACGAAGATTATCCTGTTCGCCGTCAGTTCCGTCTTCATGGGGGCAGCCGGGGCAATCTATGCGCCCACCTTGATACATGTTGATGCTCGTATCGCGTTCAACGTATTCATTTCCTTCATACCAATCCTGATGGCTGTCTTTGGCGGCATGGGTCAGTTTTATGGTCCGGTAGTGGGTGCCGCCGTTTTTGGCTATTTAGACAGAACGCTAAAAGCCACGTTAATGCAGTATTTTATGCTCGGTTTTGGTATCATATTGGTGGTGGTTATCCTGTTCCTGCCCAATGGAATAGCGGGGCTGGTGCCAATGTTGCAGGAGAGGCTGGCAAAGTTGACAGCAAGGTTACGGAAAGGAGGCCAGGGAGAGCAGCATGCGAATACTTGAAGGCCAGGGCGTAACCAAGCATTTTGGGGGGTTGGCGGCGGTGTCTAATGTTGACTTTTATGTTGACCAGGGCGAAATCGTTGGTCTGATTGGTCCCAATGGGGCCGGTAAGACAACGCTATTTAATTTAACATCGGGAGCTCTGCCCCTTAGCTCAGGGGAGATAAGATTTAAAGGTCAGAAGCTCAATGGCTTGAAGCCCCATAAAATCTGCAAGATGGGAGTGAGTAGAACGTTTCAAGAGACTAAAGTCTTCGCTGATATGCCAGTCCTTCAGAATGTACTGGTGGGAGCGTTTTTCGGGAGCCCAAACCGCATATCAGCGGCAGATGCTGCCAGGGAAGCCAGCCGGGCGCTGGAGTTTGTGGGCTTGTCAGCAATGGCGGGGCATTCAATTCAAGACTTGACCCTGGTCAACCAGAAGCGGGTTGAAGTAGCCAGAGCGCTAGCCACCAGGCCGGAACTGTTGTTGCTTGATGAACTGATGGCCGGTCTAAACTCCGCGGAGGTAAGCGAGGCCATGGAGCTGGTAAAGAAGGTTCGCGATACGGGAATTACCATTTTTATAGTCGAGCATGTCATGAAGGCAATCATGGGCATATGTGCGCGGATTATGGTGCTCCACCACGGTGAGAAGATTGCTGAAGGAACACCACGGGAAATTGTCAACAATAAGAGAGTTATCGAGATATATCTGGGGGAAGAGACTCATGCTGGAAGTTAGCAACCTGGATGTTTTTTATGGCAAGTCTCAAGCCTTGCGAGATGTTTCCCTAAGAGTGGCTGAAGGAGAGATAGTGGCTCTGGTGGGCACTAATGGCGCCGGTAAAACGACACTGCTAAACACTATATCCGGTCTGCTGCGTCCGGCTTCGGGCAGCGTGGAGTTCCTTGGTCAGAGGATAGACAGGCTACCACCTTATAAAATTATGAAACTGGGTATTTGCCAGATACCCGAGGGCAGAAAGCTTTTTACTGACATGACAGTGCGGGAAAACCTGGAGATGGGAGCGTATTTTTCGAAGGCCTGGAGCCGAAGAAAGGAAACGCTCGAACGGATTTATCAAATCTTCCCGGTACTAAAAGAAAGGCGAGGGCAATCAGCTAAGAAATTGAGCGGTGGTGAAGGGCAAATGGTAGCCATCGGGCGAGGCTTAATGTCCAATCCTAGACTGTGCATGTTTGATGAGCCGTCGTATGGGCTGGCACCAAAATTATTCTCAGAAGTCCTCGAGGTCATAAAGCACCTGCGTGAGGAAGGAATTACCATCTTTCTAGTTGAGCAAAATGTCCGGCAGACACTTGAGACAGCCGATCGGGCGTATGTGCTGGAAAACGGACAGATTGTCTTAGAGGGAAAAGGCAAAGACCTTCTGCAAAGTGAACAAGTGAAAACAGCCTATTTAGGGGTGTAGCTTAGCTGATGTAATATGCCGGCTCCAGACAATGACAAATGACAAAGCTCAAATGTCAAATAAAGCCCAAAATCCAAATGACAAAAAGAAGTACGACCTTGAAGAACGAACTGCACAATTCGGTGAAGCAATTATTGAACTTGTAAAGGCTTTCCCTCAGGACTCTATCGATAGTCCGCTTATCAATCAGATAGTAAGAGCAGCAACCAGTATCGGGGCAAACTACATGGAAGCAGATGGAGCAGAATCCAAGAAAGATTTCCGGCATAGAATTTCTATCTGCAAAAAAGAGGCAAAGGAGACAAAGCACTGGCTCAGAATGATTGCCAAGGCAAATCCCAGCAGGCGAGATGAGTGCCAGAAGTTATTGAAGGAAGCTCAAGAACTCAGTTTAATATTCTCCTCAATTCTTTTGGCCAAGAAGAAGTAGTTAGTTTTGGCATTTAAGCATTTGGACTTGAATTGTCATTTGGATTTTGGTATTTGGATTTGTTTATTCGAGGTGAATCGGGCAACCCCGATAAAATCGAGAAATTACGGATTGAGAATAAGACAGTAAGGAGGGAAAGTATGGCACGAGGTTATATGGGAAAGATGTTGTTTGTGGACCTTTCCCAAAAAAAGTTAAGGGATGAGGCGCTCGACGAAAAGCTTTGCCGTCAGTTCATTGGAGGCTACGGCACCGGCGCCCGAATCCTTTTCAGCCGACAAAAGGCTGGTGTTGACCCACTGGTACCGGATAATACCCTGGGCATCCTTAGCGGCCCATTTACCGGTACCCCGGCGCTTTCGGGCACAAGGTTTACAGTGGTAGGGAAATCACCATTGACCGGAGGCTGGGGCGACGCCAATTCCGGTGGTTACTTCGGTGCTTTCCTGAAGTTCGCCGGCTACGATGCCGTGTTCTTTACCGGCATATCAGAAAAGCCAGCCTACCTCTTTATCAATAATGGCAAGGCTGAGCTGAGGGATGCTGCCCACCTGTGGGGAAAGGATACTCGTCAGACTGAAGAAATAATTAAATCCGAATTGGGTAAGGATGCGGAGGTAGCCTGCATTGGCCCATCAGGTGAGAAACTCTCTCTCATCTCGGCGGTTGTAAACAGGGCCAGAACCGCGGCCCGGTCCGGCCTGGGTGCCGTGATGGGCTCCAAGAAGCTCAAAGCAGTGGTGGTGAAGGGCAATATGAAGGTCCCCCTTGCCGATGAAGCGAAGACTAGGGAATTGAGGAAAAAGTGGCAGCCTGAACTGGGGGGACATATTGTCTGGTTAAAGCCGTTCGGCACGCCTTTTCTCGTTGATATCGGTGTTCAAAGTGGTGATTCGCCAGTTAAAAACTGGGCAGGAGTAGGGGCTATTGACTTTCCAGATTTTCAACCCATAGCCAAAGAAGCTGTGATTGAGCGTACGGAGAAGAAGTTTGCCTGTTACATGTGCCCCATTGGATGTGGCGGCTACATGAAGGCCGGGACCGGAGAGTATGAATATGCCGCCGGTGCCCGTAGGCCTGAATACGAGACGACGGCCATGTTTGGCACCAATTGTCTCAACAACAACCTGGAATCGATAATCAAGGCCGGCGATATTTGCGACCGCTATGGAATTGACACTATCTCGGCCGGGGCAGCTATTGCCCTGGCTATTGAATGCTATGAGAATGGGCTTATCACCAGGAAAGATACCGATGGTATCGAAATGACCTGGGGCAACCATAAAGCCATCGTGGCCATGACCGAAAAATTGGCTAAGAGGGAAGGTTTCGGTGATGTGCTAGCCGATGGAGTAAAGGTGGCAGCGGAGAGGATTGGCCAGGGCGCCGACCAATATGCCATACATGTTGGGGGGCAGGAGCTTCCGGCACATGACCCAAAGCATGCTTTTTACCTCGCCACTAGCTACAGGATGGACCCCACACCGGGCCGTCATTTTGTGGGCTCGGAGTTGTCGGATGCACCCGCATATCCTTCAGGACTGCTGCCCAAATTCGACTTAAAATCCTTTTCCGGCCGGGGAGAAGCACGCAAGATGGGCAGCAACTTCCACCAAACCGTGGTTTGTACCGGCACATGCCTGTTTGTGTACTGGGCTTTCCCCAACACTGACCCCATCGCTGACTTTATGAGGGCGATTACCGGCTGGGACGTAACCAATGACGAATTGCTCAAAACGGGGGAGAGAATTTCTAACCTCCGGCAGGCCTTCAATATCCGCGAGGGGCTGAACCCGCTAAAGCTCAAAGTCCCCGACAGGGTACTGGGCAGACCACCACTTAAAGCGGGCCCTGTAGCCGGGGTCACCATTGATGAGGACACCATGATTAAAGAGTACCTGACGGCCATGGATTGGGACCTCAAGACAGCCAAGCCCAGCAAAAAGAAACTGCTGGAACTGGGGCTGGTAGACGTGGCTCGGGCACTCTGGCCTTAGATGGGACAGCCCACAGCGGCAGACCTGTGCGGCAACAGTGACTGGCCAACTAGAGCAGAAGGGAGCTTCCATCGCCTATATCATCACGGTTCCGCCATCAACATAGATAATCTGTCCCGAGATCATATCCGAGGCAGCTGAGGCTAAGAACAGGACTGCCCCCACCGGGTCGGTTGGCTGCAAACGTTGATGAATTGATTGCTCCCCGGTGGCAATCCCGAATATTTTTTCGCTATCCGTCTGGGCTAAACTGGCTTCAGTAGCAACATATCCCGGGGCAACAGCGTTGACATTGATACCTGAGGGCCCCAGAGCTCTAGCCAGAGCGTGAGTTAGTATGTAAACCGCTCCTTTGGTACAGGCATAGGGCAAAAATAGTTGCGCCGCGGGGACTCTGGCAACATTAGATGCAACATTGATAATCTTACCCTTTCTCTGCTTTGCCATCAGCGGAGCTACGGCCTTACAGACCACCCATGTTCCTCTTACATTCACCACAAACATCTGATCCCACTCCTTCACCGTCCAGGCATCCCAGGGCTGGGCATTGATTCCGTACCATATAGCGGCATTATTGACGAGGATATCAACCCTACCATACTGCTGCATAACCTTTTCCGCTATCCTTTTGCCCGCATCTTCGTGCGAGATATCAGCCTGCATGAGTGCTACTTCCCCACCCTTAGCCTTTACCCCCTTAACCGTGCCCTGGGCTCTCTCCAGACTGGTAGTAGTTAATAGCAATCTGGCGCCTTCCTCAGCAAACCTCAAGGCGAAGGCTTTACCCATACCACGACTGACTCCGGTTATAATGGCTACTTTGTCCTTTAATACTCCTGACATATCTCCCTCCTTCTAATCTTTCGGTAGCAGGTTCTGCGATTGAGAATATT
Source organism: uncultured Dehalococcoidales bacterium (assembly GCA_964586515.1). Taxonomy (GTDB): domain Bacteria; phylum Chloroflexota; class Dehalococcoidia; order GIF9; family AB-539-J10; genus RBG-13-51-36. Next base: position 164,277 of record CAZPGJ010000003.1, read on the forward strand.
CTATAGTCTGAGGTCTGAAGAACTCAAGCTTTAACTTCCGGGTTACCGACATAACCTTTGACATTCCCTTTCTCAAATTCATCCAGGATAATTTCGGTGGCCCACATAGCGCCTTCCATAATAACGCAGCCTTCTGCGATGCCCAGAAATTCCGCACTCATTTCATCGCGTGTTAGGTCCCACGCTTTTCCAAAAAACTTCCTCTGGATATCCTTACAGAGCAGGGAATTATATTTCTGGTAATATTTATCCAAAAGAGCATCCCGAACGATAGCGCAGCTCTGGCGAAAAAGACTCTCATTGGTACTCTCTCGCCGGAGCCCCAGAGCCAGGCCAATTGCTAGAGTACCACTGGCTACAGCGCCACAGCTACCATCTCCGCTCAAGCCGACACCCCCCGTCAGGAGACATATCCCTGAAAAAAGTCTATCTTCCACGTCCCTGGGAATAATTTCCAGCCCACCCCATCTCAGGGCATCAATCGTTGCCAAAAACGTACACTGGCCACAACCCTTATACTTTGCTGCACATTCTATAGCGAGTTCATTGGATTTCTTTATAATTTCGTCCTTAGTCTTTGTGAGCTTGATCATAATTGTCGTACCTCCGCTTCTGCTTCGAATTGCAGGCATTGTAACATGAATAAACGGCTCTCTGTCAATGAATCGCCTGGCTGATAGATGGCTAGCAAATTTTCTCTGCCCTTGCTATAATGCTTTTCCAAATAGCAGCAATGCAAATGGATTATGTAGTCCAATCAAGGAGGAAATGAAACATGGCTAAAGACCTGGTGAAGACACTGGCTGATCTGAAGGAACAAGAGGCTATCAATATCGTTGAGGATAGGCTGAACGCCAAGGAAGATCCACTCAAAATTCTGGAAGACGCCAGGAAAGGCATGGAAATCGTGGGCAAGCGTTTTGCCAGCGGCGAGTACTTCATACCTGACCTAGTGTACTCCGGCGAGATACTGAGAACGGTAACCGAGCTGGTCAAGCCCAAGCTGAGCAAGACGGCGGAGAGCAAGAAGCTGGGCAAGATTGTTTTTGGCACCGTCGCTGGAGATATACATGACATCGGCAAGAACATCGTCGTCTTTATGCTCGATGTCAATGGCTTCGAGGTATACGACCTGGACGTGGACGTGCCTGCGCAGAAGTTCGTCGATAAGATAAAGGAAACCGGCGCCCCTATCGTCGGTTTAAGCGGGTTTTTGGCGCTGGCTTTTGATTCCATGAAACAAACTGTAGAAGCCATAAAAGCTGCCGGGCTGAGAGATAAGGTAAAGATCATGATTGGCGGCGGTCAGATGAGTGATGAGATAAAGAACTATACCGGCGCTGATGCCTACGGCAAGGACGCCATGGCGGGAGTCAGCCTGGCTAAGAAATGGGTTGGCGCCAAGTAATAATCCTTAGATAATGCGGAGGTAATAGAAATGGAAAAGAAATGGGAAGACATGACGCCAGAGGAAAAGCAGGAGACGCTGTTTGCCAGGTGGATTTCACCGAAAGACCCCGAGGGAAACGACCTCAAATTCCCGAACCCCGAGGCCGAGAAGCTGTACAAGGAGAGAGTCACCAGGATAAAAGACGCCATACAACTCAAGAAAAAGCCGGACAGGGTGCCGGTACTGCTGATACCCAGCTTTGCCCCTGCCTTTTATTCCGGACTGACCCCTCATGATGTCATGTATAACTACGAAAAAATCGCCCCAGCCTGGAAAAAATTCTTTGTGGACTTTCAGCCAGATGGACACGGCCACGCCTTTGTGCCCACCCCAGGGAAGTTCCTTGACATTCTTGGCTTCAAGCTATACAGGTGGCCTGACCATGGGGTCCCCAAGGACACCACCTACCAGTGTATCGAAGGCGAATACATGAGGGCCGATGAATATGATGCCTTTATTCACAATCCGCTGCATTTCTTCTATTTCACCTGGCCGTCGCGCGTATTCGGCGCCCTGGAGCCTCTGGCGACGCTCCCCCCCCTCGCCGGCGTGACCGAAATGTATACAGCTAGCATTCCTTTCATGCCCTACGGCATGCCCCCCATTAAAGCCGCCCTTCAGGCTATGATGGAAGCCGGGGATGAAGCCCTGAAATGGATGGGGGCTTGCATGGCCTTCGCCGGGGAGATAACCATGGCAGGATTTCCCGCCTACCTGGCTGGTGCCACCAAGGCACCCTTTGACGTCATTGGCGACACCCTGAGGGGAACTAAAGGGGTAATGATGGATATATACCGCCAGCCCGACAAGCTCATCGCAGCTATGGAAGCACTAACGCCAATGGAAATTCAGCTAGGGGTAGACGCGGCAAAACAGATCGGATGCCCCCTGGTTTTCATACCCCTGCACAAGGGAGCTGATGGCTTCCTCTCCGATGAGCAGTACAAGAAATTCTACTGGCCCTACCTGAAGAAGATAATCTTGGGCCTGGTTGACGAGGGAGTGGTGCCGTTTGTCTGGGCTGAGGGTGGCTATAACTCGCGCCTGGATATTATCCGTGACTTACCCAAAGGCAAGACGGCATGGTTGTTTGACCAGACCGATATGACTGCCGCCAAGAAAGCACTGGACGGTATTGCCTGCGTTGGTGGCAATATGCCTATGGACTTACTGACCGTAGGTACCACCCAGCAGGCCATAGACCACACCAAGAGGCTCATTGACGTTTGTGGCAAGGGCGGTGGCTATATCATGGCCAACGGTGCCTTCTTTGACAAAGTAAAGTGGGAGAATCTCAAAACGATAGTTGATACCGTCAAGGAATACGGAGTATACAAATAGCTACCGAACGAGTTAACGGGCTGGGGCGGTAATATAAAGAGCAGCGAGGAGGCTGTGCTATGCCTGTAATCCGCGGTATCCGACTGAGCCTGAAGACCAAGGAGGTGCTGCGGCGGCAGGGACTGGAGAGAGGGGCTAAAGTCAGGCCAAAGATAAAAATCTTAATTCGGGAACTACTTGCTAGTGTCAAGAAGGCTCGCCTGCTGGAGCCAGCAGTGGCTTATGAATATTATACGGTAAGGAGCATGACCGGTAGCCAAATATCGCTGGAGGGTGATAAAGCGATACACGGTCCATTACTACCGGCAATCTTCCCCGAGGCGAAGGAGCTTGCCGTCATTCTTATCACCATCGGTCCCAGACTGGAAAAACAGGTGACAGACTACAGCAAAAACAGCGCAGCTCTACAGGGGATGATTCTGGACGGTATCGGCAGCACCGCCGTAGATATGATGGCTCTGGAAGTCTTCAGGCGTCTCGCCGGTGAGGTCTCGTCTCGAGGTTATGAGATAAGCAGCCCGGTTAACCCCGGTATGCCCGGTTTTCCCTTGACCGAGCAGTGGAATTTACTGGGACTGGTCAACGCAGATGAAATCGGAGTGAGACTGACCGCTTCGGGAGTGCTGGTCCCCCGCAAATCGACTTCCATGGTCATGGGCATAGGACCACAAATGCCAAGGTGGACACAGGCTGAAGTCTGTGCCCGCTGCAGCCTCAGGGAAACCTGCCACTACAAAGTAGCAGAAATAAGAAAAAATGGCTGATTTCACCATTGATTTTGAGCCGGTAGGTCGAAGAGGGGAGTGTCGAAGGAGTGAGTCTCTTCTAGCTTGTGCTCGCCAGCTCGGTGTGGGTATCAACAGCATATGTGGGGGCGAGGGAATATGCCACTCATGCAAGGTGCAAGTTCTAAGCAGCATTGTCTCCAAACCAACGCCCAATGAACATGAAGCATTCACCTCACAAGAACTGAAGGATGGGTGGCGACTTGCCTGCCAGACCTATCCCGCCAGCGACTGCAAAATAGCTGTGCCCACCGAGTCCATGACCACCGCACAGCGAGTCCAGACGGAGGGACTGGAGGTAAAAGTTTCCCCCGAGCCATCAGTTCAAGTCTACCGCCTGCAGCTATCTGCCCCCTCACTAGAAGCCCCCCAAGCTGATGCCGACCGCCTGCTTGAGGCACTAAACCAGCAGCACAAGCTGCGATGCACCAAGATTGATATTGGCGCCCTACGCACCATCTCTGACCAACTACGGTCCTGGAAGTGGAAAAGTCAGGCTGTAGTCCGTAATGGCGAGGTGATAGCCATTCGCCCCCCAAAAAGCCGCCAGTTGGGGCTAGCCATAGACCTGGGCACCACCAAGGTTGCCGGCTACCTGGTTGACCTCAGCGACGGCCGGACTTTAGCTGCCAAGGGGATAATGAATCCCCAAATTAGCTATGGAGAAGACATCATCAGCCGTATAACCACTGTCGTTCACTCGCCGGATAATGCGGCAGCGTTACAGAAACTGGCGGTTGACGCCATCAACGAGCTTGGCACTGACCTCTGTGCTGAGGCTGGTGCCAAACCTGAAGAAATTCTGGAGGCAGTAGTCGTCGGCAATACCGCCATGCACCACCTTTTCCTCCGCCTGCCGGTAAAACAGCTTGTGCTCTCTCCCTTCGTGCCTGCCGTCAGTCGGGCATTGGAAGTTAGGGCTGGGGAGCTGGGGTTAAATATTGCCCCCGGGGCATACGTACACCTGCTGCCCAACGTCGCTGGCTTCGTTGGCGCCGACCATGTCTCCATGTTGCTGGCAACAGATGCCTGGCAGGCGAAAGAAACAACGGTGGCTCTGGACATTGGGACTAACACCGAGGTATCTCTAGTCTGCAACAGGACGATAACCGCCACTTCGTGTGCCTCTGGGCCTGCCTTCGAAGGCGGTCATATCAAGTACGGCATGCGGGCAGCCACAGGAGCTATTGAGCGCCTGCGCATAGATGGCGATAAAATCCAGTACCAGACCATCGACGGGGCGCCGTCGGTGGGCATCTGCGGGTCGGGCGTACTTGATGCACTGGCTCAGCTTTATCTGGCTAAAATCATTGATGCGGGTGGCAGGATAATAGACAATCGCCCTAGAGTTCGTGCCTACAAAGGACAGCACGAGTTTATATTGGTTAGCAAGGAGGAGCGGAAAGGGAAGCCAGCCATCACCATCACCCAGCATGACGTGAGAGAATTGCAGCTGGCTAAAGCAGCCATTCGCACCGGTATCCAGATACTTCTGGAAACGAGCGGCTGCGCTGAAGACGATATCAAGCAGGTGATAATTGCCGGAGCCTTTGGCACCTACATTGATATATCCAGTGCCGTGGCAATCGGCATGTTCCCACCTTTACCCCTAAACCGCTTCCGGCAGGTGGGCAACGCCGCCGGTATGGGAGCCAAGCTGGCTCTGATTTCCCTTAAATCTCGGGCTAAGGCACAGACTGTCGCCTCCAGAGTCAGTTACATTGAACTGGCCAGCGCCCCTAAATTTGAGCAGGTCTTTGTTCAGGCAAACTACCTGGGACGATACCGGATTATAGACGGCAAGAGGGAGGAAATCGACTGATGGAAACCAGGGTGTCAAGCCCGAGTAAGGAAGTAATCATTGGTGATAATCAGCCCACAGTGCTTATAGGCGAGCGTATCAATCCCACGGGCAAGAAAAAGTTAGCCGAGGCTCTGAAGACAGGCGATCTGGAGATTGTCCGCAGGGAAGCCTTAGCCCAAGTGCAAGCCGGGGCGGACATCCTAGACGTCAACGTGGGAACATTCGGCGTCGACGAGGTAACGCTGCTACCCCAGGCAGTTGAGGCAGTGATGGACGCAGTGGATGTACCTCTATGCATTGACAGTAATAACCCAGCAGCTTTGGAAGCAGCGATAAAAATCTACAAGGGCAAACCTCTTGTCAACTCGGTTACCGGAGAAGAGCGTTCCTTGACCGCAGTTCTGCCTATGGTTAAGAAATATAAGGCAGCAGTCGTTGGTCTGGTACAAGATGACGAGGGTATTCCAAAGGGTGCAGAACGGAGGGTAAGCATTGCTCATAAGATAGTGCGGCGTGCCGAGGCGCTCGGCATTGCCCGAGAGGACATTGTCATTGACTGCCTGGCTTTCGCCGTCGGAGCTGATACCAGCTCGGGACCGACAGTTATGGAAGCCATTCGAACAATTAAAACTGAACTAGGGGTGAACATGACACTGGGAGCCAGCAATATCTCGTTTGGCTTACCCGACCGCGAACTACTAAATAATGCCTTCGTGGCCATGGCTATTGCCGAAGGCATCACCTGCCTCATCACAGATGCCGCCAAGGTGAGACCAACCGTCATGGCGGCCGACCTTATCCTGGGCCGTGATAAACACGCCCGGCGCTATGTTGAAGCCTATCGACTGCGCCCAAAGCAACAGAAACTGTAGGAAGGAAATGGCAAGGAGGAAAGAATGCCAACGAAGAACATATTAGTTGAACTGAGCCGATATAAAATAGGTACCTTCACAAAACATAAGAAGATGCTCCTGCCAGCCCTATTCGCTATCGTTCTGGTCTTCAGTCTTACCCCTCCGGCTTGGGTAACGGCAGCTTCAGCAACCTTGCAGTTGCCAGACGACCAGGCGATTACCTGTTTCGGCTTAGATAGCCTTAGCCCTGCTTCCGTAATGACACTGAATACGCTTCAAGGGCAAGCGACACCCATGGTCGCCGCAGGCTTCTATCACACGGTGGGGCTTAAAGCTGACGGCACCGTGGCCGCAGTGGGAGAGAACTCCTATGGGCAGTGCAGTGTAAATAACTGGACAGACATCATTCAGGTCGCGGCAGGTAGTGAGCACACAGTAGGGCTTAAGGCCGACGGCACCGTGGTCGCTGCGGGAGATAACTCCTATGGGCAGTGCGATGTAGGCAATTGGACAGATATCATTCAGGTCGCCGCAGGCTATGACCAGACGGTGGGTCTTAAGGCAGACGGTACTGTGGTCGCCGTGGGAGGCATGGGCGTCGGACAGAGTGATGTCAGCAGCTGGACGAACATTGTCCAGGTCGTCGCGGGCTTTGGTCACATAGTGGGCCTCAAGGCCGACGGTACCGTGGTCGCCGCGGGGTACAAGAGCTTCGGCCAGAGCGATGTCGGCGACTGGAGAAACATCGTCCAGATCGCCGCCGGCAGCTATTTCACCGTGGGGCTTGAAGCGGATGGCACCGTGGTCGCCGTGGGAGACGACTCCTCTGGGCAATGTAATGTCAGCGGCTGGGCAGATATCATACAGGTCGCAGCAGGTTATGAGTACACGGTGGGGCTTAAAGCCGACGGCACTTTGGTTGCAGTGGGAAAGAACGACCAGGGGCAATGCGATGTCGGCAACTGGACGGATATCATCCAAGTTGCCACAGGTGGCTGGCACACGGTGGGACTTAAGAAGGACGGCACTGTGGTCGCTACGGGAAGGAGTTACTACGGGCAGTGCGATGTTGGCAGCTGGACGGATATCAGCCAGATCACCGCAAACGTCGTGCACACAGTGGGTCTTAAGAATGACGGCACCGTAGTCGCCGTGGGAGACAACTCCTACGGGCAGTGTGATGTCTCGGGCTGGAGCGATATCGTCCAGGTCGCCGCAGGCAGCTATTTCACGGTAGGGCTTAAGGCCGACGGCACCGTAGTCGCTGTGGGAGACAACTCCTACGGGCAGTGCAATGTCGGCAACTGGACAAACATCGTCCAGGTCGCCGCAGGCGCCGTTGACACGGTGGGGCTTAAGGCCAACGGCACCGTGGTCGCTACAGGAGACAACTCCTACGGGCAGTGCAATGTCGGCAACTGGACGGACATCACCGGAGTCGCTATGGGCACCCGTCACACAGTGGGTCTTAAGGGCGACAACACCGTGGTCGCCGTGGGGGACAATGAGTATGGGGAGTGTGCCGTCAGCGGCTGGACAGATATCACTCAGCTAGCAGCAGGCGCTTTCAACACGGTGGGTCTCAAAGCCGACGGCACCGTGGTCGCTACAGGAGACAACTCCTACGGGCAGTGCAATGTCTACAGCTGGACAGACATTATCCAGGTTGCGACAGGCGGCAGTCACACGGTGGGACTTAAGGCTGATGGCACTGTAGTCGCCGCGGGAGTCGACGCCGGTGGCCAGAATGCCATCAACAGCTGGACGAACATCACGCGGGTCGCCGCAGGCGAGTTTCACACGGTCGGGCTCAGGACGGACGGTACCGTGGTCGCCGCAGGCCCTGAGATCGAGCTTGCCAAATGGAACCTGGGAGTTGTCAAGTATACCCTTACCATCTCCGGCACTCCCAATGGGTCTATAACCGCGCCCGGCGAGGGCACATTCACCTATAATGCCGGGGTAATGGTCCGCCTGATTGCCAGACCCAACAAAGGCTACCGCGTTGTCAACTGGAGCGGTGATGTGGACACCATCGCCAATGTGAACGCCGCCACAACTGTCATCACTATGGAAGGCGACTACGCCGTAACGGCCAACTTCCCGGTCAACTGGCCACTGATTGGCGGGATTACGGCAGCAGTGGTGGTGGCAGCAGGATTGGCAGTTTTCCTGGTGCGCAGAAGGAGAGCCACCCCGCGAAAGAGACGCGGCCGCAGAAGAGCTGCCCGGAAGAAACACTGAATTGAGCTTTCAGCCAGGTAAGGGTTGACAGTTACTACCTGGCGATGGTATCCTTGAGACAGGTTATCTCTGGTCATGAAATCATCCAGATTGGAGGCGATAGAGACAAGAGATGAACTAAATCTTAAACCAGAATCCGGATGTCTCTAACTACCACATCAGTCCTGCGTAATTGCAGGAAATTCTGAAAAAGGAGGTGTAATATGGGCGATTTATTTGATCTGACAGGCAAGACTGTTATCGTGGTGGGCGGCGCTGGCGGTATCGGTCATGCGCAGGCTCTGGGCCTGGCGGAGGCTGGCGCCGATGTCGTTGTGGCCAGCCGTAAGCTGGAGCATCTCGAGCCAGTAGCCAAGGAGATACAAGCCCGGGGTAAAAAGTCACTGGCGGTTCCCGTGGAGGTCACCGATGAGAAATCAGTAGCGGCTATGGTCGACAGTGTCCTGAAGAAATTCCCTCACATTGATATTCTGGTAAACGCTCATGGTCTGGCGATTCGCAAGCCTGCCGACACTTTTCCCATTGACGAGTGGCAGCAAGTTATGGATATCAACACCCGCGGGACATTCATCTGCTGCCAGGCGGTCGGCCGGGTAATGATTAAGCAAAAAAGCGGCAAGATTATCAACCTGTCATCGGTGAGAGGCAGATACGGTCTCCCCGCAGACTATGCGGCTTATTGTCCCAGTAAAGGAGCTGTAGATACCCTGACACGAACACTCGCTTGCGAGTGGGCCAAGTACAACGTACTGGTTAACGCGCTCGCACCCACTGTTGTGGAGACTGAACTTACCCGTCCTGCCTTAGCCAACCCCCAGTTTGCCCAGCAGATGAAGTCTCGTATCCCGCTGGGCCGCTGGGCAATGCCGGAGGATATTGTTGGGGCTACCATATTCTTTGCCTCAAAGGCGTCAGACTTCATTACCGGGCAAATCCTGTACATTGACGGCGGCGTGACTACCTGGTAATAGAATACTTGATAGTTAAAATTTAAGGAGGTATATATTATGGGTAAAAAAGTATTTGTTTCTCTGTCGCATCCCTTCGGTGCGGAAATTCCCCGCTGGCCTTATTTTGACAAGCCGGTAATCGACAATACGCACACCATGGCAAAAGGTGGCGTTCTGACGCAAAAGATCACCTGCACTATGCACACCGGTACGCATTGCGATGCTCCACGTCACGTTATGGAAATCGATTTCGACGGCAAAAGAGCTCGTTACACCCACGAACTGCCTATTGATGCATACACTGGCGATGCCGTTTGCCTTCCCATCGAGATCGAGCGCTGGGGGCTGATCCTCCCGAAGCATCTTGAGGCTGCCTGCGAAAAAGTAGGTATCAAGCCGAGCGAACTGGAAGGCATGGTCATTTGCCTGAATACTGGCATGCATCGCTTGTTTGACGACTCCAAGGAGTACTATCATTATTCCAAAGGTACTGGCGTCGAGGCCGGCAGATGGTTTTTAGAGAAAAAGGTAAAGTGCGTTGCTATGGATTCGCAGGCTCTGGACCATCCTCTCCACACCGCTATGGGCAACAACGGCATGACCCGTATGAACCTGCTTGGCGCTTCTGGTAAGCCTATCACCGAAGAGTACATTGAGCAGTTCGGTGAAGAAGCATATGCCGAATTTGATAAGTTTACCTACATCAAAGTGCATGGCCAAGAAGCTTATGACAAGAAGTTTGGCGACCTGGAAGCCATCGGCTGCTGGGGCACCTGGGAGCCCTGCCATAAGATAATGCTGGGTCACGGCATAGTCGGGGTTGAAAACCTCGGCGGAGATCTGGATAAGGTTTCCGGTAAGCGCTTCAGGTTCTACTGCTTCCCGATCCGCTGGTACATGGGCGATGGCTCCATGGCTCACTGCGTTGCAGAAATCGACGAAGACGATCTGAACGATGTGCCCGATAGGACCTATACCTACGCCGGCGTCCTCGCTTAAGTATATAGCTGTTTGTTTACCCCGATAATTCAAAACTAAATATGGAGGAAATATGAAAAAGATTAGTTTAGCGCAGGTCAAGCCTTATGAGGCTCCCGGTCATTTCAAGATGGTTGCGCTCAGGTTAAGCGGCAAGGAAGAGACGGGAGCTGAGAAGTTCTGGGTAGGAATGTCCCATTTCCTTCCCGGCGGTGGGGCTGAATTCGGCGCTACACCAACCGAGAAATACTATTTCGTCCTGGACGGAGAAATCACCGTTAAGACCAAGAAGGAAGAGATTACCCTGAGGCCGTGGGACTCTGTCTATATCGCTCCCAACGAAGGCAGGGAAATCATCAATAAGACCAATAAACCGGTGAGTATGCTGGTAGTTATCAACTATTAGGGTAATTTCCCATTTCTGTGAATAGTCGTGTTTCTAATTGCCCCACAGAATTGCATAGACTACGGGTAACGAGAGAAGGGCTTTGATAAGAGCTGAGGATATTAGCAATATTGCCGTGATTGGCGCGGGCATGATAGCGCCCGGTGTTGCTCAAGTCTTTGCCACCAAGAACTACAATGTTCGTATCTTTGCCAGAAGGCCAGAGGCATTGCCAGCGGCTATTGAAAGAATCAGATCTGCCCTCTCAACAATGGCTGAAAGAGGGATTGGTTTACAGAGTGAAATCGAGCCAGCGATAAGCAGGATCAAAACCACCACCGAACTGAGCGAGGCCGCCGCCGATGCTCACTTGGTGATTGAGTGTGTCTCCGAAAATCTGGAGTTAAAGCAGCAGTTCTTTCATAATCTAGACAGGCTCTGTCCTCCAGAGACTATTCTGGCTACCAATACGTCGGTGATTAGCATAACCGAAATCGCGGCCAAGGCCCGCAGGCGGGAGAGAATTCTGGGGACTCATTTCTGGAACCCCCCTTACCTGATCCCGCTCGTGGAAGTTACCAAGGCAAGAGATACCTCTGACGAAGCCATGGAGGCGACTTATCAGGTCATGAAAAACGCAGGGAAACACCCGGTGAAGTGCATGAAAGATGTGCCTGGTTTTATCGCCAATCGGCTGCAACACGCCCTGTGGCGGGAGGCTATCTCCATCGTGGAACATGGTATTGCAGACGCCGCTACTGTTGATGAAGCTATCAAGAACGGTTTTGCTGTTCGGTTGCCAGTTCTGGGACCTATTGAGAACGCCGACATGGTCGGACTCGACCTAACCCTGTCTATCCACGACTATATTCTCAAGCATCTTGAATCTTCTCCGAATCCCTCGCCCCTCCTAAGGGAAAAGGTGAAAAGAGGGGAACTGGGATTCAAAACAACGCAGGGTTTCTATACCTGGTCTCCCGAAGAGATCAACAAGTCCAAGGAAAGGCTTCTAGAATACCTCATCGAGTGGACCAAGAAAGAACAGGGCAAAGCATAGAACGACTTTGAGTGATCATGCAGAAAGCTATTGCATTTGGTGCAATGAGATACATCTTGTAGGAGGAGTGAGCAGATGGAAAAGCTTATCATAACGGCCGCCTTGACTGGCAATATCACCCTGCCGACTCAGACACCTTATCTACCGCTTACACCACAACAAATCGCCGATGAGGCGGTGAGGTGTGCCGATGCCGGGGTGGCTTCCGTGCATGTCCATGGCAGAGACCCGCAGACCGGCAAACCAACCACTGACCCGGCAGTCTACCGGGAGATTGCCACTCTCATCAAGGCAAAAAGCAATGTCATCGTCTGTGTAACCACCGGCGGCACCATGGAAATGACAGCGGCGGAAAGAATAAGGGTTGTCCCAGCTCTCAAACCGGAGCTGGCCACATTTAACATGGGCTCGATCAATTTCTCAATTCACCCCATTGCAGAGCGATATAAGGACTCAGACTACAAGTATCCCTGGGAGAAGGATTTTGCCGCCGGAACCATAGATTTCATCTTCCGTAATACCTTTGGTGATATCGAGCACTTCTGTAAGACCATGACTGAGAATAATACCAAACCCGAACACGAAGCATATGACGTAGGGCACCTGTACAATATACAGTATTGTATTAGGAGAAAGCTCGTGCGATTCCCCATCTGGGTGCAATTCGTCACTGGAATTCTGGGAGCAATCGGCGCTGATTTAGAAAATATTATGTTCATGAAACAAACAGCTGACCGGTTGTTCGGGCCGCAAAACTACAAGTGGTCGGTAATTGGCGCCGGCTATCCCGCCGAGTTTAACCTGGCGACACTATCCGTAATGATGGGTGGGCATGTCCGCGTGGGTTTTGAAGACAATATTTATGTCCGCAAAGGAGTATTGGCTAAGAGCAACGCCGAACTGGTGGAAAAGATAGTCAGAATCGCCCGGGAGCTTGAACGGGAAATAGCTACGCCCGACGAAGCAAGAGAGATCCTTGGTCTAAAAGGGAAAGACAAGGTCAACTATTAGAGGAACTGGGCATAATACCCCACAAAAAAGTCTCTTTGATTCTATTCTGTTTTCTGAGCCTACGAACCTTCTGTCGGCGACTCGTAGGTGGCTACTTCACGGCTTTTGCAATTGCAAGCTCGGGCATGTTTGAGGATTGTGCCAAATCAGCGACGACCACAAATTCGTACTGAGGGAAATGCCTCTGAAGTGCTCCCTTTAGCGAACTCCTTACTACCATGAGCACATTGACCGGTGAAGCTAGGGCTAACTTGACTACGGGCACAAACCCTTTGCCCCGCAGTTCCAACGGGCCGACCTCATCAATGACCACCAGGTCACACTTGTTCGCTACAGCCCTTTCAACGGCAGCGCAGGCAAATAATATCCCGTCCCTGCTAATAGTATAGTCACCAACTATTTCACCTCCTTCGAAACATCTATAGCATGATAGACGGGCAAATGGGATCTCTTGGCCGGTAAGGAGGTCAAGTGCATTAGAGCCAACTCGTTGTCCTTGCTTCTCAATCGCCGGAGAGAGGATTCCACCAACACTTGAACCGCGCTTCTGCCACCAGTCAATGTATCTCCTACACCAACTGGTCTTGCCCGAGCCCGGCTCGCCTAGAACAAGCAGTTTCACTAAAGACCTAATGAGAAGGCAATTGCTGCAATAATCCAGCAAGAGACTATGGTAGCTGTAGTGCTAGCATAAAACAACTTTGGTTTTGTGCTGCTGAGTTGCCAGAACTTGGGTCGGAGCTTTGTACCTAACAGATGTCCCAGAAACAGCAGCAAAGTACCTGCAATAGCCATACCTGTGCCATCGGTAAGTGCCCCAGTGAGCCTCTGAGTAAATCCCCAAGACGCCCATTTACCCATACCTACGGACGATGCCAGGATGGCGAAAAGGATGGCGCCGAGGTATCCTGCTGAGATACCAGCAGCAATGCGCGCCTTGATACTATTTTCAAAACCTTTAAACAGCAGGCTGACCACCAGGGTGAAGGCCAGTGCTTCCAGAAGGATTGCCGAGGCAGGGTTGACCACGAAGGGAGAGAAGATAGGTTGGCTATAAATCACGGCGCTCAGCGGCTTGAACAGAGCGGCGATCACTCCAATCAGGAATACGAGCTTGGGCTGCCGATAGATGACGACAAATGTTGCCATGATTGATATACCGATGCCACCCATAATTGCTCCTGTGTAGGTGAAGTGGACAAGGTGTAAAAACCCGCCCAGAGTAGCTTCCAGAAGCCCCCAGATTGAGCCAAAGAGTACAATCCCAACGATGACACTCAAAATGTTTCCTGACTCTGACACTGTTTTGAATTTTCTCAATGCCTGCATATTCTATCTCCTTTCCCGAAGTTACTATTGAGAATATCACGCAGCCTATTGCTAGTCAAGAGGCGAGGGCAACTGCTGGGATAAGTCAACATTCACTGCTTCAGTCAAAGTGAAGAGCTCTTCCTGATCCGTAGATGCTATCTGAGCCGGAGTGAGGTGTGAGTAGGGCTTTATACTGAACCTGAAGCTCCAGTCTTTTGAGACAAAGGCCACAAATTCCCCAGAGCCGTCGCTTGTTTCAATGGAGAGTCTTCTATTGCCTAGGGTTGCGCCAGACAGCGCTTGCATGGTGTCGATTAGACAACCCCCTCCCCGCACGAATAACCTCACCCTTTGCTCCCTCAAGTTTATCTTTAAACCCGTTATTGCTTTCAGTGCTATCCTGACCCCTATTGTCAACCCAGCGCACTCCTCACCATGAAAGTTGATTGCTTCCTTACGCAGGTTGGCATAGCATGCCACGTTGTTAGAGAACCTTCCTTCTCCCCCATGAGCACTGAAGATGCAATCCCACCCGGTTGAATAGGGCTTCAGATCGATAACGGGGGTGCCATCAACTACGTCGAGTATCACCTTCAACCGGTTCCCATCACGCTTAATCAGTTTGGTCACGGTGAGAGATATTGGGTTAGGTCGGGCCGGGCTTCTGGTAGCAAAAACACCCCTGGCAGCTACCCCCTCTGGTATTACCCCGTTAGGAAAGAACCGCTTGCAGGGCTTAATTTTTAGTATATCCCGATCGGCTTTATGTAACCAGCAGAGGACAAAGATGTGGCTCTTTGTTTCAATACCTTCCAAAGCATCGAGATATTTGTCGAAAACTTCAATCTCTGCCGGCACGCCATGAAGGGGTATTTTTTCAGCTTCATTACTTGAGATACTGGAGTGCACTACACCAATAGGCTCCAAATCGACATTCATTGGCATCTTTCCTGTCTGTTCATTGGCCCTGCAAATCACCAGTCGTGTCGTTTGCTGTCAAAATGCGGCGAGGGCTAGCGCACTAATTCCCAAGCAAAATGCTACGATGCCCGCGGAGACCCCATAGCTAAGCACTGGTTTTCTGGCTAGCAGAGAGGCAATCCTCGGCTGGACCTTCATTCCTACTGAATACCCCAAGGGGAGAAAAATAGCGCCCAGAACAGCACTTGCTGGGCCATGCAGTGGGATAATGAATTGCAGCGGCGTGTTTACTATCAGAGGGTGAGTGTGCGTTAAGTAAAAAGCAGCATAGACAAAAGCAACTGTGCCCAAAAAGCCAGCTAATGCCCCTGCCCCAACACGGATAGAGACCCCCCCTTCCAGCCTGTTCAGCAGCAAGCCCCCTATCAAAGCGAAGACAAGCGATGCCATGAAGGCAGCAAGGGCAGGATTCACTACAGGCTGATACACAACCTGGCCTTTAACTATGGGCAGGGGTAGAATAGCGAAATTTAGCAGCTTAAATAGCGCAGCGACGGCGCCGATCCCGATCAGCATCGCCGGTCTCCTATAAATACGTAAAGCCGAAGCCATAATAAAGCCCCCGAAAATGGCGCTTGTGAGCGGGCAAACGCAAATATGATGGCTGTGAAGAAAGGGGGCTATGCGTAAAAACAAAGCACCTGTCGACATAGCGTCAAGGAGCCCCCAAATTGAGCCAAAGACCAGAATCCCAATGACTACACGCAAAATGGTTCCTGACTCCGAGAGTGTTTTGAGTTTGTTAAATACCGGCATATTTTGCCTCCCCATTCGTAAGCTTGCACCTAAGTATATCAAACAGAGATTTTTAGTCAATATGGTGTTGACTCTTTTGAGTCCATCGTATTATAATAGTAAACTAAATCAGACGAAAAAAGAGGAGGAAGACTATGGTTGGTTCTATGAAAGACGAACAAGTTTTTACAAATTGTACCGTCGGCGGGCCGGTTTATGTTTATGTCAAGAATGGAAAAATAACCCGCGTTGAACCTCTGTACCTCAGCCCCGATGATGCCAAGTCCTGGGTCATCGAGGCACGAGGCAGAAAGTTCTCTCCTCCCAGAATAGCGAGAACCTCTTCGTATACTCTGGCTGAGAGGTCAAGAATATACGCACCTAACAGGATTCTTTATCCCCTTAAGAGGGTGGACTTCAACCCCGAAGGAGATAGGAAAGCTAAAAATAGAGGTAAATCAGGCTATGAGCGAATCAGCTGGGATGAAGCTCTGGACATCCTCACGCGCGAGGTAAAGCGTATCCAGCTAACCTATGGGCCAGGAGCAATTTTAAGTACGGCTTCCTCGCACCACAACTGGGGGAATATAGGCTATAGACACAGTACCTACTTCCGGTTTATGGGAATCCTCGGTTATACTTACGCCGACCATAATCCAGATAGCTGGGAGGGCTGGCACTGGGGGGCAATGCATACCTGGGGGTATGCCTGGAGACTTGGGATTCCAGGGCAATATGACCTTCTACAAGATGCTCTAAAATACTGCGAAATGATAGTTTTTTGGTCCAGCGACCCTGAGACCACAAGTGGAATATATGCCGGGCAAGAGTCAACCATATGGCGTTTCTGGCTGAAAGAGCTGGGGGTCAAAATGGTTTTCATAGACCCCCACTATAACTTCACTGCCATAAACTTCGCTGATAAATGGTTTGCTCCCAGACCTGGAACCGACACGGCTCTAGCAGCAGCCATCGCCTATGTCTGGCTCACCGAAAACCTATACGATAAAGACTACATCGAAAAGCGTACTTGCGGCTTTGAAAAGTGGCGAGACTATATTTTAGGCGAGGACGGTTTTCCCAAGACGCCGGACTGGGCGGAGAGGGAGACAGGAATACCAGCCCGAGAGATTAGAGCCCTGGCCAGGGAATGGGCGAAGAGGAAAACCATGCTGGCGGCCGGGGGGCTTGGCGGCTGGGGAGGAGCCTGCAGAACAGCCTATGGAACAGAATGGGCAAGAATGATGGTTCTGCTCCAGGCGATGCAGGGTCTGGGCAAACCGGGCATCAATATATGGTCAACAACGGGAGGTGGCCCGTACAATGCCGACTTCGTATTTCCAGGATATGCTGAAGGGGGAATATCAGGTGACCCACTGAACTCTGCCGCCCACTACCAATGGCTCTCGCGAGGGATCACAGTGCATCCGGTGAGGTCAACGATAAACGACCCCGGCGGGCAGCATATACCGAGGATTCTAATTCCGGAATGCATCTTAAATCCACCTCAAGAGTGGCGGGGTAAGGGCTTCTGCGGCGCTTCCACTGAAACTCAATTTATGAAGTACAAGTATCCTGAAGACGGATTTTCAGAGGTGAAAATGTTCTGGCGGTATGGCGGCGCCTATCTTGGTACCATGAACAACACCAACCGATGGGTTAGGATGTACCGAAGTCCCAAGCTGGAATTTGTGGTTAACCAGTCCATCTGGATGGAGGGGGAGGCTCAGTTTGCTGACCTGGTACTCCCAGCCTGCACCAACTTTGAAAGATGGGACATCGGCGAATGGGCCAACTGTTCCGGCTACATACCCCATTCATCCTATGGCACAAACCATCGCACAATAGTCCTGGAAAAGAAATGTATTGAACCGCTCGGAGAATCTAAGTCGGACTATGATATATTTGCTATGGTTGCTGAGAGGCTTGGATTCTATGACAAGTTCACCGAGGGAGGCCTAACAGAATTAGACTGGGTTAAGAGAATGTTTGAAGCCAGCGACCTACCCAAATACATTTCATGGAAAGAATTCGAGAAGAAGGGCTATTTCGTTGTTCCTCTGCCCAAAGACTATAAGCCAACACCAGAGCTAAGATATTTTGCTGAAGGTAGGAAGAAGGATACACCAGACTGGGGCCCTGTTGGAGGAGCAATAGAAGGACTGCCCGACAGGGAAGGAAACCTGGCAACCCAGAGCGGCAAAATAGAGTTTGAGTCGCAGAGCCTCAAACGTTTTGACCCCAATGACGCTGAGAGACCCCCTATTCCCAAGTATATTCCTTCATGGGAAGGTCACCATACCAAGGAACTTGTATCCAAGTATCCTCTACAGCTGATTTCACCCCATCCGAAGTTCAGCTTTCACACCCATTATGATGGTAAAGAAAGCTGGATGAATGAAATACCGGAACACCGGGTTAAGATGGAAGACGGACATTACTACTGGGTGATTCGGATAAACACGAAGGACGCCAGGAGGAGAGGTATAAAGAACGGCGACATAGTTAGAGCGTACAATGATAGAGGAGCCGTTTTATGCGCCGCTCAAGTTACGGAACGCGTTCCACCCGGCGTAGTTCACTCCTATGAGTCCAGCGCTACTTACGAGCCAGTTGGGGAGCCTGGTGACTCGCCAGATAGAGGTGGATGCATTAACCTGCTGACACCTCACCGCTTCATATCTAAGAACGCCTGCGGCATGGCTCCGAACTCATGCCTGGTTGAAATAGAAAAATGGAGGAAATGAACATGGCTAAGTGGGCTATGGTAATTGATGTATCAAGGTGCACTGGCTGCTATTGTTGTTTCATCGCCTGTAAAGATGAATACTGGGATAACGATTATCCCCCCTATTCTGCAGCTCAGCCGAGGCATGGACAGTTCTGGATGGACCTCGTGAAGAAGGAGCGCGGAACGTATCCATGGGTGAAGGTCGCATACGTACCTGTACTTTGCCTGCAGTGCGGCAACGCGCCCTGTGTTAAGGCTGCCAAGAACGGTGCAGTGTACAAAAGGCCCGACGGGATAGTGATAATAGACCCGAAGAAGGCCGTCGGACAAAGACAGATAGTGGACGCCTGCCCCTATCACGTAATATTCTGGAACGAGGAAAAACAGCTCCCCCAAAAGTGTACCTTCTGCGTACACATGCTTGAAAAGGGGAAGATTCCCAAGTGCGTGCAGGTATGTCCCAGTCAGGCTATAGTATTTGGTGACTTAGAGGACCCTAAGAGCAGCGTTTCCAAAATCGTGGCTTCCGGGAAAACTGAGCCCCTTAACCCTGAACACAAAACCAAGCCGAGAGTGTACTACCTGGGTGTGCCCAAGCTTTTCATTGCTGGCTCCGTTGTATATGGTGACGTGGATGAATGTGCTGAGGGAGTGTCGGTAACCCTGACGGACCAGTCTACCCACAAGTCAACGAAAACCTCAACAAACAACTTCGGAGACTTCGAATTTGATGGTCTCGGCGCGGGAAAGTATTCCGCGAAGTTTGAATGTAAGGGATACAGAGCGAAGACGGTCGCTATTGACCTGAAAACTGACAAGCATCTAGGAGTTGTAAACTTAACCAAGCGGCCGTGAAACTGCCATTTGTTTTCGCTACGGGAGTAGTAACCCGAAGACAGGACTGCACACGGTATTTAAGCCCTGTTCTATAAAGCAACCAGTACCTATTCTTTTCCGCAGGCCTGGAACGCGGGCAACGCGCTTTCGAGTCAAGATTTTCTGGGCTTGACCTTTCTGTAAAGCTTTATGTCCCCGACGTTCACGTCCTTTGCTGTGCGTATGTCCTGTATCTCCTGCGGATAGTATTCATCCTTCTCTATCCTGAGTGAATACGTATGGTCAACCTTCATATCCTTAAACCAGAAGTCCCCGTAGTTGTCAGTCTTGACTGTGAATTTCTCACCGGTGTCCGAGTCCATTAGGGTGGCAGTAGCGTCCTGAATACACTCGTCCTCTTCAGGGTCGTACACAGCTCCAGCTACGAAGCTCTTGGGTAGGCCTATATAATATACCCTCGGCTTGGCTCCGAACTCGGGGTGTAATATCTCAGCTTTTCTTATCAGGTCCTTCAAATCCTCTTCCTCACCGAACTTCAACGCTCCCGTTGGACACGCATCGACACATCTAGGTTCTTTCCATCCTCTATCCAGCAGGTGAGCACACATAGTACATTTCTGAGCTAGGTTAAGGTCCCAGTTAAAGTAAATCACTCCATAGGGACATGCGTCAACGCAATTCCTGTGTCCTGCGCATTTCTCGGGGTCAATGATAACTATGCCATCGTCTCTCTTGTATATCGCATGTGCTGTACAGACGGGGATGCAAGGCGCTTCATCGCAGTGCTGGCAAACGTCATGAAGATATGATATTTTGACCTTGGGAACAGTTCCCCTGACCATGTCGGTAATTTTCATCCAGAACTGCCCCGTGTCTGGCTGAGGCTTAGCATAGGGCGTCCAGTCATTCCCGACATGCTCGTCCTTGCAAGCGACTTGACAGTTATAGCATCCGTTGCATATTGAAATATCTATCACTAACGCCTTCATATTCACTCACCTCCCACAAAAGGACTCAAGGCTGGGGCCAGCGGCAGGGTGATACGGTCTCTTGAAGGCTTCGGGATACTGCCTCTTCAATTTTTCCAGGTCAGCCCGCCCAACCTCAACCAAAAATCCACTCATTGCCATGCCACAGGCATGTCTTGAGGTTGGTTTGCGACAACATATGGTATCAATAGCACCTCCTCTGTCTATCTCTCCTGGAACAATTGGGTCATACTTAGCGCCATGGTCCATACTCACTACCCCAGGCATTACTCTCTCCGTCACATAGGCGCCACCGAGGACAGTACCCCTTTCATTGTATATCTTGACTACGTCTCCATTTTCTATACCCCTCTTGGCAGCGTCCAGTGGGTTGATCCAGAGAGGATGGTACTGGTATCCATCTGGACCTCTGACCTTGCATGTCGGGATTTCTCTCAACCACGTTATATCTTCGTGCTGCGCATGTACACTCCACCTGGGGTGGTTTGAGCACATGAGCAACGGATACTTCTTTGACTTGGGAGTCCCGAGAGTCTCCTGGTGGGACTCCCCGTACGGGATCCAGTGTGGAACCGGTGGTCTTTCATCATCGTCAGGGAAATGCTCAGCTAAACCTGTAGCATAGAACTCTATCTTGCCGGTCGGCGTAGTCAGTGGATTCTTCACCGGGTCTTCGTAGAACTTTATCAGGCCAGCAGGGATTTTCTCCCAATTGGGGTCGGTTGGGATGACGTAATACCCCTTCTCCTTTATCTTTTCCCAGCTGACCATATCCTGAACGCCTGATGTTTCGAAGCCGAGCTTAATCAAATCTTGAATTGACCTGCCTTCAGTGTACTCGTGGAGAACCCCCAGTCTCTCAGCAATCATGCATACTATCTCATAATCGCTTTTCGATTCGCCTATGGGTTCGATACACTTTTCTTCAGGGAAGACAAGATTAAATTGTCCGCTGAAGATGTCGGATGCTATATCATCCAGCTCAAACTTGGTGGCCACCGGTAGGATTATGTCAGCGAATAGACATTCGTTCTCCATCCATGGGTGCTGGGCCAAAATGAATTCTATTTTTTTGTTGCTGAGTGCTCTTATGAATGTGTTTCCATCATTCCAGCACGTAATCCAGCAAGGTGAATCGGTCCATATCATGTGTATTTCGGAGCAACCTGGTGCGGGATAAGTGTACTTTACGAATTGATTCTCCCTAGGCGGTGTCTCAGATTCATTGCCCCACCATGTAATCGGTGGATTGAGAATAGCTTCATGAATGAGAGTCTTGGGAATAAATGATGGATGGTTTGTGTCTCTAGGATGCCCTCCAGTGTATGCCTTCAGCAAATTGGGAAGAACCATGGGTCTGGGGGGAGATATTTGCTCAGGGTTCTCAAAAAGCCCCCATTCAATCATCTTGGCCTGGTTAACACCCGGCTTGCCAAGTCCCTGCATGGCCAACAGCAGGACCTGTAGCCTAGCCGGTTCAGTGGAATACGGCCCACGAATTCCCGGACCCCCATTGCCAATTACTATTGTTGTTCTTTTGGATGCCCATTCCCTGGCCAGTGCTTTAATTATCCTTGCTGGAACATGTGTTATCTCCTCAGCCCATTTGGGTGTCTTGGGAACCCCATCCTCCTTCCCCAGAACATATTCCTCAAATTTCTCGAACCCATAAGTATGGGCCGCTACATATTTCTTGTCATATGTACCTTCTGTAATCCAAACATAAGCTATACCAAGGTACAGTGCCGCATCCGTGTTTGGCAATATGGGAATCCACCTGTCGGCGTGAACTGCAGCAGCGTAGTTCAGGTCAGGAGCTATATAAATTTGTTTTATACCAAGCTCAGTGTACCAGTAGCTTAACCGGCTCGGAAGTTGGCCTTGCCATCCCCAAGTTGTGGTTTCTTGGTCACATCCCCAGAATAGAAGAAGTTCAGCATTCTTGGCAATATCGTAGAGCAGATTACTTTGGGGCACCTGCTGTCCTACGGGTTGCATACCCCATACGTGCTTCGCCCCCCACGTCCAACCTTCCCAGCTATCAGGTTGTCTAATCTGTAGTGTATACCCACCCAAGATCCGGAGCAGCTTCCTGGCACATCCGTGAGGGCCATGAACAACCTTATTCTCCCCATGTTGGTCAGATTGATAAAGTATTGCAGTTGTACCGTACTGTTCCTTTACCCTTCTTATTTCGCTTGCAATTAGATCCAGAGCCTCATCCCACGAGATTCTCACGAAACGGCTCCTCCCTCTGTTCTCTATATGTCTGTCGCCCTTGGGGTCCCAATCAACTCGCTTGAGCGGGTATAAGATCCTATTGGGAGAGTAAGTACGCTTCTTGTAAGCCAAGGTATAGGGGGGTATCAACGTCTTCATACTGGGCTCAAGAACCTTCCCGCGCGCCTTCATCTTCCAAGGATTGAATTCCTCTGGTTTATACTTCCAATCGTAATGCAATGGTCTGATCCTGACTATTCTGCCATCTTTAACATCGACCACTGAGGCATTGGAGCCATTGGCGACACCGCAAAAGCTGACATCTCTTATCAGTGATCTCTCCTCTTTGGGTCGTTTTCTAGATTGCTCCTTTTCTACTATCTTTCCCTCCATCACTCATCTTAGAATTCTGGCCAACACAATCCAAAAGGCTGGCACCTCCAGACGAACTGTATTGTACGGCCGATCGGCCTTCTATAGTACAGTGTAGTTAACTCAGGCCAAGCTTGTCAAGCACCTGTGCTTGCCTGACGTGATAGGTCTTAATAATTCTGCATTGACACGACTTGATAGCGAATCTTATAATATTAACATGGTTCAGCAAGGTGGTCGGGGAGGTGCCCGGACCGAGGATGATAAGGAAGATGATGGCAAGGCAAGTGAACAACGGTTTTAGTGTGGGCACGAGTCAGTTCATCAGTTGCCTTAGGCGTGTCCTGTTGCTACCCCGATCATTATCCACAATAACCGTGCCCGTTATTCCGGCCAGGCGCGGTTGAGCAAATCCACGCAGATTGTGAATGGCAGAAGAAGGAGCATTTACTCAAGTACGAGGAAACCTGCAACAGCAGCGTTCTTTATCTAATGCTAGCAACGGTCGAGTAGGCATAACTCGGTTCATGGTGGTGCCTGGTCTGTCTCCCTGGCAGGGGATGGAAAGGGATTGATGAGGCTCGCAAGCGAAGGTGATTATTGCTGCCCATGGAGCTCCTTCCCTAAGGGGGCGGGTCGATCTCGGGCAACAAGTAAGACCCTATATACTTTTGCGGTGGAGCCAAAGATAATATACGAGGAGGTGAAAATAGAATGAGAAAGAGAAACTTAGTTATAACGGTTGTTGTAGTGGTTGTTGTAGTGGGTGTCGTTATCGGCTTGGTGGCGTCTGGGTTTGGTCGCGGCGGACCCACAGTACCGACACAAATCCTCATCGGCGTACCAGCTCCGCAAACCGGCATGTATGCTGGGTTCGGTGCGGGCGGTGTCTGGGGGATGCAAGCGGCTGTCAACGATATCAATGCCCTGGGCGGGGTATATGTAGCAGAGTACGGCAAGAACCTAACCCTCAAGCTTGATGTTCGCGACACCGCGAGCGACCCAACGACAGCAGGAACCATTGCTGAAGACCTAATTGTTACCGATAAGGTAAACTTCCTGGCGTATGGTGACCAACCCCCGACAATGACTGCTCCCATAGCTACCAAAGCTCAGGCGTATAAAATCCCGTACATTTGTACAACCGGCCCATTGGAATCATACAAGGCTTTGCGGGACGCAGCCAGTCCGACCTGGACCTACACTTGGGCCTGTGGCTTGTTTGCCATAGGGGACCCGGGTGACAAGGGACCTGGATACACGATAGCCGATACCTGGTTGGCTATGCTTAACCAGGTTGGCAACGAGACTAATAGGGTAGCGGGTGTCTTCGCCTCCGCTGACCCGGACGGGATTGGTTGGCACGCGGCGTTCCCTGCAATACTGACAGCCAATAACTATACCGTTATCGATCCGGAAGATGCGAAGAGCCTGTTGCCGATGGACACCACAGACTTTAGCTCCCTCATAAGTGATTGGGTAGCCGCTAATGTTTCGATAATCTGGGGTAATGCTCCGGCCCCCTTCGTGGGGACGTTGTTAGAGCAAGCTTATGCCACTTCGGGTTTCCATCCTAAGCTAATCTCCATCGGCAGAGCACCGCTTTTCTACAGCGATGTAACAGCCTGGACTGGTAATGTACAATGTGGTGTCCTTGTGGAGACATGGTGGGATCCGGCATGGGGAGATTCCCCGGGTATTGGTACCACAACTCCGGAATCACTTGCCGCAAGATACCTTGCCGACACAGGTGCCCCAGCGGTAAACCGCTGTATCGGGGCGGGCTACAGCATAATCCAGGTCCTGGTTGACGCTATCCAAAGAGCGGGCTCACTGGACGCAGATAAGGTCTGTGCTGCCCTGGCGACAACCGACTTACCGACAATTCGCTATACCGTCAAGTTTGATACGGCGAACCAGTTTAGCCGGGGACCGCTGGTATATAGCCAGTGGCAATATAATGCGACGGCAGGGAAATGGGAATGTCCCATCGTTCTTTCCAAGCATGCCTTCATACCCACGACAGGCAACGTGACATTCCCCATCCCCAGCCCTCTTTGCGGGCCATGAAGTTGACTAGGTAACAACAAAGGGGGGACCGATGTGATGATAATCAATCATCATCTCGGGTCCCCCCAAAAGTGAAAGTAACAGAACCAGGAATTTTTAGCCGAATTTAATTCTCGGGAGAATAGTAACATTGAGCGAACCGATTCTTTCCGTTAGCGGAGTGACTAAGCGTTTCGGAGGATTGGTTGCTCTCAGGGACTTAAGTTTTGATATACAGAGAAATGAAGCCGTGGGTCTCATGGGCCCAAACGGTGCCGGTAAGACGACACTACTAAGTGTCATTGCCGGTGAATACAAACCTGACTCTGGAGTAATAAGATTTAACGGCAACTTCATCACCGGTCTTCCCCCGCGTAAGATTTGCCACCTCGGAATTGCCCGAACTTATCAGATTCCTCAGCCCTTTGTTAATTTGACTGCCCTGCAGAATGTGGTGGTGGCGGCTAGATTCGGAAGAGGTCTAGAAAAAGCGCCTGCTGAGAAAGAAGCTAGTGAAATGCTTGATATCGTAGGCCTTTCCGAAAAGAAGGCTGTGCTGGCTAAAGATTTGTCAACAGTAACTCTCAAACTGCTTGAATTAGCCAGAGTTTTGGCCAGCAAGCCGGAATTGGCGCTGCTCGACGAAGTAGCTGCGGGCTTAACCGAGGCGGAGATACCAAAGCTATTGGACACCCTGAAAAAAGTGCGCGCCATGGGCATAACCGTTTTCTTAATCGAACATGTTATGAGCGTAATGATGCAGGCAGTTGATAGGATTGTGGTGATTAGTGAAGGTATGAAAATCGCCGAAGGCACACCCCAAGAGATAATGGAAGACAAAAAGGTTATCGAAGCCTACTTTGGTTAATGAAAGTGAAAGGCTTATTTTTGAACTGCAATGGAGAAGCATAGCCAAGAAATGTCTCAAGATGCATTACTGAAAATCAGCAACATAGATGCCTTTTACGGTACCCTTCAAGCCTTGTGGGGTGTGTCATTGGTAGTTAAACCCGGTGAAATCGTAGCTCTCATTGGCTCCAATGCTTCAGGTAAGTCTACCCTGATAAACACAATATCAGGTGTAATGCATCCCGCCCAGGGCACTATTGAATTTGACGGCCGAGACATTTCAACCCTGGATCCTTTCCAAATAGTCACACTCGGTATCTCCCAGGTTCCCGAAGGGAGAAGGATTTTTCCCGAAATGACCGTATTGGACAATCTTATATTAGGTTCATACAATCGTCAGGCGAGGTCCAATAGGGAACAAAACCTCAAAAGAGTTTACGAACATTTCCCTATACTGGCAGAGAGAAAAAATCAACTGGCGAAAACACTAAGCGGTGGCGAGCAACAGATGCTGGTGATAGGGCGAGGCTTGATGTCAGACCCTAAGCTTATGCTTTTTGATGAAATATCGCTCGGCCTTGCCCCCAAAGTTACCGATGAACTATATAAGGCTGTCAGGGAAATTAGAGCTAAGGGCATTACTATCCTCCTTGTCGAACAGAACGTAAGGCGAAGCCTCAAAGAAGCTGACAGAGCCTACATCATAAAAGCAGGGCGTATTGTTTTAGGCAAGAATGTGGCCGAACTCCAGGAAGAGGAGATTAAACAGGCATACTTCGGAGTATGAAGTCAATCAGGATGCGCAACAAATGATCGTGGAAGTCTTAAGTGGCTTGAGCCGTCCTATAATCATGGGGGTTCTGCTAGGCGGATTATACGCGTTGGTTGCCCTGGGGCTTTCCATAGTTTTCGGAGTCATGAAACTGATAAACGTGGCTCACGGAGACCTAATGATATTCAGCGCCTACTTTGCCTATGCGCTAATGACTACCTGGGGGATAGACCCTATTCTAAGCTTGACCATGGGTATACCCCTATGGTTTGGCCTCGGTTTTGCAATTCAAAAATATGCCATGAGCCGAGCTTTTGGAATATCGATGGAAGCTCCGTTGATAATTGCCTTTGGTATTTCTTTGATACTAGAAAGTCTTGCCCAAATCATCTGGACCCCATATTCACGTGGTTTAACAGCACCTTACATTCTTGGAGGCATTAGCCTTGGTATCACTACCGTACCAAAAACATATTTGTTCAGTTTTGTTGCCGCTTTAGTGGTGATGCTTCTGCTCCGTGAATTTTTGAGGAGAAGTTATTTAGGTAAGGCTATTGTTGCTGCCTCTCAGGATAAGCGAGGAGCTGAGGTGGTAGGGATAAACACTGGCCGTGTGTATGCTTTCGCTTTCGCCATTGCTATGGCAACTGCTGCCATAGCTGGTGTGTTTTTCGGATTCACCTTTCCCTTCACTCCGACATCAGGTGTTAGCTTTCTTATCATCGCCCTTGGCGTGGTAATAATAGGAGGTCTAGGCAGCATGCTGGGGACATTTATCGGGGGCGCGGTCTTAGGATTAGCTCAGACTCTTAGTGGCTATTTCCTGGGTGCTGCCACCCAGATGCTTTTTGTTTATCTCATAGTGTTTGTAGTATTAGCCATAAGGCCGCAAGGCATATTTGGACGTTGAGCGGAACATGAAAGTACCTATCAACCAGTTGAGATTGATGCTGCCAGTAGTGGTCATAGCTGTGCTGGCGGTATTTCCAATAATAGGGATTTCCCCTGCCTGGCTCCTTTACCTCTTTCTCTTTTTTGTATATCTGGCTATGGCCAATATGTGGAATTTGCTTGCTGGTTATGCTGGGCTGACGTTCCTGGGTCCAGCTGCGCTTATGGGGCTAGCCGGCTACACCCTGGTAATAGTCACCTGGAACGATTTACCATTTTACCTGGGAATAATAGGAGGGGGCATAGTAGCGGCGGCATTTGCCGCGCTCATAGCTATTCCCACCTTTAGAATGAGAGGCATATACTTCGCCATCGCAACACTGGTTGTGCCTCAGGCACTGAGGTATGTATTTTATCTCTGGAAGCCTGTTGGTGGGGTGATGCAAGGTGGTGGGGCAGGCTATATGGTAAAGGGCATAAGTGAGCTTTCCCAGCCGGAGTTTTACTGGCTGGCTCTGGCCGTTGGGATTGTATCAATTTTCCTTATGCGAATAATTTTGCGCTCGAAGCTGGGACTGGGGCTTGCCGCGATTCACGATAGCGACAGAGCTGCAGCTAGCTCCGGGGTGGATGTTTTCAGATTAAAGTTGTACGCCTTTGTCATTGCTGCCTTCGTAATAGGAGCTGCCGCAGCTATTTTTTATGTTTACCAGGGATATATAGAGCCAGTAGGCGCCTTCAATATCCAATGGCTAATGATATCACTGCTCGCTACCGTCATAGGTGGCATGAGCACCGAAGAAGGGCCGATTGTAGGAACAATCATCATCGTCTTTTTGCACTTTCTACTATCGAGATTTGGTGTGCTGAGCCTACTCATTCAGGGTGCAATACTGGTCCTTATAATGTTAACGATGCCGGAAGGTATTGTGGGCCTTGTGCGCCGCAAGACTCGAAATTACCAGTCCCTATTGCAATTAGCTACCAGGCGATGAACCAATGGCAAAAGTCACGGCAGACGTGAAAAACTAGCTGCATTTCTAGCCAAAAGGTAAACAGCCCTTTATTAAGCTACTTTGCTGCACTTATCATCGGAAAGTAACCTAACGATTCTGATTTCTGTTACGCTTGGCTGACAGGCAAGAAGTTATGAGATAGGCTTAACTGGGGTGACTCGGGAAGGCAAACCTACGCACGTCAGGATATTCATCCTGATATCTGTTCAATAGTAACAATCCGCTATTTTGTGCAATCCTGGCATCCTAACGCCCAAGAAAATGTGAGCCTCCGCAACGTTGTTTGCTGAGAAGTATATGGTATACTGAAGGCGCGAGCAACGGACTACATAAATTTCTCCCCGTAAGATGGGCTGACAAAGGCAACACAATGTGTTTTGCAGAGCCCTAATGCCAGGTTGAAAAGAGTCGATGGGTAAAAGTATCACCAACGCTGCTTATACTGAAAAGATAAAAAATAGAGTTGTCGAACTGGGCGCAGACCTCGTCGGTGTGGCCGATACCGCACCTTTAAAGACGCTGAAGTTATATCCACCCGACCTCTTGGACCCGTTTCACAGAGCAGTTTCTGTTGCCATAAGACTACCTGGATTCCTATTTGAGCAAATCACTGATTATCCTACACCTGCCTACGCCTCCGCCTACAGAACTGCTAATCTCATACTTGATGAAATCGCTTTTCTTGCTGCCAATGCTCTCCAAAGAGATGGCTTCAATAGTCTGCCCATTCCAGCGACACAAAGCTGGGATCGAGAAAACTATTATGGTGCTATCTCACACAAGGCTGTGGGTCGCATGGCTGGATTGGGATGGCAAGGGAAAAGTCTGCTTCTTGTGAACCCCGAATATGGTCCCCGCATTCGCCTTGTCACCGTCCTTACTGATGCACCACTCGAGGTAAATAGTCCCATCAAAAACGGTTGTGGTGAATGTACTCTCTGTCGTGATGCTTGCCCAGCAGGAGCCATAAAAGGAGCTGTTACGAAAAATCACTACAAGAGTCGAGAAGAGGCCTTAGACTTGCGACTTTGCGTGGAAAAGCTTAACGAGTTTGCGAAACTTCCAGGTGTGAATGCGAACGTTTGTGGAATTTGCATCAAAGTCTGCCCTTTCGGACGCTAGATTCTCATGTTGGACATTTGTCAAAAGAATTGAGATAGATGGAGGAAGCACCAAGGTGCATTATATTCTGCCAATGCCACCTGACGGGATGGTGAGAGAGTCGCTGGGAGTTCTGCCTATGGTTGCCTATGGTGGGGAAGGGGGGACTCGAACCCCCACGCCCTTCGGCACATGATCCTAAGTCATGCTCGTCTGCCAATTCCGACACTTCCCCGCTAGGAAATCACCTAATACAATAGCATTTTACGGCACTCGCCTCAAGCTATTGCCATTCTGGCCTGGATGTCTGACATATTATTGACCTGACGGCTGGGAGAGCCTACATATGGCGCTCAGATATACGAAGTTAGTGAAGTTTGAGGATTTATCGCTCAATGACATAGCGCAACTCTTGAAAATGAACTTGGCTCTTGGAGTTTGGCGATGTTCCCTGAACTAATTATTCCAACTACCATCCCAATTAACTTGAAAATCGATAACTGTTCCTACGCTATCGTATGAATTCTGCCAACCAGCTTCGGGAAATAGACTCACAGGTGTGTAGGATTGTCCGACTACAATACTTACCGTTTTCACTGCTCTAACTGGGTGTGGCTGATTTGCCAGTGACCCAGTATCGTCAATATAGATTAGCCCCCTGTCTGTTGTTTGAAAGGCATCGCACGCATGACCCGTATTTCCAGCTAATGTTATGCTTACATAGGCGCATCTAATTCCTGCCATTTCTGCATCATTATGAAGTCTTTCGGCAAAGTCGGCACACACATCAGGGTTACTAGGTTGTGCAGTTCCGTCAATTATGTTTTGAATATGTTTTAGGTCTACATGACTTTCTGGTGTACCATAGTACGTTTTTGTTGGGCTGGTTGTATAAATGTATGGAAACTCATCAGTTTTATCCTGTTGTAAGAAGCTGATTAGTTGAGAGTAGCTTGGATTAACAGCATTTTCGTTGTTGATGAGTACAATGAAATCTCCTGTGTCGTCATAACAACCATTCCCTGAGAGATATCCTTCTGGCGTATCTATAAGACCCAAATAGTAGTTTTTGTATTTGCCGGTATGAGAATTGATCTCATTAGAGGGGGAGGGAGTTGTCGCAGGTTGATTAGTGTTTCTGAGGTAAGCAGATATAGAGCTGACTAGACCATCTTTATAGGCGGATAACGGTTGCACACCAGCAAAGGAAAATATAAGAAACAAGCATATTAAGGAAACTACCGTGAGTTTCATACTTGGTTGTCGCCAGCCATTTTTTGAGACGAGCCTACACAACCAGACGAAGACAGCTAGTTCAAGCAGAAATAATAAACTCCCAATGAGTGGACTCTGCATAAATTGTTGAGTGAACAGCAATACACCAGACCAAATAAGAAGACCTAGCAACGATAGTACGGAGAGATTCAAGATCAGTCTATAAATCCTCCCGACAATCTTATATCTCCTAGTGTAGTAACTTAACCACTTCTCAATGGAGTAAAAGACAGAAAATCCGAAAAGTAGCCAGAATGGAATGAAACTCTCAACAAACGCACTGGTTACGAGACCGACAACAGAGAGTGCAACCATAAACAACAGCGCTATCAGCCAATTTGGAATACGAGGTCTATGGCCGTAGGCTTTCTGACCCCCCATGTTATCAGCTCTTTTCCCAAGAGGGCTTTTGCCAGATCTCGGCCAGTTGGAGATGTAGTTTTGATAAGTCTCTCCTCGCATCCTCTTCAATCTTTTGTTCGTGCATTCCACGCAAGAGCAGCCAGGAGGATGACTGTCTCTAATGTAATCCCGGTCATGTATAGGCATTTGTCAAAAGTCCTTAATTAACACTGTTTGCCAGAGTGTCAAAAATGGTGGGTAGTGTTGGGTAATGGCTGCACTTCGTGGCGTACATTTTACGCTTTGACAAGGCGTTTTTCACACTTGGGGCAAAACTCGTTATCATCGCTTACTCTTCTTCCACAATCAGAACAAAATTGCATGGCATCACCTCCAACCTATGTCATCCTAAGTATTAAGTATTAATAGAAGCATCCTTATTCTGTCTCATTCCTCTTGTTTAAGTACATCGTATGGGAACTAGAGGAACTTGTCAATATAACCAGCTTTGTCCACCAGTGACGGTGTGTCACTTTACGATAAAATATGCTCTGCGAGGCGATATCGGCCTGTCAAGGCCCCGAGCCTTTTGCCAGTTGACCAGTATCAGGCCTGCAGAGAGAAGAGAGTTCATGGAGGGTTAATGGAGAGTTCATGGAGAGTTCATGGAGGGTTCATAGCGGTAATGGTAGTATACAACCGCACCATAGCGAGGTTTCCTTTGCTATTGTGTTCAATCCTCAACCTCCTTTACCATGGGGGTCCCGGTCAGCTCAGCCGGGACCCTTAACTTTATTAGGACAGGCTCTGCGAGGCAGTAGGCCGACTATAAATCAGGCATTATGTCCCTAGAATACCCGGGAATAAATGTATATATACGGAAAATGAATTTTGTGGTAAGATAGACAATAAACTCTTCCTTGAGGTAGTTTGAGACTATGAGTGTACACGCAAAAGAATTAATAACAATAGCTGAAAAAGTCCTAGCCATCCTGGGTGTTACAGATTATTCTGAGTTGCAGCTTACATACGCACTAAAGACTGAGGGAAAATGGAAAGTAAGCTTTGCGTATGAACCTTATCATCGTGCTTTTAGCAGTGGTGTTACTAGAAGGATAGGATCTTTTGCGGTTGATGAGGAAGGTGAAGACATTGAAGGGATGTGGCTGGATAGAGCATGGAAGTAAATAGAAATATTATGCTCTAAGTGACTGGTGAAATCACCCTGTCAGCTTCAAAACGAGGCCCTAACCTCTTTCAAACTCCCGAATAAACCCCAGCAAATTCCCGCGACACCATCCTTCACAAGGTGAAGGATTAGGCTTACTACAAATTAGGCATTATGTCCCCAGAATAATAGCAGCAGATCCATCCCAGATATCAACCATCTTCGCTGAACGGCAAAATCTTACAATGCGAATGAGTATGAGGCGGTTTACTAGGCTGACTAATGCATTCTCAAGGAAGATAGAGAACCTAGAATATCCTGTAGCCCTTCAGTTCGTATGATATAACTTTGCCACACCACATATATCGCTAGCAAATCCATGTCGAAGAATGCCGACAATAGTAGTAGGGGTTAGCAACCTTGCGCAGGCTATTGAGGAAATAGGATCTTTACTCGATTGATATATACTTATGCAAACAGTTTAATATGATGCTTCTCTAGTAGTGCCTCTATCTTGGAACGCTGGGGCAAGTCATTGGTAATCACACCATCACTTACACAAAGTAACTCTATTCCTACTGGGATATTATCCTGAGCATAATCAATATATCTCAGGTCATCAAGTTTTTCAGTGTGGTCAACTGGCCTATTATCCAAATATATATAGATGGCATCGGCCTTCTTGTCATATTCTATACGCATAGAAATCAACTCTCCCTTTACTTTATTGAGTCAACCATACCACTGATACAATCACTTTATCTTTAGTGTTTACAATAACTTGAAGACGCTTACCACTGGGATGGTCTGCAATGCACAAAGAATAGCCCTCCTTTGGTATCAATCTAACTTGATGATGGTTAAGGCAAGATTGAATATTCTTCTTTGTGACCCCCCGCCTTGCCATTTGCTGTAAGCAATGGTCGCATAATTCGTATCTTATACCATTTACAGTTATATGTGGCATTCATTATTAACCCCCTAAGTGACTATCCACCTACCTACAAATAAATTATATCACCCCCTCTTTACACACTGTCAATAGGTAATAAGTATGACCAAAGAAAACACGTAATAGCCATATCCCCCAAATAAGTCAAATTGACCCACTACCGAAAATCCCACGGACACCATCCTTCACAAGGTGAAGGATTAGGCCTACTACAAATTAGGTATTATGTCCCCAGAATAACCGCTGGAACTTTCGCAACGTTGGTCACATACCCTCTCTTGACAAGATGTAACGAAAATGTTACAATTAAGCCAATAAATGATAAATATGCGTAACATCTAAAGGAGGCAGCAATGGATAACAGGACTATCGGTAAGCGTTTGCAATCCGTTAGAGAATCTGTTGGCTTCACTCAAGAGCAAGTTGCAAAGTATCTAGGAACCAAAAGAGAAATTATCTCTTACATTGAGACTGGTGCTAGACCAGTAAGCACGTTGATGTTACGGAGGCTTGCTGATCTCTATGGATACAAATTCTCGTATTTCGTGGATGAGTCTGTAAAAGATGAGGGGCCTCAGGTGTCTATGGCTTTCAGAGTTTCAGATTTGAGCGACAGCGACCTCCCGATTATCGCACAAGTGAAGAAGATAGCACTTAACCTAGATAGTTTGTACCATCTCCTTGGAGAGTGAATCGTGTCAGAAAGCAAGGCTCGTCAGCTGGCAATTGATACTCGCTTGAGGCTCGGATTACAGTCAACCGAGTACTTCGATGTTTACAGAGCTGTAGCTTCGCTGAGGATAACCTGTGTCAAGAGACCATTGGAAAGCAGCATGTCGGGTGCAACCCTCAAGACAAATAAAGTCAAGGTAATTCTGGTGAATTCCTCAAAAACTCTGGGACACCAGAATTTCACCGTTGCCCATGAACTTTACCACTGTCTCTATGATGAAAATCTCGTCAGCCGTGCGTGCAAAACGGAGACGTTTACCCGGGTTTCAGGCAGCGAGCAGGTTGCTGATTTATTCGCAACTCTTCTGCTCATGCCGGAAGATGCTATCTTCAATCAGCTTCGGCTGCGCAAGAAACTGGATGTGAAGCTAACATTGGCAGACATCATAAATCTAGAACAATTTTTCGGTGTAAGCAGAAAGGCGATGTGTTGGAGATTGGAAGATTTGAAGCTCATCACACGCGAACAGACTGAAAAATGTTGCATCAACGTTATCCAGAGCGCTAGGTCACTTGGCAAAAACACTGACTTGTACATGCCAACCAATGATGAGATCATAATCTCGGATTATGCTGAAAAGGCGAAGGAAGCTTTACAGAAGAATCTTATCACCGATTCGAGATACGAAGAAATCCTAGCTGACGCAGGCTTGCTGGACAAAGTGATGGGGGTAGTGGAGGAGGTAGATGTTGTCGACTGAGCCTCCTATCATTCTTGATTCGGATTTTTTATCCAGTTTTGCCTGGGTCAAGCGACTGGACATTTTGGAAGGGCTGTATTCAAAACGAATGGTTGTACTGGAAGAGGTATTAGAGGAATTGAGAAGGGTGCCACATTTAGCATCAAGGGTGGGACTGTCTATAAAAAACGGGCATATAAGAAGTGAGGCGATGCTTGCTGACTCTCCCGAAGCTCTTCAATTGGCAAAATTCCTCGAGTCTGGCAGATACGGCAGTGGAGAAGCGTCTTGCATGGCATATCTAACACAACACGATGGCATTCTGGGAAGTAATAACCTGTCTGATGTTAAAGCATTCTGTAACAAAAATAAAAAGCGCTTGCTGACAACAGCCAACGTATTAGTTCAAGCCCATAAAACAGGACTCATAAATCTGGATGAAGCTGATGAAATCTGGGCTGGCATGCTCTCCAAGCATAGGAAACTGCCGGCCTCGTCTTTCACTGAGTACCTATCGGCCATTGAGAAGGGAGGGGATAGTCGAGTTTGAGAAGGATATTTACCGCCACGTCGATTGAATCTACTCTTCGCTCGAAGTTCCAAGGATTCGCGTTTAGCACGAACCGTTGGGTTTTTCTGTCTATGCTCGCATCAGCCTTCCTCTTTGCTGTTACAGATATCCTCAGTCTAAAAATAATTTTCGCCCTGTCGTTAGCCGTCACGAGCGGACTTTTGGTAGTGCCACTAACAGAGTGCGCCGTCTCTTTTCCCAAAAAATTACGAGAGCTAATGACAATATTGGGGGCAGGAAGAACATATTCATTTGCGCTTGTAGAAGAGCTTTCAAATCTTGCCAAGATGATGGGTATCCGTTTGGAAGGAGAAGACATTTTGAAGGTGGCGCCACAGTGGATAAACGCAGGGGCTACTATCGATGGCAAGATTATTTTAGGCCAAATCGTTGCCGATGAATTCGATAGAGAAACACGCAGGGGTATTCTGGCACATGAATTGGCTCATCTTAAAGCCAAGCACTCTATGAAAAGTGTCGCAGTATTACTTCTGACCTTCATACCAGTTCTCTTCTTTATCTCACTCTTACACTTGCCTGGCCTTGTCAATTTATTACTGCTGTTCTCTGCATACGGGTTAATCTTACCCGAGGTGAGCTGGCACTTTGAGGACGAGGCTGACGCAATCGCTGCCACCTTTGTGGGCATTAACCCAGTGATAAAAGGATTGAGGAAACTCGCAGAAGCGAAACACATTGATGTCAATCGTGATACCTATTCGCATCCATCCATTTCGAACCGAATTTCTAAACTGCAAAAGATTTAGGTGAATTCCAAGGGCACCATACCAATTAGCTGTTATGTCCCCAGAATACCACGAGAAGCCGAGCACATGCGGAAATAAATTTGAGATGGTGGCATAATAATATCACCCACGAAAATCGCAGGATTTTCGTGGGTGGAATTATATGAGCTAAATCGAGATGAAAGCATTAGTGCAGCAGGTTTCGCGAGCCTCGGTAAGCGTCAAAGACAGAATAGTAGGCAGGATTGGGCCGGGGCTGGTGGTTTTTCTCGGCGTTGCTCAAGGTGATGCGAAGGAAGATGCTACCTACCTGGCAAACAAAGTGGTCAACCTGCGTATTTTTGCCGACGAGTCAAGCAAATTTGCCCTCTCGGCGCTAGATATAAGGGGAGATATTCTAATAGTAAGCCAGTTTACTCTTCTGGCTGACTCACGCAAGGGGAGACGACCCGACTTCACCGCCGCCGCCCCACCGGACCTGGCTAAGGAATTATACGAGTTTTTCGTGGAGCAGGTCCGCTCCACAGGGCTCAAGGTAGAAACCGGGCTTTTCCAGGAGCACATGCTGGTGGAAATCTATAATGACGGGCCGGTCACCATATTGCTGGAAAGCAGGAACAAATAGAAGTCAAAATGCAAAAAGCAAAATGACAGATGAAAAGAACGGCATTTTATATGCCGCCTTGTTCTGGCGGAGAATAAATCCTCACTTACGGAACTTTGCGAGATTGCTTCGGGGCTTCCACCCCTCGCAATGACAGGTGGGGTTGTGATAGCATTTGCAACTTGTTGCAATAATTTTTCCTTTTTGCTATAATCTTCACAGGTAAGTTTTTCCAAGATTTCCCCCTCTTAAGTTAAGAGGGGGAAAGGCCTGCCCGCCAAGGCTTGGCAGGCGGGGGAGTTATGGAAGTAACCCCCTTTATCCCCCTTATTCTAAGGGGGATGGGAGAGACCCTAATTTTTAAGAGGGAACTTATCGGAAAAAACCGAATTACTACCCCCGTATTTAATACAGGGTTGGGAAAGCTAAACTGTTATTTATAATCAATTTGAAATGAGCTGTCAGAAAACTCTTCACGAAAAGGGACACCGCTTAACTCCCCAGCGTATGCTGGTCATCGAGGCACTTCATAATGCCGACAAGCACATCAGCGCCGAAGAGCTCTACGAGCAATTACACAGTCGTTATCCCTACGCCAATATATCCACTGTTTATCGCACTCTAGAACTGCTGAAGAAATTAGATTTAGTTACGGAAACCAACTTTGGCGAAGGACGTGTCCGCTATCATGTTGCTGAGAAAGGGCATCACCATCATCTCGTTTGCCGTAGCTGCGGCAAGATAATAGACCTGGAGGAGCTTACACTCTATCCGCTCAAAGACACCTTGCTTCAGAAATATGGCTTCGATGCCGATTTAAGACACCTGGCCATTTCAGGAGAGTGCAGTAAGTGCCGCAGGAAAAAGAGGGGCAAGCCTGACTAAGCATCGTGAATAAGAATATTGCTATGGATGACATTCAAAAGAAAGTGCGAACTCTGCTCGACTACTGGATTGAACACAACGGCGAGCATGAGAAAGAGTTCCGTGATTGGGCTGATAAAGTTGCTTCATCATCCACTGAGGTAGCCCAACAGTTACAAAAAGCAGCCACCAAGATGGCTTCGGTTAGCGACGAACTCACGAAAGCAAAACAGGCCCTGTCAAAGAGCAAGGGGGGACATCAGGATGTGCATGGCTAAACTTTATGAGACTAAAGAAGGTGACAAGCCAATTCTGGAGGACATCGCCCGCCTGACAATTGCCGACCGGCAAGTAGAAGTAGAGACCCTTTTTGGAGAAAAGAAGGTTTTTCAGGGCAAGGTGCGACGGATAGACTTCTTGAAGTCTCAAATACAACTGGAAAAGGATTAATTTTTTTGCCCTATAATTGCAATTAGTTGCAATTATAAAGGGTGTTGAAAGGAAGAATTATGAGGAAAAAAATTCTGATAGGCTTGCTGATAGCAGCCGTTGTAGGGGCTTCAGCGACGTTCCTGGTCCGTGCCCACCATGCCCAGCCTTCGGTTGATATCATGGCCGGGAGCTCGCTTATCGCCAACATCATTCAGGATGTAGCTGGTAACAAACTGGAAACTCGTACCCTTATACCGCCGGGCGTGTGTCCGGGCCATTACGATGTGGAGCCGAGCGATATCGCGGCACTGGCTAACTGCAAAGCCCTTTTCATCCACGATTACCAGGAGAATTTCACAAATATCAACGGAGCGATCCAAGCTGCGGAAAACCCCAACCTTACCGTCACGATTATTAATGTCACAGGAAACTGGATGGTACCCGCGGTCCAGGCTGAAGCAGTAGGCAAAATTGCTCAGGCCCTAGAGGAGATGGACCTGGCGAACGCTGCGTACTATCAGCAGAGAGCTGCAGACAGGGAACAGGCTATTTTGGCTTATGGCGACCAAGTGAAAAATGAATTGCAAGGAGCCGGAGTAGACGGAGTAAAAGTAATCTGCGCCGAGATGCAAGCGGGATTCGTGGAGTGGGCCGGCTTTGATGTCGTGGCTACCTTCGGTCGGCCGGAAGACTTAAGTCCGGCCGATGTGGCCCAATTGGTAACCGAGGCTAAACAAGCCGGTGCAGCTTTGATCATCGATAATCTCCAGAGCGGTTCCAAAACGCTAGGCGCAGCTATCGAACAGGATGTCCAAGCCATCCCGGTAACCATATCCAACTTCCCCGGCGGCTTCGCAAACACGGGAACCTGGGAGAAGGCAATAGATAAGAACGTGAATTTACTGCTGGGAGCTTTGAGTGAATGGAGGGCACAATATGGATAACACGGTCATCAGGATTCAAGATGCTGTAGTTTCCTACAGGGAAGATGTGGCCCTACAGGGCGTGTCGCTGGAGGTGAAGAAGGGAGAATTCATCGGTATTATCGGACCTAACGGCGCCGGCAAGACTACCTTGCTGACAATAGTCAATGGCCTGGGCAAATTGGTCCATGGCCAGGCCTGGGTACTGGGGTCGCGGCTGAATGGGAGAAATAGCATTAGTTTAAGAAAGCGTATAGGTTATGTGGCCCAAGTAGAGCGCATCGACCCCAGGTTGCCCATCAATGTCAGAGAGACGGTAATGGTCGGCTGCTATGGCCGCCTGGGACTATTCCACCGGCCGACGCGGGCCCAATGGGAAACAGTGGACGAGGTATTGGAAATGGTGGGCATAGCTCATTTATCCCAACGCCCGATAGGACATCTATCCGGAGGCGAATACCAGAGGGCAGCCATTGCCCGAGCTTTAGTCCAGCAGCCTGAGATATTTCTTCTCGATGAGCCGACAGCCTCCATAGACCAAAAAGCTCAACGTGAGATCTTAAGCTTGATACAACTCATTCACAGGGAATACCATACGACCACTCTGTTTGTCACCCACGACCTTAGAACACTGCCCTCTATTTGCCACCGACTGATTCTAATGAAGGACGGTAAGATATGGCAGCAAGGCAGCCCGGAGTCAATGCTCAGGGAAGAGGTGTTGAGTCAGCTTTACGGAGCTCCGATCTCAGTACCAACTGAGATTGCTTCGTCGCTTCGCTCCTCGCAGTGACAAAAGTGACAGGCAATGACAAAAAAGAGTGTCATTGCGAGCACCGACTTGTCGGGGCGTGGCAATCTCAGTAACGGAGACGGTTGTTGACATTTGGGAGTTAAGGTAAGAGCGATATGGATTTGTCTATTTTTCAATACCATTTCATGCAGATGGCCATTCTGGCCGGGATACTGGGCGGCGTAACCTGTGCTGTGGTGGGCGTCTTCGTCGTTACCATGCATCTCTCTTTTATCGGGGTATGCATTGCCCATGCCGCTTTTGCCGGAGCACTCCTCGGCCTCTGGCTGGGGTTTAACCCCTTGATTGGTGCCTTGCTCTTCAGCCTGGCCGCAGCAGCCATTATCGGACCCGTGGCTGACCGTGGAGAATTAAGTCTCGATACCTCCATAGGTATTATTTTCTCCTTCATGCTGGGACTTGCTTTCCTGTTCATGGGACTGATGCACGGGGCCAGGACCGAAGCCTTAAACCTGTTCTGGGGTAGTATATTGACCGTTACACAACAGGACATCATCTTTTTGACCGTTATAACAGGTGTAATAGTTGGACTGGTGGCCGTTTTCTATAAGGAAATTCAGGCAGTGATTTGCCATCGGGAAGTAGCTGTAGCCGTAGGCATACCAGCGACGGTTATTTTCTATGGCCTGTTGTTTTCCACCGGTGTGACCATAACTGCCTCGCTGCAAAGCATCGGCGGTCTACTTATCTTTTGCCTCATTCTCAATCCCGCCGCCGCTGCCTATCAACTTACCTATAGCTTAAAGCGGATGCTCCTTATCGCTATTGGTTTTGGCGTTATTTCCTGCTGGGCTGGACTTATAGCCTCGTATTTCTTTGACGTTCCCACGGGTGCCGCCATAGTGATAACTTCTTCTATTATCTTCGGCCTAGCTACGGCATTCTCGCCTAAGAGAAAGGTGAAGGGATGGCAGCAAACTCAGTTAGCAGGTTAGCTATGCAACTTCAAGAATACTTCGACCAACTAGCCCCAGCCTGGGATAAAGAGCTTACCCCGGAGAGGTTGAAGTGTCTAGGCAGCATCGTCAAGGAACTGGGTATTAAACCCGGATATCATGTGCTTGATATCGGCAGCGGTACGGGCGTCCTTTTACCCTTTCTAATCGCAGAGCTGGGTGACGAGGGAAAAATTGTCGCCCTGGATTTTTCCACGGAGATGCTGGGTCAAGCGCAAGCCAAAAACTTCCCGTCTATCGTTGGTTTCGCTCAGGCTGATGTGCTCGCCATTCCCCTAGCTGATAATTCTGTGGACCTGGCTATATGCAACAGCGTCTTTCCTCATTTTAACGACAAGGTCAAGGCATTAGAGGAAATAGCCCGGGTGCTCAGAAATAATGGCCGGCTAGTCATCTGCCACACCATGAGTCGAGCGATGGTTAACGAGCTTCATCAATCCATCGGTGGCATAGTCGCCAGTGACCTTCTACCAGATGAATCTCAGCTAAGAGGGCTGCTAAAACAGGCGGGATTGAAGATAACCTACTTCGAGGACAGCCCAGAACGATATCTGGTCATTGCTGATAAGATAAAGAATCCCGCTGGTGTTTAAATAATGGGTTTTGAAACGTGACAAATTTTTTGATTTGTACTGCAATTAGTTGCAACAGCAAACGGTTGTAATTTCTTGAAGGAGGTGATTCCATGCACATACCTGACGGTTATCTAAGTCCAGCCACCTGTGGAACAATGTATGCTGTCTCGGCGCCTTTCTGGTATCTGGCTGTTGACCGCGTCCATAAAGTTCTAACTAGCCGCACTGTGCCGGTGCTTGCCCTTTTCTCTGCCTTCTCCTTTGTTTTAATGATGTTCAACGTCCCTGTACCTGGAGGCACGACCGCGCATGCGGTAGGCGCGACGCTTCTAGCCATCGTGCTGGGGCCTTGGGCTGCCGTTTTGGGTGTCTCGGTAGCCCTGGGAATACAGGCATTGTTTTTCGGTGATGGTGGTCTGCTCACCTTCGGTGCTAATTGCTTTAACATGGCTATCGTCATGCC
Organism: uncultured Dehalococcoidales bacterium; assembly: GCA_964586515.1. Classification (GTDB taxonomy): domain Bacteria; phylum Chloroflexota; class Dehalococcoidia; order GIF9; family AB-539-J10; genus RBG-13-51-36. Next base: position 206,087 of record CAZPGJ010000003.1, read on the forward strand.
GTTGGTGGGATATTTCATTTATAAGGTAATATCCAGTAATTCCGAAATAACATCACCCCGTCGTATATTAGGAGCGGTCATAGGAAGCTATGTGGGTATAGTAGTAGCCTCTGCCGTTGCCGGAATGGAACTCGGCATTCAGCCGGCTCTTTTTCACACTGTCAATGGCACTCCCCTCTATGCTCCGTACGGTCTAAGTGTGGCTCTACCGGCAATGGTGATTGCACACCTGGCTGTGGCGGGTCCGATTGAAGCTGCGGTAACAGGTGGGGTGGTCGCATATTTGCAGCGCTCTCACCCAAGTCTTATCAAAGCGGACGCCACGAGAAAGAAAGAGGGTAAACTCTGGATTCTCTGGGGAGCGCTTGGTGTATTGGCTTTGGCTACTCCGCTGGGACTCCTGGCATCAGGCACTGCCTGGGGCGAATGGGGAGTAGATGAGTTGAAGAACATGGGATTGGGTTTCATTCCCCAGGGATTGGAAAAATTAGCCGGATGGTGGCCGGCTCCACTGCCGGACTATGGCTTCCCCAGGATGGGAGCAGTCATCGGATATATTCTTTCCGCCGTGGTAGGTATTGCTCTAGTAGTTTTCCTTCTCTGGATGCTTGGCCGACGGCTCAGCCGTAAGAATTTACGCACAAAACAGACACCGATCCAATAGGAACACATAAAGTGAAAGGCGAAGGTTTTCTTGGCAAGAATATTTCAAGCTTTACCCATACCTTGGAATCTGTCATTCTAGCCGAAGACCTGTGCCGGGCTCCAGGATTACTCCAACGTCTTGACCCTCGGGTCAAGGTAGCAACATTGGTCCTTTTTATTGTTGTAGTTGGCCTGGCACGTAGCCTGTGGATACTGGGGGTTATATTTGTTCTTATTTTATCTTTCAGCTTACTATCTAAAGTGCCGCTGGGGTTTTTCCTGAAACGGATAATGCTATTTATCCCTATCTTTACCGCGGTGATTGCCCTCCCAGCCCTATTTATCACACCGGGAGCGCCTCTAGTATCTATTGCCGGTAGGGTCATTATCACGGAACCAGGAGCCCTCACCGCTGGGCTCCTGTTCCTTAGAGTAAGTGATTCGCTATCTTTTGGGGTTCTTCTCATCCTAACCACCACTTGGGCGAACATCCTTGTGGCATTACGCTGGTTTCGTATGCCCTCGCTTCTTGTAGATATCCTGGGCATGACTTACCGCTATATATTCCTCTTACTGCATACTACCAATACTATGTTCTTGGCACGGCGAAGCCGTACCATAGGGAGTTTCTCCAGCGGAGAAAACCGGCGATGGCTGACTCGAGCCTTAGCCACGACTATGGTCAAGTCACAACATTTGAGTGAGGAGGTCTATCTCGCCATGCTTTCCCGAGGTTACCAAGGCGAGGTGCGTGTACTGAATGCTCTTAGCCTGAAGCGCCGCGATTTCATATGGGTAGTCTTTGCCCTAATCATCGCATCAATTTTGTTATGGAGTAACCATCTATAAACACATTGGACACAGCATGTATTTTCGAGGCAAAAACCCTTAGCTATAATTATCCCGGGAATATAGCTGCCTTGAGACAAATAAACTTTTCTATTATGCCGGGGGAATTGGTAGCTCTGATAGGAGCTAACGGCTCTGGCAAGAGTACCCTACTGAAATTACTGGATGGACTTATATTCCCTACGAATGGAGAATTGCTGGCTTTTGGGCAACCTCTTTCTGAGAAGACATTCAAAGAAGCAACTTTTGTTTCGGAATTTCGCCGCCGGGTAGGTCTGGTTTTTCAAGACCCGGACGTGCAACTCTTTTCTCCCACGGTTTGGGATGAGGTAACTTTCGGCCCCCTCCAGTTGGAAATTTCAAAAGACGAAGTAATATCCAGAAGTAAAGAAGTCTTGGAACTGCTGAATATAACCCATCTAAGAGAGCGTCCGCCTTATCTTCTATCCGGTGGAGAGAAAAAGAAGGTTTCTTTGGCTTGTGTGCTTTCTCTGCGTCCCCAGGTTCTATTGCTTGACGAGCCTACAACTGGTCTAGACCCGTGGAGCCAGGGAAATCTTATCGACTTCCTAATTCAATGGGCCGACAAGGGAAAGAGCATAGTTTTCAGTACTCAGGACCTTGATATTGTTGAGGAGATGGCTAACCGCGTAATTGTCTTGGGGACTGAACATAACATACTAGCAGACGGTAAGCCGGAAGAATTCCTTTCCGACCCCAATTTTCTTCTTCGTACTAATCTCGTTCATGAACATTCCCACAGGCATAAGGAACTGGTGCATCGTCATCCGCACCTACATGAGCATCAGCACCAACATTACGGAGCTAACGAAAAGATATTTGGATGAAGGGAAAATAGTGACCGAAGACGATACCACAAGCATTCTCAATGATATCTCTTTGCTCAAGGCTCATGGCCTGGCACTGGAAAAGGAACTTATTTAATTGCAAACCAACGTCCCAAGCTTCGACTGAAGGAGGTAGAAATGATTTTAGACCAGGATGCCTTCGGTATCTGGAGTTTTATCGCCAAAAAAGCCTTTAAGAGCACGTTTTTAAAACCTGAAGGTCTTAGTGCGGAATCACTTAAGAATTCACTCAATAATAAGACCGAGATAGGCGTATATTTGCACATTCCATTCTGTAAAAGCTTATGCCCTGCTTGTCCCTACGTGAGAACTTTATGGAATGAAGGATTGGCTAACAGTTACCTTGAGGCTCTCAAAAATGAGATTGGAATGTATGGGAAACTCCTGGATGGCTTAGGGTTAAAGGTAGTCAGCATCCATGCTGGAGGAGGGACGCCAAGCCTTTTAAATCCCAGCCAATACCAGGATATCTTGGATACCTTAAATCAGCGTTTTGAAATAGATGAAAAAGCTGGGTTTGGGATAGAAGCAAATCCTCAGGATATGACAAAGGAGAAGGCTTTTAGACTTGTTGAAGCTGGCATTAAAGAACTCAGCATAGGAGTCCAATCTTTCCATAAGAAAAACCTTAAAATATTAGGCAGAACACACTCAGTGGAGGATTCCTTGGAAGCGATAGAAAATGCCCGCAAAGCTGGTTTTAACTTCATAAATATAGACCTCATGTATATGCTACCGGGGCAAACGGTTGATGACTGGATACAAGACCTTGAAATAGCTGCTGAACAGGATGTTGATGAAATAACAACCTACCCGCTTTTGGTAACCCACTTCGTGCCAATATATCAGAGGTTAAAAGATGGCTCTCTTGAATCCCAACCAAGCAAAAGGGTGTTCAAAAGAATGTTCTATAAGACTTTTGATGTTCTCGAGGACGCAGGCTATAAACCGCTGGAAATTTATGGATTCAGCAGAACCAGCGAAAAATATGCCACTGTGAACTTAGAAATGGAAGGCCCACTTCTTGGTTTTGGTTGTGGAGCTATGGGTTTTACTGGCAGCTATGAATATCAAAATACCTGCTCAGTCAGAGAATATATCCGCAGCATTCTAAACGGGAATTTGCCTATAGCTGGTGAAAGAGAGGTAGATGTTAAGGAGCGCATAATCCGCTGGATTGCTGCTAGGCTTTTCGTTTGTAAAGGTTTTGACTTAAGTGACTTTGAGACAGAATTTGGCGGGAAGTTTAACGATGAAATCGGTAGGTTTGGCAAGGTTTTGGAAGTTTTGAAATTTCTTGGAATTGTAAAATCAGATAGAGAACATATCGAGTTAACCAAGAAAGGGCTGTTTAGCGCAAATCTATTAACTTGGTCATTTGTGCTGCATGTTCCGTGTGAGATAGCAGGAAAATATATAGAAACACCATGGCCCAATAAAGTCGTCATCCCTTAGCGTGCAATTCAAGTTCCAAACTAATGTCCAAGGCTTTGGCGGAGTGGGTAAGGGCACCAATGGAAATAAAATCAACGCCGGTTTCAGCTACAGCCCGAACATTGCCCAGCGTAATTCCACCCGAGGCTTCAATCAAAGCACGTCCATGAATAGCCTTTACCGCCTTACGCATATCCTCGAGATTCATGTTGTCAAGCATGACGATATTTGCCCCAGCTTTCACGGCTTCTAAAGCCTCCGGCACAGTGGCAGCCTCTACCTCCACTTCAACCTGCCCTGCTTGGAGATTGCTTCGCCGCTTCGCTCCTCGCAATGACGATGGGGCGTTTCCCCTGACTTTGGCTACGATCTGCTTGATATTTAGTCCCTGGTTGCGGAGCGCTGCCAGATGATTATCCTTAATGAGTATACCATCACCTAAATTCATACGGTGATTCTCACCACCACCTATCCTGACGGCATACTTTTCCAGCGACCTCAAGCCCGGGGTAGTTTTTCTGGTATCCATAATGCGCACCGGCAATCCTTCGACTCTTTCCACGTAACGATTGGTCTCCGAGGCAATGCCGCTCAAGCGCTGGAGAAAATTTAGGGCTATCCTTTCCGCCTTGAGAATGCTGGCAATGCTGCCTGACACTCCGGCTACTTTACTGCCCGGCTTAACTCTGGCCCCATCTTCTAGAAGGACCTCCACCTTTAGCCCTGGATCAACCCGATGGAAAACCTGTTTAGCTACTTCTATACCAGCCAAAACGCCTTCTCTCTTAGCCACAATAAAGCCAGTCCCTCGCTGGTTGCCAGGTATCAAAGCCTCAGTAGTAACATCGCCCTTACCAAGGTCCTCAGCTAAGGCGCAGTTGATAATTTCTTCAATCTGGAGCTTATTTGCTGACATTTTTCCTAAAAACGATGTGCCGTTGCCATTCCGGCGAAGTCTGGGGGAAATCTGTGCGGAAGTGAGCGCCACGACTTTCTTCGCGGAGCAAAGCAGCCTCAGTCATAAATCTGGCACACAATACCAAATTATTTAGTTCATAGGAGGGGCGGTCACTGGGTTGAGGCAGGAGGCTTTCCCAGGTGGTCAAAATACCTGCCGCCTCTTTGAGGCTTTCGCCAGAACGAATGATTCCCACTTTATCCCACATAAGGGACTGTAGGTTGGGTAGATTAAGCGGTGGCACCTTGGGTAGCGCCTCACGTTCGGGGAGGCAACAGGAGATTGCTTCGTCGCTCCGCTCCTCGCAATGACTAGGTGAGGCAGTCATTTCAGTCCTTTGCACCACTCTCTTGCTGAAAACAACTGACTCCAGCAGGGAATTTGATGCCAGCCTGTTAGCACCGTGCACTCCAGTGCAGGCGGTCTCGCCAGCAGCAAATAACCCTAGGATATTTGTCTCTCCCCAAATATTGACCTTCACCCCTCCCATAAGGTAATGGGCGGCTGGGGCTACGGGAATAAGCCCCTTGGTGATATCCAGGCCATGATCCCGACAAAAGCGATATATATGGGGAAAGCGGGTGGTAATTAACCGAGATGGCAAATGGGTAACGTCCAGAAAAACTCTATCGCTGTGGGTCTTCTTCATCTCATAGACGATACTGCGAGCTACTACATCTCTGGTCGCCAGTTCAGCCTCAACAGCATAACCTGGCATGAAACGATGGCCTTCCACATTTCTAAGTATGCCACCCTCCCCCCTGACCGCTTCCGAGATGAGGAAAGGAGCTACTCCAGGCAGGCGAAGAACGGTGGGATGAAACTGGAAAAATTCCATATCACTTATTTCGGCACCGGCTTCAAAAGCCACCGCTATCCCATCGCCAGTGACTACATCGGAGTTAGTGGTATATTTAAACAACCTCCCAGCACCACCAGTAGCTAAGACGAGAAATCGGCAGTGGTACTCTTCCACAGAGCCAGTGCGGCAATCAAGAGCTCTCACGCCAGCTACTTTTCCATTCCGGACTAAAATTTCGCTGGCCAGGCAATTTTCCAGGACTTTGATAGGAGTAGAACGCACCTGGCGGCTTAAGGTAATCTCGATATACTCCCCGGTGGCATCTCCGCCAGCATGCATAATGCGTGGGACACTATGAGCTGCCTCTCTGGTTAAGGTGATCTCACCGTCCACAGTGTCAAAAGGCACTCCAAATTTGATTAAGTCAGCGACGCAATCAGCGGCTTCATCAGTCAAAATGCGCACTGCTTCGGCATCATTCAAGCCATCTCCAGCAGCCACGGTGTCTTTGAAGTGGAGCTCGGGTGAATCATCCTTGCCCATGGCCACAGCAATGCCACCTTGAGCATATTTGGTGTTGCAGTCATCTATGCTGCCCTTAGTCAGGATAAGAACACTGCCCCGTTCTATAGCAAGCAAGGCAATATAAAGCCCGGCAATGCCACTGCCAACTATAATATAATCACAATGATTAGTTTTCATTTTCTCGCCATGCCCAGTAATTTACTAGCCTCCTTATTGCTCTGGTCGCCCTCTCCGGAGAAGGGAAAACAGCTAAACCCTGGTTAATAATTTTTCTTCTCGTCTCAGCGATAGCTCTCCATTTCCAGCTTTCCATCTCCACCAAACCAATTTCTCCCGTTTCAATAATGCAGACTACAGGCTTACCTTTCTTCTTAATTGCCAGTGTGCTGTGCAAAAAATTCGCTGCCAGCACTTTTTCCCATATATCGTTGGGCAAAGGGTCGTCCTGGGTCAAATTGGCAACCCAAATATCAAATCCGTCTTCATTACTAAGCCACTCCAGCACGTTTATGTCCACCACAGGTGTGCCTATAAAAAGAGAGGCGTCTATCGGATTTCTGACCCAATCCCAGAGCTCAGGGATCGTCTCCTTAAGCTTCTTTCTGAACTCCACAGTTAATTCTGGTAACTCGAAGCCCTCCTCTTCCCAAACATCGGCTGAGACCATGCTCTTGCCACCACCACCTCCGGCAACAATTGCTCTCCTCCCGGTGACAGGCGGCAAAAAGGTAAACGCAACAACCTGGTCTATTAGCTCTTGAAAATTACTGACCATAATGGCCCCATATTGCTTTAACACTGCTTGCCAAACCTTGACAGCGCCAGTTAGCGATGCAGTATGGGAGAGCGCTAATTTTGCCCCCGTTCTACCCCTTCCCGCCTTGAGAATTATGACTGGCTTCTTTTTCGCAGCCAGTGCCAATGCCTCAATAAATTTCCTGCCATCCTTAACTCCCTCGATATAAGAAACAATTACCTTTGTTTCACTATCATAGATAAAATAGTTTAATAACTCGGCCTCGTCAATGTCTGAGGCATTACCATAGCTTATGATTTTACTGAACTGGACTCCTCTTAAAGCAGCGTAGCGGGCAAATTCTCCAGCTCCCCCACCACTCTGAAAAAATCCCCCCACCGGTCCACTTTCTCTGGGTAGCTCGTGATTAAAAGACAAACCTAACTTTGGGTAATAGATTCCCATACAATTTGGCCCGAGAATTCTAATGCCCAGCTTTCTCGCTTTTTCCAAGATTTCACCTTGAAGCTTTGTCTCTTTATCTCTTCCTGTCTCTTTCAGCCTGGCTGTAAATAGGTGGACAAGCTTGACATTTTTCTTGCCGCAATCCTCGAGCAAAGACAAGACACCCTCGGCAGGTATGCAGGAGATCACGTAGTCCAGATTAGACCCAGGGATTTCTGTTAGACTAGGATAGACTTTAAGCCCAAGAATCTCACTTGATGTTGGGTTCACCAGATAAAGTTTGCCCTGGAAGCTGTGGTCTATAAGGAAACGCGTGAATTGATATCCACTGGAAACAGGGTTTAAAGAAGCTCCCACGATAGCAACACTGCGGGGAGAAAAGAGGCGGCCTAGAGAAGATTCTTCAGGCATAAATGTCAGAATATTCCCTTACCACTTTCCTCAACTTCTTGTTTGCCAAGTATACTGCTTCTAGCAACCTTCATTGTTGCTCCTGACTCTACTTTCAGAATTATAGTATCTTCACCAAGACTTTCAATTTGCCCATAAATCCCGCCAGCTATAATCACTCTGTCTCCCGCTCTTAGCTCCTTCGTCATTTCCTCGTGTTCTCTTTGTTGCTTTTGCCTCGGCCTGATCATCAAGAAATACATAATGGCAAAAATTGCTACCAAAAAGATAACCATTCCCCATGTTCCTAGACTTTGTGATGACATATACCCTCCTTTAATTAATTATTTTTTAACGTCGCCTCCCAGCGACCAAGGACTTGTCTTCTCAATCTGCACTCTCGCTAATCGGCCCAGCCAGTCACCAACATCTCCAAAGAATACCAGCTTATTACTCTGGGTGCGCCCAAACCATTTCCCGCCCTTTCTACCTTCTACCAACACCTCCACCTCCTTGTCTCGAAGTTTCGAGTTAATCTCACTAGCTATAGCCGTTTGAAGCTCTTCAATCTTATTGAGCCTTTCCTTCTTAACTTCTGCAGGAATGTCATCTTGATATTCCCGCCAGGCAATGGTGCCTGGGCGAGGAGAATAAGCTGCCACATGAACAACATCAAACATCGTTTCCCCGACCAGAGATAGACTGTGCTCAAATTGCTCCTCTGTTTCTCCAGGAAAGCCCACGATTATATCTGTGCTCAAGGATATCTGAGGAACCTTATGTCGAATGGCGTGAATAAGCTCTCTATATCGTTCCACAGTATACTCTCTCTTCATAGCTCTCAATATATTATCATCCCCTGATTGAACCGGCAGCTCCAGATGCTCACAAACTTTGTTTAAAGAGGCCATAGCCTCAATGAGCTTCCGGTTTATGTCCTTGGGATGATTTGTCAGAAAGCGAATCCTGGCAAGCTCATCTATGCTGCTTAATTCGCCCAGCAAATCAGCAAGGTCGGGATGCCCGGGCAAATCGTGTCCGTAAGAATCAACGTTCTGCCCCACCAAAGTTACCTCTTTTACGCCTCGTCTTACTAACTCCTTCACTTCACAGACTATTTCCCACACAGGGCGACTTACCTCTCTTCCCCTCCTGTAGGGGACAATGCAATATGAGCAAAAATTATCACAGCCCTGGATGATGGGGATAAGAGCGTATGGCGAGGGAACCATCCCAGCGTCATTGCGAGGGTAGCGAAGCAATCCCTGTTCAACAATAGGTATGCCTTGCCTTTGCCCCCAGGCAAGTAGCCCAAGGTAATCACCAGGCTTAAATAGTAAATCAACGTGAGGAAATCGTTTCTGCAATTCCTGGGAGTCAGAATTGACCAAACATCCGGTAACAAGTATCTGGAGATTAGGATGTTCACTTTTCAGGCCTTTCAATAGACTCAGGGTGCCTAAGACCTTATTCTCAGCGCTTTGTCTTACCACACATGTATTGAGAACCACCAAATCGGTGTTGGAAAAAGAAGTCGCTGCCTGATAGCCAGCATAATCTAGGTAGCCAGCTATTTGCTGGGATTCTGCCTTATTCATCTGGCAACCGATAGTCCAAATAAAATAGCGTAGCATGATGCTATTGCCTTCCCTTCAGCACATATCTAGACTATGATTATATCATCCAGCGGTCGCTTCGGCACATGATGCACACCCTTGCTATCACGCCAGTATTTGGTATCTCCGCTGGGGCCAACCGTTTCTATCACTACCTTTTCTTTGGGCTTGCCCAGAGCCAGGACAAGCAGTATCTCATATCGCGGCGGTATCTCTAAAGCTTTATAAAGTCCTTTTTTATCTATTGAAGCAATAATACAGCCACCCAACCCTTTCTCAGTTGCCCCCAGCATGATACTTTGGGCTGCTATTCCAGCGTCGTAGTCGATAAACCGGCTTATCTTTGCGTCCCCAAGAATAGTAATATATGCCGATGGCCTCTCCCCTTCACAGGGACCGGACCAATCGGCGAGATACCTACCAAAGGCCAGATGCGGGAATATCAGCGAATTTTTCTGAGGCTCACAGGAAAGGATATATTTAAGCGGTTGGGCATTCATTGCCGACGCTGAGTGTCGGGCAAGGTCAACCAGTTCTTTCAGCGTTTCAAGTTTTATGTCAATTTCCTCATAAAACCTCCTGTAGCTTCTGTTCTTTAATATTAAATCTCGTATCATCCTGAGTTCCTCCTTCTGTCATTGCGAAGCCTTTGCCTCTTGTCATTCGGTTATTTTCAGGACTCCGGCCCCGCAGATTTTGCCTTCCTTGAGCAGGATTAAGGCTTCGTTGGCCTCTTCCAACTTAAATTCCTGAGTCTCAGGCATAATGGGAATTTCGGCAGCCAGGGGAAGAAATTCCTGAGCATCCCTTCTGGTCACGTTAGCCACGCTTTTCACTTCCTTCTCATACCAGAGATGCTTGGTGTAGTCTAATTCTGGGACAGGCGTCGTCTTGCGAATGGCATTTATGACCACCCTTCCCCCCTTTTGTAAATTCCTTAGCGCTTCACGCACGGGCTCTCCCACAGGAGTAAAGTCAATGGCACAGTTGAGCTTTTCCGGGGGAGTATCGCCCGTGGCCCCAATCCAGTCCGCCCTCAATTTCCTGGCTAAATCCTGGTGCTCTTTCTGGTTGGGTCGGGTAAAGACGAAAACCTTGCCGTTGGGATATTTATGTTTAGCCACCTGAATCGCAATATGAGCGGAGGCTCCAAAGCCATAAAGTCCAAGCACTTTGCCGTCTTCCATCCTGGAGAGCCTTAAGGCGCGGTAGCCAATCACCCCGGCACATAGAAGCGGAGCCGCTTTCACATCGGCAAACCTTTCGGGAATGGGATAGGCAAAATCTTCTGACACTACGGTATATTGGGCATAGCCGCCATGGGCATCTTTCCCCGTCCACTTTGCCGTGTCACAGAGATTCTCCTCGCCTTTGAGACAAAAGGGACAACGACCACAAGCCCAATTAATCCAGGCAATCCCCACCCTATCGCCTTTTTTGAATTTGCCTGCCCCCGGCCCCAAGCCTGCCACCCTGCCAACAATTTCATGACCTAAAATCATGGGAAATTTGGAAGGTGCAACTCGGCCTTCAATTTCATCAAGCTCGGTGTGACAGACTCCGCAGGCAGAGACCCTGACCAAAATTTGGCCCCGCCCGGGAACAGGTTCGGGCAAATCTACCAGCTTCAGAGGCCTTTCTTCGACTGATGAGATTTTCTCGAGCACCATCGCCTTCATTTTTCCACCTTCCTTCCGCTCAGGCAGCAAAACATCAAGCTGTCTTTGTGCCATACCTAGCCCAATAAATTGGACTCTGCTTTATAACTCCCCTTTCCCCTCTTACCTTAAGAGGGGAAACTTAGAAGAACTTTCCACTTACCCCCTTAAGATTAAATACTCTCTTCTTCAATTTCAATATCCCCATTAAGATAAGGGGGATAAGGGGGGGTTATGAATGTTCCTCAGCCTCCTCTTATCCCAAGGGGGGATTTCGGAAAAGCTTCTTGTTACCCCGCAGTGCACTACGATTCTGACAACCCCTCATACCACGAAGATGCTTTCATAAAGATTTTCCGAAATTTCAGCAAAGTTATCTCTGTAAAGCTTCATTGCTTCGGGGAGATAGTCCAGTATGTCCTGTGCCGTTATCCCGTCCTCACCTTTATCTACGGCGGCGACATCGCCGGAAAATCCATGGATAAACACGCCCATCCTCACTGCATCCTCAATGGCTAATCCCAGACCATACATGGCGGTAATGGTTCCCGTCAGGATGTCGCCGCTCCCAGCCGTGGCCATGCCGGAGTTGCCGCTTACGTTGATGAAAACAGTCCCATCGGGATAGCCTATGAGGGAATGGGCTCCCTTTAAGATAATTATGGCATTGAGTTCTCTTGTCGTGCGCTGTAAAACATTTATCTTGTTTTTATTTATCCCACTTATCTCCATTTTGGTAATTCGGGACATCTCACCCAGGTGGGGCGTGAGTATCGTTGGTGCTTCCCTCTTTTTTATTTTCCCTAGGTCTTCAGCAATGGCAGTAATTCCATCACCGTCTATGAGCAGAGGCTTGTTGATTTTGGGGGTTAGCTTGCGCACCAGCTCCTGTGTCTTTTGGGCTAAAGAAAGACCGGGACCCAGGACAACCATATCCACTCCTTGGGAAAATTCTAAAAGCTCATCTTTGTTTTCCAGTGCTATGCTTCCTGAAGGCGTCTCTTTTTGGGGAACAAAGACAATTTCGCTTCCCTTGCTTGCCAGGAATGGCGAAATAGATTTGGGTGTTGCCAAGTAAGAAAGCCCGCCTCCGGCTTTGAGGAAAGAGAGGGCGGAGAAATATGGCGCACCAAGATAGCTTGAGGAGCCGGCAACAAAAAGAGCCTTTCCATAGCTGCCCTTGTGAGTATCTTTGGCTCTTTCGGGAAGCTCTACTGGATTATTGATTGCCACTTTTATGGCGTGGGAATTATAGAGGGCAGGCGGGAAAGATATATGCGAAACATACAACTTTCCGCAGTGCTCATAGCCGGGATAAAGCATATTCCCCAGCTTGGGAAGCCCGAATGTCACAGTATAGTCTGCCTCTACTGCCACACCCATCACCTCCCCGGTATCGCCATTTATGCCCGAAGGAATGTCAACGCTAAATACTGTACTTTGGCTCTCGTTTATCAGTTGAATCACATCTTTATATATCCCGCTGACCTTGCGGACCAGACCTGTGCCAAATATGGCATCCACGACGGCATCAGAATCAAGAAGCTTATCTCTTACGGAGTCAATTGAGCTAACTTTGGAGATCTCTATGGGCATCCTGGAGATTATTTCAAGGTTCCTTTTTGCCGCCCCTCTAAATTTGGTTTCACCATCCAGAAGAAAGATTTTTACCTCCCCACCATTGGAGTGAATCTTCCTGGCAACAACAAGCCCGTCCCCACCATTATTACCACCCCCACAAAAGACTACGAATTTGTTGTTCTTTATGCCGAATTCCTGCAACATGACGAAGTACACCGCCTGCCCGGCGTTTTCCATCAAAAGGTCTTCCGAGATGCCAAATTCCTCCGTGGCACGCCTATCCAGGTCTTTCATTTCGTCCACTTTAGCTACTTTCATTTTCACCCCCTTGCCAGAGATTAACTCGAAATTCCTATTTAAGTATGGCATATAAAGTACTCAAGTAGAATGGTACCTCACTCTTAATAGAAAGCACAAGGGTAACACACAACCCAGCGGATATATCACTATCCTCAGACAAGTGACCCTATTCCTTGGAAGTATCCTGATAGTCTGAGGCATATGGTAGCTTTGACAGCTACTATAGCAGCTCACTGAAGTTCTACGGGCTGAAAACTGGCGGCTGTCACTTACCGATAGTATAATACACCTATTCATAGGGTTGGCTGCATGGGAAACAAAATTCGGATAATAGCCGGAACGGCTGAAGCAGAGGCTGAGCTAAATGATACCAAGACGGCTCAAGCAATCTGGGAAGCATTGCCTATTAAGGGCCACATCAATCTCTGGGGAGACGAAATATATTTCTCGATTCCTCTTAGCCTTGAGTTAGAGTCTGGGCAAGAATTGGTAAGCCTAGGAGATTTAGGCTACTGGCCTGAAGGCGATGCTTTTTGCATCTTCTTCGGCCCGACTCCCATAAGCCAAGGAGATGAAGTTCGCCCGGCAAGTCCAGTCACTGTATTCGGTAAAGTGATCGGCGACGCTACGATATTTAAAAAGGTAGCCACAGGAACGAAAATCGTTATCAGGAGCTGGTAATAGTTTTCTGAATATCATTTAGGAGGCAAGGTCGTTGGAAAACAAAGCAAAGACTAAGCAAGTACTGGTCATTTTAGGTAGTCCGAGGAGAAGGGGAAATAGCTCCACTTTAGCAGCCCGGATTTCGCGAGGGGCAAAATCCGCTGGTGCAGGAGTGGAAACCGTATTTCTTCAAGCCCTGAAAATTAGTCCCTGCCGGGGCTGTGACACTTGCCAAAAGGATGATAGCAAAGGATGTGCGATCAAGGATAACATGCAAGAAATATACCCGAAGTTAATAAAGGCAGACGCCTGGGTCATTGCCAGCCCGGTTTATTGGTTTACAATGTCCGCTCAGACAAAGATATTTATGGATCGCTGTTATGCACTCCCTGCTTATACAAAGAATCCTTTTGCCGGCAAACGGATCGCCATCGCAATGAGTTACGGGGATGTTGATCCGGTCAAATCCGGGTGTGTGAATGCGTTGCGAACATTTCAAGATGCTTTCCGTTACACAAGAGCAAAGATCGTTGGTATGGTGTACGGCAGTGCGATGAAGGCCGGTGAGATTGCAAATAATGAAGCGTTGATGCGGGAAGCCGAAGAATTAGGTAAACGACTGGTGAACCGTTAATCGGACAACAATGTCTAATTTAGGTATGATGCCCCAGAATTCTTCAGGCCTCTGGCGAAATCTTCCGCTTGCTGCAAATCTCTGGCGTTGGGCCTGCCCTTGTTTATTCCGCCAACGATCTTAGTTGCTCTGTATGTGTCAAGTCCCCTGCAGGAGAATTCGCCGATAATATCGAAACCCTTCCGTTGCAGTTTTTCTTCCAACGGTTTATCAAAATTATGGATAAATCGTATTTTCCTTAGTCCGCTTGTGGAGAAAATGAATGCCTTTTTGTTTCTGAACATAGGCAGCGTCTCAACAAAATCTAATAGATTCTTATGATGCTTGCCAAAATAAATCCCTGAGCCAAAACCGATTAAGTCATACTGCTCAAGCATATTTGCATCAGCTTGTTTCACCTGTAATAAATCGGCATCAAGAATATTTGCCATTACCTTAGCAACCCTTTCAGTGTTGCCATGGTGTACAGAGATATAGACTATTAGAGCTTTCATCATCTATTGTCTTCCGTGTTCCAGGTTTAACTTCGAAGTAGAAGTGCTCCCGGATCGGAATAAACTAACTATTGCACACAACCAGTGTTGACATATTCCTAGGTTTCTCTCAAATGTGCAACTCGGCAGTTTTGTCACGTATGTAGGTATCGCTGCCTGCGGTTAGGTTATCGACTCAAAAGAGTTGACACAGCAAGTACAGATGCTATATCCAGTTTGAATCCTGGCCCCATGGCGGTAGACAGAAACGCGCTTCTAATATATTGCCCTTTGGCCCCACTGGGCTTCGCTTTAACAATAGCTTCGACCGCTGCCGCCAGGTTCTCCAAAAGCCTGTCTTTATCGAAACTGAGCTTGCCAATGGGCAAATGGATAATAGCTGTTCTATCCAAACGAAATTCAGTCCTACCTTTACGAGCTTCATTCACAACTCGAGCTAGATCTTTAGGTTGCACTACGGTGCCAGACTTGGGATTGGGCATCAAACCGCGCCGCCCCAAAATACGACCGAGCTTGGCTACTTTAGGCATCACATCAGGGGTAGCAATAGACACATCAAACTCAAGCCAGCCACCTTCAATTTGTTTAACAAGCTCGTCTGCTCCAGCATAGTCAGCACCTGCCTCCTCCGCCAATTTTATCCCCTCACCTTGGGTAAAGACGAGCACCCGTGTCTTTTTCCCCAGTCCATTAGGCAGTAGAATTACACCACGCACTTGTTGGTCAGCACTGCGGGGATCGACTCCCATCTTCAAATGGAGCTCAACTGTCTCATCAAATTTGGCATAGGAAGCCCTCTTAGCTAACTCGATTGCTTCTTCAGGGGAATAGGTCTTTGACCTATCTACAAGTTTACTAGCTTCCTGGTATTTCTTACCATGTTTTATCACTTACTTATACCCTCAAAATTCTACGAACTTTTAAGAACCTAAATTTATTCTACCTCAACTCCCATGCTCCGGGCCGTGCCGGCAACAATGCTTACTGCCTTATCAATATCAGTCGTATTAAGGTCCTTCATTTTATTTCGCGCGATCTCATAAACTGTATCTTTACTTATCTTGCCTATCTTCTCAGTCCCAGGATTACCGCTGCCCTTTTC
Source organism: uncultured Dehalococcoidales bacterium (assembly GCA_964586515.1). GTDB lineage: Bacteria > Chloroflexota > Dehalococcoidia > GIF9 > AB-539-J10 > RBG-13-51-36. The sequence continues at coordinate 221,808 of CAZPGJ010000003.1, forward strand.
TACTCCCAGAGCACGCCGTAACAGATCAGAAACAGGTGGCATCTTGGTCACAAAGTTAAAAGAACGATCTTCGTATACAGTTATCTCAGCAGGAATGATGAAACCTTCTTGAGAAGCAGTTCGTTCATTATATTCCTTACAAAAAGCCATGATATTAATACCATGTTGCCCTAAAGCAGGCCCCACGGGTGGTGCTGGAGTAGCTTTACCTGCGGGTATCTGCAACTTAATGACTGCTTTAACCTTCTTCGCCATTATTGATTCTCTCTTTTATTGCGTTCTGGGCTCCTACTCAGGACACGTTATATCTTTTCTATTCCCAGGAGATCCAATTCCACAGGTGTTTCCCGGCCGAAGAGCGATAGTAAAACTACTGCCTTGCCTTTGTTCGGATTAACTTGCTCCACTTTGCCGATGAAATCAATAAAAGGTCCGTTCGTTACACGCACACTGTCTCCATCCTTGAAAGTCATTTTAACTTCAGTAGGAGCCTCCTCCATACGTTGCAGGATGGCATTCGCCTCCTGTTTAGGCAAAGGAACAGGTTTAGTACCAGCACTCACAAAGCCAGCGACCCCCGGAGTGTTGCGTACTATATCCCAGCTATGTTCGTCTAATTTCATATTCACCATGATATAGCCCGGGAAGGCTTTCTTGGTCATCGTATGCCGTTTTCCAGCTTTGATTTCAATCTCCTTAGTTGTGGGTATCACCACATCAAATATCTTGTCACCCACATCCATATACTTGATACGCTGTTCCAAATTCCTCCTGGCCTGCTCCTCGTGACCTGAAGAGACGTATAATAAGTACCATTCCCCATCAATCATTGATACTAACCACCTAGAAGCAAAAACAGTTTTGTAAAAATCCAATCTAAAGCACCCAAAATAGCTCCCACAACAATACACACAACGAGCACCAAAATACTCAACCTCACAGCTTCCTGTCTTGTTGGCCAGTGTGCTTTTCGCAGTTCAGCTACTACCTCGGCAAAGAAACTGAACCTCGATTTTTTAGCCGGAGCGGACTTGACACTTGCTTTCTTAGCATGAGTTGCCATAAGCTACTTTGTTTCTCGATGAATAGTATAGCCACGACAAGAAGGGCAATACTTATTCAACTCCAGCCGTTGCGGGTCATTCTTCTTGTTCTTCGTCGTAGTATATGTTCTCCGCAAACATTGACTACAAGCTAGCTGGATAATTACGCGTAAATCGCCCTTCTTCTTAGCCATATCTATTCAAAAGTTTGCAAAATGCGTAGGAGTCGATATTTATGCAATAACTTTGCTAATCACACCAGCCCCAACTGTCTTGCCACCCTCCCTAATAGCAAAGCGTAACCCCTGCTCCATAGCTACAGGGTAAATAGTCTTAATCTTCATGTGAGCCAAGCTGTCACCGGGCATAGCCATCTCCACACCCTCAGGAAGACTTATCTCGCCTGTAACATCCAGAGTTCTGATATAAAACTGGGGCTTATAACCATTGAAGAAAGGTGTGTGCCTGCCGCCTTCCTCCTTGGTCAAAATATATACTTCAACCTCAGCTTCGGTATGAGGCTTGACCGTGCCTGGCGCTGCTAGAACCTGACCCCGTTCTATTTCATCTCGTTCTACGCCTCGCAATAGCACTCCAACAGCATCGCCGGGCTCTGCCTCGTTCATGGTCTTATGAAACATCTCTAAGCTAATCGCCACCGTTTTCTTCGTCTCTCTTAATCCTACTATCTCTACTTCATCACCAGCTTTGACCACCCCGCGTTCTACTCGGCCTGTAGGCACAGTCCCCCGTCCTTTGATACTGAATACATCTTCTATTGGCATCAAGAAGGGTTTATCCCTTTCTCTCTGTGGTAGCGGAATATAACTATCTATAGCATCCAACAATTTCCATATTGGGCCACACCACTGGCAATCTCTTTTTCCGCAGCCACATTCCAGAGACTTAAGAGCGCTCACTCGCACAATAGGGATTTCATCACCAGGAAATTGATATTTTTTAAGCAAGTCTCTGACCTCCATCTCTACCAAATCCAACAACTCCGGGTCATCTACCAGATCTACTTTATTGAGAGCCACCATTATACGAGGAACTGCCACCTGCCGGGCTAGAAGGATATGTTCCCTGGTTTGTGGCATAGGACCGTCATCGGCAGCAACCACTAATACAGCTCCATCCATCTGAGCAGCTCCGGTTATCATGTTCTTGATATAGTCAGCATGCCCGGGACAGTCAACATGGCAATAATGGCGCTTCTCGGTCTCATACTCAATATGGGAAATGGCAATCGTTAGACCACGAGCTTTTTCTTCAGGAGCATTATCTATGGAATCAAACGGCCGAAATTCTGTAGGGCCTGCTTTAGATAATACCTGGGTCATGGCTGCAGTCAGTGTAGTTTTCCCATGGTCAACATGTCCTATAGTGCCCACATTGATATGCGGTTTAACACGCTCATAAACCTTCTTAGCCATTTTAACCTCCTTCTATTTCAAAGCCCACAACCAGATTCGAACTGGTGACCCCGTTCTTACCAAGAACGTGCTCTA
>CAZPGJ010000004.1:0-220903 GCA_964586515.1 uncultured Dehalococcoidales bacterium
GTAGCGCACCTGAATGGGGTTCAGGTGGTCGGAGGTTCAAATCCTCTCACCCCGATTTTAAAGCTAAAATGCCCGGGGAACCCGAAGATGTGTGGTTTTAGAGCATCTAAATATCTCAAAATCTCAGCTATGGCTAAATACAGCACTTGAGCATCTGAACAACATCTCCACGATAACCACTGACATCAGTTTAGGTGGGCAATTAAGAACCTTTTTCCTGTCCTGTGAAGTCAATGAACTGTCGCCGTGAACCATTGACGATTATGCGTAAAAAATTGGCACCTTTGTCGCGTTTTGCCAAGCACAGGGTATTAAAGAGCCTAGAGAGGTAACTGCAAACCACATCCGGATTTTCCTTCTTCTCCAGGAAAGACTGAAAGCCGTCTCCGTACACGATTATTACGGCTGTGTCAACAGGGTCTTTAACTGGTTACTTGAAGAGAATGTCCTGGAGCATAGCCCCATGGAGCGGATGCACCCGCCACGAGTGCCTAGGCAAGTTATCAAGCCATTTACCCCAGAAGATGTCAGAAAGATGCTTGTTGTCCTCGGCGAAAACAATTTCAGGGGATATCGCAACCGGGCTCTTGTTCTTACTTTTTTGGATACCGGGCTACGGTTATCGGAATTGGCCGCGGTCCAGCTAACCAACATTGACTTTGACAATGGCATCATCAAAGTAATGGGCAAAGGACGCAAAGAGAGATTCGTCAGGGTAGGCAAGGAAACCCAAAAGGCTATTTTGAGGTATCTGCTTCAAAGAAAGGATGACTCATCTTGGCTGTGGATAAGTGAGAAGAGCGACCCCATGAAAGCCCCGGGGTATCCAGTCGCTAATTAAGCGCCTTGGCAAAAGGTCAGGCGTCACGGATGCTCGGTGTTCGCCTCACACATTCCGGCATATCTTTGCTATTATGTGTCTCAGGAATGGGATTGATGAGTTTAACCTTCAATGTTTGTTGGGTCACATGACCTTGCAGATGACGCGGAAATATGTCCAAACGCTAGGAGCTAGCGATGCTATATCGGCACACGAGAAGGCGAGTCCAGTGGATAGTATGAATCTATAAGGCTTAGCACCAGTCGACTACCAAAAAGGTCCGTCATTTCGATGGTCATTTCAGCCATTATCCCTTCCTTAAGGTGCTATGCCCATTCCTTCAGAATGTCTTCCGATGGTAGTACCAGACATATGCGAGGCATTATCTTTAGCGCCATTTCGTGCGCTGTCTTATTGCTCGACGAGACGCAATCTGAGACGACGATAGTATAGAAACCACGGATCGAAGCCTCACGGGCGCTGTGCTCCACCCCGTATTCAGTGGCGATGCCAGTAAAGAGGACAGTCTGCACGCCATGGAAACGCATCAATTGCTCAAAGTTGGTGCCGAAGAAGATGTTGGCTGTGTGCTTGCTAAGAACTATCTCGCCCTCGTTGGGAGCCAATGCCGGGCTAATTTCGGCTTCGGGACTACCTGGCTTCATGAAAGCGGGTATTTTCGTGGGGTCATCAACACCGAAGCGTTTCATGCTTTGATAGATATTCCAGGCAGACTGATAACCCGCGGGCAGAAAGCTGATTTTGGTATAGACCACAGGGATTTTCTGGCGACGGGCAGCGGCAAGCAGTGTTTTCAGGTTCGCCAGGTATTCTTCACGGTTGAAGATGTTGTTGACCAAGCCATTCTGGCAATCCCAAAGCACCAGGGCAGTATGTTCAGGATCAACAATTTCTCTAAGATTCTCAAAAATGGTCAGTTTGCCTAGCGTTTTCATGGCTCCCCTCCTTCAGTCATAATCATATTCACCTTGTTTCTTTATCGACCCTATTTTACTGCCCTTCAGCACGGATTTATAGACCTCAGAGTCAGTTGTATCCGGTAGATGGAACCCATCCCGAATGGAATCGATCCTGTTGTTGCTACTGTGCTGTTGAAAGCACGGCAGCACGGTAATATGTTGTCACTTCTCTGAAGAGGAACTCAAAGCATCGTATTGTGACTCTTTAACTCTATAGCATGTCTTGGACATCACACTAAAAACTATTGACAATTCCTTTAACAATGGTACTATAGTACTATAAGACTAATATAAAGTTGGTGGTCAAGTGTGTGTGTCAGGGAGTTGCGGTAGTTTCCACTTCTGCTCAGCTTGTCTCGACAGCTTATCTACTGCTTCCTGACTCCAACAAGGCTCGATTCCTTCAAAATACACTAACCTAGCAAATGCAATTAAGTTGGAATATGGAGACCACTTCTGTCAAGGAGATAATATGGAACTTTCGAATAGAACCGTTCTCGTAACTGGAGGTACCAGTGGCATCGGGCTTGGCATCGCTGAAGCTTTTCAACGATTCAAAAGCAAGGTCATTGTATGTGGCCGCAACAAAAAGAAGCTATCAAGGGTTGAGAAGCGATTCCCAGATATCACAGCAATATCTTGTGATCTTGGAGATGCCGGGCAGAGAAAAAATCTGGCCATGGATGTACTCCGTCGCTTCCCCGACCTTGACATTCTAGTGAATAATGCTGGTATACAGAGGTATATCGATCTGAAAAAAGGGATTGACGAACTCAAATTCGGTGAAGACGAAATTACAATTAATTTTGTTTCTCCGATAGAGTTGACCTCGTTATTCATTGGTCATCTAATGAAAAGACCATCGGCAGCCATTATCAATGTAAGCTCAGGGCTTGGGTTTATGCCAATGCTCGATACGCCTATCTACAACGCGACAAAAGCTGCTATCCATACTTACTCTCTAGTACTGCGGGAGCAACTTAAAGACACATCAGTCAAGGTAATTGAGATTGTTCCACCAATGGTCGATACGGACTTGAACAAAGAAGGGCGTAATGCCGCCCATGTAAAATTTAGAGGGATTAGCATATCAGAGTATATGCCGACTATCATCAACGGGCTTAAAAACGATGCAGAGATAATATTCCATGGTGATGGAGAGGAAATCATGAGTGAACCTCGCGGCAAATCGGAAATGCGCCTGCTCACACCACGTTGGTGAACCGACACTGATCCAAACCGGTATTCCTTAATTGGAGACGTGCAACTAATCGAGTAGAGCAATAATAAAGGTGCGCAGAAATATGAAAAACAGCGCGACTGAAGACTTGAGGCCCATCAAGCTTCCCAAGCCGATTTTTGCCCATTGCAGTACAGTTTTCGAAGCTCTGAAAATGAGAAGAACCTCTCGATCGATCAGTGATAAAAAGATCCCACTGCAGATTTTGTCGGATATACTCTGGGCTGCACAGGGAGTCAACCGTGTCCACGGCCCTTTTGGGGGCCCAGGCCGGACTGCTGGTTCAGCGAGCAATTCACAGGAGATCTGTGTCTATGTCGCCAGAGAGGAAGGGACATATTTGTATGAACCTGATTCTCACACTATGACTCCGGTTGCAGCTGGTGACAATCGCTCTCTAGCAATTGGACCGGGCCAAAGAACGTCTGGGGCAAACGCTCCTGTCCGCTTCATCTACGTCGTGGATGTCGATAAGTTCAAGACAGCAGGATACCAGGAACCGGGACTCTATGATTCGGAGATTCAGAAATCATATTACTTTGTTGACACTGGCCTGATTGCACAAAACGTCTATCTGGCAACATCTGCGTTGGGACTGGTTTCGTGGTTTCACAACTGCAATAAGGCTAAACTGGCGAAAAAACTCGGGTTGAAGCCACATCAGCGGGCGCTTTTCGGACAGACGATTGGTTATGCTGACGAGTGAGCAAGCTCCGCTTATTTCCTTGTGATTAGCTTCCGAACATCTCAGGTCATCAAACTAATTCGTAGTATAGTTTAATTGTTACAATGCTCCTAATGGGGAGACGGTCCGAGTTCACATTATCCAAACATAGTGTTGTTCTATTGATTATCTGTGCGTTCCATCAGGAAGCAATTACTGTCGCCATTGTGCCGATTTGGCGGTTATATGGTGAAATTGCACAATAGCTTGGATTGTTACCTCTGACGTAACAATCGGACAGACAACCGAAATGAGAAAATCAACCAGATTATGCTTAACCGCTCAATCGTGTTCTTTACCTGCCGTTCATTCTTGATTCATGTTGGGTTCATGTCAGCATGATAGGCTTGATGTGTGCTGATTCAAAACTATCTAGAAAGGGAGGCAAGATGTAGCTATCGAGTAAAGGGAATCGGTAGGACATATGGGGGCATATGCCCCTAACAGGAGGGGGTGAGTCTTCCCCTTCTCCTCTGCAGCAGGTAAGACTCGAGCTGAGAACAATGGACTTTAAACTGAGATGAAGGAAAAAGAGTAACAGAACGTCTGTTGAGAACAATTAGACAATTAAAAGGAGGACTATATGATTGGAGAAAAAGTCAGGCACTATCAAGGGAAGAACACGGACTTGAATGTTCTTAAGGGTAAAATAGAAGAGTACCTCAAGAGTGATGGTTTCAAAGTCCAATCTTCAATGCCGAGCCCGCATGGCACGGTGATACAGGCACAAAAAGGCGGCTTCCTACGATCAATCATAACCGCCGACAGAGCCTTTACCATATTGATCGATGGCGAGCCTAACAACTTCACGGTCAGGGTAGGAGTTGGAAAGTGGCTGAAGCACCTGGCAATTACGGCGGTAGAGGCTCTCTTATTGACAGAACTATTTCTACTTGTCGACGTGCCTGAGACGCTTTGGAACTTAGAAATCGAAAGCAAGATATTGAAGACGATAGATTCCTTTATAACTTAAGAAGCAGCACTGTCAAAAGACAGCGGAGAGCTAGGTCGTCCGGCTTCTACATCTTGTCTCCTTAAGTGAGCAAGCGTCAGGCTAGGCTTATCCGATATTCAATTGTTAAGGTGCAATTACCCAGTGTCCATCGTCTTTTCGGGGCTAGAGGGGGTTCAGGTGGTCGGAGGTTAAAATCCTCTCACCCCGACTTTGAACTGGGAATCAAGTGGTTAGGCCACCTGAGTGGCCCAAATTCATAAAGGGCTCGCGAGAATCAGTCGGATAATGGCCTCTCCCATCGCATTTTTATAGTCTCCAAAATGTCATAAGTATAATTATTTGTGAGTTAATTTTATGACTATTAAGCTCTTATCTGCTAAATTTCATTGAGTTTCTGGTAATTCATCCGGAGTTAACGGTGGCACGTATACTGCTCGGATAGGGTCATTGTGAAACTGTTAACATGAATGCACAGACTGCTAACATCATAACATCAATATGCTCTGCCTTTGATAACTTGTTCAAAAGCTCCCTGGCCCCGGGCAGAATATATTTTGCTGCGTCTCAGGGCAAGCTTTCACCGAGGGTAGGTTCATAACTTTCCAGCAGTTGGTTGCTTTTCTTTTGGAGTATGTCTCCAGGTATGTCCTTCAGTCTGGCCAATTCACTAAAGTTCTCGGTAAGGCTCTTTCCAGTAAAATCGATCTCAGTAAGTCTTGCATCCACATTGAAAAACTTTTTGAACAATCTTCGCGTTACCTCGTCATGGACCGATAAAAAATCTACCAGCGTCTGGTCCAAATCAAAGGTAATGAGTTTCATTTTGCTATCTGACGGCTAGTCTTGACAGCTTCTTCCTTCGAGGTGAAGGCTCCAGTCAGAACGGCTTCATCTCACAAGCGCGTTGCAGCATATCCAAAATAATACCTGATTCCACTTTAAAAGATGAGCTATAAAACAGTCATAAAATCGATTACAAAAACGTTGCAAATTTATGACATTTTAGGATGATTTAAGCACCGTGGGAATGTCTATTTGAGGAAGCCCATTCAGGCTGGTGGTTGGTCTATCATATAGCCCGTCTTAGGCACAGTGCGGATGATTGCTGGCTGGTCAGATTTCTGTTCTATCTTATGCCTGAGACGGCTGACCCAGGTCCTCAGTATCTGTACATCATCACGATACTCCGGCCCCCAGATTCTTGTCAGCAGTTCGCCATACAGCATGAGCTTGCCTGCATTTCGGGCGAGCTCGCTCAGCAGGAGCCACTCGATTCGGGTCAGTTGTATTTCTTTCCCATTCACGATAACAAGATGCCTCTTGAGATTAATGGACATGGGTCCTAGAGTGATGAATTCCACGACCTTGCGGTCTTGAGCAGATACCAGACGCCGCCTTACGGCTTCAATCCGGGCTACTAACTCGTCAGGGCTAAAAGGTTTGGCTAGATAGTCATCAGCACCCAGTTCCAGACCCCTAACCTTGTCTGTGTCGGCTTCTTTAGCGCTGAGAATGATGACCGGCACCGAGGAAAAAGCGCGGAGTTCTTTAAGAGTCGCAAAACCATCCTTTTTGGGCATTAGCACATCAAGCACAACCAGGTCCGGCTCCTGCGCCTCTACCTGTTCTAAAGCTTCAAACCCGCTGTTGGCAGTCAGCACTCCATACCCTGAAGCCTTAAGCTTCAGTTCGAGGAACTTGAGTATGCGCGGCTCATCATCGACTACCAGCACGCGAAATTGCTTCATTCTTCTGTCCTGTAAACGTTAACTATATCTAAATAATATTGGTAAATATTGGAAAATGTCAATATTTGTCGCTTTTATCGCATCCACGAGGCATAGAAGACGGTAGGCAACCTGTTCCGAATAACTGTGCCTCTCAACCAAAAGTAGAAATGTTATATTTATGTAATAATTTTTGCCTGGTTTTTATGACTTCTATACACCCCTATCGTTACAATGCTACACAAACATAGTGCTGTTTTGATGTCGAATAATAATATAATGGTCACTTATTAACTTATATAGTAATAGCTGAGCCTATATTATCAATCGGAGGTTTTTGATTAGTTATTGATGAACACTGAGGGAAAGAAACAATGCGTGCTGGTGGTTGATGATCATCCGAAAGTACTGAGATTTATTGAAATAGACTTGAAAATCCGCGGGTTCGAAGTTGTCACCACAACTTCAGGTAGCGAAGCCCTGGAACTGGTTAAGTCAGCCAAGCCAGATATTATGCTCCTGGATATAATCATGTCAGGAATGGACGGTTTTGAAGTGCTCAAGAAGTTGCGGGATTTCACGCAGCTGCCTGTTATTGCCTTCAGTGCCAGCCCGGGAAACTATCAGGATGCCATGCGCCTCGGTGCTAACGATTTTATGACCAAACCATTCCAACCCGAGGAGATGGCCACTAAGATTAAGGCGCTTTTAAGCCACTGTTAGACCCGGATAAAACGGCTAGACTATTACGTCATCCCGTGTTTTGGGAGTGCAAAGGAAAATGTCGAGCCCTTTCCCGGCTCCGATTCCACCTTAATCCACCCACCTTGAGCCTCCGCCAGCCGTTTACATACCACCAGCCCAAGCCCGGCTCCCTTGGTCAGGCCTCGTGATGGTTCCAATCGCTGAAATAGCTCGAATATCTTGGGCTGGTCATCCAGAGATATTCCTAAGCCCTGGTCAATAATTCTGGTGACGACAAAGTCCCCCTGCGTTCGGCTGGAGATCTTGATTTTGCTGTCCTCGGGGGAATATTTAGCGGCGTTTTCCATCAGATTGAAAAGAATTCTTTCCACTCGCACCGGGTCAGCCTCGACCGGAGGTAATTCCCTGGGGATGTTTATCAGGAATTGGTGACTTATCCCCTGACGTTTCAATTCCTCAGTCACGTTCTTGACCGCGTCAGCGATGCTCACCGGTTCAATCCGAAGCTGGAGACGGCCAGCCTGGTATCTTGACAGCTCCAGCATGTTTTCCAATATAGCCGCCAGTGACTCTGTGCCCTCAGCAGCATTTTGGAGTAGCTCATGCACATCCTCTTGAGACACCCCTTCGGACATAGCCGTCCGTAAGGACCCGCTTATCACCGTCAGTGGGGTGCGGAGCTCATGGGAAACAAGCCCGATGAACTCATCCTTGAGCTGTTCCACCTTCTTGCGTTCGGTAATGTCCTGGCCCTGAGCAATCGTAGCTAAAGGCGTCTTGCCATCGACATCAAAGAGGGTTGCCGAGTTCCAGAGGATGGTCCGGATGGAACCATTAACATGCTGGATGGGGATTTCGACAGCTTCCCATCGTTCACTTTTCTTTGTAGTGCGGTTGATCTTTTTGAGCGCATCAACACGATTGTCTGACGGGATGATGATATCGACTTTCTTACCCAGCATTTCATCAGCCTTGCGCCCCGTGAGCTCTTCGAAGGCATGGTTAAACCGGGTAATCTCCAACTTAGGATTCCAAACGATGATGGGGGCATTGGCATAGTTAATCAGATTTTCCAGATAGTCCTTTGTTTCGCGGAGGGCTTCCTCCGTCTGTTTGCGTTCGGTAACGTCCTGGACAGTCCCAAAACCGCCTTTAAGCTCACCCTTCGAATCGAACTCTAGTTCGGCCCTCTCGCGAACCCACTTCACTTTGTCATCCATAATAATACGGTGCTCGATGTCGTATGGCTCGCCGCGAAGTGCCGCTGTCCACTTCTGGTTAACGTATTCGCGGTCATCCCGGTGCACGCTTGAGAGGAAAGTCTCATAAGTCATAGGCGTCCCCTTAGAGATGCCGAAGATTCTGTAGGTCTCGTCGGACCATAAAAGCTGGTCGCGCCGAACATCTAGACGCCAGCTCCCGATGTGAGCTACAGCCTGAGCACGGTTAAGGTCCCGTTCGCTCTCCTGCAACGCCTGCTCTGCCTGCTTGCGATTCGTGATATCACGGAAAACCACAAGCTTGGAAACGCTGCCATCCACATTCTTCAAAGGGACTTCCATCACGTCATATGTTCTGCCTTTCTTCTCCGAATGCCATTCCCAGGAGACGACTTTGCCCCCAGAAAAGACAGCATCATTTTTGCACCATGGGCATACTTCTTCTCTGTCATTCAAATACTGGTAGCATTTGCGCCCCTCAAATGCACCGAATTGAGTCTCAAGTACAGAGTTCACGAATTCAACCTCGTACCGCCTATTTACGATGTATATCCCATCTACCATTGAATTTAGAATGTTGGCTATCTGGTCTCTCTGTTTGGTTATTGTCTCCTGACTCTGGAGCAGAGCCTCTTTAGCTTGCTTGTAGATAGAGCTTTCGATGATATCCCACTTCCCCTCTTGTTTGACTAGTGCAAACTGGTGGTTCTTTATGACGTCAATTACGGCGCCAGCGTCGCATTTATCCAAACAGTATGTGCAAATTGCCAACATTTTGTATTTCCCAATGACATCGTTCACCTTGGCTTCATATTCAGAGAAGGCATGCCAGTGGTTCCTTTCCAGCCAGAACATGTTGCCCGTCAGCCGCAACCCAGAGTAACCCCGGGCCAGGGCTTGCTCCAGCTTGCTGACCCAACCCTTTAGCACACGGTCATCATCGAAAGTGCCTCCTAGCAAATACCCTTCGTTATCGTTATATGGGATTATCTCTATCTGCCCCTGGCGCAAGTATTCGTCGAAATTCACAACTGCTTCTCTCATGGCCTCTTCTGCCTCGGCCACCATGAGGGGCTCAGAGGTAACCCACATGCAGAATTCATTACTCTCGAGACCGGCTTTGAAGTAAGGGACAAGTATATCAATCAGATCCTGCTTGGTCTTATAAAACTGGCAGAAGTGGGTACCCCAGGGTATGCCGCCGATCACATCAATGCCGCTGTTTCTAAGTTCATCTTCCATGGTCATCCTCCCTGCATCGCTCCAATAGTCAGCCAACTGGCCATATTCTAATTGTGCCTTGCGTGCCAGTCAACAAAAACAGGAGGAATGATTGATATCGCTTCCATTGACAGATATTATTTTAAGCGAATGAGCATATACAGGGCAACGTACGGGGAAAGAAGTTCGCTTGACCCGCATCGAGTGACTTCTGCTCAGCGAGCTTGCCCGAAATGTCGGTAGTCTCATGCTTTGCAGTGACCTCTTCACACAAATCTGGGGGTCTGAGTATCGCGATGGTTTACAGATACTGCGCACGTGGATTAGCCGACTAAGAGAAAAGATAGAGAGTGAACATAACAATCCCAAGCTCATTCGCACCATACCCAAGGCAGGCTATATCATGGACCTGTAGTCTGCCTGAAAGTGCTGTCTGCCCGACCTCTCCAATACTTTTCCAAAATGTCATAGTTTTGTAACTTTTTCTACCTCCATTTTATGACTTTTACACTACCCGCTTTATAGAATATCCCTAATGCAGATTCGCACGTTCAGGCAGCAGGGTAAACAGGTGTTTCTCTATTGCAGTACGTCAGAGTGCTGCCGCCTGTATCGGAAACATTGAGTGCTTCGGCATTATTTTGAGAGCGGAGATGACCAAAAGGAAAAGGAGGAGGAGTTATGGAAAAGACAGTTGCTCTAATTATGGCTGGTGGACGGGGCAAGCGGATGGATGTTTTGTGCCACGTAAGGCCGAAGCCGGGGTTACCCTTTGCCGGGAGATTCAAGGTCATTGACTTCACGCTGAGCAATTGCGTCTACTCAGGAATCAATGACCTTGCTATATTGACTGACTATCAGCGCTCCTACATGGCGAGGTATCTCAGGGAATGGGGCCAGTCAAATGCTATGAGAACATTCCATATTTTGGAGCCAAAAACTGGCTCATATAAAGGGACTGCTGACGCTGTATTCCAAAACCTCCCGTATTTGCACAAATTAAATGCGCAGAACGTGCTGATACTGGCTGGCGACCACGTTTATAAGATGGACTATCGCGAGATGATTGCCTTTCATGAACAGACAAAAGCTGGCGTAACCGTGGGAGTCATAAGGATTCCAATTGAAGAAGCTTGCCGTTTTGGCACAGTCTCCCTGGGTGGTGGCGGCGAGATACTGGAATTTGCGGAAAAATCCAGGAATCCTAGGAGTAACTTGGCTTCAATGGGCATTTACATTTTCAATAGAGATATCCTTGAGCAGCGTCTGGCGGAGGATGCCGTCCGGCTGGACTCGCCACATGACTTCGGCTATGCCATTCTCCCTGCTATGGTAGGCAGGGATAAGGTCAACGCTTATGAATTCACCGGTTACTGGCAGGATATTGGTACACCCCAGGCTTATTACGCTGCCAATATGGAGCTTCTCTGTGCACAGCCTCGTTTCAACCTCAATGGAACACAGCCGGTTCTCACTCAACGCTTAAACCTGCCACCGCCCTGCATATCTGACCAAGCCATGGTGGTAAATAGCTTAGTCAGTCCTGGTTGCGTAATCAAGGGATATGTGGAGAACTCTATACTATCGCCGGGAGTTTGGGTTGATGAATATGCTGAGGTATGGAATTCGGTGCTGATGCCAAACGCCTTTATCGGATACCACAGCGTGGTGGATACCTGCATCATAGATGAGGGAGTAAATATAGGTAAACTATGTTACATCGGCTTCGGGAGGCCTCCCCTATCAGGAGACTGCAATATTACCATGTTAGGGAAAGGAGTTAATGTGCCATCTCACACTGTGATAGGGTGTAATTCCAGGGTATTGCCTGATGCAGAAACATCAAGCTTCAGAAGCGAACCAATTGCCCCCAGTTTTATCCTTTCGCAGCGAGGCATCGTCCAGAAATCATGGGAGAATAAAGAGGTAGAGGTGCAAAGAAATGAGTGTAGGGGCGTACATGTTACTTGATATTGTGGATAGGAGCTGCGAATATGCGGTTCAAATGCTGCGGAGCCAGGCAGAGGTTATCCTTGCTGACCGGCTGGATGGATATCCCAATATAATTACTATGGTTGAAGCTGCAGACAGGCAAAGCCTGGCTGCAGCGATAATGCCGGTTCTCGATTGCATTGATGGCATCACCGAAGGCCTACATCTGTTGGTGACTCAAGATGGCGAGATTTCACTTCCTTATTGATCGAGATGACACCGTCCGATACATGGAGTATGTCCCGGAGGTTACACAGCATCCCGACTACGACAGGCGATTGAGGCTCTGAAAAAGGTGACCGCTAGCGGACAAAAGGAGGCCGTGATGCCAATATGAACTGAAAATCTGAGTCTTATCAGGCCAATCATGTAAGGAGATCAGAAGGAGGTTAAAAATGTACAAGAAAATTTTAGTTCCATTAGATGGCTCTAAGTTGGCCGAGTGTGCGCTTCCGCATGCAGAAGAGTTGGTTCAAGGCTGCGGCACGGAAGAGGTCATCTTGGTCAGCGTTACTGAGCGCGTTCAAGGCTATAGAGCACTTGAGGACCCCGGCGCGCCACTGGGGCAGCGACTTGTACCGGAAGCAGCCGGCAAGAAAGAGAAGCAGGCACAGAGGTATCTTGGCAGAATAGCTAAAGCGATGGAAGCTAAAGGGATCAAAGTAGATACTGAGGTGCTTCTTGGTGACCCTGCCAAGGAGATTGTCAGTTATGCAGCACATCCAGGGTGCGACATTATCATCATGTCCAGCCATGGTCGCTCCGGTCCAAGCCGGTGGGCCTATGGCAGTGTTGCTGATAAAGTCTTCAGAGCCAGTTGTGTTCCTGTGTTAATGGTCAGAGCGCCTGGGTGCGTACCGGGCATTTAGGCAATTAGAAGGAAACCAAAAATATATACAGCTGTCTACAAAGAAGAGGGAATGAAATGAAACAATTTGGAGAACTTTTTCAGAGCGCGGACTGGAAGGTGGAGAAGCATGTCCCGGTAATAGAGTGTGCAGACAGAGTGAAAGCCAATGAGTTCTTTCCGGTGAAGGTGACTCTGGGCAAAGAGGTAGCTCATCCCAATACAACCGCACACCATATCCGGTGGATTTCAGTTTACTTTCATCCAGACGGGGAGAAGTTTACCTACCAGATAGGGCATTTTGAGTTTACCACCCACGGGGAATCGGTAGAGGGACCGGATAAAAGCTCAATATACACTCAACATGAAGTCAGTTTGTCGATGAAGACGGGCAAACCGGGGGTTATCTACGCCAGTGCATTATGCAATATCCACGGTCTTTGGCAGTCAAGCAAAGAAATCAAGATATTATAGCGTTTATCAAAGATGACAAGGTCTGCCTTGCTTAGAGACATTGTCGCTGAGGAGCGGAGCATGAAGACAATTAGGATACAGGAGGTGATTATTCTGGCGTTAGTGCTCTTATGAAGTGGCTGGATGAGGTTATTGACAAACATAGGAAGAGCTAATCTGGAGGTGATTAATGCCTGTTGATTTTAATTTTATGGTGGGCGGAGAAGCCGGGCAAGGAGTGCAGTCAGTGGGATTTCTGCTGGCTAAGGTTTTTGCCCGCGGCGGTTACCATATTTTCGCTGACCAGGATTACGAGTCCAGAGTAAGAGGCGGCCATAACTTCTTCCGCGTCAGAGTCAGTGACGACAAGGTAGACGCTATTGCCGAAGACGTGGACATACTGATTGCACTTGACAGTGACAGCATCAAATTGCACCAGGCTGAGATGGTTACTCAAGGCATTATCATTTTCGATGGCGAAAAGATAAAGGGAGTCAGCGGTAATAACGGTAGCCTTTTCAGCATACCCTTGGAGAAGCTGGCCGAGGAAAAGGCCGGAGCCAAGCTCATGATCAATACCGTCGCCCTTGGTGCTGCCCTGGCAGTGGTAAAATACGATCTGAACATACTAAATACGGTCCTGGTAGACTGGTTCGGAAAAGGCGAAGTTGCCGATAGGAATATTGCAGCGGCAAAGGCGGGATACAACTATGTCCAGTCTGAGCACAAAGGCGACTTTCGTAAGCTCAAGTCCCTCTCCGAGACTAAGAGAATGCTGCTCACCGGCAATGAGGCAATATCATTGGGGGCCATTGCTGCGGGATGCAAATTCATGGCTGCCTATCCTATGACTCCTGCCAGCTCTATCATGGAATATATGGCAGCCAAATCAAAAGAATTCGACTTGGTGATGGTCCACACTGAGGACGAGATAGCTGCCATCAACATGGCTATTGGGGCTGCCTACGCTGGTGTCAGGGCTATGACTGCCACCTCTGGCAGCGGCCTTTGCCTCATGGTGGAAGGTATAGGGCTGGCAGGCATTACTGAGACACCAATAGTGATAATTGATGCGCAGCGACCAGGTCCGGCTGTAGGCCTACCCACCCGAACGGAACAGGGTGACCTTCAGTTTGTGCTTCATGCCCATCACGGTGACTTCCCCAGGGCCGTCTTAGCACCCGCTACCACTGAAGATGCCTTCTGGCTAACAGTCAAAGCCTTCAACCTAGCAGAAAAATACCAGCTTCCGGTTATAGTCCTGACTGATCAGCACTTAGCAAGCTCCTATTCCACCGTTGACCGGTTGGACCTATCGCAGGTAACAATTGACCGAGGTATGTTGTTTTCAGAGAAGGAGGATAACCCCTTGGAGTACATGAGACATAGGGTAACAAAATCCGGTATTTCTCCCCGGGCCTTCCCCGGTCTGGGCAAGGCGCTGACGGTCACCGACTGCGACGAGCATGGTGAGAAAGGACATCTCACGGAAGATGCTGGGGAGAGAACGGCACAGGTGCAGAAAAGGCTGCGGAAGACTCTTTCACTTAAACAGGAAATCGGCACACCACAAAGGTACGGTCTTAAAAGGGCGGAAACAACTCTTATAGGCTGGGGCAGCACTTATGGAGCTATTCACGAGGCAGTGGATATCCTGCGCAAGGAAGGCGCCAGCGTCAGTATGCTTCACCTCAGTGAACTATGGCCCTTCCCGGCGAAGGCAGTAACCGATGCTGTCGGTAGGGCCCGAAATAGCTACGTCATTGAAAACAATGCTACGGGACAGCTTGCCCGCCTCATAAAAGCAGAAACGGGATATGGCGTAAGCGGGCGAATTCTGAAATTTGATGGGAGACCTTTCACCCCCGCTTACATTGCTGAAGCAGTAGGAAAGGAGGGATGCTAGACATGGTTACTATGGCTGATTATGCCGGACTGAAGTCGGCGTGGTGCCCAGGTTGTGGCAACTTCGGCATATTGGAGGCATTAAATCAAGCACTGATTGAGATGGAGATCGAGCCTCATCAGGTGTTATTAGTCTCAGGTATCGGCCAGGCTGGCAAGCTACCTCACTACACCAGAGGCAACGTGTTCAACTCCTTACATGGCAGACCGGTTCCTCCAGCTATCGGCGCCAAGATTGCCAATCCTGAGTTGATAGTCATCGCCGTCAGCGGCGATGGCGATGCCTACGGCGAGGGAGGCAATCATTTTATCCATGCTGCCCGTCGCAATCATGATATTACCTATCTGGTACATAATAATCAGGTCTACGGGCTGACCAAGGGACAGGCATCACCCACCAGTGATGTCGGTTTTATCACCAAGACGACGCCTTACGGAGCAGCTAGCCCGGTAAATCCTATCGCCTTGGCGATAGTCAGCGGTGCCAGTTTTGTCGGTAGAGGCTTCGCCGGAGATATAGCCCACCTTGCCAATCTTATCAAAAAAGGCATTACTCATCGAGGATTCGCCCTCATTGATATTTTGCAACCCTGCGTCTCATTCAACCATAAGAATACCTTCCAATGGTATCGGGAACGGGTATATAATCTGGAAGACGAAAAGTATGACCCCAGCGACAAGAAGGCAGCACTGGAAAAGGCACTTGAGTGGGGAGAGAGAATTCCTATCGGAATCATCTACGAAGAAAATTTGCCAGTTTATGAAGACCAGCTGCCGCCACTGAGCAAAAGTCCGCTGGTGCGTCATGATATTGACCCTTCTAGGGTTGAGAAACTACTCGCTGAATTTGTATGAGGCGATGTGATTTCAGCGATAGGAGGGTGACCAATATGAAAATAGGTCAGTAAATGAAGCAATATGCAGCGTTGCCTAAGGTCGAAGAACAAAGAATATTTTTAGGAGGTCGTAATATGCCAACAGCAAGAGCGTTTTTCACCAATATGTCAGCGCCCATGCCTCTGGGACGGAAGCTGAAACTAGTGTTTCGCAATAACTTTATAAAGATTTGGCGAAGGCAGAACTGTTGTGGTCATCCGGGAGAGCCAGGGTGCTGTGAGGGGTCTTCAGCCAAGCCCCACTCCCATGGGTAAAAAAAGAGTTCGAGGGAGTGTGACTGAGCTGCGCGGTGGTGCTTGGCGCGCCGCGTGGTGGATTATCGTGGTGCAAGAGCTGGCCCATGCACTAGGGGCTGATATCATACTGGCACATAAGCTCAGCAGTCCCGGACACACTGAGGTGAAGGATTTATGAAGCGGCAACGTTCCTGGGTTGCCGAAATGTTTTTAGCTACAGACGGGGAGAGTGTGGAGGGACACTTCATAGTTACAAGGAGAAAGCTATGGAATTAAAGAAGTATGAAGTACCCGTTGACAAGCTTCGCTGGGAATGCGATCCCAAAATGTTCGATTTTGAATGTACCAGAGATTTGGCCCCGCTTCGGGAGTTTATTGGTCAGGAGCGAGCAACGCGGGCAGTAGAGTTCGGTATAAATATGGCCAACACGGGGTATAACATCTATGTTGCCGGTCTTACCGGGACGGGGAAGACGAGCATGGTGAAGGCCTATATTGAAAGAGTTATCAAGGAACGAGAAGCTCGGGGGAAAACTTTCCATTTAGAAGACTGGTGTTACCTTTACAATTTCAAGGAACCTGATAATCCTCAAATAGTCAGCCTGCCTCAGGGTAGGGGTAAAGCATTCCGTGAAGAAATCACCGAACTGCTTAGCAAAATCCGCCAAGGACTGGGGCAAGCCTTCTCCAGTGAGGAGTATAAAAACCAGAGACAAAAGACGGCTGAAGAAGTGCAGGCTGAGCAGCAGAAGTTATTTGAGGAGATATCTAGTGAGGCTCGCCACCAGGGCTTCATCTTCCAGATGACTCCTGCTGGGCCAGCCTTGATTCCCATGAAAGATGATCATCCCATGCAGGAACAAGAATACCTTGCTCTGGACGAAGATACCAGGAAACAACTCAACTCCAAGCAAGCTGAGTTACTCAAGAAACTGAAGGCAAGCTTTGAAACTGCGAGCAGCGTGCAGATGAAGGCCGTGGAGCGATTAAAGAAGCTGGACAAAGACATCGGCGAGTATACTGTCTCCGGCTTATTCGGCTCGTTGTTTGAGCAATATTCTAATTGGCCGGAGATAACTCGGTATCTTACCGACCTCAAATCTTATATACTCGATAACCTGGAACTCTTCAAGGGAACTGAAGAGCCGATACATCCCGTCTTCGGGGTTCCGGTAAGTCAGGTTATTGGGGGAAGAGATCCTTTCCTTCCGTTCCAGGTGAATATTTTCGTGGATAACAGCGAAGCCAAAGGGCCTCCTGTGATTATCGAAAGTAATCCCAATTTCGGCAATATGTTCGGCAAGATTGAGCGGCGATTTCTCTTCGGCGGGTACCTTAGTGACCATACGATGCTGAAAGCTGGCGCTCTCAGTAAAGCCAATGGTGGCTATGTGTTACTCAGTGTGAATGATGTGCTGGTGAATCCTGGCGTCTGGCCAGCACTTAAGCGGGCGATCAAGAATAAAGAAGTCAGAATAGAAGACCCCTTCGAACAGTTTGGGCTCATCGCTCCCCAAGGACTGCGGCCGGAACCCATGCCGATAAACGTGAAGGTGATACTCACCGGTGATGCTATGCTTTACCAGTTGTTATCGATGTACGATGAAGACTTCTGGGAAATATTCAAGGTTAAAGCTGACTTTAATTTTGAGATTGAAAAAACCAAAGATAACATGCTGGCTTACGCCGCCTTTCTCTCCGGATGTTGTGAGGAGTGTGAAGCCAGACATTTTGACCCAACTGGTGTTGCCAAGGTCATCGAGTATTCTGCCAGGATAGTGGCCGACCAGGAGCGGCTGTCCTCAAGGTTTGCCCAGATCAAGGACTGGATTGAGGAAGCCAATTACTGGGCCTTGCGGGATAATGCCAAATTTATCTCCGCCAGTCACGTGCAAAAAGCTATGGATGAGAGGCTGTTCAGGCATAACCTTATTGACGAACGAATTCGAGACTTGATAAATCGCGGTACCATCATGATAGATGCTGAGGGCGAAGTGGTCGGCCAGGTCAACGGCTTGAGCGTCTACTCCCTCGGTGACATCACCTTTGGCAAGCCGTCAAGGATTACGGCCAAGACTTTTCTGGGACGTGGTGGTGTTATCAATATAGAGCGCGAGTCGCAGCTTAGCGGTCCGATTCACAATAAAGGGGTTATGATTCTGAGTGGCTATCTGGGCTGGAAGTATGCTCAAGACAAGCCACTATCCCTGTCCGCCAGCCTATGTTTCGAGCAGTCTTATGAGGGTGTGGAAGGGGACAGTGCCTCCTCTACCGAGCTTTATGCTATCCTCTCCAGCCTTTCAGACATACCGATAAAGCAGGGTGTAGCTGTGACCGGTTCGGTGAACCAGAAGGGTGAGATTCAGCCGATAGGCGGCGTCAATCAGAAGATAGAAGGCTTCTTTAAAGTATGCCAGGCTAAAGGGCTCAACGGTGACCAGGGGGTGCTAATACCTCACCAGAATCTGAGAAATCTCATGCTACGTGAGGAAGTGGTTGATGCAGTTAAGCGGGGTCAGTTCCATATCTACTCAGCCAGGACCATCGACGAGGGTATTGAAATATTGACAGGCGTACCCGCCGGCGAGAGGCAGCAAGATGCCACCTATCCTGAAAACACGGTTAATTATTTCGTTGACAAGCGCCTAAGGGAGATGGCGGAACGGCTCAAGGGCTTCTATGCTGAGGAGAAAAAAGAAGGCAGGTAACATAGTTGCCCTTATTCAGATATCTGATACGAGTCTCATACAGAGTCTTCAAGAGCAACTCTTCTGTCTTATTTCAGTAATTGCTCCCGAATATTTGGTGTACAATTAGAGCATTATCCCAGTACCAGTTACTGAAAAAGGATTATAATAGGAGAGTTGTATGCACAGCTGGCTTGCATCTCTGTCATTGACGTTTGTTCCCCTCTTCATCGTCATTGACGCTTTTGGCAACCTTCCCTTTATTATGTCATTGAGCGAAGGGATGTCAAAGCATGACCGGCGAAGGCTAATACATGTAGCTACAGTCACGGCTACAGTTGTTGGCTTGGCATTCCTCTTCTTCGGTCAATTGATTCTGCATGTCATGGGGATCTCTGTTGGCTCATTCGCAATTGCCGGAGGTCTCATCTTGCTCGTACTTTCCATCAAGTATATCTTAACCGGGAAGGTAGTGGAGGCAGTCCGGGAAGAAATGATAGCGGTCGTTCCAATCGGTACACCCCTCCTGGCCGGTCCAGCAACAATCACTACATTACTGCTCCTGGTCGGCCAGTTTCCATTGTATATAGTCTTAATTTCTTTCGTGTTGAACTTGCTTATCGCCTGGGTACTCTTCCTGCTGGGCAACCAGGTCGTCGGTTTCATGGGACAAGGTGGCGTCAGGGCGGTTTCGAATGTATTTAATCTTCTTCTTGCTGCCATAGCAGTAACTATGGTAATCCGTGGCCTGGAACTGCTTGGCATAATCAGTCTGGGTGTCTAATCCAGACTCTTGCTGGTGGGTGTGTGACGAAAATCTCGTACATATAGCTCAGGCAGGGATATATTTATATGCAAAAAGAGAAGAGGGCAGGAAGAGGAACAAGGATGACCATCTATGCCATGCTCATGTGCTATTATCTCTTGTTCAGGTAATCATGAAGTTGTGTTCTTCAGGTTACTTAACACCTCAGGTATTAGCTCGGTGATAGCGGGATGGATATGCATGCTTGTTTGTATCTGGTCAATTCCACCGCCAGATGCCATGGCATTTATCACCTCCTGAATCAGAATAGGCGCATAAGGGCCGATGATGTGAAAACCTAATATCTTTCCTGTATCTGCCTCTACGATGGCTTTGGCGAAGCCATTTTCCTCCATCATGGCCTCGCCTTGGGCCACGTCTGAATACTTAGCCTTGCCGATCAGAACCTTATGTGCTTTTCTGGCAGCTTCTTCAGTCATTCCTACGGATGCAATCTGGGGATGGGAATAGACAGCATGGGGAGCAGCGCTGTAGTCCATCTTTATTTTGCTGCCATGGATGGCATTATCGGCAGCCAGCGATGCTTCTACGTTGGCTACATGCGTAAACATCTGCTGACCGTTGATATCCCCCACAGCAAATATGTTCTTCTTGGTGGTTTCAAGGTACTCATCAACCTTGATAAAGCCTCTTTTATCAACCGCCACACCAGTATTTTCTACCTTTAGCAGGTCGGCATTAGACCTTCTACCCACGGCCATCAGGACTCTCTGTGCCGTGAATTCCTTATGCCCGCCACCTTTTAAATCGTTTACAACAACGGTTACATCATGCCCATTGCTCTTCACCGCCTCAGCTTGGACGCCAGTGTAAACATCCATGCGCCGACCTAACTCCTTCTTCAGAATCTCCGCTATTTCTGGTTCTTCGGCAAGGACGAGCCGGTCTGCCATCTCCAGAATAGTCACCCTGGTTCCCATGGCAGCAAAAAAGTGGCCGTATTCCACTGCAATATAGCCCCCACCGATAATTATGAGGTTGTCCAGCCGCTCCTTCAGTTGCAGCACTGTCTCATTGGTAAGATAGTCTACGCTTTCCAGACCCTTTATTGGCGGTATCAGGGGACGCGAGCCGGAAGCGATGAAAACCTTATAACCCTTTATTTTTTCGCCAGTAACCTCGATGGTGTAATCGGCAACAAAGTGTCCTTCGCCTTCATAGAAGTCTAGATTTTCTACGTAGGAGAGCTCATGCCTCAGGTGTTCTTGACCTTCTCGTACGACTTTTCTCATGCGCTCCATGATGAAGTTGAAGTCAATATTTTTTATCTCGGCTTCAAGGCCCAGCTTTTTGGCTTCCTGTATCTCGGCTATTCTGTCAGCAGCGAATATGAGCATCTTGGATGGTATACAGCCCAGGTTGGCACAGGTGCCTCCGAGTGGGCCTTTGTCCACAAGTGCCACACTTAAGCCGTGAGCTAGGGCTTCATCCACAATATTAGCTCCACACCCTGAACCGATGACAATGACATCATATTTTTTCATACTCTCTCCGACCTCCATTTGCCTAGTGCTTAAAAGCTTCGTCAGTGATGACAGGAAAACCAGCGGCTACCCAGGCCTTTACACTACCGAGGACGTTGTAGACACTCGGATAACCAGCCCGGAGCAAGATGCTTGCACCAAGCCCGGCATGGTATCCCCCATTGTAGAACACCCACTCGCCCATGTTTTTGGTCGTGAGGGCAATCATTATCAGTAGGCTATGTTGTTAGCCATCCACCGTCAATAACAATGGCAGCCCCGCTTATATAATCAGACTCTTCAGATGCCAAAAAAACGGCAAGGTTAGCAATTTCCTCCGGTTGTCCCAGTCTTCCCTTAGGAATTCTTGCCAGCACCTGTGCCAACTGGCCGCTTTCTTTGGCTCCTTTAGCCATGTCGGTATCTATGGCCCCCGGGCAAATTGCATTCACGTTTATGCCCTGGGGAGTAAGCTCCAGTGCAAGTGCTTCGGTGAGAGCAATAACACCACCTTTTGATGCCGTGTAATGAGCTATGAGAGGAAAGGCGATGCCACATCCTCCAGAAGAGATCGAGGCGATGTTAATAATGCGCCCCCATTTATTCTTGACCATGTCTCTGCCAGCAGACCGAGCACAGAGAAACTGCCCCTTGAGATTTACGTTTAAGGTTTTGTCCCAGTCTTCATCTGTGAGCTCCAGGAATGGCTTGTACGCTATGATTCCTGCATTGTTTACCAGGATGTCAACTCTGCCAAACTCTGCCACTGTTTTCTTGACCATATTCTCGACATCGTCGCTGGAACTGACGTCACACTTGAGCGCCAACCCTTTTCTTCCCAGCCCTTCTATCTCATCAACGACCTTCTGACAATCCTCTTGGTTTATGTCGCTCACGACTACATTGGCTCCTTCTCTGGCCAGAGCTAAGGCAATAGCACGGCCCATCCCTCTCCGAGCCCCAGTTACAATTGCTGTTTTGCCGCTTAGCCTCATGTTTCTTTACCTCCTTATTTTATGATATGCCTAACCACTGACTGTTACTCCTAGAGCTTTGACTCAAGGTAATCACGCAGCGCTTCCGCATTGTTATGTCCTTCATCTTTGGCGCTGTATAGTAGTGTCACATTACCGTCGCGTGCTAACTCCACGAGAGAACTCCATGCTGCCGGATTATTGTCCAGCTCGGCAAAGTAGCGCCTTCTGAATTCATCCCACCTGGCAGGGTCATGACTGAACCACTTCCTTAGCTCGCTGCTGGGCGCAACACCTTTGTACCACGAATCCAGTCTCAGTGCCTTCTGCCCGATGCCCCGCGGCCACAGTCGGTCTATGAGTATTCGTGTCCCGTCCTTTGGTTCCGCCAGTTCATAAACACGTTTTATGCGAATCATTATTTCCTACTCCAACCAGTCTCCAGGCTTGAGCGAAATTACAGGGCACGACTTAGCAGCATGGACACGCTCCCATTGAAATTATAGTTTGCCTGCTGTGGAGAAGTCATAAAATATCGATGGGAAAAATTACAAAAGTATGACATTTTATACCTGAGTCCAGAGTGATAAAAGTCACGGACACAGGCTATGCATGAGTCTAAAATTATATTGAAAAAAGGAGGTGAGATACTGTTAAAGTAAAAAGTGCAAGTGAAGGAAGGTTCCCGAGCTCCTCATTGATATTATGAAGGCTCTAAGTAAAAGGGCAACTTAGCGAAAGTAATCGAAGGGGAGGAGTAGTGGAACGAAGTTAGGGCAGCCTTTGTAGGTGTTATAACTGAGGAAGGCTGCCCCTTTTTCATATAGACTGGCTCATAACAAAATGACATAACTTTGTAACTTTTATTGCCTTCATTTTATGACTTTTCCATTATCCAGTGATTAAACTAATGAGTAAGTTGTATAGATAAGGCTTTTGGTCGGACTTCCAATCACCAATAAATAGACCGACAGGCATCATAATCAAGCAGATTTTGCTACCCTAGGGGGATATGAAGTATGGCAGTTCAGTTGGAGTTTTTGAAGAGCATTCTATACTTTTCCGATCTTGGCCTTGCTGAGCTTGAGTCAATCAGGAAGCTTGTCTTTGAGAAAACTGCTGACAGGGCAGAAATAGTCTTGCTTGAGGGTGAACCGGCTGCGAATCTGTATTTTGTTGCTTCGGGGGTGGTGAAAGTGTTCAAGACCTCGGCCGAAGGAAAGGAACAGATCTTGAGCATAGTGCGCCCCGGGGGATCCTTCAATGATGTTGCTATCTTTGATGGTGGTCCAAATCCCGCCAGTGCTCGGGCTATGGGACCTGTTCTTCTTTATGGGATAAAGAGGAATGACATGGAAGCTATTCTCCGGGACCATCCACAGATAGCATTAAATGTGGTCAAGGTACTGGCAAGGCGAGTGCGTCACCTTGTATCTCTGGTTGAAGACTTGTCTTTCAGACATGTCATCAGCAGAGTAGCCAAGATACTCTTTGAGTACATCGGGGGTGAAGTGGGCCGTGGGCCACGGCTTACACAGCAAGAAATGGCAGCTATGGCAGGTACTGCCCGGGAGGTGGTGGGCAGGTCGCTGAAAGCATTGGAGGAGGAAGGGGCGATCAAGTTGGACCACCATCGCATAATAATTACGGATAAAGAAGCGCTCCAGAAGATAATGGAGGTTCCTTATTGAGACAAAAATCACAGACAGGTGACACCTTTTACTTTTAAAATAAGGAACATGGAGACTGAAAGACATGGCTGAAATGCCGATTATAGCCCTCGAAAAGTGCGATGGATGTGGGTTATGTGTTGGCGTGTGTCGCTGCAATGCTCTAGCAGTAGTCAATAATATTATTAGCATTATTGAAACAGCGGAGTGCGACTGGTGTACAGACTGCGAAGTCGTTTGTCCCACCGGAGCTATAAGTTGCCCCTTTGAGATAATCATCCCAGAGCCCTAGAGACCAACTAAGATCTCTTATATCGTATTTTTAACCTGCTTTCTTGGCTAACCTTTTGGTGTCCCACGTTTGTCCTGTCTCATTACCTTGTCCGTATGAGATAAAAGTCGCATACAAGGATTGCCTCCTTACCTATAATAATTTTGCGTGAAAGATGCAGTTGCTTGAATGAAGAATATAAAGGAGGCCGAAGATGATAACAGTTTTAGAAGACGTTGAAGATAGAGAACAAGTTTCTTCTGAGGATGAGGAATTGGATTTAGTTGGTGAGGAGATTGACCAAGAAGAAGTCTCCGAGCTTGAGATTGCTCCTCAAAATCGGAAGTTTGAACTCGACGAGGGTTCGTTGGATTTATATTTGGATGAAGTGGGGCAAACTCCTCTCCTTAATGTTGAAGAGACAAATATGCTGGCCAGCCAGATAGAGGATAGGAAGCACCTTGACCGACTTGAGAAGGACTGGATTGCTGAGCATGGCGCTCAGCCGTCGGCAATCGATTTGTTGTTAGCATTAGCGGAGCGCCTCAGTCGAGCGCATTTGCCTTTTGAAGCTCTTTACCAGTGTCTTGAACTTCCTTCGCACGGAAGCATAGCAGAGAAGGTATCACATCCAGATCTACGTTGTGCAATCGATAGCAAAATCGATCAGCATTTATCCAGTGCTATAGCTGAAATCACTGGGGTAAGCCAAACTAGAACCGAGAAGAGCATGATTGAATTGTCGCTGGACAGCCGGTTAATACCTTGGCATATCATGGAGGAGGCAGGCCAGAAAAGTTCGCTGGCTGAATTTTGGGAGGTGCTGCAGTCGCCAGAATTCCATGACAAGCTGGAAGCGCATCGCTCGGAAATTGTCGAGTATTTTGAACAAATAAAAGCAAAGGCACGCCAGGCAACTAAGCGTATGATTCAGGCCAATTTGCGCCTGGTGGTAAGCGTGGCCAAGGGACATATTGATTGGGGCGTGCCTTTGCTTGACCTTATCCAGGAAGGCAATATCGGGTTAATGCAGGCAGTGCGGAAATTTGACCATCGCAGAGGCTGCAAGTTCAGTACCTACGCTATTCCCTGGATCTGGCAGGCGATCAACAGAGCAGCTAATGAGCAAGGACGCATTGTGCACCTGCCAGGACACGTAGTTGATGATCTAACGAAGCTATCACGAGCAAGGAATAACTTAGCTCAGAAGTTTGGCCGCCAGCCGACTGAGAAAGAACTAGCTTCTGAGACGGGGCTGCCGTTCAAAAAGGTAGAATCGCTGCTTAGGGTGATATCTGGTGTGCCTGTTTCTTTGGACACGCCTGTAGGAGAAGACGGAAGCGAGATTGGCGATTTCATCGCAGATCAGACAGTTGTACAGCCTGAGGAACAGTCCAATGCAAGCCTGCTCAAGGAAGAATTGGATAGAACATTGGAGTCGCTGACACCTCGGGAACGACGTGTCATTGAGCTGAGGTTTGGGCTGGGCGATGAGTACAGTCGAACTCTGGTGGAAGTTGGCGCAGAATTAGGTCTCAGCAAGGAGCGAATACGCCAGATTGAAAAAGAAGCACTGGCTAAGCTGCGCCATCCAAGTCACAGCCGCGAGTTGATAGGGTATCTCGGATGATGAGTTGTTAAGCTGACTTTTAAACAACTCTGCCTTTCCTTCCAAAAAGTTACTCAACTAGCCAGAAGCACTGTGGGAAAGCCGCGCAGGGCGATTATCAGCCTGTATCCAGGAATCTCAATAAGGAAGGTTGGGAAGCGGGAACACATTGACTCCATTGGCTACTTACGGGCCTTCGCCTTCTTCTTAGCCGAAACTGAAATCTTCTTTGGTTTAACCTCTGGGATTTTGGGAAGACTAACCTCTAGGATGCCATCCTCATAACTGGCTTCAATCTTTTTGGCATCAACGTTAGAGGGTACATCTATAGAGCGGGAAAAGCTGCCATAAGAACGTTCACAATAGTAATAGTTATCTTCTTTAACCTCGCTCTCAGCCTTTCGCTCCCCTTTAATGGTCAATGTGTTGCCGACAACTGAGATATCTATATCCTCTTCCTTCATTCCCGGAAGCTCAGCCTTCACCACAAACTTGTCTTCCTTCTCAAAAACATCTATGGCTGGTGCCCACCCCATCTCCATAGTAGGGATTCGCCTCCATACTGCGGGTAGAAGCGGCCAGCTAAGCATGTCACCAAAGCGTCGTTCCATTTCCTCTAACTCCCTGAATGGTCTCCAGGGAATCAGCCTCCTCCCCGGCCTCCATCTTTCCATTTCCATAGATAGCACCTCCTTTTGTTTATTTGGCTAAACCAAGGTCCCGCTTCCCCGAGGTTTAGGTACTCAACAATAATAACGAACTGCTAATAAAGAAGTCATAAAATGAAGGGAGGAAAAGTTACAAAATTATGACATTTGAAAAGCACTCTCGGGGCTACGGCAGCTAGCGAGGCACATTCAACCTCATTGAGTGGGAGTTCCTCTATTGGCTAATCTCAAAACCCCAAAAGAGATACTTCTCTTTGAGTAACCAAGCATGTCATAGAAGGGGACCATTACATATGCGGCATCAAAAATGTCATAATTTTGTAACTATTTGTGAGTTAATTTTATGACTATTCAAGCTCTTAGCTGCTAAATTTCCTTGAGCTTCTGGTAATCCATCCGAAGGTAATAGTGGCATATATACTGCTCGGATAGGTTATTGTAAAATTATTAATATGAATGCACAGACTGCTGACATCAATATAGTCGGCAACAAAGCCAATGTCGACGAGGTCATTCGCTGTGAGCAGCTGACCAAGCGCTATCCAGAAGGCAATATTCTGGCCGTGGACCGGCTCGATTTGAAGGTACACAGCGGGGAAATCTTTGGGTTGCTTGGCCCTAACGGTGCTGGCAAGACAACGACTGTCGGGATGCTTACCACACTGGTAGTCCCGACAAGTGGCAAAGCTATAGTGGCCGGTATAGACGTCATTGCTCATCCGGCGCTAGTTAAGCAGGTGATCGGTGTTGTGGCTCAGACGAATAACCTTGATCGGGCACTGACCGTCTGGGAAAACCTCTACTATCACGGCCGTTTTTTTGGGATGAGCGCCAGAGAAAGCCGTGAGGCAGCGGACAGGTTCCTAGTGGAGTTTCGCCTCACGGAACGTGCCAAGGCAGAAGTGATGGCCATATCCGGCGGTATGGCGAAGCGGCTCCAGGTGGCTCGCGCTCTGTTACACCACCCATCGGTCCTCTTTCTCGATGAGCCCACGGCCGGCCTTGACCCGCAGAGTCGCCTTGCCCTGTGGGAGATTCTAGGCAGGCTGCACGCCGAAGGGCAGACTATCCTGTTGACCACGCATTATATGGAGGAGGCAGATTCGGTCTGCGACCGGATAGCTATTATGGACCATGGCCGTATCCTCGCCATGGACACTCCAAAGAATTTGAAGGAATCGGTCGGCGCTGACCATATCGTGACCATATCAGCAACAGGTGACTTAGATGCCTTCGCCCGGCTCCTTCGAGACCAAGTCGAAGGGGCGACCGGGAGCCAGCGAATTGATAACACGATCCAGCTCCACATTAAAGGCATGGTCGGCGTACTGCCCAGGATAGTTGCTATTGCTGAACAAGAAGGCTTCAATATCACTGACTTGTCTGTGGCTGAGCCTTCCCTCGAAACTATCTTTATCAACCTCACCGGTAGAGAGCTACGCGACTGATGAGTACCATGACTGCTATATCAAGTGTTCAAACACCAAAGCCGGCCCGGTCGGCAGCAGCTGCCAGCCGTGCCGCCTTCAATGCCCTGCTGCTGCGTGACCTGACGGTGCTGAAAAAGAACCTGGGTGTCTTCATCGCCCGCACCCTCATCCAGCCCTTTCTCTTGGTCTTCGTCTTTCTGTATGTGTTTCCTCAGATCGGTGAGGGTGTGGGGGGAAGCTCGTCAGGTGGTCTGTCGTCGTTTGCCACTGTACTCGTTGCCGGTGTCGTGGGTCTCTCCATTATGTTCCAGGGAATTCAGGCTGTGGCATTGCCCTTGGCCAACGAATTCGGCTATACCAAAGAGATTGAAGACCGGGTGCTGGCACCACTCCCGGTATCACTCGTGGCCATAGGCAAGGTTGTTGCGGGAGCCATCCAGGGCCTCATCGCCGCAGCAGTCGTGTTTCCCATCGCCGCAGTTGTCCACGCCCAGGGTGTGCATCCCAACCTTTCGGTGCACTGGGTGCTTCTGCTCACGCTTATTCCTCTGACCAGCATCATGACATCCAGTCTCGGTCTGTTTCTGGGGACGCGTATCTCACCGCGCAACATCGGCGTCATGTTCGGGTTTATTGTCCTGCCCATAACCTTTCTGGGCGGCACTTACTACCCGTGGACAACGCTAGCGGCTGTCAAAGTCGCTGGATTCCCCTGGCTGCAGGCATTGGTCTGTGTCAACCCGCTTATCTATGTGACCGAGGGCTTTCGCGCCGCACTGACTACGACGCCGCACATGCCACTATATGTGATTTACCCGGTGCTCTCGGCATTCTGTATCCTATTCCTCTGGGCCGGGTGCCAGGGCTTCCACAGAAGAGTCATTAGCTAGCATTATCTTAGCTCGAAGATGTACAATAGGTGTAAACAAAGATGAATGCCCGATATTTCGGGAGGGAAGAATACAAATAGAAGGAAGCTTAAGATGTTAAGAGGCGGCATACCTATCGGCAAGGCTTTTGGCATATCACTAAGGCTTCACTATTCTTGGTTTTTCATTTTCGCACTGGTGACTTGGGCGCTGGCGGGCAGCTATTTCCCGTCTACCTACCCGACCTGGAGCTTGTCGGCCAGAATAGCCGCCGGTTTGATAACCAGTGTCTTATTCTTTGCCTCAGTCCTGGTCCACGAGCTGATGCACAGCATAGTGGCTCAACGGCAGGGTATACCGGTCCAGTCCATCACCCTCTTCATTTTTGGCGGCGTTTCTCAAATTACCAGTGAACCTAAGCAACCTGGGGATGAATTCCGTATGGCCATCGTCGGGCCTTTAAGCAGTCTGGTAATCGGGGGCATACTTCTCGGCGTTTACTACCAATGGCGCACTGTAGACACTTTTTCAGCCCAGTTTATCACGGCTATCGCGTACTGGCTTGGGTATATCAATCTGGTGCTGGGCATCTTCAATCTTATTCCCGGTTTCCCGCTCGATGGCGGGCGCGTCTTAAGGTCATTAATATGGTGGCGTAGCCGTAACCTGACAAGCGCCACGAGGATAGCTTCGAATGTTGGAAGGGCGGTAGGTTTTATTTTCATCTTTGTAGGTATCTGGTTCATCTTCAGAGGTAGCTGGATTAACGGTATCTGGCTGGCATTGATTGGCTGGTTCTTGGAGAGTGCCGCTGTTGGTAGCTACCAGCAGCTTCTCATGCAGGAAATGCTCAAAGGACACGTAGCCAGCGAGGTAATGTCCGGTGACTGTGTTGTAGTTCCTCCGGATATGACTATTGACCACCTTGTGAATGGCAATATCTTGACCTCCGGACGCCGTTGCTTCCCTGTGGGCTCCGGCTCACAAATAATGGGCTTGATGACATTGCATAACGTAAAGGCAGTACCTCGAGAGCAATGGAGCACAGAGACCGTCAGAGAAGCGATGACACCGTTTGATAAACTCAAGTGGGTGCGTCCTGATGAAGAACTTTCCTCCGTGCTTCGAATCTTAACTCAGGATAATATCAATCAGGTGCCCGTGGTCCAGGATAACAAGATTATCGGCATGGTAAGCCGGGAAAACCTGCTCAACTTTGTCAACATTCGCAGCAGGCTGGGTGTATAGTGTTTTTATGAAGCTCTGCATGCCGCCACGGCAGCATATGTCTAAGAGCCTCTCGTCCGAGAGGCTCTTTCTTTTCGCACATTTCGCTACCGCCTCTCTGGAGAGGCAGTGTAGGCTTTTCTCAATGGATTAAGAAAGAGTTTGGTGATTATCCGCCAAGAGAGATTTTGGTTAATTTGGGGAGAATGAGGAAGACGGAACGCGAGGAGGATGCGTGGTTTGGGGTTTATCTGTGGGAGACTAGAAAAATAAAAGAGAAGTTAATGTCATACGAGGTTCACAAAGCATATTCAGTGGCGATAGAGGCAGGGATTATTGGTCCCCACCCCTATCGTTGCCAGATGCTGCCTTATTCTAATCTTCGACAGCCTATTGCCCCAGCGCGTTCTCAGCACCAGCTACCTCAGTAGCATCGTTGCCAGCCTGTTCCGTGTGGAGAATCTTTCCGTTACCAGCATCCACCTTGACGTCCATGCCGTTGCTCAGTTCGACGCTATATACCAGCGCGCCGTTCTCGTTATCGAGCCCCGTCTTGACGACAGTGGTTCCTGGATTGGCCGCAAGAGCAGCCGCTTCAGCCTGAGCAACCGTGATGGAAGCCTTACTCTGCAGGGCAACGGACTCGTCAGTCTCGCTCATGCCCTGGTATTGGCTGTCGTGTACCTGAATAGAGCCTGTGTACTGCGGCTGTTGCTCATCAACCTGAGTCTGTGCTGCAGGCTGGGACGGTGTTGGCGATGGCTGAGCAGCAAAAGCCAACCCACTAACTAGGCTCCCGAGGAAGAACGTAGCTATAAGCGCCGCAGCTATCCCGGTCCCGATTAGCACTTTCCTCAGCATTGCCTTTCACCTCCTTTCTTCTGTACTTTGTCATAAGTATACCAAAGCAAAGATGGGAAGAACGTGGGAATGGTATGGTATTTAGATATTAACTATGGGGGAGCATAACAGTAAACGTTGAGCCTTTTCTTAAAGCGGAGCGAACGGTTATACTTCCGTGATGCAATTCAACAATTGACTTACAGATGGCAAGACCCAGACCGTACCCCTTTGTCCGAGAGCGGGATGGGTCTACTCTGTAAAAACGATTGAATATCTTTTCTTGATCTTCCGGTGGTATACCAACACCAGTATCTCTTATTTTTACTTCTGCGTATTGCTTACCAGTTGCTAGGGAAATCCAAATCTCTCCTTGCGAGGGTGTGTACTGGATAGCATTATGAATGAGGTTAAAAAAGAGGCGTCTGAGCATGGCTGGTTGCCCCTGGGCAAATGTAGGTTCCTCTTCAGGTTCGAAGTGTATAGCGATTTCTTTCTTTGTGCTTTCAGCTTGAAGGCTGGCAATAATGCTGCCAATCAGGTCAGTTATGTCCACCTTCTCAAACTCGATTGCCTGTCTTCCCTGGTCTGCCCTTGCCAGGAACAGAAGATCTTCTGCAAGCTCAATTAGGCGGTCTGTTTCTTGCTTGCTGCTGGTGAGAACTTGCTGATAATCTGCGGGTGTGCGTTCTTTCCTAAGTGTTACTTCCAATTCACCCCCCATTATTGAAAGAGGAGTTCTGAGTTCGTGCGCTACATCAGAAACAAACTGCTTCTGTTGCTCGTGAATATGTTGCACGGGTGCAAGCGTGCGTCGGGTCATAAGCCAGGCAACACCAGGGATTATGACTACTAGACCAGCATTGAGAATGAGCAAAATGTTCTTTAGTCGGTCCAGTGCCACTTCACCAGCAGTCGTCGCAATAGCTGTATCTCTTTGGTCAAACTCTCCCTGAAGATTCTGTTGCTGTACCTCGCTGATATAATTCGCTCCAAAAGAATTCTCCATCCAGACATAGAGGCCAATACTGAATGCCCAGAACAAAAAAAGAAATAGAAGCGAATAAAAGAGAGCAAGTCTGATGTTTGCTTTTCTAAACATACTCCTTCATCTTAAGATGTATCCCGAACCTCGCATCGTATGGATAATTTCCTTCTCTTCTGGATGTACCATAAGTTTCTTTCGCAAGTACTTCACATATGTTTCAAGAACATTAGAAAGCCCATCGTAGTTATAATCCCACACATGTTCTAGTAATTCTGTCTTTGTCAACACTCGATTCGGGTTGCGCATAAAGTATTCAAGGAGGGCATATTCCCGCGCCGTTAGGATAATCGTCTTGTTCCCGCGTTTAGCTATTCTTGTCGCTGGGTCAAGTGACAGATTGTCAATCGTTAAGATTGTGGGGTCCGCTTTTTTGCCTCTCCGCAGCAAGGCCCTAACTCTCGCGGAAAGTTCAGAAAAGGGAAAAGGCTTCGTCATGTAGTCGTCTGCGCCCGCATCGAGTCCTTTGATTTTGTCTTCAATTGCATCTTTGGCGGTGAGTACGAGGATAGGGATACTAGTATTGACCTCTCTGATTTTCTGGCAAACCGTTATGCCATCTACTTTCGGTATCATGAGGTCCAGGATGATGAGGTCATACTCATTGATTTCAAATTTATACAAAGCATCTTCACCGTCACCAGCAATATCTACACAGTAGCTCTCTTCTAGAAGGCCACGCCTCAAGAAGTTAGCGATTTTTTCTTCATCTTCAACGACAAGTATCTGCACATTCATATTATACTCTAAGAAATATGAGAACAACATGAGAAAATTATCAGGAGTTGGATTGGGGAGATTACTACAGGCGAAAGACCTGAAGTTATTGGTTCTGTCGAATGTGTAGCACCACCCGTAATGTTACATTCTGAGTTATCGTGTAGTGGTTCGAGTAGTTCAAGGCTCACCATCAAGATAATGATATTACCTAAAACAAAATTATTTATGAAAATACTTTGGAGGTATCAGACTGAATATCAGATGTGCTTGACAAGCGTGTTTGCCGGTTATATCTTTTAGCCGAAAGGAGGCAAGGGGCCTCTGCCTTTTTTCGCGAACGGCTTCAGGTACTAGGTAGCAAGTCCCGCCGCTTTCAGGATATCCGGAACCACCTCTTCCCGGCCTATGGCCATGACATGAACGCCATCGCATATGGACTCTTTTTGCAGAGTGGCAATCATCCGCCCCGCTATTTCTATGCCCTTATTGATTGCCTCGCCTTTGGGAGCAGCCGCTAATTCATCAATCAAGTTCTGGGGCACAAAGACGCCCGGGACATTATCGGTCATGTACTTCGCCATCCTGGCTGACACAAGCAGAATGATGCCAGCCAGTATCTTGACCGGGAACTGGCGGGCATATTCCATGAACTTAGCAAATTTATCCAGGTCATAGATGGCTTGAGTCTGAAAGAATTCGGCACCGGCTTCAACCTTCTTTTCGAACTTGATTAACTGAGGCTCAATCGGGTTTGCTTCAGGTGTGACTATGGCCCCGGCGCAGAACTCCACAGTCCCGTCGAGCTCGTTCCCTCCCAGGTCTTTGCCCGATTCCATCTGCCGAATCGTCTTTAGCAACTGTGTTGAGTCTAGGTCGAAAACGCCCTTGGCCGCCTTGTGGTCGCCAACTACAACAGCATCTCCGGTTAGGCAGAGGACATTCCTTATGCCTCTGGTATATGCGAAGAGAAGCTCGGCTTGAAGGGCAAGGCGATTACGGTCGCGGCAAGTCACCTGTAATATGGGCTCGCCATCTCGCTCCTTTATAGCCAGACAGCCACCAATGGAGGGAAAGCGCATTACAGAACTCTGGTGGTCAGTGACATTCAGTGCATCTACCTTATCCTTGAGAAGGTCAATGTGGTGGAGCATCTTCTCGATGTTTGTCCCCTTTGGTGGACCGATTTCGCTGGTTACCACAAATTTATTGGATTTGAGAACTTCCCTAAAACTGGTCGCCATAGCTCCTCCTTCATGTAATCCTGGTCGTTCGCGGCCTGGGTACTACGTTGTAATCTCTAGGAGAATGATACTTACGCATCAAATCAAGCCGGCCCTGTTGCTCTAAGCGCTGGTATATGAGAGTCCAGGCACAATCCTTTTCTTTATCCACTTCGCACTTGCCATTATTGGTGCCACCACAAGGGCCATTCAGCAAACCTTTGTGACACGCTGTCAGGGGACAGATGCCCGCAGTCTCTCCCAGGATGCATTGACCACACTGTGCGCAAACCTCCTGAAAATAGCCCGGGCCATCCTCGACGCCTATAAAAAGAGTGTCCAGAGCTGGGATAGCTGGCTTGCCAATATAGGTACCCAGCTTGTGCACTCCTAAAGCACAGGCCATGACCAGAATGCAGCTGGCATTCTGAATGGCTCCATTATTTTCTTTAATAGCTACTTCGGTCATCTCATCACAGGCGGTAGGGATAACTATCCAGCCGGTGACTAGCTTGCCCAGTTCTTGTAGACGCTCCTTCATTTGCAGGACCTCTTCCCTCCCGCCAGTTTTAGTCATTGTGGCGCAAGTGCCACAACCAGCAATATACACCCGGTCAAACCCGTCTAACTGCCGCTGGATTTCCTCGAAAGGTTTCTGCTTAGTAATAGATTTCATGCCTAACCTCCCACAAATCAAAAAATCAAAAGTCAAAGGTCAAAAATCAAAATGACAAATCAAAAATAAGACTTTTGAATACCTTCCTTTGCATTTTACTTTTTTATTTACTGTTACTCTGTCATTTTGCACTTTTATTTTTGCTTTTTACATTACTTTTCTAGGTCGCATCTTAAGCAACGCTTAGCCTCCTGTCTCGCCTTCTCCTCGGAAAAGCTCAACTCTATCTCCTGAAAGCTACCTTTCCTTTCTTGAAGAGGGAGGTGAGGTATTTCCGGCCTGAATTGCGGTTCCCAACTTTCCTCCTCTTCTCTACTTATTTCTTCCTCAATAACGGTGGGCTTCAGGTCATACATCTCGACCCGGGAGGTATCGCCCCTGAGATATTTGTCTATAGCGATAGCTCCTCTCCGGCCGGCAGCAATAGCTTCTATAATCATGCCTGGCCCGGAGACAAAATCTCCTCCGGCAAAGACCCCGGGAACATTGGTGACTAATCTGTTGGCATCGACAGCCAGCCTTTCCCACCGGGTACGCTCAAGAGCACTATCCGGGGGTAAAAACGAGAGGTCTGGAGCCTGCCCGACAGCAGCAATGACGGTATCCGCTGGAGCAAAAAACTCTGAGCCGGAAACAGGAATTGGGCGACGACGCCCGCTGGCGTCGGGCTCACCCAGCCTCATGTGGACGCATTGCAAACCGGCTATCTTCCAATCATCGCTTACTATGCGAGTGGGACTGACAAGGAAATTAACCTGGACGCCCTCGGCCAGAGCCTCATTGTACTCCACTTCAGTTACTGGCATCTCCTCCCGCGACCGACGGTAAAAGATGTTCACCTCATCGGCACCAAGGCGAAGAGCTGTGCGAGAGGAGTCCAGGGCTACGTTACCACCTCCGATAATAGCCACTCTGCCTCCAATCTTGACAGGCTTGCCAGTCTTTACATCCCTGAGAAATCTCAGACCATAGTAGAAGCCCTCAACATCTTCCAATTCTCCGGGGATGCCAATACTCTGGCTCCTTTGTGCCCCCGCGGCAATAAAGATAGCTTCAAAACCATTATTTCTGATATTTTCTATGGTGAAATTTACGTTGATAGGTGTGTTGTATTTTATTTCCACTCCCCGCTTGGCGATATAATCTATCTCCTTCTCAATAACCTCCCGCGGCAAGCGAAAGTCGGGTATAGCTACCGAGAGCATGCCCCCGCCTACAGGGAGGGCTTCGAAGACCGTGACAGGATAGCCCATTTGAGCCAGAAAGTAGGCGCAGGACAACCCCGTAGGTCCCGCTCCTATCACTGCTACTTTTTGGCTGTGAGTCTGGGGAAAGGGTTCTGGTGGAGGTAATTCCCTAACATGGTCAAAATACCAGTCGGCAGCAAAGCGCTTAAGCGCCCTGATAGCTACGGGGTCGTCGAGTTCCCCGCGGCGACATCTTCCCTCGCAGGGGTGATGACAGATGCGACCGCAAATAGCAGGGAAGGGATTACGCTCCCTGATGGTGTTGATAGCCTCCAGGTACTCACCAGCGGCAATTTGAGCCACATATTTAGGAATATTGATTCCTACCGGGCAGGTATGCTGACATGGTGATATCATGAGGGCATCGCACACGGCGGCCGTGCATTTCTTTTCCTTTATATGGGTTTCATATTCGTCTCTGAAGTACTCAAGGGTGGTGAGCACAGGGTTGGGACAAGTCTGCCCCAGACCACAAAGAGAGCATTCCTTAACAGTCTTGGCTATGGTAAGCAGGGTATCCATATCCTCTTCACGCCCTTTGCCCTGGGTGATTTGGGTCAGTATTTCCAGCATTTGTTTGGTTCCCAGGCGGCAGGGGACGCACTTCCCACAGGACTCAGCCTGAGTGAAGCTCAAGAAATACCTGGCCACATCCACCATACAGGTGGTCTCGTCCAGCACCACCATGCCGCCAGAGCCCATAATTGAGCCTAATTGAGCCAGAGTTTCATATTCCACGGGGGAATCGAGAAATCGGGCGGGGATGCAGCCACCCGAAGGGCCACCCGTCTGCACGGCCTTAAACCGCTTGCCCCGGGGGATACCACCCCCGATATCAAATATGATGGTGGATAAGGGAGTACCCATAGGCACCTCCACCAATCCACTATTGGCAATCTTCCCCGTGAGGGCAAAAACAGCCGTCCCTTTACTCTTCTCCGTACCTATGCTGGTAAACCAATCAGCGCCTCGGTCAATAATGATGGGAATGGAAGCCAGAGTCTTTACATTGTTGATATTGGTAGGCATTCCTCCCAGACCTGATTGGGCAGGAAATGGAGGGCGGGGGCGAGGCATGCCCCGTCGGCTCTCAATAGAAGCCATTAGAGCTGTTTCCTCACCGCAGACAAAGGCCCCGGCGCCTTCTTTAACATGTACCGTAAAATCAAAACCAGAGCCGAGAATATCTTTGCCCAAAAAGCCCCTTCCTTGGGCTTGCTCCAAGGCAGTGTGAACTCGCTTTACTGCTAAGGGATACTCGGCACGGACATAGATGTAGCCCTCGCTGGCACCTATGGCATATCCAGCAATGGTTAGCCCTTCAACAACGGCATGGGGATCTGCTTCCAAAATGGAGCGGTCCATAAAAGCACCGGGGTCACCTTCGTCGGCATTGCAGATGACATATTTCTTTTCTCCGGGAACGCTGCGGCAGAACTCCCACTTGCGACCGGTGGGAAAACCAGCGCCACCCCGCCCACGGAGGCCAGATTTCTTAACTTCCTCAATAACCTGCTCGGGAGTCATCAAAAAAGCCTTCCTCAGCGCTCGATAACCTCCACGAGCAATATAATGCTCGATTTTTTCCGGGTTGATATGCCCGCAGTTACGCAGGATGACACGCTGCTGTTTCTTATAGAAGTTTATCTCCGAATAGTGTGGCATAGCTTTGCCAGTTATCGGGTCATGGTAGAAAAGGCGTTCCACAGGTTTGCCATCTCGAAGATGAGAACTGACAATCTCTGGAGCATCTTCGGCCTGGACACGGATGTAGAAAATGCCCTCAGGTTCAACAACTACGCTAGGACCTTGCTCACAAAGACCATGACCATGGCAGCCGCTGATTTCCACTGCGGCGTTCTTCAGCTTTTGCCGAGTTACCTCCTTCTTGAGGGCTTCATAGACGGCATCAGAGCCCATAGAAAGACACGGCGTCTCCTGACAGACAAAGACAGTACGATGGTCTTGCATACTATCCTCCACCCTCCCGCTTCCTGAACAATTGCTCCACCTTTTTGGGATTCATATGCCCATGAACTCGATCAGCGACGACTATGTTGGGGGCCAGCGCACAGACACCGATGCAGGCTACGGTTTCCAGGGTATATTCCAAATCAGGGCTAGTCTCCCCTTCCTCTATATCCAGGTGCTGCTTGACCAATTTCAATATCGTCTTCCCTCCCCGTACATGGCAAGCCGTCCCCCGACAAACTCTAACAACTTTTCTGCCCCGCGGCTGAGTGTAGAGCTGGGTATAAAAACTAATCACCCCTTGCACCTGACTGGGGAAAAGCCCCAAGCTTCTGGCTATAAGCGGTATAGACTGAGGAGGGATATACCCGAACTCACTTTGAATTTTTTGCAGCAGCGGTATCATTGCCCACTTCTGCTGACTATATTCAGAAACAATGTCATTTATTCGTGCCAGGTCAGCCTTCGTGATTGTCTTCGCTTTCTTCATGAAGCTCCACCCTTTCTATTCTTAATTAAATAGCACGGGGGCTTGTCCCCCATCCTTTTGCCGAGGACAAGCCTCGGCGTTATAACCCCTCCCCTCAAGTGGGAAATCGAGGTGCTTAGCGACCCTTCACTGTCGTTGCGAGGAGCGTAGCGACGAAGCAATCCCGAGAGATTGCCACGCTCCCGCCTGCCAAGCCTTGGCGGGCAGGTCGCTCGCAATGACAACTGGACCATAGCTAAACAACCTGAGAAAATTTCTCTATTTTTACGCTGCATGCTTTCAGTGAAGGCGCTTTTGTTTCTGGATTTAAGACAATGTCGAATAGCTCGTTAACCGGAGTCTCTGGGAATGAAGCTGGCATAAAGAGCATCCCCTTACGCAGTGTATCGGTAATCTTGACCATTGTCGTCACCTCACCCACGGCTGAGATTACCTTGACCTCTTCACCATCAGTGACGGCAAGCTTTCTGGCGTCAGACTCACAAATTTCCACAAAAGATTGGGGGGAAAATTTCCTCAGACGCCGAGCCCTGGAACTCCTGTTGCCAGTGCCAAAGTGATAAAGGGTAGTCCCGGTTAGCAAGGTGAAGGGATAATCTGATTTTCTCTCCCTTGCTTGTGGAGTATATTCGGTGGGGGAGAAACGGGCAAATCCCTGTAAGAGTTGCCTACCATGGGTGCGTCCTGTTTCCCCGTAGGCTAACTCATCCTGTTTTTCGGAATCAGTATAGGCTTCGTACGAAGGAACTAATTCCTCAATCTCACTCATAACATCCTGTAGAGAGGAAAATGGCAACGGGTACCCCATCTTATCAGCTAAGCGCACGACTATTTCCCAGTCTGGCAGGCTTTCACCAATCGGCTCGATCGCTTTACGCACCCTATTTACCTTACCCTCAAAATTAGTGAATGTTCCTTCCTTTTCAGCGAAGCTTGCCGCTGGCAGAACTACATTGGCCCGTCTGGCCGTTTCCGTAAGGAACATGTCCTGGACTACTAAGAAATCGAGGGAAGTCAGGATTTCTGTAATGAGTCTCGAATTTGGAAAGCTCAAGACAGGATTTTCTCCTACGATGTACATGCCTTTAATCTTTCCCTTTTTTGCCTGTTCCATAATCTCCAAGGTCGTTAGCCCAGCCTCAGCTGGCAAACTTGCCCCCCAACATTTTTCGAACCTTTCCCTGGCCTGGGCATCTGCTACACTCTGATATCCAGGAAGAAATTTGGGCAATGTTCCCATGTCGCAGGCGCCTTGCCCATTGTTTTCTCTTTGTAGGGCATAGATGCCGCCTCCCTTACGCCCAATGTTTCCCGTCAGTAGTGCCAAATTTGCCAGAGCCCCCACACCATCTGTTCCTGTGGCATGCTGCGTAATTCCCGTGCCATAGACAATTGCTGCCCGGCTTGCTCCAGCATAAAGTCGAGCGACGGCACGAATTTCTTGACCTGTAACGCCAGTAGTCTTCTCGACGTACTCCGGCGTATACTTTTTCAAGCTTTCTTCAAAAGCTTCAAAGTTATCTGTTCTTCTGGCGACAAATTCCTCGTCCAGCAAACCTTCATCAATGATCACCTTGGCCAGGCCATTTATCAGAGCCACGTCGGTGCCGACTTCAGGTCGTAACCAGAGATGGGCAAACAAAGAGAGCCTTGTCTGCCGAGGGTCTATCAACAATAATTTGACACCGCGCTGTTTAACAGCACGCTTTATGGCATAACCGACCACAGGGGCTGAGGAACCGGGATCAGCCCCGACAACCAGTATAAGCTCGGTCTGCTCCAAGTCACTAAGATAATTTGTAGTGCCGGAGAAGCCCAGGGAAGATCCCAAGCCGACACGACTGGCGGAGTTATACAAGCGACCGCCATTATCAATATTGTTGGTGCCGAGCATAGTTCTGGCGAATCTCTGCAGGACATAGTTATCTTCGTTGGTGCACTTGGATGAACCTAGAACAGCTAGGCTGCCGGAACCTCGCTCGTCCTTTATTCGCTTGAATCCAGTAGCTACTTGCTCCAGGGCTTCTTCCCATGACACCTCCTCAAAAGTGCTATCCCTCTTGACCAGGGGTTTGGTTAGCCTATCCGGGCTGTTGACGAAATCACAGCCGTAGCTTCCCCTTACACAAAGCGCACCGCGATTTACTGCGTCTTCCTTGCCGGGTAGGACTCGCACGACTTTATTATCCTTGACTTCCAAGCAAATACTGCACCCGCAGCCACAAAAGGGGCAAGTCGTTTCCGTCGTAGCCTTAGTCGTGCCCCCGTACGTCCTATCTTTTTCCATTAATGCGCCTGTAGGGCACAGCGCCACACAAGTTCCACAGAAAGTACACTCGGAGTTTTCCAGGGGCAAATTGTTCAGTGTCGCCGGTATGGTCGTAAATCCTCGTTGAAAGTAGTCAATAGCACCTTCAACGACTAGTTCCTGGCAGGCTCGAATACATTTGGCGCATAGTATGCACTTGCTCAAATCCCGTTCAAGGAAGGGGTTGACCTCCTCAATGCTGGTCATCCGGGGAATCCGTTGCAACTCCACCAATCCGATGCCCAGGCCTGAGGCAATTTGACGTAGCTGGCAGCGATTGCCTTTATCGCATACCAGGCAGGAATCAGGATGACTGGTAAGCATCAGCTTAACTATGGTTTTGCGGCGCTCTATAACTCGCGAGGAATGCGTATTGATTACCATCCCCGATGCTAGCGGTGTAACACAAGACGCCAACAAAGCCCCATTTTGTTCATTCTCTACCAGACAGACGCGGCAAGCACCCGTTGAAGGTAAGTGGTTATCGTGGCAGAGTGTAGGAATTTCTACGCCTGATTCTTTGGCCAGTTCTA
The DNA here is from genome assembly GCA_964586515.1 of uncultured Dehalococcoidales bacterium. Taxonomy (GTDB): domain Bacteria; phylum Chloroflexota; class Dehalococcoidia; order GIF9; family AB-539-J10; genus RBG-13-51-36. Next base: position 40,667 of record CAZPGJ010000004.1, read on the forward strand.
GGATGGTCATCCCCAGATAGCCACTTACCTCACGACCGTCAAGAGTAATGGTTATCGGCTGCAAACCAATATCCTCCTTCATAACCCAACAGGTGGGGTAAGGCTTCCCAAAGGGGATTACTTATTTTTATCTAGACCCTCTGGCCAGTTGGCAGAGACGTAGGCAAAAGACCGAGGGAAGTATCTTCCTTCACCCACTGTTCTTATACCAGTCAAGAGGTCGGAACTGGCAGCGCTCTTGGCAATGAAGCCGTAAGCCCCTACCTGCTTAGCAACAAACATGTTCTCCTCTTCGTCATATTGGGTTAGAATCAAAACCTTTGTATCCGGGTATTCCTCAGTTATTCGTTTCGTTGCTTCAAGTCCGCTCATCACCGGCATGACTATATCCATCACCGCTACATTCGGCGTGAGACGCTGCACTTTATCAATGGCATCTCGCCCGTTAACAGCTTCACCTATTACTTCCATGTCTTTTTGCAGACCCAGCAGGGCGCAAATTCCTTCTCTGACTACAGCATGGTCATCTACCACCAGCACTTTGATTCTTCGCAATGTCTTATCCAGAAATTTCTCGGCCCAGGCCACTAGTGAAGCTGACTCGACTGGCTTGATCAAATATTGTTCGGCTTCAAGCTTCAAGCCCTCATCCATACGCCACCCCTTAATCAGTCGCTTTTCCGGTGGGGCATCAACCACAATGAGAGGCACTTCTCTGAAATTGGGGCTCTGTTTCAACCACTGGTGTAGCTGAAAGGCATCTCCACGTGGCATTATTGTACCCAAGATAATCAGGTCAGGTTTTTCATGATGTGCTACCTTCTCTGCCTCTAATCTGTTGCCGGCGGTAAGCACCTGCCAACCTTTTGCCAGTAATTTAGCTTGCATATCCGCAATGAATTCCGACTCATCATCCACCAGCAGAATTTTAGCGTTCATTTCCATCTTTCACCCCCTTGCCAAATACACGTTTTTAAGAATTATTTTAGCCTCCTACTATAAAGTATAATGGCCGGTCTACCGAAGGAATAGAGGTATTTACCTCAGAAGGTGGGGAAATATCACCGCAATTTTCTGCAGTTAATCACGCATTTATGTAGATAACGCTTCCCATTAATGGGGCGTGGGAAATAAGTGGTGCAGTGAAGACTACGAGGCAATAATCTCAGACGGTGATAATGCCCTTGCGCAGGGCATATTTGAACAAGTCAAGGCGGTTGTGAATATCCAGCTTTGCCATCAGGTTAGTCTTGTGTCTTTCTACAGTTTTGGGACTAATGACCAGCATTCGGGCTATCTCAGGAGTAGAGTGCCCTTCTACTAGTAATTTTAGTATTTCTCTCTCTCGGGCGGTCAGTTGTTCGAAGGTATCCTTGTTTTTTCCTACTCTGGCTAGCTGTCGATAGTCATCGACTAAGAGTCTGGCTATGGATGGAGATAGGAAAGAATCCCCGTGGTACACAGACCGAATGGCTGAGGTAAGCTCTGAGGATGCCGCTACTTTACTGATAAAACCGCTGGCCCCGGCTTCAATAACGGGTAATACATACTCCCTGTCTTCGTATTGGGTCAGTACTATCACCTTTATCCCCGGAAACTCTTTATGTATTCGGCGAGTTGCTTCCAGTCCGTCCATAAGAGGCATGACTATGTCCATAAGCACTATGTCAGGTGAGAGCTTGGTAACCATTTCCAGCGCTTCCCTGCCATTGGTGGCCACGCCTACTGCCTCTATATCTCCGGTAAGAGCAAGCAAGGCACAAATACCATCACGCACGATGGCATGGTCGTCAGCTACCAGTACTCTTATTTTCGCCATATCTAATGTCTTGACCTATTGGAATCTTGGCCCAAACTGTAGTTCCTGCTCCAATCTTGGACTCGACGCCGCTGGTGCCGCCAAGGAAGCCAATCCTTTCTCTCATACTGAATAATCCACGGCCTCGCCCACTTTCCTCTACATCGGTGAGTTTGGAAACATCAAATCCTTGCCCGTCATCGCTAATACTTAGTGAAAATTCATGTGGTTGATATACCAGCACTATGGAAGCATTCTTTGCTTTAGAATGCTTGACAATGTTACCAATGGCTCCCTGGACAACGCGGAAAAGAGCAGTTTCTACGTCGGGAGGAAACCGCATCTCAGTTCCTTTAACCTCCGCTGTTACGTTAATGTTTAAGGGCTGAAGGCTATTCTTGACATGCTGGCGAACAGCAGCGACCAACCCCAGCGTATCCAATACAGTAGGGTGGAGATTGGAAATTACCCTGCTCACTTCCTTATGTACCTGTACCGTCAGCGATTGAACTTTCTTCAGTCCAGCAATGAATTGAGCATCTTGATTACCAGACTTCGCGGACATTTCTATCAACGCTTCTAGCTGAAGTGCTATCCCGGAGAGCGATTGACTGGTCTCATCGTGTAGCTCACGGGCAATCCTCCTCCGTTCTTCTTCCTCTGCGACAAGATTCTGTCGGGCAAGTTTGCGTAATCTTCCCCGTGCTTTTCTCAGCCGCTCGTTCAGTATTGCCTGCTCGATGGCTGTGCCAAGTTGGTCCCCAATTGAGTGTAAAAGATACACGTCTTCTTTGGTGAAGCGGTGTGGCACATAGCTAGCAACATTCATCACCCCGAGAACATTATCTTTGGCTCGGAGAGGGACGCTGAGGAATGCCCTTAAACCCTCTGAGCTTATCAGGTCAATCCGAGCGGCATCTGGTTCTGAGGAAATGTCCTCCAGTAGCACCGCCCTGCCGCTTTGAGCTACCTTTCCTGCGATTCCTTCGCCAAGTTTAAGACGCATCTCTCCAACATACTTATCAGACAGACCGTGATAAACACGGTAGGACAGCGTCTGATTCGGTTCGTCCAGGAGCATTATTCCTCCCACGGTTCCGTTCATGATGTTAAGCACGTTATCCAGGCCAATCCTGAGAATAGCATCCAACTCACGCAGACCGCTGATTGCCGCCGAGACTCGACTCAAAGCCACAAGGTCGTCATAATGTTTCTCGCCCTTGCTGTCCTGATCAGGTAGATTTAAATCAGAACTAGCTCGATCGGCGGCTTTCTCAACTCCGTCACCTTTTTTCATTGTCCTTACTTCACCAAAGCAGCCCTACATTTAAGCCTATACAAAATCATGACCTTTTGCAACCTCTTGTATTTGCTATGATGCCGTTAGTGGCGGGGCAATTTATGAGTGATATAAAGGGATTGAACAGGCGCAATAGCAAAAGGGCTATCACCCAGCCCGTCAAAACCAACGGACTTTGTGGTGGTAAGTGAATCGGGTGACCGTATCATTTTAGAGCGTTGCCTATTGCTTGTTATCGGCGGAGAGGGTGGCCGACTACGCTCTGATAGAGCTTCGACGGCTAAAGGATTCGTTTTTGTAAAAAAGCCCTACCCGACCCGGTTTTAAAATATTGTTCAAGTGCAATTGCTCTGGGCTTATCTTTAACTGCAAAATATGCTTCTAGCCTTAATGGCGTCCTATTTTTTGTAGAATCAACCTTCCCAGAGTTATGTTCAGTCAATCGGCGGGCAATATCATTCGTTGAACCTACATAGAGCTTGTTGTCGATCGCGCTTTTCAGTATATATACGTACCACATAGTAAATCTGGCTTGCCAGCCGTAGCCTTGGCGCAGGCTGGCGGAGAGGGTGGGATTCGAACCCACGGTCGAGGAAACCCCGACACACGCTCTCCAGGCGTGCCTGTTAGGCCACTCCAGCACCTCTCCGCGGAGAGGGTGGGATTCGAACCCACGCTCCGATATAATCGGAGACCGCTTTTCGAGAGCGGCACCATAATCCACTCGGTCACCTCTCCTTGATTACATGGCGAATTATACCATACGGGACATCTTTGGCTGGATGATTCTTGGCAGGCTTTCCTCCTATGTAGTATGATTGCCCTACTTTGCTTAGTTTCAGGAGCCGTCTTTGATTTGGTTCGAGTTTGTTATCTGCCTGCTCGTTATCTTATTTGCCGGCACAAAACTAGCTCAATACGGGGATGCTATCGCCGAGAAGACGGGGTTGGGGCGGATATGGATAGGGCTGGTACTTATTGCTGCTATTACTACCATGCCGGAATTGGTCACTTCAGTCAGTTCTGTAGCACTGGTTCACTCGGCTGATTTAGCTTTGGGCACTCTTTTGGGAAGTTGCTGTTTCAACCTTTCTATCCTAGCTTTATTGGATATTCTCCATTCGCGTACCCCGATTTTGTCCGTGGCAAGCCCGAGGCATGTGATAACGGCTGGTTGGGGAGCACTGCTCATTGCCATTGCTGCCGCAGGTATAATCGCTGGCCGCAGGTTTTCCTTTTTAGCCTTGGGATGGGTGGGTATCCCAAGCATTGTTATTCTTATACTGTATTTGCTGGGGATGTGGTGGATATTCCGTCGCGAACGCAGTCAGCGATTGCATACTGCTCCAACCACCTCTCATCAATATGATAAATTTACAACAAGAACGGTGTGCATCAGATTTGCCCTGGCGGCGGCAGCAGTAATTGCTGCTGGTATATGGCTGTCATTCATTGGCGATGGGATCGGCAAGACTACTGGTTGGAGCAACACCTTTGTCGGGAGTTTATTTCTGGCGATTACTACTTCGGCACCGGAGTTAGTGGTTGCTATTACAGCCCTCCGTATAGGTGCCGTAGATTTGGCAGTGGCTGATATATTAGGCGCCAATATGCTCGATATTGCTATGATTGTCCCGGTTGACCTTGCCCAGGGTCAAGGATTTATTCTTTCCTCAGTATCCAGTGGTCATCTCATTGTTGCCTCCGTGGCAGTGATGATGACCCTTCTGGTTATTGCTGGGCTGAGGTTTCAGCGAAGGCGCAAGGTTTTTAGAGTAGTTAGTTGGTATACCCCTCTCTTAATCGCACTCTATATTCTTGGCGCTTATGCCTTATTTAACACAGCCAGTGGTTTATGATACACTATTGAGAATTAAGCAGCCCCTGTAGCTCAGAGGAGAGAGCGCTGGCCTCCGGAGCCAGGTGCAAGGGTTCGAGTCCCTTCAGGGGCAGTTTGTAATTGGGCTGTTTAGAAATGTAGTTGTCCAATTTATTTTGCTTTCCCTTTGTCATTGAGAGGCTGGCGAAATCAGCCGAAGCAATCTCGTGAGGGGTATGAGATTGCCACACACCTTTCAGGTGCTTGCAATGACCAAAAGAGAAGGGCCTGATAAATCAGGCAGTTACAAAAATACCCGAAATTGAACGGGAAACCAAAGTTAAACTGCCTCTTTGTCTGATAAGGAGGTGTTATGTTATGGCAGAGCTTCTTGAAGTAAGGTGGCATGGCAGAGGAGGGCTGGGAGCGGTGACCTCGGCGGAGCTGGTTGCTCGTGCTGCTATAAGCGAAGGAAAGTATGCGCAGTCATTTCCTAGCTTTGGACCCGAAAGGAGGGGAGCACCGGTACTTGCTTTCCTGAGGATAAGTGATGAATTTATCAAGACCAGGACAGTTATCTACGAGCCTGATATTGTGGTCGTGCTCGATCCAGGGTTGTTGCATGCAGTTGACGTGGCCTCAGGGCTTAAGGAAGATGGTAAAATCATAATTAATTCCAGGAAATCGCCCGCTGAACTGAAGTCTGAATTTGGGTATAATTGGCCTGCAGCTACAGTTAACGCTACGAAAATCGCCGGAGAAACTATCGGGATGCCTATTACTAACACCGCTATGATAGGCGCGCTGTTAAAAGTGACTGAGGTCGTGAAAGTTGATTCTATGGTTGAGCAGCTACATGAACGGTTTGGGGCGCGGGCTAAGGGAAATATCGAGGCCATGAAAAGAGCTTACAAAGAGACTGTGATAGGGGAGTAAGAAATGACGGAGAAAAGGCTAAAAACAGGGTCTGATTTTACCTGGAAGGACATGGAAGTTGGCAATATCATAACAGAAGCGGGCAGTGCTAGCGTTCGGAAGACTGGCGACTGGAGGACAGAAAGGCCCATACTGGATAAAGAAAAGTGCACTAAGTGTGCCTTGTGCTGGATTTATTGCCCTGATGCCGCCATAAAACCCTCTGAGGAAGGATATTATGAGGCTGACCTTCATTACTGTAAGGGCTGTGGGATCTGCGCTAATATATGCCCTGTAGGAGCTATAACTATGATAGAGGAGGAAGAAAAATGAGTAAAAGAGTGGGGTTAGAGGCTTCACATGCTGCTGCCGAGGCCGCCAGAATGGCTGACGTTGATGTCATTGCTGCCTATCCTATAACACCCCAGACGCATATCCCCGAGAGGCTCGCTGAGATGGTGGCTAATGGTGAACTGAACGCAGCTTATATACCTGTGGAGTCGGAGCACTCGGCCCTGAGCGCTTGCCTTGGATCTGCTGCAGTAGGGGCGAGGACTTTTACTGCTACTGCAGGTCAAGGCTTGGAACTTATGCATGAAGTTGTTTATGTTGCTTCGTCTATGAGGTATCCCATAGTTATGACAGTCTGCAACAGAGCTCTTTCTGCACCCTTAAGTGTTTGGGGAGACCACTCCGATGCCATGGCTGTCCGAGATACCGGCTGGATCCAGGTATTTTGTCAGAACAACCAAGAGGCATTCGATATGACCCTGTGGGCTTTTCGTGTTGGTGAAGATTCCAGAGTTCTTTTCCCGGTAATGGTTCATTTCGACGGATTTTACCTGTCTCACGTAATAGAGCCGGTTATCTTGCCAGAACAAAAAGAAGTGGATAGATTTCTCCCAAGATTCCAATACCCTTTTGCCTTAAACCCTGATGAACCTATGACCCATGGAGCTTTCGGTCCCCCCGACATATATTCAGAAGCGAAGGTAGCTCAAGAGGTAGCGTTCAGGAAATCCAAGGATGTGATACTTCAAGGGTGGAAAGAATTTGGAGATATATTTGACCGTTATTATGACCCTGTCGAGCCCTATAGAATGGAAGGAGCTAAACTGTTGCTTCTGACCATGGGAAGTTTTAGTGAGACAGCAAAGATTGCCATAGATACAAAGAAGGACAAAGGAGAATCGGTAGGGCTTATCAACTTGCGTCTTTGGAGGCCTTTCCCATTCGAGGAACTTCGCCAGGCGGTAAAGGATGCCGAAACTCTTATCGTTTTTGACCGCTGTATCTCTTTCGGAGGCCCCGGCGGGCCAGTTTCCTCCGAAATTAGGTCAGCCTTATATAATGAGAAGGAGAGGCCAAGGGTTGTGAGTTTTATAGGTGGTCTGGGTGGAAGGGACATGTCGGTAAAAGATTTTGAGTATGTTATTGACCGGGGTCGGGAGATTGTCGAAAAGGGGTCGAAGGAGTTATTTGAGACAGTGGGTGTAAGGGGAAAGGTAACAGGTATAAGGGGGTAAAAGATGGAGGGGAAATTCATAAAAATTGGCAAAAATCGTGTGACCGCAGAGGAGTTTGTCGCCGAGGGACATAGTTTTTGTACTGGCTGCGGCGAAGCTTTGGCATTAAGGCTTGCCTGCAAGGCCTTGGGAAAGGATGTAATAATTGCCAATGCTACTGGCTGCATAGAGATTTGTACTTCGCCGCTTCCTGTCACCTCGTGGAGAGTTCCTTGGATACATACGCTGTTTGAGAACACCGCCGCTGAGATTTCGGGCATAGAAGCAGGGTTGAAGATTTTGATGAAGAAGGGCAAGATGCCCGAGAAGGATATTAAATGCGTGGCTGTGGCTGGAGATGGAGGGACGAGCGACATAGGAATGCAGGCTTTGTCTGGAGCATTTGAAAGACGACACAACTTTTTATATCTCTGTTTTGATAACGAAGCGTATATGAATACCGGTATCCAGAGATCAAGTGCCACTCCTTATGGAGCTTCGACTACCACGGCGCCTGCGGGCAAATTTAGCATCGGCCAAACTACCTGGAAAAAAAACTTGCCTGAAATTGCTGTCGCCCACAACATACCTTATGTAGCCACAGCCTGTCCCGGCTATCCTTTTGATTTAATGAATAAGGTTAAAAAGGGTGGAGAAGTCAAAGGGCCGGCTTATGTGCACATACTGTCCCCTTGCCCGACAGGCTGGAGATCGCCCACCGATTTAAGTGTTAAGATAAGTAGGCTTGCCGTAGAGACCGGAATTTTCCCTCTCTATGAAGTAGAGAATGGCCGGTATAAATTAAATGTTGACCCGCCTAAGCTTAAACCGGTTGAGGAATACTTAAAGCCACAAGGCCGGTTCCGTCATTTGCTGGCGGGAGATATTAAAGAAATTCAAGAGCACGTAAACGAAGAATATGCCAAACTCAAGGCAAAGGTAGCCTGCTTTGCGGCTTGATTTCTTCTAATAAGCAAGGTTGATTGCTTCAATCCTCCTTACCTACTATAATACTTAGCTATACGGGGTGTGGCGCAGCGGCTAGCGCGCATGGTTTGGGACCATGAGGTCGGTGGTTCAAATCCACTCACCCCGACCACGGTAAACTCCTTTCCATTTTGTAAAAGCCGAACAGAAAGCTCATCTGCCGACTATGCGTCCGTCATTGTGTGCGAAGCGTGGCAATCCCTTGAGATTGCTTCGGCACAATATGCTGTGCAATAAAATCGGGGATTATTAGACACCCCTGGGGAAAATCTTGACAGGGGAAATAAATTGCATTATAATTGTTAGATGTGTCTAACAATTCTGGGAGGAAGCAATGGTAAGACAGGAAGCACAAAGAGAGCAGACCGCCAGCATGGAAGATTACCTTGAGGCGATAGCTAAGCTCGGTGAAAGGAGAAAGACGGTGAGAGTAAAGCAGCTTAGCGAGATGCTGGGAGTTAAGATGCCCAGCGTTACTTCTGCTTTGAAAAAACTTTCAGAACAGGAGCTTGTGGAGCATGAGAGATATGGGCACATAAAGCTCACTGCCGAAGGTGATAAGGTTGCCCGGGATGTGATTGGCCGGCATGAGGCGTTGACTCGTTTTTTTGCACAAGCCCTGGGCATTAACCAGGAAACCGCGGAAGAGGATGCCTGCAAGATTGAGCACGTCATCAGCCCCTTGAGCATGGAGAGGCTGGCAAAGTTTGTGGAGTTTATAGAGGCCTGTCCACAGGGAGGGACTAATTTCCCCAGCAGGTATGGGTATTATTTAGAGCACGGAGAACTCCCTCGAGATTGCTCGAACAGAGGTGTGAAGAAAAGGAAATAAGAAGGCAAAAAATTTTGGAATCTGTAAGTTAAACAAGACTAACTTATTAGGATAGGGGATAGGCTATGACCATGTCTCAGAATGAGCAATTGACTCTGGCCCAGATGAAGACTGGGCAGACAGGTACTGTGGTAGAGGTTCTGGGAGGACATGGTTTAATTCGGCGTCTGGATGCTTTGGGTATCAGACCAGGGAAGAAGGTGACCAAAATAAGTTCTACGCTATTTCATGGCCCGGTCACTCTCGCGGTGGATAATGCCCGAGTGGCTGTTGGTTTTGGCATGGCTAAGAGAATAATAGTTGAAGTAGATAAATAGCTACCGTGAGCTCCCTAAGATGATGCGTATCCTGCTTGTGGGTAATCCCAATGTGGGCAAAAGCGCCCTTTTTTCTCGACTGACCGGCACACACATTATTGCTTCCAACTATCCTGGCACTACCGTGGGATTCACCAAAGGGTATCTGAAGCTGGAGGAGGAGCAGGCTGAGCTTATCGATGTCCCCGGCACCTATACCCTTGAACCAGGTTCCAGGGCGGAAGAAGTAGCTGTGGAGATGCTCAAAGATGGGGACTTAATCATAAATGTTGTTGACGCCACTAATTTGGAGAGAAATCTCAATCTGACCTTGCAGCTGCTGGAGAGACAGACTCCAGTAATAGTTGCCCTCAACATGTGGGATGATACTCGGCATCGCGGTATAAATGTTGATGTTGCCAAGCTGGAGAAACTTCTTGGAGTACCAGTTGTACCCACGGTAGGCGTTAGCGGACAGGGAGTAAGGGAATTAGTCGGGCGTCTTTCCGAGGCAAAGGTGCCCGCAAACGCTCGTACTTATTCCAATAGTGATGAGCGGTGGGTGAGAGTGGGTGACATTGTGAGCCAGGTGCAATCGTTGAGCCATCGCCACCATACCTGGTATGAGAATTTGGAAGATGCCACTAGCCATCCTGTAGGCGGGGTAGTAATTGCCTTACTGGTCCTTTTTGGCACCTTCTGGTTTGTCCGATTTATTGGCGAGGGAATAATTAACTATGTAGCTAACCCCCTCTTCGAACGGCTGTGGACACCGCTGCTAATGAAACTGAGCCTCGTTTTAGGGGCAGGGGGGTTCTGGCACAACATCTTGATAGGTAAACTTATCGGAGGACAAATTGACTATTCTCAGTCCTTCGGTTTGCTTAGCACCGGACTCTATATTCCCCTCGGTGCGGTGTTGCCGTATATCATCGCTTTTTACTTGGCATTGGGAATACTGGAGGATGTTGGTTACCTGCCCCGCCTGGCGGTATTGATGGACACGGTACTGCACCGGTTGGGGCTACACGGTTATGCCATCATCCCCACCATTTTGGGCTTCGGATGTAATGTGCCCGGCATTATGGCAACCCGCATTTTAGAGAGCCGCAAGCAGAGATTTATTGCCGCGACTTTGATTTCTATTGGCGTTCCTTGCGCTGCCTTGCAGGCTATGATAATGGGAGTGGTTGGGCAAAAAGGCCTGGGATATGTAGCTATGGTGTATGGGAGCCTGTTCGTATCCTGGATTATCACAGGACTAATCCTTAATCGTACAGTCAAAGGATTCAATCCAGAACTTCTGGTGGAGATTCCCCCTTATCGCCTGCCGCCGTGGCGGGTTATTGGTCAAAAGCTCTGGCTGCGGGTCTCTGGCTTTATTAGGGAGGCCTTACCCATAATCCTCGGCACCGTTTTAGTGGTAAACATCCTATACTGGTTGGGAGTTTTCCATGCCATTGGCAATATTGCCGCCCCGGTACTGACCGGGCTGTGGGGGCTGCCCAAGGATACTATTGCAGCTTTGCTCGTCGGCTTTCTGCGTAAGGATGCTGCTATGGGCATGCTGGGTTCCTTAGCCCTGACTGCCAAGCAACTGGTTATCAGCAGCACGGTTCTGGCTATGTTTTTCCCCTGCGTAGCTACCTTTGTGATGTTCGCTCGTGAGCTGGGGGCACGAGACTTGCTTAAAGCCATTGGGATAATGATAGCAGCAGTGCTGGTAATGGGTGCCTTGCAGAACCTGGTCCTGTAGGGCTGGAATCACGAGCTCCTTTAGCGGACAACAGCTTCTTTCAAAATCTGCGAGATATCTTTGATAGTCAGCTTATCATCCAGGTCTTCTGCTTTCACCGCATCGGTGAGCATCGTCAGGCAACTGGGGCAGGCAACTGCTAAAGTATCGGCTCCAGTTTCGTAAGCTTCTCTGGCCCTGATCCGTGCTGGGCTGTCCGCACTGCCGGCTAGAAGGTCGGTAACGAAATTGCCACTGCCACCGCCACAGCAGAAGGCATCTCTCCTGTTTCGCTCCATCTCCACCAGCTCAACGCCGGGAATACTTTGCAATATGTGCCTCGGCTCATCATAGATATTGTTATAACGTCCGAGGAAACAGGGGTCTTGATAAGTAATTTTTGCTTTAGCCTGTGAAGGTTTTATCTTATTCTTTTTAATCAAATCATTCAGGATTTGAGTGTAATGATAAACCTCGAAATTTCCACCTGACGCGGGGTAGATGTTCTTCATGGTGTTGTAGCCATGCGGGCAAAGCGTAATCACCTTACTAACGCCCAGCTCTTTGAATTTCTGACTGTTTTTCTCCACCAGATTCTGAAACAGTCCTGTTTCACCCAGCATATATATCTCATTGCCGCAGCACTCTTCTTCTTCACCAAGTATCCCGAAGGATACTCCTGAGGCGTTTAAGATATCTACCAGACTCCTGGCCATCTTCTGTCCGTTTTCGTCGTACGAGCCCAGGCAGCCGACATACAGGAGGTATTCGTCTCCTGCCGCATACTTTTTGGTGCCGTTCGCCCAAGCAGCCCTGTCGCTCCTGAGTTGCTTAAAAGGATTTCCATAGCCATAAACAGCTTCAAAAAAGCGTGCCACACGGGGCGGTATTTTCCCTTTCTCAACCATATCGCTCCTGGCTCCAACAATCCAGTCAACAATATCAGGAGCGAACTTCATTGGACATTGCTCAGTACAATTCTTGCAGGTTGTGCAGGTGTAAAGGATTTCGGCCAGGTGCTCCGACCATTCGATTTCACCTTTCAACCAGGCATAAATAAGCCAAAGTCGCCCACCGGTGGAATAACTATCAAATCTGAACCTTCTGTAGGAAGGACAATTAAAGCTTGAATAATCGGTGGGAAACTTGCAGTACCCGCACCTGAAGCATCTATGAATCTGGCTAACATATTTCTGCATTATTTTACCTCCCAATTTCCGGGGTTCATGATTCCATTGGGATCCAGGAGCTGTTTTATCTTCTTCATAAGGGTAAGCGTATTTGGGTCCATCTTGTCCATCAGCAGCCTCTGTTCGTAAATGTCTGCCTTCCAGAGCACGCCTCCTTCTTCCAGGGCGAATTTGCTGCATTCATCTAGAGCCTTTTTAGCTCTTGCCATCTCATCAGTATTAGCTCTATTAAAGGAAAAGGAGAAGGAAAACATCATGCAATGCCCGGCACCGATAAGCCGCGTGCTGGATGCATAGAAGACATTGTATTTAGTGGCCACCTCCTCCAGTTTCTTAATGAAAGCCGGGAATTTCTCAATGGGAGTGATGGGCCCAGCATATTGAAATCCGCCACCTTTAGACACATCGGCAAATCTGGCTGTATCCTTTGAAGGCATTGACATCAGTGGTGCTTTCATGTCTGGCGAAGTGCTCAAAAAGCCCACGTCCCGGTTTTCAAAATATTCCCAGAGGGCATCCCACACCATCTTGCGCTTAAACTCAAGTTCTTCATCTGAATCGCCAGTTATGTAAGCCATTATCCAGAAAGTCCCCCTGAATCTCAAAGGCAATGGCTGAGCTGAGACCACCACATCTTCTACCATCTCAGTGTGGCTGAGCCTCAGCATAATGTCTGGGACCAGTTCAGCCTTATCTGTCAGGAAAAGCATGATGTCTCTCATCTTCTTACATGGATAAAGCTTCAGCCCCAGCCTGGTGATTACGCCAGTGGTGCCGAACCAGCCCAGAAAGAGTCCGGATAAATCCGGCAGAGGAGGCCCCTTTGAGAACCAGTATGGAGACACTGAACACGAGCCGATACGGCAGAGTTCTCCCGTGGGCAGGACGACTTCTAGGCTGGAGACCATGTCGGAGTTGAAACCATGCTGCTGCGACAGGCGCCCCTGTCCGTGTATTACCGCGTTGGCAACTATCGTTGCTATCGGCGGAGCGTCAGGTATGCTATGCCGTAAGCGAGGGTGGTGTTTTTGCAGATAACTTTTCAATATACCATGGGTAACACCGGCTTCAACGACTACGTATCTGGCTTTCTCATTTACCTCCAAAATTCTGTCCATCCGCTTCATGTCCAGCACAATGCCGCCTCGTTGAGGGATAACCAGACCAGTCAATGCCAAACCTGCCCCCTTGGGAACTATTGGCACCTTCTCCTTGTTTGCCAGCTTTACTATCTCCTGCACCTCTTCAGTTGTTTTGGGCATTACCACAAAGTCTGGTTCATGCGGGGGCATGAGTCCACCGTCCCGGGCATAGAAATAGCGCTCTTCTTTCTGGTCGGAGACGAAATCCTTACCGACTATTTTAACCAACGAATCGTATAAAGCACTGGTGGTCATCATAATTTACACCTCCGCTACTAATTCAGGCAGCCTCAGAACTTGTTCCTCGCCTATAGCGAGTTTGCACAGGTCAATCATGTGTATCGGCTTTATGCCTTGCTTGACAACCTTATGGGCTAGCGAGTCCCAGCAAGCCGGGCAATTAAAAACGCAGTATTCGGCTCCGAACTTCACCATATCATCTATATTCCGCTTCTGAACGTCGTCGGCCAGCGCCGGCCCACTCGCCATCCTGAAAATCTCGGCACAGCACAGAGCATTTTCTCTGTCATACTTCCGCTTAACTCGCTCTACCCCAAGTAGCCCGAATATGTCATCCACATAGTGGTCTGTCTGCGGGCTAAGCCGGGCTGAGCAGTTTCTCTGGTAGGCGGCTTTAATATTGAGCGGTTTTATCAGGTCCTTGAGTTCCTTCAGCCTGCCATACAGGTACTCGTAGTAATGAATGGGTTTGAAGGGCGTATCTATACCGTAAGCAGGTGCCAGCGAGGTGAAGGTGCCATAACATTCGTCATGGAGACATACAAGCTCTTTGATTCCCTGGTTTTTAATATTCTCAACTATCTTGGGTAGTCTATCTTTTATTACTGATGCTTTTGCGTAGTGCAGGTAAACAGCGTTACAGAAAAACTCCTGCCCGAAGATTACCGACCAGGCAATGCCGTCGAAGAGCTTACCCTTGACCAGTGTGTTGAATTGAGGCAAAAAGCAGTATGATAAAGCTCTTTCCTCAACTTTGCCCACCATGAATCTGCCTACAGGCTGACACTGGTTAATCCACATTGTGACGGTTGGCCTTGGCGCCGGTAATATACCTTTCTTTTCCTGCTGCTCAACAATCAAGTAAAATGGATGATTACCAAACGGGCAATATTCTTCACAGGCATAACATGTGGTGCAGGACGTGAGAACAGAAGAATCTTCGCCGTTGATTACCTTCTGCCACTCCTTCTTCGCCTTGTCTTTGTCCTTAAAGTCCATGTACTGGCACTTAACGAGGCAACTGATGGCTTTGCACTTGGCACATTTTGTCTTGTCAAATTTTAGTTCAAGCAATGGCATGTCCCTTCCTTCGATTCTTTGTCACGCTGCTCAAAATTAACCGAGCTTGCGTAACTCGGCTCTTAGTATCTTGCCTAGAAGGTTCTTGGGCAAGGATTCCGTAAATTGTACCTTTTTTGGCAACTTAAAGGTAGGCAAGCAGTCTTTGCAGAAGGCAATTAGTTCCTCTTCGTTTACGCATTTATCCGGCTTTATGACGACGAAAGCCTTTATTTCCTCCCCATATACAGCATCCGGGATGCCTACGACTCCTGCTTCCGCGACTGCGGGATGTTTTAGAAGAATCTCCTCAACCTCCACCGGTGATACGTTTTCTCCGCCTCTGATGATTATATCCTTCTTGCGGCCAGTGATGTAGAAATAGTCATCCTCGTCCACATAACCTATATCGCCGGTATAAAGCCAGCCGTCTTTGATGGTTTTGGCTGTTTCCTCAGGCAGGTTCCAGTAGCCTTTCATCACTGTCGGCCCCTTGACTACTACCTCGCCTTGCTGCCCTGGTGGAAGCTCTTGGCCTTTCTCATCGAAAACTTTTATGGTGTTGCATTTCAACAGGCACTTACCAATGGAGCCATACTTGGGGGGAAGGTCAGCTGGTTGCCCTGTAGTGGTGGCTCCTGATTCGGTTAAGCCCCACCCCTCTCGAATATCCATTCTCACCTTTCCCTTCCACTTCAATGCTACTTCCACGGGCAGTGGTGCAGCCCCACATTGACAGTCCTCAAGTGAACTCAAATCGTATTTGTCCAGCTCAGGGGATTCCAGCATCTGGATGTACATGGTAGGAACTGCTGCCATTTGAGTAACTCGGAATGTCTGAATGGCTTGCAGTGCCTCTTCGATATTCCACCACCGTAGCAAAATTGTTTTTCCGCCCACGAAGTTACTGGTGTTACTGAAGGCAATGCCATAGGAGTGCGATAAAGGGAGCACTCCCAGGCTGACCATCGCTCTGTTCACACCGGAAACTCGCTGAGTGACCTCATTGAATTGCAGTGTTTTGGGATTAAACGCACGGCTGTTTAATTGCAAAGTCATGGAACGATGAACCAGAATGTATTCGTAGAAAAATAGGGCATTGACATAAAGCGAATAATGCGTATGCATCACACCCTTGGGCGGTCCTGTGGTGCCCGCAGTGTACATTAGAGCGGCAACGTCGTCATTGTCAGTCTGTTCTATCGTCAGTTTGTCGGAACTAGTTGACATAATATTACAATATGAAATGGTTCCAGGAACCTCATCGCGGTCTGTGAGGATTACGTGTTGTAAGTTCGGAGTTTGCTTTTGCGCCTCTAGTACCCGCCCCACAAAATCCGAGCTAGTGAGGATAGCTTTGGCTCCGCAGTCACGGTATATATAAGCGGCCTGGTCGGGCCGCAGCAGGGGATTTAAAGGGACGACGACAGCACCTATCTTGTATATGGCAGGAAAAGCAGAAAGCACCTCTGGACAGTTAGGCATCTGTACCGCCACACGGTCTCCTTTGTTTATACCCAGTCCTTTGAGCGCATTCCCCAATAGGTTGGCGTTGCGATTTATCTCAACATTTGTGTACCATCTCCCTTCGAAATAAAGGGCTTCATATTCGCCGAACCTTTTGATGTTATCCTCTATTCCGCTGCCAATGTTCATAATATGTCCCTGCTCAATTCGTTATTTTACTATTATTTGATAGTGAGTGAGCTTTAGTCCCCATTGCTCTTGAGTTGATAGTATAACTCTGGCGATGAGCCGTCAAGTTTCAAAAAGGACTTTGTGTCCCCATTTTTGTCAACTGATAATTATGAAAAAATTCTCATTTTCGGTTCATTTTCAGGATTGTCAAGGTTTGACATCGTACAGTTTTTATGCCATAGTCTGTTGTTCCAAAAAAGCTTACGTCAGGAGGTCAATCAATGGTCGGCATAAAGTCTTACGGAGCTTATATCCCACGATATCGAATGAATCACAACACTATCTTCGCGGCTGTTGGGTTCTTGGGGACGTTCCCGCCGCCCGGTGAAAGTGCAGTCGCTAATCATGATGAAGATTCTCTCACTATGGCAGTGGCTGCGGGGACCGATTGTTTAAGGGGTGTGAAACGGGAGGTAATTGATGGTCTGTATCTTGCTACCACCAGTCAGCCTTATATGGTAAGGCAGAATTCAGCTCTGGTAGCTACTGCTCTTGATTTGCAGTCGAATATGAGGACTGCTGATTTCATAGGCTCTGCGAAGTCAGGGACTACTGCACTACTCTCTGCCCTTGATACCGTAAAAGTGGAGACGTCAAGCAATATTCTCGTCTGTGCTTCTGATTGCCGTTTGAGCAAACCGGGCAGTCCTCAAGAGTCTCTGTATGGTGATGGCGCTGCGTCACTTCTTGTTGGCAGTGATGATGTGATTGCCACTTTTGAAGGTGCATATTCTGTTTCCTACGATTTCCCGGACCGGTGGAGAGCAAGTGGAGAAAAATTTGAGCATGCCTGGGAAGATAGATTCATTCGCGATTCTGGCTATAGTCGATTTATTCTGGAGGTAATTTCTGGGCTATTGAAAAAATACAAGCTGAGCATCAAAGACTTTGCCAAGATAGCTTATCCGGGTCTGTATGCCCGAGAATATGGAGCTGTAGCCAAGCAATTGGGTGCTGACCCTGGTCAGCTTCAGAATACGTTGCTCAGTACAATTGGTGATACTGGAGCAGCTTCACCTTTAATGATGTTGGTAGCGGCGTTGGAAGATGCCAAGCCTGGTGACAAGATATTGGTCGCCAGCTTTGGAAACGGTGGCGACGCACTGTTTTTCCAGGTTACTGAAAAAATAAAAAGTGTGGCTGATAGGAGGGCGGTGAAGAAACACTTAGCCTCTAAGAAAGACCTTGCCAGCTATGAAAAATATCTTGCCTTCAGAAATTTGGCGCCGATGGACTTGGGTATGCGTGGAGAGATGAGCATTCGCACACCGATGTCAGCGCTGTTCAGGGGAAGGAAAGAGATTTTGTCTCTTTGTGGCTCGAAGTGCAAAAAATGCGGTACGCCGCAATATCCATATCAGAGAGTATGTGTAAATCCTGATTGCGGAGCCATTGACCAGATGGAGGATTACCGCTTTTCGGATAAGAAAGGTGTCATATTTACTTATACCGGTGATAATCTGGCTGCCAGTATTGACCCGCCTTCAGTATATGGCCTGGTAGATTTTGATGGTGGTGGTAGATACTGGTTTGATTTCACGGATTGCGACCTGGATTCTGTTAAAGTAGGCATGCCGATGGAGATGACTTTTCGCAGACGATATGTTGACGAGTCAAGTGGTGTCCACGGTTATTCATGGAAGGCAACGCCTATACGTGCCTGACTGCGGTAAAAGATAATAAGATTTACGGAGGGAGCAAAAAATGGCAGAAGGTATTAAAGACAAAGTTGCTATTATAGGCATGGGTTGCACTAAGTTTGGGGAGCTATGGGATAAGAGTGCAGATGACCTTATGGTAGATGCTTTTAAGGAATGTATCGAGGACGCGGGTATAGAGAAAAAGGACATCAATGCCGCCTGGTTTGGCGTGCATTTTGAGGAACAAAGCGTGGGGAAAGGGGCTACACCGTTGGCTTTAACATTGAAGTTGCCCTTTATTCCGGTCACTAGGACGGAAAATTTTTGTGCTACTGGGACGGAGGCCTTCAGAGGGGCCTGCTACGGTGTAGCTTCAGGGGCCTATGACATTGCTCTAGCTTTGGGTGTAGAAAAGCTCAAGGATACGGGGTATGGTGGGCTTCCCGGTGGCCCTAATCTTTTGGGGACAAAAAGCGCACTGATTAATCCCAGATTGACCGCTCCCGGGGCCTTTGCCATGATGGCGACTAGATACTTTGCTGTATATGGTCTCAATCCAGAGGAAGGCAAGAGAATGCTGGCTAAAGTGTCAGTCAAAAGCCATTATAACGGGGCCCGGAACCCGAAGGCACATTTGCGCCGTGAAGTGACTGAAGAACAGATAATAAAAGCGCCTATCATCGCCTGGCCATTGGGGCTTTTTGATTGCTGCGGAGTCAGTGATGGTTCAGCGGCTGCAATCGTAACCAGAGCTGACATGGCTAAGAAGTTCCGGCCAGACCCCGTACGTGTTAAGGCACTACAAATCGCTTTAAGTTCGGGCGAGGAATTAATGTATACCAAGTGGGATGGAGCTCATGTTGAGACTACTTATCGTGGTGGCAAACTAGCTTATAAGGAGGCGGGGGTAAAGAATCCGCGTGAAGAGATAAGCATGGCTGAGGTGCACGATTGCTTCTCTATAACTGAGGCAGTGACCATGGAGGATTTGCAATTCAGCCCCAGGGGAAAGGTCAAGGAAGACATCGAGGCTGGCCGTTTTAATCATGATGGCCCGCAGCCTATTCAGCCTGATGGTGGCTTGAAGTGCTTCGGGCATCCTATTGGGGCCTCTGGTCTCAGGATGCTGTACGAGATGTACAAGCAATTGCAAGGCAAGGTCCAGCTACCAGAACGGCAGATCAAGAATCCCAAACTAGGGCTAACCCACAATTTAGGCGGTTTTCCGCCCATGAACATCGTTAGTATTGCTATTATAGGATTGTAAAAGAAACTAAATCTGGGAGGCTAGCTATGGTTAATGGTAGTCTGATTACCGATGAACTGCGGAAATTGATAGGTGTGACTTTAGAGACTGTCGTCTTTAAGGTCGAGGAAGGAGCAATCCAGAGATATGCACAGGCTATAGGTGACCCCAACCCCCTGTTTAATGACCCGGATTTTGCCAGTAAAACCAAGTATAGTCGATTATTGGCTCCTCCTGGTTTCACTGGTTGGCCAGTCAAGGCTGGACGCCTTTCGGACAGACTGCTCGAGTCTCTGCTAAAAGCTGGAGCGCCTTCAAGGCTTCTCGATGGAGGTGTTGAATTTGAATTTGTTGAACCCGTTGGCGCTGGCGATGTATTAACTGCCACAACTAAAATTGCCAACATAACTGAGCGCGAAACCAGACTGGGCAAGACCATGTTTACCACACTAGAGACTACTTTTGTGAACCAAAAGGGCAATGTGGCGCTCAAAAGCCGGTCGACATTTATCCTGTTTTAACTACTTTATTTTTCGGAGGAGAGATGGCTAAACAAGTTTATTATGAGGACGTTGAAGTAGACACTGACATAACACCATTGGCTAAGATTGCTACAACTCGCATGTTAGTCCAATGGGCAGGGGCATCGGGGGACTTTAATCCTTTGCATTATGACGATGATTTCGCCAAAGCTATGGGTGTAGGTGCTCCCATTGTACACGGTGCGCTTAAGCGTGCCTGGTTAGGGCAATTGATGACTGATTGGATTGGAGAGCAGGGAAAACTCAAGAAATTGTCCTGCCAGTACCGCGGTATGGATTATCCCCGGAAAATGAAGACAAGAGAAGAGCCTCATGATGGCGAAACCTGGTGGTGTAAAGGCAAGGTGACCAAGAAATATGAACAAGGCGGTGAGCACCTTGTTGAGTGCGAGATTTGGGTGGAGAATGGAAAGGGAGAAAAGACAACGCCTGGCTCAGCCCTGGTTGCCTTACCCATACGAAGTAGAAAATAAGAGAGAGCATTAGTTTTGATAGCTATTTAAGGGCAGTTTCCTGGGAAGGCTGAATCGAGCCCGTGTTTTCAGGAGAACAAAATTCAAGGGGGCAAAAATGGGAAAACTAGATGGGAAAGTAGCGGTTATCACAGGGGCGGCGCGGGGCATAGGCAGAGCTGATGCCCTGTTGTTTGCCAAAGAAGGTGCTGCTGTTTTTGTGAGTGATATTGATGAGGCACCGCTTATGGAGGTAGTCAAGGAAATTAAAGCTGCCGGAGGAAAAGCTGATGGTTGTGCTGGCAATGTGACGAAGCTCGAGGATTGCCAGAGAGTCATGGACAAGGCAGTGGAGAAATTCGGCAAGATAGATATCTTGGTCAATAATGCCGGGCTTACCAGAGATGCTTTGATACATAAAATGACGGATGCCCAATGGGATATATGTGTTGATATCAGTCTCAAGGGGACCTTTAACTGTATCAGAGCAGCTTCAAAATATATGATGAAGACAGAACACAACGGCAAAATAATTAATGTGGCCTCGGTAGCTGGACTGATGGGAAACATTGGCCAGATTAATTACTCTGCTGCTAAGTCAGGTCTTATCGGGCTGACCAAAACTGTAGCCAGGGAATGGGGACGATTTGGTGTCACCTGCAATGTCATTGCCTATGGCTTTGTAGATACACGGTTGACCAGAGAAAAAGAGACGCAGCAGGAAGAGGTGGCTGGAGAAGCAGTGGGTATACCAAAGAAAGTAAGGGATATGATTCTCTTTCAAGTTAAACCGATGACGCCTGAGGATGCTGCTAAGCCTGTTCTATTCCTGGCTTCAGATGACGCTGCTTTTATTACAGGACAAGTGCTGAACGTTTCTTCTGGAATGTATATGTAAGACTAAGCGTTTAACTCCGTTGTAACCAGAGATTCATTGGATACAAGCTGTCTGTCATTCAGGAATTTGGAAAGAACATATAGGGAGGTTGACATTGGCGAAGAGACTCGAAGGTAAAGTAGCTATAGTTACTGGTGCTGGACGAGGGATTGGTCGAGGAGAAGCCCTGGCTTTAGCATCGGAAGGGGCTAAGGTGGTAGTAAATGATCTGGGAGGTGCTGTTGACGGTTCTGGCGCAGCACATTCCCCAGCGGATGAGGTAGTGGCAGAGATTAAAAAACTGGGCGGACAGGCAGTTGCCAACTATGACTCAGTGGCCACTATGCAGGGCGGCGAGAATATTATAAAGACTGCCATAGACAACTTTGGTAAGATTGATATATTGGTCAATAATGCCGGCATTCTACGTGACAGAATGCTGTTCAACATGAACGAAGAAGACTGGAATTTAGTGCTCAAAGTGCACTTGTATGGTCATTTTTATACTATCAGAGCAGTGAGCCCCCTCTTTCGCCAGCAGAGATATGGACGAATAATAAATACTTCATCTGTAGCCGGTCTCAATGCTACTACTTATGGGCAGGCTAATTACGGTGCAGCTAAAGAAGGAATCGTCGGCTTAACCAGAAAGGTGGCGCGGGATATGGGCCGGTATGGTGTAACGTGTAATTGTATTCGGCCTAACGCCGGCACCCGCCTTACCCTCAGCGAAGAAATGAGGAAAGCTCGGCCAGAAGCTATGGCCAGGTTTGAGCAAATGAAGCCTGAAGATATTGCTCCTCTGGTGGTATGGCTCGCTTCTGATGATGCTGCTAATGTCAATGGGCGGACATTCTATGTGGAAAGAGGCCGAATCGGGCTCTATTCAGAGCCGGTATTGGAGAAGCAACTGGTTAAAGCTGGTGGGTGGACGATCGATGAGCTATTCATGTTCATGCCAGTAACGATGACCAAGGAATTGGTAAATCTAGACCCTCCTCAACCAAAGTAATGGCTCGCTGTGTGCTACCATCGGTGCTTTAGCTGGTTGTGCGAAGGTTTGGACATCAACAGTTATCACTACAATGTTGTTTGGCTGGGCAGGGTGCCCATTTGTTTGAATCCTGGCTTACAGGGGAATACGGGCAGGGGCGCTGCGCCTTGGGCCATTAATTTCTAGGAAGGTAATAATGGATTTTAGACTGGGCGAAAAAGAACTAGCCTTGAAGGAAGAAATTCGCAAGTTTGCCGAAGTCGAGTTACCTCCGGATTTGGTGCGCAACACCTTAATTGATGGGGAGTTTAGAGATTTTGAGTTCGAAATATCCATGTCCAGAAAACTGGCACAAAGAGGCTGGCTCGTTATGAGCTGGCCGGAGAAATATGGTGGACGTGGTGTCTCTCTCTTTGAGCAAACAATATATGAAATGGAGATAGCCTACTGGGGAATACCGGGGGCCTGGATGGGCATAAGCGGAATACAATGGGTAGGACCCTGCTTGATGATGTTCGGCACTGAAGAGCAAAGAGAAAAGTATTTGCCGTTAATTGCCTCGGGCGAAAAAGATGGTATCTGGTGTACAGGTTACAGTGAACCAAATGCTGGCTCAGATTTTGCCAATATTCGGACACGGGCAGTGAGAGATGGAGATGACTATATTATAAATGGGCAAAAGGTGTGGACGAGTGCTGCTCACCGGGCAAGATGGTGCTGGCTGGCTGCCAGAACGGACTCCAATGTCGCTAAGAAACATCAAGGAATCAGTATCTTTATTGTGGACATGAAGAGTCCAGGTGTTACAGTTAATCCTATTTTGAACTATTATGGGCGGCATCACTTTAATGAAGTATTTTTCGACAATGTGAGAGTGTCAGCTTCCAACTTGGTGGGAGAGGAAAATAAAGGCTGGTACTATCTTATGCAGTCACTGGCTTTTGAGCGGCGCAGCCTGGCACCTACCACCTACGGTAGTTTAAAGTGGATTTTAGAAGAGCTAGCCAAGTATGCTGGCCAGAGCGAGTATGAGGGCCAGCTATTGTCTCAAAATCCTGTGGTTCGTGCCAAGCTAGCTGACCTGGCTATCGACCTGGAAGTGCTGAAGATGTTCGCCTTCCAGCTTGCCTGGCGGATAAGTCTGGGTCAAATTCCTACCTATGAGTCCTCAAGAAACAAGATAATGAGTGATGAGATGATGAAACGGGTGGCTATCACTGGGGCGGAGATTTTAGGGATATATTCGCAGATTGACCCGGATTCCGAATGGGCTAAGCTCAACGGCGCCATACAGGGTGCATATCTGGGATTTCCCGGTCAGGCAATCGCGGCGGGCACTGCTGAAATCGAAAAAAGCATCATTGCACAATTTAGACTGGGATTACCCAAATCATATTGAAGTTTTTTGGAGTAGATTTTCAAGGGGTTATTATGGATTTCAGTTTTACAGAAGAGCAGGACATGTTGCGAATTTCAGCCAGAGATTTTCTGGCTAAGGAATGTCCCAAAGCTAAAGTCAGGGAGCTGGATAAAAATGAAAGAGGCTACGACCCGCAGATGTGGCACGATATGGTAGGGTTGGGCTGGATGGGGCTCGTCTTTCCAGAAGAGTATGGCGGCATGGGTGCCAGCTTTATGGAACTGGTTATCTTGATGGAGGAGATGGGCAGGAATATCCTGCCCGGTCCCTTCTTCTCCACTATCGCCCTCTGTGCTCTGCCCCTACTTGAATATGGAAGCAGTGAACAAAAAACTAAGTTTCTGCCGCAAATAGCTAAGGGCGAGGCTATCTGGACTTTCGCCTTGGCCGAGTCGTTAGGCAGATATAAAGCTTCTGAGGTAAAACTTCGTGCTGTATCGGAGGGGACAAATTATGTTCTTCAGGGTTATAAACTCTTTGTTGCTGATGCCCATATCGCTGATTATATCCTGGTGGTGGGCAGGACCGGAGAGAGTGAAAGACCCGAGGACGGAATCACACTGTTTATAGTGGATGCCAGGGGACCGAATGTGGAGATGGAGGCGATCCCGACTATAGGCGGTGAGAGGCAATTCAAAGTCAGCTTTGACAGGGTAGTGGTGCCTAAAGATAGTATCCTGGGCAAGGTAGGCGAGGGCTGGGATATAGTGGATTTTGTATTACAGCGGGCTGCTGTGCTGAAGTGTGCCGAGATGTCCGGAGCATGTCAGGCTGTTTTGGACATAACCAGCAGCTATGCCAAGGAGCGGATTCAGTTTGAGCGGCCGATTGGCTCTTTTCAAGCGATACAGCACAAACTGGCCGACATGTTGATTGATGTGGAGGCGGTTCAGTATTTACTTTACCAGGCAGCGTGGGGAGTAAGCGTTGGTTCACCATCGCCCTGGCAGATTTCCGCAGCCAAAGCTAAAGCTAATGAAGCTTACCAGTGGATTTGCATTGAAGCCATTGCTGCTCATGGGGCTATCGGATATACCATGGACCATGATGTTGGTCTCTATTACCGTCGTGTCAAGGCGGCAGAATTTGCTGCCGGCGATACTGACTTGCACAGGGAAGTGATAGCCGTTGGGCTGGGGCTCTAGTTTTGCCAGACAAAGAGGCTCCTTGATCTGGTGAATCCCAATCCCTTTTCTCTGACGACACTTACTAATCCATATCCTAAGACACCAGCAAATGGCAGCAGGATTAACTAATCACATTTGGACTGTCGAAGAAGTCGTGAACCTAGCAGAATGGCAGAGAAAGTGATACTACCGCCCCTTGGTAGGTATCTTCCTTTTCCGTGTACGCTGGTTTATTTCCTTTGAAGTAAGGTCGAAGGGAGTCTTACCAAGTGAACGAGCATCCCTAACCTTTGCGAATATCTCTCTTACCAACTCACGAGACTCTCTTATATCCTCTGACGTAAGATGATAGATTTTCTCTTCCACAGTCATGCCTCCGCTATTACTCTGTTTTTGATTTAGTCAACTTGTGCCGCTTACTGTGTTTGCTGATGTTTGCGCCTGAATTACTAATCTCCGCTTCCACAAAACCTAAACATCTAGTGGTTTTAGAAAGTAACTCAGCGCATAATTCAGCGATATGGTCTGGAAGCACTTGGGTATGCAAACCTATGTCTTTAGCTTCTTCAATATCAATGACAAATCCGTGCGTAGGATACTGCCGTACTAAGCGGTAGGTTATCGCTTGAATTTCCTCGTCAGAAAGGGAATGATATCCATAACGCTTCATGATTCTTTTGGAATATTCCTCGCCTACCTCAAGCTCACGACCAGCCTCTCCTAGCTCCATAGGATTGACTTGTTCATACAATGGAGCAACTATACAAGAAACAAAACCTAGGGCTTTCTCTATGGCGTATGGAATATCCATACCACCTTTCTTTATGAATAACACAGTGGCCAAGTCCAGAGATTCCATAGAGTATCTTTGCAGATGTTCCAATGCTTTGAAGACGTTTAGTGCAGATTTGGGTTTGGCACTGCCAGTCGGGTCTCTTAATTGTGCATCAAGAGGTCCTAATTCAGCATCTCTAGCCATATGAATTTATCTGCCCCCAGACATACAAGCGTGGCTGCACTTTTGGCCCATTCAGCAACAATCACATGTAGTTCCTGCCCACAACGACGCAATACCTTAACTAAATGGAAAGCCGCATGGGCATCACCACCACTAGAGTCTATTAAGACACAAAGCTTTTTCTGTGGACCGAGATCTGACAAGGCCTGACGCACTTTCTCCACAACAGAATAATCTAACATCTCATCGTTTAGTGAATCTTGATAGAAACAAAACAATCTGCCGCCACACCATTTCTCGATTTCGCCAACTATGCGTTGGACTTCTTCCTCAATCTTCGGGGTTTTAGGGCTAAAATCAAGGGCCATGCCAGCATTATAATGAGGTCTTAGGCAAATATCAATCCATCACCAGTACCAGCGATTCCAAAATGACCTACTACCCCCCTCATTTCAAAATGATACACTACCTAGTTTTGGGTTAAGTATAAACGTGGTTGGTGCGGCAATTACCCCCCTTGCTGACAGCTGATGTGGATGCTACTTCTCTGATGCCAAAAGTGCTCTGCTTCTTGTAGTATCTGTTATCTAGGCTCTGAGCCCTCACTATATAGAACTTGACATTTTTCGCAATTGTGTTACAATCGTAACACAGGGAGGCTAGCTTGATTTATATAAAACGTCCGTTGATTTGGTCTCAGACGGTAGTTGATAAAATTTGGCAAAAACACCATGTTACTCCTGAGGAAACTGAGGAGGCAATTTATGATGATAAGGCGATTTGCCATAAAGGCACGGGAGATTTATATTATGCATATGGGCAAGCTATGTCTGAGCGCTATCTATTTATAGTTTTGAGAAGGAAAGGCAGGGGAACACAATATAGAGTTATCACAGTTCGAGATATGCAGGATAAAGAGAAACGATATTATCGCAAGCATCGAAATTGACCAATATGAGAGTAGAGTAGAAAGGAGGACAATTAAAGATTAAAAATGAAGAAAGAACTTGTACCTCAGTTTGAGACAGAGGAGCAAGAGGCGGGGTATTGGGATTCGCATAGTCCACTTGACATTATAGCTGAACCCAAAGCTCAAAAGGTGCGTGTAAAGGGTACTAAAGACAAGACTATAACGATTCGCCTTGATAGCGAAAGCCGCTCTAAATTGGATAGACTAGCTGCTGAGCAAGGGCTGGGACCTTCTAGCTTTGCTCGACTCGTCCTTATGTCCGTAATTGAGCAGGGAACTAAGCCGATAAAACACATAACTTTAGATGAACTCAATAATATGGTGGAGGAAATACCGCAGTCGATAAAAGAGCAAGTTGCCCTTCTTGTTAAAGAAGCAACCATAATAGGTGACCAGGACAATCCAATTTTTCTTACGCTTAATCGGTCTCAATTGAGGGAATGGGGGGAACTTGGTTTAGTCCTTATCCGCACACTGCTTGCCAAGTGTGGTGTCCAAATCGTCACGCAAGACCATGCTAAATATGAGGAAATAAAAACTCTTGTGCGATCACACGAATAGATCAGTATCTTGAGCCTGGACCGAGCCTTCCAATTTATTACACTGTGATAAGATCGTTGCCATTATGGC
This sequence comes from uncultured Dehalococcoidales bacterium, assembly GCA_964586515.1. Classification (GTDB taxonomy): domain Bacteria; phylum Chloroflexota; class Dehalococcoidia; order GIF9; family AB-539-J10; genus RBG-13-51-36. Next base: position 68,039 of record CAZPGJ010000004.1, read on the forward strand.
AGTGGGTCTAACAGACCATATCTGGACGGTCGAACAAATAGTCCGATTAATTAAATAAAGGAGGTGATTAGATAATATGTGGTTACGACTTGCGAGATGGTATGAATGGACCTTTGGAACAATACTCTTAATTACCATAGGTGTCATTCTTTCACTCCAATATCTCAATGGCTTTAGTCAGTGGGCATTAATCATAGGTTTGCTAATTTTCTTTATCGCGTCTCTCGTAAAACAATTTGACGATGCAAAGAGACTTGGCAAATAGTGGATGCCGCCATTTATGGGTAGTGGGTCAATTAGGAATTTCGAATTGACCTACTACCTTAGGTTCTCTTGCATTTGGGTTGTCACCTAAATTAAGAAGGTTTACAATTAGGTCAAGTGGACACCTTTGAGATTCTACAGAGTCTTGGTATATTAGGGGCATTTGTTTTCTCGCTGCTAGTTTTTGTAAGGGACATTCGACATTCTCGTGTTCCCCTAAAGATGAGACTTTATTTTTCCCATGTTGTTTGGCACGAGGACAATTCCTCAATAGTGATATTTCAATTGGGTTTTGTAAATGATTCTTCACAGACTCGGATTGTAAATAATGTGCAAGTATCACCACCGCCTGTAATAACTCGCAAACAATACCCTTTTCAAATAGATGAACATCTGAAGGTCGCAATTTGCCAATTACCCACTGGGGAGGATTTGAAAATACCCATTGCTGAAGTACTACAAGTTCCCCTTGATATACCCCCACGCCAGTCCCTGCATAGAATGTTTGGCGTATACCTTCAGCTCCCCGAGCCGTCACAGTTGTCTGATATTCTCCCTTATCAATTTCATTTCGTTGCTTTTGGGTCTGATGATAAAAAAATTGCAACAGATTCAGTGATGATTTCAGCAGAACATTTGCGAACCATCGGGCACTACACAGTAGAGTTTGCCACACGCTAAATGTCATTTAATATAACCTCTTTTTCTATAACGACCTTAATAGCCCTTCCCATGAATCAAAGGGCAGTTTTATTCCTGCGACTTCTGCTGGTGTCTTATCCCTCAAAGACATATGCGGTCTGAAAAAGTTGTAATTCACTATAAACCCGTCAAGTATGATTTCGGCACTTTCCCGTGTCTTTAACCCTCGAATCACTTTCAGCCTTGTTTTTAACGTGCTATGGAAGCGTTCAATTAAGTTAATGTTTATGTCCGAAGTCATACCCTGCGACTGGATGTGCTTAGCATCCGAACCAAAAACTCTCTCAATTCCGTCTATGTAAGACGCTAGCTTATCGGAGATGATGTATCTTGGGATTATATCGGTATGCTTGCTACATCTCTCGAACAACGAAACTACATCGGCAATCGTTCTAGTTTGGGAGAGGTGAGTATTAACAAGGAATCTTGTTCCTTCATCTATGACATCGAAGAACCAATAGTTATCGCCACCTATGCGAATGAACGTTTCATCGACAACCCACAAGTCAGAGAGTTTAGCTTTATATTGGCTTAGTAGCTTAATAGCCTCTTGTGAATACTGCATAACCCATCGGTAGATAGTCGAAGGGCTTACGAACTCGTTGAATATGCTTACTAAGTTCTGGCTAATTTCAGCTACGGATAAGCTGTCATAGAAAAGGCTAAGTGCTACGCCCATTTGGTGAATAGGGGTATGCTTACCTTCAAGAGTATCCCTCTCGTTAAATTTCCTGCCACAATCCTTGCATAGATACTGTTGGATATGGTTTTTGAATCCGTACTTAACGACATTTTTCGAGCCACAGAACTTACATCTAATATCTGCCACAATACACCTCTGAAGGATATGAGAATGTGTTGTATTTGTGGGGTAATCGCACCATTTGTAATTCATTCTTAGTCTTCCAAATGTTGAATTTCCAAGCTATCTAATTTATTAGATATAGGCCAGCTATCATGGGCGATAACATTGTCATTTTTGTCTTTCACTTCTATCCTAAGCAGAGCATCAGTTGCAGATATTAAGGTATCGTCAAGTGGTTTTAGCATATGGAATCCCCTTTCATTCGGCACCTTGCTTAGTAATTCGTTATTAAATCCCTTAAAAGACGGTTTGAGAGTAATACCACTTGGTAAACCCTCGCCCCAAAAGATGGCTGCTGCTCTCCCGTCCTTAACATAGATGCGATTCTCTCCTTGCCACAAGGATGCTTCAACCCAACAATCAATAGGTTTTCTTTCGAACAGAGTCTGAGCAAATCCCTCATATCTCTTATTAATTACCGATAGCTCATATACCGTTCTATATGGGTCGAATCCCTCGGTTTTCCTTAATTCAATAGATATTTTAGGTTTACCTATATGTTTTTGCTCGATGCCATATAGCATTAGTCCAATAATGATGCTAATTGAAATGCCGATAAGATAAGGCGTTGCGTAGCTGGTAGGATGAGATAAAATTTGGTCAATTAATGCGCCGAGACCGCACCCACTATTAGAAAAATGATTTCTTTCATCGAATAGACTATAATCTCTCGAATCTCTTGTGTCAACCTCAATGCAATAGAACCTAGCCAGCTGGGGACTTGACAAAAATAAATGATGATGTTATACTTGCTAGTTTACGTTATGTTTCCAGTTTCTTTTAGTCTTGTCATCTTAAGTTTTTCTAGTTATTGTCTTCAATAATTTGTTTTGAAGAACCAGGATCGTTTCTTTTATGCTTAGTCACAAGTTACTGAAGTCTTTCGCCAAATTGCCTGAGACTTTAGAAATACCCGACCTTATTCGAGTCCAGCTTGATTCCTTTCGCTGGTTTCAAGAAGAAGGTTTGAGGGAGCTGTTTGAGGAAATCTCACCAATTCAAGATTATACTGGCACCAGGCTAGAATTACACTTCGTTGATTATGAGTTTCGAGAGCCTCAGCATTCTATCCCTGAGTGTCTTGAGCGCGGCCTGACTTATTCCTCTCCTATTCATGTCACTGCACAACTGGTGGTCAAGGAGACGGGGGAGATCAAGCAACAGGAATTATACTTTAGTGATTTCCCTTTAATGACGGATGCCGGCACTTTTATTATTTCTGGAGTAGAGCGGGTAGTAGTTAATCAGTTAACTCGTTTTCCTGGCGTTTATTTCACGTTAGAAAGGGACCCTTCAAGTGGGCGGGAATTGTGCGTCGCTAAACTTGTTGCTGAACACGGGGCATGGCTTGATTTTGACACTTCTAATAGAGACATAATTTCGGTCAAGGTGAGTGGCAAACGGAAGATACCGGTTACTACTTTGTTGCGTGCCATAGGCTTTGAGGGCGATGAGACGTTGCTTTCCCTTTTTCAAGATGTAGATGACTCGCCTGAGCATGCTTTCATCCGCTCTACAATAGAGCGGGATCCCTTGGTCAAAAGCAAGGCTGATGCCCTGTTTGATATTTACAGGAAATTATCTTCTGGGGAAGCTCCTAGTCTCAGTAGTGCTCAGGCCTTGCTGAATAATTTCTTATTTAATCCTCGCCGCTATAGCCTGGGCAAAGTCGGTCGTTACAAGCTTAATAAAAAGTTAGGTCTTAATATCCCGGCGAATTGTACTGGCTTAACCTCTGAAGATTTGGTGCAAATAGTCCGCCGTGTTATTTTGGTTAACCTTGGCAGGGAAGATCCTGATGACATTGACCATTTAGGCAATCGAAGGGCCCAGGCAGTAGGTTTTCTAATACAAAAACAATTTCGCATCGGCTTATTAAGGTTGGAGAGAGCTATTAAAGAGCGAATGAGCATTCTGGGCCCCGAGGCGGCGACTCCTGCTGCTTTAATCAACATTCGCCCTGTAGCAGTGGCTATCAGGGAGTTCTTTGGCCGGTCACAGCTATCTCAATTTATGGATCAAACTAATCCGCTGGCTGAGCTAACTCACAAGCGTCGTCTTTCTGCCATGGGTCCTGGAGGCCTCTCCAGAAAACAGGCTGGGTTTGAGGTTCGTGATGTACATCATTCTCATTATGGCAGGATTTGTCCTATAGAAACACCTGAGGGGCCAAACATTGGTCTTATTGGCTCTCTAGCTACTTATGCTTCGGTCAATGAATATGGTTTTATAGAGACACCATATCTCAAAGTTATCCACGAGGTTCCCAATACCATGGAAGAGTTGACGGGAAGAACAATCGGGGAGAATATAAAAAATAAGGGCAAACTCGTGGCCAAGGCTGGGACAGTAATCACGAAGAAACTTGCAGAAAAGCTATCTTCTCTTCCGGCTCGGAATATTAAGGTAGCTCCTTTTGTTTCCAGCCAAATGGTTTACCTGTCAGCCGACGAAGAAGGTCAATATGCCATTGCCCAAGCTAATGCTCCTCTTAACAAAAGAAATGAGTTTGTTTATGACAAGGTTGAGGTTAAGAGGGGAGACAGATATTTCAAGGAATCAATAGATAAAGTAAGCTTTATCGATGTTTCACCAAAACAGCTATTTAGTATAGCTGCCTGTCTTATCCCCTTTCTTGAGCATGATGATGCTAATCGGGCTTTAATGGGCTGTAATATGCAACGACAAGCGGTGCCGTTATTACGTCCCGAGTGTCCTTTGGTGGCCACGGGTATGGAAAGAGAGGTGGCTAAATATAGCGGGCAGGTGATATTTGCTCCTGACGATGCCGTGGTTGCTTCGGCGACAAGCTCACAAATTGTACTCAAATATGAAAATGGTGAAGAGCAAGTATTCAATTTAATGAAGTTTGCCAGAACTAATCAAGGGACGTGCATCAATCAGCATCCTATTGTAAACAAAGGTGACAAGGTTAGGAAAGGGCAGGCGCTGGTAGATAGTTTTTCTCTAGATGATGGGGCCCTCGCTTTGGGACAGAATGTCGTTTGTGCTTTTATGAGCTGGGAAGGATATAACTTTGAAGACGCCATTATTATCAGCAGAAGGCTGGTTAAGGAGGACGCCTATACTTCCGTTCACATTGAAAAGTATGAGATAGAGGAGCGTGATACCAAGCTTGGTCCTGAAGAAATCACCAGAGATATACCTAATGTAAGCGAAGAGAGCCTCTCAAACCTTGATGAAATAGGTATTGTACGTATTGGAGCTGAGGTGAGGTCCAACGACATTCTGGTTGGGAAGATTACCCCCAAAGGTGAAACTGAACCTTCAGCAGAAGAGAAATTGCTACGAGCTATTTTTGGTGAAAAAACACGGGAGGTGAAGGATAGCTCCCTCAGAATGCCATCAGGAGAGTGGGGAAGGGTGATCAGGACTACGGTCTTTTCTCGTGACAACCATGATGAATTACCTGCTGGAGTGAACAAACTTATACAGGTATGGGTTGCCCAAAAGCGCAAAGTCTCAGTGGGAGATAAAGTGTCGGGGAGGCATGGCAATAAAGGGGTCATTTCTATCATATTGCCTGAAGATGACATGCCATTTTTGCTAGATGGCACGCCTGTAGATATTATCCTTAATCCTCTCGGTGTTCCCTCCCGTATGAACATTGGGCAGGTTTTGGAGGCCCATTTGGGGTGGGCAGCGCAGACACTGGGTTTTGAGGCTCTTAATCCTATTTTTGACGGAGCTGATGCCCTGACTATCGAGGATGCCTTAGCCAAGACTTGGATAGCTTGGAAAGCTGGTGCTGTTAACTTTAGCCCTGAAGCCCCCGGAAATGCCAGGACCGATCTCGAAAAGGTCGGCGAATGGCTTTCTCGTCATGGTTTTGATGCCGCAGAAATAATGGATGAGGGACATGAAGGTGCGGCAAGAAAAGCCGCTCTCTGTCTGTGGCTTGAAGAACTGGGCGTAGGTGACAATCATCAGATTAGAGCTCTCAGTGATGAAGATTTAGAGCAGCTAGTACAAAAAGTTTATAAAGAGCGAAAGCTCTATCCTCCTATTTTTGGCAAAATGGAACTTCGAGATGGGAGAACTGGCGAACTGTTCAACAAGCCGGTAACTGTGGGCAATATATATATGATGAAGCTGATTCATCTTGTTGGTGATAAGGTACATGCTCGTTCCACCGGTCCATACTCGCTTATCACTCAGCAACCATTGGGAGGGAAAGCCCAATTTGGTGGTCAAAGGTTTGGCGAGATGGAGGTATGGGCATTGGAAGGACACGGTGCCGCTCATACACTTCAAGAGATGCTCACAATAAAGTCAGATGATGTGATGGGACGGGCTAAAGCTTATGAATCTCTTGTTAAAGGCGAGGATATTCAACAACTTGGTATTCCAGAATCGACCAAGGTCTTGTTTATGGAGCTACGTAGTTTAGGTTTTGCTGTTGAACTACTTAGCGAGGGAGAAAATGTCTCAATTTGATGGCATTAATGGTATTCGAATCAGTCTAGCTTCACCCGAACAAATCAGGAGCTGGTCTCATGGTGAGGTAACCAAGGCAGAGACGATAAATTACCGCACTTTGAAGCCGGAAAGAGATGGTCTATTTTGTGAGAAGATTTTCGGCCCTGTTAAAGATTTTGAATGCCACTGTGGCAAATATAAAAAGGCGAGGTATAAGGGAGTTATTTGTGATAAATGTGGTGTTGAAGTAGCTCATTCCAGTGTACGCCGAGAACGCACAGGGCATATAGAACTAGCTGCACCAGTTACCCATATCTGGTTTGTTAAGTTAGTACCTAGCCGGCTCGGGCTGCTCCTTGACCTTTCTCCACGAGACTTGGAGAGCGTCATCTATTTTGCTCGGTATATAGTCATCTCTGTTGACAAGGAGGCCAGACAGAAGAAGCTTCACCGAGTTGAGGAAGAGGGGAATCGAAAAATTGCTGAGCAAGAGGAACGCCTGAACAAAAAAATCGAAGAATTGGAAGCTAAAGGCCTGGAAGAAGAGCTTAAGATACAAGAAGTAAACCAGCTTCGCGCTAAATCTATAGAAAAAAGGGAAAGACTTGAAGAAGAGCTAAAGGCAAGCATTGCCGAGTTAGAAGGTCTTCAGCCGCGAAAATTGCTTAACGAAGAAGGATATAGGAGACTTAAAGATAAGTATGGCGATATCTTTGAAGCTGGCATGGGAGCTGAGGCTATTCTGCAGGTGTTGAAGCAGATTGATATAGATGCTTTGCACCAGGAGCTTCGTGACCAAATCCGTAGCACCTCGGGAGGATACCGTAAAAGGGTCAGTCAACGACTACAATTAGTTGAAGCCTTTAAGCTTAGTGGGAATAAGCCGGAGTGGATGGTTTTAACTGTGCTTCCTGTATTACCTCCGTCGCTTCGTCCTATAGTTCAGTTAGATGGCGGTCGCTTTGTTATTAGTGATCTTAACGACCTCTATCGGAGGGTTATTAATCGTAACAACCGTCTCCGCCGTCTTATGAAGTTAGGTGCGCCGGAAATAATTATCCGAAATGAGAAACGCATGTTGCAGGAAGCTGTTGACGCTCTTATTGACAATGGGCGAAGAGGGCGCGCAGTTGTCACTGGTAATAAGCATGCCTTGAAATCTCTTTCTGACATTCTGAAAGGCAAGCAAGGACGGTTTCGGCAAAATCTCCTCGGTAAGCGAGTAGACTACAGCGGCCGCTCGGTCATTGTTGTTGGTCCTAAGCTCAAACTTCATCAATGTGGTTTGCCACGCTACGTTGCTTTGGAGTTATTTAAGCCTTCGGTTATGCACAAACTCATAGTGAATGGGTATGCCAATAACTTGAAGAGTGTCCGGCGCCTGGTGGAAAAAGGTAGCCCTGAGGTTTGGGATGCACTGTATGAAGTAGTTAAGGAGCGTCCTGTATTGCTTAATCGTGCTCCCACATTACATCGGCTTAGCATTCAAGCCTTTGAACCCGTGTTAATCGACGGCAATGCTTTTCAGCTCCACCCCTTAGTTTGTGCCGCCTTTAATGCCGATTTTGATGGCGACCAGATGGCAGTTCATGTGCCATTGTCCAGGGCTGCGATAAAGGAATCCAGGGAGCACATGCTTAGTCCTTATAATATGTTGCTACCAAGTTCTGGTGAGCCTGTGACAACACCCACCCTAGATATGGTTCTGGGCTGCTATTATCTTACCATTTCGAGGCCCGGAGCCAAAGGGGAAGGGAGATTTTTCAGCAGTTTTGACGAGGCTAAGTTAGCTTACGAACTTGGCATTATTGAACTTGGTGCCGAAATTGTTGTGCGAGATCCTTCGCTTCGTTCAGATGGGGGGAGGATAAATACTACAGTGGGCAGGATTATATTTAATGATGCCTTGCCTCCGCAACTTCGCTTTTACAACAAAACAGTAGACAAGGCTTCCTTAAGAGCCTTAGTCTCTGATTGCATTAGTATATTGGGTAATGAGGGTGCTGCTGGAGTCATCGATAGGCTTAAGGAATTAGGGTTTGACTATGCTACAAAGTCGGGCATTTCCATCTCTATGGATGATATTGAAGAGCCTCCAGATAGGGTCAAGCTTCTTAAAGAGTCCGATGAAAAAGTTAGCCTTATTGAGGATCAATTTAACCGTGGCTTGATTACTGAGGATGAAAAGTATGAAAGCACAGTTCAAGTGTGGATGGAGGCTACAGACAAGGTTACTGAGGATATATCCCATTCGCTAGACCCTTATGGTAGTGTTTACATGATGGCTACGTCGGGTGCCAAGGGGAATATTTCTCAAATTAGACAAATGGCAGGGATGCGTGGGTTGATGACCGACCCCTCAGGAAGGATAATAGATTTTCCCATTAAATCGAGCCTGCGTGATGGACTAACACCCATGGAGTATTTCATTTCCACCCATGGTGCTCGTAAAGGGTTAGCTGATACTGCCTTGAGGACATCAGACAGTGGTTATCTTACCAGGCGCCTTGTCGATATAGCTCAAGATGTCATTGTAACTGAAACAGATTGTGGTACCACCGAAGGGGTTTGGATATCCCGGGAAACTACGGATGGATCCCTTCCCCCGTTTGAAAACCGGATTACTGGCTACTTAGCGGCAAGCAAGATTGTTGATCCAAGTACAAATGAAGTCATTGTTGATCGTAATGAAGAAATTGACGAAGATAAAGTGCAGCAGATTATCGGGACTGGTATTACCCGGGTACACGTGAGGTCACCTCTTACTTGTCGGTCTCGATTTGGCGTTTGTCAAAACTGCTATGGACGGGACTTGGGGAAGAAGCAATTAGTAAAGATTGGCACCGCTGTCGGAGTTATTGCTGCCCAGAGCATCGGTGAGCCTGGAACTCAGCTTACTCTGCGCACTTTTCATACAGGGGGCGTAGTAGGTGTTGATATTACCACTGGACTGCCTCGTGTGGAAGAGCTTTTCGAGGCTAGAACACCAGATGGCAGTGCCGTCATTTCTGAGATTGATGGTGCTGTTGAAGTAACCCATACTGATGGAACAAGCATAGTCAAGGTCATTAGCTCAGAATTCTATTTGGATGAATACCCAATGCTGCCCAGAGCGGAGCTAGCTGTAACTGAAGGGCAATCGGTGGATGCTGGTAGCATTCTATTTTCTGTGCCAAAGAAGACTAACAAGAAATTACCAGATGTTAGCCATGGTGAAGCAGGGCAATCTCAATCCATAGCAGCTAGAGTAGCTGGTCAAGTCGCCATTGAGGGTGACCGTGTTTGTGTTAGGTATGAGGAAAGAGAAGAGAGGGAATACAGTGTCCCTCGTGGTATATATTTGCTTGTTCAGTCAGGGGACAAGGTCAAAGCGGGTGATAGGCTTACTAGAGGTCCCGTCGACCCTCACGATATCTTGCGTATTATGGGAAAGGATGCAGTCCAGCAGTATCTGATTGACGAAATACAAAAAGTGTATCGCACACAAGGGGTGACTATACATGATAAACATATTGCTGTCATTGTTCGACAGATGTTAAGCAACGTGAGAATTATTTCCTCAGGAGATACAAAGCTTCTGCCTGGTGAGTTAGTTGGTCGATTTGACTACGAGGATATAAATGCCAAGGTGTTGGCTGAGGGAGGTGAGCCGGCGACGGCTCAAGCCGCGTTTCTCGGGATAACCAGAGCTAGCTTAAGCAAGGACAGTTGGCTGGCAGCTGCTTCTTTCCAAGAAACCGGCCGTGTTCTTGTTGACGCTGCCATCAAAGGCAAAGTAGATGGGCTTCGTGGCCTCAAGGAGAATGTTATTCTCGGTAAGCTTATCCCGTCTCGGGTCCTCTCTTCGAGTCCTGATGATGAGGAAGAGTTGAAGGAGGAAGGTCCGGATGAAAAGGAGGCTGCGAGTTTAGAATTAGAGAGCCAGTAAAATTTTAACTTCCGAAGGTTAGCGATGCGACTTATTTCAGGTAAAATAGCAACCGAGGATAACTCTATCGATTTTGACCTTCGTCCCAGATGCCTTAGTGAATTCATAGGTCAAGAAAAAATTAAAGATAATCTAAAAATAGCAATTCTCGCTGCTCAAAAACGAAGCGAGCCGCTAGACCATATCATGCTTTATGGTTCCCCCGGTTTGGGAAAGACTACCCTTGCCTACATCATCGCTGCTGAGATGGGAGTTGATATTAAAGTCAGTTCCGGGCCGGCGATAGAGCGCACTGGAGACTTAGCAGCGATTCTTACTAATCTGCATGAGGGGGATGTCCTTTTTATTGATGAGATACACAGGCTTAGCCATACAATAGAGGAAAAACTCTATCCGGCAATGGAGGATTTTGTTTTTGACATCTTTTTAGGGAAAGGGCCAGCTGCGAGAAATTTACGGTTGCATTTGCCGCACTTTACCTTAATCGGGGCTACTACGCGCTTTGCTCTACTGAGTCCTCCTCTCCGCGATAGATTTGGAGTGCCATACCATCTTGATTTCTACGATGAGGCAGCAATACAGGCGATTTTAGAGAGGTCAGCAACTATCCTTAAGGTCAAAGCAGAGAGAGACGGGCTTGTCCCGATTGCCCAGCGTGCTAGAGGTACTCCTCGAGTAGCCAATCGCCTCTTAAAGAGAATAAGAGATTATGCTCAGGTCATGGCAGATGGAGTGGTCACCAAGGAAGTAGCTCTGGAAGGACTTTCAAAGCTGGAGATAGATTCTGTAGGTCTGGATGACATAGACCATAGAGTGTTGCATACCATAATTGACAAATTTGACGGTGGCCCTGTAGGTCTAGATACCATTGCTGCTTCTATTAACGAGGATGCTGATACTATTATGGATGTTTACGAGCCGTACCTTCTTCAGTTAGGTTTTCTGGAACGGACACCTCGCGGCAGAGTAGCCGCCAGGCTTGCTTATGAACATCTGGGACTGCCTTACAAAAAGGATATTCAGTCCCAACCTGGCTTGTGGAGTCAGAAACAGAGTTAATCTTCGGCTGTTTAGTACCCAAAATCCGCTTCGCTCCTTTATCCCCCAAAATCTTTGATTCTGTGGGTTGATTTCATGGAATCTCTAAAATGCCAGCGGGTAAATCTTGGAGGCACTTAAGAACGGAGTTTTTCAGGGGCGACTATTCGTAGGCTCTGGCTTGCATCCATAGTGGGATGGCAAAAGCGGATAGAGAAAAGAGCAACAGGAGCCAGGCCCAGGAACAAATGTTACCTCGGCTTGCTGCGATTACCGCGAATAAGACCACCAGCGGTGGAATTAGTAAACTAATAATTTTATACCTGCGAGGCTTGAGGCGGATGAAGGCGATAGTTGCTGCTGCCAAAGCAATAAAACTAATCACTATCCACACTGCATTTGTTTGCAACCTTGCTGTCCAGTCACTTGCCAGCAGCTGATTTCCTCTGCCCAAGGATGAAAACCAGGTGAATGTCACAAGCATAGGAGCTAGCATCAGCGATGCATATAGCCAGTCCCGCCTTGCAGTTTGTCTCACTATATGGATAAAAACAAAAAGCGCCAAGGGGATATAGATGAGCGCTGCTATCCAGCCCCAACCTTGAGGAAGTGAGAGCAGCAGTATAGCGCTAACTACTACCGGCATAAGGTAATATCCTAACCAGGGGAAAAGCCATATTGGTTTGCCTCGCTGCCAACCATAAATTGCTATGCCCACCGTCAGTGCTAATATAATTGACACGCAGGCGATATTTCGCCAGTAATATGAAGCGAATAGCAAAGCGACCAGAAGGTGAGGCAAGGCGCTGAAAATTGCTTCTTTCCAGCTACCTTGAGCATGTGTTTCATAGATTTGCTCGGCAATTAGCTCAGGGGAGCCCAGAGACCGTATCGCGATTTTGCTTGCTTCTTCTCTGCTTAGCCCCTTCTCTTCTAGCTCCCTAGTTTTATCTTCGAGATGTGTGTAAAGCTCCTGAGCCACCCCATCCCTTATAGTATGATCAATCTTGAGGCTAGCTTTAAACCTTTTTAAATAATGGCTTGCGTTACTTACCATTTTAGCCCTAGGTTGTTTCCGGTTGTAGAACTGCTTTAACCGCCGTAGAAAAATCCTGCCATGTAGCTAATCTTCTAGCTAAGACCTGCTGTCCCCTTTCGGTTATGTAGTAGTAACGTCTTTGCTGTCCATTAGGCAGTACCTGCCATTTACCTGTGATAAGATTGTCTTTCTCTAAGCGGTGAAGAGCGGGGTAAAGAGTACCTTCTTTAAACTGAAAATACCCATTACTCCTTTTCTGCAGTTCCTTTACTATTTGGTAGCCATAGGTAGGCTGCCGACTAATTAAGCAAAGCAGTAAAGAATCCGTGTTTCCTTTCAATAACTCACGCCCGTAGTTCATCCTTGCACCTCATTCAATATGTTGGCCTCTTTTTCACTATAGCATTGCTTAACTAGAGTGTCAATACCTGTGACAATAGTGGGCTTGTCGTGGTTGCCGAAGTGAGCTCTAATCGCTAAAATATCCTTTCGGGCAAATGTATCGCGGTACGAAGGATTATTACTCTATTCTTGGTGTTTCTGAAAAGGCTAGTCGCGAGGAAATAAGACATGCTTTCAGAAAGCTTGCTATGAAATATCATCCCGACAGAAATTTAGGAAATGAGGAGTGGGCTGGGGAAAAATTTAAGGAAATTAACGAGGCCTATGCCGTGTTAGGCGACAAAGTGAAGCGGCAGGAATATGACACGATGAGACAGGCGGGCTTTGCTGGATATGATGCTCAATATGCTGGTGGGCGCTATTACAGCCAGGAGCAGGTGTTTGCGGATGCCTTTACCAATCCCTATTTATTTCAAGAGCTAGCAAGGATGTTTCAGGAAGCTGGTTTGAGGTTTGATGAGAGATTTGTGGACAATTTGTTCTTTGGTGGCAAAGGGTTTATCTTCACCTTCTCAGGTCAACCATCAGAAAGAAATTGGTCCACATCGGCTTCGAAGTATAAACCACCTTTATTATTACGGCTTGTCAACAAGGTCATCGGGTTTACTCTCAAGAGGATGCTAGGTGTACAGGAACTCTCATGGCAGAGCAGGGGAGAGGATTTGTACCATGAAATCTATCTCTCTCAGGAAGAAGCGGCATCCGGTGTTGATAAAAAAATAAAATATAAGAGGGGCAAAGAAAAGAAAACACTTATGGTCAAAGTCCCACCGGGAGTTACCCAGGGCACGAGGATAAGACTGAGGGGGATGGGATTGGAGGGGCAGACTCCTGGTGACCTCTTCATTACTGTTAAAATCAAGAGTCAGCGGTTCTATCGGTTGGGATAGCAGTTCACAAAGCTAATTTTTAGTGTCTGCTTAACTTTATGTCTGTTTTTGACGTTAAATCAGTATTTTCATTTTGTAAACTACCTTTGCGTTCGCTTTTCCCCCAGATTGAGCCCATGAAAACACCTGTCTGGAACTAAGGCCTGTGATACTAGCCGGCATATCGAAACAAAATTGCATAGTTGCCTCTGAGGCTGCCTCGGCCATTTCTTTGGCTTCGCCTATGACTTCTTTCCATTTATCATTCGTCGTGTGAGTATCCTTCTGTAAGAACTCTGACTGGCAGAAGGGGGCTGAACAACATAACTTTCAGCCCCCTTGCCTATTTGAACGCCGCGACAGTAACTCTTATCGTATTTAAGTCATTAGTCTTTGGCAATACGGATACGTAGTTGCTGGGTATCGGTATTCGCCGGTGTGGCATTGTCACTTACCTGTATGGTGAAGTTGTAGTTGCCTTTCTTGGTTAGGGTCCCCGAGATGACTCCGCTTGCAGTGTCTAATGTAAGCCCGTCGGGTAAGTTACCACGGGCAATACTCCATGTATATGGTGGTGTACCACCCAACGCCACAACCGTGGCATTATAGGCAGTTTCCGCTACCCCATCCGCTATGTTCATAGTGGTAATGATTAAAGTCCCGCTGCCAGCAATGGTAATAGTGTACCGTTGAGTATCGCTCTTTATCGGTGTTGAGTTATCAGATACTTTTGCAGTAAAGGTGAAATCGCCGCTAGCCGTTGGCATTCCGGAAATAATTCCGGTACCTGGGTCGAGACTTAATCCTGCTGGTAAATTCCCCCTCTCGATGCTCCAGGTGTAAGGAGTGGCTCCCCCATTAGCCGTAAGCGTAGCATTGTAGGAAACACCAACAGCACCGTTTGGTAGAGATGGTGTCGCAATCTTTATATGCGTTGTGCCTGGCTTAATTGTCTGGGGTTTCGTCACACTCAACTTAACCACGGGTTTGACGATGATTTTACCAGGACCAGTTACAATGACTGATTTTTCAGCATTGAAATCAAAGAGGAGCGCCATTGTCTGGCCTTCCACAATACTAAAAGGACGGACGAACTTCAGCTTGCCGCTCGGGAGGATAGCATCCTGAAGATCTCCGTCACCCAATCTGACCTGCACATTGCTTATCGTCATCCTGATTTGAGTGTAATTACCAGGTTCAAGCTCAGTAACCGCCAGGACCTGTTCAATTCCCTGGATTTGAAGAAGGTCGAAGGTTTCTTTTCCCGCAAGAATATTCAACGGCAGCCAGCCTGCTTCTTCATTTGTGGAGTTAGTAGCTGACTGCTGTTGTTCTTGCTCTTGCTCTTGATTCTGCCCTTGTCCTTGCTCCTGTTCTTGTTCTTGCTCTTGTTCCTGTCCAGCTACAGCCTTATGTACTTCAACGCTTTCCGCCGTGACCATTATGCTGGTGACATCTTCTTTAGGTGGGGCGTCAGTAACCATTATTTGTAGAGTTCCCTTGGCTTGCGCAGTTTCAGGTGCGGCATAGGCGCCTACCAGCATTACCAGCATGGCGACAGTTGCCACTATTGTTACAATCAGAACACCGATTTTCATTGTTTGTTCCTCCTTGTCGTTTATCGTTTCTCCTTACAAACATAAATAACGAAAGGACGGGAAAAGTGTCAGGTGGGATTGATTGCGAGTGTGGAATGCAAGCTCGGGATAGCCGGAAAATACTGCCTCGTGTCTATCCCTTTGCCTTCGTCTGGCTTTTACTGGAGGGCTTTTGCTCCTGCTGGGCGCCACTCTCACCGATCTGGGGCTTGAGAATGTATTTTCCGTTATTACCGGTCGCCACCACGGTAATATCGAAGGTAAAGCTGGTAACCGTATCAGTTGTAACCTCGAACGGCATTGATATACGCAGTTTGTTGCTTGGCAGCTTCACATCTACAGTTTGTCCTGTTGACTCTAGCTTGCCCTTGACTGCGCTCACACAGATGCATACCTGCGAATACTGCCCTGCTGGGACATCACCCCGCCAGATTTCCTGAGACCGTTCTCCTTGGAGCTGAGTAAGATCCACAGTTTTTATCTCTGGCGTAAACTCGAGCCATTTCCCTGAACCCACAGCCTGCAGTGCCACTCTGGAAATTGTGACGTTAAGGTTCTCAAAGTCACCAATATCGTTGGGCGCATCACTGATGAGGAAAGCAAAATTACCCTCAGGGCTGGATATCAGCGTTTGTGGAATGAGTAAAGGTCGTATCACCAAAGCGCCTACGATAGCCAGGACTAATACTGCAACTATCGCCCAGACTGCAGGCCGGGAAATTACCTTAAAGAATGGCAGGACTGGTGCCGCTTGCCGCTGTTTGTCCAGAGCTGCGTGGAACTTCTGTCTGGCTGCTCTCTTGGTATCAGCCGACGGCGTAAAAGTGTAGGTCTTCTGAACATCGTGTATAGACTGGAGCAGAGGTTTTAGCTTTTCTGAATATGCCGAGTAATCGGACAGATAATCTGCCACATTATCCCCGCGGTTAATGTGATCTATACATTCATCCAGTATTCGGTCAAAATCTTCAGCCATCATCTCTCCACTCCCATGATTTCACGCAGTTTTTCTATAGCTGCTCTCTGCATTTCGCGCACTGCACCATCACTCTTGCCTAAAATATCACCGACTTCTTTGGAAGTGAGTCCCCCAAAGAAACGAAGGTTTATAACCTCTCTCTGTTCTGTGGTGAGCTGCTTCATAGCCTCGGTAACCCGCTCAAACTCGATGTTTTTCTCAGCGGTATCTGCGGGATTATCATTTCCCGATAACGCTACTGAGTCAATGGGTACTGTCCTGCGCTTAGCCATTTTTCTGAGATAGTCTACGGTAAGGTTATGCGCAATACGGAACAGCCATCCTTGCATCGGAATGCCCTGTTCCCGATACGACTTTAGAGACTTCAGTGCTTTCAAAAAAACCTCCCCCGCAATATCTTCGGCTTCTTCTTTGTTGCCGATATGAACGTAAACATAACGCGCAATCTTGTCGTAGTACTCCTCGTACAAACCAGAAAGCTGGGTTTCATATTCATTTATCGTAGATATATTTTTACGATTACCTATATTCATGCACTTGTCCCGGCTGTATTATATCCTATCAAGCGTGCCTGGGACTGTGGCACGAAATAGTTGTTTCGTCTACTTTATATAACGAAACTACACATAAGATGTCAGCTTATCGTAAATAGCAGTCGTTTACTTCTTAAGTCAAAAATATTTTCCTAAATGAGTAATTAGTCTCGCTAGGAAACTGGTGTTTTGGTAAAATAAGCTTATCAGGGTAGGGTTTTTACCAATCAACACAAGAGTTCTATATTTATACATAAAGAAACCTTTTGGGACATCCGGCTTAGAATTAGGAGTTAGCGGACATGGGTGCCTTCGAAGATTTTATTGACGTAGTAAAAAAGACAGAGACTATGCAAGCCCTCTACCAGAACCTGGAGAGAGAGCCGGCGAAGCTCTTGGCCGCTATTTGCCGGGAGTACGAAGTGACTAACAAAGCAGTTCCTGACCATCACCTTAATTTAGCTGGGTATTTTGGTGAAGCGATGCTGAGGGCATTGGTATCGGCAAATTTAATTACCAGGGAGCGAGAAGACAGGTTCTCCCTCTATGGCTATAAGCCGACTGAGGCGGGGCTTAAGTATTACAAGGCTATGCTTAAAGAGAAGAAAATCTAAATCCGCCCACGAAAATTGCAAGGTTTTCGTGAGAACCTAGTAGGCTAAGAAAGGCTAAGAATTGAATTTACCGGGGGGGTCCCCAAAAAGTCTCGTGACTTTTTGGGGTTGATTTAGTGTATAAGCTCATTGATACTCATGCCCATCTTGGCGAACTGAAAAGCCTCGATTTGTTGCTCGAGGAAGCTAAAAGAGCAGGCGTTATTGCCATAGTAGCTGTGGGGTCGAACCACCAATCGAACATAAAAACGCTGGAAATATCGCAAAAACATCGCCGTTTTGTCTATCCTGCTTTAGGCTTGCATCCCTGGGAGCTAGCTAATCTGGGAACTTTTGAGATAGATGATAATTTGCGGTTTATCGAGCAAAATATTGCTTCAGCGGTTGCTGTTGGTGAGATAGGTCTGGACTATGACAAGAGGGTGTTGAAGGTAGCATCCAAGGAATTGCAGCAAGAGGTCCTTGGTCGGCTTCTGAATATAGCTAGGAAATATGCTAAGCCCGCGGTAATTCACAGTAGATATGCCTGGAAGGATGCACTACATCTAATTCAGGATGTCGGCATAGATAAGGCCGTTTTTCACTGGTTCACTGGCTTTTCCAGTGTTCTCAGGGACATAATTGATGGTGGCTATTTTGTTTCTGCCACGCCAGCTGCCGAGTACCATGAAGAACATAGAAGGGCCGTCAAAGAAGCACCTTTGCAGAGATTACTTCTGGAGACGGATTGCCCTGTCACTTATGGCAGGACAGCATGGTATGAGTCCCAACCTGCCGATGTTTTAAGAGACTTGCGGGCTGTATCGCAACTTAAAGGAGTTGCTGAAGCTACAATTGCTGAACAGACAACGAGGAATGCCATTGATTTCTTTTCTTTAGGCATGACATTCTAGGTCAGCTTGGGAAACACTTGCCATTTTCCTGGAAATCGAGTTAATATTTAGGGCAGATCTAGAGAGGGCCCCAGAAAGGCGTAAGGCTTTTTGAGGTTAATTTAAGTAAGGAGGTCAAAGGCATGATACAGCCGATAACAGACGAGAGTAATTTTCAAAGCGTTGTTTTGCAATCGAAGTCGCCAGTCTTTGTGGATTTCTGGGCGCAATGGTGCGGTCCTTGCTTGGCTACCGCTCCTATTATAGAGGAATTGGCGACGGAATATACTGGTAAGGTAGACTTCGCTAAAGTGGATGTGGATGCGAATGGTCCTTTGGCTGCCAAGTACGGAATAGCCTCTATCCCCACCATGATTGTCTTCAAAGGTGGTCAGCCCGTTCAACAAATTATTGGTTACAGGGCTAAGAAGGAACTCAAAAAGGTATTAGACGACGTTCTTGAAGAGTAAGTTATACGCTACCCGTAATAAAGAAATTGCGGATAAAATCAAATTCCTTGGGCAGAAGTGCTAGTAACAAAGGAAATTGACTCATCAAGAATTTGGCTATTACCGACTGACTAATAGTTGCGACTGCGCCCGGATAATACTTACCTATAATAGCCAGCACAGCAGCACATAACAGGCCTCCTATAAAAACGCCGAGAATGAAGCCCACAAGCCTGTCCAGCCAACCAAGGGCGGCGAAGCTAAGCAGCTTGGCTACGAGGTGGCCAATCACACCCGCTACAATTAAAGTGGCTATCAAGATGATGGCATAAGCGGCTATGCTAGCCCAGACGGCACCAGCCGGAGAAAGCACTCCTGCAAGCCCGCTGTAATAACGCCCGGCTAAAACTATGCCACCTATTAACCCGGCGATGCCAAATACTGTCCTGATGATTCCTTGCCGCAAGCCCGCGATACCCAATAAAACTGTCACAACTATTATGACTATATCTAACCAATTCATTGCTCACCCCTCAATCTTCTATTTTAGCATAAGAAGACCACCTGTTTGCTCAATATCCTTTCATTCTAATTCTGCTTATACCTCCAAAAGCGTTTTCAGATAAGTAAGACAGGTCTCCGATAGCTGCTGACCGAAGGCTGATATTTAAACCAGTCGTTCGGTTATTGCGTGCCCCCTTATATTATGGTCGTTAGCTCTAATAAGCCTGGCTGTAAATTTGTAGAACTTCGTTTGGGTCGCTGACAGGGCGCCCGTTGAAGAGGGCAGCCGTATCGGCAATTGCGTGAAATGCGCATACTGCTAGGTTCTCTTCCGGAATGCCCACGTCGCGCAACCTCATGGGATGGCCCACTTTTTGCATCAAATCCTCCACTGCATCCGCTGCTGCCAAGGCGGCATCGTGCTCTGTCATGCTGGCAGTGTCGACTCCCAGAGCCTGTGCTACCTGAACCAGCTTGTCAACTGCATAATCCACGTTATACCGCATTACCTTGGGAAGCAATATGCCGCAGGCTACTCCATGTGAGACATGGTACATTGCCCCTATTGTATGCGCCATGGCGTGTGCCAGAGCGACCTGAGCGATTGTGAATGCCCAACCTGCCATCGTAGCGGCTAGCTGCATGTTTAGCCGTGCTTTTTCGTTCTTACCGTCGGCTACCACCAGCGGCAGATTTTCGTTGATCAGGCGTATAGCCTGCAATGCCATACCGTCACATATCTTGTTTGCCATAGTACTGGTCATAGCCTCAACGGCATGTGTCATGGCATCCATGGCGGTACTGACTGTTAAATCCTTGGGCATAGACATGGTGAAACGTGGGTCTAGAATAGCAACATTCGGCATAATTCGTGTGTCTACTATGTAGAGTTTGCGTGCGGCGCTCTTGCTGGTGAGTACAGCTATATTTGTCACCTCGCTACCTGTTCCTGATGTTGTCGGAATGGCAATATGTGGAGTTTGCGGTTCGGTAAGTATCAAAAAGTTCAGATGGTCATTTGCCTTGCCACCGCTCTTTAAGATTACAGAGACCCCTTTTGCAGTATCGATAACGCTACCGCCGCCAACACTGACTAAGCAATCTGCCTTCTGCTCGCGGGCGACGGCAGTGGCAGCATCTACCGTTTCCAGGTCGGGCTCCGACGTAATATTGTCATAGATGCCCACACAGAAATCGGCAAGAGCATCCTTCACCAACTGGGCAAGCCCCGCTTCATTGACTCCTGGGTCGGTGATAATCAGGGCCCGGCAGCAGCCAAGGTCGACAATAGCCTTGCTGATTGAAGCCAGTGCCCCGTGGCCGGCTATCACGTTAGTGGGGCAATTGTATCCAAAACTATCCACTTTCTTGTAGTCCGATAGAAGCTGGAAGTGCATATTGCTCTTTGCATCGGCCATAGAGTTAACATGTATTCGCTTGACCTGGGTATATTCATGCAGGCTTTCCAGGCCGAATTCTCGGCCCACTCCAGACTGCTTGTAACCGCCAAAAGGGCAGAAATCTGAAAATATATGGTAGTTGTTTATCCACATCGTCCCCGTACGGACGCCACGGGCCACACGCTCGGCCCTAGCCGTATTTGAAGAGAATACTCCACCTGCCAGCCCGTAAATGGAGTCATTGGCGATGGCCACCGCTTCTTCATCACTGTCAAATCTTATGACGCAAGCAACCGGGCCGAATATCTCCTCCTGTGCGATACGCATTTTGTTGTTAACGTTGGCGAAGATAGTGGGGGCATAGTAATATCCTCCTTCGATCCCGGGCACTGTTACACGTTTGCCGCCGGTGATAAGCTCCGCACCCTCTTCTTGCCCTAAGTTTACATAACTTTCAACTTTAGCCAGCTGCTGCTTGCTGACAAGGGGTCCTATGTGAGAGGTAGGGTTCATCTGGTATCCGATACGGAGAGATTCAATCCGCTTTTTCATCTTGTCGAGGAACTCATCATGAATCTTTGAGGCGACTAATACGCGTGTGCCCGCCGAGCATACCTCCCCTTGGTTGAAGAAGGTGCCGTAGCAGGCGCCTTCGACGGCCAGGTCCATATCCGCGTCGTCAAGTATGATATTGGCTGACTTGCCGCCGAGTTCGAGTGTCACCTTTTTTACCGTATCGGATGCCATTCTCATGATTTCACGTCCAGTTTCCGTGCTGCCGGTAAAGGCTATCTTATCCACGTCCGGGTGCCTGCACAGAACTTCGCCCAGCTCTGGCCCTGGTCCGGGTATGACATTTATCACCCCATCGGGGAAGCCAGCCGCTTTGGCGGCTTCAGCAAGGATGAGTGCGCTCAACGGGGTTACTGAAGACGGTTTCACAATAATTGTGTTCCCGGTTATCAGGGCTGGTACGATTTTCCAGAGGGCTATGTACATTGGGAAGTTCCAGGGGACAATTCCCACGCATACCCCCACCGGCTCTCTGCGGACAAGTTCACGGGCCGGAGCAAACGCATTCCCAGATACCGGCAGGTCCTCCTCCCACGGAAATCTGGTTGCCGCTGCCAAACTCAAATTGCGTATAAAAGTTATGCTGATTAGGGGCATGAGCTTGGCCAGAGATAAGACCTGGCCGGCGTTCATGGATTCAATTGTAGCCAGGCGCAGCCCCTGGCGCACTATCTGGTCCGCAAAATCCTGCATTCTCGCCAGTCGTGCGGTTGGAGTAATATCGCTCCAGATTCCACTGTCGAAAGCCTTACGAGCCGCTGCTATAGCTGCCTCTACATCGGCTTTTCCTGCTTGCGCTACCGTGGCTATGGGTGCCTCAGTGCCGGGGTCGATTGATTCAAAGGTCTTTCCATCCGCGGCGTCGACGAATTCGCCATTGATAAAGAGTTTGTAGTGTTCCACTTGATACCTCCTTTTAATGTGTTTCCTAACGCCAACATGCTATCACATAATACCACTCCAGAACGGACTGTACAGGTTCAGCCATTCTCGGACAAATCGACGGCGGCAAACATTCTTTCTTTCTATTCGGTTTGTAGATTTACGCAGTTCTCCCATAATTCCCGATAAATGCAGTACTTGCAGCTAAAGGGGGTGAGCGGACTGTTCCCGAGCATCTATGAGGTTTTGTTCAGCAAGGTTCACGATTTCGATGTTCATCCTGGCATCGTCCTCCAAGAATTCCACATAACGGATGAATGTATCTGGAGTCCCGGTTAAGCGAGGAACCCGAGCGAAGTGCTACAGATATGAAACCGTAGGTGCTATTACAATCCATAGACTAACCTTGGTGCCAGGTATTGCGGGAATCTATCCAATAACGCCAGGCGAACAAGATAGCACATATGACAGGCATCAACATATTCATCCTCGTGTTGGACGTCATATTCTTTAACCAAACGGGCGGGCCCTCCGTTGACTAGAGGTCTACAGATTGGGTGCGAATCAGCATCGTACTGTTTTACTATCTTTGATAGCGGAACATCCCACATATTACCCATACTCAGCCCCTGACAAAGATGGATGTTGCCATATGCATCGAGATGCACCCTCTCGGGGTTTTTGAGGTCTTCGTAAGGACATTCTGTGAATTCTTCCCATGGTCTCCGAGGAAGGCCTGCTATCAACTTCTCGACTGCTCTCCCTCTAAACATAACGCCACCGCCAATAACCGGTTTTCCTTTGGCCTGCTCCTTGTTAATACCCCCTTCCACCGTAGGCTTATCAATACAAATTGATTCACAGGACATACCTAACTTCCTCGCGGCATTTAAGGCATGTTTGGCAGGAGCTATTTCCTTGTCTTCATAATGAAATGCGTCATCGCTTATGCTTATGTCTGATACTCCTATATCATGAAGTGGCTTTAGCCAGAGTTCTACGTCCTCCGCTGATGTTGCCCAGTATGCGTTAGTTACTATTCCGGTTTTAAACCCCATACTACGGGCAATCCTGATGCCTTCATACATTAGAGGGTAAAATAAAAACGGTTCACCACCTTCAAAATATACCCATTCTATTGTTTCAATTTTGGCTAGTTCATTGAAGACTCTCTTCATCTGATCCAGTGTGAAGGTTCCCTTTGCCTGTGGGCTGCTATACACAAAACAATGGTCACATTCTAAATCGCATTTATAGCTCAAGAGAAAATGTATTCCAGTTACCATTCTCACTACTCCGATGAACTCAAATATATACTAAATTCACTTTTGCCTCTTGCCACCCGAGCCATTCGGTAGACCAGATTCCTCTTAGATTCACACCTATGTCACGTTTCGCCACATTCGAGCCTGTAGTCGCAGTAAGAGCACATCCACGAGGGGCATTTGGGAAGCAGCAGTGGCGATGTCGCCTTTTCCAAAAGCTCAAGCCGGCGTAATGCTTCAGCTTTAACAGCATTCAAATTCCTGAAGTTTACATCGTAGACCATCAGCTTGGCATCTTCTTTGGGAACTCTAACATAGTAGAGCAACAGCCTGCCTTTTGTGTTCTCTGTCAAGGCACAGTCGAATCCCAGGCGGAGGAAGTAATGAGAGAATGTACTGGGCAAGCGTTCCCTTTCCACTAGTGAAGAAAATTTTGGGCCGCGCAGGATGGTGGGCAGGTTCTGCCAGATTTGGACCAGGTCGGCCAGTGGTGTATGCTTCACGGGAATCCTCTGCGCTTCGCCCGGGGCACCGTAGCGTAATGAATCACGGAGTGCATCAATAAAGCCACGCTCATCCATGGAACGAAGATACTCTTCCTTCTCTTCCCGGACTCCTTCACTCAACTTAAGGCGCTCAAAATATGCTTTGCGGGGGAAGACAATATCGTTGATGCCAAACACTTGGGATGGTTGAGCCCCAGCCATTTTGCTGAGGAGTTGCTCGCAAGTTGTGCTATCGACATAAATTTCCCCGGCTAAATCAGCTATCTCATGCGATGCCGGCACTGACGTGGTTGCGCAGTCGCATACCTGCGAGTAATCACACTGCCTGTTGAACCAGGGGCAAACGGGAAGATTGCTGGGGTCGTTGGAAATTAGCGCTTGCACCAGGAGGTCTCGTCTCCGCCGCATTTCCTCTCGAATTGCTTCCAGGTCCGGGAAGGTAACGTGGTAGACAACCAGGGGAGACGGTGATTCCTCCGCGGGGCGCTGATAGATGATGATTTCTCCCTCGTGGACATTGACCATAGCACAGTACATACCCAATTGCTCGATATAAGTTGGCCTGTATTGCAATAAGTCCTTCGTGTCTATAGGTGTAGAGGTGGTCTTGACCTCTACGGGAATCTTTTCGTAGATATCAATCTTGCCCACAATGCCCTCGGCTTCTACAAATTGCTCCAGGTATTCTTCGCTGGATACGGCTGAGCCGAAGGTCTTGTGAAAGCCGGTGCCGGCCCACATAAGCTGCTGTTTCTCCAGAGGCGGAACGATTTCAGGATACTTTCTCCTGAAGTAAGCCTGTTTGAGGTTAAGCAAGTCGGTTACCGAGATGCGATAGGGAGGTCGGCGTGTCTTTAAGCTTTGCATTAAGGCATCCTTGACGGAGCGGTTCGCCTCAATGTGGGAAACATAAGATGCGATGTCAAAGTCACCCATTGTTGTACCTTATTATTGTATCTTGTCGCAAAAATAACTTCATTATGTCACTGCGAGCTAAAGTCCCTTTCCTTGATTGGTAGAGGGGAAAAAGCTCGCCAACTCCTGTCCCTGAACCCCCCTGTCATTGCGAGGCCCGATTTATCGGGCCGAAGCAATCTCCTCTCCCTTGACGGGAGAGGATTAAGGTGAGGGTGATAGGCGAAGCAATCTCAATTCACCTCCACGCCCTCAGTCGCCTGAAGGCTTCGAGTTTCTCCTTATCTCCGATTTTGGCTTTCTCCACCGCCTGGGCCAGAAACTGGATGCTGCTATCGTAGGTCTTCCTGTCCACAGGATAAGGATAGCCGTCTTTGCCGCCATGGGCAAAACTGTAGCTGGCCGGGTCGCGCAGGCTAACAGGAGTATCGTAGACCAGCTCTGAAATAAGACTCAGGGCGCGGAGCGTTTTAGGTCCTATACCCTCCAGGGCTAGCAGTGATTCAAAGTTCTGCGGCTTATGTTCATAAGCTGTGAGGAAAATCTTGCCCAGCCGGTCGGGGTGAATATCTTCCAGGCTGATATAAGATCGCTGGGGCAAGTTCAAGGTCTTCAGCCTCTTTAGCTGACCGACAATTTTATTTGGCTTGTCTTCGGCAGCAACCTGGGCAATGACCTCCCTCACCTTTGCGCTCTCTAAAGCCACCAGATTTAATGCTTCGCCCCTGGCCTGGGAGCAGATAGCCGCCTCGGGCTCGCAAACAAAATCGCTGACTTTCTCCCCCAGCCAGTGATAGCGCCGCGCATAGCGGTTAACCTCGTTCATACCTTGCTGAATGACTGCCCAGGAGCCGTCTCTGGTGAAGAAGAAACTGTGGTGGTAGAGCTGGTAGCCGTCCTGAAGTGCGGAATTATCCACCTTGGCCGACATCCGGCTGGCATAGACCAGAGACGACGGATTGACCTTCAGCAGGTGCCCGCTGTTTTCTATCTCGGCAGGAGTTTTCCGTGAAGTCCTGCCCTTGCCACCGGCCACGAACAAGCCCAGCTCTCTTTCCAGTCCTCTCATTCCTTCTTTTATGGCGCCGCACACGGTAGTGGTAACGCCGCTGGAATGCCAGTCATAGCCCAGGACACAGCCGAAAGCCTGGAACCAGAAAGGGTCGGAGAGGCGGTGCAGCATCTCCCCGGTGCCAAACTCCGTTACCGTAACAACGGTAATCTCCCGGGCAAGCTGGGACATCCGCCCGAACAACCACGGCGGCACCTTACCGTAATGCAAGGGTAAATTGGCGATCCCTGTCCTCTGTCCCGAGCTAGGCATCTCCTGCTCTAGGTATATTATACAACAGCGTTTGTCCCAATAGCAGCGGTCTTTTGATATTGAAGGCTGTGCGCATTAGTCGTCGTATGGACTGCTGACCCAAAAACGAATTTCGTATATACTAAGTTATATGAAATGGCGGTTTTTCAAAAACGGGGTAATTCATAATGACCTTGCATAGCATACTAAAATCGAAAGTTGCGGAATGGAGAGACTCAAATTATAAAACAGAGTATCCGGTCATTTCCGAAATTCTCAACTTTAACTACGATTCCGAGACTCAAACCTTACGTTTCTTACGAAAAGCTCAATTTGAAGCCCTTGAAACTTACTGGTACTTAAGACTTATTGAAAAAACTCCGCATATTTTTGATTTATATAAAAGCCTCTTTCTACCAGAAGCCCTTTTAGATACTTTGGGTATTAAACTAACTGATGAAGATTGGAAAAAAGTCGCTATTTCTGGAGGTGGGATAGACTCAATATTTGAAAAGATAAGAAATGACGATAACTTTGTAAGGAAATATAGACTGGAAGCTCTTAGGGAGACACTTATCTTAAGCTACCCAAGTTATATCCTGGCCTTGGCAATGGGAGCTGGCAAAACTATTTTGATTGGCACAATTATCGCTACTGAATTTGCAATGGCTCTTGAATATCCCGAGGATAACTTTCTTAAAAATGCCCTGGTATTCGCACCAGGTAAGACCATCTTAGGAGCATTAAAAGAGTTATCGGATGTCCCCTATGAAAATATATTACCTAAAAGATTTCATAAACAATTCATAACCACTGTAAAATTTACCTATACTCGTGATGGCGAAAAAGACATTCCGATAATCAAAGGCTCAAGTTTTAATATCGTAGTAACCAATACCGAAAAGATTAGGATACAAAAACAATCTATAACCAAATCTTTAATTAGAGATTTATTTGTTGACCCATCCAGAGAAGATGAGGTGAAGGAGGCGATAGCCAATCAGAGACTGCAAACAATTGCCTCACTTCCAAATCTTGCTATCTTTTCTGATGAAGCACACCATACCTATGGACTGGCACTCGGTGAAGAACTGAAGAGAGTGAGACAGACAGTTAATTATTTGTCAGAAAAAACAAATGTTTTAGTTGTGGTAAACACTACTGGGACCCCATATTATAAAAGGCAAATCCTTAAAGATGTTATTTATTGGTATGGTCTATCACAAGGAATAAAAGATGGAATATTGAAAGAAGTCCGAGGCAATATTGTATCCTATCCCGAAGTAACCGATAGAGATTTCCTAAAAGATATTATTGCCGATTTCTTCAAGAATTATAAAGATATAAAAATCTATGATGGCAGTCCTTCTAAACTGGCGATATATTTTCCCCAAATAGAGGATTTAAAGAATGCCAAACCAGTTGTTGAGAAAAACTTAATAGAACTCGGCTTAGACCCTTCTGTTATTTTAGAGGTGCATAATGAGTCAAAAGAAGCGGTTAAGGATTTGTTTGATAACCGAATAAATGACCCCCACCTACCTTATCGTATGTTTCTTCTTGTTAACAAAGGGACTGAGGGATGGAACTGCTTATCCCTTTTTTCTACCGCCTTAGCAAGAAAACTGACAGCAAGTAATAACTTTTGCCTTCAAGCCGCTTCCCGCTGCCTCAGGCAAACCCCTGGCAATATACACAAGGCAAAAATATACCTTTCCAAAGAAAATGTCGGAATTCTGGATGCCCAACTTAAAGAAACCTACGGCGAATCTCTCGAAGATTTAAATAGAACTCCACAGGATATGAGAAAGGATAGATTAATTTTAAGAAAAGTAGAAATACCACCTGTCTCACTCAAAAAGAAGATTCAAAAAGTCCTGCCCAAAGAATTGCTGTTAGATATTAATGAAATAGCGTTTAAGAAGATTGAGGGAGAAAAAGAGAAGTTTAGAAAGACCATTCATAGCCTTGATGAAATTCCTCAGAGGAAGGGAGTCTTAATTTTTGTAAGAGAAGAGGAGATAGAAATTATTGAAGATTTTGTGGATAGTTATACCTTTGCTGTGGAACTATCAAGTCTTTACCGCCTACCCCTTATGTTGATATATGACAAATTAAAAGAGTTGTATCCTCAAGGCGAAATCCCTGAAAGTGAGGCGATTGAACTTAAAGGGCAAATAGAAGAGAAGGTAAGAAACTACGAGGTAAAAGAGGAAGAGGTAGAAGTTGCTCTGGCTCTTATAAGACCTGAAGGTTTCAATAAGGAAGAAAAAGACGGCAAGAGCATATATGTAACCGAGATAGTCTATCATAAAGACAAGCAGAAATACCTATTAAAGTGGGAGGAGTTTAAGACTAAATTCAAGAGAGACTTCGGCTTCCACTATAATCCCTATAAATTTGATTCTTCTCCTGAGAAGGATTTTTTTACTGGGCTACTTGGGATTTTGAACGAAGACCCGGCAGATATTGAAGACATCTATTATACCGGTGGCATGGATGACCCAAGCAAGACGGAATTTCTCTTTGAGTATAGAGGCAAGGATGGCAGGTATCATAACTATTCCCCTGATTTTCTGATAAGAAGGAAAAATGGAAAAGTGATAATCGTGGAGGTAAAAGCGGAACGCTTCAAAGAGGAAGAGAAGGAAAAGGAGATGAGAAGGATTGAAGGACTAAATCCTGATAGATTGAAGTATGAAATTCTAGAGACCAAAGGGGAACAACTAACTTTTGAGAATTGGGGTAAAGTTAGAGAAGCGATATATGCGTACGGAAAGAAAAAATGAAGATTAAATGAAGATTAAAGGAATCACTCTGCATAACTTTAGATCAATTAAGGAGCAAATATTTAACCTTAATGACTATTCCTTATTAATAGGAGCAAACAATTCAGGAAAAACAAATATAATTGACGCTTTGAGGATTTTCTACGAGAAAGAAAAATCCGATAAAGAAGACTTCCCTAAACTTGAGACTGGTGACCAGGAAAGCTGGATTGAAATCGAGTTCCATCTAACTGATGATGAATTAGCAAATTTGAGAGATGACTATAAACAACCTAATAATACGCTGCAAGCAAGAAAGTATTTGAAGTCTTCACAACCAAACAGAGTAAAGTCTAATCAAAGTAACATTTATGGGTATGAAGGAGGTAATCTTTCAAACAATCTTTTCTATGGTGCTAAAAACATTTCAGAGGCAAAGTTAGGGGATGTGGTTTATATTCCGGAAGTCGCTAAGGTAGATGAATATACCAAATTGAGCGGTCCCTCTGCTTTTAGAGATTCCCTAAATTTTGTGGTAAAGAAAGTTGTAAAGAACAGCCCATCTTTTGAATCTTTGAGTGAATCATTCACAGATTTCAATGAGAAATTTAGAACCGAGGTTTCTAAAGACGGTACTTCAATACAAAATTTCATTGATGATGTTAATAAAGAAATTAAAGACTGGGATGTATCTTTTGGTGTAGAAATTAATCAGATTAAACCAGAGGAAATAATAAAGAATTTAGTAAGTCATTATTTGGAAGATAAAAATTTAGAGGATCAAAAATTAGATGCAAGTTCTTTTGGACAGGGACTTCAAAGGCATCTAATCTATACTCTGATAAAGTTATCTGCTAAGTACAAGGATATTCCAATAAAGAAAGAAAGAAAAGAGTTCGCCCCTGATTTCACCCTAATTCTTTTTGAAGAACCTGAGGCATTTCTACATCCTGCCCAACAAGAGATTTTAAATTTGAGCCTAAGAGAACTTTCATCGGGAAATACTCAACAAGTTTTAATTTCTACGCACTCTCCGCTTTTTGTGAGTAAAAATGTAGAAGATATCCCATCTATTTTGAAACTTACGAAAGATAAGGCTGAAACAATAATTCACCAAATAGACAAGGATAGTTTACAAGAAATTTTAAAAGAGAATAAGAAGTTAAAAGAGATTTTGGGGGACGAAATAACCGATAAAGATATGGAGGAAGAATCTATTCGCTACTCATTATGGCTAGATTCTGAAAGATGTTCAGCTTTTTTTGCTGATACTGTCCTTATATGTGAAGGAGCTACTGAAAAAACTTTGATAGACTATCTAGTAAAGAACAATAGAATAAACCTTCAGAATAAGCAAGCCTACATCCTAGATGCAATGGGAAAGTATAACATCCATAGATATATGAATTTATTTAGTAATCTTGGTATTAAACATTCAATTTTGTTTGATGGCGGTAACGACAAAGACAGGAATAAAAAGATAAATGAGTTTATAGAAAGCAATAAAAATAAATATACTTTAAAGTTACACTCATTTGAGGGTGAATTAGAGGACTTTTTAGAAATTGATAAGGTAAATGATAGATACAAAAAACCTTTAAATGTAATGTGGCATTACAAGAAAAACAAAATAAAACAAGAAAAAATTGATGGATTGATGAAGATAATCGAAGACTTAATGGAGTAGGAAAAGGTTGAATTATGAAAGAAGAGAATAAAATTAAGATAACGCCAGCTAAAGGACGCCCAATGCTTCACTGGGTAGGTAAAAAGCCTTTGGATTATATCAAAGGCTTTCCTGCTCAGTTGGTAGAAGTCTTTGACCCGTTGAATAGTGGGCAAAGAATTGAAACGCCAACTTATGATGAATTAAAGGATAACTGGCAAAATCTACTCTTTCACGGAGACAATAAAGATGTTTTAGCCACGCTTCTGGAATTAGGATTTAGAGGGAAGATTGATTTGATTTATATCGACCCGCCATTTATGAGTGGGGCGGACTATGTAAGAAAGGTTCAGTTGAGAGGAATGAAGAAGCCGGAGACCCTAGAAGTTGATGAGGTATCGCTACTTCAACAAGTTATGTACGAGGACATATGGAACAACGATAGTTACCTACAGTTCATGTATGAGAGACTAATGCTAATGAAAGAACTTCTATCTGAAGCAGGAAGTATCTACATTCATTTAGATTGGCATGTTGGACATTACGTGAAATTAGTTATGGACGAGATTTTTGGACGGGAGAATTTCAGGAATGAAATTGTGTGGAATAAGGGCTTTAGAGGCACAGAATCAAAAAACATTTACCAGCATGCTCATGATGTCATTTTTTGGTATTCCAAAGGCGAAGGCTACATTTGGAATCAGGTAGGACAACCATACAGAGATGAAGATTTAAAGCGTTACAACAAGGTGGATGAATATGGGAAAAGATACGCATTGATAAAAAGAAGGAAAACCGATGGCACAATTTATTATGGGAAGACTTATCCCAAAGAAGAGGGCAAAAGAATTGACGATGTTATAAGTCATGTAGCGATCATGGCATCTACCGCTACAGAGCGTACAGGCTTCGAGACCCAGAAACCTACCGATTTATTGGAGATTTTCATCGCTACCTCTTGTCGCTCTAATAGCCTTGTCCTTGATTGCTTCATCGGCTCAGGAACTTCTGCTAGTGTTGCCCAAAAACTTGGCAGGCGATGGATTGGTTGCGATATAAATAAAGGCGCAATCCAGATGACAAGCAAAATAGTGCAAAAGATAATCCTTGAACAGGTCAAGAAAGGAGAGACAAAATATCCTACATTTGCTATTTACAAGGTCAATGATTATGATTTGCAACTTTTAAAAACCGAGGCAATTGAACTTGCCGTCCAGCATATTGGTATTCAAAGGATAAGAACTGATACATTTTTTGATGGATACCTAGGGAAAAACTTAGTAAAAATTATTGACTTCAATCATCCATTAACACTTTTAGATTTACAACTCCTTCAGGACGAATTAAAGAAAAGACCAGATGAAGATAGAGATATAACCATCGTCTGTCTTGGTAAGGAATTAGCCATTGACCCTTGGATTGATGAGTGGAATAAGAAACATCCGGTAAATAAGATTAAGGTAATTGAGTTAAAGACAGATAAAAAATACGGCAGTTTCTTAATCCACAAACCAGCGGAGGCAAAGATAGAGATTCTTCGCTCTGCTCAGAATGACAGAGTGGCAGTAGTAACTATACAGGATTTCATCTCTCCAACGATAATTGAGCGTCTTAACATTGATAATAAACTCTTCAAAGTAAAAATCCCTGATTTTAGATGTATGATTGATACAGTTTTGATTGACAATAATTACGATGGCAAAACCTTCCATATTGTCTATTCAGATGTCCCAGAAAGAAAAGATGACTTAGTCAAAGGAAAATATGAAATCAAAATTCCAAAGTCAAAAACAAAAGTCGCAGCAAAAATCATTGACATGCTTGGAGAAGAGGTTATAAATGTCTTTGAGGCATAAAAGTGAAAAAACGACCCACTTCATGTAACATAGCATAAAGGCTCGCTCTCGCTCATCCAAATTTTTGCTTCGCAAAAACTTCCTTTAACTGTTGCGACACGTGAGATTGATGGGCTGGTTTAATGGGACCTGTCTTGAAGAATTTGTGGAAGCAATGAAATGAGGATGGGCGCTCGTGATGCTTATAGACGGTGGGGCGAAGTCGGGGAGCGGGACAATAGTTCGCTATTCTATCGCGCTGGCCAGCCTGCTGGGCAAGGGAATAAACTCGTAGTTGGCATTCGAATTTCAGCAATGATAGAATTCATAAGCTGGGGAGCTAAAGGGGAGGAATATAAGGAGTTTCTAGAAGGTATACACGGCCTGGCAATTATTGCTGAACGTCGAGATCAGCCTACTATAGCCTTTGAGGAACTCAAAAAGAAGAGAAGGCAGGAGGGAATGAGCTATGAAGTTCATCATAACAATTGAACAGGATGAAGATGGCGTATTCGTTGTCGAATGTCCAAGTATTCCAGGGTGCGTAAGTCAAGGTAAAACGGAGCAAGAAGCCTTAGAAAATATTGAAGATGCTATTAAGCAGTGTTTGGAGGTACGAGCAGAGAAAGGAATGCCTTTAACTGTTATGACACGTGAGATTGAGATTCTGGTTTAATGAAACTCCCTCTTCTCAGTGGACGTGAGGTAACGAAGATTTTTGGAAGGCTGGGCTGGGAGATAGCGCGCCAGAAAGGGAGTCACATTATTTTGGTAAAAGAGGGTCACATTGCAACATTGTCTATTCCTGATCACAAAGAGGTTGCGAGAGGAACGTTAAGGAAACTAATCACCCGTGCTGGTATAACCGTCGAAGAGTTTGTGGAAGCAATGAAATGAGGGTGGGCGCTCGTGATGCTTATAGATGGTGGGGCGAAGTCGGGGAGCGGGACAATAGTCCGTTATTCAATGGCGCTGGCCAGCCTGCTGGGTAGGGAAATAAGGATAGAGAACATCAGGGCTGGGAGGGATAAGCCAGGGCTGAGGGCACAGCATCTCAAAGTAGTGCAAGCGTGCCAGGAGATGTGCCACGCGGTGGTGCAAAACGCTGCGGTGGGCTCTAATGAGATTACCTACACACCCGGAGAAAGGTTCAACGGAGGAGAGTATAGCTGGGACATAGGGACGGCGGGCTCAACCACCATGATGGCCCAGACGCTTTTGCCTCTCGCGTGCTTTGCCCGAAAGCCCTCCAAATTCAGGCTGGAAGGTGGGCTGTTTCAGGATTTTGCCCCCTCTGCTTATCACACGAAGTTTGTTCTGCTTCCGCTTCTAAAGCAGATGGGTGTCCGGGCTGAACTTGACATAATTCGCCCCGGCTATGTGCCCAGAGGCGGTGGAATTATAGAAGTTAGAGTCGAGCCGGCCGGGAAACTGAAGCCACTAAATCTTACTGAGCAGGGGGAGATTTTCAATATCAAGGGCATAGCGCTTTCCTCGCGTTTGAAAGAAAAGAGAGTAAGTCAGAGGATGGCTGAGGAATGCCAGAGGGTATTAAGCTCTTATGGGTATAAAGCGGAAATTGAGGAAATCGAAGACGAAAGCTCCCTCCAAGAAGGAGCAGCCCTGGCGATATATGGCGAGACGAGCCTGGGTAACCGGATAGGTTCCGACAGGGCCGGGAGGCCAGGCAGAAGCTCGGAATCCATAGGAAGATATGTGGCGGAGAGGTTTATAGAGGATGTTAAAATTGGCGCCGCAGTTGATAGATATATCGCAGACCAGCTCATAATCTATGCTGGCTTAGCCGAGGGGGTCACCAGGTATTCAGTCCCGCGCATTACTGAACATGTGGAGACAAACCTATGGCTTATCGAGGAATTTCTGGGTGCCAGAACAAAAATTAGTGGCAATCTCCTGGAGATAGAGGGGATTGGCTTTGCCTGAAGGCTATCCGTGATGGATTTGGCAAAAAAGCTGAATTTTGTCACAATAACAGTGATTTCGGGTAAATAATGGAGGACTTAATCAAGCGAGCGGCCAAGGATTTGGCGGAAAGCAAACATGCCATTGCCTTAACCGGGGCCGGCATATCCACTGAATCGGGCATAGCTGATTTCAGGGGGCCAAAGGGCATCTGGACCACGAATAAAGAGGCTGAGGCTAAGGCTTATGAAAGATATGAGCTTTTCCTGAATGCCCCCAGGACATACTGGGAGGAAATGGTGGGGTTGCGGGGGACATACGGTACGTTTCACGGACAAATCAGGGAGGCTCAGCCAAATCCCGGTCACTATGCTCTGGCTGAGCTCGAAGCTCTGGGGATACTGAAGTGCGTGATTACGCAAAACATTGATGGCCTACATAAAAAGGCGGGGAATAAGCGGGTGTTGGAATATCACGGCAGTGTCAATGCGCTGAGGTGTATTTCTTGCGGCTCAAGGTTTGCCTGGGAGGAAGTCTCCCTGGACGAGCTTCCGCCTCGCTGCAAGTGCGGCGCTGTCCTGAAGGACGATGTGGTCCACTTCAAGGAGCCAATACCTTCAGACGTCATGGAGGAGTCGGAAAAAGAAGCTTTGAGTTGTGACTTGATGCTTATCTGCGGAACATCAGCAGTGGTCTATCCTTTTGCCAATCTGCCCAGGATGGCGAGATTTCATTCGGGTGTCACGGGCTTGGATGTAATGAAGCATAAAGCTAATGTGAAGATAATAGAGGTGAATGCGGACCCTACGCCGCTCACCCAGGAAGGCATATCAGACTATTTAATTCAGGGAAGGACAGGCGAGATATTGCCCCGGCTAGTGGAAGAGGTAAGGAAAGCACAAAAGCATCAGAGCTAGTGTGCTTATTGCTAATCGAGTGAATAAGAGCTCTTCTGGAGTTCTTACATCACCCTCTTTAGCCTGGGGTTGGGGGTGATGCCGGGCATTCTGCCTCTTTTGGCGATGGGTTTGCCTTCAACTTCGTGAAGGTCGGCGGTGAAGTCAATGGGCTTAGCATCGCTGATGTAACTGCCGACGGCGAAAATATCCACAGGCGCCCCTTCAGCGATAAAATATCTGATTCGTTCAGGGCCAAGTCCGCCGCTGACAACTATCTTTACGTCCTTAAATCCCTCGAGGTCCAGCCAGGCTCTAACTTCCTTGACCAGGTCGGCAGTAACCCGACCTCTTTCTGAAGGCGTATCTAGTCTTACCCCTTCCAACTTTCCTCGCATCGCTTTGGCCACAGTCACACTTTCTCTCACCTCGTCCTCAAAAGTATCCACTAGGGCAATGCGCGGCACTTCGGAAGGCATATGCTTGTCAAATGCAAGAGTGGCCTTAGTAGTGCTGCCCAGGATGATGATGAGGGCATGGGGAATAGTGCCGGTGGGTTGGATGTCGGCAAGTTTTGCTCCAGCGGTACTGGCGCAGCCAGTGCAGCCTCCGACTATAGCGGAGTATTCCATGATGCCGACCACCGAGGGGTGGATGTGGCGGGCCCCGAAGCTGATGACAGGAATGCCCTGGGCAGCATCAACGCATTCTCGGGCAGCGGTGGCCCAACTGCTGCAATGTGAGAGTATGCCTAAATACGCAGTTTCATAAGTCCCGTAGCTCTGATAGGGGGCTTTTATGCGCAGGACTACTTCTTTTCTGTCGAAAGGCTCGCCTTGAGATAACGCCCAGACCTCACAATTATCCTTGGGAAGAATTTCAGCAAGCAAAGCTTTAACTTCCTCTATGCCGCACAGGATACCAGCTCGGCGAGGAAATACCTCCATAGTGGCTACGGGATTAATTCCTTCTTTCTTAAGTATTTCCACGGTGCGGGGAAAGTAGATATCGGCGGTTTCCCCGTTCAACCATGAGTCGGGGATTTCAAAACGAGGCGGGGCAACCTTAACTAAGGGTTTAACAAGCTTGGCTCCCAGCACCTTCTCCATATAGTCCAGGGCGAAGGAGTGGGCTTTTTTGTCGAAAGAAGCAACACAATCAACGGGGACTTCAACCTCATAGCGTCTGTCTCTGGCATCAATTACTGTGTGCAGAACGCAAATATGAGTGGTTACGCCACAGACGACTATGGTTTCGGGCTTGATTGCCTTCAGTCTCTTATCTAAAGGAGTGTTGTAGAAGCTGCTAAAAGTTCTTTTGGGTATTATTTCACCGGGATATTGCAAAAGCTCGGGTATGAGTTCAGCTTCCACAGTACCTTCAATGCAATGGGGCGGGAACATCTTAAATTCCGGGTCGTTGGGTATATGGTGGTCACATACGTAGAATATTTTCGAGCCCTGCTCTAGCTCTCGGTCCAGTAATTTCTGGACGTTAGGTATGATGCCACGGGCCTCGATGCCGCAATAGAGTGGATAGCCTTCCTCGAGGAAGCCGCGCAGCATATCTGTTACGATTACTGCTCTGGCCATGACATCACCAATGCTCGGGTTCAGGCGTATAGTTTTTACGCAGGAAGGCAATGTAATCTTCTAGCAAAGAAGCTGCCTTCCTGCCGTCCCCCTCCTTTAGAACCTCTAAAGTATTCTGGAGCATCTGTAATTCACTTTCTATCTGTGGCGTCAGATTGCCAATGTTGCCACAACAAGAACCCCAGTCTGCCCTGGCCAGGTGCGATTCCTTCATTTTTATCATCTTTTCCACCTCGGCAATACACTCCGCCTTTTTTTTCGGGTCAGCTATCTTCTCCCTAAGGGACATAACGCTGTTCATAGTTTCTTTGCTAATCATGAACATTTCTCACCTCCTTCATAGAAACCCTAAATCCTAATATCTACATTATAAACAAATTCCAAATCCTAATTCCAAAGTTTAAAAGCCTCGCATTTTGGGCTTGAAGTTTTGAGCTTTGATACAAAATCCAAATTCTTAAAGTTTAGGATTTAGAGCTTAGTGCTTCGTATTTCTCGTTTCAGTGTCTAAAGTGGCGGACACCGGTAAATACCATGGCTATATTATACTTGTTGGCCAGCTCAATTACCTCTTTATCTCTTACCGAACCACCGGGCTGGATAATGGCGGTAACTCCGTGCTTGATGGCCAATTCCGGACCGTCGGTAAAAGGGAAAAAAGCGTCTGAGGCAAGGACGCTGTCCTTAGCCCGGTCACCGGCTCTTTTCAAAGCTAGCTCAACGGCTACCACGCGGCTGGGCTGTCCGGCTCCCATGCCTAACAGTGTTTTGTCCTTGGCGATAACTATGGCGTTAGATTTTATGCCTTTGACTGCCTTCCAGGCAAAGAGCAGGTCTGATAGCTCGGCCTTGCTGGGTTGGCGCTTGGTTACCACGCGAGGCTTAAGTTCGGGTTCGGCTAAAATGTCCGGCACTTGGGCCAGAAAGCCGCCCCTGACACGGCGAAAGTCGAGGTGTGGTTCGGAGGACGAAGGACGATAAGGGGCAACTTTAGCAAGGCACAGGCTTTCTTTTCGTCTTAGTAATTCCAGAGCCTTTTCTTCATATTCTGGGGCGACAATGGCGTCGTAATGAGACTTAGCTATTTCTTGGGCAGTAGCCAGATCGATAATACGGTTGCTGGCAACTATGCCGCCAAAGGCAGCTACAGGATCGCCAGTTAAAGCCCGTCGATAAGCCTCGGCTGAATCATTATGGGAAGCGAGTCCGCAGGAATTATTGTGCTTCATTATGGCAATGGTGGGAGCAGTAAAATCGCTCAACACGTTTAAAGCAGCATCTAAATCGAGAAGGTTGTTGAAGGAAATTTCGGGTCCGCCAAGCTGTTCCAGAGATGCCAGACCGTCTTGTCTTTGTCTGACATTTTGTTCAATGTAGAAAGCAGCTTGCTGATGGGGATTCTCGCCATAGCGAAGGTTACGAGCCTTTTTTAAGGCTATGGTCATCTCCTCGGGAAAGGCTTCTTCGTTAAGGTATTGAGCAATGGCTGTATCATAAAGAGCCACATGCTGGAAAGCTTTGTGGGCTAACCGCTTCCTATATTCTGAATCTATGTTGCCCTGGCGCAGCTTTTGCAAGATTGCATCGTAATCGCCGGGGTCGACTACTACCAGGACGGATGGGAAATTTTTGGCTGCGGAGCGAATCATGCTTGGTCCGCCAATATCGATATTCTCCAGCGCCTCGTCTAAGGAAACTTCAGCCCTGGTCACTGTTTCCACAAAGGGGTAGAGGTTGACCACCACCATGTCAATGAGTTCAATGCGGTTCTGAGCTAGTTGGGATAGATGCTGGGGAAGGTCACGTCGGGCTAAGATGCCTCCGTGCACTGCGGGATGCAAAGTCTTCACCCGGCCATCGAGGATTTCAGGAAAGCCAGTAAGCTCTGAGACACTACGTATTTTTACTCCAGCAGCCTCTAAAGACTTCTTGGTCCCACCGGTGCTAAATATCTCAATGCCCAGCTCTTTTAGACCTCGGGCAAAATCAACCACGCCTGATTTATCCGAAACACTAATTATGGCGCGCATAGAGCCTCCTTTAGTTTATTACTACTTTTTCCTCGGTTTCTCTCTTAATTATCTCGCCGATAACTTTAGCCTGGGGCAAGATACCGACAATCTTGGCTACCTGCTGGGGGGAACAAACGATGGTCATGCCTATCCCCATGTTGAACACCTGATACATTTCTGCTTCTTTTATATCGCCTTCTTTTTGAATTAGCTTGAAAATTGGCAGAATGTCCCAGGAATGCTTTTTTATGTGGGCAGCAACCCCTTCAGGCAGTATGCGAGGTATATTGCCCACAAAGCCGCCGCCAGTGATATGAGCTATAGCTTTGGTTGAGGGCAAGGCTGGCTTGAGTTGCGGGTAATAGCAGCGATGGACCTGGAGCAATTCTTCACCAAGGCTCTTGCCTAGCTCAGGATAAAATTTGTTTAGGCACGAAGGGTTAGCATCTATGCCAAAGACTCTGCGCACTAATGAATAACCATTGGTATGTAAACCAGATGAAGGCAGGCCAAGGATTACATCGTCGGGAACAATGGAGCTGCCATCGATGATATTCTTTTTCTCCGCCACTCCGACAACGAAACCTACCAGGTCATAATTTCCTTGGGAGTATATACCGGGCATCTCGGCGGTTTCACCGCCGATTAATGAGCAGCCAACTTCTCGGCAGGCCTGGACTATACCCGAAATGATGGCTTCTATCTGCTCAGGTCTAAGTTTTTCCATGGCAATATAGTCGAGGAAGAAAAGGGGCTCGGCGCCGCAACAAAGGATATCATTCACGCAGTGGTTGACGATGTCCATGCCTACGGTATCGTTTTTCCCCAGAAGCGAGGCTATTTTGAGCTTGGTGCCTACTCCGTCAGTGCTGGAGACTAAAACTGGCTCATGATATCCTTGGAGCTGAAACATGCTGCCGAAAAATTCTGAGCCAATGACTTCGGAGCGAAAGGTAGTTCGAGCTTGTTGGGCAATAATTTTCTTTACTTTGTCAGCAAGGTGAATGTCTACACCAGCGAGGGCATAAGCCTGTTCAGTGGTCGGCTCCAATGAGGTCCTCCTGGGGCAGGGCTTCCAAAGCTAGTTTGTCCATTTCTATTTGAACTGGAATGGGGTATGCTCCGGTAAAACAAGCAAGGCAGAAAATATCTTTGGGCAGGTCCACAGCCCGAATTAGGCCATCGAGGCTAAGGTATCCCAGTGAATCGGCACCGAGGTGCTCCTTGATTTCCGGGACGGTTTTCCTGGCGGCAATAAGTTCCCATTTAGTGGCCATATCTACTCCAAAGAAGCAAGGGTAGCGAATGGGTGGGGCGCAGATGCGGATATGAACCTCGGCGGCACCAGCTTTTCTGAGCAGGTTAACCACACGGGGAGTGGTGGTGCCACGAACGATGCTGTCGTCGACGACTACTAGCCTTTTCCCAGCAATTATACGGGAAAGGGGGTTGAATTTTAATTGGACGCCAAGCTCCCGTATCCTTTGGTCAGGCTCGATAAAAGTACGTCCTACATAGCGGTTTTTTAACAAGCCTTCGCAATATGGGATACCCGAGGCATGAGAATAGCCAATGCCAGCGGCAGTGGCTGAATCAGGAACACCCATGACAAAATCAGCATCGACAGGATATTCTTTAGCTAATATTCTACCCATAGCTTCCCTGGCCGGGTAGAGTAGTTTGCCTTGGATGATGCTGTCGGGACGGGCGAAATAAATGTATTCAAAGATGCACAAGGCCTTTCTATCACTTTCCTTCTTAAAACTCTTCACTCCCTGGCTATCAATGACCAAAATTTCTCCAGGATTGATTTCCCTTATGAATTGGGCACCTATATGGTCTAAGGCGCAACTTTCCGAGGCGATGCTCCAGCCACCATCAATAGTTCCGAGACAAAGAGGGCGAACACCGAAGGGGTCACGAACTCCGATCAGTTTATTTTCAGCTAAGATTACCAAGGAATAAGCTCCTTGGAGGCGGTGCATGGCGTATTCTATTTTTTCCTGCCAGTTCTGGCCGGGGGAGGCCAAAATCAGGTTGGCAATGACTTCGGAATCATTGCTAGTGTGAAAATGATAGCCACGCTCCTGGAGTTCATCGCGGAGCACTTTGGAGTTGATGATATTGCCATTATGCGCTAGGGCAATGGTCAACCCATCAGATTTTGCTATGATGGGCTGGGCATTCATAGGTCTGCTTGAGCCTGTAGTAGAGTAGCGATTATGCCCGATGCTAATATATCCTTGGAGCAAAGCGAGGTCAGTTTCTGTGAATGCCTGGGAAACTAATCCCATACGGGTATGTATTTTTATTTCGTTGCCATCGGTGACAGCGATGCCAGCACTTTCTTGACCGCGATGTTGTAGAGCAAAGAGGGCAAAGAAAGTCGCCTGAGCTACATTTATACTCCGGGCATAAACCCCGAAAACGCCGCAACTTTCATGCATA
Organism: uncultured Dehalococcoidales bacterium; assembly: GCA_964586515.1. GTDB lineage: Bacteria > Chloroflexota > Dehalococcoidia > GIF9 > AB-539-J10 > RBG-13-51-36. The sequence continues at coordinate 109,119 of CAZPGJ010000004.1, forward strand.
AAAAGTTGCCTTTACTAGCCAATTATAAATCATCTCGCTCTTCTGGTCAATTTCTATACAAGATTTTGTTATCGTGATATGATATACGGCATTACTAAATTAGGGAGTCTATAACAGTGGACAAGGAAAAAAAGGGGGAAATCATTACCCAATTTAGACTTAAGGAAAATGATAGCGGGTCTGTCGAGGTCCAGGTAGCTTTGCTTACCGAGAGGATAAATCGGTTGACCGAGCATCTCAAGTTATATCCTCGGGACCGGCACTCCCGACATGCACTCCATGGGGTGATAGGGAAGCGGAGGCGTTTTTTGAACTACCTGAACAGGACGGCGCCCGAGCGATATTATTCTCTTATTAGTAGATTGAGTTTGAGGGAATAATATGTCTGATGTTTTTGAGCGTTCGATAGCTGGCAGGACACTTGGCATTCAGGTAGGGAAATTCGCTCAGCAAGCCAATGGTGCTGTCGCTGTTCAATATGGTAACACGGTTGTCTTGGTTACTGCCTGTGCCAGCTCTGAACCCCGAGAGGGGATAGATTTTGCCCCTCTAACAGTGGATTATGAAGAAAGGCTCTATGCCGCTGGCAAAATACCGGGCAGCTTCATCAGGCGGGAAGGACGCCCTACTGAGGAAGCAGTTATAACTAGCCGGCTCATCGATCGCTCCCTGCGCCCGCTTCTTTCCAAGGAGTTTAATTACGATGTTCAAGTTGTGGCGACAGTGCTATCTGTGGACCAAGAAAATGACCCTGATATTTGTGCTCTTATTGGCGCTTCAGCAGCCTTGACATTATCGGATATCCCATTCTTTGGTCCTATATCGGCGGTACACGTTGGCTATATAAACGATGCTCTAGTCGTGAATCCCCCCTTAGCTCAAATGGAAAATAGCTTGCTCGATATAGTCGTTGCTAGCACTAGTAAAGACATTGTGATGGTGGAAGCAGGTGCCAAAGAAATTTCCGAAGAAATATTGCTTGAGGCAATTAAGTTGGGACACGAGGCGAATCAGGAGGTCATTAAGCTTCAAGAAGAACTACAGCGAATTTATGGCAAAGCCAAGGTAGAAATCAAATCTAAGGAACTTGCTCCTGAGCTTCCATCTCAAATCGCTTCCATACTTGATGAGAAATTAGGCCGTGTTCTCGAGGAACCAGGGAAACTGCAAAGAGATAAGGCTTTAACGTCTCTCAAGGAAGAAATAAGGAATAAGTTAGTTGATTCTTTTTCTGAAGATGAAATCAATTTTACTTTTGAAACCCAGCTTAGAACTGCGGTGAGGGGAAGAATATTGCAGACGAGGCGGCACTTGGACGGTCGCCAAACTAAAGGCATTCGTCCTATTAGCTGTGAAGTTGGTATCCTGCCTCGCACCCATGGCTCAGGATTATTTGCCCGTGGGGAAACACAGGTGTTGACTATTACCACTTTGGGGTCTACAAGTCGGGAGCAGTTATTGGATGGCTTAGGTCTGGAGGAAACTAAACGCTTTATGCATCATTATAATTTTCCTCCCTTTTCTACTGGTGAGGTGAAACGAATAGGAACAACAGGGAGGCGCGAGATTGGGCATGGCGCTTTAGTGGAACGGGCTATTGCATCAGTACTGCCATCGGAGGATGATTTTCCTTACACTATACGTCTGGTTTCCGAGGTACTTAGTTCTCACGGAAGCACATCAATGGCTAGCGCTTGTGCTTCGACTCTCTCCTTGATGGATGCCGGTGTGCCTATAAAGGCGCCTGTGGCCGGGATAGCCATGGGTTTGGTTACCGGAAAGGATGAGGGCTATGTTGTTCTAACTGATATTGTGGGTATGGAAGATGCCTATGGGGACATGGATTTCAAAGTTGCTGGCACAGCTCGTGGGCTCACGGCTTTGCAGCTTGATATCAAGCTGCAGGGGATAAGTTATGGCATCCTGGCTGAAGCCTTAAGTCAGGCCCGTGAGGCAAGGTTGGAAATACTGGGGAAAATGAGTTTAGCTATCAGTGCTAGTCGCTCTGAACTCAGTCCCTATGCTCCCAGGATGTATGAAATGACGATTGATCCGAGTAAGATTGGGACCGTCATCGGTCCTGGGGGTAAGGTTATAAGGTCTATTATAGATGAAACCAAAACAACTATAGATATAAAAAACGATGGTAAGGTTCTCGTTGGCTCTCCAAACGAAGAGGCAGCCCAGAAAGCAATCAAAATAATTCAGGACTTGACTCGGGAAGTGGAGCAAGGAGAGATTTACACTGGGAAGGTAACCAGGCTGTTCAATTTTGGTGCCATGGTAGAAATTCTGCCGGGGAAGGAAGGCCTCGTCCATATCAGCGAGCTTGCTAACTACCATGTACCTCAAGTCGAAGACGTGGTTAAAGTGGGCGATGAGGTAATGGTGAAAGTCATCGGGATTGACAATTCTGGTAGGATAAATTTATCGCGCAAAGCAATATTGGAAGGGCTTTCCAATCTCCCTGGTGCTAAAATTAGGAATTCCTCGGTTCCCAAGGACCGTCAGAGGAAATTTGTTCATCCACGTGGCAGGAGAGAGCAACATGGCAACCGTAGTAAATAAATTGCTTTACTGGTGAGGAGAGAGAAAGGAACATGACTTCTTCTTTAGAACCCATAAGAGTAGTTATTAATGGCGCTTTAGGCAGGATGGGGCAAGAGATAACTAAAGCTGTGGTTTGCGAGCCCGGATTAAGGGCAGTGGGTGCTGTAGAAAAGGAAGTAACTCAGCAATATCTCCCCTTAGCTGATGCTCCTGAACTGATACTCCTTTCTTCCGATTTAGAATCGCTTTTAAGGAGCTGCGATGCAGATGTGGTGGTAGATTTCACTAATGCCGAGGTTTCTATGGCAGCCGCCCGCATTGCTATTAAACAAAAAGTTAACATGGTTATAGGCACCTCAGGCCTTACTGAGGAGAATTTGGCAGAAATTGAAAAATTATGCCAGGCCAATAAGGTAGGGGCGGTAGTGGCACCCAATTTTTCCCTAGGGGCGGCACTTTTGATACATCTATCAAAATTTGCCGCCAAGTTTTTCAACCACGCCGAAATTATCGAAATGCATCATGATAAAAAGGCTGATGCTCCTTCAGGGACTGCTATGGCTACAGCCAGAGCGATGTCGCAAATGCATGGTAAACCATTCATTTATCCTGAAGTTACACGTGAAGTACTCAGCAATACCAGAGGAGGACAGATGGATGGCATAGCTATCCATAGCTTGAGGTTGCCGGGATTTGTGGCTGGGCAAGAGGTTGTATTTAGCGGAGCAGGTGAAACCCTAAGCTTACGTCACAATATTATAAGTCGGGAGTGTTTCTTGCCTGGCGTTATTCTGGCAATTAAGGAAGTGATAAAACGCAAGGGGCTAACTTACGGGTTGGATGCCTTGCTAAAGCTGTAGGAAAGGCCATGGAAGGATTCAACGTAGCTGTTATTGGCGCTACCGATATTGTAGGGCAAGAAATTGTTAAGATATTTGAGCAGCGTAAGTTCCCCGTAGCTTCCATCCAATTACTAACCCCTGAATATTCTTCTGGGGTGAAACTCCTCTTTAATCATCAAAGAATTGAGGTTAGGGAAGCGAAGGCAGAGGCGTTTCGTGATGTTGATATTGCCTTTTTCTCTGCTGATTCTGATATTAGTCGGAGGTTAGCGCCTTTGGCTGCCGAAGCTGGAGCGGTGGTCATTGATAATAGTGCTGCTTTCAGGATGAACCCTACAGTGCCTCTGGTAGTCCCAGAAGTCAATCCTGGGGATATAGAATGGCATAAAGGGATAATCGCCAGTCCGAATTGCTCCGCAATCCAAATGGTGGTAGCGCTTCATCCCTTGCACAAGATCAATCCCATAAAGAGAATTATAGTGAGCACTTACGAGTCAGTATCAAGTAGTGGCGGTGTTGCTCTGAAAGAAGTGACAAATCAAGCACGGTTAGTTTTGGAAGGGCGTCGTATTTGCCCTCATGTCTATTCTCATCAAATAGCCTTTAATGTACTGCCAGAAATCGGTGTCTTTTTGGATAATGGATATACTAAAGAAGAACAGAGAATGGTGGAAGAAACGCGGAAGATACTGCATGATGAAGACGTAGCTATTTCGGCTACTTGCGTCCGAGTTCCTGTTTACTTTGGGCATAGTGAAGCAGTCAACGTGGAATTCAGTTCGCCCATCACCCCTGAAGAAGCAAAGAAGATTTTGGCGCAAGCTCCTGGAGTCAGGGTACTTGATGACCCCACCGTCAGTTTTTACCCTCAACCCTGGGCTGCTAGCGGGTCAGATCATGTATTTGTAGGCCGGATTAGAAAAGATATCTCGCATCCCAGCGGACTTGTTATGTGGATAGTGGCTGATAATCTGCGTAAAGGGGCAGCGCTAAATGCTGTGCAAATTGCTGAGGAGGGGATAGAGAAGGGTTGGATAGGCCTTAAGGAGAGTTTAGCCAGTTTAAATGAATAGGCCGGGGGTTTCCAGAAGCTCTTCCAAGTTTCAGGGTAAGAACAGGCTGGGTCGCTTATTAACAGCCATGGTGACACCTTTTGATGCCCAGGGCGAGGTTGACTATCAACAAGCTAGGAGGCTGGCACTAGCCTTACTGGATTCAGGTAGTGATGGGGTGGTGGTCTCGGGCACCACTGGCGAGTCTCCTACTCTGAGCCGGGAAGAAAAACTACGGCTTTTCACTGAAATAAAATCAGCGGTAGGCAACCGCGGAGCAGTAGTTGCTGGCACAGGTAACTATGACACCAGAGAAAGCCAGGAGTTAACTAAGGAGGCGGAAGAAACTGGTGTCGACGCTTGTCTCTTGGTAGTTCCCTATTATAATCGGCCGACCCAGCAAGGCTTGTGGGAGCATTTTAAAGCCATTGCCCAGAGTACTACCTTGCCTTGCATCATCTATAATGTGCCATCGCGTACGGTTACCAACCTTGCTGCCGATACGGTAATCAAACTGAGCCAGATTGATAATATTGTGGGCGTGAAGGAAGCCAGTGGCAATTTCGGGCAAATAGCTGAGATTATTCAGGGAACCAGGGAAGATTTCTTAGTTTACAGTGGCAATGATAGTGATACCTTCTCCATACTCGCTTTGGGTGGTTACGGCGTGATTAGCATCGCCTCTCATCTAATAGGAACCCAGATAAGGGACATGATAGAGAAGTTCCTTAACGGTAAACTTCAAGAGGCAGCCAGGATCCACCGATACTTATTACCTCTGGTAAATGCCTTGTTCATCGTTTCCAATCCTATACCTGTCAAGTGGGCTCTGAATTACGTAGGTTTTCCAGTGGGTAAACCTCGCTTGCCTCTGGTTGAGCCTGATGAAAAATCAGCCGATCTTATAAAGGCGGCACTAAAAAACTATAAGATAGATTTGCCTATCCCCCGGTTAAATTCTAAATCCTAATTTCTAAGCTCTAAACAAATCCAAATATCTAAATTCGAATATCAAAAGTGTTTTGGTCATTTGTATTTTGATGAAAGGAATTAAATTTTTCCTTTCTCTTGTTTGGGATTTCGTGCTTCAGATTTTGGATTTCTTTCAATAATTTGCCTCCTATCTGGTCCTACGGCAACGAGACTGATGGGGCAGGAAAGGAGGTCTTCAAGGCGGGACATATAATTGCGAGCTCCCACCGGCAGCTTTTTGAAATTTCGAATTCCACTTATTGATTCTTGCCAACCATCCAATTCTTCGTAGATAGGTTGACATTTTTCCAATATGGCGACATCGCTGGGGAAAGAAGTTAGGACCTCGCCTTTAAATTTGTAGGCGGTGCATATTTTAATTGAGGGGAAACCATCGTAGATATCGAGGTGAGTTAGAGCTATATCACTAAGGCCATTTATTTGAACGCTGAAGCGACCTGCCACAGCATCAAGCCAGCCGCATCTTCGTGGCCTCCCTGTGGTAGCACCATACTCACGAGCCTTTTCTCGTATTAGGTCACCAATTTCGTCTTTGAGTTCTGTGGGCATAGGTCCGGCACCGACTCTAGTATTATATGCTTTAAATATGCCCACCACACGATCGATTCCTCTTGGGCCCAGGCCTGCTCCAATACAGCTTGCTCCGGCCAGCGGTGAAGAAGAGGTTACATAGGGATAGGTGCCAAAGTCAGGGTCAAGTAAAGCTCCCTGGGCACCTTCTAACAAAACAAGCTCTCCTTTTGTCGCCGCTTCGCGAATTATAGAGCTAGTTTCTCGGATGAAAGGGATAAGCCGCTCTCCATAATGACAATATTGTTGGTAGATCTCCTCCAGTGATAGAGGCGAAGCTTGGTACACTTTGGTCAGGATAATATTTTTGAGCTCCAGAGCCGACTTCAAGCGGCTCAGAAATACATCCTTATCTAGCAAATCTCCAACCCGAATTCCCAAGCGAGCTACTTTGTCAGCAAAGACAGGGCCGATTCCTCTGAGTGTGGTACCCAATGCTCCTTTACTGCGCCTTTCTTCTTCCAGTTTGTCGAGGAGAATGTGATAGGGCATGATCAGGTGAGCACGAGCGCTAATAAAAAGGCGACTTATACCTATGCCGTGGTTTTGCAAGTCATCTATTTCTTTAAGAAGTACTGCTGGGTTAATAGCTACACCATTGCCGATAATGCAAGTTACCTGTGGGTAAAAAATGCCCGAAGGGACGAGATGCAGCCGGAACTCGCCATAAGGGTTGGTTACAGTGTGGCCAGCATTATCTCCCCCGGAGAAACGAACTACTATCTTCGCTTTCTCAGCTAAGAAATCGATTATCTTTCCTTTACCTTCATCACCCCACTGCCCTCCCACAATAGCTATAACAGCCACTTAATCACCTTTAATTTTTCCTTGCTTCCATAGGTAAACTAACCTTTGAACTACAGTGATAAAGACAAAGACCACCAAAACACATAAAGCAATAAAAATCTGATTTATCAACAAACCTATTGCTAATACTATAACCCGTTCTGCTCTTGTAAACAAGCCAACCTGACATTGCCAACCGAGCCCCTCTGCTCTAGCTCTTATATAGCTGATCAAAAAAGAGCCAATTAAGACGGCAAAAATAAGCATAATTTCTAATCTGCCTCCGCGACCTGAATACCAAATCAAGAGACCAAAGAGAGTCGCTGCTTCAGAAATGCGGTCAACTGTTGAATCCAGAATAGCGCCAAACTTTGTAGTTTGCTTGGTGAAGCGAGCTAAGGCTCCGTCAAGGAGGTCAAATAAGCCTGAAACTAGGACTAAAACCCCGCCAACAAGAAAGTGCCCAGTAGCGATAACATAGGCCGCGACTATATTCAGAGCGAGGTTGATAAGGGTAAGAGCATTGGGCGTTATCCCGCTTTTACTCAAAATCCTAACTATAGGATTGGTAATACGATAGGCTAAATTCCGTCGAATGTCTATTAAATTCATTCAGCTCTTCCAGCTAGTTTATTATCCCTTTCTTTTGAAGAAATTTGACTACTCCTTGCATTTGCTCTTCGCCGTTCCACTCGCCGATTTCGCAAACTTTTACTATTCCCGGAGGTAAATATTTGGCCACCATTTCCCAATTCATATTTCCCTTTCCTGGGGCATGGTGATCGGAAATGCCAAGAATGTCGTGTAGGTGGATGCCGACTATCCTGTCTTTGAATCGGGAAAGCCATTCTTCATGCAAGCTAAATCCAAGCTGCTGTTGCACTTCAGCATGCCCTACATCATGCCAGTAGCCCACCAGGCTTTGTGATACTTCATTAAGTAACTCTGCCATTTCGTCCATATTTGGTATCTCGTTAGGATGAAATCTGGTCTCAAGTCCCAGTATTATACCCTTTTGCTGGCTATATTCTCTAAGCTCTTGAAGACTTTTTTTCGCTGCATTAAGGTAAAGAGGAGCTTGGGAAATGCGCTGGTAAACTAGCTCTTCTTTAGCCTGGCTATAGTCTTTGGTTTGAGCGTAGCCTCCATTGTGAAGCTTATACAGCCTATCTTGTAAACTCAGGTCAATTGGCACTTCACCCATATGAAGGACAACAGCCTTGGCGCTCACATTTGCCGCAAGGTCTATTGTTTTCTGGGTGAAGCTAACAGCCTCCATTCGCTCGTTCTCGTCCAGAGAACTTAAGGAAAGGCTGCTTATGGGGATTCCTCTGGATGACAATACCGCTGGGCAGGGAGAATGAATGCTTGAAATAGGGACTGTGGTCTTGAGAAGTTCACTGAACATTCGTGGGGAAATCGAAGTATTTGCTTCTATGTGGGTAAAGCCCAATTCTCTAGCTTTGGCGGCGAATCCCGCCATGTGGCTAAATCTACCTTTAGCCCACATGGTGGAAAGGGAAACTTCGGACAACTTGTTACCTCTAGCTCGTGGCGAACTTAAAGTTTCGCTTTTGGCTCTTAACCTAAGTTGTTTGAAGCTAGTATTTTTGCCACAAGAATGACTTATGCCTCGACCTTGACTGAGTCTAGCTCAGGCAAGGAAATGGGACCTTGTTGCTCTTGTCCTGCGATAAATGTTTCAGTTCTTATACGGGCTTCCTCATCAGAATACTGAATTGGCGGAGATTTCATAAAATAAGCTGAAGGACCCACTATGGTCCCGCTTAAGCCACGGTCCCGGGCTAGTTTACAGCATCTTATGGCGTCAATAACTACCCCGGCTGAATTTGGGCTATCCCATACCTCTAGCTTTAGTTCTAGATTCAGAGGTACATCGCCGAAGGTACGGCCTTCCATCTTCAGGTAACAAAATTTGCGGTCAGCTAGCCAGGGCACATAGTCGCTGGGGCCGATATGAATGTTGTCGGCACCAATATCGTAGTCTAGCTGCGAGGTTACAGCGTATGTCTTGGAAATCTTCTTAGATTCCAGTCTCTCGCGCTCCAGCATATTGTAGAAATCGGTATTGCCGCCAAAATTTAGCTGGTAAGTTCGTTCTAGTTTAACACCGCGGTCACGAAAAAGTTTGGTTAATACTCTGTGAGTAATTGTAGCGCCTACCTGGGACTTAATATCATCACCAATGACAGGCAATCCCCGCTCGGCAAACCTGCCTTGCCAATATCTTTCACGGGCAATAAAAACAGGCATGCAATTGATGAAGCCGCAGCCGGCAGTTAGCACTTGTTCCACATACCATTTAGTTGCCTCTTCGCTTCCTACAGGCAGATAATTAACCACTACGTCAGTTTCGGTCTTCTTGAGTATATCCACAATATTGGCGGTTGGGCCTGGCGCCTTAGTGATAATTTGAGACAGGTACTTGCCCAGTCCATCGTGGGTCATACCTCGCTCAACTCGGATACCTGTCTTAGGCACATCACAAAATTTAATAGTGTTATTTGGCTTAGTGTAAATGGCCTGAGCCAAATCCTTGCCCACTTTGTTTTTATCAATATCAAATGCAGCTACAAAGTTGATGTCAGCTATATGATAGCCCCCCAGATTAGCATGCATCAGGCCAGGGATAAATTCATCTTCTCTGGCATCCTTGTAGTAATGAACTCCTTGCACTAAAGATGACGCACAATTACCGACACCTATTATGGCTACGTTTATTGGTCCCATTATTACCTCCTTTGTTGATGCGAAAACTATTGCGGGGGTCAATTTTAGCATCCTCATCAGTGCTTAGCTCCCCGATCAATTTAAGTAATCTCGCCCCGCGCTCAATAGAGTCATCGTAATGAAAGCTGAGCTGCGGTATCTGTTTTAATCTTAAGTGAGCTGCGAGTTCTTTGCGCAAAAATCCTGAAGCATTATTGAAGCCTGCCAGTAAATCTTTCTTATTCATTTCGGTACCCAGGGTACTAACATATACCTTGGCATGCTTAAGATCAGGAGAAAGGGTAACTTCTGTCACCGAGACAAACTTGCTCAGTCTGGGGTCATTAACCTCACGCTCAAGCAATCCGCTGATTTCTCGCTGGATCAGTTTACATGTTCGCTCACTTCGCCTGCTCATTTGAATCTCCTATCTGGGGAGTATGATTAGCCTACTCTTTCCTTTCGGTAAAATTCAATGATATCGCCAATTTGAAAATCGACAATACCCTCTATACCCAGGCCACATTCGAGGCCGGCGGAGACTTCGGCGACATCCTCTTTAAAACGCTTTAAGCTGGAGACCCGAGAGTCACCAATGACTTTATTTTGGCGCGATATTTTAACTTGGGCATCTCTTGATGCTTTTCCTTCCATAACGTAAACTCCGGCTATTTTTCCCACTTTACCGCGAGCGAAAACAGCCCTCACTTCGGCACGCCCGCTGAGCACTTCAGCATAAGTTGGCTCAAGCATTCCCTTCAATGTCTTGTCCACGTCTTCTATCAGCTTGTAGATTATGTCGTAGTGCTGAATACCTACCGCTTCCACATCAGCTAGTTGTGTTGCTCCAGGTGAAGTAGGAGTATTAAAACCGATGATAATGCCTTTTGAGGCTGAGGCCAAAAGCACATCACTCTCGGTGATGCTCCCGCTAGCAGCATGGATGACTCTAGCTTTCGTCTTCTCTGTGCCCAGCCTTTCTACAGAAGTTTTTATGGGTTCAATGCTGCCATCGACATCCGTCTTCAAAACTATGTTGAGTTCTTTTATTTGCCCATCGCTTATCTGGCTGGAAAGAGCACTTAAACTGAGAGCGGGACCAGGTCTGGTATATTTTTGTTTTTCAACAACACTTCGTGCTTCACGCTCACCGGAAAGCACAGTAAAAAGGTCCCCTGCTTTTGCCACCTCGTTTAAGCCAAGGACTTCCACTGGAGTAGACGGTTCAGCTTTATGAACTTGCTTTCCTTTATCGTCAAACATGGCTTTTATTTTCCCCCAGGCATTGCCAGCTACCACAACATCGCCCCGTTTAAGTGTGCCCTTCTGCACAAGAAGGGTAGCTAAAGGGCCTTTAGTTTTATCCAGTTTAGCCTCAATGATTACCCCTTCTGCGACGCTATCAGGATCAGCTTTCAGTTCTAATATGTCAGCAACTAAGAATATGTTTTCCAATAAATCTGATATTCCTTGTCCTTGCTTGGCTGATATGAGCACACAAACAGTATCGCCGCCCCACTCCTCAATAACCAGACCCAAATCGGCAAGCTGCTGCTTTACACGCTCGGGATTAGCATCAGGTTTATCAATCTTATTGATTGCGACTACTATTGGCACCTTGGCAGCCTTGGCGTGGTTTATAGCTTCTACAGTCTGGGGCATAACACCGTCATCAGCGGCAACTACCAGGATGACAATATCAGTTGCTTGTGCTCCTCGGGCTCTCATGACAGTGAAGGCCTCATGTCCCGGTGTATCCAAAAAGGTGATTTTGCGTCCATCCAGTAAGGCCTGGTAGGCACCGATATGTTGGGTAATTGCTCCTGCCTCGCGAGCAGTTACATTAGTCTTTCTAATGACATCAAGGAGGGTGGTTTTGCCATGGTCAACATGTCCCATGACAGTAACTACTGGAGGGCGAACTGGCAGTTTTCCCTTTCCTTTCCCTTTTCCCCTTTCCTTTCGGGAAGGTGAAGTTCCACGCTCTTTCGCTGCTTTAGCATTATAGCCAAAGTCTGCAGCTGTTATGCTTGCAGTATCAAAGTCGATGGTCTGGTTAACGTTGGCCATGATACCTTTGCGCATGAGTTGTTTAATTACTTTTATAGGCTCTACTTTTAATACGTCGGCCAGCTGCCTCACAGTTATGGAAGGTGGAAGCTCAACTTGTGGTGGGCCTTTTTTCAATCTTGGTTTGTTATCATCCAAGTTTAGCTTTCCTCCAAGTTATGACTGTACTCACGTAAGGTTTGTCGATTGTCATCATGAAGTTTTGTTCGTAGAGCATAATCCAGCCGGTTTTTCCTCAGTGCTACCTCCCAACAGGTTTTTTTGGGGCATAAGTAAGCACCCCTGCCTGGCTTCTTCCCAAATACATCTATCTCAGCAATGCCATTCTCCGTACTCACTAGGCGTATCAGGTCTTTCTTTTCCTTAACCTGTCGACAAGCTATGCAAGTACGCTGAGGTAGATGCTTACTCTTCGCTCTCATCATCTATAAAATGTTCATCTTTCTTCTTATACTTTATCACCTTTCCCTTTCTTTTATCTTTAGTTCCGTTTTTCATCCTGTCTGGTATTTTTACTTTTAACGCCTCCACTAAGATATCTTCAGCAAAGCGAATTTGTTTTTCTTCGGGCTTCTCAGATGGAGCTTCTGAAATGCTTGGAATTTCAACCGACTCTTCCTCTCCAATCTCCTCAGCTGGCTCTGCTTCAGGTGGCTCCCTTTTCGTAACTTTAGGGGAAATGACTTTTGCTGCTGTTTCAGGCTCTGGTATAACAGTCCTTTCCGCCTCAATAGCAGAGACGCTCTTGATATCGATCCGCCAGCCTGTGAGTTTCGCTGCTAGTCTGGCATTCTGTCCTTCTTTGCCTATAGCTAGAGAGAGTTGCTTATCAGGAACAACCACAGTAGCTATGTTTCTTTCTTCATCGGTTTTAATGCTTGCTACTTGAGCTGGGCTAAGAGCGTTAGCGATAAACACCGCAGGGTCGGGATGCCACTGGATTACATCTATTTTTTCGCCATTTAGTTCGTTAATGATACTTTGGAGTCTTATGCCTCGAGGGCCAAGACAGCAACCTACAGGGTCAACGTTTTCTTGAATAGTTGCCACTGCCACTTTGGTTCGATGTCCAGCCTCGCGAGCCAGGGCTTTTAACTCCACAATCCCGTTGTGAACTTCAGGGATTTCTAGCTCGAAGAGTCCGCGTATAAGATTGGGATGAGAACGAGAAACTATTATTTGGGGCTCTTTGTCCCTCTGTACCATCTCAAGAAGATAAAATTTAAGTCGCTGCCCTCTATAATAATGTTCATTAGGAACCTGTTCACTCACAGGAAGTATCGCCTCCATTCTATTCAGTCTGACATAAATTCGTTTAGGTTCAGTGAATTGAATTGTTCCAGTAACAACCTTTCCTTCCCTATCGGTGAACTCTTCATAAACAATACGGTGTTCTGCCTCCCGCAATCGCTGTAGAACAACTTGTTTTGCTGCTTGAACAGCGATACGGCCAATATTCTTGGGTGTGCATTCTATGTTTATTACATCACCAAGTTGTGCTGTAGCTCGCAGTTTTCGAGCTTCTTTGAGGGAGATTTCACGATTTGGATTGGCAACTGACTCAACTATAGCCTTTTGAATATAGAAATTGATTTCGCCGCTTTCAGGGTCAACTTTTACTAGCACATCTTGTTCCAGAGCAGACATGCTTTTTTTATATGCCGAGGCCAGCGCTGATTCTAAGGCAGCCAGCACTACTTCTTTAGGCAAGTTTCTCTCAGCCGAAAGCTGAGTAATCGCAGCCTTAAGCTCTGTTTTCATCTCCCCATTTCCCTTTAGTTTCTTACATTTAGTAAAAAGGTGGGTAACCCCCACCTTAAGTTAAATCTATTTATTGTAATTTAACATATTCAGGTTAAAAATGCAAAAGATTGCCTAAATAGCTTATAATTGGCAATTAATCAATTTAGGAGGAGACATGTTAGCTTTGGAAGGTGTGAAAATCCTGGATTTATCGAGGTTGATTCCAGGCACATTTTGCACCATGCTCCTGGGAGATTGGGGAGCTGAAGTGCTTAAAATTGAGGCGCCAGGGGTAACTGAATTTAGGGGTTCATTGAGAGCGCTTCAAGGGGAAGAAAACCGAAAGGAAGCAGCTTATTACGCCCCTGATCGCAATAAGAAGAGCATCGTGGTTAACCTAAAGTCGGAAGCAGGACGAGAAATATTTTACCGCCTTTCCCGGCACGCAGACGTTATTGTCGAGGGTTTTAGACCTGGAGTAGCTAAACGCTTGGGTATAGATTACGAAACTATAAGTAAGCTAAATCCTAAGATCATTTACTGCTCGCTTAGTGGCTATGGTCAAGATGGGCCTTATAATGCCTTTCCCGGGCATGATATCAACTATATATCTATGGCGGGTATCTTGGGCTTAATTGGATCCAGTGAAGGACCTCCAGTTATCCCCTTAAATCTGGTTGCTGACTTTGCGGGGGCTGCGTTATATGGAGCCTTGGGTATTTCGATAGCTTTGGTGGCTAGAAACAAGACGGGCGAAGGGCAATATGTGGATATGGCTTATATGGACGGAGCAGTATCACTCATGACCTGGTTCACCTGTGGTTACTTTTTTGACGGGTCAATGTTGAAGAGGGGTGAATCATGGCTTCATGGTGCCTATCCCTATTACGGAGTGTACGAAACCAAGGATGGTAAGCATATTACCATTGGCTGTCTCGAGCCACATTTTTGGGAGAATCTATGCCGATTTTTAGGAAAGGAAGAATATATCCCCTATCACTTCGCTCTGGAACACACCTTTCATAAGCCAGAAGATGAGAAATGGGATGAAATCCGCGCTTCTTTGAAGCAAATTTTCCTAACTAAGACAAGAGATGAATGGTTTGAATTGTTGATTCATAACGATGTCCCTGCCGGCAAAGTTTATACACCGGACGAGGTTTTTAGTGACCCACAGGTGCTTCATCGCCAAATGGTAATAGAGGTGGAACACCCTACCCTGGGCAAGATAAAACAAGTTGGCATAGCTCCCAAGTTCTCAAGCACACCAGGCAAGGTGAGAAGTTTACCTCCACTTCCTGGGGAACACACTGATGAAATATTACAGGAATTAGGCTATAAACGGGAGGAGATTGAGGATTTACGACAGGAAGGTGTAGTATGTTAAAGGAGTTAGATTATGGCTGAAGAATGTATTTTTTGTAGAATCATCGCTGGTGAGGTGCCTAGCGACATAGTCTATCAAGATGAAGATTTTCTAGCATTCAGGGATATCTTGCCTAAAGCACCTACACACGTGCTCATTATACCTAAAACCCATATTACATCTGTGGCTGAACTTACTGAGGGACAACAAAAGCTTGCCGGGCGCCTTATAATCATAGCTAAAAATCTGGCTGAGAAAGAAGGGATAGCCAAGAAAGGTTATCGCTTGGTTATAAATTGTGGCCCCGAAGGGGGGCAACTAGTGCCTCACCTTCATCTTCACCTTATTGGCGGCAGGAAGCTGGACGCCAGGCTTGGCTGAAGATTATAAAGCCCTTAGCTTGTCTATTAATCCTTCTACAGCTTCGTCTGGGGTGGATGCTCCGGCAGTAATACCAATGTGGTGCTTGCCCACGAGCCAGGAAGTGTCGACTTCATCTGCTGTTTCTACCAAATGAGTTTCCACCAAAGGAGAGCATATTTCAACAAGGTGTTTGGCATTGGCACTATTACCTCCGCCTATCACTATCATGAGTTGACTCTGGCGAGCTAATTTTAGGGCAGCTTCTTGTTGACCCTGTGTTACTTTACATAAAGTATTAACCAGGCGCACTTCCTCAATATCAGGCCCAACCATTCCCATAAGCTGTCTGACAAAGTTGACAAAGGCAGATTGGGTTTGGGTTGTCTGGGAGATAATGCCCAGGTGTGATAGTGATTTTCCTGAGCTGTATATTTGCTTCACGTCGAGGGCAGCTATGCCTTTGTCTCCTATCCAACCTAGTAGTCCTTTGACCTCAGAATGCTCTGCGTCTCCAAATATGAGAACGTCAAAACTAGCGTCGGCTAATTCTCTGGCTGCGTTTTGAGCTTTGCGGACTATGGGACAAGTAGTGTCAATGATGTGAATGTGATGGGCTTTGATCTTAGATAATACCGCTGGGCTTGCACCATGAGTTGTGATAGCCAGGATTCTGCCTTGGGCTTGGTCGAGATGATTTATGGGCTTTACTCCTAGATTGACTAATGCTTCCACTAGCAGGCGATTGTGTGCTACAGGTCCCAGCGTTTCTATTTCTCCATATTTGTTAGCTGCCTCCTTCAATAACTTGATGGCCCGTCTGACACCGAAGCACAGGCCCAGTTTCTCAGCCTTCTCAATCTTCATGTTTTTCATAGTCGCCTTGATATTCGGGTGGCAAAAGAGCAGCGATTTCTCTCATCAGCTGTGTTGTCAATAATTGCATTTGTGACTTGCTCATCCTGCCAGAGGTTGAAGGTAGCTTAAATGGCTTGCCAATGTTGACAACTATGCGAGGACGTTTCCATAGCCAGCTTATGCCCCTAATCTTGTCTGTTCCGACGATGCCGACAGGAAGGAGTGGCGTATTTGTTTTTGAGGCTATAACTGCAGAGCCTGGTTTGCCTTTTCTGAGTTTGCCGTCGTGACTTCTGCCGCCCTCCGGGAACATTCCCAGGATTAGTCCCATTTCCAATGCATCTCTGGCACTCTTAAGTATCTTCTGTTTCTCTCTAACCTTCCCTTCACGGTGTATGGAAACGGAGCCAGCCCAGCGAAGCCAAAATCTCAAGAAGGGAGAGCGGAAGAGTTCCTCTTTTGCCATGAAATTAATCCATCGCGGAAGGCTAAATGCGAGAAAAATTGGGTCGAGGACATGAACATGGTTGGCTATCAAAATCAATGGGCCGGTTAATGGTACATTTTCTCTTTCTTCGGCTTTCCATGAAAAAAGAATATTAAGCAGAGGTCTGCATAAAGCTAGGAGAAACTTTTGAGAGGGGGTCATAGATTTACCGCCAGAGTATATATTTTATCTACAACTTGTTCCAGCGTAAAGTTTTCTGTATTGATAATTATGGCATCTTCAGCGGGTTTAAGCGGCGAGATGGTTCTATGGATATCCATCTCATCTCGCTTTTTTAAATCGGCGAGGACGATTTCCAAGCTCGAATTCTCTCCTCGTTCTAATAGTTCCTTGTAGCGGCGCCTGGCTCTCTCCTCGGTGGAGGCGGTGAGGAAAATCTTTAATTCCGTCCAAGGTAAGACTACCGTGCCAATGTCTCTACCTGCCATCACTACTTTTCCTCGCTGGGCTAACCTGCGCTGTTCCAGTATCAGTGTTTGGCGTACCCCCACTATCTTCGATACTAGGGAAACGTGTGCCTCTACCTCAGGGCAAAGCAGATGGGAGGAGACATCTTCATCATCAATGATGGGCGAGAGATGCCATCCCTGTAAGGGAACAAAATCAAATTTAGTGGTATTGGCCAACTGACAAATCTTTTGTTCGTCCTTTATGGAGATACCTGATTTGAGAACCTTCCAGGTAAACGCTCGATACACCATCCCTGTATCGAAGAAAACATAGCCCAATCTTCTTGCTAGCAGTGAGCCGACACTACTCTTACCGACTGCCACAGGGCCGTCGATAGCAATTAGCTGTGGTTTCAAATTCCCCTCCATAATATCATTCTGAGCCAGGCTGTCACAAGCTTTTACCTCAAGGAACTTGGAAAGAGCCAGTAGCGGCTCAAACATATTGGGTGAGATTATACTAGAAAATTCCTGGAATGGAGATGCAATGGACTGGCGAATCTTAGCGGTAACTTCGCGAGTTCAAGGATTTGCCTTAGTTGTGAATTCAGTTTAAAATAACTTTCTTTGCAAAGAGTTTGATTTGTGAGGAGGAATTCATATGGGCAGAGTTGCCGATCGGTTGAAGGAACTGAAGGACAAAGAAGGAAAGCTAAAAGCCTTGGGAGGTCTGGAGCGGGTAGAAAAGCAACACAAATCGGGAAAGTTAACTGCTCGTGAAAGGCTCGACCTGCTTTTTGACCCTGGCAGCTTTCACGAGCTTGATTTGTTTGTTCAGCATCGAGCCACGCTCTTTGGCATGGATAAGGTTGTCGTCCCCGCAGAAGGAGTTGTTACCGGATATGGGACGGTAAATGGTCGCCCTGTATGTGCTTTTTCCCAGGACTTTACCTCCATGGGAGGAACATTAGGCGAGATGCATGCTAAAAAGATATGCAAGGTAATGGATTTAGCCATGAAGTGTGGTGTTCCCATAGTAGGCTTTAACGACTCTGGAGGGGCTCGAATTCAGGAAGGTGTTGATGCCCTTTCAGGCTATGGGCAGATATTTTTCCGGAATTCTGCAGCCTCAGGGGTTATACCGCAACTGTCGGCAATTATGGGGCCTACTGCCGGAGGGGCAGTCTATTCACCGGCCATGACAGATTGGGTGTTTATGACAAAGGGGACAAGTTACATGCACATTACCGGCCCAGCAGTTATCAAACAGGTTACCGGGGAAGAGATCACCTCTGAGAAGCTAGGCGGTGCCATGACTCATGCCGCTAAAAGCGGTGTATGCCATTTTGTATGTGATAGCGATGCCCAGGCTATCGAATTCATTAAAAAACTTCTGAGTTACCTTCCCTCAAGTAATAATGGAGACCTCCCTTTAGTTAAGACTACCGATGACACAAACCGGGTTGACCCTGCCCTTGACACCATAATCCCAGATGAGCCCAACAAGGTCTATAATATGAGGGATGTTATCCAATCCATTGTGGATAACGGCGAAATACTTGAGCCCCATTATCATTATGCTCAGAACGCCATTATTTGCTTTGCCCGGCTCAATGGTAGACCAGTGGGCGTTATCGCTAATCAACCGATGCATCTTGCCGGGTGTCTTGACGTCAATGCCTCGGATAAAATCACCCGATTTATCAGGTTCTGTGATGCCTTCAACATTCCACTGCTTACTATTGCCGATGTCCCAGGTTACTTACCAGGGAAAGACCAGGAATGGCTGGGAATAATAAGACATGGAGCTAAGCTTTTGTGGGCTTACTCTGAGGCTACGGTTCCTAAAATCACTCTGGTCACTCGCAAAGACTATGGAGGTTCATATCTTGCCATGTGTAGTAGAGATCTAGGCGCTGATTTTGTTTTCGCCTGGCCCACAGCGGAGATTGCAGTGATGGGGGCTGAAGGGGCTACACCGATTATCTTTCGCAAGGAAATAGAGGCTGCGCCGGATCCTGAAGCCAAGGAGAAAGAAAAGATTCGGGAATATCGTGACCTGCTATATAATCCTTACATTGCCGCCTCGCGGGGATATGTTGATGAAGTTATTCCACCCCATGAGAGCCGCCCTAAGATAATCAAAGCCTTGGAAGTTCTCTCTACTAAACGAGAGATGAGACCTCCCAAGAAGCATGGCAATATTCCCATGTAAGGAAGTTTAGCAAAGGAGCAATTGGAAAATAAAAAAGGAGCACTGGCTGCTATTACCGCTAACTGCTATCCCAGGCCGAAGCTATAAACGAGGCGAAGAGTCTAGTAAAGGGCCTGAATTTCTCGCGGAGTTTACCCTGAGCGGATTAGATTCTTCGCTTCGCTCAGAATGACAAAGAGCGAAGGACTCGGAATGTCGGGCAGCGTAAGGCTTGTAATAGTGAAAAGGAGATAATTCGTGAATGAACTAAGAAAGGGTTTCATCTTAGCTAAAGACTTGACCACTGGTAAGGTGAAGGCGAGGCCGAGAACTGAAAATCCGGTCAAAATTTGTGATACTACCTTTCGTGATGGGCACCAATCCACATTGGCTACAAGGATGCGAACTGATGATATGGAATGGATGGCTCCTGAAATGAATAAATGTGGCTTCTACTCCATGGAGGTCTGGGGTGGGGCAACATTTGACGTAGCCCATCGCTTTTTGGGTGAGGATCCCTGGGACAGACCTCGCAAATTAAAGAAACTCATGCCTGATACTCCGCTACAGATGCTTCTGAGGGGTCAGAATTTAGTCGCTTATCGAAATTACCCTGATGACTTGGTTGATGCCTTTGTGGAACAGGCTGCTGAGGTGGGCATTGATATTTTCCGTGTTTTCGATGCTGTGAATGACGAGCGCAATCATGAACGTGCCGCCCAGGCAATTAAGAAATGTGGCAAACATTATCAGGGAGCCATATGTTACTCGCTCACCCAGCCCAGGATGGGTGGGCTAATCTATAATCTGGAATACTATGTTAAAAAAGCTCTCGCCCTCCAAGACATGGGTGCTGACTCTATATGTATTAAAGACCAGGCTGGACTTATCTCCCCTTATGATGCCTATGAATTAGTCAAAGCCCTTAAGGAAAACTTAAAAGTACCTGTTGACCTCCATACCCACTACACCACCGGGCAGGCATCCATGTCTGTGCTGAAGGCCATTGAGGCCGGGGTCGACATTGTTGACACCGCTTTGTCTCCCTTTGCTCTACGCTCCTCACAGCCGGCTATCGAGCCTCTGGTAGTTGCTCTATATGGCACAGACAGAGATACAGGGCTTGACATCGAACAACTATTCAATTGTGCTCAAATGTTGGAACAGATCGCGCCTAAGTACAGAGATTTTCTGGATACATCGGCCATGTCGGTCATCGATACTGGAGCTCTGCTGCATCAAATTCCTGGTGGCATGACCACGAACTTGGTAACGCAGCTCAAGCAAATGAATGCTCTGGATAAGCTAGCTGAGGTGCGAGAGGAAACTGCTAGAGTCAGGGCGGAATTTGGTTATCCACCTTTAGTTACACCTACGAGCCAGATTGTTGGTGTCCAGGCAGTACAGAATGTCCTGATAGGGCACTATAAGCTCGTTTCTAAGGAGGCAAAAGAGTATGTATATGGGGGTTATGGCAAGCCACCGGCTCAAATTGCCCCAGACATTCAGAAGACTATTCTTAAAGATAAGGTGCCTATCACCTGTCGGCCGGCAGACCTGCTCGAGCCAGAACTGGAAAAAGATAGGGAAGAATCAAAAGAATTTGCTAAGAATATTCAAGATGTCCTTATTTATGCTCTTTACCCTACTACTGGTGCACGCTTCTTAAATTATAAATATGGTATAGATAAGACCATCCCAGACGATTGGAAGCCACCCCATGCCCCCAAGACTCTTGAGGAGGTGAAAAGGGAGGATGAATTTATTACTCAAGTTAAAACTGGCAAGCTGAACGGAGGTTAGGGAAAAAGCAATCTCCGAAAAAGAGCAGGCGTGAGAACCTTCAAATTTTTCATCGGAGATGATAAAATGAGTATGAAAGCCGTGGAAAGTTCTCCAATTATCATTGTTTCTCCGCAAAGAATCGAGCAAGACTACAAATTGGATTATCATAAAGCTGCTAAAGTGACTGAGATTGTCACGTGGGCAGAAATCCGGGAGTAACCGGGCTTGCGAGCAAGATATGGAGCAAGCATTTATCGGACCTTTCCACGAGGTTCAAGAGGCGCTAGTTAAAGCAATTGAAAAGAAGAGAGAAAAGGCAAAGACCCTGTTCCCGACGGATGCTAGCCGCATTGTGCCAAAGGTAACAGGGCTAGAAAGGAATTGTCATTGCGAGCAGCGAGATTCCTCGCTGCGCTTCGGAACAGGCTGCGCAATCCCGGAGATTGCCACGCTCCCGCCTGCCGAAGTCGTACGGCGAGCAGGCGGGCAGGTCGCTCGCAATGACAGGAAGCAGTAAAAAAGATGAGGGAAATCGAAGCCAGTGATGTAACGAACACCGTAGCCCGTTTATTTGAACATTCCTGTCATTATTTGCCTCCGGATGTGATAATTGCTCTGAAGCAAGCAAGGGAAAAAGAAAAATCTCCTGTTTGTCGTGATGTACTGGATAGAATCCTGGAGAATGCAAATATTGCCGGCAAGGAACAAATTCCTCTTTGTCAGGACACCGGTGCTGCCGTAGTCATGTTGGAGCTAGGTCAGGAAGTGCACATAAGCGGAGGTGACCTTTACACAGCAGTCAACGAAGGAGTGCGCCAGGGGTATGATAAGGGTTATTTGCGTAAATCCATAGTGAGCCAGCCCTGTTTTGCCAGAGTAAACACTAAAGATAACACACCAGCCATGATTCATACCGATATAGTTTCTGGAGACAGGCTGAAAATCAGCATCTTGCCTAAGGGAGGTGGCTCAGAAAATTGTTCTCGTCTGACTGTGCTAACTCCAGCTAAGGGACGTCGGGGAGTGATAGATTTTGTCGTCAACCTTGTTGAAGAGGTTGGCAGCAATCCCTGTCCACCGGTTATCATTGGGGTGGGCATAGGTGGGACGACGGACAAGGCCATGTTTATAGCCAAGAAGGCGCTGTTACGCAAACTTGGTGAGCCGAGTCCTGACCCTGAGGTTGCCGATTTAGAGAGGGAAATTCTGGAAAGAGTTAATAATCTGGGCATCGGTGCTATGGGCTATGGTGGCACAATTACTGCCTTAGCAGTTCATGTGGAAACTTTCCCTTGCCACATTGCCAGCATGCCTGTAGCAGTCAACATGCAGTGCTGGTGTTCTCGCCATGAAGAGGCAATTCTGTGAAGCAATTGAAAGAATGATAAGAGAATGTCTGTAACCATTTCGCCCAAAAGGCTGCGCCGTGAGTTTGTAAGGAAAGTCAAGGAGCTCAGTGGACAAAACCTTCAGGTATGTTATCAATGTGGTATGTGTTCCGGAAATTGTCCCGCGGCTTCCGATATGGACATTTCCCCTCGCCAGATTATTGAGCTGGCACGATTAGGGTTGGAAGAGGAAATTGCCAATTCTAAAACTGTTTGGATTTGTGCCTCTTGTCTTGCCTGTACTGTCAATTGCCCCAGAGGATTTGACCTCTCTAAGGTGATGGAGGCAATAAGGCTTCTCACCCTGAGGAAAAATATTGACCATATACGCCCCGAGGATATTTCACCACGAGAACGCTGCGAACTTCCTCAAATAGCCATGGTCAGTGGCTTGAGGAAGTTTACCGGCTAAAGAAATAAAAAATGAGCTTAGCTTATTACCCTGGATGTACCTTGAAAACCAAGGCCAGGAATCTGGAGGAGCCGGCTGTGGCTTCGATGGAAGTTTTGGGATTTAAGTTAGAGGAGATTCCCAGGTGGAACTGCTGTGGTGCAGTTTATTCTTTGGCTGAAGATGATTTAATCCATCAGGTAGCACCTGTTCGCAACCTCATCCGAGTAAAGGAACAAGGGAAAGATAAGCTAGCTACGTTATGTGCTTTCTGCTTTAATACTTTAAAGAGAGCCAATCTTTTAATGAAAGAAAATACAGAAAAAAGGAATACTCTTAATAGCTTTATGGATGAGGAGATAGATTATAGTGGCGAGGTAAAGGTAGTGCATCTTTTAGAGGTATTGAGAGATGAAATAGGATGGGAAGCTCTTGCTCAGAAGGTAAAACTCCCTATCCGGGAATTAAAAGTAGCCCCTTATTATGGGTGTACCCTGCTTCGCCCCCGGGAGGTAGCTATAGATAGTGTAGAGAACCCTACCATCTTACGAGAGTTTCTTAAAGCTCTCGGAGCTAGTCCCGTTGATTTTCCTGAATCCACGAGGTGTTGTGGGTCTTATCAAATAATAAGTAATCCAGATGGTATTTCTGAGTATGCGCGGGCTATCTTAAACTCGGCATTGAGTCATGGAGCAGAAGCCTTGGTTCTCACCTGCCCGTTATGTGATTATAATTTGGGCCAGGGGCAGAAAGAATTGATGACGAAACATGGCGGATTTAAAGGGGTGCCGCTATTCTATTTTACACAACTTCTGGCTCTTGCTTTGGGACTCAATCCTCAGATATGTCATTTTGAGCTAAACTATGGTAGACCGGAATCACTTCTGAGGGAAAAGGGCTGGCTTTCTTAAGGTGAAAGCTTTTACCCCCTGATTGAATCAGGGGTTGGGGGTTAAGAATGAGCGCCAAAAAGAAAAGTAAAGATCCGGCAAAAACAGCGGTTAAGGAAAAAAGACAAGTAGCGGCCAAGCTGATTCCGATATATATCATGGGCAAGCGCTACGAAGTTCCTGAAGGGCTTACTATTATGAAAGCCATGGAATATGCTGGCTATAAATTCATTCGAGGTTGTGGATGTCGAGGGGGGACCTGCGGTGCCTGCGGTACGGTTTATCGTAAGCCTGGCGATTATAAATTGCAGGTAGCGCTTGCTTGTCAGAAGACAATCGAGCCAGAGATGTATATGGCCCAGATACCATTTTTCCCTGCTAACCGAGCCCAATATGAATTTGCCGAGTTGACACCTGTCCCAGAAGAGGTTTTTAAACTATATCCTGAGCTATTCCGCTGTGTGGCCTGCAATGCCTGCACCAAGGCTTGCCCGCAGGGAATAGAGGTCATGGATGCCATCTCAGCTTTGAAACAGGGGAATATCGCCGAGGCTGCGCGACTTAGTTTTGATTGTATCCAATGTGGGTTATGCACCAGTCGCTGCTTTGGGGAGTTAGCTCAGTATCATATGTTCCAACTCGCGCGCAGAATTTACGGAGCCAGAATTATCCTCAGGGCAGAACATTTAGCCGAAATGGTAAGAAAAATTAACGAAGGAAGGTATGACCAAATTCTAGATGAGTTGAAGCAGGTGAAGGAGGATGAGCTGAAAAAGTTGTATCAGGAACGGGAGGCGGAGCCAATGGCAGCTGGCGAGGATTGGAAACCAAAAGATACAAGATACCTATAGGAGGCGAGATGAGTTACTTAGGATATCCAGACTTCTTCGAGCCCTATATCAAGAAGGTAGAACAGACCAGACCTGCCCATGTAGAGAAAAGGAGGAAGGGGGAGGAATTTCCCTTTATGTCCCTGGAAGCAAGGCAGGAGATGTTGAAATATCACCCTGATTATAAGGAGGAAGGGAGAAGAGAGATAAAGATTGGCCCAAGTAAGGGTTATAGAATAGCTCACGAGTTTGTGGACCTGTTGGAAGCTAAAAGCAGAGTTGACCCTGACGAAGTAGATCTATCGAAAGTTGATTACGAGACCGACGTTCTGGTTATTGGTGGTGGGGGTGCTGCCACTATAGCTGCCCTTATCGCTGAGGAAAATGGTGCCCAGGTTCTTATAGCCACAAAGCTTCGGCATGGTGATGCTAATACTATGATGGCTGAAGGTGGGATTCAGGCTGCCACAAAAGGAGAAAAAGATTCTCCTTATTATCATTACCTTGATGTGCTGGGAGGAGGACATTTCAAAAATGACCCTGACATTGTGGCTGCTTTTGTGAAGCAAGCTCCTGATGCCCTCCAGTGGCTGGAAAGCCTGGGAGTTATGTTCTCCAAGTTTCCCGATGGCAGGCTGGAGGCTATGCATGGTGGGGGAACTTGCCGAAAAAGGATGCACTACTGCGCCGACCTCAGCGGACTGGAAATCATGCGTACTGTGCGCGATGAAGCTCGTAACCGGGCTAATATCAAAGTTCTGGAATTTTCCCCGGCGGTGGAGCTTATCCTCAATGAGCATGGGCAGTGTGCTGGAGCTTTACTCTATAATATAGAGACTGAGGAGTATCTTGTTGCCAAAGCCAAGTCGGTAATTTTAGCTACAGGTGGTGCCGGAAGGCTCCACGTTCAGGGTTTTATGACTACTAATCATTACGGTGCCACCGCTGATGGTATTGTTTTAGGCTATAGGGCAGGTGTGCCATTGGCTTTTATGCATACCGTTCAATACCACCCCACAGGCGTTGTTTTCCCGGAGCAAATAGAGGGATGGCTCATTACCGAGAGGTTCCGGTCAGAGGGAGCGGACATTTTGAATGTCTACGGGGAGAAATTTGTCAATGAGCGTGAGCCCAGGGATGTAGAGTCATCCCGGTTTATCAAGGAATGCCTGGATGGTAAAGGTGTTCCCACTCCTACTGGGAAAGTAGGAGTTTGGCTCGATTCTCCCATGCTTGATATCCTCCATGGTGAAGGGAGGGTGCGAACTGCCTTTGTGGGAAAATGGAAGGTATACGACCGTTTAGGAATTGATATATCTAAAGCACCCATGCTGGTCTATCCCACACTTCATTATCAAAATGGGGGGCTTAAGGATAATGCCGAATGCGAAACTGTTGTGCCCGGGCTTTATGTTGCTGGGGAAGTAACTGGGGGGTTGCATGGAGAAAACAGGCTGATGGGCAACTCGCTCATGGATATTGTAGTATTCGGCAGGATTGCCGGTAGAAATGCTGCTATATTCGCCAGGGAGAAGGCCAAAGAAGGGAAACTGACCCTGAAGCACGTAAAGGCATATCTCAAAGAGCTCAAAGGGGCCGGAATTGTGACTGATAGGGTAGCCCCGATGCTCCTTCCCGACTATACCACGCCCGAGGTAAAGGAAAAGCAGCTTACCGTAAGCTACCTGGGCACCTTGAGGTAGAAATCGGATTCAGAGCGTATACAGAGTTTCCCTCTTAAGGCATGTCCTGAGCGAAGTCGAAGGATCAGAGGGGTCAGGCCTGCCCGCTTGCCTTCGCTGAAGCTTCGGCGTAAGCAGGCCGAACAAGTTCTTTGGCAGGCGGGGGAGTTACGAACGAACAGAATGTCACCCCTTCGTGGCAGATAGTCCCCCTCTTAAGCTAAGAGGGGCCAGGGAGTTATGAACGCGCAGAATGTCACCCCTGCGAAAGCAGGGGTCTAGCAAGAGAGGTGAAAGCTATGTCTAAAAAAGTTATGCTTCCTTTAACTGATGAGGTCTTGAAAGATCTCAAAGCCGGCGACAATCTTTTGCTCACCGGTGTCATCTATGTTGCCCGCGATGCCGCCCACAAGAGGATGGTCGAGGCTCTCGACCGGGGCAAGCCTCTGCCCTTCGACATCAAGGGAGCAACCGTTTACTACATGGGGCCCAGCCCGGCCCGCCCGGGCAGGGTAATCGGCTCGGCCGGTCCCACCACTAGTGGGAGGATGGATGCTTATGCGCCGCACTTAATGGCCGAGGGACTGAAGGGGATGATTGGCAAAGGCTTGCGGTCGAGTGCTGTTAAGGATGCCATGGTCAAGCACAAGGCAGTTTACCTGGGGGCAATAGGGGGCGCCGGCGCCATAATTTCCAGGAGCATCAAGAAGTCAGAGGTGGTAGCGTACGAGGAGCTTGGCGCCGAAGCCCTTCGCCGCCTGGAGGTGGCAGACTTCCCCGTCACGGTCGTAAACGACATCTACGGCGGCGACCTCTACGAAGAAGGCAAAGCTAAATACCAAGTCAAACCCACCTGAATCTGGCTTAAAATATTATACACTACTCTCTCACTAGGCGTAGGGTGGGGAGCGATATTACACTTCTCTCGATTTTATTTAACTCGCCACCTCCAACAAAACGTCAGAAAGTGTCTGACACGATCCCAGATGGGCTGCTCCATTATGCCACCGATAAAATCATTTGACCCATCTGCTTAACCCCATCCATTTGACTAGAACCTTGTTGTTTTTGGGTTGGTGTGAGAACAAAGACAACTCAGGCCTCACGGTCTTCCTTATCTTCCGCTTCAAGACTGTCCAAGAAATTGGTTAAGGCGATTTCCAGCGCTGATTGCATTGCTTTTGCATACGTTTCCTTAGAACTTCTGAATTTCGTGCAAACCAGATGGTAGAATCTTTCATACAGGTGTTGTGGTATGTCAATAGTAAGCGTCTTTGTCGTCATTATGTCACTTCCTGCATCGCTCTCTTCCCTATCTTTTCTAAATTTTCGTTTCGGTTGACATCACATTCGTAACAAAAATTGCCCGAATGGAGTAGGCCTATGCCCAGCTGACATAGTGAGCCGAACATCGTCAAGCATCTGCACAACATAGCCCCGATATGTGCAGCTCTCCGTCGACAAGTGCAGACAAATATTGTTGCCGAGTGTACCAAGATTGCCATTACTATATTCGGAGTTCAAATGCTCAATCGGTACTGCGAGACACCAGAAATCTAATAAGCTGTCTGGCTCTTTCTGGCACAGCAGCCATACAGAAGCACATTGGTCGTTAGGTTTCAACACCCAATCCAAAGGTATTTGCAGCCACCAGACTGGAATACCGGGGTAAGATTCCCCTGCTCGAAAGTACTTCGAGGTACGCACACATTTCTTATAGAAACTGAAGCCACGTTCGCGTACCTTATGCGTAGTAAGGAAATTCGATACACTTGAACTAGGGTTTGACAGTTCCCGACTGAACCACTTCAATGCTGCTGGTCTAATGTTTCTCATTGTAGAATCTCCGTCCTTTGTCTTTGCACCGGGTTTGTTCTGCGCCTCAGATGATGGTGCATTGCTCAGCCCCAAAAGTCTCCGAAGTACGTCGTTTGGGCTATCAACGAAGGGACGAGCTCGTTGCCCAAGTAGATTCCACACCTCATCATCGATGCGTATTACCGGCATAGGCTCCTCAGATTGAATTACTACTGTTCTACTGTAACTCCATCATACTACTGCACAATGGTTTTGTCAATACCCATATCTGAGCCTCAGACATTAGTTTGTACACTCCCAGCTACCACCTCATTTAGAGTCCGGATCTTCCTCGGTGCGCTGGCTTTCATCTAGGCATTTTCCACTGCACAATCAGATGAAATGTGTAGCGTCTCACATGAAGATAGGACGTGGCGAAAAGCTCAATCATTCTATATTGACTTGCTGGAGTAAGTAGTGAATAATGATAATAGGATTCATGAACATGGATTACTGGTTTAGTGAGAAAGGAGGCTAGAGAAGCACATGAAATTAGGTATTTCTATGCTAGTAATCGGTTTGCTCTTTGCTGGTTTTGGCATTTTCTTGTGGAATTTTGCTGGTTCAGCAGGGCCATTTACCCATAGCTGGTTCTCTACCTATGAGGCGGCGTCTATGGCGAAAGCAATAGGCATGGGAGTGACTATATTTGGCGGTGGCTTGGCTATTGGTGGAATAGTCAGAATGATAGTGAAGAGGTAAGTTGACTAGCTCCTGAAGTGAACTAATACTTTAAGCCATTTTATATATGGTGTAAAACTCAGACTCAAAACCTGAGTTCTTTCAAACAAGTTGTGACTGTAGCTATCTCTTTCATAATCCATAATCTTAATGTCTTCATATTTTTGTTAACTATAGTAACCCTTTATTACGTATGGTGCTACCATCATGACTGCAATGCGTGTTTTGCTTGATTGGTGGATTGGTAGTTCACTTTAAACGAGTAGCATTTTGGCTACCTATTTTGCCCCAAAGGTAATATAACGGCTTTTTGTTCAACACCGGACACACCAGCTCAGAGCGAGATAAATACCATTGCACCTTCTGGCGTTTTGTTCAAATGGTGAAGGTTTTCGTATTCCTGTGGCAACGTATTATCTACACGTGCTTGGATACTTTCTTTATTCACTCAATTCTTGCTCAATTGCCGAGTGTTGACCTCGGCAAATTTTGCTTGGCGTCTCAATAATTCTAGCTAGGGGAGAGCCTGATAGGTCTGCTGGAGGAGGAGAGCATCTTGCTCCAAATAAGGCACACTCTCGCAAATGACTACTCCTCTTACCTTCAGTCTGCTCAGCTTCGTCAAGGCTCCTGCCGGTGTCCTCGACCTCGACACAGATGACAGCGACTTTTCAATAGCGTGTGTATAGTTCAAGATGGACCTCAGCCTGTGATTCATTACCAGTGCTACCGGCGATAGGTTGTCTCACTCCTGCGCGCAACTTGCAAAATCAATACCAGGTTATCGCTGTCATAAACATCATAAACCACCCGGTAATTGCCCACCCTGATGCGATAAGCCTTCTCTGCGCCTCTTATCTTCCTGACTCCCTGGGGGCGAGGTTCCTCGGCTAAGCCCCTGACGGCATTCCGCAACCGCTCAAAGTCCTGCATTCGAATTCGGCTTTTGAGCCTTTCTAAGTCGCGGTCGGCAGCCGGTGAAATCTCAACTCTATACACGCTTTGCCTTGGCGGTCCCCTCTCGACGGCTAATTGACTCCTCTAATTCATGTTCTGCTTCCGACCACGGACGCCCGCCCTTCTCTTTCCATTCGGTACGGGCTGAATCAATTACGGGTAACAATTCGGCATCTTCACGGCTCTCCAGCCATTCCCGCACAGCATCAGCTACGATGTCACTTGCGGTTGTACGCCTTCTGACCGCCTCTATTTTCAGTTGTGTGTAGAGGTCTTCATCGTGAAATACTAAGGTTACTTTTCTTTTCATGTCACATACTCCTACTAATTGTACATACTTCCATCCATACGTATGGACATACTAACAATAACCCCGGGTAATGTCAAGACAAAGGTTGGCGTTCTAAGGGAGTTCCCGGTAGGTTTGCTGGAGGAGGAGAGCATCTTGTTCCAAATTAGGGACACTCTCGCTAATGACTACTCCCTTTGCCTTCCGTTTCTTCAGGGCTTTAAGTAGCTCCATATATTGAAAGTCTGAATCAGGGAGCATTAAGTGCTTGATTTCACCCTTCTTACCGTAAGCAATCCCGGAGAGATGGATGTGCATATTATCTAAGGCTCGCCTGCCCAGTTTTCCTTCAATCTGGTCTAAGATATCGAGAAATTCTTGATAAGAGTTAGCTTTTCCTGTCCGGGCATGCCAATGAGAAAAATCAAGGCAAAAGGCAACTCCTTCTATCTCGCTGCTAAGCTGAAGCATTTCCTCTAAAGTACCAAATTGAGAGGGTTTTCCGGTAACTTCTGGGGAAATCGTCACTTTATTTCCCTCTTTCCGCAAAATGTTCACCACCTCTTGCAGATGTTGTTTAACCACGGCGTAGGTCTCTGCGGGGGTGCTTTTGAGATAAAAGGCTGCGTGGAATGTGATACTTTTGGCGCCGAAAAGAGCAGCAATACGAGCAGTTTGCAGTATCCTTTCTTTGCTCATGTGTACTTTTTCCGGCTCAGCGGCATTTAGGTTTATAAAGTAGGGCCCGTGAGCAG
Source organism: uncultured Dehalococcoidales bacterium (assembly GCA_964586515.1). GTDB lineage: Bacteria > Chloroflexota > Dehalococcoidia > GIF9 > AB-539-J10 > RBG-13-51-36. Next base: position 139,635 of record CAZPGJ010000004.1, read on the forward strand.
TGAGCGTTACCTTCTTTCTTGCTGCTAATTCTCCCACAGAGGCAGCAACCTGAGGGCTCATCTTTACCCCCTGGACGAATTCTACCTCCATGCAGCCGAGGCCGAGCTCAGCAATACGCTCAATACCAGCCTCTGTGGAACGGGATTTAGCACTAACAGGAACACCGCCTGTTCCGAAAAGTAGCTCGCCTGTTTCGTTTGACTTCATAGTTTTCCTTTTAGTAGCTTATTATAACTAATCTAACTACAAACTTCAGAGGGCTTCGCAAAGTTTGGAGAATATGTGTAAAATAAACCATGTGAGGAGGCAAAGAACATGTTGGGTAATTATACTGCTAAGTATACGAAAATTAGCTCCGGTTACATGGGACAGCTTGTGGAATGGCCAGAGGTGATAACCGAGGGAAGAACTCTAGAAGAGTGTCGGGAAATGCTCAAGGACGCCTTACACGAAATGATACTAGCCTATCGCCAGCAAAATAAAGAGGTTCCTGTCGGACAAGCTCTTCTAGAACAAATACCTGTCGAAATGTAAGGTGTCAGTAAAACGCCGGGACTTAATCAAGTATTTTGAGCAGAATGGTTTCTATTTGCTGCGCGAAGGTGCAAAACATCCTATATACACTAACAATCAAAAGATAATACCCATTAAAAGGCATCGGATGATCGATAGAATAACAGCAAACGAATTATGCAAACAGGCCGGGCTAAAGCCCAAATTTTGACGAAAGAAGCTTAGCGTAGCGTCTCGTCTACGAGTTTTCTATAGGCGGCTATCAATTTTCTGGTTAGCTCGCCTGGCTTGCCTGTGCCGATAGGCTTACCCTCAAACCAGGTTAAGGGCATAAGCTCCAGTATGGAATTGGTAACAAAGGCCTCTTCAGCTTCAATTAGCTCTTTTAACTCCACCTGTCTTTCCAGGGTTTTGATATTTGAAGCCCGAGCTATTTCCAGAACCACCTCTCTGGTAATTCCAGGCAGTACGCCACTTTCTAAAGAGGGCGTGATGAGCTCTCCATTACTCGCCAGGAAGATATTAGTCGTGCTGCCTTCAGCTAGATAACCTTGTTCGTTGAGCAAGATAGCTTCATCGCATCCAGCAACTCTGGCTGCCATTCGGGCGAGGATAATTTCCATATAGCAGGTAGACTTTAGTCGGGATAGTGGCGACTGGCTATTGCGGCGCAGGGAGGATAGCGCTGCTTTAAAACCTGATTCATATTTTTCGGGTGGTAAGGGAACAAGGTTTTGGGCAGTAATTAGGACGGTATGGCTGTAGCATGTGCTTGGGTCAGGCGTCATGTCGCCTTCTCCGGCCGAAACGGTGAGCCTTAAGCGAGCGTCCTTGAGCTTATTAGCTTCTAGAGTTTCCATGCAGGCGGTTTCCAGAGATTGTTTCCCCTTCATTACGTTCAGGATGCTATGTGTCAGACCGAGGCTCTGGGCAGAATGGCGAAGGCGGGCGAGGTGACGGTCGAGGCGAAATATATGCCCGTTGTAGGCTCGCATGGTCTCGAATAGCCCGTATCCGTAGAGGAAGCCATGGTCGAAGGGAGATAGTTTAGCCTTGGAGCGGGGTATAAATTGGCCGTTGATATAAATGATTTCAGCCATGATTTCAACTCTGTTCGCTATTGAGAGGCATCTAGTGCCGAAGCAATCCCCAAGAATGCCCTGCCACCGAGATTGCTTCACTTCGTTCGCAATGACAGACGGCGTCGGTAATAGTAGATGAGGGCTTACAATGGCGTCGCTTCATGTTAGTTAAATACTGCTTTCGTCCCAAACTGGCTGGGTAAAACCAAGGAAGTTAGCTAAAAGGTTGTGTCCTACTTCAGTGAGGATGGATTCGGGGTGAAATTGAACCCCCTCCACGACATAATCTCGGTGTCTCACCCCCATTATTATCCCTTCGGGAGTTTTGGCAGTGACTTCGAGACAAGATGGAAACCCCTCAGCTTCGATAATTAAGGAATGGTAACGTGTTGCTGGGAAGGGATTGGGTAAGCCCTGATAGATAGTTTTGCCATCATGATGGATAAGAGAAGTCTTGCCGTGGACTGGCAATGTCCGACCGATTTTGCCCCCGTAGATGTAGCCAATGCATTGATGCCCCAAGCACACCCCCAGTATGGGGATTTTCCCACCAAAGTGCTGCACTGCCTCGTTAGAGATGCCTGCTTCTAAGGGTGTACAAGGCCCTGGCGAGATAATGATGTGGCTAGGGGCCAACTCTTCGATTTGAGCCAAAGTAATCTGGTCATTGCGATAGACCACTGGTTGCCAGCCCAGTTCCCCCAGGTATTGGGCAAGGTTGTAAACGAAGGAATCATAGTTGTCTATTATCAGTACCATTTTTAGCTTGCTGTCAGGATAGAATAGCCCTGCTTCTCCCAGTGTTGTTAATTTCCTAGTGCTAAATTATATCTCTACCTAGCTGTCATTGACAAATTTGTCTTTGGCGTTTATCCTATTCATCGTTGTATCCTTACAAGCACCTGTCTGCTGTGTGGGCACAGACAGGCTTTTGATGCCGATATTATTTGCTGTAGCATAACTGAAAAGGGACACATTGGCTAGGACTTCAAAGACTATGTGATTCTTTATGCGTGGATTAGGAAAGGAGAAGCAGAATCAGAAATCAGGATAAAATCTGCCGAAGAAGCGACAGAGATTGCCCATTCTATTGAAGGAGAGAATCATGGAAAAGGTCATCATTTTCGACACTACCTTACGAGATGGTGAGCAAGCTGCGGGAGCGAGTTTGAACCTCCAGGAGAAGCTGGAAATAGCCAGACAGTTGGATAAACTTGGCGTTGATGTCATTGAAGCTGGCTTTCCTGCTAGCTCGGTTGGTGATTTTGAAGCTGTCCGTCTTATTGCTCAGGAGCTTAAGCGTCCCACAATTTGTGCTCTGAGCCTTGCTAATATTGAAGCCGTAGACAGGGCCTGGGAGGCGGTTAAAGAAGCCGAGCATCCCCGAATTCACGTTTTCCTTTCCGCTTCCGATATTCACCTTGCTCACCAGCTTAAGAAAAGTCGGGATGAAATTCTAAAGATGTCTCGGGAAACAGTGGCTCGAGCCAAGAGTTATTTAGACGACGTTGAATTCTCACCGATGGATGCCAGTCGTGCTGACCCTGCTTACATCTACCAGATTCTGGAGGCAGTGATCAGCGCTGGAGCAACCACGGTTAATATCCCCGATACTGTGGGCTATGCTACTCCCCAGGAATTTGGCGGCTTAATCCAGGGCATAGTGGACAACGTGCCTAACATCGACAAAGCTGTGGTCAGTGTGCATTGTCATGATGATCTGGGGTTGGCTGTGGCTAATAGTCTCGAGGCAATAAGGGTAGGTGCGCGGCAGGTTGAATGCACTATTAATGGCATTGGTGAGAGAGCCGGCAACGCTTCTCTAGAGGAGATTGTCATGGCTCTAAAAACTCGCCAGGATTTCTTCAACCTCACCACCGATATTGATACGACTCAAATTTACCGGACAAGTCGTCTGGTTAGTGAGCTGACTGGTTTTCCCGTCCAGCCTAACAAAGCTATCATTGGGGCAAATGCCTTCCGCCATCAGTCAGGTATCCATCAGGATGGCGTGCTCAAAAAGTCTATCACTTATGAAATTATGGACCCCAAATCGGTGGGCATCCCCTCAAGTACCTTGGTGCTGAGTAAGGTGAGTGGTAGGCATGCCTTCAAGGAAAGACTATCCGAGCTTGGCTACACTTTAAGCGAAGAAGATTTAAACCGTGCTTTTCAGGGCTTCAAGGCGTTAGCGGATAAGAAAAAGGAAATAACAGACAGGGATATTGAATCTCTAATAGCCGAGGAACTGCGCACTATTACCGAAGTGTACCATCTTGACCATGTTGAAGTTTCCTGCGGTGACCATAGTATCCCGACGGCAACGGTTAGGCTTATCGGTCCGGGAGGGCAGAGTTTGGCTGATGCTGCTTTGGGTACAGGTCCTGTGGATGCTGTATATAAAGCTATCAACCGCATAGTTGGGATACCTAATAAACTCACGGAGTTCACTGTTAAATCGGTTACCGAGGGGATTGATGCCATTGGAGAAGTTTTGATACGAATAGAGAGTGAGGGTGTAACCTATACCGGGCGTGGTGCTGCCACTGATGTCATTGTTGCCAGTGCCAAGGCCTACATGAATGCCCTAAATCGTTTGTTGGCGTCAAAAAAGCGGGGATAGTAGTGTCGGAGGCAAAAACTTTTGAATTTAGAAATTAAGCCCTCTGAGATATTCTGAATGCGGAGGTGATAAATTTGAGTCCTTGGCTAGAAATGATATCAAGGTTTTTATTGGCTGTTGCCTTGGGGGCGGGCATTGGTTATCAGAGGGAGCGGGCAGGCAAGGCAGCGGGATTACGCACGCATACATTAGTTAGCTCCGGAGCAGCTCTCTTTACCTTGGTGTCTATATATGGGTTTGCTAGTTCTGCAGTGGACATCTCCCGAGTTGCTGCTGGAGTGGTAGTCGGGGTTGGTTTCATAGGCGCCGGCGTTATCTTCCGTGGCCTGCGTGGTGAAGGAGTAGCCGGGCTAACCACTGCCACTACCATCTGGATAACCGCCGCCATAGGTCTAGCTGCGGGGACAGGAATGTATTTGATCTCCATTATAGCAGCTGCGGTCACCGTGGGTGTTTTGTTTCTTCCCAAGGTTCGTGGCTAAGAAGGTCATTGCGAGCAGAGTGAAGTAATCTCAATGAGAACCTTAGTTTAAGAATTTTAACAACCCTCCTGGCAAAGGGGCATTTGTCATGCTCAAAATTTTGCATACCGCTGATATTCACCTCGGGGCGAAGTTCTCGGGTCTGGGAAATAAGGGTGCCTCTCAACGTGAGCAGCTGAGAGCTACATTCAAGAATGTTGTTGCTACTGCTATAAATGAAAGGGTAAACATCGTTTTAATTGCCGGGGACCTGTTCGATGCCAATCAGCAGCCGCAAGGAAATATAGATTTGGTAATAGAGCAATTTAATTTGCTTGGGTCAAATAATATTCCAGTCTGCCTTATCCCTGGCACGCATGATTCTTTTGATTCCTCGTCAATTTACAAAAAAGTCGACTTTGAAGGAAAATGCCCCAATCTAAAAAATTTTACTGATGAAAGTATATCCTGCAAAGAGTATCCCGGTCTTGATTTAACGGTATATGGGAAACCAAATCTAAGTAACAGGTCTTCCATAAGCCCACTGAAAGGGCTCAAACCTTCGACATCAAGTAAGTTTCATATTGCTATGGCTCATGGGTCATTCTATATTCCAGAAAAGATAGCGGAGGACGACCATGTCTTCAGGCTTGAGGAAGTTAAAGCCAGTGGCATGGATTATCTGGCGCTGGGGCACTGGCACCGAGTCTATAGTTGCTCAGAGAAGCCTCCAGCCTGGTATTCCGGCCCGCCGGAGTGGATACCTGACCAAACAGAGAGGGGTGGAGTGCTTTTGATTAGCCTTTCGGATTCAGGTGAGGTTAAGGTTGAACCCAAAAAACTTGGACTTCGTGACTATGATGAAGTAGAGATAGACATGAGTGAAATACAAGACATGGCGAAGCTAAAAATGAGAATCTCTGACGGGGCAGACCGGAATCTGGTAAGAAAAGCGACTCTCAGGGGGCTTCGCGATGCCGAACTTATAGTAAATCCTGAGGAATTGGAAAATGAATTGGGGGAGAAATTTTTCCATCTTAGTGTTACGGATAGATCCCATCCGAAGTCAGGAGAGGTCACAGAGGATGAAGAGCGGTTGATTAGGAATAGGTTTATTAAGCTAATGGAAAGGCAAATTGAAGGCTCGGAAGGGGAAGAGAAAGACATTGCTGAAAATGCTCTTCAGTATGGCATAGCTCTTCTGGATGGGAAGGAAGTCTTATAATGTGGTTGAAAAGGATTGAGCTCAAAAACTTCAAGAGACTTGTTGATTTTCGGACTCAGTTCAGCCCTGGGATAAATGTGGTCAAAGGTCCCCTAAATGAAATGGGGAAGTCCACTTTGCTTGATGGTATCGTTGTTGCCCTTTTCCATAATCCTAGAAGCACTGCGAAGGAGCTTAAAGATTATGTTTCCTGGGGCTCAACCAGGCAGTTTCGAACCAGTCTTGAGTTTGAGGATAAAGGGAACAGATATTTGCTGGAGAAGGATTTTGACAAAGGAACCGTCAGGCTTATTGATGATAATACGCGAGAAGAGCTTGATACTTTCAAAGAAATTTCAGAGAAAATGGCTGAGCTACTAGGAACCAATTCTGACAGGCTCTTCTTATGTTCCTCTTGTATTCGTCAAGCCCAGGTAAGTGAAATTTCATCAGGCAAGAAGGAAATTAACGAGAGCTTGGAGGAGATTGTGAGTGGGGGTAAAGAAAGCACCCTTGCCTCGCAAGTGATACAGAAGCTAGATGATAAAATCTCTGAGATGAGAAAGGGATTGGACAGGCCAGCGAAAATAAAAGGCAGCTTGGCATCGCTGAGAGATCAACGAGGTGAGTATTTGCGAAAATGCGACGAGGTTAGGAGCGAGGTTTCAAGAGTTGAGACTCAAAAAATCGAGCTAGTGGAGGTGAACAAGCAGCTGGCTCAGGTAGAAGAGCAATATGAAAATGCCAAGGCTTTATTGGAGAAAAATAGACAGCGTAAAGAAATCGAGGCATCTATAGAAAGGTTGACCAGAGATTATAATAGCGTGGAAGAACTACTTAGTAGGATAAAGAACCAGGAGGAAGACTTTAGGAAAGCGGATGAAGCACTTATGGGTATCGAAGACTTGAAGGATAAGCAACGGGTTTCGGAATTTAGAAAGGGGTTGGATGCAGTCCAGAATAGGCGTGGGGACATCGAGAAAGACCTAGCTCAACGAGAGAAGGAACTGGCTGGAGCGAAGGAAAAATTGGATAGAAGGAAATCTGTTAGATTTCTCGGTTCAGGGAAAGGCATAGCTACTTCGATAATAATATTGACGGGAGGGATAATTGGAGCCCTGGTTGGCCCCTTTTACCTCTTGGGGTTGATAATCCTGGGTGTGGTTCTTCTTGCTGTAACTATGTGGGCGAGAACTGCCCTCATTCGAGACAAGACTAATATTTCGGGCATTGCAGAGCGTATTCAAAAGATGAAAGTGTCTCTCGGTGAGCTTGGTCAGGAAGAGCAAGAATTGCTGGCTAAGTCTAAATGTAACACAGTTGCCGAGTTTAATGAGAAAGAAAGAGATTTTTATTATTGGCGCGAGATGAAAGAAAAGGCAGGAAACCGCTTAGAGGGGATGTTAGGTGGTAAGACAATTCAGGATGCTGAGAGGCAGAAGACTGACGTAGCTAGGAAGTTGGCGGTTGAGGGGGCGAAGCTTACTGACGATTTAAGAGAAACACGCCTGAGCCCGGAAGAATACATCGAACTAGAAAGGAAGGTTCGGAGCTTAGAGGCCAAGCAAGCTGAGCTTGAGAAGCAAAAAAGGCGCTGCGAAGTAATCATCGAGCAGGCAAGATTTAATATAGAAGACCAAGTTAGACTCGAAGAGGAACTGGAAGGACTTCAGGAAGCTTTGAAACATGAAGAGAAAAAGGTGAAGATTTATGGATTAGCTAGGGAGTTTATCTCTAAGGCAAGAACTGAGGTTCTTTCGTCAACTGAGGAAACTTTGGAAAAAGAAATTCAGAGATATCTGGCTGTCTTTACCAATGGTAAATATAAGCAAGTAAAAGTTAACAAGGAAGCCTTGGAGTTCCGGGTGTATTCGACTGAGAAAGGGGATTGGGCTAAGCCCGAGGAATTAAGCGGGGGGGTAATTGATGAGTTCTATCTAGCATTTCGGCTCGCCTTCGCAAGGTTGATATTTGGCGATAAGAAGCCGCCTTTGATACTGGATGACCCTTTTGTTAATTTTGACTCCGTCCGTCTGGCTAACACCCAAAACTTTTTCAAAACACTGGCCTCGGATTATCAAATCATCATATTCACGCTGAGTGATTTATACGATAAGGTAGCCGATAATATCATTTTGTTAAGTGAGGAAGAGAGGCTTTTGTGATGAACATGGCTGAAAAGATTCTGGCAGCTCCTAGTTAGCAAGAAAAAGGATGAGGCAAAATGGGAAGGGTAAGCGAAAATTTAGTTTGCATAAACAACCAGTTAAGCGAAAGGCTGTCTTAAGCAGATGTGGGCATTGTGAGTCTACGTGAAAGATTAATTGGAGTCTTCTATAGAGCGGCAACAGGCAGCCATAGGGCGCGAAATCTTCTTACCCCTGCGGGGATAGTCTTCTTTTTTGGCTTCATAGCGTTATTCATTTTTGCTGCTCTTCAAGTGGATAAATTCTTGAACTTCCCTAAACTCCTTCCTGCATCTTTGAATATTATTGTATCCGCGCCTATCCTTGCCATAGGGCTGTTCCTAATGATATGGTCAGTTCTGCACTTTGTCAGAGTAAAGGGAACGCCCGTGCCTTTCAACCCGCCACCTAAACTGGTTACCACTGGCTCTTATGCTCGTGTCAGAAACCCCATGGTTACAGGTGTGTTTGTCCTGTTGTTTGGACTCGGTGTTCTACTTAGATCAATCTCCCTTGTTTCTATATTCACCCCGCTATTTATTCTGCTTAACGTGTGGGAATTAAAAGTAATTGAGGAGCGGGAACTAGAAAAGCGCCTTGGTAGAGACTATGTTGAATATAGGAAAAGGGTACCCATGTTTATTCCACGGTTGAAGGTGGGAACTAAGAAGTCAATAAATGAAAAGAGAGGCAAGCCGTCGCCCACCAGCAGATAAGGCGAGGTGATTAAAAATGGGTTATATTTCACCGAAGTTAGCTGTAAGAAATATGAAGCAGACGATTCAATTCTACAGAGATTACTTGGGATTTAAGATGGGGATGGCTTTTCCTGATGCTGACAATCTGGAGTATGCCGACCTATCTAAGGATGGGATGGTTCTTATGTTCATACCGGCCGAAAATGTGGGTATTGGCAGTAAACAAAAACTGGGCATCGGTGTGAATTTATATATGCAGATCAACGGGGATATTGAGGAATATTACAACCAATTGAAAAACAAAGGCGTTAGGATTGTAGTTGATATAAAAGACGAGCTGTTTGGCATCAGGAATTTTACGGTCGAGGATATTAACGGATATAAACTGACGTTTAACCAGGTCTCTAAGGCTGTTAAGAGCTGTATGAGCTGCGGCATGCCCATGACTAAGCCTGAAGATTTTGGCGGGGGGAACCCTGAGAACTTATACTGCGTATATTGTTCGAACCCGGATGGCAACCTCAAGAGCTATAAAGAGGTGTTTGAGGGTATGGTCAACTTTATGATGATGTCTCAGAAGATGGACAGAAAAACTGCTGAGAGCGCAGCAAAAGAGCGTATGTTAAGGATGCTGGCTTGGAGCGGTAGGGCTTAGTTTATGCGTATTTGCCAGTGTATTTTGTTTCGGAGCTAGGAACACAACTTCCAAGTCACAACTCTCTTTTCTCTCCAATGGAAAAGTAAATAAGCTTGCCTGAGGGAAGCGAAGTTGACATAATCACTTAAGAAGCACATAAATGCCCTCTTCTAGTCAAAGAAGGCAAAGCGAATATATAATTAAGAAACTTTAGAAGAAGAATATACTAAGGCTGAATTGTAGAGGAAATAGTATGGAATTTGATGTAGCGGTTTTAGCCGGTGATGGAGTTGGTCCTGAGGTAATAACCCAGGCGCTGAAGGTTTTGCAAACTGTGGGTGAGAAATTCGGGCATAACTTCCACCTTCATGATGGTCTCATAGGTGGCGTTGCTATAGACACTCTGGGCACAGCTCTCAGCGATGAGACATTGAAGATGTGTAAACAGTGTGATGCGGTGCTGCTCGGCGCAGTGGGCGGCTCTAAATGGGATGACCCTCAAGCCAAAATCCACCCTGAGGATGGGCTTCTGGCTTTGCGCAAAGGGCTGGGACTGTTTGCTAATTTGCGCCCCGTGAAAGTTTTCCCTATGCTGGTGGATTCTGCTAATCTCAAGCCGGAGGTAGTTAAGGGAGTTGATTTAGTTGTGGTTAGAGAACTTACCGGCGGGCTTTACTTTGGTCAGCCCAAGAAACAGTGGCGGACTCCGGAGGGAAGGCAGGCCGTTGATACCTTAGCTTATTCTGAGGCAGAAATTGAGCGCATATTAAGGGTAGGCTTTGAGCTGGCTCGCAGCCGCCGGAAGAAGCTAACTTCCGTGGACAAAGCCAATGTTCTCCAGTCATCCCGGTTATGGCGGCAGATTGCCATAGAAATTTCCGCCGCTTACCCCGATATTGAACTTCAGCATATGCTGGTTGATGCCTGTGCTATGAGATTTATTCAGCGCCCTATCGAATTTGATGTTCTGGTCACCGAAAATATGTTTGGTGATATTCTCACTGACGAGGCTTCCATGCTGGCTGGCTCTATGGGCATGCTTCCCTCGGCCAGCTTGGCAGGAATTCCCAAGGGAAAAACCTTCGGCATGTATGAGCCAATTCATGGCAGCGCCCCCAGTCGAGCAGGGCAAAATCTGGCTAATCCTATCGCCACTATTTTGAGCGTAGCTATGATGCTTCGCTATTCCTTTGCGCTGGAAACTGAGGCGCAGACTGTAGAGAATGCTGTCCTCGCTGCCCTGGAGCAAGGTTATAGAACTTACGATATAATGTCGGAAGGAAAGATTCGAGTGGGAACAAAGGAGATGGGAGATTTGATTGCTCGAAAAGTGAAAGGTTAAGGGAATTTTCCATGTTAACAGTGCAGCTTTACGATACCACTCTGAGGGATGGCGCTCAACAGGAAGGCATTTCCTTTTCCGTTGAGGACAAGCTCAAGATTTGCCAGAAGCTAGATGAGTTGGGCATTGACTTCATCGAGGGTGGCTGGCCCGGCTCTAATCCTAAGGATTCTGAGTTCTTTGCCAGAGCACAGGATTTTAGCTTGGCACATTCTACGCTGGTTGCCTTTAGCAGCACCAGGCACGTGAATTCTCGGGCGGAAGAAGACCTTAATCTCCAGGCCTTGCTTCAAGCCAAAACCAAGGTGGTCACTGTCGTGGGAAAAGCCTGGGATAAGCAGGTAACCCGGGTTCTGGAGGCAACGCTGGAAGAAAACCTCAACATGATTACTGATTCCATAAGTTACCTCAGAGCAAAAGGGCTCAGAGTCTTCTTCGATGCCGAGCACTTTTTTGACGGATATAAAGATAATCCTGAATATGCCTTACAGGTGGTGACGGCTGCGGCTAAAGCTGGTGCGGAATGCGTAGTTCTTTGCGATACCAACGGGGGCAGCCTGCCACAACAGATAGTGGAGGCTATTAGAGCTGTTAAAAAGGCAAGCCCGGTCCCTTTGGGCGTTCACACCCATAATGATGCCGAGCTTGCCGTAGCTAATTCCCTGGCTGCCGTGGAAGCAGGAGTTACTCAGGTCCAAGGGACCATTAATGGCTATGGCGAGCGCTGCGGCAATGCCAATCTTTGTTCCGTCATACCAACTTTGAAACTTAAAATGGGCATTGATTGCATTACTGAAAAGCAGCTAAGCAAGCTCAGCGACGTCTCTCGCTATATATCAGAACTGGCTAACATGCCTCATTATGACCGGCTTCCCTATGTAGGCGATGATGCTTTCACTCATAAGGGTGGGATTCACGTATCAGGCTTAATAAAATGGGAGGATAGCTACCAGCACATAAACCCGAGTCTAGTAGGCAGCCGCCCGCATGTTGTTGTTTCCGAGCTGGCTGGGAAGGGAAGTATTATCTTTAAAGCTAAAGAGCGTGGACTGCCTGTCCCTAAAGGCAAAGAAATTGAGAAGGTGCTGGAGCAAATTAAGTTATTAGAGAAGCAGGGTTTTCAATACGATGTTGCCGAGGCGTCCTTCGACCTTCTGCTTCGCCGGGTTCAGCCCGACTATCGGCCACCTTTTGAGCTGGTTGACTTCATGGTCGTGGTGGAGAAACGGCGCCGTCCGCCCACTAAAGGAAACCAGGAAGAGCCATTGTCAGAAGCTACTATCAAGGTCAAGGTAGATAACAGGACAGTGCATACGGCTGCTGAGGGCGATGGCCCGGTCGACGCCCTCGACCAGGCTCTGCGTAAAGCCTTACTCCAGTTCTATCCTGACTTGACTGCTGTAAAACTTATTGATTATAAGGTGCGTATCCTCGAAGAAACCGCAGGCACTGCATCGCAGGTCCGGGTGCTCATTGAATCCAGCGACGGCCGAGAAAACTGGCGGACGGTAGGCAGCTCCACTAACATCATCGAAGCTAGCTGGCTGGCCTTGGCCGACAGCATTGAATATTGGCTGACAAAGCAGGCTGGCAAAGCAAAGGGCTGACTTCCATTACATTTCTGCGGCCGTTGAACAGGATTACTCTTTGAAAGGGAAAGAGGACAGCGCCATGGATAAGGTAGAGTCCAATCTTGTTTTCAGGTTTATGGCTTTGGGCTACAAATTTCGCGATCTTCGCTTGCCTCGCAAGAATATATTGAAAGAAGTGGGGATAAAGCCGGGATTTCGTGTGCTCGATTATGGCTGTGGACCAGGGGGTTACATAATCCCCCTTGCAGAACTGGTAGGTGAATCAGGGAAAGTTTATGCCCTGGATATCCATCCGCTGGCAATTCGTAAGGTTCAGGCTATCGCCTCCAAAAAGCGACTGGCGAACGTGAAAACTATTCTCTCCGATGGCAAAACCGGGCTGCATCGTAATAGCTTAGATACGGTTCTGTTATACGATGTCTTTCACCACCTGAGCGATCGGGATAGGGTATTAAAGGAGTTACATCGAGTATTGAGACCAGAGGGAATCCTCTCGTTCAGTGACCATCATATGAAGGAAAGGGAAATATTGGCTGGGGTGACAAATGGCGGATTGTTCGGGCCACTGAGAAAAGGCCCCAAAACGTATACTTTTTTGAAGAAGTAGTTGACCGTGTAATATCTTGTAAAACTCTTCGCTCGCGATGTGATTGGTTCTTGATTGTTGCTTTTATGTCCTTCGTGCTGCTTTCTTCGTTTACTGAAAGTGCTCTCTCGGTTCAGCACCTTGCCTTTAGCCAGTCCAGAACAAAAGCCATTGCTGCTTCTTCCAGGCGCATTTTGTGCTTGGCGCCGGGGATTATCTTTAACTCTTTGGGCTCTTTAGCTTTCTGGTAAAGCTTATGTGCGTGCTCCAGGGGTATTAATTCATCGGCATCTCCATGAACCAGAAGCAGGGGGCGGGGGGAAATTTTATCAATCCACTTGATGGGAGAGATGGTCTCAAATCCTCTTTGCCATTCCTCTATTGAAGGTGGAAAATCTCTGTCCCTGATGGCGCCGATTTGGCGAAACCGTTCTATTGCATCCAGAGGTGTTTCTCTCTGGGAGAGAGAATTGAAATCCGCAGGGCAGGCACAGGTCACCACTGAGGATATCCTAGGGTCATGGGCGGCGGCATAAACGGAAACCGCTGCCCCTCCGCTAAATCCCAGCAAGCAAAAACGAGTTTCATCCACCTCGTTCAGACTATACAGGAAATCGAGAGCGGCTTGTAAATCTCGACTCCAGCCTAGGATGTCTAGGTTACCCTCGCTCTTTCCCGTCCCCCGGAAGTTAAAGATCAAGGTGATGAAGCCAGCATGGCAGAAGTGTTGCGCCAGCAATGTATAGCCCCTGTCGGCAGGGTCGGGAGGAGCAGCCGGAATGCCATGACAGACGCACAGGGCGGGGTGAACCTTGTCTCTTGACGGAATATGAAGTTCGCCGGCCAGCTCGAGTCCATCGACTTTAAAGCGAATTTCTTTTATTTCCATCTTTCAAAGGGTCAAAAATAATAAATTTGCCTTCTTTTCTTAAGAATGAGACCTGCTACGAGCCCCAGCAACAAACCCCCGAGGTGGGCTTGCCAGGCTATCCCGGGGAGGAAAGAAAGCAAGAGGAAGATTATGATTGCTACCCAGAGTGGTATGGGGACAGGGATGGGAATTATAAAGACTCGCACCTTGGGAACCATTATTGCCAGCGCTCCACCAAGGGCAAAAATAGCTCCCGAGGCTCCTATCCCTGTTGAAAATGGATTAGCAAGGAGGACGAAGAGGATATTTCCCGCCAGTCCTCCGAGGAAAAATACCGCCAGGAAGCTTCTCTCCCCCGCTGCCCGCAGGAAGAAGCTTCCCAGAAAATACAGGCTTATCATATTGAATAATATGTGCCAAAAACTGCCGTGGACAAATATGGCGGTTATGATGGTCCAGGGTTGTTGGGAGAGCAATGCCGGTGTCAAGCCCAGAAAATTGATTACTGACTCTGGCCTTAGCAGAGTGATCACGAAGATTAAGACATTTAGAGCTATTAAAAACCACAGGGCATTTAAATTGACGGCGCGATAAGTTCGCATTCCGCAATTATAGGTTAATTCTGGCTTCTAGTTCAACAAGCGGTCTCAGCGAGAGCGTTTAGCAATGTCATTCTGAGGAATCCAAATTCATTTGGATGACGAAGAATCTGAGAGATTCTTCGCTGCGCTCAGAATGACAAATGGATGTTATTAAACAATCTTTGCCTCAAGAAGCTGGTAGGTTATGATGTATTGTAATATTCGGCCCGCTAAGTTTATAATGGAAAGGATATTTGGGCTAACAAGATAGTCTCTGCGCAGGAATTTTAAGTGACCGAGCAAACTCCAGAGCGAAAACGAAGACTCCCCCCAGGAGCCATAGCAGGCATTGTCATGGCAGTGCTCGTTGGCATCTCGTTGTATATACGCATAGCCCTGCCTTATCACCAGGTTTTTATCAATGGACAGATCTGGTTTCTAGAGACTGATTCTTATTGGTACATGCGCAGCATAGAAAATCTGGTTCATCACTTTCCCCACTTCAATGCCTTTGACCCTTACATGCTTTTCCCCGGCGGTGGAGTAGCGCTTATTCGGCCATTCTTTGCCTGGCTTGTCTCTGGCACTATTCTGCTTGTCAGTCACGGGGCAACAACTCTATATCACATGGAAGTGATAGCCGCTTACGTGCCTGCTATTCTGGGCGGTCTGACACTTATCCCCGTGTACTTTATTGGCAAGGAACTGTTTAACCGCTGGGTCGGCGTAATTTCAGCTGCTCTAGTTGGCATCCTGCCCAGTGAATTTCTGCATCGTTCGCTGCTTGGCTTTACCGACCACCATGTAGCTGAGACTTTGTTTACCGCCGTGAGCGCACTCTTTCTGATAATGGCCATTAAGCGAGCTCGAGAAAGGGAGATGTCCTTCGGGCACATTCTAAGTAGAGACTGGTCAACTATCAGGAGACCTCTCATCTATATGCTGCTCGCTGCCATCTTCTTGGGCTTTTATCTCCTTACCTGGCAAGGTGGGCTGTTGTTCGTCTTTATCATATTTGTTTACCTGGTGATTCAGTTCGTAGGGGACCACATGACGCGTAAATCGAGCGACTATCTGTGCATTATAGGCACTCCTCTTTTCCTTATCGCCTTCCTCATGCTTCTTCCGTTATTGGGCAGTGGCAGCTTTGAAGGGCTTTATCGTGTATCTATGCCAATTGCCATATTGGTGCCCGTACTCTTAAGCGTTATCTCGCGGCTCATGTCGGGCAGGAATTTGAGGCCTGTTTACTACCCTTTGGCTCTACTGGCACTGCTTGGAATCGGGCTGGCTGCTTTGCATGCTATCAATCCCTCCCTATTTGGGTACATGTTCAGCCAATTCAGGGTCTTCAGTCCGGCTGGCGCGATGCTGACTGTCATGGAGGTGCATCCCCTGGACTTGAGCATAGCCTGGGCCAACTTTAACACCTCCTTCTTCATCTCATTTGTCTCCTTTGCCATGCTTATTTACATCGCTATTAAGGAAAGAAGTGCCGACAAGACCCTGTTCCTGGTATGGAGCATTATGATGTTGATAGCAGTCTTTGGACAGCGCCGCTTCGGTTACTACTATGTCGTAAATGCTGCCTTGCTCACAGGGTATTTCTCCTGGAAAATGCTGGACTTGGCTGGATTGAGAAAATTGCTGGCTAAGCCTAAGGAACTTGTGGGAGCGGTTAAGAAATTCAAGAAAGGGAAAAAAGCCAAGGAGAAAGCAAGGAAAAAAACATTTATGCAGCCCAGAGGCGCCTGGGTAAATGTCATCATCGTGGGAATAATCCTCTTTTTCGTCGTCTTTTTCCCCAGTATTGGAGTGCGGGGGAAGACGCCTACCAAAATTGCTGGAAGTGGTCCGGATTGGTTTTCCATTGGATACACACCGTATATTGCCGCGATGCCAAATCAGATTATGAACGAGGGGTGGTATAGCGCATGTGTATGGCTAAGGGATAACAGTCCCGAACCTTTTAGTGACCCCAATTCCTATTATGAGATATACCCGCCGCAGAGTGAGTTTAAATATCCCGAGACCGCCTACGGCGTAATGTCCTGGTGGGACTATGGCTACTTTATCATGCAGATTGCCCATCGCATACCCAATGCCAATCCTGGCCAGAATGGGGCTAAGGAAGCCGGCGAGTTCTTTACCGCCCAGAATGATAGTTCAGCCCGGGAAATTGTGGAGCGGTACGACTTACGTACGAAATATGTGATGATTGACTATGCAATGGCAACGCCAGCGAAGTTCTATGCTATGGCAGAGTGGGCTGGCAGCAATGAAAGCAAGTTTTACGGAATTTATTACGTGCCTTCATCAAGTGGTGGTGGGCAATGGACATATTTATTCTATCCCACCTACTACGACTCTCTTGTGGTTAGGCTCTACAACTTTGACGGCCAAGCCGTGACTCCCACGAAACCGATAGTCATATCTTATGAAAATAAGGTGACCAGTACGGGACAGGAGTATATGGAAGTCACCGGTGCGCAATATTTCTCCAGCTATGAAGAGGCTCAAGCTTATGTCGCAAGCCAGACGTCTGGAAACTATAGAATAGTGGGCACCAGCCCCTTTACTAGCATTGTGCCTCTTGAAGCATTGAACAGCTATGAGCGCGTCTATTCATCTGGCGACACTACAAATCAAACAACCGTGAAAGTTTTCGAGTACCTGGGCGGGTCCTGAGTAAAAATACAGCCATCCATTGCAAGTGGAGGGGGATTTGTGGGCTCTCATAGTTGGGGCACTGCTAGAACGTCAGTACCAGGTAATAATCCCTGATGGCCTCTTCACGGGAAGCTGGAAAACATAAGACTGCTTACTGAGCCATCTTGGTATTCCGACCTTTCCTCTTTTGTTGTCATTGCGAGCAACCTGCCCGCCTGTTCACCGTACGACTTCGGCAGGCGAGCCAAGGCTTGGCAGGCGGGAGCGTGGCAATCTCTATTGCCCCCACCGAGATTGCTTCGGCTGACTTCGTCAGCCTCGCAATGACAAAGGGGGTGTCGTGCCTCGCAATGACAGAAGAAGCGTGTGCCTCGCAATGACAATTTGCGTTGTCAAACGCTCTTCTGATAAAGTGCTTAAAAAGTAAGAAGGTGGTAGGTTAGCAATCTTGAGTAATGGAGTTAAGCAGGGTGGTATAATATTTGCTACCCCCTAGGGAATGGCATTTGGAATGAAAGCATTAATATTGGCTGGTGGTAAGGGAACTAGACTTAAGCCACTGACCAACACCTTGGCTAAACAGCTTATTCCGGTGGCTAATAAACCAATACTTTACTACGTTTTGGAGCAAATTGCTGAGGCCGAGATAAGGGATATTGGTATTATTATTTCACCGGAAACAGGGCAGAGGATTAAGGAAGTGGTGGGAGATGGTTCAAAGTGGAATGCTCAAATTACCTACATTTTACAATCCGAACCTTTGGGTCTTGCCCATGCTGTGAAGACAGCGCAAGACTTCCTTGGCGATTCTCCTTTCTTGATGTTTCTTGGCGATAATCTTATTCAGGGCGGCGTCAAGAGCTTTGTTAAAGAGTTTACTACAAAGAAGGCTGATGCACTTGTTCTGCTTAAAGAAGTTGCCGACCCACGCCTATTCGGCGTTGCTGAACTAAACGAAAAAGGCGAGATAACCAGGATTGTGGAAAAGCCACGGGAACCGAAAACTAATCTGGCGGTGCCCGGCGTTTACCTCTTCACCAGGGACGTACATCAGGCGATAGACAGGATAAAACCCTCATGGCGAGGAGAACTTGAAATAACCGATACCATTCAACAACTCATTGATTCCGGCAAAAAAGTGTGCAGTCACATCCTCACCGGCTGGTGGCTGGATACAGGGAAGAAAGATGACCTCCTGGAAGCTAACCGTATTGTCCTTGATGAATTTATGAAACGCGATTTAAGAGGTGAGATTGATGCCGCCAGCCAGGTGGCAGGCAGAGTCGAGGTCGGAGAGGGAACAAGCATAGAACACAGTACCATCAGGGGGCCGGTATCTATTGGTGAGAATTGCCATATCAAGGACTCCTATATTGGTCCTTTTACCAGCATTGCTGCGGGAACGACTATTGAACGGTCCGGCATAGAGCACTCGGTTGTCTTGGAAAACTGCTCTATTCGCAATATCGAGCGGTTGAGTGACTGTGTCATCGGTCGGTGTGCAGTCGTGACCAGGCGCGGAGACGGCTTCAAGGCAACCACGCTCTTTATCGGAGATGATGCCAAAGTAGAACTGTGAGAAGGGGTCAGGGACTAGAGAATCAGGGGTCGGTATGAGAAAAAGCCTATAACAATTCGTAGTTATCAGGACTTGGAGGTATGGCAAAGGGCGATGGATCTGGTAGAAGATTGCTATCGACTGACAAAGGAATTTCCCAAGGAAGAAGTCTATGGGCTTTCAAGTCAGTTGCAACGTTCAGCGGTTTCAATTCCAGCCAATATAGCCGAAGGCCGAGAACGGGGACGTACAAAAGAGTTTCTCCATCACCTTTCAATCGCTTATGGTTCCCTTGCTGAATTAGAGACTCACATTTTGATTGCTCGACGCTTGGACTGCGTTAGTGAAGAGAATATAGGGCAATTGATGGATAAAATGGCGGAGATTGGGCGTATGCTTAATGGTTTGCGGGGGTCTTTAAAACACAGAACCCAGTCCCCGATCCCCAGTTCCTGACCCCTACTGGGTGATTAAAGAGGGCAAACTATGCCATTTGCTTTCAATAGGTTAGAGATTCCGGGGGTAGTCTTGATAAAACCAGAGGTTTTTGTGGATGGGAGGGGTTTCTTTACGGAAACATACAAGATGACGAATTTTGTTACTGCTGGCATAAAGGTAAATTTCGTCCAGGAGAATCACTCCCGTTCTGGTAAAGGGGTCCTGAGGGGATTGCATTATCAAAACCCACCCTTTGCACAGGGAAAGTTGGTGAGGGTGATAAGGGGCGAGATATTTGATGTCGCCGTTGACATTAGAAAGGGCTCGCCTACCTGGGGTAAATGGGTAGGGGTAATCTTATCGGAAGAGAATAAAAATATTCTCTATGTTCCGGCAGGCCTTGCTCATGGGTTCTGTGTCCTTTCAGAAATTGCCGAGGTCATATATAAAACCACCAATGTCTACTCCGCTGAATCTGAAGCTGGTATTATCTGGAATGATGAGGACTTGGATATCGAGTGGCCTGTTAAGGAGCCGATTCTATCTGAAAAAGACAAGAAATGGCCTGCGCTAAAGAATGCGGATATCAAATTTTACTATGCAGAGGAGGCAAAATGAAGCTACTTGTCACCGGCGGCGCCGGCTTTATCGGCAGTAATTTCATTCGTCATATGTGGCAGGCGCACCCGGATTGGGAGATAACCAATCTGGACAAGCTCACCTATGCCGGCAACCTGGAAAACTTAAAAGACATACAAGACCAGTCCGGCTACCACTTTGTCAAAGGAGACATAGCTGATAGGAAGCTGGTAGATAAGCTGCTGAGCCAGGGGCCCGATGTCATTGTGAACTTTGCTGCTGAGAGCCACGTTGACCGCAGCATCCTGGACGCCTCGCCATTCATCGAGACTAATGTTAAAGGGACTCAGGTGCTCCTCGAAGGGGCAAAAAAGCACGGGATTCAAAGATTTATCCAAGTGTCCACCGATGAAGTCTATGGCTCTATTAATAGCGGCCGCTTTACTGAAGAATCAACTTTATCTCCCAACAGCCCGTATTCAGCCAGCAAAGCCGCTGCTGACCTTTTATGTCGCGCCTACTTCAAGACCCATCATCTGACGACAATTATCACCCGCTGCACCAACAACTTCGGACCGTACCAGTTTCCTGAGAAATTAATTCCCTTGGCTGTCACCAATGCCCTGGAAGATAAACCAATCCCCGTCTATGGCGATGGCCTCAACATCAGGGACTGGATCTTTGTAGTTGACCACTGCCGGGCTCTGGATGCCGTCATTCAGAAAGGCCAGCCCGGAGAGATATATAATATCGGCGGCGGCAATGAGAAGACCAACCTGGAAATTATCCGCAAGCTGCTGGAGCTGCTGGGCAAACCACAGAGCCTGATGCAATTCGTTACCGACCGTCCTGCCCACGACCGCCGCTACGCTCTGGATTGCGCCAAAATAGCCACAGAACTGGGCTGGAAGTCAGATTATTCCTTTGAAAAAGCTTTGAGCGCTACTGTTGACTGGTATCTAAAGAACGAGTCCTGGTGGCGGTCAATCAAAAGCGGCGAGTATTCCGAATACTACAAGAAAATGTACCTCAAAAGGTGAAAGTAGCGGTCACAGGCGCTAACGGGCAACTGGGCACTGATTTGTGCCGAACCCTGCATAACTTCGATGTCGTTCCCTTTACGCATGCTGATATCGAAATTGCCGATATGGCTTCTGTCAGGGAAGCCATGCTGAAACACAAGCCGGCTATTATTATAAATACCGCCGCTTATGTTCGAGTTGATGACTGCGAAGACGAAAAAGATAAAGCTTTCCAGGTGAATGCTCTGGGGGCCCGCAATGTCGCTGTGGTTGCCCAAGAACTCGGAGCCCGGCTGGTCCACATCAGCACCGACTATATCTTCGGCGGCGAGGCTAAGCCGCGGACTACCCCCTATACCGAATTCGATACACCTGTTCCCCTGAGCGTTTATGGAAAATCCAAGCTGGCTGGGGAAACCCTTGTCCGCCATCTGTGCCATAGACACTTCATCGCCAGGGCTTCGGGACTTTTCGGCGTGGCCGGCTCCAGCGGCAAAGGCGGCAACTTCATTGAGGCCATGCTCAGGCTGGCCAGAGAGCGCGATGAACTCAAGGTGGTCAATGACCAGGTCTTTTCCCCCACCTACACCAGTGACTTAGCCCAAAAAATAGGCCAGCTAATGACCACCGACTATTACGGCATATTCCATATCACCAACAGAGGCACCTGCTCCTGGTATGAGTTCACCACAGAGATATTTAGGCTGGCTGGCATAAAGACCCCGGTCGCCCCCATAACTTCAGGCCAGTACCCCCAGAAAGCCCGGAGACCCCGCTATTCGGTGCTGGATAATTACCACCTGCGTCTCCTGGGCATGGACGACATGAGGCCCTGGCAAGAAGCGCTAAAAGATTACCTGATAGCCAGAGGTCACATCGCCTGAAAGCAATCAGCCCTTTTCCCACGTCATTGTGAGCCCTTCCCCACATGTCATTGCGAGCGACCTGCCCGCCTGCTCGCCGTACGACTTCGGCAGGCGAGCCAAGGCTTGGCAGGCGGGGGCGCGCGGCAATCTCCGAGATTGCTTCGGCTGGTTTCACCAGCCTCGCAATGACAGGGCCGTGTCATTGTGAGCCCCGACTTGTCGGAGCGAAGAATCTCCCCTCTCTGCTCAAGTCTGTCATGACCGGAATCGAAGGGCCTGTCCTAAGTAAAGGCGAACGGGGCGGGCGGTGTAGAAGGAACATTTTTGAATCCTAAACTGTTATTTTTACCTTTTGATGCTTGATTTTTCTTACTTTGTCCATCTCGTTAGGCACACCTGAAGGTACACCGCTACTCACCTTCACAAACATATATCAGCTATCTAAAATCTTCAGGCAAAACAGCAATTCGCTTGCTTCTCTTCTGTATATATCGTATGATTGTCCACATTAGGAGTTAAGAAATATGTGTATTATCCGAGGACAAGATGGATAGGGCCAGAATCCTTGAGAAAATTGCTCAGGCACTTAAGGAGCAAGGTGCAACCAAGATAGCCATCTTTGGCTCCTATGCTAGAGGGGAAGAGAGACCAGACAGCGATATTGATGTCATTGTAGAATTCTCGGAAAAGAAAAGCCTTCTTGAGCTAGTGAGGATGGAGAGGGAGCTCCATGAAGCATTAGGAATAAAGGTAGACTTGCTGACGGAGAAGTCCATAAGCCCATACCTGATTGATATTGTGAAGCAGCAAATGGAGGTAATCTGCGGGTGAGAAAGGACGGAAGAACTAAGAGCAAAGGAGGTAGTTAAGATGGCGATCAGGGAGCGCCTTATCAATAAGATACAATCTTTGCCAGAGGATAAGCTCGATGAAATTGCCGACTTCATCGAATTTCTAGAGGTAAAAGGGAAAGCACAATCTGCCCTGGCAGAATATGGGATGGGCGACTATTTGAACCAACTGTCAGCCTACGAAGAGATGCTGGCTGCTGGCAAGATAAAGTGGACATAAAAAGAGGAGATATTTTCTTAGTCGACCTGAATCCTGTTGTAGGCGCAGAACAAGCAGGCATAAGGCCTGCCCTAGTAATACAGGTAGACAGAGCAAATGCAGCTAGCCCTCACACGGTCATCATTCCATTCACCACAAGGATAAGAGAGGTTAAGCTACCTTCCCATGTCAGGATACCTGCTGGTATTGGAGGATTGGCAGAGGACTCGATACTTCTGTGTGAGCAGATAAGAGTCATTGACAAAAGAAGACTGGTGCGGAAGATAGGCAGTATTGGAGAAGACTATTTAGGAGAGCTTGGCATAGCTATCAAGGTGATATTAGGTCTGGAATGAACGAGAGTGCGACCCTTCAGGGTCGTGCCGCGCGAGGCTAAAGCTGGACCTCTCGTCATTCTGAGTCCCGATGCAATCGGGACGAAGAATCTAACCTCTGCTCAGGCCTGTGCTGAGCGAAGTCGAAGAGGTAAATTTCGCTTGACTAATTTAACTTCCGACTCTAGACTGGGGTTGGTGACTATTTCCGGGAAGTTAAGTAATGATGTTGGCAGGGGAACTCTAAACAGTATACTAAAGCAAGCTGGTCTGAAAGGAGTGGGAAGAGATGTTTAAATATACAATTGTAATTGAGAAGGCTGATGGTAATTATTCTGCATACTGTCCGGATTTGCCCGGCTGTGTAGCTACGGGGGCAAGTGTAGAGGAAACGACGGAAAGAATAAAAGAGGCTATTCAATTCCACATTGCAGGACTCAAGGCGGAAGGCTTGGATGTGCCACCGCCTGCCACTACTGCTGCTCTTGTCGAAGTAGCATTGTAGAGGATTGAGAAAGCCCGGAGACCCCGCTACTCGGTGCTGGACAATTACCACCTGCGTCTCCTGGGCATGGATGACATGAGACGTTGGCGAGAAGCACTTAGAGAGTATATGATAAACAAAGGACATGTTAAACGATAAGGAAACGGTTGCTATGCAACCTTGTATTCAAGTATTATAGAGGATACAGCTTCAGACATAAATACTCCTTTGAGTAACACTTAGTGGGTGTCTTGGTCAGCTTTGATGGCACTATAGGAGGAAGCTAGTGATTGTAGTTCAAACTCCTTTAAGGGTAAGTTTTGTTGGAGGGGGCACTGATTTTGATGACTTCTATTTATCTCATGGTGGGGCTGTCATTAGTACTGCCATTGATAAATATGTCTTTGTCATTGTAAAGGAGAGATTTGATGATCTAATTTGCCTGAACTACACGAAAAGAGAGCGAGTAGAAAGGGTAGATGACCTCGACCATGAGCTCGTCAGAGAAGCTATGAGAATAACGGGAGTAAGCAAAGGGATAGAGATTACAACCCTTGCTGATGTACCTGCAGAAGGAACTGGCCTTGGTTCATCGAGTAGTGTTACTGTAGGGTTGCTTCAAGCTCTCTATGCTTACAGGGGCGAACTCAGGACAGCCGAGACTTTAGCTCAGGAAGCATGCCGCATAGAGATAGACATGCTGAAGCACCCCATAGGGAGACAAGATCAATACATCGCAGCATACGGCAATCTTCGCTTCATCACCTTCAGCGATGCTGGCGTTGAAGTTGATAAAGTTGAGCTTTCTCCCGAAGAGAAGAGAAGACTAAATGATAATCTCCTTTGCTTCTATACAGGCATGACTAGAAAAGCAGGCGAAATTTTAAAGGAGCAGAAAGCAAACATAAACGACCGTCTTAACGTGTTGGGTGAAATGAAAAAACTTGCCTTTCGGGCGAGAGATGCTATCATGCAAGGTGCTTTTGATGAGTTGGGAGAGATTTTGCACTCAAGTTGGGAATTGAAAAAGACCCTTGCCAGCAAGATAACCAATCCCCAGATAGACGAAAGGTATGAGGCTGCTCGGAAAGCGGGAGCCATCGGCGGCAAGATTAGCGGAGCTGGAGGGGGTGGTTTTTTGCTCCTATATTGTCCGAAGGAAAAACAAGATACAGTGAGAAAAATCCTCAAACTTCGAGAGCTTCCTTTCCGCTTTGAGGCAGATGGAAGCAAAGTAATTTTTAACTATAGGAGAGAGAGTTGAAGGTCTTGGATGCTATAGCTAAATACATATCTGGTGTGAGTGCCACATTGGAGAAGCTTCCAGTAGAGAAGATTGCCGAGGTTGTTAATTCGTTAGAAAAAGCACGACTCGAAGGCAATAAAGTTTTCATTTTTGGCAATGGAGGTTCAGCAGCTACCGCCTCACATTTCGCCAGTGACCTTTCCAAGGGAGCTATCCGCGAGGGAAAGCCACGGATAAAAGCCTTTGCTTTGACTGACAATACCCCCGTGCTTACAGCTTGGGCGAATGACACCTCTTATGAAAATATTTTCGCTGAACAGTTGGAGAACTGTGTTGATTCTGGAGACATTGTGATTGGCATCAGTGGAAGTGGCAATTCGCTAAATGTGCTGAAAGCTATGAATGTGGCAAGGGCCAAGGGGGCTAGCACCATCGGCTTTATCGGTTTTGACGGTGGAAAACTTAAGAGCCTTGTGGATATTGCCATTATAGTTCCCAGCCATAATATGGAGCAGGTCGAGGATGTACACCTGCTTCTTGAGCATGTTATCACCACCTGTTTAAGAGAGGCGCTTTAGAATGAATGTTCTGGTTACCGGGGGGGCTGGGTACGTCGGAAGCATCGTCACCGAGCACTTACTAAAACAAAAGCATAAAGTAATTGTCCTTGATAACCTGCGACAGGGACATAAGGAAGCTGTCTTATCACCCGCTGAATTTGTATTGGGCGATATATGCAGCGTTGAGACACTTGAGGAAATAATTCGCCGTTTTAAGATTAATGCTGTAATGCACATGGCAGCCGAGACAGTGGTGGAGTTCTCCATAACCGACCCCTGGAGGTATTTCCAGAATAATGTAGTCGGGAGCTTAAACCTGCTGGAAGCGATGCGAAAGCACCAAGTCCACAAATTGGTCTTTTCGTCAAGCGCCGCAGTTTATGGAGAACCTGAGTCCACACCCATAGGGGAAGAGCATCCTAAAGCACCAATAAATGCCTACGGCGAATCTAAGCTTATGTTTGAACGTATTCTTAGCTGGTATGGCAGAGCCTATGGGATTAAGCATATATCCTTGAGGTATTTTTGTGCTGCTGGGGCGACAAAGCTTCTGGGTGAAGACCATCGTCCCGAGACACACCTCATCCCAAACGTCCTTAAAGCAGCCTTGAACATAAACAATCCGGTTTCTGTATTTGGCACAGACTATCCAACGAAGGATGGGAGCTGCATCCGGGATTTCGTTCATGTGGTGGATATTGCCCAGGCCCATCTCTTAGCTCTAGAAAAGATAGGTGGCCTGAGCGGTAACATTTATAACTTAGGAAATGGCAAAGGGTATTCGGTGCTCGAGGTCATCAAAACTGCGGAGGAAGTTGCAGGCGTGGAAATCCCGGTCAAATTTTGCCCTCGCCGTCTTGGGGATCCCACAACCCTTGTGGCCAGTGCAGAACGAGCCATGCGAGGATTGGGCTGGAAACCTCAATTTTCTAAACTCGAAGATATCGTCGAGAGCGCCTGGCGCTGGCTTAAGGACCATCCTGATGGATATAAGCAATAGCTGCATCGTCAAGGCAATGATACTTGCCGCAGGAGAAGGCACCAGGCTAAGACCACTCACCTTGGAAACTCCGAAGGTGCTTTTACCTGTAGCGGGTGTGCCACTGATTTATTATACCCTTGCCTGGCTCAGAAGCCATGGCATAGGAGAAGTATGCGTCAATCTCCACCACCTGGGTAGCAGGATAAAGGAGTCGCTTGGCGATGGCTCTCGGTTTGGAGTTAAAATCCGTTACTCTGATGAGGATGCACTTCTGGGGACTGCTGGCGGGGTGAAAAATGTTGAGGATTTTTTTGATGGCGCGTTTGTTGTTGTATATGGGGATGTCCTTACCAATTTTGACCTCTCGAGCATGATGAAGCTCCACTGGGATAAGCAGGCTTTAGCAACGTTAGCAGTGACCGAGACGTTTAATCCTTCGGAAGTTGGTGTTGTTCAGATGGAAAAAGGCGGCAGGATTCTCTCTTTTCTTGAGAAGCCCCGGAAGGGAACTGAACCGGGGAATGTGGCGAGTGGTGGGATATACGTGTTAGAAAGGGATGTTCTTGACTTTATACCGAGCCAGGGCTTTTGCGATTTCGCCTACGACGTCTTCCCTAAACTCATAAGAGCAAATCTTCCTGTTTACGGGTATGTACTTAGACACGAAGATTACCTCATTGACATTGGCACCATTGACAAATACCTCAAAGCGAATGAGGATGTAAAATCAAGGAAGGTGAAAATAACGTATGAAGAACAGAGCAGTGTTCCTGGATAGGGATGGTACTATTGCCCGGGATGTTCACTATTGCCGGCGGCCAGAGGATTTTGAACTGCTCCCCACCGTTCCTGAGGCGATAAAGCTTCTAAATGATAGCGGTTTCAAGGTTATAGTCATCACCAACCAGTCAGGTATTGCTAGAGGCTATTTTACAGAGCATACGCTGGCTAAAATTCACGAGAAGATGAAAGACGAGCTTGCTAAGCTTGGAGCGAAGGTAGATGCTATTTACTACTGCCCGCATCATCCTGACGACGGCTGCGACTGCCGAAAACCACGAACAGCTCTTTTTCGCCGGGCTGCCCAGGATATGGCGATAGATTTCAATTCGTCCTATGTGGTTGGGGATTTGCCCATGGACATAGAAGCTGGCAGAAATTTGGGATGCACAACGGTCCTCGTAGCTACAGAGCCTAAACAAGGAAAGGATATCCTAGGCTCTCCAGATTATACCGCAGGCACTCTCCTTGACGCTGCCCAGTGGATAACGAGACATGCACAGGCCCTTCACAAACCTAGAAACCTCCGTATCGACCGACGTTCCAGCAAAGCTGGTCATAATGACAATACCAAGGTAAATTAAGGTCTCTTTCGTAAGATAAAAAAATAAAGTCTGAGTCAATTATGCCTTTATCAATTAATACATGGTCAACAGTGATAAGCAGTCTTGTTATTCAACTGCTGGACTTGTTTCACTGATTAGAGTTAGATACGATGGCTACCGTCTGGTAACAACTGTTTTGTCAAGGAGGAGGCATGCGTGGGACGGAGAGACTAGTGGTCAGCTTTGTTCTGGGCCTCGTGACCCTACCCCGTTTTATAGGAAACTGTGAATTAGAGTTTTCTGGTCGTTTTTGGCATACTCCATTGGGATAAATGTGTTATGTAACACCTGAATAATAGCCTGTTAAAACTATTCATTGTGAGTTAACAGGCTGGCATACCTTCAATTGAACAATAAACTCGTTCGAAAATTTTTCTGGTTCATACGCACAACTGATCTCTAGGGGGATATTTGCTAGCTTCATTGCTTGAGGAAATATTTCACAAAATGATTCAAAAGTCCACACGGTACAATGGGTATATGCGTCATTCCTTTCTCTTTCAATTAGTTTGATAATATCATCTGCGGAATGGAATTCATGCTGTTTTTCTGGTTTAAAGGCAGAATAGTCTAAAGTCCATGCATCTTTTGTATCAACTTTGCAAATATTCATAAAACAATCCAGGACTTGTTCAATTGATGGTTTTGTAAGCCCTTCTAAGTCATAAGCCAGTAATTGGGTTAATGTGGTTTCTCTTCTATAATAATCGAATGTATATCGCCGATCTGGTATTGCGAGGGATATTATACCTTTTGGTTGTATTATTTTCGCAAGACATCTCAACCAGCCAAGGGGATTCGGACAATGTTCAAGAATATGAGATGCAATAATATAGTCAATCGTTTTTACCTTGGATAGAATATCTTCGTAGGAAATCTCTTCAATAACAAAATCTACTGGGACGATGTTTCCTATTTCTAACCATCGGGCGCCCTTATATTTCTCCCTTAATCGTTCAGTCGAAAAAAGGTTAACATAATAAATAGTGCCTTCGTCTTTCCTAACGACAGGAACATGCAGTGGGCCTATTTCCAGGCCAACGCCTGAAGTGACACTACAGCCCATCCGCAATTTGTCATTTCGACTTAATTGATTATTTTGGACTCGTTTGAAACGGGATTTCTTTGCAGTAAGTGTTTTATCAAGCGCGAATAATAGGTAGCGCGTGAATGCAAGGGGATGCTTCAAAATACCTTTCTGACCATAGATCTCCTTGGCTCTGTTTATGAGACTCATGGTAGCGCGCTACCCTGGCCAATCAGTATTGGCGAAAGCTCGCCGAGATGGGAGAACAAGAACCTCATCAACCCCTCATAATCTGTCCGTACAATAATATCGAATAGTCTTCGGACCTGTGGCGTAGGATTGTTTCCAACCAGCAGAACGCCAAGGCCGTGCCCGTGCTCAAATTCAAATGACGGGTAGAGACTTTTGACCTCTTGCCAGAATTTCCATACCCCGAACGTCTCCCCATATTCTTGAGTATCGTGTAACATAATAATTCCACGGTCAGACATCTTGGGCAGCCATAAGTTGAAGTCGTGAGAGACTGCTTCGTAGGTATGTAGGCCATCAATGTGCAAAAGATCGATGGAACCAGCTTCAAATTGGAGACAGGCTGCGTCAAATGTCTTTCTAATATACTTGCCGCAATTCTGATATTTTCTATTCAGGATGGACGTGAATTCTCTAAAAACGTCTTCTCCGTAATAGCCGGCTTGTTTATCACCCTGCCAGGCATCAATGGCGATGCATTCAATTGCTGATCTCATGTCGCGTGAGGCCTGACATGCTGCGAAAAAGCAATTTCCGTAGTGGGCCCCAAGCTCGACAAAGCGTCTTGGTTTCATAAAACCCAGAAGGCAGAACAGAAACGGTATGTGTGCCTCCCATGCAGACAGGGCCGGATCTTCGTGAGGCGTAAAGGCCTTTGAGAGGAATTGGCTCAGGAGTTCTGTCTCCGTAAGCGACTTCAAAAACTCCGTATCTTCGGTGAATGCGGGCGCTAGACTGCCAAACTTCGACGCATTTGCGCAGCTATTAAGTGCAGCAATTCCCGTCTCTCCTTCTGGATTGCCTGTCCCCACAACCCTAAGGAACTTCTCCAGTTTTTTGTTCTTGTGTTCCTTTAGGAACTCCTTTGCCAGTTGCAAAAACTTGTAACGGCGGCGGATTTGGGGCAGCGGTTCGAGATGAGCAATATCGAGAGGGGCGCGGGTCCAGCCAGCCGCTAGTAAGTCGTCAATGCTTACGCCATCAGCGCTATACAGGCTGGGCTGACCGTAGTACGCGGCGAAGTCACGAACCACATCAAGGCTTAACGTTCCCTTCTTCAGCACCCTTTCAATCATATCTCTCCAATGAAATCCCCACCTGGGGTCCTTACGGGCAGCCGGGAGCGCATCATAAGCGAGATAAATCTGTATAAACTTTAAGGCGAAGTGGTCCAGGCTGCGAATCGGTATGTGTATCAGCTCACCGAGGTCAACTTCAGTTAGTCCGCTAACTGTCTCGCCCGAGTCATCTTTGACGCCGTGATTTCCCTGGATGAATCGCCAGCTCTTGTTAATGAATGCTGATGAATGTATGGCAACCTTCTTGTAGGCGCCTCGAAAGGGGGGAATCAGGCAGGGCGATGCAAATGTAAACTCTTCATCTGTTGTCAGGGATGCCGGGACGCAGTTTTTCCAATGGAATGCCAGCAGATAGTCACTTTTCGCGTCCTTGATATGCGATAGGAACTCAATCCGGCTTGTGATGGATAGGAACTCGTCCGCATCAAGGGGGAAAATCCAGGAATCAGGATACTCGTGGGCGGCAATTCCAGCCAGTTTGTTTGTAATGTCCGCCTGATAATACCCCGGATTGTCGAAGGAAAACACCTTGATATTATCTCGAGCTTCTGCCATCTGGAGGAGGAATTCCCGGGTCCCATCAGTTGAGAGATGGTCGGCTGTGTAGACCATGTCGAATAGGGCGCAAATGTGGGACATCCATGCCGCAATCATGTCTCCCTCGTTTCTTACGAGGGTGACTGCCACAGCCGCTGGCTTATCGCCAGCCTTCTTCGCTAACGCCTTCGGTTCACGGAGACTAATTAGTTTAAGAGGATGGAATATGCTTCTTTCCTTCCGATAACTACTCACGATGTCTTCATATGTCCTAATTACGTCGTCTGTCACATTCTCTATATAAAATTTAGCTATGAAATCTTTTCTTGCATTGGCCCCCACATTCTCTCTAATTTCTTTGTTCTCTATAAGCAAGACCAGTTTCTTTACCCACTCTTCTTTTGAACCCGCCAGAAAGCCGTTTTTACCGTCTGTAATGCATTTACCGTAACTATCAGTTCGGGATGCGACGGTGGGGACGCTCACTAAGGCTGCTTCAAAGATTTTCAGTTCACTTTTCCCGGCAGTGAACGGGTTATTTTGTTCCAGAGGTGCGATGTTGATGTCCAGCCGGGATAGATGGTCGAGCATGTCGAGGTAGGGCATAAACGGTTTTCTGACAATCCTGCTACCGAACCTATTGAATCCTTTGGGCAAGACTACAGCGCCTACTATATGTAATTCCGTATTTTCATATCTTTCCAATATCTCATACAGTGCGTCCGCTGCCTCCAAGAAGTCCTTGTCGTGCGTCACTGTTCCGCTAAAGTAGCCTATCTTTATTTTCTTCTTCTCTTCGGCGTACCCCCTGGACATCAATTTTTCTGCCAGTTCGTACTGAGCTTTATTTATGGTATTTGGGACGACGAATGTTCTCTTGCCCCTGGCCCGGCTCCTGCTTGCCAGATAATCTGTGGGGCAGGTGGCGAAATCGCATCTGTCTAAAGTGTCACGGAAACTCTTGGGATACTCATATCTTTGGGAAGCCGTCCAGCTTTTCCAAGGGTATATAAAATTGGCTGATTCCGGTTCGAATACGAGGTCGTCGCAGTCAAAGACGATAGGTACGTCGTGCAGTCTGAATTCGTCAATGATTCTTTGCATATTTTCAGACAGGGCTGCCCTGAAGATTATCGCCACATCTGGAGTTGGAAGCTCCTCCAGCCTTTCCGCGATCCTTTCACGGCAAACGTAACATTCGATTCCTCTGCTCGCTAAACCTTCAATAATGTTATAGACTCTGTACCTGCAGGATGTAAAGACAAATTGGCTGACCTCGTCGCCCGGTACGAATACCACCCCCTTTATCGTTCGAGATCCGATGATTCCAGATGAAAGCTTTGAAACCGAAGGGGCATAAATTTCGAAGTTGCGCTGCCGTTTAAGGATTTTCGAGACGGCATCTACGCGAAACGATGTATAAACTCTCAGCCACCATCTTCCTTTTATGAAGAAGCTCCTCCAGCCTTCGTTGCGGATGACCCAGATGGCCCTCAGTCCAAGCTCATAATAGTAGCGCCTTCTGGTACCCGGGCGAAATAGTTTCCTAAGAACCTTTCGACGTGTATTCAGCAAGAATTCGTTACCCATGGCTGCCCACCTGTGCATCTCTTTTGCCTGCAAGATATGCCTTCACTTTCCTGAAGAAGCTGCTCCAGCCTTCATTTAGGATGACCCTGATAGCTGTCGGCCTGAGCTCGAAGTAGTAACGTCCTCTGACGCTCGGGCGTAAGAACTTTTCAACTGTCCTTTGATACCTGTTCACAAGACGCATGACTATCCCCGGCTGAGTCTGCTATGATTGAGCCTCGGGATTCCTTAAGTAGCTTTTTTGCGAACGCTTTCCGTTCTATGATGTCTTCGTATATTTCAATTACGTCATCTGCTACATTCTCTATATAAAACTTAGCTATGAAATCTTTTCTTGCATTGGCCCCCACATTCTCTCTAATTTCTTTGTTCTCTATAAGCAAGACCAGTTTTTTTACCCACTCTTCTTTTGAACCCGCCAGAAAGCCGTTTTTTCCGTCTGTGATGCATTTGCTGTAGCTATCTGTCCTGGATGCGACCGTAGGGACACTCACTAAGGCTGCTTCAAAGATTTTCAGTTCACTTTTCCCGTCCTTGAGCGGATTATTTCGTTCGAGAGGAGCGATGTTGATGTCCGTCTGTGATACATATTCGAGCATGTCGAGGTATGGCATAAACTCTTTTCTAATAACCCTGTCGCCAAACCTGCTAAATCCTTGAGGCAAGTCTAAGCCACCTACTGCATGGAATTCGGTGTTTTCATATCTATTCAGTACCTCATACAGCGCTTCTACCGCCTCCAGGAAATCCTTATTGTGTAATTTCCCACCGCTAAAGTAGCCTATCTTTATTTTTTCATTTTTTTGGCCGCAACTCCTGGTCGTCAATTTCTCTGCCAGTTCATATTGAGCCTTATTTATGGTATTTGGGATGACAAAGGTTTCCTTGCCTCTCGCCCGGATCCTATTTGCCAGATAATCTGTGGTGCACGTGGCAAAATCGCACCTTTTGACAGTGTCAAGGAAACTTTTGGCAAACTCGTATTTTTGGGAAGCTGACCACCCTTCATACCAGTCTATGTAATTGGCTAATGCCGGTTCGAATACGAGTTCGTCGCAATCAAAAACCACGGGTATATTGTGCCGCTTAAAGGTGTCAATAGTTACCTGTACGTTTTCAGACATGGCTGCTCCGAAGATGACCACCAAGTCAGAGGTTAGGAGTTCTTTGATGTTTTGCCGGTTCATCCTGTAGAATACGTTGCACTGGATTCCTTTAGCTGTCAGGCCTTCAATGATATTGAAGACTCTGTACCTGCTTGATTGACTAGAAGGGTGACGTATCAAATCGCCCGGTAGGAATGAGACCTTTCTGACCGCACTAGTCGGTCCCTTCGACGTAGAAGGTGCATACACCTCTATTGTATCCTTTGCGACCGTTCCCTTCTTACCCAGTTCATAACGCACTGCGGCTACGGTCTGGCGCAAGCCATGCGTCTTGTAATATCTAAGTGTCCTGGGAACAGCATCTAGTGGAGGGAATCTGTGTTCCAGCCAGCCTCTTGTTTTTTTGAAGAAACTGTGCCAGCCTTCGTTCCGGATGACCCAGATGGCCCTCAGCCCAAGCTCATAATAATAGCGGCTTCTGGTACCCGGGCGAAATAGTTTTTCAAGAACTTTTTGATACATGCCCAGAGGAAATTTCTTACTCACTGTTGCTTACTTGCTCTGTCTATTTTGCCTAGAAGATAGCCCTTGACTTGTCTGAAAAAGCTTCTCCAGCCTTCGTCGCCAATAACCCTGATTCAAGAAATAACAAGGTGGTAGACGCAATTTATTTTCATAACCTACTTAGAAATGTATTTGCATATCATACCGTTTTCGCTTTTCGCCTAGGCTCGCGCTCCTTGATTCTCTGCCTTATAAACTCCTCTATTCTTCCGCATATGCCCTCTTGGTCGGGAAAGGCCTGCACGTAATTGTACCCATTCAGTGCTCTTCTTTCCCGCTCCATGTCGTTTGCATAATGCGCACTATTTATTGTGCCATAATCTCTGGCACAGGCTTCAGGAGATACACATTCTCTCTCACAATTACGGTACGGCATATTTCCTTTAGCCGAGCAATATAGTTTTGACCGACCTTTGAAGTGGTAACAACGATGGAACTAGATACCTCCTCCAAGCTGCGCAGAAAATACCAGACGTATTCGTCAACCAAATTGTGTCTGTCAAAATGGCGGAGATACAAACACGTTTCATTTGCCTTGATCTTGATATGGCTTCCTCACGAATAGCTCGAAGCCTGCTGCAATCTTTTCCTGCGACGTCTGGCTCAGCCCAAAGAACATCCGCCATATTTTGGAATGACGCAGCGCCGGCTTGCGCCAAAGGTCAACTAACTCACCGCACGAAGTGGATCGAAACATTTCAGCTGCGGGCTTACCCATATCTGCTTGCAATGCTGACTGAGCCTCCGAGAGGAGCCAGGAAATTGCATAAGCAGGGTTGAAGTTGTCTGATACTTGGAGGTCAAGAATTTCAAATGGCTCGAACCACTTTTCAAGCCCATAGCGGGTAACATTGTAAAAATGCCACGGTGCTTCATGCGTGGGCTGAAGAAATGCTGTATGGACGAGGGCCTGCCCTCCAGGGCGAAGTACACGATAAATTTCAGAGGCTACACGAAGAGGAGAATGATAGTGCTCAAACGCATTCATAGCTATAACCGCTGAGAACGTGTTATCGGCAAAAGGTAAAATATGAGCGTCAGCCACTATATCAGTGTGGTGAAAGATTGCCGCTTCAACCTCAACTACATTTTCACATCGGCATATTGTGCCCCCAGCGCTCAAATTTAATATCCATCCTGGTACGTTTTTTATTAACTCTTGTGCGCGGTGGCTTAGTGGATTACTTATGTGGTCCTGCGGCATTACTTTAGGAGTCGCAAGTCCGGGGAAAAGAATTGGTCGGCCATGAACGATTGGCCACTCGCGTCCGCTACGAGCAGAACGCAGTGTATTGCCATCTGCCAGTTCGAGTGGTTCGCAAGTTTCAGGACAGCGCAACAGTGGGATGATTTGGTTAAGACGCCCGACGGCATCCTCACTATTTGTAAACCCACTCTCACCAGCCTCCGACCCTGATACTTCCTTGACTACGACAGGGCATATCGTAGGCTGGTTGTCTGGGGCTGGTAAGGGCACCTTAAGCCACGGGTGGCGCTTCTGTATGTAGGTAACTAAGCGCCGCTTGAACACGGGAACCTCCGTCTCCGTTCTGCACAGAGATGCCTCGTGGACGCGGTAACGCGCCAGTACCTCAGGCACATTCCAACCGAACATCCCGCTCTCAGCGAATTTACACCATAAATCGTAGTCCTCCCACCCGTACACTAGGTCATAGCCACCAACCCTACTCCATGCAGCTTTTCGAACCAAGGCCATGGCATCAATATAATTCCCACCGGCTAGGCGGGTGACATCAAAGGGTTGGTAGCCCATCATAACACTATCGTCACCAAAACGCTGGATTTGTGGATATACAAAAGACGCCCCTGTTTCCTTGATGACCTCGAGACAGTGAGCAACGCAGTCGGGTAATAGTTCATTGTCAGGATCCAGCGGCAAGACAAAGGAAGTTTCCGCCTCGGCAAAACCAACATTGCGTGTAAGGTCCAACCCCGCGTTTGTAGCGTTCTTGACCAGCAATGCGCGGTTGAAACGCTCCGCATGTTGTTTCAGCCACTTCAGGGCAAGGGCAGGCGAATCATCGGTAGATACATCGTCTACCACAACCACGTCAATATCGGGTATAGTCTGCCTGCGAACAGAGTTGAGCGCTTGCGTTATATATTGTCGATAATTGTGGAGCGGAATAACCACCGTTACTTCGGATGGACGAAGCGCATCGTGTTCAAAGACGATTTCATGTTGAGGAATAGTGGGAACATTAGTCTTTAATTCGCTAGCACGCAAAATTTCAAGTTGGAAAGCTAGCGCTGCACGCCGCCCCCGATGCAATACCTGTTCAATCAGAGGGGCCATCAGCTCTATTTGCCGCTCTGGGCCGTACGACCAAAGAACATCATGAAAGGCATTTTGCGCAATTTGCCTTCGCAGCTCGGCATCTTTAACCAACCTTGAGAGAGCCTCATACCACTGCTCTTCAGTTTCGGCCAAAAAACCGGTTACCGCGTCACGGATTGCTAACCGAAAAGGCTCCGTCGGGGACGCGACCGTTGGTACACCAACCAGGGCAGCCTCAAAATACTTTAACTCGCTTTTAGCCTCACAAAACAAATTTGTCACCTCAAGGGGTGCAATGTTAATATCAAAGCGTGCCATTTCATCAGGTAGTTGATTCAATGGGACAAACGCCCGCCACTCAATTTGGGACTCTAAGCTAGCTAACTCTGGAAACTCAGAAATGGCGAGACATTGTCTATCCCGGTAAAAAAGTACCAGACGAGAGTTAGGGTGCTCCCGCAGGACGCGGGCCACAGCACCCGCTGCTTGCCTAAAATCTCGTTGGTGGGTACGAGTACCAGCTGCGTAACCGATGCGAATTAGGCCGTCTTCTTTTGTGAGCTTACGTCTCCTGACCGCCATTCTTGAAACCCGCAAGGTCTCTTCATCAAAGCCGTTGGGTAAAATCCAGGTTGGTTTCCCCATCTGGCGCATATGCTGAGCTAATAAGGGAGTGGGAGCAATGCAATAATCGGCCCGAAGCAATGCCATCCGAACACGCTCATAGACCTGTTGCACGTGTTTTTCATTGAGTTCCTGGCTGCGTATTCCATCTATCACCTCCCTCGCTGCAAGTTTAGGCTCGAACATGAGATCATCTACGTCAAATACTATGGCTGCGCCGTGTTGCCGGGCAGCGTCGACTGCCAGAGCAACAGCCCCATCCCATCTGGCGCGCCAAATAATCAAGATGTCAGCTCTTGAAATTTCAGGTAAACGAGCAGCAATTTCTTCCACCCTTACGATATTCGTAATTGCCCCCAGCATCTTCGCTGCGGCAGCATATCGTTCAACACGGTAGATATGACCCGGCTGGTCAGGTTCCCCGGAGATATACGTTATTCGAGGCCGTTCAGGTGCGACAAAAGAACTGGCTCGGGTTGTCA
This sequence comes from uncultured Dehalococcoidales bacterium, assembly GCA_964586515.1. GTDB lineage: Bacteria > Chloroflexota > Dehalococcoidia > GIF9 > AB-539-J10 > RBG-13-51-36. The sequence goes on from CAZPGJ010000004.1 coordinate 176,744, forward strand.
CCTGCGGCCCCCCGAGCTCCTCGATTTTGTCTGAGGAGGGCATGTCATCAGAGTTCCGAATATTGCTTGCCACCCTGCGGGGAAGTCGCTGATGAGCATCTTGCAGCCTGTCTGCTATCGTGTTATTAAGTACAGCTGCATCTGTAGCGCGCAGGTGGTAAAGGAACTCTCTGATATTTCTTCTGTTGAGATTTCTAGCAACCGCTTTGGGTTTGATTACAGCCGTGAGTGCTAATCTTGCCAGAAGCCGCCTTCTTGTGCCTGGAGGTAATATCTTGTTGGCAATGCCATGCACCTTGTAGTGTCTGGATGTCCCGGGAACAGCATCTGGTGAGAAGAGTCTGTGTTCCAGCCAGCCTTTTGTTTTTTTCAAGAAGCTCCGCCAGCCTTCATTCCGGATGACCCTGATGCCCCCCAGCACAAGCTGGCAATAGTAACGCCTTCTGCTGCCCGGGCGTAATAGTTTTCCAATAACTTTTTGATACATACTCGGAGAAGATTTGTTACTCATGGTTACTTACTTGCCCTGCCTTTCCTTCGAAGATGTGCCGCCACTTCTCTGAAGAAGCTTTTCCAGCCTTCGTTCAAGATTACCCTGATGCCACTGAGCCCCAGTTCGTAGAAACGGCGGCGGCGAGTGCCCGAGCGCAGCAGTTTTTCGGTGACTTTCTGGTAGCGGTTCACGAGCTGCATAGGTATGCTTTGTTGAATCTGGTGTAGCTGGGATTCCAGGCTGTGTATCTGAGATTCCAGGCCATTTATCTGGGAGGCTTTCTCCCGACGGCTCGCCTCGAGGGAAATTATCCTGGAGTCCCTGGCCCGTAGGGTGCTATTAAGCTCACTAGTCTGCCTTTCGTAGTCTTTCACAAGGCTATCAGAGACATCGACAAGCCAGCTATTTACATTGACGACCTGTGGCTCGAAATTAGCATCCGAAGCTAGGCCCACGATATACCAAGGTCTTTTCTTATTAGTTCCCGTGAAATAAAATTCCTTGTCTCTCTTGTCTGTTACAAACTCCCTGTGGCTGGAGTGTTTGTCGGATGAAATGTTCCAGAGGTTTGACCCGGAATAGACCTTCTGCCCCAGCAGGTGTACATTCCTGAAGTATGTCCCCAATAGTTGCTCGAATTGACTATGGTACAATTCTTTTACATGAAAGGAACTGGTCAAGCCAAGTTCGTCTGTGAGGACCTTTTTATTCGGTGTTGAGACAATAAATAAACCGTCGTCCTTTAGCAGCCTCTTGACTTCAGACAAAAGCTTGTCGTGTTCCTCTACATGCTCAATGCCTTCAAAGCAGACAGCCACATCGAACTTCTTCTCGCCTTCAATAGGTACAGCGAGTATGGAGCCTTGTATAAACTCCAGATTGTCTTTTATGTATCTGCCCCTGGCGTGTTGTACAGTTGGTTTGTCGATTTCCACGCCGGTGACGTGTTCGGCTTCTCTGGCTAACATGTATGTGCCATAGCCCTCGCCGCAGGCAAGGTCCAATACTTTTTTGCCCTTTACAAAGTGAGAAGCAAAGGCGTACCTGTGAAGGTGCTCATACTGAAGCCGGGTCTCCTCAATCCAAGGCAAAAACCTCTCGCCCGTGTATTCAAGCATTGCGGCTATTTTCCTTGCAGCATTGCCAGATAGTGATTTATTACACTCTCAGTATCACCCATGGTGACAATCTGGCCTTCGTTCAATAGTATCGACCGGTCGCACAGCTTCTTCACGGACTCCAGGGCATGTGAGACAAAGACTATGGTCCTGCCGTCGGTTTTGAACTGGTTCATCTTGTCCGCGCACTTTTTCTGGAAGGCTTCATCGCCCACGGCAAAGACTTCGTCTATGAGGAGGGTGTCAGGGGTGGCGTTGATGGCGGTGGAGAAAGCCAGCCGCAGGAACATGCCGGAGGAAAAGTTCTTCAGCTTCATATTTTCGAATTTCTTGAGCTCGGCGAAGTCGAAGATGTTGTCATAAGCCTTGTCCACCTGTTTTCGCCCCAGGCCGAGGATGGAGGAGTAGATATAAACGTTTTCGCTGGCAGTTAACTCGGGTTGAAAGCCAACGCCCAATTCCAGGAAGGAAGCAACCTTGCCGTTCATGCTGACCGAGCCACTGTTAGGGTACAGGACCTTTGCCAGTATTTTGAGCAGTGTGCTCTTTCCCGAGCCGTTCCTGCCGATTATGCCCAGCGCTTCGCCCTTGTTGACCTCGAAGCTGACGTTCTTTAGCGCCCAGAACTCTTCGTAGCTGAACTGCCTCTTGATAAGGCCGACTACGTTCTGGAAGACCGTGGTCTTCTTTTCGTGGGGGATGCGAAATCTCTTGGAGACGTTGTCTACGACTATGGCGCTCATTAGTCTATTTCACCCTCACCTTAATCCTCTCCCGTCCAGGGCGAGGAGAAATGGTTGGCAGTCCTCTCCCATCGAGGGAGAGGAAAGATAGTCGGCAATTCTCTCCCACCAGGGGAAAAGCAGATTGCCATGTCCCGAGATCCCTCGCTTCAGCTCGGGACGACTCGCGATGACGGCCAAGGCCGTTGTCCACAATTATGGCGCTCATGCCAGCTCCTCGGCAAACCGGCGGTGTAATCTGCCGAAAACGAGGCTGCCCACGAGAAAGGCGGCGGCGGCGAAACCAACGACGACCACAACGCTATACGGTGAGGGCAAAGTCCCGGCGACCATTACATCGCGGTACATAGTTATGAACTGAGTTACCGGATTAAGCGTGTAATAGGGTAATAGAGAAGCAGGAACTATGCTAATGGGATAGAAGATGGGTGAGCAGAAGAAGAGGACCTGGAGCAGGACTTGCCATATCTGGTTCAGGTCACGGAAGTAGACATAAAGAGAGGACAAGAGCAGCCCGGCGCCGTAAATGAACCAGAAGAAGGGTATGTAAATCAGGAGGAACAGCGGCGTCGTGACGGGCAAATGTCCGAGCACGACGACTATTATGAGCAGCAAGACCACAAACGTGAGCAGGGAATTTATCAGACCGGACAGGACATCGCTCAGCACCAGTATCTGACGCGGTATGTAGACCCTGGTTACCAGGCTGGCCTTGCCGACGATGGCCTGGAGGCCGGAGTTGGTGCCGGTGGCGAAGAAATTCCAGGCCATTATGCCCACCAGCAGGTTTATGGCGAAATTCTGCTCTTGGCCGTACAGGTGTCTGAAGACGAAGTACAGGACGCCTGCCATCAGAAGCGGGCTGAGCAGAGACCAGAAAAAACCAAGGGCGGTATTCTGGTAGCGGTTCTTGAGGTCAACGGTGGTCAGGTTCCAGATTAGCTCTCGGTATTGCAACATCTTTACGGTTTACATTATAGCAAGTAATGGACTTTATGTCACTTTTGGCATACTGCCCTTCTAGCCGTCAACATGGGACGGCCCTTCAGGTGCTCTGGGCGTCCCGCTGGCATCTCTTGGTGCACCGAAGCTTATGGAAACCTTCCCGTAGGTCCGACGTCGCGTCCTTTGACGCACCCGAAGCTAAAGAGGCGAAGCAAAAAGACAACAATTTGCCTGAAGAAAGACGTCCAAACTTGAGGCTGCGAGTTGGACAACCCCAACAGCCACCGGTAAGGGCGCCGGTGATAATCGAAGAAATTGCTTAACCTCTCAATCACAGGGAGGAGTCATTCCTGAGCCCGGCTTCTTCGAGCTTCCATCGCCCCCTGCTAGACCTGCAAAGTCTTGTGGGCGACCTCTGAATCCGTTGTCTTCTTTCGAATCTTCTTGTTTAAAACGCAGTGACCAACAAAATCCCAAATTGTCAAAAGCCGAGCCCGCGCTATCTAGAACTTCCGGAGTATCGTAGAAATAGATTTTAGGTACACAACATCTGATAGAAGCGTCGGTTTCTATGGTATTCACCAGCTTAGAGATGCGTGTTGATTCCACAACTGTATCACTATTAAGCAGGAAGATGAAGTCTCCGTCTGCCAGTTGCACGCCTCTATTATTCCCTTCTGCGAAGCCGTAATTCTTATCCAGTGCAAGTATATGGACCCAAGGGAAGGTGTTCTCTACATATTCTACAGACCCGTCTTGGGAAGCATTATCAACAAATACTATTTCGAATCTGTCTCGGGGATAATCTGAGTTTTCTAAGGAAGCAAAACATTCTCCCAAGAAACGCTTGCCATTGTAATTGACCACGATGGTGCTTACAAAGGGAAGGTTATTGTTATTCACAGGTCCTCCCGACGGCCTGTTCTTACCATCTTGAGTTCACGCATGGCAGCATTACCTCGCAATGTGCAGTAGTTGAGCCCACTCCAGATTCCAATTCAGCCTTCGAAGCAAGGCGAAGTCGGAAATCTTTCTTAATAGCTGGTACTGGTCTCGCCGCTGCTTTATATTGCTCCACTCTCGCCACAGGGAAGCCAGGGCATCAAATTTGGCCCTGATATATGACCGGCCCTTGGCCAGACTATAGATTATTATCATGAGCTCTATTACCAGGAGTATGGGCAGGCAAGCTAGTAAGGTTAGAGGTTTTAACGTGCTCAATAGCAGAATGTGCCGATTTTTCTCGAGGCGAAATAGTTTCTCAGGGTCCATCTTCAGGCGGTATTTGTGAAAGACTGTTGATTCGGGCAGGCAGTATATCTCATGACCCATCAAACGCAGGAGCCAGGAGACGATGACATCGTCGTTCCCCATAAAGCACCACCCGGGTGCGCCACCCATCTGTTCGAGCAACTGGCGCCTAATTAGATAGGAGCAACCGCTGACCCCAGGCACGTTCTCAGGGATGACTGAATTATCATCCTCCCTGCCTAGACTGCGGCAAAAGCCCAGGCCAGTGATATGAATATTCAACCCCAGGGCGTTGATTTTAGTCCGGTCATTAAAAAGCAAAACCTTAGGCGTTACGGCTCCTGCCTGCGGGTTCTTATCTAAAAAAGCTACCATAGCACTTAGCCAGTTGGGAGCAACTTCGGTGTCTATGTTGAGTGGCGCAATATAGTCACCAGTAGCATAAGCTAAGCCAGCATTAATACCACCAGCATAACCTAAATTTTTATCGTTAACAACAAATGTCAAGTCAGGGAACTTGCCTCGAGCGTACTCTAAGCTGCCATCGCTGGAATTGTTGTCAACGAAAATAACCTCGAAATTCTTATAGCTTTGTTTCAAGACTGACGAAATGCAAGCATCAAGATGCGACATCCCATTGTAATTTACTAAAATCACCGACGCTTTCTTTGCCATAGCCTCCTTCAGACAGAACGCATACTAGCTGACTCCCTTTACAGTATTCAACGTCAGACGCTCTTGAGAACTGGTCAATAGTCTAGAGTCGGGAGTTAGATTAGTCAAGGCACTGAGTTCGTCGAGTTTATTGAGTTTGTTGAGTTCATTGGGTTCACTGAGTTTATTGGGTTTGTTGAGATGGCTAGATTGCTACGCCCTTCTAGCGAAGGGCTCGCAATGACAAAGTAGGGCTACAATTGCGTGAGAAAGGGGATGGGACCGAGGCCCGGATCTCTACAAATACCAGGGAGCAGCACTTGGTGGGCATCGCGCTACATGAATTGAACTTTCATCGTGATGCTCGATAACCCACTCCATATCTGATTGACCTTACACAGGAAGAGAGCTATAATGATTGTGGAATGAAATGTGGAGGAATTCGATGGTTAAGAAAGTGATACAGGTTCCGGTTGATGAAGAGTTGCTTATTGCACTGGATCAAACGTCCAGGAAGCAAAATAAAGCCAGGGCAGAGTTGATTCGTGAAGCCTGTCAGCATTATCTGGAGCAAGTGGAATCTGAAGAACTAGATCAGTTATATCAGCAAGGGTATGAGAGGTTGCCCGAGGAATCGGAGTTGGGAGAGGCCCAGATAGCTCTGGCTGGTGAGATTTTGTCCGGGGAGTCGTGGTAAGTGCGCCGAGGCGAGGTGTGGTGGGCTGAGCTACCACCACCTGTTGGCAGACGGCCAGTAGTCTTACTGTCGAGGGATATTGCATACCGAGTGAGAACTTCGATTACTGTCGGTATAGTCACACGTATTGCCCGTAACATCCCAGTCGAGGTGCCACTTGGCACAGAAGATGGGATGCCTCAGCAGTGTGTGGTAAACTTGGATGGCATCCTCACCATTCCTAAAGCCAGGCTGGCTGAGCGAATTACCACCCTTTCACCTCAGAAGATGACAGCTGTTGCTAGGGCGATTATTTTCGCTCTTGACTTGAAAGTCTAAGTCGGGGAAACGATTTTGGCATGCTTACCTTCAATTTTGACTTTTGGTCATTGATTTTGTTGAGATGACTAGATTGCTACGCCCTTCTAGCGAAGGGCTCGCAATGACAGAAGTGGTGTGCAATAGCGAAGTAGAAGACAGCTCGCAATGACAAAGAAGAACGCAACGCCAGGTTTATTTTCGCCTGCTTAAGGTGTTCAGGATTATGCCGGTGAAGATGCTTAATATGCCGGCCATAATGAATAGAGTGGTCAGTACGGTGCTGCCTATTGCTAGCTCGCCTGTTGCAGAGGCTATATGAACCACTCTGAAGCCGATGATGAGGCCAATCACCAGCAAGATGCCGCCCGCCAGTCCGAAGAAGAACAGGGGTCTCCTCTGTGAAATCATGACTACTATTCGGCTGATAATTTCTATGCCATGCCTTATCGGGTTGAGGGTTGAGCCATCTATGGTATATATGTTTGAGATGGGCACCTCGGTTATCCTAAGGTTCTTCTCCACAGCGCGAACTATTGTTTCTTCTGATACGGCCATCCCCTTTTCCTTCAGCTCCAGTTCGGATATTGCCTTCCCAGAGAAGGCTCGAAAGCCACATTCGGAATCGGAGATATTGGTTTTTGAAGCGAGACGGGCTGAGTGTAAAAGGACTTTTTGTCCGAGGCGGCGGTAATGGGGAGTCTTATCTTTCTGTGCCTCTCTAGAGCCGATGGCGAGGTCAAAACCCTCCAAAATGGGTTTGATGAGAGCGGGAATTTCATTAGGGTCGTGCTGGGCATCGGCATCCAAGAGAACGAAGACATCTGGATTTCTCTTCTTTGCCTCTGCCAGTATGCTCTGGATAGCAGCCCCGTAGCCCTTGTTCTCGTGGTGTCGGATTACGGTGGCGCCAGCCAGCTCGGCAACCCTGGCTGTGTTATCGCTGCTTCCATCATCAGCGACAAGGACTTCATCCACGTATTGCCTTGCCTGGAGGACTACGCTTCCTATATACCTTGCTTCATTGTATGCAGGTATGCCGGCAAGGACACTAACCTTATGTTCTTTGTTTTGAGTGTGAAGTCCAGAGCCTTTCATTCTATCTCTACTTTTGCCAGATTGCGGGGTTTGTCAGGGTCATACCATCGATTGATATAGGGAGGTAATAAGCTGTTCGAGTCTAACGTGCACCCACGACTTACGGTAAGTAACCCTTTATCTTCCATGACAACTGAAATCATAAGCCATAGCGTAATTCATTGCAAGCCTTGAGTTTGTTAAGCTATACTACATTAAGTTTTTCGAAGGTAAGGCCATGAAGGTTTTAGTGACTGGCGGAGCTGGCTTTATTGGCTCGCACTTGGTTGACGCGTTAATACAACAAGGGCATCGAGTGGTTGTGGTAGATAACCTATCAACGGGCCAGCTTGAGAATATTAACTCAGCAGCAGTGTTTTATAAGGTGGATATTTGCAGCCCTGAACTGGAAAGGATATTCGAGGAGGAAAGACCAGAGCTAGTTAATCATCAAGCGGCTCAAACAGTGATCCAGAAATCGATGGAGGATCCTGCGTTTGATGCGAAGCAAAACATCTTGGGTGGCTTGAACCTCATTTTGCAATGTGTGCGGTTTGGGGTCAAGAAGATTGTGTATGCATCCTCTGTGGGAGTATATGGCGGACCAAGATATCGCCCGGTAGATGAAAGTCATCCAGTAAATCCAATGTCCTATTATGGGATCTCAAAACACACGATAGAGCATTATCTTCACGTTTTCTGTCTTGAGTACGCACTGCGCTATGTAGTGCTCAGGTACTCCAATGTCTATGGTCCAAGGCAGAATTCTAAAGGTGAAGCTGGAGTGGTAGCTATCTTCACTTGTCAAATGTTGCAGGGAGAGCGTCCTACTATATTTGGCAAGGGGGATAAAACTCGCGACTATGTCTATGTATCTGATGTAGTGACAGCCAATCTTCTGGCCATGGAAAAAGGTGAGAATATTATCCATAATATTGGCACTGGGGTGGAGACATCGGATCAGGAAATATTCAATCTTTTGGCTGGGTTGGTAGGGTATCATGGTAGTCCTCATTATGCACCGGTGCGGAAGGGGGAGATCTATAGAATTTACCTAGATTATTCGAAAGCCCGAAAGGAAATGGGTTGGCAGCCGCGATTCTCGCTCAGAGACGGGTTAGCGGAAACAGTTGGGTATTATCGAAGCGTGTTAGCGAAACAACGCATATAGGAAGTAATGCTGCCGTGTCTTACCTTGTTTACTTCACAGTTACCGATTTTGCCAGATTGCGGGGTTTGTCAGGGTCGCATCCCCGATTGACAGCGAGGTAGTAAGCCAGGAGCTGGAGGGGGACTACGGCGACCATAGGATAGAATAACTCATCGACTTCGGGGAGCCTGACCCAGGAATCATAAATGTCACTTTTCCTATCGGAGACGCCGATAATATAGGCGCCACGTGATTTAGCCTCCATAGCATTGCTCAGGGTTTCGGAAAAGGTGTAGTCAGCAGGGCAAATCACAACTACCGGTGTGCCGGGCTCTATGAGGGCTAAGGTGCCGTGCTTGAGTTCCCCGGCGGCCATACCTTCAGCATGGATATAGGAAACCTCCTTAAGCTTCAAGGCACCTTCAGCGGCGATGGCAAAGTTAATTCCTCTGGCTATGTAGTAGACATCATTCCTGTCTTTTAGCTTCTGGCTGAGCTTGATAAGCTCGCTTTTGTTCCAGTCCAGAACGCTGATTATCTCGCTGTTCAAGCTGGCAAGCCTGGCTGCCGCTTCGTCGAAAGAGTTAACCATGGAGAAGGACAACAGGTAGAATATGGCTAGTTGGGAGAGGAAGGTTTTGGTAGCAGCTACGGCTATCTCAGAACCACAATTCAGGTAAATGACCTGGTGGCTCAGGTCAGCCAGTATGGAGTTGGGGCGATTGATGATGGAGATAATTTGAGCTCCAGCATCTTTAGCCGCTTTTACCCCTTCAACTACATCAGTAGTCTCGCCACTCTGAGAAACAGCGAGGACAATGGTGTTTTTGTCCACGGAGCTGGCGAAATAACCGAACTCAGAGGCCATAACTACATCGCAAAACTTCTTGCCCACTCTGGAAAAGAGGTATCTGCCGACCAGAGCGGCATAGCGAGAGGTGCCACAGGCAGTTATAATCACTTGCCTTGCTCTCAGAATGTCTAGGGCAATCTCGTTAAAGCTCTTCTCGTCTTGATGGGCTATTTGGCTAAGCACCTGAGTTTGCTCCATTATCTCCTTGAGCATGAAATACTGATAGCCTCCTTTGTGGCTCTCAGCCCAGCTATGGTCGAGCTTCCTGGATTGCTTGACCAGCTTGTTTCCCTGGGCATCGAAGAATTGGATTCCTTCTTGTGTCAGCATCACCACTTCGTTATCTTCCAAACTCATCACCTGCTTGGTATATTGAGAGAAAGCCAGAGCATCGCTACTAACATAGTAATCGGAGGCATCAATGCCCACAATCAGGGGATTATTCCTCCTTGTGCCTATGATTTTGCCGGGGTCATCAAGGGATGTGGCCAGAAAGGCGTAGGAGCCCTCGAGTTTCGGCGCTATATTTAACACAGCCTGTTGCAGGGAGCATCCGTTTTTGAGCTCATCTTCGAGGAGGTGAGGGATGACTTCGGTATCCGTTTCCGAAGTAAACTTGTGTCCCATCTTGATAAGTTTCTGGCGAAGCTGCTGATTGTTCTCAATGATGCCGTTGTGAACTATAGCCACTTTGCCACTACAATCGGAATGAGGGTGGGCATTGAGTTGGGTAACAGCGCCATGGGTTGCCCAACGAGTATGCCCAATGGCTATAGTGCCGGGAAGGCTCGCCAGGTTCTGTTTCTGGATGACTTCGTCCACCTTGCCGGCATCTTTCCTTATCAATAGCCTGCCATCATATAAAGAGGCTATGCCTGCTGAATCATAGCCCCGATATTCCAGACGCTTTAAAGCATCGAGAACAATGGGAACTGCCGACTTCTGACCACAATAGCCAATGATGCCGCACATCTTAACCTTCCCCGACTAGAGTGAAGCTAATTGTCTTGAGTACCTGTGACAACCTCTTTTTTGACTCTTGACTTTCTACGATAGACATGTCGCTAATTAGCTCAATATTAATTATATCGCGATTTGGTTTATATTCAACCTTCATGCTTGGTTTTCTAGCTTTCTTAGTAGCTCTCTTCTTTTGCCTTCGTCAAGTCTTATTTCGTTGTCCTCTACCTGGTATCGGGGCTCAAGCAGGACCATCTTATTCGCACCCAGGTCTTGGCTCAAACATACCTGTGGTCCTACGAAAGAATCAGGACCCACTCGAACCCCGGGCATGAGGCTGGCATTTACTCCGATGCGGCAACCTCGACCCACAATTGCCCCTAGTTTATCATAGGTGGTATCCACCAGAGTATCACCGACTTTTATCCGGATATTCCCTTCATCGAGCCGGAAATTAGCCAGCACAGTACCAGCACCCAAAGAGCAACCATCATCCACTATGGAGTCACCGATATAATTGGAGTGAAACCAGCAATTATCGCCGATGTAGGAGTGCTTTACCTCAGTGGAATAGCCAATAACAGAGTTAGAACCAATGTGGCTGTAGTCTCGCACCAGGGCATTATTGCCAATGATGGACTTTGCCCCGATATACACAGGACCTCGAATCACAGCATTTTCCAATACCTTAACATTATCGCTCAGGATAACTTTTCCTTCGATGTTCGCTTTCTTGGAGACACGGGCTGAAGAGGCAATATAAGGTTGAGCGTTGTCCAGAAAATACTCCATTACTTTGAAGATATGCCAGGGGTATTTTATGGGTGCCCAGAAATCGTTGTGGGGAATCACCTTGATCTTGTGTCCTGACTTCACCATGTTGTCCAGGGCGCATTCATAGACATCATCCCTGTTGGTCCGCACGGTTTTAATATAGCGTAAAAGCTCTTCCGAGTTATTATGGCAGTGAATCAGGATGTTTACTAGGTTGCTGGGTTCCTTACCGGGAGTGGGCTTTTCCACGATGTGTAGTAGCTCATTTTGAGAGTTTACCTGGAGATAGCCTCCCGGGAAGTATTTCTGGACTTGATAACCCAGGATATAAGAGGATGTAGAGGTTTTTTTAGCTGCGGCGATGATTTTGGTGTACGCTGAGCTTGAGAAGACATCATTGGGATTTATGACCAAAAGCTGCCCGTGCAGGAAGGGCTCAGCGCTTTTCAAAGCATCAGCGATACCTGATGACTTTTTTTGTAAAGCAAGGTCAACTTTTATCCCGGGAATTTTTTTAGTTATTTGCTTTATCTTCGCTGTGTTTTTCGGATTCCCAATGATTACAAAATGACTCAAACCTGCCTCGCAGGCTACTTCTATTTGATGTTCGAGCAATGGCTTCCCGAGAAAATCAAGAAGGAACTTGTCTTCAGTGATGGGAAACATCCTTTTGCCGCGGCCACCGCAGAGAAATACAGCTTTCACCTGTTAGCCTCCACCAGACTTTGAACAAGTTTTTTGCCTTTGTTTATAAGCTCATCAGTCTGTGTCTGCGATGTTGACTCGGAGATTACTCGGAGGACAGGTTCGGTGCCACTAGCTCTGATAAGTATCCAGGAGTCAGGAAAATCCAGCCTCAGGCCATCAAGAGTATTTATCTCATCATAAGCAAATAGGTGAGCCTTTTCTTTTACCTGAGCCATGACTGACTCTTTAAGTTCATCAGGACAAAAAACCTTTGCTTTTCCGAAGAATAGTCTGGGCATACCTTGGAAGAATTGTCTGATTTCGCCAGCATTGCTTAGCTGACTTAACAAGAAAAGTGAGGCGAAAATGCTATCGGGATAATAGCCCGCTTCGGGGATGATGTAGACACCTACCTGTTCCACTCCTAAGGCAGCATCGAGCTCCTGGGCTAGATGAGCCACAGCGACATCGCCAACCCTGCCTTTAATCACTTCTACTCCCAGGTCTTTCACTGCCAGGTCAAGAAGTGTTCCAGTTTCTACTGTGGTGGCAATCTTTTTCCTTCCCGTTTTCTTGACGACCAATCTCGAGATGAAGGCGATGGGCTCGTTGAAACCGAGGAAACCTTCTTTATCGCAGAAAACAACGCGGTCAGCATCGCCATCAAAGCAAATAGCTAAGTCAGCATTATGTTGTCTCAGGAAATTAACTGTGTCCTGAAGAGTATCCTCCTTGGGATCGGGGCTTCTCCCCAGGAAAAGGCCATCTGGCTCATCATTTACAGGTAGTACATCAAGGCCCATCTGGACAAAGATGGCGCTGGCAAAGTTGGAGGCAGCGCCATTGCCAGGGTCAACGACTATTTTTAGGTGAGGATTAAATCCTGGCCGAGAAAGCTTGCCTTTAATAAAGGAAAGGTATCTTTGTTTCATATCTTGTGCTTGCTCCAAAGTTCCTTTCTTCCCCTGGCGGAATTTTTGTTCAAAATAGACTTTCTCTATCTCCGCTTCTTGAGCCTGGCTATATCCCAGCGAATTCTCGGTGAAGAGCTTGATTCCATTGAACTCAGGTGGATTGTGGGAGGCTGTGACCATAATTCCAGCGGCAAAGCCCGATTCCCGGGTGAGTAATGCCAGCGCTGGAGTAGGCAGAATGCCTAAATCAACTACGTTTATGCCACAGGAAAGCAAGCCTGCACAAACTGCTTCCTTAATTACATCCCTGCTTATCCTGGTGTCGGTAGCGATACAAACTGTGGAGGCCGGAGGCAGGGTAGTGCCTATGGCTAAGGCAACCCGGCGGTAGAAATCGGGCGATAAATCTTGGTTGATTACGCCCCGGATACCACTGGTCCCAAATAGTCTCCTTGTGTGCATTTCCTGTCTGCCCGTGTCATCCTGAGCGAAGCGAAGGATCTCCGAGATTCTTCGGTCGTTACACTCCCTCAGAATGACATGAGGGGTGAGTAGTTGCATTAAGTAGAGGATAGCACGGAATCGAGTGGTTGGCAATTAGTACACAATGTAATGATATATGTTAAACTATGCTTCCCGGTCGTAAGCAGCGCTGTTTTGGAAGCATATAATGATAAGGGAAATAGCTTTAACTCTGTTAGCCACAGTTTTGCCCATTAGTGAATTAAGGGGTGGTATACCATTGGGCATATCTTTGGGATTGAACCCCTGGTTTACATTCTTTATAGCGGTCGTTGCTAACGCCTTGATATTTTTCCCCATCTTCTTTATTTTGCGCCTTTTTTACGATAAGCTCTTGTCCCGAATCCCGTTGTTCAACAAGTATCTGGATAGCTTAAGGAAAAGAGGCAAGCCGAGAGTAGATAAATATGGATTCTGGGGATTATTTTTGTTTGTGGCTGTGCCCTTGCCTCTCACTGGGGCGTATACGGGGACTATTTTGGCCTGGCTACTGGACATGGATTGGAAGAAAGCCTTTCCTGCCGTTGGGCTGGGTGTAGTTGTGGCTGGCATCGTAGTGCTCTTAATAACTCTGGGGGTAACTAGCACTTCCTGAGAACGAAGTTTTTCAGGGGTAACTAAATTAAACTCCAATAATCAATTCAGGAGCGATTTTTGCTAGGGCGAGCATAACGATCTTAAGCATAGTCGATAATAAAAGGCTGGGTATCCTTATGTACAGATACCCAGCCTTCCGGTGATTCTGCCACCTATGATATTAGCTTTAACCCTTCCCTATTCTGAACATCTTGGTCCCGCATACGGGACATACGCCTTGAGTAGCCGGCCTGCGGTTCTTCATGATTATGCTTCTGGTATTCTTCATTTCCCTTTTAGCACGGCACTTCATGCAGTATGCTTGCATCTGTTCACCTCCCTTTTTGTAAAAGGATAAGCCATCCACTACTAGAATGTCAATAGGTTTCCCTTAAATATTGTAAAAAGTTTCGTTACTTATGCGTATTATTTCCAATTTGGAGATGAAATTTATCAAATGGTGGACGGATGCTTTAAAAATTTGATGACTGAATTTCATGAATATGAAGGTCTCGTTGACGTGTTCACTGGTGGCGGGTTGGGTTACTTACTTAAATGATTTGACCACAAGTTAGATGTGAAGTTGCTGTAGCACTTGGCGTGCCTCCTGACTTGCTCGAGCGCGGTGGCTGATTTGATTCTTCATCTCCGATGGAAGTTCGGCCATGGTCTTACCTAGTTCAGTAAGAAAAAAAATAGGGTCATAGCCAAAGCCATTTTCTCCTTTAGCCTCAAGGGTGATCATGCCATGACACTCGCCATAACATACTTTAGATTGATCCTCTGGAGTAGCTATAGCAATGACGCACTTAAAACAGGCTGTTCGTCTCTCCCAGGGAACGCCGTTAAGTTTAGCTAAGAGAAGGCTCACTTTCTCTGCATCAGTAGCAGCTTCACCAGCAAAGCGAGCTGACTTGACACCCGGCTCCCCATTAAGGGCATCCACCTCCAGTCCCGAGTCATCGGCAAGAGCAGTGAGCTGGCTTAACTTGGCATAAGTAATGGCCTTTAACCGAGCATTTTGCTCGTAGCTATTCCCCGACTCGGTGACGACTTTTGCTATTCCTTCTTCGGCTAGCGTGGTTATTTTATAACCAAGACCAGCTAAGAGAAAGCGATACTCCTTGATCTTCCCGGAATTGAAGGTAGCTAAGAGAAGCTTCGGCATTTTGTCGTTAGATATCTTGAAATCTTGGTGCCAGCTTCTTTGCCACTTCAGGCATGGTGGTGTATTCCATTTCCTCAAGCGGGAGACGATGCGGTTCAAACGGGCCCATTCGGCGCAGGAAATCCGCCATAATGTTTGCCTGGTGACGAGCCTCATCGAAAGCAGGGTCATCGAAGAGGTCACGAGGCCCGACAAGCTTGCCATTAGCAATTTGGAAACCAGCAGCTACCACTCGTGGTGGACCGTCGAAGCGGCAAGGATTACTTTCCCGGACAGCTACCGGCATTAAGGGCCCGTGGTGGGACCCTCTCATCCAGCCTTCTACTATATGAGGAGATGCAAAGGGTTCTAATACTTCGCCCACGGCGGGAAATTTTCCCTGGGAGCGAACGATGCAGACAGGGTCATCCTTGCCTACATATCGGCCTGCCATGAGAGATAGTCTCTGAGTAGAAGAGACAGCAGCGATTTCACCACTCTCCTTATGGTACACCGCTTTAACGGCATAGCGGCTTGGTGCGCCGAGAAAAACCAGCATGTCGTAAATCTCTTCGGGAGCGTTAAAAGTGATTTTTTTGTGCTTTTTGACGTCGTGGACTTCAAAGGTGAAGCCAGAGTGCATATTGGAGGCAATAACTAGCCCAATGGTGTTGAAAGGGTCAGCGAATATTTTATATAGTGGCAGATTCCAGGCGCCAGATGCCGTCTTATCTGCCATAAATATGACTATGGTTTCAGCCTGGCGCTCGGAAAATTGCATCTCAGCCGTACCAGGTCCCATCCCTTTGACAGTGCCAGAGAAAGCATCAGATAGAAGGTCCTGCCCGGCACCATGTAGCTTCAAACGCTTAGCTACATTGGTGCATTCCACAAATGTATCCCAGGCTAACTTGTGGACTTGTTCACCATCTTCACCCTGTTGGTGGGTCATTATCAACTGGAGGTCGTCGCCACAAACTGTAACGTGATAGTCTATGAGCAGCCCCTGGCCTTGGGCATGTTCCAGTTTTTCCTTAGCCTTTTGTATTACATCGGGGTGGCTGGAAGAATGCCCGACATAGCCACCGACATCTGCTTTGATAACGCTTAAAGTTAATTCCATTTTACCTCCTACCATAGTTTAACAATGGAAAGGGGTGAACGTCAATCTGGGATGAAGATTAGCCCCTCTTCACTATTACCTAAAGCCCCCACTCTATTTTGGTGATAGAGTGAAGCAGTGTAAGCTGCCACCGCAGCATCGCACAGGTCGTGGTCGAACATGTCTAAATATGGTTTAAGACCAGGTAAAATTTCTCCTAACCTATCCCTGAGGAAACTCATCCCTTGTTTGGTAGTTTTCCGGGGCACAGTTTTGCCAAAGAGGCGGACTTTGCTGGCAAAGGGATAGACCTCAATGACTTGACCAGCTTGTTTCACCTCACGGCCAATGCTAGTTTTGAGCTCGATACCACGGTAGATCAAGTCCTTGATAAAGGTTTTCTTGCTAGTGGGGTAACAAGGAATTCCTTGTTGCCTCAGTTCTTGGTCGCATTGCCTGTTCTTTCTTGGGAATTTGGGCTGGCAAGAGCAACTTTCCTCAAGACAGCATAACCCCAGTGGTAAGCTCAATGGGGCGTCGATGGCTATTACTTGGGGCGAATAGAAATTTAACAGAGCGACGATATCTCTGTTCTCTGTCAAGAAGCCAAAGTAAACAGGTTGTGATTTGCCATCCAATCCTAAACAAGCGCTAGGTTTGGCCTCAGTTGAGGTTAAATCAATGCCCAAAAAAGTGGGATACTTCACTTTACTGGAGAAGACTGTTTTCCTAACCGTTTTAATATTTCTCTAGCTGCCACTATACCTGATGCTGAAGCTTGGACTAAGCCTCGGCTGACACCGGCGCCATCGCCAGCAGCGAATATATTATGGATCTCGGTCTCTAAACAAGGAGTCAACTTTAGCTGACTAGAGTAGAATTTAACCTCTATCCCGTAAAGCAAAGTATATGGAGAAGCTATGCCCGGAACTAGTTTGTCCATAGCCTGAAGCATTTCCACTATACTCTTGAGATAACGATAGGGGAGGGCAAAGCTTAAATCCCCCGGGGTTGCCGCTTTCAAGCTGGGTTCGGTGGAATTATTCTGGATGCGGGCTTGTGTGGAGCGGCGACCGTCCATTAAGTCCCCCAATCTCTGCACTAACACACCGCCGCTAAGGATATTAGCTAGCCTCGCCAGATACTTACCATAGGCAATAGGTTCATGGAAAGGCTCGGTGAAGGTGGTGCTCACTAAAATGGCAAAGTTAGTATTTTTTGTCCTGGGTTGGGCATAACCAATGCCATTGACCGTAATAACAGGGTCGGAGCCACCTGTGGACTCCATAATCACCTCGCCTCCAGGACACATGCAGAATGTTCTAACCCGGTCATTGAAACTTCGGGAATAAAATTCGAGTTTTGATTCATACAATGTCGAAGTTAATTTCTCCATGGTTGTAATTGGTACTTCGATTCGGCAACCTACATCTACAGGGTTGGAATCGAGACTTAGTTTAAGCCTCTCGGCTTCATTGCATAGCCATTCTGACCCCTCCCTCCCCGGGGCTAGGATTAAGTAGCGACAACTTAGGCTTTCACCATGGCTAGTTTCAACAGCTTTGACCGCACCATCGTCAACTACAATATTCTCAATTGTTATTCCTAGCCTTATGTCTAATTTAGATGACAGGTAATTCTGCATAGCCTTCAATGTTTCGTGACAAAGCTCTGTCCCCAAATGGCGCAATTTAACAGGGGTTAATGTGAGCCCGACCGAGGCAGCCTCTCGCCCCAGTTCAGCTGTATTTGCTCCCATGCCATAAACTTTGAGAGGGGCGCCAAATTTGAGATAGATTGAATCCACATAATCTATAAGTGCTTGGGCTTGGTCTAAGCCGATAAGTTCTTTGAGCCGGCCGCCTACTTGGGTGGACAAAGTCAGTTTGCCATCGCTGAAAGCTCCAGCACCTCCAAAGCCACTTACTAAATTGCACGGGGAGCAGAGTACACAGCGTCCATTTCCGTTTTGAACGGGACAAACACGAGCATCAATTTCTCCTCCCTTGTCCAGCAGCAAAACGTCGAGGCCGGCATTACACAATTCCAAGCTGGCGAAGATACCTGCAGGACCGGCACCAACTATGGCGGCATCATAAATTTTGGCCATTTAGGTTCATCCTAGGGTTATTGACGTAACCAATCGGTTAAAAGGTTTCCAGATTTAAGGATGTCATCGGCTGCGGAGTATGGGTCGAGCTCTCCTTTTTCCACCCTCTCTATATAGCTACTCAGTTGCCCATCTTGCTCGATTAACCTGAGCAACTTATGAGTGAGTTTTCGTTCTAGAGTTTTTATGAAGTCCTGTTTTCGTTGGAGTTGGCGACGTTGTGAAAGTCGACCCTCTTTACAGAGGGCTTGGTGGTGTAATTGAATTTGTTTGTAAAGTTCCTCAATGCCGGCGTCGTTAACTGCTTCCGTGTCTACCACAGGTGTATTCCACCAACTTGGCTCACGAAGCTGTAGCATAGCTTGTATATCGCGGACAAAGTTGGCGGCACCAGGATGGTCAGCCTTATTAACTACAAATATGTCAGCGATCTCAAACAGTCCTGCTTTCATCGTCTGGATAGCGTCCCCGGATTCAGGACATAATATAACGAGCACAGTATCAGTCTTCTCCATAATATCTACCTCGCTTTGCCCTACCCCTACCGTCTCTACCAGGATAGTATCTTTACCAGCGGCGTCAAGCAACTTAATCACGGAGCTGGCAGTTTGTGGTAGCCCGCCCACACTGCCACGAGTCGCCATACTGCGAATGAAAACTCCATCGTCAAGATAATGTTGTTGCATTCTTATCCGGTCACCTAATACGGCCCCTCCCGTGAATGGGCTTGAAGGATCTACGGCAATTATCCCGACTTTTAAGTCTTGTTTCCGCATCAATGCTGTCAGCTTGTCTATCAAAGTGCTCTTTCCTACTCCCGGGGGGCCGGTTATCCCTATGCAATATGCCTTCCCCAAGTGAGGAGCGATGAGCTTCATTATTTCGGGCACTTGGCTGCTTTCGTTTTCTACCAGGCTGATGACACGTGATAGGGAGACGTTTTCTCCCTTAAGCATCTGTTCCACTAGCCTCATAATTTTAGGAGTCATCTATTATGGGGTGAGGTTATTTTATAGCTTTCCAGATTAGCGGTCAAATAAGTTTACTGATATGGTAAGAAGGGCCGAAGCTCAATTCAATTGCGAGCTAAGAAAGTCTGTAGACAGGCACTAACAAAATTGTTTGGCGATTCGCGTCTTTCTTTACACTGGTTTGCCCACAGGCATTATGTATAGGGGCTTAATTTGTTCATCTACCCCGAGGACTGTCCTCACCTCTTCATCATCGAAGGCGCCAACTTCCACTGTGGCCAGTCCTAAAGCCACGGCTTGAAGATGGATGTTTTCACCTGCATGTCCTACCTCTATGTGAACATATCTCTCTCCACGTCTGCCATATCTGTAGGAAGTCCTGTGATAAAGAGCGCAGATGACAATATCCACCGGGGCGTCGATAATAAATTCTTGGTTCGGAGTTGCTTTGGCTAAATCTGGTCTTAAATCGGCCGGTTTGTGTAAGCTCAAGGAATGGGAATCTGCTTCATAATGGTAAATGCCGGCTTGTAGTTCTTCGGGGGCTTGCTTTGCCTCGCTGGTAGTGACACAATGTTTGCCAACGACCACAAAAATTTCTAGGGGATAGGTAGCTCCAGCACTGGGCGCTGCCCTAAACCCTCTAGTTCCGGTGATGCCCTGGGCCGACCAGAGTATTTGACTCAATTGAGGTGAATCTAGCGGCTCCCTACGGTATCTACGAACTGATCTACGCCTTAGTATCGTTTCCTCTAATGAAACCTTGCCTTTCAACTGAGGAGAAGGAAGCTTAATTATGGTTTGCCCCATGCCAGATTCTTTGCTACACACAGAATAACAAATAATGTTTAGCCCTTGATAACTCCCATAGGTATAGCCATAGCCACTTTTCTGGAAATGCCAGCTTGGTGAACAACATCTATGACTTCAGTAACATCTTTGTAAGCCTGAGAAGCCTCTTCAGCTAGCGCAGAAATGCTTCCTGCTTTAACAGTGATACCTCTACTTTCTAGTTCTCGTATGACATCTGTTCCTCTGATACTTCGTTTGGCAGCACCCCGGCTTAGTACCCTACCCGCGCCGTGACAGGTGGAGCCAAAGCTTTCCTTCATGGCTTTCTCAGTACCCACAGCAACAAAGGAACAACGTCCCATGTCTCCGGGCACGAGCACAGGTTGCCCGACCTCTCTGTAGCGTCTGGGAGTATCCTTATGGCCTGCTGGAAAAGCCCTGGTAGCTCCTTTGCGGTGAACGCAGACCTTAACCTTGCGACCATCTATCGTGTGTTCTTCTATTTTGGCTATGTTATGAGCAACATCATAAACCTGCCTCATGTCCAGTTTCTCAGGACTTTTACCGAAAATTTTAGAGAAACTTTCTCTAACCCAGTGGGCAATGCACTGTCGGTTAGCCCAGGCATAGTTAGCAGCGCATGCCATAGCACTTAAATAATCTTGGCCTTCCGGTGACTCTATGGGAGCACAAGCAAGTTGCCGGTCGGGGAGCTTTATCCCATACTTTGATACCACCTGCTCCATGACCCGCAGATGGTCAGTACATACTTGGTGACCAAAGCCGCGAGAGCCTGTGTGAATTAAAACCAATATCTGACCTATCTCAGCGATGCCCATAATGTTAGCTATGTGGGAATCGAATATCTCCTTCACTACTTGAATCTCAAGAAAATGATTTCCTGAGCCTAATGTCCCTGCCTGAGGTGTACCCCTTTTTGCTGCTTTATCGCTTATTTTATTGGGATCAGCACCACCGAGACATCCACCTTCTTCAGTAACATCCAAATCTTCCTCGGAGCCCAGGCCACGCTTCACTGCCCAACGGGCCCCTTCAACCATCAAGTGATTCATCTCTTTTTGACTTACCTTTATTTTCCCTTCAGAGCCAAGGCCTGATGGCACGTTAAGAAATAATTCATTAATGAGCTCACTAATTCTAGGTCGCACTTCAGCTTCGCTGAGATTGGTACGCAATAACCTTACACCACAATTAATATCATAACCCACTCCCCCTGGGGAAACTACACCATCCTTAATATCCATTGCTGCCACTCCGCCTATAGGGAAGCCATAGCCCCAGTGGATATCCGGCATGGCAAGGGAGTAACCTACTATACCGGGAAGAAAGGCAACATTAGCAACTTGTTCTGGCGTTTGTTCCTCACGTATAGATTCCAGCATTTCCTTACTGGCATATATTAGGCCAGAAACCCTCATACCAGTTTTATAATCTTCGGGAATCTTCCACCGATAATCGTCTATCTTAATAAGCTGTCCTTGCCAGCGCGCCATCTCCGTAGCTCCTAAATGTCGAGAATTATCTGTGCCCTGTAGCCATCACTATTTTTATCTAGCTTTAACATATGATATGTGGCTGCTTTTACCCCTCTCTTTATCTTGTGTTTCACTGGGTCAAAACCTTCTCCATGGCAGGTAGCCTTAAGTTCATTGTGAGTCAAACTTTCAATATCGAATCGGTTGAACAGAATGTGTTTGGCATCAAAAAAGTAAATGAGTTCATTAAGCCATTCAACGAGCAAGCTGTCTCTGTCATCGCTGCTTACTTTCAGATTGAAGTGCGATTTCTCTTCAATACTTTCGGGCTCAGTGATCAAACTGAACAGAGCCAGAGCAGCGTTGGAAAAGAGCTCTTCGATATCTGTCCCATAGGCAATGATGCCTATGTCGGCAGCGTGGTCAATTATTTCAAAAGCCTTTTTCATTCCTCTAATGTCCATTATACTAAAATAGCAACGACATCTCCATTTATGCTGGCTCTTTTTGCACTTCGCTCAAGCTGTTGTTACAATCAATGCTGAAGACAGTAAAGTAGGCATCTTCCCCGCGAGCTGTGCGATTTGGCAAATTATCAATTACCTTGTATTATTAAGGTAGTAATGGGCAAATGCCTGTGTCCAATTTGACTTCTGTGTGTGGAAAGTTATATGGTTCTAGCGATGCAGCGAATAAATACTAAAGACAAAGTGAACCTACAGCTAGCAGCCCATTATAAAGAATTTGTCTGTAAAAGGTAGATAGTAATGCCCTCCCAGCATTATATGGAATGTGCTTTATCTCTGGCTAGGTTAGCTATGGGATGTACCAGTCCTAACCCGGCAGTGGGGGCAGTAGTTGTTAAGGATGGACTTGCTGTCGGCATGGGATATACTCAGCCTGCTGGCTCGGATCATGCTGAGATTATGGCGCTCCGTCAGGCTGGTGATAAGGCGCAGAGTGCTACCATGTATGTTACCCTGGAGCCTTGTCCTCATTATGGGCGCACTCCACCTTGCACTGAAGCTATAATTGATGCCGGCATTTCAGAGGTTCATATAGCCTTGCTTGACCCCAACCCTGTGGTTTCCGGGCGTGGGGTAAGCAGGCTAAATGCAGGAGGCATCAAGACCCATATAGGCATGTGTCAGCAAGAAGCTTATGAAATAAACGAGGCTTATATTAAGCACATTACTACGGGATTACCATTTGTCGTGGCCAAATTCGCCATGAGCCTTGACGGCAAGATTGCTACCAAAACTGGTGATTCTAAATGGATAACCAAGGAAGAGGCAAGAAAGTATGCGCATGCCCTGCGCCATACTGTCGACGCCATAATGGTAGGGGTAAACACCATTATTGCTGATAATCCTCGCCTCACCGCTAGAGGTTGTGGTGGTAGAGGTGGTATAGGAAAAATGCAGCCTCTACGTCTGGTTGTTGATAGTAAAGGAAAAGCACCGTTGAACGCTCATATTTTTGAGCCGCCAGGTGAGGTTTTGCTCGCTGTAGCAGCACCTTTTGACTCTGTAAAGAAGGAAAAATTTGTACAGGCGGGTGCCGAAGTACTGGAATTGCCGGCCAGAGAAGGCTCGGTAGATATTGTGGAGTTATTGAAGTTGTTGGGGAGGCGAAAGATTGTCACTGTCCTAGTGGAGGGAGGTGGTAAGCTTCTTGGTTCACTTTTTGACCACCACTTAGTGGATAAAGTATTGGCTTTCATTTCACCGATCATCATTGGCGGCCATGAGGCTGTATGTGTGGGGGGAAATGGCGTTGACAATATAGCGAAGGCTCTGCGCCTTAGTCGAGTTGACATTAAGAGTTTCGGTGATGACATATTAGTTAGTGGATACGTGGAGAAACAATTACCGCAAGAGGCGTAGGTTCTTAGGTGTCTGGTATGTTCACAGGGATAGTTGAAGAGATTGGTATAGTTAAGGGAACAAGCCGAGACCACTTGGCCTTCGAAGCCCACAAGGTACTTGAAGGAACGAAGGTGGGCGATAGCATAGCTGTTAATGGTGTTTGCTTAACTGTTGTCTCCTTGGAAAATCATGGCTTCAGTGTTAATGTTATGCCTGAGACATTACGTTGCACTAATCTTGGTAGACTTCATTATAGCGACCAGGTAAATTTGGAAAGGGCACTGGTACTGGGGGGACGTCTGGGTGGCCATTTGGTGTTGGGTCATGTCGATGATACGGGAGAGGTAATGGATGTAATCAGCGAAGAAACCGCGCGTATTATGAGGATTTCAGCACCAGCTAAACTGATGCCGTACATTGTAGATAAAGGCTTTATCGCTGTTGATGGTGTTAGTCTCACCATTGTAGACCTCGATGATTTTTCTTTTGTTGTGTCTCTAGTAACTTATACTATGGAACATACTACGTTAGGGGGGAAAAGACCTGGGGACGTAGTCAATTTAGAAATAGATATCTTAGCTAAATATGTGGAAAATCTTAAGGAGCGAAAAAGGCAAAGTTTAAACCTCGAGTTCCTTAGGGAATATGGATTTGTAGGGGGAATAGATGCTGGCTAGTATTTCAGAGGCAATTGAAGATATAAGGGCAGGCAAGTTTATCATTATCGTTGATGATGAGTCGCGTGAAAATGAAGGGGACCTGGCCATGGCTGCCGAGAAGGTTACCCCTGAGGCGATAAATTTTATGGCTAAGCATGGGCGAGGACTGATTTGCTTTCCTATTACTGGCCAAAGGCTCGACGAATTAGGAATACCACTGATGGTTACCAATAACACCTCACGCTACTCCACTGCCTTCACAGTTTCTATTGAGGCCAAGGATAAGGTTACTACTGGCATCTCTGCCTTTGATCGAGCACAAACCATAAAAACGGTGCTTGATCCTAATACCAAGACGGGTGACCTAGCTCAGCCTGGGCATATATTCCCTATTCGAGCCAAAGATGGTGGGGTGCTAGTACGCGCAGGGCACAGCGAAGCTATTGTTGATCTGGCTAGACTGGCTGGGCTTTATCCTGCTGGTGTTATATGCGAGGTCATGGATGAGGATGGCACTATGAGGCGTCTGCCTCAACTTGAAGCTATGGCTTCTAAGTTTGACTTAAAGATAATAACCATCGTTGATTTGATTGCTTACCGTCTTCGCCATGAAAAACTGGTGCAAAGAGTAACCGAGGCTAAGCTGCCTACTAAGTATGGCGAATTTACAGCCGTGGCTTACAAGAGTGCTGTTGATGCCGCTGAGCATATCGCTCTAGTCAAAGGTGACATATCGAGTGATGAACCAGTCTTAGTACGTGTTCACAGTGAGTGTCTCACCGGAGATGTCTTTGGTAGTTTGAGATGCGATTGTGGAGCCCAGATTGAAATGGCTTTGCAAAGAATAGCCAAAGAAGATCGAGGTGTTTTCGTTTATATGAGACAGGAAGGGAGGGGGATCGGGTTTCACAACAAGCTTCGCGCCTATGCTCTTCAGGATCAAGGAATGGATACCGTGGAGGCTAATATAGCTTTAGGTTTTGCTCCTGATTTAAGAGATTATGGGGTGGGTGCCCAGATTTTGGCCGACTTAGGTTTACATAATATTCGATTACTCACCAATAATCCTAAGAAAGTGATCGGGCTGGAAAGCTATGGGATTAAAATAGTAGAGACTGTTCCCCTAATAGCCCCGGCTACTCCTTATAATATCCACTACTTAGAAACCAAGCAAAAGAAGTTAGGACATATTCTAAATCTAGAAAAATGACAAATGACAAAGCTCAAACGTCAAAGAGAGATAGTGTTTAGGCAGTTGAAATTGATTTGAAATTTGGATTTTGAAATTTGGCATTTGTTTATAGGAGGGTAAATAATGGCTAAGCATCATTATGAAGGTATCCTGATAGGAAAAGGTCTTAAGTTTGCTGTGGTTGTTTCTCGATTTAATGAGTTAATAACCACGAAGCTGCTTGAGGGAGCAAGAGACGCTTTATTGCGCCATGGTGTTGCTGAGGGGGACATCGATATTGTCTGGACTCCAGGTTGTCTAGAGATCCCACTTATAAGCGAAAAATTAGCACAAAGTAATAAGTATGATGCCATAGTATGTCTTGGTGCGGTAATTCGCGGCGGCACTCCTCATTCTGAGTATGTTGCTTCCGAGGTAAACAGAGGAATTGGCAGAGTGAGTTTGGATACTGGCCTACCCGTAATACAAGGCATAATCACAGCTGATACTTTGGAGCAGGCCATCCAGAGAGCAGGGGCTAAAGAGGGTAATAAAGGCTTTGCTGCTGCGGTAAGCGCTATTGAAATGGCAAATCTGCTTAAGGCTATTCAGTGACTTTATAGACTTTGTCACCTCGCCTTACTCTATCAGGAACTTTTATGCCCACAAGGTCACCGCGCTTGCCCGCGGTGATGTTAACGCGCTCAATCTGCATAGATTCTACAGCTAGTTCCATGTCTGTAGTGCTGCCCTTGATATGGATTTTATCACCAATTTTCAATGTGCCGCTTAGCTCTATACCAGCTACCACAGGCTTAGCAAAAAAATCTGTTACCTTGCCAATCTCTACATCCGGCATTTCCAGGACCTCCCTTCTTAGAGATAATGTACACCCTTCGGGGTCAAAAATCAACAGGCGAAGGTGATACTGTGACATTCAGCTGGCAGTGATTCAACAAACAGAAGGGCTATTGACACCGAAAATAGAGAATATTAATATTGAAGTAGCAACTCAAAAGCCCAGCTAAGCCTGGGACCATATGGATCTATAAATCGAACGTCTGAAGAAAAAGACAACACCGTAATCGTTTCACAATTTTGCTCATTTTGAATGGACTAAGCCAATGTGAACCACAAATATTCAGAAAGGAGGTGATTCCATGCCACAGTCGATAGAGTATCAAAAAGTGATGACGGAGATAGTGTACATCAATCTGCCTGGCCCAAGCGAGCCCACCGACAGAATGACGGGTGGTGAACTATTGCATGGTTTTCTAGCAGATTTGTATGCGACGTCAAACCCAGATACCAAGGCCTTTGTCATGGCTTTGTGCAACAAGTGGAATGTGCGTTACCGCCAACTGTAGGGCACAACTTGTTAGCTAAATACAGGATTGGCAGCGGCTGATGTCTAGTTCAAGACTAGCATAGAGCACTATTCAAGGTATCCTGGTTAGAAGTTTCGCTCGAAACAAAAGAGCTGAGCAAATAGACGAGGCCTTCAAACTCGAGGGGTAATTGCGTATTGTCAGCCAAAATGGGACATAATTAAGACAACAGTTGATGGGTATTTAGGGGCTTGTCCTGCCCCCGGGAGGAAGTAGATAGGTGTATGTAGGTGACGAAAGTGGGACGATTTGACCTTTTGGGGGCCCGGTGTTACCTATGTGGTCAGCCAGGACAATACCTTGACAAGTTGTGCTGCTAAGCTTATGATAGTAAATCAATGAACCCACAAATAAATCTAATTGGAGGTAGTGCGCCATGACCGAAAGAAAAGAAGTGCAACCATATAGTCCAGAGGAGATACTTTCCTTCGACCGCATTAGAAGGGCTATGACAAGCAGAGTTTTGGATAGGATAGAAGAATTGTGGCAGGGAAAACAGCCTCTAAGTGTTGAGCAGGTGAATGAAGTGATTGCGAGTGAATGGCAGAGAGTAAAGGATGCGGTAAGGTCATCACCAGCAGCACGGGAAGCTTTCCGTAAGTATTTGGAACGCACCGTCTCTGAACAAATAGACAAGTTGATGAAAGAGGATAAAACTGAGCTGGAATCATTAGGCGTTGTAGAGAAGAGTCTATAAATTGGTCCCACAAGATAAAGTTAAGCTAGGCGAACACGTCAACCGAGACCGGGATATAGGTCAGTTGATTAATCACCTCGATATGCTAGATGAGAGACTGGATAATTTGGATTCTATAGTAACATCACTTATAGAAAGGGTCATGGGAAGACCTCTTGCTATCGAAGTAACCTGCCCTAGTTGTGGTCAAACTATACAGATCAATGTCACCAGCGGTGTAAGGCTGCGAGGTAAAGAACAGCCATAGCAAGCATCGTATTTTTATCAATGTTTAATTTCTAAACCACCCAATGATAAGTAATCTTCTATTTCTGTCATATTATCAAATGGTTGCCCTGTTTAGCTATGTTTGTTACAATCGTCAAATGGGCGGTTAGCTCAGTGGTTAGAGCGCTGCGTTGACATCGCAGAGGTCACTGGTTCAAGTCCAGTACCGCCCATTTTTTGATGAAATCATGTTTGATTTCTAGATTTATAATAGAAAGTTAGAGATGAAATCAAAAAAAGGGGATGAGCAACTGGAACGGATGCGTCACTCCGCATCTCATATCATGGCTGAGGCAGTACAATATCTCTTTCCCGAGGCTAAATTCGGCATTGGGCCGATCATTGAGAATGGTTTCTATTATGACTTTGAGCTGCCACGCCCATTAACACCGGAAGATTTGCCTGTAATTGAGAACAAGATGAGGGAGATTATTAGTCAGGATGTACCGTTTGTTGCAGAGGAAATGAGTAAGGATGAAGCGCGTAAGCTCTTTGCTACTCAGCCCTATAAGCTGGAGCTTATCAACGAAATCACCGATAGCAGTGTAACTATCTATAAACAAGGTTCTTTCACCGATTTATGTCGTGGTCCTCATCTAGCCTCTACGGGTGAGGTAAAAGCATTTAAACTTACTCATCTAGCTGGAGCATACTGGCACGGTGATGAAAAGCGACCCATGTTGCAAAGAATTTATGGGGTGGCTTTTGAAAGCCAACAAGAGCTTGACGATTATCTATTGTGGCAAGCTGAAGTCATTAAACGCGACCATAGAAAACTAGGTAAGGAACTTGACCTCTTCAGTACTCACGAGGAAATTGGTCCTGGCTTAATTTGCTGGCACCCCAGAGGTGCTTTGATTCGACTAATCATCGAGGACTTCTGGAGGACAGAGCACATTAAGCGAGGCTATGACATCGTTTACACTCCCCATATTGCCAAGCTCGATTTGTGGAAAACTAGCGGGCATTGGGAATTCTATCGGGATTATCTATTCTCACCGATGGAAATTGAGGGACAGCAGTATATGCTAAAGCCCATGAACTGCTTGGGCCATATTTTGATTTATAAAAACCAGTTGCACAGTTATCGAAATTTGCCCTTGAGATATGCCGAGTTAGGCACAGTATATAGGTATGAGCGGGCTGGTGTATTATATGGGCTTGCTAGGGTCAGGGGATTTACTCAAGATGATGCTCACATTTTTTGCCGACCTGATCAGGTTGAAGAAGAAGTAACGGAAGTTCTGAACCTGGCACAATTCATGATGTCTAGCTTTGGCTTTGGTGAGTATGAATTGTTGTTATCAACGCGTCCTGAGAAATATGCGGGCACAGTTTTAATGTGGGAAGAAGCTACGGGATCCTTGAAACACGTTCTAAAGAAACTTGCCTTGCCTTATGAAGTGGATCCTGGCGAGGGGGTTTTCTACGGGCCTAAAATCGATATTAAACTCAAAGACGCTTTAGGGCATGTTTGGCAAGGTCCTACCATCCAGGTTGATTTCAATTTGCCACAACGCTTTAATGTCTGTTATATTGGTGAGGATGGCGTGGAACATAATGTGGTGATGATACATCGCACAGTTTTAGGTAGCATGGAGCGTTTTTTAGCTTGCCTCACAGAACATTATGGTGGTGTCTTCCCGGTATGGTTATCGCCGGTTCAAACAATAATAATTCCCATAGCAGATCGCCATGTTGGCTATGCACATAAGATAGAGGGCGATTTCAAAAATGAGGGTATCCGGGTTCGGGTTGATGACCGCTCTGAGAGGATGAATTTGAAAATAAGAGAGGCTCAACTGGAGAAGGTCCCATATATGCTTATAGTTGGTGATAAAGAAATGGCTTCATCCAGTGTGTCACTTCGCTTAAGGAATGGCGAGAATCTGGGCTTAGAAACTCTAGTACAGGTTGAGAATAGAATAAGGACAGCTATAGAGGCCAAGTCTTAAATACTGTTCCAGGGGGTAGAAAGAGCATAGTTAAAGAATTATTAACCAATAGAAGAATCAGAGCCAGAGAAGTTCGTCTCATAGGGGAAGATGGTGAACAGCTGGGCGTGGTGCCTCTACAGAAAGCATTACAAATTGCTTATGAGCGTGGCTTCGATTTGGTGCAAGTAGCATCAACAATGACGCCGCCAGTATGCCGACTTCTTGATTATGGTAAATATAAGTATGAGCAAACTAAAAAGGAACGCAAGGCGAAACGGGGCCAAAGAGTTGGCTTACTCAAGGAGGTTCGTTTAAGACCCAAGATAGAAGAGCATGATTTACAGGCAAAAATTAAGACCACGAAGAAATTATTGGAAGAGGGCAATAAGGTACGGTTAGTGCTAAGGTTTAGAGGACGCGAAATTATTTATCCTGAACTAGGTTGGAATGTGCTGCGTAAAGTGGCTGAAGCCTCGAAGGAATTAGCCGTGGTAAGTAGCTCCGTTAATGACGAGAGGAGTATAGCCGTGGTCTTATCCCCAGTTTCTCAGAAGAAATCTAAGGAGACAGGAACAAATGCCAAAACTTAAGACCCATAAAGGGGCAAAGAGCCGTTTTCATATAACGGGTAGCGGCAAGCTGATGCGCACTAAATGCGGTAAGAGCCATTTGAGGCGAAAGAAGGCTCCGAGAACTAAGCGCCTCTACGATGAAACGATACCGGTTTCCTCAGCGGATAGGAAGAGAGTAAGGAGACTTTTACCCTACAAATAGATAGTAGGGAGAGGAAGTAGTTCATTTTGTTATTAAAGAGAAAAAGATAACGCCCAAGAAGGATTAAAGGAGGAAGAACTTGCCACGAGCTAGAAGCGGGAAAGTTACTCACAGACGACATAAGAAAGTACTTGAACTGACCAAAGGGCATCGGGCTGCCAGGCACAAGCTTTATACTGTAGCTCATCAGTCTATGCTTCATGCCTTAGATTATTCCTACCGTCATCGTCGTGAGCGGAAAGGCGACTTCAGAAGGCTATGGATTACTCGCATTAATGCTGCGGCACGGGCTAGAGGGCTTACTTACAGTCAGTTTATAGTCGGGTTAAAAAAATCAAATGTAGAAATCGATCGCAAGATGTTAGCTGAGATGGCAGTCAAAGATCCTGAAGGTTTTGCTACATTAGTAGCTTCGGTAACTGAGAATAACTCACCCCGCTTGTAATGACGTTATGCCTGAAAAATCCAGGATTTTTGGATAAGGATAACATTGCGTGGCAGTCGATGCTGAAACAACTCAAAGACCTTCATGCGCAAGCTCTCGAGGAGCTAAATAAAGTTGATAATCCGCGGGAGCTGGAGTTGTGGCGCGTTCGCCACCTGGGTAAGAAAAGCAGTTTAACTCAAATTCTACATTCTTTGGCTGCCTTGCCCCTGGAAAAACGACGAAGGGTGGGCGCCCAAGCTAACGAAATCAAGAGAGCTTTAGAGTCAAGCCTGGAAGAGAAGGGGAAATTACTACAGGAAGCCCTCTTGGCCTCTCCTCGGCAATCCCAAAGATTAGATGTTACCTTGCCTGGTCGGCCTCTCCCGGCAGGCCGACTTCACCCCACCACTCAAATACTTAAGGAAATTTGCGACGTTTTCCAAAATATGGGCTTTCAGGTAATTGAAGGACCTGACGTGGAGTGGGATTACTATAACTTTGAGGCCTTAAATATCCCCCAACACCATCCGGCGCGAGATATGTTTGCTACCCTATGGATAGATGCAGGCATAGGGGAGAAAGCCAGACTTTTGCGTACGCACACTTCCCCGATGCAGATCAGGTTGATGGAGAGGGAACGACCGCCAATAAGAGCCATAGTACCGGGTCGAGCTTATAGATATGAAGCGACCGACGCCACTCACGAATCTATGTTTTATCAGGTTGAGGGTCTGGCTGTGGATAAGGGCATAACCCTGGCTGATTTAAAAGGCACCTTGTTTGACTTTTGCCGTTGTATTTTCGGTGAGGAAAGGAAAATGCGCTTCCGCTGCGATTACTTCCCCTTCGTGGAACCCGGGGTAGAGGTAGCCATCGGGTGTTCAGCCTGCGGTGGGGTCGGCTGCCGACTGTGTGGCTACAGCGGCTGGATCGAAATACTGGGGGCGGGGATGGTGCATCCCGACGTCCTGGCACGGGTGGATATCGACCCCAAACTTTACAGTGGTTTTGCTTTCGGGTTGGGAGTTGAGCGTATACCTATGCTGCGCTATGGTATTGATGACATCCGCCTCTTTTATAGCAATGACCTCAGGTTTCTGAGGCAGTTCTAAATTTTAAGGTGATAACATGAAAGTTTCCCTCAAATGGCTCAAAGATTATGTTGACATAAAACTTGCTCCTGAAGAGCTGGCCAAGATGCTAACCATGGCTGGCTTGGAGGTCAAAAGCATGCAGGCTATAGGTGGCACCTGGGATAATGTGGTAATAGGGGAAGTAGTAGCAGTAAATCCTCATCCTAATGCTGACCGCCTTAAACTAGCTACAGTTGACGTGGGCACTGAGCAAGTCACCACGGTTTGCGGTGCCTCTAATATCGGCCTTGGTCAAAGAGTGACTTTTGCCCACATAGGAGCCCGGCTTATAGACCCGCACACTGGAGAAGCTATGGTGCTAAAGCCGGCTAAGATTCGTGGCGTTGTTTCCGAGGGCATGGTCTGCTCGGAGAAGGAGCTGGGGATTTCTGATAGTCACGAGGGCATTTTGGTATTGCCGCCGGAGGCGCCCATAGGCGCTCCTCTCGGTGCTTATCTGGGCGATGTGATTTTGGACTTAGATATAACGCCCAACCGCCCCGATTGCTTATCCGTAATTGGCATCGCCCGCGAAATTGCTGCCCTAACTGGCGAACCGCTGCGCTTGCCTGAGATTCGTTACGAAGAAACGGAAGATTCAATAGGTTCTTTCGCATCCGTTGACATAGCCGCTCCCGACCTGTGCCCCAGGTACTGTGCCAGCTTGGTTACCGGAATCAAGATAGCCCCCTCCCCGGGCTGGCTACAGCAGCGTCTCAATAGCTGCGGCATGCGTCCCATTAACAACGTGGTTGATATTACTAATTATGTGATGCTGGAATATGGTCAGCCCCTTCACGCCTTTGATTATCATAAGCTTAGTGGCCGACAAATTATCGTTCGTAGGGCTGGAAATGGTGAGACCATAACTACCCTCGATGGCTCAAAGCGTGCTCTTATTCCGGACATATTGGTTATTGCCGATAAGGAGGAAGCTGTCGCTGTGGCTGGAATCATGGGTGGTCTGGATTCCGAAGTTACGGACAAGACTGACAGTATCCTCCTGGAATCGGCAAATTTTAACCAGGCTGCCATTCGTCGAGGTTGTAGCCATCTTCAATTCCAAAGTGAGGCCTCGATGCGCTTTGATAAAGGGCTTAATAGCGAGCTTCCGCTACTACCATTGAAACGGGCCACTCAATTGCTGCTGGAGCTAGCCGGCGGCAGGGTAGCCAAGGGCATAATTGATGTTTATCCCGGGGAATCAGAACCAAAGCCTATATTGCTTTCTGCCCAGGAAGTGAAACGTATTTCGGGCTTGGAAGTTACTATTGAGGAAATGCTTAAGGTATTAAAAGCCTTAGGCTTTGAATGCCAGGAGGACAGTGCGGGCTCGCAGATTTTGGTGTCTGCGCCTTACTGGCGCAGCGACATCAAATGCTCTGCCGACCTCGTGGAGGAGGTAGTCCGCATCATCGGTTATGAAAAAGTCCCGATCACCAGGCTTGGCTCTCCTTTGCCTCAACAAAAATCAAAATTGTCACAGCCAGCCCAGCAGAGCAATCTCAAGGAGAAATTGCGCAACGTCCTGACTGGCTTTGGCTTTCAAGAGATATTAACTTATTCTCTGGTCAGCCTGGAGAAGTTGCAAAAGCTTTCCTCGAAGCTTGAGTTGAGTATTCCGCCTTTAAAGGTAGCTAACCCCATGACGAGGGAACAAGAATACCTGCGTACCAGCTTGCGGGCTGGTCTTCTGGCCACGTTGGCACATAACCAAAAATTTGAGCAAGCCGGCATAAGGCTCTTTGAAATTGGCAAGGTATTCTTGCCCCAGCATCCTCACGTCATTGCGACCCTGAGTGAAACGAAGGGGAAGCAATCTCAAGAAGAAAGAGAGCTACCCCAGGAAAAAGAGATGCTCTGTGCTGTACTCAGCGGCGCAAGGGCAGAATTGTCCTGGCAAGCTGATAAAGAGCCGCTTGATTTCTTTGATGCCAAGGGGATAGTGGAGAATCTCCTGAACCATTTGGGGCTGAAACCGAGTTTTGATACTGGCGATGATGAAATTCTATTCCCGGGAAGAGGGGCTAATATAATCGTTGAAGGTGACAAAGTAGGTGTTGTAGGGGATATGCACCCCAGGGTAACACAAGCCTTTGAGCTTTCTGGTGCTGCTTGCCTTATAGAAGTTGACCTGGAGAAATTGTTGACCAAGATTACTGGAATAAAGGAATATCAACCTCTTCCACGGTTTCCCAGCGTAACCAGAGATATCGCCTTAGTAATAGATGAGCAAGTGAGCTATGGAAGAGTAGAGAACATAATCCAAAGCTTCCCGCTAGTGACAAAAATAACTCTCTTTGACCTCTATCGAGGAGAGCAAATAGCCGAGGGCAAGAAGTCTTTTGCCATAAGGATTATTTACCAATCGCCCAGTCATACCTTGACCGACGAGGAAGTTGACCGGACTCAGGAACAGATGCTTAGTAGGCTGAATCAGGAACTTGGTGCCAGTTTGAGGGATTGATTCTCTGAATCTAAAGTGAACAATCTGGACTTAATTTCGCTACTAGGTTTAATTTCCTCGAACTTTGCGAAGGTACAAAGCCTGTGTTAGGCGAAGTTGTCGGAAGCCTATTAAATATTTTTGTAATAAAGAATTTCAGTTATTTTATAGGTAGCTTTGAGAACTTTAAATGCAATTTCATCGATTTCCATGTCACGGATTATTTTATACTCCTCCAATTTATCAACGGTTACTTTATAGTCCTCTTCTTTTTCGAAGATCTTTTCATATCCTCCTTCCTTTTTAGGGATCAATTTGTATGACTTTGCCTTACCTTCTGCACCTCTAACCTTTATATTTTTTCTGTTTTTAGCAAAATTCACCATCCACACGATATCTCCATGGATGAATTTATCCAAAACTTTCCTGCCTTCTTGACTTTTGAATTTAAGTTCCTGAAATGCCTCTTCAATTTCTTGTTTTTTCTCCTTTGGAACTTCTTCGATTAATTTAACTAAGGAGTTATACTTCTTATCCTTCTTCAACCATTCCAACTTCTTCAATATAACTTCAGATAATTCAGCGTTCCTGGTGGTTTCCTCCCTTGCTAACTTCTCGGCTAACCTTTCTCTTAGTCCAGACTCAATTGCGGTCCTACATAGACCAATTGTCCCTGCGGGAACTCCTGCTCTAAAACACATACTAGCAAATGTCAAATATTTGAAGATGTCCTTTTCACGCCGAACCCTTTCGAACTCTATGTTTCCTATTCTATCTCTATGTTTCAACAACTCATTACTGATATTATTAGCTGCAAGCTCTCGGATGATTTGCTGCTCATGTAGAAAACCATAATTATTCGTTAGCATTTTGTCTATCCCCTCAATATCAGTATCTTTGGGTGTAAACCCATAGTGATATTTCACTATGTTTTTAATTCGTGCTTTTGCTTCACCAGAGATTGAAGACACCTTTGTTCCGCTCATGTTTAGGCTAAACTTCTATAACTACTTGTTTACAAACCAAGTGTCTGTATTACTCAGCTAATTCTTCCTTCAGTAGCCTGTTAACCTCGGCGGCCAAATTGTCTAAAGACAAAAGCTGGGCTTTGTTCTCCGCGCGCCATTTGGCCTCCACACTCTGGCTCTGTAAAGTGCGTGGGGATAAGGTCAAGCGCAGTGGTATTCCCAGGAGGTCGGCGTCGTTGAATTTAACGCCGGGAGACTCCTCACGGTCATCGAAAAGCACCTCAATGCCCTCTTTTTGCAAATCTTGATAAATCTTTTCCGCCGTAGGGAGGACTGCCGATTTTTCTAACGATAGGAGGCAAAGGTAAACTTGATAAGGGGCTGCGGAGAAAGGCCAGATAATACCTTTATCATCATGGCTTTGTTCTATGATGGCAGCCAGCAACCGTCCCAGTCCAATGCCGTAGCTGCCCATAACAATAGGGCGGGACTTGCCATCGGTATCCAGGAACGATGCCCCGAATCTCTCACTGATGAAGGTTCCTAGCTTGAATACATGCCCCACTTCGATGCTTCGGGTATACGTGAGCTTGTTGCCACACTTGGAGCAGCTGTCTCCAGACCGAGCCAAGGCAATATCAGCCATAAGGTCAACCTGGAAGTCCCTGGGGTAATTGGCATTCCTGAAGTGATACCCCGGCTTATTAGCGCCGACAATGAAGCTGGAGCCTGAAGTTATAGAATCATCAGCTACGACTTTTATTCCTTTTATACCTATGGGTGAAGCAAAACCAGCCACAAGTCCAGCTTCATTCACCTCGCCTTCCGTAGCCAGGCGAAGCTCAGAGCATTTTAGATTGTTTCTCAACTTCGTCTCGTTGACTTCCAGATCGCCCCGAATGACAACGAAGACGAATTCTCCGTCAGCATAATAAAACACCGCCTTAAGCGTTTGGCTTGTCGGCACACCGATAAAATCAGCCACTTCCTCTATGGTCTCTGCATTCGGCGTGGCTATCTCCTCGAGGGGTAGAAGATTCTTCGCTTTGCTCTGGACAGCGGTTTTGGCAAATTGAGCCTTTTCAACATTGGCGGCATAGCCACAGTTGGAGCAATAAATAACCTCATCTTCACCGTCTTCGGTGAAGACCATGAACTCGTGGGAATCCTTGCCCCCTATAGCGCCACTATCGGCTTCTACCATTAACGCCGGCAGGCAAAGGCGGGCATAGATATTCTTGTATGCCTGACACATCTTCTGGTAACTCTCATCCAGGCCAGCTTCATCGGCGTCAAGGCTGTAAAGGTCTTTCATGATAAACTCGCGGACTCTCAATAAACCGCCGCGGGGACGGGGTTCATCGCGAAGTTTTACCTGTATTTGATAGAGGAGCAGGGGAAGCTCCCGGTAACTTTGCACGTATCGGTGGACAAGGTCGGTAATAACCTCTTCATGGGTGGGTCCCAGAGCCAGTGTGTGCTCCTTGCGGTCGGTTAAGGTGAAGAGAGACTTGCCGAAGGATATATCCCTGCCTGATTGCTGCCACAGTTCAAGAGGCTGCAACACGGGCAGCATCACTTCCTGCCCGCCGGCTTTATCCATTTCGTCCCTGACTATATTCTCTATCTTTCTGAGCACTCGCCACCCCAGAGGCAGATAGGAGTAAATACCGGCAGCCTCCTGAGCAATCATGCCTGCCCTGAGCAGTAGCTGGTGGCTGACGCTTGCTGCTTCAGCAGGCGCCTGCCGTAATGTCTTGCCAAAAAGCTTTGAGAAACGCATATTCTACTCTACTATTATGGTGGGTTTCTTAAATAATTTATACGATACAAAATTTATAAGTAAAACTGCGCCCTCGCCCTTACAAAACGAGCAAGAAGGTTCAGTACTCACCACATACTCGCTAACACTTGGCTCATGAGTACCACCGTGGCACTTTGGACATATAACTTTTCTCGGTGTCAATAACTGTGTCAAAAACGTGAAAGTGGCTATAACTAGACTGATTATTGCTAAAGTAACTGCTAACATGATACTCTTTCCTTTATCTTGTCATTTTTCAAATAAAAGTTATTGATCTACCTCACCCCGAATCCCCTTAGTAGCTCCCTTATTTTAGGAATATTTTCAGTCATTTTGTTCCTCCTTTGGTATACAAAAGTATAATGACCCTGAGATAGCTAATTATTAGCTGGCCATAGCTTCTATTTCCCTCATCAAAGCTGCTACAAAATCCTTTTCCTGAAGCACCCTAATCTTCTCGCCTTTTTTGAAAAGAGCACCCTTGCCCTTGCCGCAGGCAATGCCGACGTCGGCATCCTTAGCCTCACCGGGGCCATTGACGATGCAGCCCATAACTGCCACTTTAACAGGTTTGCTTAATTTTTCCAGGCGTTTGCTTACTGCCTCAGCCAGAGCAATGATATCAACTTCAGCCCGGCCGCAGGAAGGGCAGCTCACTAAGGTGGGACCTCGTTCGCGAAGCCCCAAGCTTTTTAGAATTTCGTAAGCCACGAATACCTCTTCGCAGGGATGAGCGCTGAGAGAAACGCGTATGGTATCACCAATCCCCCGATAGAGAAGTATGCCGATGCCTATGGCGCTGCGTATGGCTCCCGTCCGGGGTAGCCCGGCCTCTGTGACGCCCAGATGGAGCGGATAGGGCATTTTATCGGCAATCATTTGATAAGCCTGAATAGTGGTGAGAACATCAAAGGCTTTAAGGGAGACCTTGATTAAATCGAAGTCCAGGCTTTCCATAAGCCTTACCTGCTCTAATGCCATGTTGACCATGCGCTCAGCTGGCGGGGCCTTGGGCTGAAAATCGGCCGGTAAACTGCCGGCATTTACCCCGATACGGATGGGCACCTCTCTTTCTTTAGCAGCAGCTACCACCTTGGCAATTTGCTCTTTGCCTCCTATGTTACCGGGATTGAGGCGAAGTCCATCAACACCGGCCTGCAGCGCAGCCAAAGCCAGCCGGTAGTCAAAATGTATATCAGCGATAAGAGGTAAGGAAACGCTCCTTTTTATAGTTGTGAGGCTTCCGGCAGCTTTCTTATCGGGGACTGCTACTCGCACGATTTCACAGCCGCAATCCTCTAGTTTCCTAATCTGGTTTATAGTGGCCGGAATGTCACGGGTATCGGTCTTGGTCATAGACTGCACCACGATGGGCGCATCGCCGCCAACGATTACGTTGCCAATTCTCAATGGTTTGGAGATTCGATGTATCATATTCCGAAGCCCTTTGGTAGACGCCAGATATCTACAGATGTTATTAAAACTACGAGTGCAATTAAGAAGGCAGTCCCGATGGTATAGGCCAGGCGCATTGTTCGAGGCGAAAGACGCTTCCCACGCCTGACCCCTTCGATTAATGCCACCAGCATCCCTCCTCCATCGAGAGGAGGTATGGGGAAGAAATTGAATATTGCAAGACCCAGGCTAATCATACTGGCCATAAATAACATGCTGCTGGCACCGGAAGTGCGTACCACTTCCACCGTTAATTGACCGGCGCCTATCGGTCCAACGAGGGCGTTGCTCGGAGTTTTTATGATTTCAGGGATAGCCTTTACTATGAGCACAGGCATATAAATGATATCCCTAGCCCCCAAATAGACTGCCTTCCACACAGGAGGTCGCTCTTGTTCGATATGAGCCCCGTCTACCCATCGCAGCTCTACACCCGGCAGGGTTTCGTAGCTGGCATTAGTCAAAGAGGCTGCAGTCTGGGTCCCGTCTCGCCACAAAACCAGATTTATTGTTCCACCCTCAGGAACGGAACGCAGAGCGCTGGACATGCTCTCGTTATTGTATATGAGTTGTCCATTGATATAGTGGATGTAATCACCGGCTCTAACGCCAGCCTCATAAGCTGGTGAGCTTTCGTCCACTTGACTTACCATATTCCAGTAAATGTAGACGCCAACCACTCGCTGCCCTTCTGACGGGTTGAATTCCGGCTTCGCCGCAGTTTGTATTTGTTGCCCGTTCCTGAGCAGAAGCAAGGTTATTTGTGCCCCTTGTGCGACTGAATTTATTATGTTTTGCATATCTCCTTGTGTATGAACGGGTTGACCATTTACCTCCAGGATTATATCTCCGGGCTCGATGCCCGCTTGTTCGGCAGAAGAATTATTTACCACTGCTCCGACCATAAGCCCGTTGCCGGCAGGGACACCTACGGGTAGCCCAAGAAAAGCACTGAGCAGAATAAAGGCCAGAACGATGTTCATCACCGGACCGGCAGCATAAATTCCTAACCTGGTCCAGGGTCCTTTACCGGCCAGACTTCGGGGTACGGTGGGGTCATTTTCTCCAGCAGCCTTAACAAAAGCTCCCAGAGGTATGGCATTAACTGAGTATATTGTCTCACCTCGTTTAATACCAAAAAGTCGTGGAGGAATACCTATGCCGAACTCTTCTACCTTGACTCCGGTACGTTTGGCAGTAATGAAGTGCCCTAATTCGTGAAGACACATTGCCACAAATAGAGCTACTACGAAAAGAATAATGATTACGGCAACGCTCATCTCTTATCTCTATATCCCGGGTTGCTTCATCGCCCAAGCTCCCCGCAGTGACCGGGGGAAAAGCGTGTAGCGCATTCCCTTGCCCAGTTATCGGCAGCCAGTATTTCCTCCAGGGATGGCTGGCTGATGTTCCGATGTTGCTCCAGTGTTTCTTGCACAATTTTGGCTATATTGGGAAAACTTATTCTATGGTTGAGAAAGAGCTCTACAGCCACCTCGTCCGCGGCACAAAGCACTGTCGGGTAAGTTCCTCCTAATTTGCCAGCATCCACAGCTAGTTTGAGACAGGGAAATCTATCATAGTCTACGGGCTCAAAGTTCAGAGAGTTGATTTTATTCCAGTCAAGGCGGGGTAGTTCTGAATTAGGCCACCGGCGGGGATAGGAAAGAGCATATTGAATAGGCAATCTCATATCAGGCCAGCTAAGCTGGGCTTTCAGGGAACCATCCATAAACTCCACCATGGAATGAACGATAGACTGGGGATGAATTAATATTTCAATACTATCAAAGGGGAAAGAGAAAAGCCAATGAGCTTCGATGACCTCTAATCCTTTATTCATGAGCGTTGCTGAATCTATGGTTACCTTCCGTCCCATCTTCCATACAGGGTGCTGAAGAGCTTGCTCCGGGGTCACCCTAGCCAATTGTGACTGTGAATAGTCATAAAAAGGTCCTCCAGAGGCAGTGAGAAAAAGCCTCCGCGGTTTATTTTCTTCCCCCTGCAAGCACTGCCAGATAGCACTATGCTCACTATCAATAGGCAGAATTTGAGCGTGATGGAGGCCGGCTTCACGAACAATAATTTCACCGGCCATCACCAATACCTCTTTGTCAGCTAGGGCAATCGTCTTGCCTGCCTGTAAAGCCGCTAAAGTAGGGCTCAGTCCTGCCTTACCTGCAGTGGCCACGATAATGAAATCGGCCTCGGGATGGCTAGCTATTTCTTCTACGGACAGAAATTCCCCGCCATAACTAATGTCAGGCCCCACTGAGGAACAAAACATTTTGGGCTGAAATTCACTAATTTGCCTTTCCAGAAGTTTAAAATTTTTGTTCCCTGTCAGAGCTACTACTTTTAATTCGTCAGGCAAGGCACGGATTACATCTAGAGCCTGCCGCCCTATGGAGCCCGTCGAGCCCAGGATAGCTATTTTTTTCACACCACCCACATTACGTAATAGTATACCACTGCCCCGACAAAGATGAGGCTATCGAAGCGGTCGAGGATACCGCCGTGTCCCGGTAGCAAATTACCTGATTCTTTCACCTCCATATTGCGCTTGAGCAGAGATTCAACCAGATCGCCAAGCTGGGCAAAGAGGCCAACGAGAAAGCCCAGGAGTATAATTTGCCAGTATTTAAAAGTGAAAGGAGAAATGAGGTTGAGGACCATCGCTACCACAATGGCGGCCGGAATGGCGCTTACTAAGCCCCCTATGGCCCCCTCCCAGGTTTTGGCCGGGCTTATCGTGGGGGCCAGCTTACGTTTGCCCCACGTCCTGCCAATAAAGAAGGCGCCGGTATCATTGGCAAATGTGGTAAGCATAGCTAGGTAAACCCAGTTTCGACCGTCTGCCAAACTGCGCAAATTCAGCCAGTAGCTGAGCATCCAACCCACATAGAGAGCGCCTACTATTGTCCATGCCCAGTTGCGGAATGCCTCTTCTCTCGATGGGCGGAGTAATAGCCAGATCAAGGAAATCAGCACAGTGGCAGTGATGACTATGGGTAGCACATCGGGGTTCGTGTAATGCGGGCTTAAGACAAGCGCCAGCGCCCATAACAAACCCAGATAAATCAGAGGCTCTCTTCTGTCAAAATTGGCCATATGGTAGAACTCGTAGGTGCCGGCTAACGCTGCTGCAGCTATGATAAGAGTAAACCAAGGCCAGGGGTTACCAAACCAGATGGCAAGAATAACGAGAGGCACGCCCACAGCCCCAGTAATAACTCTATACTTGAGCATAGCGCTATTTTAACAGCTTTTAACTATATGTTTGCTAGTGTCCAATCTCATGAATGGGTTTCATCAAACCAGCATTGTGTCTGATATGTCACCCTGAGCGACAGCGAATGGTTCAGGGGCAAAGCAACAAGTAGCGAAAGACTGAGAGACAATAATTGAATGTTATCAAACATCTCTAACAATTAGTGCAGATTTTTTGCCGGATATTGATGCTGCGAATTAAAGCCACCCAAGAAGGTCGGAAGATTTTCTTGGGGTTAAATTATATTTCCAGTATTTCCTTTTCCTTGCCCTGTCCCAATTCACTTACCCTACCCACACAAGCCTCTGTAAGCTGGTCGATTTTCTTAGTATTGTTTTTGAGTTCGTCTTCCGATATTTCTTTATTTTTCTCCAGCTCTCTTAGTTTCTCGATGCCATCTCTCCTTATGTTGCGTATAACAATCCGCCGCTCCTCCACTTTCTTGGATATGAACCTGACTAACTCCTTGCGTCGCTCCTCACTAAGAGGGGGGAAGATTAACCGAATCACATTACCGTCATTCGCAGGGTTAAGGCCGATGTTGGCTGTGAGAATGGCTTTTTCAATGTTACGTAACAATGTGCGATCCCAAGGTTGAATAATGATTAAATTAGCCTCAGGTATAGACATGGTAGCAAGTTGTTGGAGCGGGACAGGCGTGCCTTCATAGTCAACCATGATGTTGTCAAGCAAGGCCGGAGTGGCACGCCCAGCACGGATGGTAGCTAATTCTCTAGCCAACCCGTCTATGGCCTTCTGCATTCTGGAGTTCAGTTCAGAGAATAATTCATCTAACATGGCTTAGTGATCAACACCAAGCTCGAATCTAGCAAATCTGCGTACTTTTATGTTCTCACCCACTTTAGCGATTGTTTCAGCAATAATTTCCTGTACCGTCTTGGTAGGCTCTTTAATAAAAGGCTGGCTAAGAAGGCAGGCTATTTGGGGGTCTGTTTCTGGTGGCATTTCTTCACTAGTGAGAAATTGCGGGGAGGTAGCAGCTATTTGCATGGCTAAGTCGTGAGCAAGTTCTTTAAATTCAGCGGTGCGAGCCACAAAATCGGTTTCACAGTTTAATTCCACTAATGCTCCTATGTGTTTGGTATGATGAATATAAGCTTCGATTACGCCTTCGGTTGCAGCTGCATTCTTCTTTTTTTCAGCAATTGCTGCCCCACGCTGTTTCAAGAATTCGATTGCCTTCTCCATATCACCATCCATCTCTAACAGAGCCTTATTACAGTCAGCTATGCCTACATTAGTTCTATTTCTTAACTCTTTTACTGCTTCAATTGATATTTTCATGGAGATGCAATTTCTCCTTCTGACTCCTCTGATTCACCTGGCTTCTCTGGCTCAAAGGTATAAGAACCTAGAATTTCAAGGGCTTCTTCGCGCTCTTCTTTGGCAACTGATTCAGCAACTCCTGCCTCTCCAGAGAATGCTTCGGTCTTACCTTTGATTACGGCATCAGCTATTTTACTACAAATTAATTTAATCGCCTTAACAGCGTCATCATTGGCGGGAATAGGATAATCGATGCCATCGGGATTACAATTAGTATCCGCAATGGCAATCACGGGTATGCCTAATTTTTTAGCTTCAGTAAAGGCAATCTTATCTTTAATAGGATCTGTGATGAAGAGGGCTCCAGGGAGGGTAGTCATTTCCTTAAAACCCCCCATTTGAGTATTCAGGTGGGAAATTTCTTTTTCTATCTTCACCCGTTCTTTTTTAGGCAAGAGGTCAAGCTCGCCTTTATCCTTTTTATTCTCTAAACGAACCAAGTGATCAATCCGAGCTTGTATGACGGCGAAGTTCGTTAACATACCACCTAGCCATCTTTGATTAACATAGCTCATGCCGCACCTCACAGCCTCTTCTTCTATGGTTTGCTGAGCCTGTTTTTTAGTACCGACAAAAAGAATACTTTGCCCTCGAGCTGCCAAATCTTGGACAAAGGTACAGGCCTTTTCTAACATGGTGACTGTTTGTTCCAAATCGATAATGTGGATACTATTGCGCTGGGTAAAAATAAATTTCTTCGCCTTGGGATGCCAATAACTGGTGTGGTGACCAAAGTGAGCACCTGCCTCCAGCAATTGTTTTAATAAAGCATTCTCTATCATGTTTACAATCTCAAATGACGCTGATTAGTAAAACTAGTATAATGTAGCATGATTGATTTGGATAATGCAACAAGAGATTGCCTCCAATTGTCTCTGAGTTGACAGAGAATTTACTCTTATCTATACTATTGAGCCAAAAATGTAGCTGGAAGTTGCCCGAGTAGCACAATGGTAGAGCAACCGACTTGTAATCGGTAGGTTGGCGGGTTCGAATCCCCCCTCGGGCTAGGTTTTTCAGATATTTTATGATAAGATTAAATCAAGGAGGGGTGCCGGAGTGGTTAATCGGAGCAGACTGTAAATCTGCCGCCCGTTCGGGCTGCGTGGGTTCGAATCCTACCCCCTCCATTTTATAAAGTGCATTAGGCCCACATAGCTCAGTAGGTAGAGCACGTTCTTGGTAAGAACGGGGTCACCAGTTCGAATCTGGTTGTGGG
>CAZPGJ010000005.1:0-167954 GCA_964586515.1 uncultured Dehalococcoidales bacterium
TGGCCTGGGTGGTGAAGTCTTGAGTAATAGCCACCGCGACATGCCTTTTCTTATGCGGGTCGACTCCTGCGACCAAATATGCCTCCGGTACTTGCTCTCGCTTCCTCGCTGCGGTATTCTTCATCTGAGATAGCTCCTCCTACGTTAGATTTGGTGCTAAGCCACACCATGTACTCTATTGTAGCCGAAGCTGTCTCCCCCAGTTATTCCATATACTGATTCTGACGAAACGTGTAGTTTAGAACTGCTCAAGAATTGGGTATGTAATAGAGTTCAAGGTGGGTAAAGTGAGCGGTACTGGACGACAGACAGAACTTTATGCTATTGTTCAGCCTCAGTGTATGGTCGAACCAAAATCGCAGGATTTGTTTGCCTGAATTACATAGGTTATCCACAATCAAGACTGACCCAAGCCCATAGCATCTCGGTGCTGCTAATTTCATGACGTAGTCTGCAGAAAAGACAGCTCGATAAAGGATAAATAATGAAAACGAAGAAAAGAGAGCACAGGTCGGCTTCGCTAGCTGAATCCCAACCTGCCGACCCAGTCAGCAGAACCCTTGCCCAGGACCTATTCGATGGGGTTGCCCCCTCGTACGACACCTGGGCGCAAGTGCTGACTTTCTTTCAATACCTTCGTTGGCGTAGGTTCTTGGTCTCGCAAATAGCTCCTCGCCCGGGAAACCTTGTGCTTGACGTATGTACCGGTACAGCCGGTGTTGCTATGGAGATTGCCGACCACCATGATGGCAAAATCG
Source organism: uncultured Dehalococcoidales bacterium (assembly GCA_964586515.1). GTDB lineage: Bacteria > Chloroflexota > Dehalococcoidia > GIF9 > AB-539-J10 > RBG-13-51-36. The sequence continues at coordinate 759 of CAZPGJ010000005.1, forward strand.
TGGGGCTTGATGTCAGCCACTTGATGCTGCAAGCTGGCCTTAGCGCTATCGAGGAGAAAAGCCTGGACGGCAAAATCCAACTTATCCAGGGCCGCGCTGAGCATTTACCCTTTCCTGATGAGACCTTCGATACGGTTGTCTTCACCTACCTGTTGCGTTATGTCCAAGACCCTAATGCAACAATACGGGAGCTGTCTCGGGTAGTGAAACCAGGCGGGGAATTGCTCTCGCTTGAGTTCGGCATTCCCGAAACCCTCTGGGTAAGAGCTCTATGGCGAATCTACAATAGGGTCGTCATGCCAGTAATGACCATCCCCGTTTCACGAGGTTGGCATCGTATGGGCTGTTTCCTGGGTCCGAGTATCTCGGGCTTTTGTCAGCGGTATCCTGTTGATCGCATCGCCGCAATATGGCGAGACAATGGGATCCCGCTGGTAGAAACAAGACCCCTGCTTAAAGGCGCAGCCATCGTGATGTGGGGAACGAAAGGAAGATAGAGACCGATAGCCAGCCATAGTAATTACCTTCACAGAGAGTTCTAATCTAAAGAGGCACTAACAATATACGTGTGCGGTTTTTCAGTCGCCTTTAAGCGCTAAGGGATAAATTCAGTTCCGCCTTTGACCATCTGGCCCAGAAGACGCCGAAAGGCAGAGAGCTAAGATTCAAAGCATTCCTGAAGTGACTCAGCAATTGCCCAACCACTCTAGTCGGTTCGAAGAAGCTAAGCGAACAATCTGGCTAAGCGTCGCACACCTCAAGGATAATGAATATATCTTGCGTCTTAGGCGGAAATGAACGAGAAGGAGTCTAATACCTTCTCTGTCTTCCACCACCAGACCAGCCGCCTCTCTTGTTGCCGTAAGACCCACCACCTCGGCTATCAGAAGGTGGGCGAGCCGCATTAACATTGAGCGTCTGTTCCTTCAGTACTTTCCCGTTGAGGCCGGCAATTGCAGCTTGACCTTGAGACACTGATGACATTTCAACAAACCCAAATCCCCTGGGTCGCCCGCTGTACTTGTCTTTTACAATGTTTACAGACGTCACTCCTCCAAAAGCCCCAAATTTCTGACGTAATTCCTCTTCAGTCACTTCATAAGGTAAGTTACCGACATAAATTTTCATACCAGTGCTCCTCCTTTCGCTTAATCTCGTAATCCTTGCCTGGAAAATGGTGGTGGGACTTTGCCTCGCGCAGAATTCCACCGTAAACATACACGGGCCAGGTATCCCCGGCCCGTGTATGTCCATGTCAAACCGGTATTATCTACTCAGTCTGACTTTACTGTAGCAATCTCTACAATAGACCGGCCTGCCGTTGGTAGGCTCAAAAGGCACTTCGGTGTCTTTGCCGCACTCGGCGCATTTGGCAGGAAACATTCGGCGTGGGAGCCCGTAGCTGTTGCCACGACTTCCATTCCGCTCTGTCTTCCTTGCCTGTCGGCATGAGGGACAGCGCTTGGGCTCATTAGTATAGCCCTTGGATTGAAAGAACTCTTGGTCCTCAGCGGTGAAGCTGAAGTCAGTCCCACAATCGGCACACTGGATCGTTTTGTCTTGAAAACCCATTGGATGACCTCCTTTTTCAAAAATTTTAGTTAGAGCCTGGGTCATCCAATACTTGATATGAATCTGAGAGAATCCTAAGAAGCTTGTAATAACCTAAACTTAAACTATTAAATACATCATACACCAATTATCAAGGTTGTCAAGTCCCGCCGTGGTTCTATTCGTGGTCTACGTCTGCCTCAGGTGTACACTGCTGTATTCTCTATACTTTGATGCCTCCTGGTAATTAGAATTTTATGCCAATCACCGTAACAATAAATACCCTGGAAAACCAAGCCGCTTAAAACTCCGTAGGATATTGCCGAAGCCAAAAATTGGATGCCTATTATCAGACTAAGAATTATTATCCCTGAAGAGATAAGCCAATGGTGAAGGTGAACCCCATGCCCCCCAAAAGGAATGACAATTGATCTTATTCTACCCTGTTTTCCACTCGTTTTGCCGGCCATATATTTGGTCAGCACAAAACCTAGAAGCCAGCCCACAAAGAAGAGATAGCCAAGAATAATACCAATAGCTAGTACTAGCAGGATGCAAACTAGCTTTCTCTTCATCTAAGAGATACTCCCTATAAGAGATCGGGGTGAGAGAATTTGAACCTCCGACCACCTGAACCCCATTCAAGTGCGCTACCAGGCTGCGCTACACCCCGTCGTCTTGCCTTTTGTAGTATGTTATCACATGAAACTGCCAGGGCAACACCCTCGAAATCGATAACTGGGCGAACTCCCTAGCAGGAATTTTATAGCGATAGCTATCTGGCAAGGGCTTGCCTTCCTTATAAGCATTGGGGGATAAATTCAATTCCGCCTTTGGTAATCTGGCTCAGAAAACGCCGAAGGGCAAAGAGCTAAGATTGCCAGGTAGCTTATTAAGGTCGCTTGTCTCGGTCAATGCAAGACAAGGAACTAAACAGAATGACTTTTTGTTGAGTCTCTCATTTTCCTGAAATCTGTACTATGTCTATCCATAACCGAAATGCCTTCACATAAAGCTCAGGCTAACTCTAGCTAGCCATAGTATCTCTCTGTAGACTTATTCGACAACCATCTCCACCGACGGTTTTGGCCTTTACTTTAGGATGGCTTTCTATCTACGAAGTGTTTATAATATAGAAAAGTTCTATATGTGTCGAGCATGCCTTCCCATAGGACATCAAGAGACGCTCCCCTAGACCAATCTACCGCCAACAATTCCGGTTGCCTCTTCGCTACTAGTAAACCAGTTATGATAACGAATGTAACAATGTTACCCACATGCACTACCTTTGCCTTCTCTTCCGGCTTTGGCTTGAACGCATTTTTTCTCTTCTCCCAACCCCTTTGCCATTCCTTGTCCATGGATTTGGACATTTCCTTGATTTGGCCGATAGCGAAGTATGCCAAGAATTCCCCGAAGTGACTGGGACTGATTCTATCTCCCTCACTATGCTCTTCATCTATAGCCCTAAGAAAAGTATGATACACATCGATTACAGACTGCCATATTTCAGCAGCAGACAGCCTTCTTGATTTCAAGATGTTAAGTGCAACATCTCCCAGTTCCATCTGTCGCTTAGCCAGAAGCAGACCCATTTGTAGCGCCATTACTACGTAATTTGCTGCCCGCTCGACCTCTGCGTACTCGCTCGGCTCAAACTTCTGCCAAGGCTCTCCCTTCACCCACTTTTCCCATCCCTTACCCATACATGCAGCTATTCGATCGAGCATTTCGTCAGCCAGATGTGGTAGAAACTCCCAGACGTGCTCAGGGTTAATCCTCGTCTCTTCCGGCATTGCTCACCTGCTAATTTCTCTTAGGCTCTCTAACTTTGCCTCAAAGCTAAATTCAGCTTTGACGTTGATCACATTTGAAGTCTTCACCTCTAATTCAATTCCTAGGTTCTAGCTTCGACTCAATCTCAAAGCTAGTTTTTAAACAGCCTCTTCTCTTTCCTCTACCTCCCGACTCTGATGCTTCCCTCGCTAATGAGTTTGATTTCTGTATCTCTTCCCTGATTGCCTTCTTTTAGCCATGCCCTGGGGTATTCTAACATCAAAAGCAAGAACTTGCCCCGATACTATGCTACAATGACGATATTGAACGTCATACATATCGAAGGCACTCCATGACAATATTTGATAGGATATTATCAGAACCAGCTTTCTTTGCTCGCTTACAGCATATTCTAGACCTCCAGATAAACGATTTAAGGCGAAGTTTAGAACTTGCCAAAGCCAACTTTTTAGTCGCAGTGGGATGTATGAATACCATAGAATTTCTTGGTGGTTTACGAAATGGTGAGTTGGGGATGAAAGGTAAATCCAAATCCCGATTCAAAGAGGGAGTCCGGCTGCTGGGTAAAAACACTGGCGTCCGTCTTGTGCTATATGATACGAGTGGCTCAAGTTCTAAATTGCCACTTCCCAAAATAGTACCAACAGATGAAGATATTATGTGGTTATTACGTTGTGGTCTAACGCATCAATATCTACCCAAAGTAAGACACGTAGGTTTTATATTCATTGGTGCTGGTAACGTTAACCCATATCGCCCTTTTAGTATTATCGAGCGAGAAAACGGCGTTTCCCGTATTGAACCTTCAATGCTGATTGTAGATGTGGCCTCATTAATCGAAGGCGTTGAAAAAGGCTACCAGACTCTGGTTGCTGAGCTACAAGCGGATGAGGTAAAAAAGTTGAGAGCCGAAAAAGCTTTAGCCCTTGTGCCCGAGCTAATGTAAGCTCAGAGGTAAAATGTTTAATTCCGTTAATTCCAGAGACACCATACCAATTAGGCCTACTACAAATTAGGTATTATGTCCCCAGAATACATAAATTCAATTCCGCTCGGGCTTAAGCTCTTTTTCCTTCTTTAAGGCTTAAAAAGTCCGAGTTATATTCCTCGATTAGCCCGGCATCGGCAAAGCTGAAGTAGCGATTTTCGCCTATTATGATATGGTCCAGGACCTTAATCTGCATAATATTCCCGGCGAAGACCAAATCCTGGGTTATTTGTTTATCGTTGTCGCTGGGTTGAGGATTCCCGGCGGGGTGGTTGTGGACAAAGATTAAAGCCGCAGCATTATGCTTGACGGCGCTCTGGATAATCTCGCGAGGATAAATAGCACTGGCGTTCAATGTCCCTTCAAACAGGTCCTCAATCTTGACAACGCGATTTTGGGAATCAAGGAACATGACTTTGAAGACTTCTTTTTTCAGGTCTCGCATAGAATGGTACAGGTAATCGAAGACCTCCCGGGACGACCGGCAGTAGGGTTTATCTAGTACCTGTTCTTTAAGAAACTCCCTAGCAACATCCTGCATAAATTTGATGACAAAGATATTGTGGGCAGTAATCCCCTTGATTTTCTGCAATTCCTCGGGAGGAGCTTCTAAAACGCCTCTGAGGGTCTTGAACCTCTTTATGGCTTCTTTGGCCTGCGGTTTACAGTCCTTGCGAGGCGTCCCCAGTGTCAGCAGCAGTTCCACAATTTCATAGTCGAGGAACGCTGCCAGCCCCGATTGATTGAACCTTTCCCGCAGTCTTTTCCTGTGCCCTTCTGAGCTTTTAGCTTCCATGCTTAAAGAATCTCCTTCATAACTCCCCCGCCTGCCAAAGAATTTGTTCGGCGGGCAGGCCTAGCCCCTCTTATTTTAAGAGGGGAACATTAGGAACACTTTCTTGTTGCTCATCTTATCTTAAGAAGGGAACTCTGGGAAGACTTTCCTGTTACCCCCTAAAAATAGGCATTATCTCCTTTAACATCCCCCTTAAGATAAGGGGGATAAAGGGGGTTATGAATATTTTTCAGCTTCCTCTTTAATCCGTCCATTCCTCAATATTCTGCAACGTGTCATCATTCCCGAGCCTTATCATTGGTTGCATCCCTTCATAACTCCCCCGCCTGCCAAAGAATTTGTTCGGCGGGCAGGCCTGGCCCCTCTTACCTTAAGAAGGGAACTTTGGGAGGAAATTCCCCCCTCACTCTGACTCTCTCCCGCCAGAGGAGAGAGAATTATAATATTTTAACTATGGTTATGGGAATCACATTATACGACGGCAACGGAAGTGCTGGTATAATACTGATGCAATGAATTTGGCACGGCAAATAGAGCAATATCTCCCCCCGCAACTCCTGGAGCTGCTCAAGAATATCAGGGAAGAGGCGTCTGAGCAGGGACAGAGGGTATATCTCGTCGGTGGTGTGGTACGAGACCTGCTCTTAGGAGATCCTTCGCTTCGCTCGGGACCCCGCTTCGACCTGGACTTGGTAGTCGAGGGCGATGCCGTGAAACTGGCTCAACAAGTGGCGGAAACCAGTCAGGCAAAGCTGCTGGCCCACCACCGCTTCGGCACTGCTAAGCTCAGATATGACAATTTCACCGTGGACCTGGCCACGGCGCGGAAGGAAACATATTCCAAACCGGGAGCGCTGCCTGCGGTTACCCCGGGCACCCTCAGGGATGACCTTATTCGCAGAGATTTCTCTATCAACGCTATGGCTATATCCTTGTCCTCAAACGACTATGGGGAGTTGGTTGACCTCTATCAGGGCAAAAGCGACCTGGAGCACCGTCTGATCCGTGTTTTGCATCCCGGCAGCTTCCGCGACGATGCCACCAGAATCTTGCGGGGTGTCCGTTATGAACAGCGCTTCGGTTTTGACTTCGAAGCGCAGACCGCCCGGCTACTGAAACGGGATATTCCAATGCTGGATACGATAAGCGGCGACCGAATCAGGCACGAGCTGGAACTAATTCTTAAGGAAAAACAGCCGGAACTAGCTATCAAGTGGCTTGGCGAGCTGGGAGTGCTGTCCAGAATAAGCCCTTCCCTCAAAGGCGACGGCTGGATAGCTGAGAAATTTGACAAGGCGCGCCGTCTAAAGAAGCCGGCCCAGTTGCCCTCGCTCTATTTCTGCCTTCTTGTTTATTCATTCAGCGAAAAGGATATTGAGCAATTTCTCGCTCATCTCAACATACCGGCAAAATTATCCCGGGCCATGTGCGATACGCTCTGCCTAAAGGCGAGGCTACCCCTCCTGGACAAGCCTGCCCTGAAACCCAGCGAAGTTTATTACCTGCTCCGGGGATATGAGCCTCTGGCGATACAGACAAACGCCCTAGCCACAGAATCCCCAATGATACACCGCCATCTCCAACTATTTCTCACAAAACTCCGTTATGTCAGAACGTCTCTCGACGGAGAAGACCTGAAGAGACTCGGCATCTCGGCCGGACCGGAGATGGGAAAGGTCCTGCAGACATTGCATAAGGCAAAACTGGATGCGAAGGTGCGCACCAAGGCGGACGAAAAAAAACTGGCCCTCTCTCTATCGCGAAATCAGAAGGACGGGAGATGAAGAATACTCAGGACCGCCGGGCCGACCAAACAGGCCACAAGATACTTGGGAAATCTCCCTGCCCAGCAAGGCAAGAGGAACTGCCATAACGGCATTTTAGCGGCTCCGGCCACGAGTCCGGCTACGTCAAATGGCAAAATAGGCTGGAGGGACATGAGAAAAATGGCCAACATGCCATGTCGCTTCATCCAGCCTACAAGCCTTTGATATCCCGGCATATTCTCGACCTGTGCGATTTTCTTCCCCAGGTAGCCGGCATAATAACCGGTCGTTTCCCCCAGGGCACCACCCGTGGTGGCTGCCAAAGCTACCAAAACAGGACCCCATGGTGATACCTCTGCCATCGTCTTTGCCACGGCAATCATTATGGCAACGTGGATGTATACCGGGACGAAGAGGCCAGCGCAAGACACCAGGGTGACCAGGAAGACAATCAGGTAAGCGGTTGCCGCATATTGTTGTATCTGAATATTGAAACGAGCCCCTAGATACGCAACCAGAAGATAAAAGCCGTAAGTGACACCAGCAAGTGCGGCAACGTAAAGCGCTAATTTAAGCCATCTATTTTGCTTCAGCTTTTCCAGCGCCATCGAATTACCCCTGCGGGTCTAAAGACCCCCGCTATGTTCGTATTTGGAAAAGAAAATGCCAGGTAGCACTCCAATTTCTGTTTTTTAAGACTTGAAACCAGCTCACCAGCTTTTTCCTTCCCTGAGAAAAAAGTAAAAAGACATGGCCCGGAGCCCGCGACATAAACTCCCGGCGCTCCGGCTTCTTCCAGTGTCTTGCGATATTTGTCCAGCCCGGGGAAGAAATCGAAGGCTACCATTTCGAAGACATTAAACATAAGACTATAGTCAATCGCTTTCCCCTCTCTCAAAGATAACAAGGCCTCTTGAACAAACTGGCCTCCTGTGAAATCAGCAACGCGTAAATTATTATACATTCGCTTCGTTTTGTCCGGGATTTTAGGTAACGGCGGCACCAGCAATACAAAGCAGGTTGCAGGCAAGGATGGCAGTGGAGTTACCTTCTCCCCCTTCCCCTCTACCAGAGCCGTGCCCTTATGGATAAAGAAGGGAATATCCGAGCCCAGCTTAGAGGCCAAATGGACCAGCTCAGAAAGCGGCAACCTCAATCTCCAGAGTTCATTGAGAGCTAAGAGAGAGGCAGCGGCGTCGCTGCTGCCACCCCCCAATCCCACACCCCAGGGTATATGCTTGCGAAGTTCGATTCGTGCCCCCAGACTACATTTTGTGCTTTCCTTAAGCAGGGCGGCCGCCTGCATTACCAGGTTATCGCTCTTTAAGCCGGGCTCATCACATTCAAAGCATATTTCTTCATCTAGTTGAAAATTGAGGACATCGCATAAGTCTATTGACTGGACAATACTGGAGATTCGGTGATAATCATTATCCTTGCCCAGTATTTCGAGGACAAGGTTTACTTTAGCCGGGGCATAAACAGTCAACATTGTAATCCTTTAACTACTCACCTCTAATGTCATTCTGAGGGAATGTGGCGACCGAAGAATCTCGAGATCCTTCGCTTCGCTCAGGATGACCGGAAGTGAAGGGCTCAGAATAACACAGACAGGGAGCAAAGATTTTCCAGAGCTCCCTCCACTCCTCCAGGCTAAGAGTTTCTGCTCGCCGTCTAGCTTCTATTCCAGCCTTCTCCAGTAATGAGGCAACCTGACTGGGCGGCATCTCCAAAGAGTGAGCCAGGGAATTGCGAAGCTGCTTACGAGGAGAGTGGAAACCATGCATAACTATATCAAAAAAACCAGCGACATCGGATACCCCTGATTTAATCAGGGGCGGCTGGGAGTAAACATCCAGCCGTAAAATAACCGAATCCACCTTCGGCGGGGGATAGAAACTCGTCGCCGGTACATAGGATATAATAACAGGCTTGCTGTAGAACTGAGTCTTAACACTGAGCAGTCTCATCTTGCCAGGAGTCGCGGCAATAGCCTCGCCAACTTCCTTCTGTACCATTACCACCATTGCCGAAGGCCGGGGCTGTGCCTCGAGAAAATGGCTCAACACCGGTGAAGTGATGTAATAAGGAAGATTAGCGATAACTTTGTAACCACGGGCAAATTCGGAGGCAGCCAAATTATCTTGGAGAAGCTGCCGGGGGGTAACCTTAAGTATATCGGCATGGACAATTTTGATATCAGAAAAGGCAGCCAGTCGTTTTTTCAGCAGGGCAACTAATTTGGAATCGAGCTCAACAGCAATGACTTTAGCTCCTTGTTTGGCTAACCCCTCAGTTAGTATGCCCAGGCCCGGACCTATCTCGATTACAACATCCCCGGGGCTGAGGTCAGCAGCGGATAGAATACGCTCTAATACAGCTTCATCTATAAGGAAATGCTGTCCTAATCTTTTTTTCGGTCTAAAGCCAAATTGGCGGAGCAATTGCCGGTACAAAAGTCTCAGCCTTGTCCAAACAATTGATAAAAACCCTTTCCCACTTTCCTTCCCGTGTACCCAATCTCGACCATCCTCTCCAGTAACGGAGCCGGCTTATATCTTTCCCATCCCGTCTGCTGGTAAATCCCTTCCAGGAGGTCAACTATAACGTCTATACCGACCATGTCTGCCAGCTCGAACGGGCCCATAGGCCAGTTGTGCGATAATTTCTCTATTTTATCTATATCTTCTATGCTGGCTAAATTCTCCTCCAACAGCTTGGCGGCCTCATTTAAAACTAAGGTTACTATTCTATTGGTTACAAATCCCGGGGAATCTTTAACTACGACTGTTTCCTTACCCAGAGATTTGACCAAATCGAGGCTTACTTTCAAAGTCTCCTCTGAGGTAAGCAGAGTTTTCACTATTTCTACTCCCTTCATCAACGGTACAGGGTTCATAAAGTGTGTGCCGATAACCTTGTCAGGACGCCTGGTCGCGGATGCCAGCAGACTTACCGGTATTCCGGATGTGTTAGAAGCCAGAATTGTTTCTTGAGGGCAAATTTCTTCAAGCTGTCCGAGTATCGGCAGCTTGACCTCCGCTCTCTCAAATACTGCCCCTATAACGTAATCAGCATCTCTAGCGGCATTCTTCATGTCAATCGAGGTGTGAAGTCTCGCCAGAGCTTTATTCATCTCTTCTTGCTTAATTTTTTCTTTTTGCACAAATTTGCCCAGGCTGGCTTTTATTATGCCTATACCACGGTCAAGAAACTCTTGCTTTACGTCAACCATGGTAGTCTCATAGCCGGCCTGTGCCGATACTTGAGCTATGCCACTGCCCATAGTCCTTGAGCCAATAACACATACCTTATTTTATTGCCAAGTTCGTCACCACCTTGATTATTTGAGGCTGTTTAAAACTTCTTACGCCATGGTGTAACCACCATCAACGCTGATAGTCTGTCCGGTTATGAAGTTGGCCCGGTCTGAGGCCAGGAAGAGAACAGCATTGGCTATATCATCTGGTGTCCCCAGCCGTCCCAGAGGGATACCCTTAGCTATTTTCTCCAGCGCTTCTGGGGTGCCGAATATTTTCATCATCTCATCCGTCCACATGCTCTCTGAAGTAGTAACATCTCTGCCTGCCGGAATAACAACGCCCGGACAAATCACATTGACGGTTATCCCGTAACGGCCAAGCTCCCTGGCTAAAGACTTCGTCATAGAAATCAGAGCACCCTTGCAGCCACTGTAAACAGCTTCTCTCAATTGCCCTACCCTGGCAGCATCAGAACCAATGCTGATGATTTTCCCATACTTCCGCTCCATCATATGGTCCAAAACGGCTCTAGTGCAGTTTATATCGCTCCAAAAATTGCGGGCTATCTCCTTTTCCCAATCCTCCCTGAGTTTCCTTACAAAAAGGTCGTCCTTGACCCAGCCGACGACGTTGACCAGTATGTCTACCTGACCAAACTTATCCAGTGTTTGCTTCACCATTGCTTGTACCGAATCCCAGTCGGTTACATCCGTCCTTATGTTCTCAACTTTGCCCCTGTCTAGAGCATTGGCTTCCCTAGCCACTTTGGCTCCTTGAGCTTCATCCAGTTCGGCTATGGCCACGTTCGCTCCTTGCTCAGCAAAAGCCAGAACTATGCCCCGCCCGATATTGGAGCCACCCCCGGTAACAATTGCCGTTTTACCTTCAAGCCCTAAGAAATCCATCTGCGAACTTTCTGCTATCTATTCTGAATTTCATAAGCCGTGCACCCGCCCTCGATCCCCAAACCGGGAAGCTGTCTCTGCCAGCTAGCTCCAGCCAGGCAACTCTATATCACACTGGAGATGCTACTTACCGCTGCTTCCTTCCGGACCTGACGGGGTTCATAGTTTCCAGTTGCATAGAACCCGACTATCAACACCGCTCAGCAAAAACAAGTCTAGCCAGCCGTAAACCTCAAGCAGGAATTCAGCCCCGCTATAGCGGTTTTCGGGTACAGGGCACCGCTAGTTCCCCGCCTAGCACGGCTCAGTTAATGATGTTACCAACAAGTATTAACCAAGTCAACATCAGGATAAGCAGCGTGTCATTGCGAGGAGCGAGATTCTTCGCTTACACTTCAGAACAGGCTCCGCAATCTCTGAAGGGAAAATCCTGAATCCCAAATGCTAAACAATGACGAATGACAAAGCTCAAATGTCAAATCAAGCTCAAAATCTCAATGACAAAAAGAACTAGTTTTGGCATTTAAGCATTTGGATTTCAATTGTCATTTGGATTTTGACATTTGGATTTGTTTGGAGCTTAGAAATTAGGATTTAGAATTTAGTCGCTGAGATTGCCACGCACCTTCCAGGTGCTCGCAATGACAAGAAACGAAAAACCTTTGCTGCTAGTTCTGGGGGAGCTCTCTTTCCTTGAGCTTCCCTCTGGATATCTTCCCCGAGCTAGTTTTAGGTATGTTGTCTACAAATTCAATTCTCTTCGGGAGTTTAAAATCAGCCAGGTTCCGGGAACAAAGGTTGGACAGCTCTTTTGCCGTGGCATGCTGCCCTTCTTTAAGCACTACGAAGGCTGTGGGTATCTGTCCTCCATAGCCATCGTTAATACCTACATAGGCTGCCTCAGCTACGCTAGGGTGGCTCAGCAGCACGAATTCAACTTCTGACGGACCAATCTTAAGTCCAGAAGACGTGACTATTATGAACGACTTCTTCTCTATATACTCCAGGTAGTCTTCTTCATCCATCCTGACTAAATCTCCGGTATAAAACCAGCCATCCTTAAGGACTTGAGCCGTGAGTTCAGGAGCTTTATAGTATCCTTTCATCACCCAGGGGGCATTGAACACAGCTTCCCCTATTTCGCCCCTGGGAACTTCCTTGCCGCTGTCATCCAGTATCTTAAGGCCGCAAATTGGCTTGCCGACAGTCCCCAGTTTACGGCTGTCAAAGGTGCTTATGGAAACGGCTGAAGCTTCCGTGAGACCGTACACCTCATAAAGGGATAACTCGAACTTGTCCTCCAGAGTTTCCATTAGCTTGGGAAAGGACTTTGCCCCCGCAGTAACAACCAATCGCAGCGAGCTCAGGTCGTATCTTGCCAAAATTTCGTCACGCACCATAGCCAGGGCATTGTACATGGCAGGAACGCCAAAGATAACAGTGCCTTTCTCTTTTTCCACAGCCTCCAGGACAGCCCTGGGAGTAAAATTAGGGATAAGGACGACAGTAGAGCCTGTGATAATCGAACCAAAAAGAACCTCGAATAAGCCGAAAAGATAGGAAAAGGGAACAAGGTCTATAATGACATCTTCTCTTTTCCGTTGTATGCCTGCGGAAACTATGGGGGGAGTTCCCATAATGGAAACATGTGTATGTACCACGCCCTTTTGCTTCCCCAGTACGCCAGAGGTGTAAAATATAGTAGCTTCATCCTCGTTCTTTATATCGATAGCCGGTGGTACGGAAGAGCTGTTAGCTACCATCCTGGTATAAGAACCTGCATCAACTGCAATTACGCGTTTTAGCAAAGGAATGTGAGGCAAAACTGAGGAAAGCATCCGAGAAAATTTCTTTTCCGTTATCAGGATTTCCGCGTCGGAGTCTCGCAGTAAAGAATCAAGTTCAGGTGCTTTAAGCGCAGTGTTGAGCAATACTGCTATGCCCCCACCTTTAATCACTCCGAAATAATTGATGACCCAGTTTGGGCTGTGGGACATCAAGATAGCTACATGGGTACCCTTCTTCATCCCCAGCTTCAGGAGAGCATTGGCTACCCTGTTAGAAGTTTCATCTAGTTGCCCATAAGTAATCCTCTGAGCATCAAGAATAATGGCTTCTTTGTGTGGTATTTCCCTGGCAACATCTTCCAAGGTCTGTTTAATATTCATCTCAGCCTCCGGAAAACCATTATTAAAAGAGTATATCGTAATAAGAGGTATATGGTAAAGCCCTCGTCTTCGCTCAGAAGCTAGATGACGCTCCTGTCGTTGCGAGCACCTGGAAGGTGCGTGGCAATCTCCGCAGCTAATGCCAAACAATGTCAAATGCCAAAGCTCAAATATCAAATCAAGCTCAAAATCCAAAGGACAAAAAGGGCTAGTTTTGTCATTTAAGCATTTGGATTTCAATTGTTATTTGGATTTTGTTATTTGGATTTGTTTGGAAGAGACAGTTGTCTTCAATACCACCGAGGTCTCAATCTGCCTCTCGGGGATGTTCCAATATACCCGCAAGAGTCTATCCTTTTCCCTGGATGACACCAGTTTGAAACCATGTTTCTCGTAGAATCGAGTGGCCCAGGTGGCATCAGCCCAGGTCCCCACCAGGACTTCCGGAGTCTCGGCCAAGCCTACGAGATATTCAAGTAGCCTCGTGCCAATTCCCTTTCTCTGGCGTCCTGGAAGCACATAAGCATGCCGGATCAAGGTGGTATCTTTAAGAGCTTGAATTCCGGCCACTCCGAGCAGACGCCCATTCTCCACCCAGCCAAAGAACCGTACGCCAGCTTCAATTTCTTCCTTCAATTCCTCAGGCGACATATACGGTTCTTTCCATCTATCAGCCGGAATTACTCCCTTGTAAGCTTGCGCAGCGTCATTTATAACCTTGAGTATTGCATCGAAATCTGAAGGCGGCAGGCTGCGAATCATTTTGCTTGAAACAGGGAATAGCGGGCACACGCTTCCCGGTTATGTTACAGCTTCCGCAGTTGTGGTGGTTGTTGCTGCTGGAATTGTATGGCAATTACTTCGCTTCCGGCTTCAAATAGCTCTGACTTGATTTCGTGCACCAGGCCCCAGGACTGCGCCTCCTCGGGATTCAAAGTCGTCCTCTCAAACATGGCATCGGTAATATCTTTGGCGCTTTTACCGGTATTGGCTGCGATTACCTTGGCAATATTCTCCATGTCAATCCTCAATCCCTTTAGCCTTTCCTCCAGCAGTTTCTCATCCAAATTCTGCTCCCCTCTAAATTGCGCACTAACGCCGTGAAATAGAAATCTGGCCTGGGGTACTGACAGCCTCTTGGAACCGGCACAGTATATGACGATGCCTATTGAGTCTACGCTACCGAAATTGTGCGTAGTTATGGAACCAGGCAACCCTTTCAAATAATTATATGCGCTTAAACCATGGATGACAGAGCCGCCCGGCGAAGAGATAAGCAGGATGAAATCTTTTATCCCTTGTTTCATTTTCTGGTCAACGGCACTCATCAGAGCATTGACAGTAACATCAATCACCGGCGCGAAGAACCTGATTACAACTGCTTTCGTAGTCATGTTTTATCCTCCTCAAAATAATGCAGACGTTGCCCAATATATCACAGATTTGAGAAGTCGGAGTGACAAAAGCCAAGAGCTGGAACTTCATACGTTCTGCTATCGCAAGTCAAACAAATCACTCTGCGAACCTCCCATTATCCTTCGATTCTGAAAGCTTATGCACATTTCTCTCCAGCCATCCTATCCTTTCCACTTCCCTTATGTCAAATTCGGGAACATAGGGTTTAACATCCAGAAGGGGAGTTCCATCTACGATGTCCACATCCCGAATATGGAGCATATTCCCCTCAACCTTGGCAAGGCGCACTACCGAGATGCCAATAGGATTAGGTCTATTGGGACCTCGCATGGCAAAGACTCCGTGCGTTTCGTTAGCCATATAGGGCTTTGCTATCAATGCCGACCCTTTGGATAGGTGAAAGTGGTATAGCAAAATAATGTGAGAAAAACCTCCAATATCTTTCAGACCCCCAGCATATTCCGGGAATATTTCGACTGTCCCATTGATACCTTTAGCCCCTGCCGGCTGTATAGGTGTCCCTTTGGGCTCCTTGAACGGAGAATGAATAATTCCGATTGGCTTGTACTTTATCTCATTCATGCTTTCGCGCTTCTGCAGAGGCCAGCCTCGGCGTTGCCCACCAGACGAAGCAAGGGGAAACGTTCCTCTTAAAACTCATTTAATTGTAGCACACAGCGCAGGTTTAATGAGTTGGAGAAGAAATAGCCACAAGGCAAGATTAATAGCGGGGAGTTTTGCTATACTATAAATAGGGATTAGCTTTATGGGAGACATGAATAAGGTCAAGCAGAGGATAGCAGAGCTGCGGGAGACAATTAATCACCATAATTACCGCTACTACGTGCTGGACAGCCCTGAAATCAGCGATGCCGAGTATGATGAGTTGATGAGGGACCTCCAGCGGCTTGAGTCTGAGCACCCTGAGCTTGTTACTCCTGACTCACCGACGCAAAGGATTGGAGCACCTCCCGTAGAGGCGTTCGGAGTTGTTGAACATCCCCAGCCCTTGTTGAGCCTGACCAATGCTTTTTCTTACGAAGAACTGACAGCCTGGCACAAGAGAGTCAGCAATCTCCTTGGCGGGCGTCAGTTTGACCTTGTTTGCGAGCCCAAAATTGACGGGCTGGCGGTAGCCTTGACTTATGTTGATGGCTTGCTTGCCACAGGAGCAACCAGGGGGGATGGCTACCGGGGTGAGGACATAACCCAGAACTTGAAAACCATCAGGAGTATTCCCCTTTCCGTACCCGGAGAGGCGCCACCCAGATTTGAAGTCCGGGGCGAAGTTTATCTTCCTAAGGCTGGCTTTAAGAAGCTTAACGAAGAGAGGGCCAAAGAGGAGCTGCCGCTTTTTGCCAATCCCCGGAATGCCGCTGCCGGCTCGGTGAGGCAGCTCGATTCCAGCATCACCGCTCGGCGTCCTCTCGACATATTCATTTATGGATTAGGTTGGGCTGAAGGCAAGGCGGTGCCCGATACTCACTGGGAAATCATGCAATACCTCAAGTCCCTGGGCTTCAAGATAAACCCCAACATCGCCCTGCGCCACTCCCTCGAGGAAGTGGAGAAATATCACCAGAGCTGGGCAGAAAGCCGGGAAAAATCTCCCTACGAGGCTGATGGCATAGTGGTCAAGGTCAATTCCATTGCACTCCAGCAAGAGCTGGGCACCGTGGCCCACGAGCCGAGATGGGCTATTGCTTATAAGTTTCCCGCCGTTCAGGGCACCACAAAGCTAATCGATATCGGCATAAATGTGGGGAGGACGGGGAGCCTTAACCCTTACGCCATTTTAGAGCCGGTCCGGGTGGGGGGCGTGGTTATCAGTTCAGCAGCGCTGCATAATGAGGAAGACATTCACCGCAAGGATATCAGAATCGGAGACTGGGTCGTGGTGCAGCGGGCTGGCGAAGTTATTCCTGAGATTGTCGAACCTATCGTCAGCCGCCGTACCGGCAAGGAGAAAATCTTCTCCATGCCCACCCGCTGTCCTGTCTGTGGAAGCGAGGTTATAAAGCCAGAAGGTGAGGCCATGCATCGCTGCACCAATGCCGCCTGCCCTTCTCAAGCCCTGGAGAGAATCAAACACTTTGTCAGCCGTGGAGCCATGGATATAGACGGCGTGGGTGAAAAGCTATGTCAGGCTTTATTCGAGGCCGGTTTGATCAAGGATGCTGCCGATTTGTACTACCTTACCAGGGAGCAGCTTCTCAGCCTGGAAAGAATGGCCGACAAAAGCGCCTCCAATGTGCTCAATTCTATCGAAAAGAGCAAGGACAGAAGCTTAGACCGGGTAATCTTTGCCTTAGGAATCACCCATGTCGGCGACCAATATGCCGAACTGCTGGCAGAGCAATTCCATAGTATTGATGAGCTATCCGGAGCCAGCCAGGAAGACCTTTCAACTATTCCCTCTATCGGCCCCAAGATAGCTGAAAGCATCGTGGCCTTTTTCAGACAGGAAGGGAATAAGCAAATCATCAAAAAGCTGAAAAAGGCCAAGGTGAAACTGGAAAGAGAGAAGGTTAAAGAAGCCAGGCCTGAGGAGCTACCTTGGGCCGGACTGGAATTTGTTTTAACTGGGAAGCTGGAATCCTTCTCCCGCTCAGAAGCGGAAGCGAAAATAAAGGCTTTGGGTGGCAAAGCCGGCTCGGATGTCACCAGGAAGACTTCTTATGTGGTGGTGGGTGCCGATCCTGGCTCCAAGTTAGCCAAAGCAGAGAAGTTGGGGATAAAGACGCTCAGCGAAGCTGACTTCCTGAAATTACTGGATAAGGCCGGGGGCAAATCGTAGAAACTCCCTTAGCTCTAGGTTTATCGGAATTGGGTCTACTAATCTTATTTAGCTTATAACGCTCTAGATTTGCTCTGAGCTCGTTAAATCCAGGACGGAAGTTCCTGAACCGTGATATTTGGAACAATCCGGTTTGCCCAGACTAGGGGTCAGTGAGGTTTGAGGATAACTTGAGGGTTCACTGGAGGATTGACAAAAGTATTCATAAGGTTAAGATACGGTTAGATAAGTCAGGAGAGCTTAGGAGGGAATAACATGATAGATAAAAAGCGTGTAAAACCTTTTGAGAGAAAACCTGGGAGACGTCCAAAACCCACCAAGGGATTCGGTACGAAAAACCGCAAGAAGCCTGTGTAGAGATGGCTTAGTTCCCAGAATAGCCACCTAAATGGTAAACTGGCCTGAACAACAGGAGGTTGCCATGGCAAACATAGAGATGGTAATCGACAGCATCCGAGTTAGCCTGCAGAATTATCAAAGGGTTGTAATCCTGAAGGAAAAGGTGGGGGTGCGGTATCTCCCGATTTGGATTGGTCCTGCTGAGGCGGATGCCATTGCTGTGAAAATACAAGGGATTTCACTATCAACTCCCTTGACTCATGACTTTACATGTGCAGCAATTGATGCCTCAGGCACCAGTCTTCAATCGGCTATTATTAATAAGCTTGAAAATGACACCTTCTTTGCTAAGGTTGTTCTACAGACAGATAGAGGACAAAAGGAAATAGATTGCCGTCCTTCTGATGCGCTGGCCGTGGCCGTACGAAAGGGCGCACCCATATTTGTCGATGAAAAAGTGCTAGAGAAGGCAGGCATACTTCTGCCCAAAGAAACAGGAAAACCATTTGAACCATCCTCAGAAGGAGTGGCAGTTGGGCAGAAACCAGGCGGAGGGCGTCTCGATATATTATCCGAGGCCGTCCAGAATATCCTTGCTACGTCCGAAGCCGAAGCAAAACGCCTTAATTGTAGCTACGTATGTACGGGCCATCTTCTAATGGCACTAATAAAGGAATTGAATACAGCGACCAAGGTTATGGAAAATGCGGGTGTCAATTTAGAGAGGATTCGACGGGATGTTGAATGGTCTATGAAAGTGGAACAAGTTATTGAGGGCGGTGGAGTTGGCCTAACTCCCGCCGTTAAGGGAGCGATAGAAATATCAATCACTGAGGCAAGACGACTGGGCAGTGAAAAGGTTCTTCCTGAGCATGTTCTTCTGGGTTTGGTGCTTGCCAGCGATGGCATAGCTGCCATTCAACTCAAGAACTCGGGATTTACTCCAGAGAGAGTCTATGTTGAACTTATTCGGTTTTACAGTGCTAATCGTTCCTAGTTGGTTCCGAGCAGTTGAATTCCCGGGACACCATACCAATTAGGCCTACTACAAATTAGGTATTATTTCCCCCGAATCCCTGTGGTTATGAGTCAGCAGTTATATATTCTATGAATCGCTGCCATTCGCCCTGCTGTATTGCCTTGCTTCTGATATCCTGTAAAATAAAAACTGGATAGGGTGCCAAGAGATCCCGCGCGATTTTCCCATAGTTATGAGAACCTTCCTTCTTGGGATTAACTATTTCAGAAACAGCTATGTACGCTGCCTTACAATTGACCCGTGCTTCTTTTACAGAACTGAGTTTATCTTTATCAAAACGTGGCGTACATAATGCCTTGTCAAAATTGTCCCTGATTTGCTTTACCTTCTTTTTGTACGTATCAATGTCTCCGAATACCCCTTTTCTCTTCACTTCTATAACACATCTAATTTTTTCGCGTGGATAGGCTGAAGTAAATGTGATTGGATTAGAATCAGCGTCTACAACCATAAGGTCAAACTCTGTTGGAACATCTTCAATATAGACGTTTGGACCTACGATTTTCCATTTATTCGGCAAATGTTTATTCGCATAATAAGCCAAAATCCTAGGAACAACATCGCCTTGGAAATGACCCCACCCATAGCCACTATGTTTACTATCTAAAAGTGAATCTATGACGTTTATTATCTCTTGCTGCTCTTCAGTAAAAAAATTCATATCACCATGCACCCGAGTGAGGAACTCTACTCGAATTCCAAGTATACCATAGCAATTAGGCCCACTACAAATTAGGTTAGTTTGAGCCGGGGAGTATTCAGAATTTTCTACGCTTTAAGTTATAGTCCCATCCATATGGCCTAGGCCAGTCGATTTATGCAGCCTTTCTAAAATAGGATATTCTGAAGTGTTAAGGCTAAATACTGGCGAATATAAGGCCATTTAGCCAATAATGCCTACAAATGGTACAATTTAATTATTGGTGAAGTAGCGTATGTTCAAAAGACCAGCCTGCGTCATAGTTACCAGTATCCTTCTTGTTAGTACGCTTCTAGCAGTGACAGTATCTGGCTGTCATCCAGTTTCAGCGTCGCAAGACCAGGAACCGATTGAAATCGTGTCTGTGTTGGGCCCTCTCGGCCCGGTCAATCCCGCAGGGGCGGGAGTCAAAATAACCCTGAAGAATGTGGGTGTTGAGCCCATTATTTCGTTAACTGCCACTCTTGAAGTGTTTTCAGCCTCCGGTATCCCCTTCGATTTTACCTTTGATGATGTTACTCCTGCGAATCCTTTGCAGCCCAATAGAAGCACCAGTGACACACTCTGTCTAATCGGAGGAGGATTTGCTAGCGATAATGTCTCGTATCCTTTGACGATAAATGCGACACTCCAAAACGGGGCAAACTTCGTTTACACAAAGCTGGTACAGATTGTGAAACCCCCGCTGGTGCCTACCTGGGGCTGGGCAGCAATCGCCATAGGCATAGCTGTGCTCGTGATAGCGGTCATAGTGGTTCGGAGACATCGGAGAGCGAAGGCATAGCCCTATCAGCAACCTTTCCGAATACCGCACTTTAGCTTGTGTTGTTGCTCTGACGTAACAAAAGGCCAAAATGTTACCTCTCTAAGCAGACTCGTCAGCCTACTCATTAGGTGAGACCAGAAAAGCAGTAGGGAGTATCCAGAAATTTCTACGCTTTAGGTTCCAGTCTCACCTAAACGGCCTAACCCAACGAGGTCATGCATCCTTTCCAAAGTAGGATATTCTGAAGCGAGTTAAACCAATCAGCTTGCTGTTTAGGGTAACGAGCATTTGCTTAGCGTCAACAGAATCAGCCATAATATCGGCTGACTAAATTCCCATAAACTGGTGTTCCAAGATGGATATTAACGACATTTAGAAAGAAGGTGAAGGATAACAAGTATAAAATTTCCTTCACCCATACAGAAAAACTCAGGCAAAGGAAAATTGAAATACGAGAATTAGAGGAAGCGATATTTACTGGCGAGATAATAGAGAAGTATCCCGCCGACCCGCGAGGACCAAGTTGCCTAATATTAGGGTATACCCAACGAAATAGACCATTGCACATAGTGTGTGGCATAATAGAAGGAGAGTTGCTTGTTATTACGGCATATGAACCTAGCTTTGAGGAGTGGAAACCTGATTGGAAGACAAGGAGATAGTTAAATGGCTGACAAGTGTTTTTTTTGCAAGGGTAAGGTAGCCCAAGAAAAGGTTAATGTAGATTTCCGCTGGGGAAAGGATTTGATAGTTATTGAAGGTGTTCCTGCGATGGTGTGTCGCCAGTGCGGTGAGAAATATTTTAATGCCGAAGTCTACAAGGAGATGGAAAAACTGGCGAAAGGCAGAATAAAGCCATTCAAACGTCTGACCATTGACGTTATCAAGTTTGAGCATCCTGTGCCGGCTTGATGGTAGCCAAATCTGATGAAGCTCATCGTCGGGTTGGGGAATCCGGGCAAGAGTTATGTCCATAATCGCCACAATGCCGGCTTCCGGTGCCTGAATTACTTCGCCAGGCTTCATTCAATTCGCTTGGACCGAAGACAATGCCGGGCTAGAATAGGCATTGGCGAAGTAAGGGGCGAGAGGTTGCTGCTGGCCAAGCCGGGGACATTCGTGAATCTGAGTGGCAACTCCGTGGCTTGCCTGGCGCATAAGCACCACATTCCTTTGAGCGACCTCCTGGTAATATACGATGACCTCGATTTGCCCCTGGGCAAAATTCGCCTGCGCCAGAGCGGAAGCTCGGGAGGACACAAGGGCATGAATTCTATTATTTCCGCCCTGGGAAGCGAGGGCTTCCCCCGAATCAGGGTAGGGATTGGGCGGCCCAAGCTAGAAGAGCAATCCGTTAGCGAGGACGCTATAGTCAATTATGTGCTCAGCGATTTCTCTCCCCAGGAAGAAGCAACAATTAAGCCTGTAATTGTCAAGGTGGCCGAAGCCATCAACTGTTTTCTTAGCCAGGGGATAGAAGCAGCAATGAGCAAGTTCAACTAGCCTCTTGACGTCACAAATATGTTTGCTATAATACTGAAAAGAAATATTATGTATAGAATCGCTGACTAAAGGAGGCGCACAATAAATACTGTTAATCGCACCACGAAGAGAATATTGGTTGTCGAGGACGATGCAGCGATTGGCAATATGTGCCAAAGAGTCCTTACCAGGGAAGGATTTGAGGTGGAGATTGCTATCGGTGGGAGATTAGCTCAGGACATGATAGAGAAGAAGCAATATCATGTTTGTCTGATTGATATCAGGACGCCACAAATGAGCGGTGCAGAACTCTACCAATGGCTACAAAAGAAATATCCGCGGTTAACAAACCGGGTGATATTCACTACCGGGAGTTTGATAGACGAGAAAACCATGACCTTTATACGGCAAAGTGGTAGGCCATTTTTGCCAAAACCATTTACCCCCGATGAGCTAACAGCGATAATTAAAGAATCTCTAAAGCAGCTAGAAAAATAGTGGGCTTTTTATTCTGCCAGTCTTGCCCCAGCCTGAGGGATTAGCCACACACCTGCCAAGTTATCAGATATAACTAAAGAGTCTTTTGTTGGGAAATATTTGCTGGTTTGATCAGTAAGTCACACTCTAGCGGTTTGTTAAGCTTAAATTATTCGTCAGGGGAGAACACCACGCTATAATTGTAGTATAATGAACTCGGCAACGGGCAATTTTGGACATTGCGAATGCGCTAAGGAGAGAAATGCATTATAAATGTGTCACCTGCGGAATTGAATTCGCTACTATAGAACAGCTAGCTCGCCATAAGCAACAGCACCAAGCTGGCCCGAGAAGCTCCTCAGGAGTAATCTGCCTGGGCTGTGGCAAAAGTATCCCTTTGGAGCCATCTAAAGCTAACTACAGCGGGCCACTCACCTGCCCTAACTGCCGACGGACAATGACCGTCGTCATAGAAAATGGTGAAGTAGTTACAGCTCGGCTTGGTTAGAAAGGGCTGGCAGTCAAAAAGGTAATGCTACTTTTCTAGCGTGCGATCGGACTGGCCTATTAACTTGCCATCCTTCATTTCCAGGACCATATTTGCTCTGGCTGCTATGTCAGCGTCATGCGTGGCTATTACTACCGTCCTGCCCTCTTGAGTAAGGCTGTACAGGAGCTCCACAATCCGCGTGCCGGTCTTGGAATCCAGATTGCCAGTAGGCTCGTCTGCTAGAATGATAGCCGGAGCATTGGCCAGGGCGCGGGCGATAGCCACCCTTTGTTGCTCACCACCTGAAAGTCTGGTAGGTTGGCGGGCCTGGCGACTGGCGTCAATTCCCACCCTTTCCAGCAACTGGCGCGCCCCCGCTTCCTGCCCCTTTAGCTTCATACCCCGGAGGTCCATCGGCAGCATAACATTTTCCAGGGCGGTTAAGCTGGGGATGAGGTAATAGTATTGAAAGACGAATCCTACCTTCCTGAGCCGGTACTCTGCCTCATTCACGCCATTGAGCTCTGAAACCTTAATCCCATCCACTACTATTCTTCCAGCTGTAGGTTTGTCCAGAGCCCCAATCAGGTTCAGCAAGGTGGTCTTGCCACAGCCACTGGGCCCCTTGATAGCTATCATCTTCCCCTTGGGCAGCTTAAAGCTAACACCATTCACCGCTGCCACCGTTGTATACTCCGATGTGATGAACTGTTTGACCAGTCCGTCTACGACTATAACCATCTCAGTATCGTTACTCATAGCGCAACACCTCCGCTGGTTTAACCCGTGAGATATACCGAGCTGGGAATATACTGGCGGCCACAGCCAGTGCTACTGCTATGCCCAGCGCGTAGAGGAAAACCTCTGGCGATACGGCTACGTTAATCCCGGCAACCCTGGTAACGCCGCCAACGAAGAAACCTCCTCCAGGGCTTGTCGGACTGCTGACTAGCAAATTGGCAACCTTCTGAGCCAGAGGATAGGTGATAAGGGCACCGATAATGGCAGCCATAATGCTCATAGCTAGGGCCTCTCCACCAAACTGAAGCTCTATCTGCCGGTTGGAAGCGCCGATAGCTTTCAGAATGCCAATCTCTTTTACCCGCTGCCGCACCATCAAGACCACAGAAAACAAGATTACTACCACAGCGACGGCGAAACCAGCAATCATCGCTATTGTACTGGTGCTTTCAGCATTTGCTACAGAGCCATTTATTCGCTGGTACATATCTTGACCAGTGGTGACGTCAGCAACGCTTGTAGGAAAAATCTCCCGAATACCGCTGACTACGGCATCCACATTGCTGACGTCATCGGCTACTACCGTTACCGAAGTTACTCCATCTATATTAAACAGACTCTGCACAGCGCCGATAGGCATAACTATCATATTGTTGCCGAAGACCTGACCACTGTCGTAGATACCGATGACCTCTACCGGCGTGCCATTTATATTGACTGTCGAACCAATAGTGAGGCTGTTCTTATCAGCCAGGGCTTGACCGACGACCATGACATTGGCATCAGTGTCACCGGTGGTGAAGTAGCGTCCCTCTGTTATGTTCATACTTCCGCCACCCAACAACGTCGGGTTTTCAGTGGCAGTATCAAACCCCATGACTACTATGCCCCTGCTGCGGAAGACAGGGCCAGCCCCCTGGCTTCCGAATGTACCTTGCTCAACAGCTGACTGAAGGCTGTCGCCGGTATACTGAGTCTGAACACTTTCCTGTACGGAGACCACATGGGGGATGTCACTGAGTTTGTCCACATCTCCTTGGGCCAGTGACTCATTCCCACCCATCATGCCAAAGCTACCAGCCGGCCGCACCGTGATCTCCGTACCAATCTGCTGCCCTATCGACCCTAGTTGATTTTCAGTGGCGCCATAAACTGTGACCATAATCAATGCCAGCCCTATGCTGACTGCCAGAATTGCTACGATCGCCCCTGTGCGGAGGGGACTCCGAATCAGATTGCGTATTGCCCTGCGAACTACACCCATATACTAAGAACCTCCTCCTTTTCTACTAGTTGTTAGCCTAAGAAGGGGACTCTCCCAGCGTGGCATTAGCTACTTTCTGCACATTCCCACGGTAATAGACAATCTCAATCTGGTCACCGACCTGATGAGAACCTATAGCTGAAACCAGGTCTCCAGTTGTGCTGATATTCTCGTTGTCCACTTTGGTAATGACGTCACCCGGTTTTAATCCAGCCTGATCTGCCGGGCCACCGCTGGTCACATTGATAATGAGCGCTCCTGCGCTGACTGAGAGGTTGTAGTACTGCTGGATAGTTGGGGTGACGGTGGTCACTTCCACTCCAAGCCAGGGGCGGACTACCTTCCCTTGGCTTATTATGCTCTGCACTACTGGAATAGCAGTATCAGTACTTATAGCGAAGCCAATATTCTGGGCATTGCTGGCGATAGCCACATTGATGCCGATCACCTGCCCTGCCGTGTCTAGTAGCGGTCCACCGCTATTCCCTGCGTTGATAGCCGCGTCGGTTTGAATAATGCCATTGAGCACCACACCAGTGTTCTCTTCAATAGAGCGTCCCAGATTGCTGACCACGCCGGTAGTCCAGGTAGGACCTCCCGGCAAAGCCAGGGCATTCCCCACAGCTACCACCGGGTCAAGGACGCTAAGTTGCTCCAGAGAATTGCTCAGGAAATGTAAGTAAGTAAGATTATTGGCGTCAATTTTCACCACCGCCAAATCAGTTTGCGCGTCTGTACCCACTACAGTTGCCGCAAAAGTACTTCCATCACTAAGAGTTACCGTCACCTTATTGGCCCCTTCTACCACATGATCGTTAGTCACAATATAGCCGTCCGAGCTGATTATTATCCCGCTTCCCGCTCCTGTCTGTGGGACTGCCTGCCAGAACCAGTTGTAGCTCACCGTTTGAGTAACGATGGAAACCACAGCCGGAGCTACCTCGGCTACCAGACCCTGGGTACTAAGCTCAGGGCCAATTTTTTCGTCAACAGACAGATATCCTGAGGCGGAACTAGGGAACTTATCTACGGTGCTGGTAACAAATAGACTGATACCAACAAGCAAAACGACACCTATTATAATGTACTTTAGCCTACCCATTTTTCATACCTCCTATCATAATGCAAGTTCTTATCGACCCTTTCCATTAGTTAAGTGCTGCTTTTTTCATTATTTCTTATTCTCACTCTTTTCTTTCATTTCGGTTTGAAGTCTATTTTTTAGATTTAAGTCTTGGCTGCTGCATACGCACATCTCATCTCCTTTTTCAGTTAGCCCCCATCCGTGTAAATCCAGCTTATCACACCAACATGAATCCACCATGAACTGGAAGTAAACGGCAGAAAAAGCATACAATTAAGCCGCTTCATCTTAAGTTCATCTTGGTGTAATATAATTTATTTGGGAGTTTGCCATGCGAATTTTGGTTGTTGACGATGACCGGCGGCTCTGTGCTATCATCAAGCGCGGACTTGTGGAAGAAGCCTATGCTGTTGACTTAGCCTACGACGGAGAGGAAGGAGAATATCTGGCCGAGGTCAATCCGTACGACCTCATCATTCTAGACATCATGCTGCCCAATAAAGATGGCATCGAAGTTTGCCATGAACTTCGCACTAAGAAGATTAATACCCCTATTCTGATGTTGACGGCTAAAGATACTGTGGAGGACCGGGTCAAAGGGCTAGATACAGGAGCCGATGATTATTTGGTTAAACCTTTTGCCTTCAATGAGCTTCTGGCCCGAGTTCGGGCGCTCCTGCGACGAGAGGGAATATCCAAATCGCCAGAGCTTCGGGTGGCAGACTTAACTATGAACACTCTGACTCGCCAGGTCCGACGAGGACAAAGACCTATTGAACTGACCACCAAGGAATACGTCATCCTGGAGTACTTCATGCAACATCCCAACGTAGTAGTCACACGGACTATGATCGAAGAACATGCCTGGGATTATGACTTTGATAGCCTGTCTAATCTCATAGATGTTTATATCCGCCGATTGCGGCGTAAGATTGATACCGAGGGAGAGGATAGCTTGATTCAGACGGTGAGAGGAGCCGGCTATCGGTTGAAAACGCCATGAACTTCCTTCATAGCATCAAATTCCGATTCACCATCTGGTACCTGTTAGTGCTGGCAGTTTTATTGGTTGCCCTCAGTGTCGGAGTGTATTTCTATCTCTCGCGAAGCCTCTATCGGAGTCTGGATGATTCACTGGAATTACGTTCCACACAGCTACAGAACATCCCGACTATTCTGGAAAGCATCAACCAAGGGGAATTCCAAGAACAGCTCGGGGAAATCGTCATATTGTACTTTTACTCCGGCGGCCAATTGGTGGAGGTATCCCCGCGAGGGATAACTATTCCTTCGATTGATGAGTTCATTTCACAAGCCATTGCTGGCAAGAGTTCGTTTGCCACTGTCCAGACGGCGGAAGGCGAAAGATTGCGTCTCCTGACTGTCCCCATAAACATCAGCATCCTGGGACCACCGCCCGGTATCCAGCCAGCCGCACTGGTTATTGCCCGCTCGACAAAACAGATAGACCAAGCATTGGCTGGCCTGGTGCGCACGCTCATCATAGCTGTCCCGCTGGCCCTGGCATTAGCTGCCGGAGGCGGTATATTTCTGGCCCGCCGGGCGCTTGAGCCGGTAGATAAGATTGCCCAGACAGCACAGAAAATCGAGGAAAGTGACTTAAGTCGAAGGATCAATGTGAACACCAAAGACGAATTGGGGAGGCTGGCAGCGACGCTGAATGCAATGATTGGACGATTGGAAAAAGCATTCCAACGCCAGAAGCAATTCACCAGCGATGCCTCGCATGAGTTACGTACTCCCCTGGCGGTAATTGAAGCTGAATCCACTCTGACACTTCAGAAGGAAAGACCATCAACCGATTACCAGCAATCCTTAGAAATCATCTCCCAAGAATCAAGGCAGATGTCCTCCCTTATTGACCAATTGCTTACACTCGCTCGTGCTGATGCTGGAAAGGAACAATGGAATTTTACGGAAGTAAATCTCGGCGAGCTCATCAGTAACCTGAGTACGGATGTAGAGGTCCTCTGCCAGGAAAAGGGGCTCGGGTTCCAATTAGGTCAGCCACAAGATTTGGTGGTGAAAGGCGACGAAGCCAGGCTGAGAGAATTGTTCACAAACCTTCTGGATAATGCCTTTAGATATACCCCTGCTCCGGGGACTGTTTCTGTCTCATTTCGCCGCGAAGGGCAAATGGCCGTCGTCGCCATCACGGATACCGGGATTGGCATCCCGGCAGAAGACATACCTTTCATCTTTGAACGGTTCTACCGAGTTGATAAATCCCGGTCGCGCGCTGAGGGAGGCAGTGGTCTGGGTCTGGCAATATGCCGGCATATTGCTGAGGTTCATGGGGGGAAGATAGAAGTGGAAAGTCAGGTCGGGGCGGGAAGCACCTTTTCGGTATGGCTTCCTCTGCAGTCCACCTAGTTCTCGCCTTTGTCACGAGCTCTCCTCACATTTCACCTGGAACTTATCCATGTTATACTGCTAGTGAGCAGGCTCGGTACATAAAGGCTAACTTTTATGTCTAAACGTCTGAATATTAACAGTGTCCCAGCCATAGTTGGCATCGTGGGACCCATTGTAGTGATTGTCGGAGACCTCGCAGCATGTTTATCTACTCCCGGTTACAGCCTCGTCCACGATTCAGTCAGCAGTCTGGCATTGACTGGCATAGGCTGGCTACAATCAATTTGCTTTCTGGCTATGGGCTTGCTATTGGAAATCTTTGTCGCCGGGCTCTTTTTCAATATTCGTAGAAGCCGGGCCTTCCATGCCGGCATTGTATTTCTTGCTCTCTGTGGCTTCGTGCTATTGCTGATTGCCGCTTTTCATATGGATGCCCCGGGAGCTCCGCGCACTACTGCAGGAATAATCCACACGATAGCATCTTACAGCCTTGGCTTGTTATTCCCCATCGCTATCTTATCGCTCGCTCCCAGCCTCAAGAGTACCCCGAATTGGAAAAACATCTTTGTCTATACTCTAATTGCTGGTATTCTAGCTTTCGCCTTGATAGTAGGGGCGTTCTTTACTGAGCAAACAGGTTGGTTCGGTTTATATGAGCGACTTATCATACTCAACGCGCTAGCCTGGGTGGAAGTGGTAGCAATCCATTTTCTACGCCTGTTGCTGAGGCAAGAGCTGAAGCCTCAGTCCTGACAAATTAATTATGATAACAGCCTTGTCACCAGAAGACACTAGGTAAGCTGCCTGTCAAGTACTAGAAAGCCATTTACAGTGGAATATGACTGGCATATAATATATCATAGTGTTATTATTAATAATTGGAGGAAAATCATAAATAAAAGCCGTCTCGTGTTATCTCTGGCGATCCTAAACTTGCTGGGCTTTCTTGGTACCGTTGTCGTTAATGCGCTGGCCAATATCCTCCCTATAAATAACAGGACTACCGGCGAATTATCTGACTTATATCCAAATTTATTTGTGCCAGCGGGGCTGACTTTTGCAATCTGGGGGCTAATCTATGTACTACTTGCAATCTTCGTCATATATCAATTAATACCCTCTGTTAGAAGAGACTCTCAGAAGATTGACTTTGTACAGAGAATCGGGCCGCTATTCTTTATTTCCTGCATCGCCAACATCGGCTGGATATTTGCCTGGCATTATGAGATCGTCCCCCTATCCCTGGTCCTGATGCTGATACTGTTGGGATGCCTGCTAGCAATCTACTTGAGACTAAATATTGGCAAATCAGAGGCGACGAAGGCCGAAAGATATTTAATACATCTTCCTTTCAGCGTCTACCTTGGCTGGATTACCATAGCCACGATTGCCAATGTCACCGCTCTACTGGTGGATATCAACTGGAACACATGGGGTCTTGGTGAGCAATTCTGGGCAGTAGCAGTGATTATCGTGGGTATTGCTATTGCATTATCCGTACTCTTCACCCGAAAAGATATCTATTATTGCCTTGTGGTCGATTGGGCATTACTCGGGATACTGCTAAAACGACTTTCAGTTACAACGGTGCCCGCTCAAGGCGTAGTGGTCGTTACAATT
This sequence comes from uncultured Dehalococcoidales bacterium, assembly GCA_964586515.1. Lineage (GTDB taxonomy): Bacteria > Chloroflexota > Dehalococcoidia > GIF9 > AB-539-J10 > RBG-13-51-36. The sequence goes on from CAZPGJ010000005.1 coordinate 30,584, forward strand.
GTTGGCCTGGTGCTTATTACCGGCGGAGTTATAGCTCAACTGATAAGAAAAAAGGTGTATTAGCCAAAATAGCGGTACATCTTAATCTTACTAAACCTTGCAGCCACCACAACTAAAAAGTAACTTAGAACGAATTGTTCGATAATCGTTCATGGCTTTCATGTTTTTCTCTGCGGGATGAAATCGTGTTACAATTACAATAAAGTTCACTGAGACCCAAACTGTGTGATAATATAATATACTAAGCTACAAAATGATTATCGGCGTCATTGGAGACTCCTCCTGCTCCCCAGAAGAAGCTAAGCTGGCAGAAACCGTGGGTGAATTGCTAGCCCAGCAAGGTGCCACTATAGTATGTGGTGGCCTGGGTGGCGTGATGGAAGCTGTTTGTCGCGGGGCTAAGTCCAAAGGTGGCTTGACGGTCGGTATTTTGCCTGGACAAGATTCAAGCATGGCAAACTCCTGGGTAGATATTCCTGTGGCTACTGGCATAGGTGAGGCCAGGAATGTTGCAGTGGTGAAGTCAGCCCAGGCAGTGATTGCCATCGGCGGAAGCTATGGAACACTGAGCGAAATTGCCTATGCTCTGAAAAGCAGAATCCCAGTTATCGGCTTGAATACCTGGTCGCTGTCACGAAACGGGCGAGCGGATGATTCCATAATCAGAGTTCAGACTGCTACCGAGGCAGTGGACAAAGCAATTTCTTTGGCTAAGAGTCGCAAAAATTATGAGATTGCTTCGCGGAGCTTGTCCTGAGCGAGATTCTTCGGTCGCTTCTCTCCCTCAGAATAACAGGGAGCGAAGGGCTCGCAATGACGGGAAGGGAATGGAAATGGCAAGTATCAAAAGCGTAAAAGCCAGAGAGATTCTTGATTCTCGGGGCAATCCTACCATAGAGGTGGAGGTGGCATTGGCTGACGGCACCATAGGCATTGCCGCTGTCCCTTCAGGGGCGAGCACCGGGAAACATGAGGCTGTGGAGCTCCGTGATGGGGATAAAAAAAGATATGGAGGGCTCGGCGTCCTAAAGGCCATAGAACACGTTAATACTGAAATTGCCTCAGCAATAGTGGGTATGTCCCCTTTAGAGCAGGCAGCTATTGACCAGCGGCTGATTGAACTTGATGGCACTGCTAATAAAGCCCGGCTGGGGGCTAATGCTATACTGGGGACGTCTCTTGCCGTAGCTAAGGCCGGAGCTAACTTCCGGGGTATTCCTTTATACCGCTATTTAGGAGGAACAGAAGCTAAACTGTTGCCTGTCCCTATGTTAAATATTCTCAATGGTGGTAAGCATGCTGTGGGCTCTACCGATTTTCAGGAATTCATGATAGTGCCCGTGGGTGCTGCCAATTTCAGCAAAGCCATGCAAATAAGTAGCGAAGTGTATCATTCCCTGCGCAAAGTGCTTAAAGATAAGAGATTAAACACCAATGTGGGAGATGAAGGTGGCTTTGCTCCTCAACTTCTCTCTAATCAAGATGCACTGGAGCTAATACTGGCAGCCATCGACATGGCTGGCTATAAAGCTGGCCAGGACTTATTTATCGCCCTGGACCCGGCCGCCAGTACTTTCTACCAGGGAGGGAAGCATCACAGTGCTCATGGAAAATATGTCCTCTCCCGAGAAGGTGTTACCCTCAGTTCCACAGAAATGATTGACTATTATGTCAAATTAGTCTCGGATTATCCTGTCATCAGCATTGAGGATGGACTGGCTGAGGATGATTGGGCAAACTGGTCGTTGCTCACCGCTCAACTAGGGAAGCAGATTCAATTTGTCGGCGATGACCTTTATGCTACCAACATACAACGCCTAGAAAAAGGCATTGCCCAAAAAGCTTCCAACTCAATCCTTATTAAGCTAAATCAAATAGGCACGCTCAGTGAAACCCTGGCTGTCATCAAAAGAGCACAGCAGGCTGGCTGGACAACCATTATCAGCCACAGGTCTGGTGAGACTGAGGATACTACTATTGCTGACCTCGCAGTAGCCAGCAATGCCGGATTAATCAAATCCGGCGCCCCTTGCCGCAGCGAGAGACTGGCTAAGTACAATCGCCTCCTCAGGATAGAGGAGGAACTAGAAAATACTGCACAATACCCCGGCAAAAAGGCATTATATAATTTAGAGGGGATGAAATAATGCGGGTATTAAATGGTGTTCACCAAATAAAAAGTCCTAGTCCCGGAGGCACATCATGGCCTACCAATGTATACGTGATTGAAGGCGGAGATGGTCATATACTGGTTGACAGCGGCTGGGATAGCCAGGAATCCCTCTGGGCTCTCCAGGAAGGGATAAAAGCGGCATACCTCAAACTTCGAGACATCAAAAAAGTGGTTATCACACATATACATCCCGACCATTATGGGTTGTCAACCAAGATAAAACAAATTTGCGGAACCCAAGTAGCTATTCACAGGATTGAAGCGGGTTTTATCTCTCCCAGGTACAATGATTTTGCTGACCTGATTCAAAAGACTGAAGAGCTGCTTCGGCAGAATGGTGTTCCCCAGGACGAATTGCCTCAGTTAAAAGAGGCCTCGTTATGGATGAATAAATATGTCACCCCGGATTCGCCTGAAGTTATGCTAGAGGATGGCGACATAATTTCCAACGACTCATTTGAGTTTGAGGTATTATGGACGCCCGGGCACTCGCCAGGCCATATCTGCCTTTATGAAAGAGAGAGGAAGTTTATTCTCACCGGTGACCATGTCTTGTATGACACCACTCCCCACGTTGGCTTCAATCCACTCTCCGGCGATAACCCCCTGGGCGACTATGTTTCTTCCCTTAAAAAACTAGAGCGCCTTAAGGTTCATTTTATTCTCCCGGGACATGGGCCGATGTTCAATGCTTTAGGATTGAGAATAGAAAAGATACTCCAGCATCACGAGGAAAGGAAGAGAGCCATCATGCAGCCTCTGCGCAACGGTTTGAAGACAGCCTACGAGATAGCTCAACAAATCCCCTGGATGGTTGACGGAGGGGGTACTGCTTTTCGGGATTTGCCAGTTTGGGACAAGCGAATGGCTGTTACCGAAACCATCGCTCATCTTAAGCTCTTGATGGAGGAAGATAGAGTGAGCAATGTTGATATGAATGGTGCTTCTTTATATATAGCTAAGGACTAGCAAGAAAAAGGAGGTAAAGAAATGGCAACAAAAGCAGGTATCAATGGCTTCGGGCGTATCGGCAGGTTAGCTCTAAAGGCAATTATCCAGCGTTGTGGTGGTAAGGTAGAGGTGGTGGCAGTGAATGACCTTACCAATGCTAAAACCAATGCCCATCTTTTTAAGTATGATAGTAATTATGGTATCTATCCCGGTAAGGTGAAAGCTAAAGACGATGGCATCGTAGTTGACGGGAGAGAAATAAAGGTCTTAGCCGAGCGTGACCCGGGGAAAATTCCCTGGCGAGACTACGGGGTGGATATTGTGATTGAATCCACAGGGCTTTTCACCCAGGCGAGCAAGGCTGCTGCCCATCTTCAAGGCGGTGCTAAGAAAGTAATTATTTCAGCACCGGCCCAAGAAGAGGATATATCCATTGTCCTCGGTGTCAATGAAGGACAATATGACCCGGCTAAGCACCGTATTGTATCGAACGGCTCCTGTACCACCAATTGCATTGCCCCGGTAATTAAAGTCCTTCACCAAAATTTCGGCATTGTTCACGGGCTAATGACTACCATACACTCTTATACGAATGACCAAAAAATACTGGATGTGTTTCACCGCGACCTGCGCCGAGCCAGGTCTGCCGGTACCAATATTATCCCGACGACTACTGGAGCAGCTCGCGTTGTAGGCGTAGTCATTCCAGAGCTTCAAGGGAAGTTACATGGTATTGCCCTGAGGGTGCCCACTTCGGTGGTATCTATCGTTGACTTCGTCGCCGATTTGAAGAGAAAGGTAAGCGCTGAAGAGATTAATAGCGCCTTTCGTAAGGCTGCTGACGGAGAGCTTAAAGGGATTCTGGAATATTGTGACGAACCACTGGTGAGTTCGGATTTTAAGGGCAATCCCGCCAGTGCTATCTTCGATGCCTTAAGCACTATGGTCATCGATGGCAATCTGATAAAGGTGCTGGCCTGGTATGACAACGAGTGGGGCTATAGCTGTCGCCTGGCTGACCTCACTGCTTATATTGCTGGAAAAGGATTATAACTACCGTCTAAGCTCTCCCTAAAGAGAGAGAAATAAGGAGGGGAACAACCAATGCATGTCAGTGTGTGCCAAATTGAGCTTCGCCTCCCTGAGAACCATTCCCTTAAAGGTAAGAGACAGGTAATTAAGTCTATCATTACACGGCTACAAAACAAGTTCAATGTTTCCGTAGCTGAGGTGGATAACCAGGATTTATGGCAACTAGCCACTTTAGGCATAGCTTGCGTTAGTAACCACAGAAGACATGCCGATGAAACTCTAGCCAATGTCGTAAAGTTCGTTGTCCAGAACTATCCCGATGTAGAGTTACTGAGTTCGGAAATAGAAACATTTCCTTGATGGATGCCGCCGCTTTTCTCCACCACCTTATCAGCCTAAGTGATTATCGCCAACAGATTATCCATATTGAACGCATTCCTCATCAAGGCGCTATCTTTGGCAAACTGGATAACCCCCTCCACCCTAGCCTGCAAGCATGCTTGGAATCCCTAGGGATATCCGCTCTTTACAGCCACCAGGCAAAAGCCCTGAATGCCATCCTGGCCGGGAAAAATGTGATAATAGCCACGCCCAGTGCCAGTGGCAAGACCCTGTGCTATCACTTAGCCACACTCGATGCACTTTTACACGATAAGAATAGCCGTGCTCTTTATATCTTCCCCACAAAAGCCCTAGCCCAGGACCAGCTACGTAGCCTGAAACAAATCGCTCACCCACTGTCATTGCGAGCCAGAGGCGAAGCAATCTCCCCGGGAGCCATGGCTACTTTCGACGGCGATACACCGCAGGATGAAAGGGCAAACATAAGAAAACAAGCGAGAGTAGTGCTCACTAACCCAGATATGCTCCATTTGGGCATTTTGCCTAACCACCAATCGTGGTCTAAATTGTTTCGCAATCTCAAATTTGTCGTAATAGATGAAACTCATATTTATCGAGGTGTTTTCGGCTCTCACGTAGCCAATGTCCTGCGGAGGTTACGGCGGCTTTGTGCTTTTTACAGCGCTAACCCTCAGTTCATTTGCTGCTCGGCCACTATCGCCAACCCCCAAGAGCACGCTCAAAATATCATCGGCTTGCCTTTTGAGGCCATTGTCGAAGACGGCTCACCACATGGCGAGAAATATTTCACATTCTGGAATCCGCCTGTCACTGATGAGGCTAAGGCCAGCCGACGCAGTTCCAACAGTGAGGCAGCTTTCCTTCTCGGACAGCTTGTACAGAAAGAGATTCGCAGTCTGGTGTTTGCCAGCACTCGTAAACTTACCGAACTCATTTATATTTATACCCAAGGACAACTACCTCCGCCCCTGAAGAATAAAATCAGCCCTTACCGAGCAGGGTATCTTCCTGAAGACAGACGCCGAATTGAGCATCAATTCTTCGAAGGCGAGCTTCTTGGGCTGGTCGCCACGACAGCCCTTGAGCTGGGCATAAATATCGGCGATTTGGATGCAACTGTTCTCACAGGCTACCCCGGAAGCATTGCCAGCGCCTGGCAGCAAGCAGGGCGCAGCGGACGAAGTACTCATAGCTCCTTGAGTTTTCTTATCGCCCACGAGAATCCGCTTGACCAATACCTGATGCGCAATCCCGACTTCTTTTTCAGCAAGAACTTTGACAACGCCATAATCAATCCTGCCAATCCTTATATCCTGAAGCCTCACCTCCTCTGCGCTGCCTGGGAGAAACCGCTAGAAGATAAAGATGAGGAATTCTTCGGGTCCGACACTGGCACTATGCTGACTGAGCTGGAACAAGAAGGGAGGTTAAGAAAACGCCAGGAAAAATGGCATCCCGCTCCTTCCATCTCTTACCCCGCTCAGGATATAAACATCAGGGCCACATCAGGGCAAAATTATGCTGTCATGGATGGTCGAGAGGGTTGCTTGTTAGAGACAGTGGAAGCCAGCGTTGCCTTTTTCCAGATACACCCCGGTGCCATTTATCTTCACCAGGGCGAATCTTATCTCATAAAGGAGCTCGACTTAGCCCGGCACATTGCCTGGGCAGAGCCGAGGCCTGTAGATTACTATACCCAGACTATGGAGATACACGACATCAGAGTCACGAGGCTGCTTAAGGAAAAAGATTGCCATGGTGTGAAGGCCTATTTTGGAGATGTTGATGTTACTATCACGGTAGTGGGCTTTAAGAGGAAAAAACAGTTCACCGAAGAGGTCATGACCGAGGAGCTTCTTAATCTGCCACCACAAAACTTTCCCACCAAGGCCCTGTGGTTTGATTTACCTCAGAAGGCGATTGATAGTATATCCGATGCCGGGCTTGATTTTCACGGCGGTTTACACGCCTGTGAACACGCTGCCATTGGCATACTCCCCTTATTTGCCCTTTGCGACCGCAATGACATTGGCGGCGTTTCCACTCCTTTTCATCCCGACACCGGCAAGGCGCAGATTTTTATTTATGATGCTCATCCCGGAGGCATTGGCATCGCCGAGAAGGGATTCGAGGCAACCGAGGAGCTCTGGCAAGCTACTTTGAAAGCAGTGGAGGCATGTCCCTGCACTGACGGCTGTCCTTCCTGCGTGCAATCGCCCAAGTGCGGCAACAATAACCAACCCCTAGACAAGAAAGCGGCAATAATATTGCTTGAAGAACTCGTGGCTTGAGGGAAATGACCAGAATAGCCGGCCGATTATTTTCAAAACTAATTGCAATATTGTTGCATTTAGCCTTTCCTTCAGGTAAAATATCACCATGGTCCAAGATTCAATTCGAATTTTGCAAGCCCAAGGGCACAAGGCGACCAAGCCACGGAAGCTGGTGCTCGAGGTGCTGGAAGAAACCGAAAAACCGCTTTCCCCCTACGATATACAGGGGATTTTACGCCAGCATGGTAAATATCTAAACCACGTCACCATCTACCGCATACTCGGTTTACTTTGCAGCCTCAATCTAGCTCACAAAATGCTATCCAGCGGCGGATTTGTGAAGTGCAGCTTGGACGATGCGGAAGGCTGCCATCGCTTCATGGTCTGCCACCAGTGTGGGGCCATCCAGGAATTTTCTGACAAAGAACTATGCCGAGAGGAAAACGAGATTGCCCGTAATCTCGGCTTTCATACCGAACATCATCTTTGTGAATTCTCAGGACTGTGTTCGGATTGCAGCGAGTCAAGAAAGGAATAATCGGAGGTGTGATGTGATAAACAAGGTGATTGCCATCATTTCGGTACTGATAGCAATGCTAGGAATTTTGGTCATCTCCCATGCGCCAAAAGCTGAGACAACAGGGAAGATCGGGGTGGTCGTCACCATACTACCACAGGCTGAATTTGTAGAGAGCGTGGGAGGAGATAAGGTAACTGTGACCGTTATGGTACGGCAGGGACAGGACCCCCACACTTATGCCCCTACCTTCAGTCAACTTGCTGCCGTGAAACAAGCCAAGTTATACGCTGAGCTTGGCTCAGATATAGACTTCGAATTATCCTATATGGACAGTATTGTAGAGGCTAATAGGAATATGCAGGTTGTGGATTGCTCCCAGGGCATTCAGTTGATAGAAAACGATCCTCATATCTGGCTCTCCCCCAGGAATGCTAAGATAATGGTGGAGAACATTTGCGATGGTTTAATTCAAGTTGACCCCCAAGATAGGGACTATTACATCCAGAATGAGAATGAGTACCTTGCAAAGCTAGACACGCTGGACGCAGCTATAAACAGCACCCTGGCAGGCATCACAGACAGGTGGTTTCTGGTCGACCACCCAGCCTGGGCATATTTCGCCCGAGATTATAACCTGACGCAGCTAGCCATAGAGATTGAAGGGAAAACACCGAGCCCCAAGGACCTTGCCAATGTGGAACAAGAGGCCAAGGAACACAACATCAAGGTGGTATTCGCCTCTCCTGAATTTGACGTCAAGACTGCCCAGGCCATTGCCGACGCAATCGGCGGTACAGTGGCACCTATAGACCCATTGGCTCGCGACTATATCAACAATATGTACCAGGTTCTGAGTGAACTGGTTCAAGGGATGGAATAAACAGAATGGAAGCTACGGAAAGCAAATCAACTACGGCAGCTTTACCTAGCCTGCTACCGGATTGAAGGGAATTTGGGTTCATTTACAATGGGCGTAACATGAGTGACGAGATAGTCAGATTGGAAGATGTTTGGATATACTACGATACCATACCTGTACTGGAGGCGGTAAATCTTTCCATAAAACAGGATGACTTCATGGGCATAATAGGACCGAACGGAGGTGGCAAAACTACTCTCCTTAAGGCCATTTTGGGACTACTAAAGCCAAACCGGGGAAGAGTAGTCGTGCTGGGTAATCCGCCGGAGAGGATGAGGAAGTTTATCGGCTATGTACCACAATATAGCCTGTTCGATCATGATTTCCCCATAAGCGTCTCCGAAGTAGTCCTGATGGGGCGTTCCGGGAAGAGGAAGATATTCAAGCAGTATACCAAAGAAGACGAAAACCTGGCAATTGAAGTCCTAAAAGAAGTGGGGATGCTCGATTTCAAAGACAGGCAGATAGGCAAGCTTTCCGGCGGCGAACAACAAAGGGTTTTCGTCGCCAGGGCGTTGGTAACAGAGCCCAAAATACTGTTGCTTGATGAACCAACAGCCAGCGTGGATACGCCGATGCGAGCGGGATTCTATGAACTTCTAGAAAGGCTAAAACAAAGGATGGCAATAGTTCTAGTGTCACATGATATCGGCGCTGTTTCCACTCATGTAGACAGAATTGCTTGCCTCAACCACAAACTGTTCTACCATGGTTCCAAGGAAATAAGCCCTGAAGTTCTGGAGGCAGTCTATCAATGTCCCGTTGACCTAATCGCTCACGGCGTTCCTCATCGAGTTCTAAGGAAGCACTGAAACTATACGAAAAGTCAAAAGTCAAAATGACAACTCAAAATGCAAAACTCTTTAACTTTTGCTCTGTATTTTGCAATTTTATTTTTGCATCTTGATATTTAGAGAAGATGGACTTGCTTGAAATCATGAGAAATCCTATTATCGCTAGCATACTGGCCAGCGTTGCCTGTGGTATTGTTGGTACCTACGTGGTGGTAAAACGAATTGTGTTCATTAGCGGCGGAATTTCACACGCCTCATTTGGCGGCATTGGCTTGGGATACTTCTTCGGTGTAGACCCTGTTTTCGGAGCGTTAGTTTTCGCTCCCATCGCTGCTGTAACCATGGGTATAGTGTCGAGGAGAACAAGATTGACGGAGGATACCGCTATTGGAATCCTTTGGGCAATAGGCATGGCGATAGGAATTCTTTTTGTTTATCTTACCCCGGGCTTTGCTCCCGATCTAATGAGCTACCTTTTCGGCGATATCTTGTTCGTGTCTTCTCAAGAGATGACTCTGATGCTAATCCTAGATATTATTATAGCCTTGGTAACTTTCTTGCTTTATAAGGAATTGCTGGCTATTTCCTTCGACGAAGAATTCAGCACTGCCGCTGGCCTGCCTGCAGAGCGTCTATACCTTGCTCTACTTTGCCTGGTAGCCTTGACAGTGGTGGTGCTGATAAGGGTGGTAGGCATAATTATGGTCATAGCTCTGCTGACTATCCCTGCAGCCATGGCGCGCCAGTTCACCCATGACTTCAAGAAAATAATGCTCCTCTCTATCTTTTTGGGCATTGTTTTTACTCAATGCGGATTATGGCTTTCTTATCTCCTTGATTGGCCTTCAGGAGCAACTATTATTCTGGTGGCCGGGGCTCTATTCCTTATTTCCTTTTTTGCCCTTCAGAGGTTACGTCATGTCTGATTTTGTTAAGAAAACCGAGTCAGCGGTAAAGCGAAGCAAAGAGACCTGGTTCGGCAAGATAGCCGGTATTTTCAACCGGAATGCTTTCGGAGATGAAGTCTGGGAGGAATTGGAAGAGTTGCTTGTCTCGGCTGACGTTGGCATTGAGACCACAAGCCAACTGCTGAGCAAAGTGAAACAGCGGGTAAGAATAGACAGGCTTTCAGAGATATCTCAGATACGAGAAGCTTTAAAAGCAGAGATGATAAATCTATTGAGTGTCCCATCACCGAGACTACTCGCTTCTTGCCATTTTGAGCGCTGCGGAGAATCTCCTCAGGTAATCCTTGTAGTCGGCGTGAACGGCTCGGGCAAAACGACGAGCATTGCCAAGCTGGCCTATGGTTTGACCTCGCAGGGAGAACGAGTTATATTGGCGGCAGCGGATACTTTTCGAGCAGCAGCTATTGAGCAGCTCAAACACTGGGGAGGAAAAGTAGGTGCCGAAGTTATCGCCCATCAACCCGGTGGCGACCCGGGAGCAGTTGCCTATGATGCCGTCCAGGCCGGTTATAGTCGCCATGCTCAAGCAGTGATTATCGATACTGCTGGTCGCCTTCATACCAAGTTTAATCTCATGGAAGAACTTAAGAAGATAAAGAGAGTGGTAGCTAAGCAAGATCCTTCAGCTCCTCATCAAGTTTTGCTGGTAATGGACGCCACCACAGGCCAAAATGGCTTGGCTCAGGCCAAACATTTTACCGAAGCTGTGGACGTCACCGATATTTTCCTGGCCAAGCTGGATGGTACAGCCAGAGGCGGTATAATATTTGCCATCTGCAACCAGTTGAACATACCCATTTCTTATATTGGCACTGGCGAAAAATTACAGGACATGGCTCCCTTTGATGCTGAGGTCTTTGTTAATGCTATTTTCTCTTAAACAGAAAGGAGAGGATAAATGCTCACTATCAGCGTAAACCCGGTTGCTTTCACCATTGGCTCCCTACAGGTGCGGTGGTATGGAATTATGGTAGCTATAGCGGTTGTGTCGGTATTAGTCGTCATGTTCAGGGAAGCAAAAAGGCGAGGCATCACTCAAGATATTTACAGCCTTTTCTTCAGTTGTATTGTCGGCGGCCTTATCGGAGGCCGGCTAGCATATATAATCTATGATTGGCCGCATTTCGTAGCGCATCCCCTGGACGTTTTCGGCTTTCAGGGCATGGCTCAAAACGGGATGATTATCGGCATCGTTGCGGCAGCATTGATCTATATGGGGGTGACGAGAATGCGCTTCTCCACGCTACTCAGCCTAGGCGATGCCCTTGCTGTGGGGGCGCCTTTAGGTATAGCCATAGCCAGGATTGGTTGCACTCTGAATGGCTGCGGCTACGGCCAGCCCAGTCCATTTCATTTTTTCCCATTGGCGGTAATTTACTCGCCTCGAGATAGCATACCTCCTGAATATTGGGGAGTGCCACTATACCCCACTGAGATTTATGAATTATTATGGGGGCTGACAGTTTTTGGTATTGTGTGGCAATTTCGGGGAAAATTTAAACCCGAAGGCAGTCTCCTGTTCTTTTTCATTTGCGTTTTTGCCGTCGGCGATTTTGCCATAAGATTTCTCCGTACTGACGTACCGGTGCTCTGGGGGCTTCGTCAAGCCCAGGTTCTTGACCTGGCAGCATTGGTGATATTTTTGCCCTGGCTTATTATCATAACACGCCGATTCAAGAAAAAGACTTTGGCAGCCGAACTTGCTAACTAAACGGAAGGGAAAGGATAAATGCTCACTATCAGCGTAAACCCGGTTGCTTTCACCATTGGCTCCCTACAGGTGCGGTGGTATGGAATTATGGTAGCTATAGCGGTTGTGTCGGTATTAGTCGTCATGTTCAGGGAAGCAAAAAGGCGAGGCATCACTCAAGATATTTACAGCCTTTTCTTCAGTTGTATTGTCGGCGGCCTTATCGGAGGCCGGCTAGCATATATAATCTATGATTGGCCGCATTTCGTAGCGCATCCCCTGGACGTTTTCGGCTTTCAGGGCATGGCTCAAAACGGGATGATTATCGGCATCGTTGCGGCAGCATTGATCTATATGGGGGTGACGAGAATGCGCTTCTCCACGCTACTCAGCCTAGGCGATGCCCTTGCTGTGGGGGCGCCTTTAGGTATAGCCATAGCCAGGATTGGTTGCACTCTGAATGGCTGCGGCTACGGCCAGCCCAGTCCATTTCATTTTTTCCCATTGGCGGTAATTTACTCGCCTCGAGATAGCATACCTCCTGAATATTGGGGAGTGCCACTATACCCCACTGAGATTTATGAATTATTATGGGGGCTGACAGTTTTTGGTATTGTGTGGCAATTTCGGGGAAAATTTAAACCCGAAGGCAGTCTCCTGTTCTTTTTCATTTGCGTTTTTGCCGTCGGCGATTTTGCCATAAGATTTCTCCGTACTGACGTACCGGTGCTCTGGGGGCTTCGTCAAGCCCAGGTTCTTGACCTGGCAGCATTGGTGATATTTTTGCCCTGGCTTATTATCATAACACGCCGATTCAAGAAAAAGACTTTGGCAGCCGAACTTGCTAACGAAGCTGAGCAGGAACAAAATCAAGAAGATTAAGGCTTAGCACCTCTTCTCCATTCCAGCAGCTTTTTTCTAAGTTATAGACAATATCTATGTGAGATGGGATTTCCTCCTGCTTTTTCAGCGACTCGAAATCGACAGCTTGCCAGGTTACATTTCCTTGTTTCAGTTTTAGTCTCAGCCACTCGCCCTGGTTGCCGAAGTTACGACACTCGATTACTTCGGCTTGCCGAGTAAGAAAGGCCGGCTGTGGGTTGCCCTCACCAAAAGGGCTCAATTTTTGGATAAGGTTAAAGGTGTCTCCAACAAGAACATTTAAAGGAAGCTCGGCATCAATCACTATTTCCGGGCGAAGTTCGAGATGACCTAATTGTTCCATAGCCAAGTTCACAAGCCTTTGCTCTAGCTGAGGCAAATTTCGACGCGCTGCGGTGAAGCCAGCGGCTAAAGGATGGCCACCAAAGGTGATAAGTAAGTCTTGACATGCTGCCAAAGCAGCCGCAATATCAAATTCAGCTATGCTGCGGCAGCTACCCTGACATAACTCTGGACCCAGGTTGATGATGATAGCAGGCTTGTAAAATTCATCTACGAGTCTGCCGGCGACAAGCCCGATAACGCCGATGGAGTAGCTTTCGTCGCTTTCTATCAGCACCGGCAGGTGTAGTTTGGCGGCTAGCTTATCCCTCACCCGGTTTAATACTTCATTGGTTAATTTTTGCCGCTCGGCATTTTTTTCCTCAAGTTCCATAGCCAGAAGGCGAGCTTCCTCTGATGACTGAGTGGTGAGCAGCTGATAACTGGTAGAGGCATTGTTCATCCTGCCAGCAGCATTGAGGCGAGGCCCTAGTACCCACGAGATATCTTCGGCATCAAGTTGACCAAGCTTCAGCCCGGCTAATTTGACCATTTCTTGGATTCCCACGCGGGAGCTATTATTAAGCTCTCTCAGCCCTTCCTTCACCAAGTAACGATTCTCGCCAACGAGAGAAACTAAATCGGTAACAGTGGCTAAAACTACTAGGTCTAGAAAGCTGGTTAGCCGTTTCTCTCGGCTATCTTTATGAAATAGCGCTTGCAGAAGCTTGAAGGCAACACCAGCACCAGCCAGATCCGGATAGGGATAAACTGAATCCTCTCGCTTCGGGTCAATTACAGCTACGGCTCGAGGTAGATTTCCCAATGGGATGTGATGGTCGGTGATAATCATATCCATCCCCATATTTCGAGCCTGTTCTACTACTGTAGGGTCAGTTACACCACAATCAACAGTGATAACTAAACTAGCACCCTGGGCCTGAAGCTTCTCCAGAGCCGGAACCTTTAATCCGTGGCCTTCATTTACGCGGTCAGGAATATAGGGAATAACTTCAGCACCAAGCCATGATAGCCCCTCGACAAGAATAACTATGGCTGTGACGCCATCAACATCAAAGTCACCATAGACAGCAATCTTTTGTCGGGAAAACACGGCCTTATAGACCCTGCTCACAGCCTGTGATATGTCAGGAAGGAGAAAAGGATTACCCTCCAGCCTACGGTCAACAGACAAGAACGGTTCGATTTCTTCTAGCTTAACACCACGATTGTAGAGAAGTTGAGCAATTAGAGGAGGAAGGTCAGAAGCGTTTAAGTATTCATCTGGCACTGGAGGCCGCATTTTCCATTGAGCTCGTTGATTCAATTTCACACCTTAGCTTAATGCCGTTGGTTAGAATCGCTAACTATACCCTATGAGAGGAAGGTTAAGCAAACTCCGGGCACGGCAATTTGACCACCCAGCCAGACAATAAATATAATCAATATCAATGCGGGTGGCTTTCTATACATTAGGTTGCAAGCTCAATCAGGCGGAAACAGAATCCTTAGTCGGCCAATTCAGCCAGTCGGGATTTCAACTTGTATCCCCGAACGATGTGGCGGATATTTATATTGCCAACACTTGCACAGTCACCCATATTGCCGACCGCAAGTCACGCCACTGGCTCAGGCTGGCAAGGCGAAGAAATCCCCAGGCCCTAATTATCGCCACTGGCTGCTATGTCCAAAGAAATCGTCAAGAGCTAGCCCAGCTTGCTGACCTCGTAGTTGATAACAAAGAGAAAGAGCACCTGCTGGCCCTTACCCAAACCCTCTCCCTTGAAGGGAGAAGACTGGGCAAGTGTGAAACAAAGCAATCCCAGGTGCTCGCTGCCACCATTAGGACTCGTAGTCTAATAAAGATTCAAGATGGCTGTCATAGCCCCTGTAAATATTGCATTGTGCCCAAAGTAAGACCCCACGAATATTCCCTGCCCGCTTCCCAGATAATCGACGAAGTTAAGCAAAAGGTGGCCCTCGGTTACAAAGAAGTTGTTCTCACCGGGACGAAAGTCGGCAGCTATAAAGACGCTGTCCTGAGCGCTAGCGAAGGATCTAGCACCAACCTCAGGGATTTGGTTCAGCGTATTCTCCGCGAGACGGGCATCGAGAGATTGCGTCTCTCGTCTTTACAGCCTTCAGAGATATCTCCTGAATTTCTTACTCTGTGGCAGGATGAAAGGCTTTGTCGGCATTTCCACTTAGCGCTACAAAGTGGCAGCGAGACCGTGCTGCAAAGAATGAAGAGGAACTACTCTCTGGACCAATATCAGAGAACAATAAATTTGATTAAAGAAATTATACCAGATGCGGCCATCACCACAGATATAATGGTTGGTTTCCCAGGGGAAAGCGATGAGGAATTTGAGCAGAGTTATTCTTTTTGCCAGCAAGCTGGTTTCGCTAACATCCATGTCTTCCCCTTCTCACCCCGCCCCGAGACAGCGGCAGCCAGGATGTCCGAGCAGATAAAAGACAAAGTTAAACAAGAGCGCAACCAGCGGATGCTAGAGCTAGCTCAAAGCTCCCAGCGCAGCTTTTGTGAGCAGTTCTTGGGGCAAACTATGCCGGTCCTGTGGGAGAAGGAAACCAGTCCCGGAAGCGGCATATACTCAGGGCTGACCGGCAACTACATCAGGGTCTTTGCTCATAGCGAAAAGCCTCTGAGCAACGAGATAACGCCTGTTAAACTGGTAAAATTTCATAACCAGGGAATATGGGGAGAGATGGTGGATGAAAATCCAGGTTAAGGTAAAGCCCAATTCCAAGTCCGAAGAGCTTAGTCGGGAAGGGAATAGCTTTATAGTCAAGGTCAAAGAGCCGCCCAAGGAAGGCAAGGCCAACCAGGCAGTCATCAAATTACTGGCAGAGCATTTCGGTGTCCTCCAGAGCCAGGTCAGAATCCTCAGCGGCTTTAGAAGCAAAAATAAAGTTATTGAGGTTGAAGAGAGCTGAGAAGGACAGGGAGGTTGATGTTGAAAAACTTGGTGGCTAAGCTAGGCGAGCAGTGATATAATAGCTAAGAGTAAGCAGAAAATTGATAGAAGGTTCGACCGCTCATGATTACAAAGTTTGCCATTGAAAACTTTAAGAGTATTGGGAAACCTGGTGTTAGCCTTGAGCTTAAACCTTTGACCATCCTCGTGGGCCCAAATGGCTCAGGGAAGTCAAATATCTTAGAAGCCCTCGCTCTCTTTGCCCAAAATATCAGACGCCAAGGTTTTGACTATAGACTGAACTATCCCAATCTTATAAGCTACTCCTCTATGGAAGATATTGCCCATAAGCGAATCCTAGATAATTGGGCAACTATGGAAATTCATGCAGGTTTAGAGGAAGAGGAAAGCAAAAAACTTTCGGATATGGCAGAAGCAGCTAACCAAGCCAATCTTGGTCTTATCATTGATAAGGTTGACCCCATCGGCTATCTATACTCTAGTAAACTTAAGGATGTAACAGAAACAAGACAAAGCGTCTTAAGTGGGGAAAAGAAACTCATAACCGCAGGCTATATAAGAATTACGGAAACTAGTTGGAGAAATGCATTTGAGTATCCTCCTCTACTCTTACCAGCAAGTCCTAGAGATTCAAATATTCTTTTAACGCCTGAGGTCTTTACACAAAGTGGCAAAGTGGTAGAAGAGGCACAACCTCTCATCAATTTTGCCCAGGCTGCGGTGAAAGCTATAGCCTCGAAACTGAGGATTGATAACAGGAATAAGGTTTTTTTTATCTCATCCTTGAGAGGAGAGGTAGGAACTGAAGCAGATACAAGCGGGAAGCCGGAGTGGGTGGGCAAGAAAGGGGAAAATCTACTTCAAATCCTCTCTCTTGTTTCCGCGCCGGAGCATAAAAAGAAACTAGAAAAAATCCATAAGTGGGCTAGGGAGTTTGGTCTCAAAGAACCTTGGGCAGGGTGGAAGGGTGAGCAGAAATTGGGAGCAGAGTTTGAAGACTCTGAGCTTAACTCGGTATTCAAACTAGCTTTAGCAAGCCATGGTTCGAGGCAGGCGCTGAGCATCATTGTCCAGCTATTCTGGGCTGAATTTGGAGATATAATCATGATTGAGGAGCCGGAGATGAGCCTCCACCCTGACTCTCAGGCAAAATTGCCTGAGCTATTTGCAGAGGCTATTCAAGAAAGGAAGCAGATAATAATTACCACACATAGTTTGATTTTACCCTTAGCATTAAGTAGACCCATTAAGAAAGGACTGCTTAAGGCTTCAGATATAGCTGTTTGGCACATTAAGAAAGAGCCCAAAGGAACTAGAGCTAAAAGGCTTGGGCTTACTGAAAAAGGATATATCAAGGGATGGATTCCTTCCTTTGCTGAGACTGAAATGAAACTTATAAAAGAATGGGCTCATGCTCTCCCAGAGATGTAAATGTGTCGGAAACAAGGATAGTTCTTGATACCAATGTTTTTGTCCCGGCAATTGCTAAATCCTTAAATCCCGCACTCTCAGGCTATGAGGATAAGCGTAAAGCTTATGATACATTCCTGGCAAAAAGCCATTACTTAATAATCAGCGGGGACATTATAGATGAATATAGCAAGGTTATTAATGAGAAACCCTTTAATTTCAGCTCTTTATTTATCTACGATATCAAATACCGGGAGTTATCTATGCTGGGGAAGATCAGGAATGCCGATAGAAAGCTCAAAGAACGGATAGAGGTTAAGGTCAAAATTCATGAAGACGATTTGCCTTTCTTAAAGGCTGGAATTGCCTTAGGCGCTAAGTTTATTGTGACCCAAGATAGCGATTTCCTGGAAAAAGCTAACGAGATTCTTAAGAAACACAAGATTAAAGTTTTGCATCCCAAAACTTATGTGGCGGAAGACAATTAAACATGTACTGGTATTGGGAACCCTAACTCCCCGCCAAAGGCATTGCCTAAACTAAGTGAGGATTAATTATTTAAACTCGTTGAGAGGTGGCATAGGGGGTGAAGCTCTTCAAGGCGGAGGCTGGCTCGGTGGCTATATCTGGAAAATGCAGCTTCAAAGTCGTCATAAAACATGTAGGTGATTTTGTTTTCTAAGTATTGCGGATGCCCTATATAAGATGAGCTGGTTAGCTCCTGCTGAAGCTTCCTGCGCCTGGCTTTTGGAGCCACAATAGTCAACTGGCGGCTCTTGCCCAGTTCGGGGGCAGCTGTTAGCAAAGCCACAAAACGCTCCAAGGCACTGAGAATCGAAGTGTGCTCCTCTACCTCAAAAGCCCATATTGGGGTGCCATCTGCCTGCGCCCAGATTATGTCAATTTGCTCAATCCGCTTTTGCTGAACAGGCTCCGCTTTCACATTGACGAAGGTCAGTGGTTTAAGTGCTGCCAGCATGGGGTCATTTCTCTCCTGCTTGCCAATATAAGGGACAAATCCAGCCTTCTGGCAAAGTATGGCGAGGCGATAGATATGCTGATTATGGCTGGTGCTAGCTGGAATTTCATATTCCTCCCTTTTCTCAGTAACGAACAAGGGCAAAATGCCTTGCTTTACCAGCACGCTAGGGTCTTTTATCTCTCAGTTGACGCCATCGTAGGAAATAGCTACCTCATTCAGGACATCGGCAATATCTGCTCTCGTAGGTCGGTGACCATTTATAAGTAGTGGCAAGATGGTAGTTACAATGCTGTCAAAATTTGCCTTGCCTACTTTCCTTAAATAGCCTATGACATAGTATCTGATGCGGTCTCTGTGTGGAATGAAGTTGCCTACCTGGCGCTCAGCCTTGACTTGCCAGAGGTCATTCTCATCGAGGTCGAAGTCGCTCTCCAGAATCGCCAGGATGTCGCCTATATTCGTGGAGGCGGCGTCAAAGAAAAGGTCGTTATCAAAAAGGTCTGGCACCACCTCTCTAAGTATCTCCTCTGTGGTTGCCCCGCCATCACGGTAAATCATCCTCTCAGCAACATTCTTAATTATATTTGCCATCGGCAGGGACATGGGCTGGGATATTTTCCTTACAGCAGTCTTCTGAAAGTTAACAATCAGGCTTTCACCCAAGACTCGCAGTGGATTTTTAATCTTATGAAAAGTTTGCTTCGATAAAGGCTGGGCTACTGTACTGACATAGTTAAAGCCAATGTAGCGCAGCATATCCCGAAGGGAATACCACAGGTTGGTTTCCTTGTGGTGGAATACCAAGGATAGCCAAGCTTCGTCCTTCAAAGCATAAAACATCTGCTCGAAGGATTTCTGCAAAACTTCCAAGTAGTGCTTCTCATCGAATGACTGCTCGCCACCTTCAATGGCTTCTCTGGCTCGCATCTCAGGGGTAACTTCAAATCCCAGCCAGGCATGCCACATAGTGCCCAAGTCCAAATAGGTGATGTGAGCACCGTAGGGAGGGTCAGTGTAGATATAATCTACTGTTCCTTTATCCACATACTTGAGCAGGTTTTCCGCCGAGTCGCAGTAGACATTGAAGGTGTCGCCCTCACGGACAAAATCTCTAAAAAGAGCATCGCCCTTCTTCTTAGCATTGGCTACTAATCTTGCCCTAATGGCAAACAAATCCCAAGCATTGCGATAGTCGGGATTTGGCGGCACCCAGTAGCGATAAACTCGAAAGATACCGCTGTCTCCGCCACCTGCGTGCTTTGGGTCTATTCCATAAGTGATACTCGCCCTAGCAAGGATACCAGAAAAGGCAAACAGCAATAGCTCCCTCGCCTGTGCATCTTGAACCCTTAAAATGGCAACTCTAAGATGGGCTAAAACTATCAGGTTAGCTTTAGTAAACAGGTCTTCCACATAGCCTCTATCAGCATTTGAGGGTAGCTTAATGCCTTTGGGATACCATTCTTCCAGTTCATAATCGTCTAACTCATTCGGTGAGGCGTTACGGACAAATTCAACGACAGGCTCCATTTCCTGCTCGACTTGGCGATAGGCTTCCCAGTAAGCATTAAGGTCAACAGGGGCAAGACAGGTAATTTTGGTAATAAAAACCGCCAGCGGATCAAGGTCAATGCAAATCACCCGCCGTTTGTTGGTCAAGGCTTCAACGCCAGTAACGCCGCTGCCGCAGAAAGGGTCAACAACTAATCCGCCTTCGGGACAAAAGTGGCGGATATATTCACCGACCACATTAGACGGCTGCTTTGTATAATAGGGATGAATCTTATAGTGCCAGGCCTTTGCCTTCTCGGCGGGAAAGGCGCGACGGATTGGCTCAATTGTAGTTGGCGCTAATGTTCCAGAATTAGTCATAACCTTGAAGTTGAATGTAGCACACCTTCTCTCGTTAATTCAACCTCGTTAGGTTTAAGAAAGCTTGCGTTCCTGAGCCACAAAACCAAGGTCGCGGCTGCGGTTTGCCACTTCCTCTAAATTGGCTCGGTCGGGACTGCCTCGAGTCTCAGGCTTGGTGGCATTAAGGCCTGCAGCAGCGCTGGCCATGATAAGCGATTGCGTCAAGCTACTTCCCATAACATGATAGGCGGCAAAGACTCCAGCGAAGACATCTCCACAACCTACTGTGTTAACCACATTTAGACCCAGCTTCTTGAGAGGCAAGGCTGGGACCTCGATCACCGCACCGCTAGCCGGTTCAAGCATGGCTGCCCCCTGAGCGCCAAGTTTGAGCACCGTGTGATTGCCGAATCCTAGCTTCTGCAACCGCTGCAAGCTCATATTTAACCCAGAAGTTCCCAGTAGAGCACTCGCCTCTGTCTCGTTTAAGAAGAGGACTTCGACTTCTTTAGCAAGAGAGAGCAGCGCCTCCGAATTTGGGCTTATCAGAATCCCCGGATCCCACAACACGGGGATACCACGCCGCTTTGCCAGGTTTATTAGCTCGGCTGCCACTTCTAAAGGCGGATCGGTGAGGACGATGCCTCGACATTCCTGTAGCTGTTGCTTGACTCGTGCTTTGTTCAGGTGTGCCAGACCCAGCCTGGCATTCGCACCTAGATGGCTGGCAATAACGTTTTCCCCTGATTGGTCAACCAGAATATAAGCCTGCCCCGATTCTTCTCCCGCAATGTGGTCGATTCCCTCAGTGATGACTCCCTCGTCCTCGAGGGCGGCAATTTGCTGGTGAGCGATGTCATCTCTCCCCAGAGCGCCTATCAGGGCAACTTTTTTAGCCCCTAAAATCCGTGCTGCCGCCACAGCAATGTTGCCCCCTGTCCCTCCAGATACACGGGTGATATGTTTTATAGTAACTTCCTCACCAGGCACTGGCAGCCGCTCCACGAAGCAGCTAATATCCCAGTTTATGGCACCACATATTACCAAGTTGACCATCTTACTCCTCCAATATGCGCGATAGAAATAGCTCTAGAAAGCGAGGCCCGTCCACGGCAGAGGCTACATGTATCAACTTAACGCGATTAGCTAACATCTGACATCTATCAGAGGGCAAGATACGAGTAACCCCTCTATCCCAGTCATTTCCTTTAACCACTTCTACCCCTGCCAATGTAAAATCGAGCAAGGAAGCATCTAGCAGCGCTGCCAAAGCTAGCGGGTCATGCATCCTACAGCACCCGTGGTATTTTACCTCGTATTCTACCAGTTGGGCTACCAGATGTGCAGCCGGTGTATGCCCGGTCTTAATTTGCTCCAGATGCTGGCTATTCAGGCAAGCCTCAGGGTCCATAGTGACATCCAGCCCCACAGCGAAGATGTCTGCCCCGGAGCTGAATACTATATGTGCAGCTTCGGGGTCCTGCCAGATATTGAACTCGGCAAAGGGAGTGCGATTCCCTACGCCATAGGGCGTAAGTCTATAAGCGCCTCCCATAAGAACCAGCCTGGCTAAAAGTCCAGGCAGTTCGGGATTACGATTAAAGGCATAAGCCACATTGGTTAAAGGTCCCGTGGCTACCAGAGTGACTTCTCTAGGAGCACTCGAAACCGACCAGGCAAGGAAATCCCAGGCTTTAGCGGGGTACAGCGGCTGCTCGGGAGGAGGCAAGTCACAATTACCCAGCCCATCTGGACCATGATGGCTCAAGGCATCTTCTAACGGGTGATTCAAGGGATTCGCCGCCCCCATAGCTACCGGGATGTTGTCTACATCCAGATATTCCAATACCCGGCGAGCATTGGCGCTGGTCATTTCCACAGGAGCATTGCCGGCCACCGTGGTGATGCCCAGAACCTGGACTTCAGGTGATTTAATCGCCAGAATTAAAGCCAGGGCATCATCGATGCCGGGGTCCATATCCCAAACTATTTTGTGCATCGAATCCTAAAGGATACACTATCACAAATTTTGAGAGAGTATAAAGTGATTGGCACAAATCACTACACAAAAGTCACTGCGAAGTTTCTCCCTTTCCTGTCATTGCGAGCCCCGACTTGTCGGGGCGTGGCAATCTCCATCACAAAAACGTGAAGGGAGGGATTCCTTCACGCCTCAAAATTCCCCCTCTTAAGATAAGAGGGGGTTAGGGGGAGTTATGAACAATCACTTCTGCCCTAATCATAACCCCCTTTATCCCCCTTACCTTAAGGGGGAATTCGGGGAAGTATGCTTGCCTTAAAGGGGATGGTGAAGGAAATCCTAATTTATCGGGATTCATGCCTCTAATCCTAAATCCCAAGCACCAAATCCTAAACAATATAGGAATTCAAAAATCAAAGGTCAAAAATCAAAATAACAACCCAAAACGCAAAATTTTTAACCTTTGCTCTGTCATTTTGCACTTTTATTTTTACTCTTTACATTTTGAAGGGCTTTGTGGTACGGAATTAGACCCCCAGCTTCCACCATATCTATAAACCATGATGGAATTATCAGGCGAAACTCAAACTCCTTGCCCGTATTAAGGTTCTTGATAGTTCCCTGCCTGAGGTTAATCACTATCTCCTGCCCGGTCTCAAATTCAGCAGAAATTCCCGGCAAATCTATGGCCGGGCAGCCAAGGTTCCAAAAGTTCCTGAAGAATATCCTGTGGATTGAATCGGCAACCACAGCCTGGACACCCTTAAATTTCAAAGTTTCCGCAGCCTGCTGCCGGCTTGAACCAATCCCAAAATTTTCTTCGGCAACTATAATGTCCCCTTTGGCAATCCTAGTGAGGAAATCCTTGGGCACATTCTCACGATGCCCGACATCGCTTAGCCCGCTTCTGGCAATGAATTCTTGATATTGGCTCTGGCTCGTTTCATCACCACCCATGATAAACCTGCCGGCAAAGAGTTCATCAGTGTCAACATCCTTACCAAACTTCCAGACTCGGCCTTTGAGTTCCATCCATGCCTCCTAGAAAAACTCCCGTGGGTCACTTATTTTACCCTTCAACGCCGAGGCTGCCACGGTCGCTGGCGATGCCAGATATATTTTGGCAGTCGCATCTCCGACCCGACCCTGAAAGTTACGATTTGCCGTACTTAGGCAAACCTCGCCCGGTCCCAATATGCCCATATGCGCTTCCATACACGGACCACAGGTGGGTGGGCCGACCACAGCCCCAGCCTCTACAAATGTCGCTATTAACCCCTCCGCCAGAGCGGCTTTTAAGACCTCCTGTGAGGCTGGTATGACGATAACCTTGGTAAACTTATCCACCTTCCGACCCTTGAGTATTTTGGCAGCAATCCTGAGGTCTTCCAGGCGTCCATTTGTACACGAGCCTATGAACGCTTGGTCAATTCTGGTCCCCTTAACCTCAGTGACTCCCACACCGTTAGACGGCTTCGGGGGCACGGCAACCATGGGCTCCTTAATATCATCAGCGTTAAACTCCAGTATTTCTGCATACTCGGCATCCTGGTCACTCTGAATAAGCTCGAAAGAGTGGTCAGTCCTTGCCTTGAGAAAATCCACTAACCTCTGGTCAGGCTCAATGATACCATTAGTAGCACCTGACTCTATTGCCATATTGGTTAATACCATGCGACTCTCGATGCTCATTTGACTGATGGTCGAGCCCGTATATTGAAGAGACTTAAACAGGGCGCCGCTTACCCCTAACCTTTTCAATATGAAAAGCATCAAATCCTTCGACATTATTGGAGGCACAAGCTTGCCCTCAACATTTATCTTGATAGTCCCGGGAACTCGCTCCCATAACCTTCCCGTTTTGAAGACCACAGCCATTTCATCAACACCAATCCCGGTAGCAAAAGCCCCAACTACACCCGATGTCGTGGTATGACTGTCCACAGCAACAAGAGTAGTTCCTGGCAGCACATGCCCCTTCTCGACAAGCACCTGGTGGGCTATGCCTCCCTTCCCAACTTCATAGTAGTTTTCTATGCCCTGTTCAAGGACAAATTTCTTTATATTGAGACACTTCTTAGCAGTATCTATGTCCTTATTGGGCACATAGTGGTCCAGTACTACTACTATTCTTGCGGGATCCCAGACCTTTTTAACGCCTAATTCTTTGAACCTGGCAATCGTATGCGCACCTAACGCGTCATGTATCATGGCCCGGTCCACAGAGACCTCGACTATCTGGTCTGGCTTCACAACTTTCTTCCCGGCTTTTTTAGCTAATATCTTCTCCACAAGAGTCATATTCGTCTCCCGTTTTGGAAATGCTTATCTTATCTCATCCACTCCAGTTGCCGCAAATGCCCCACACTTCTGTAGTGCGACCCTTCAGGGTCGTGCACTCTTTCCCCCTTAAAATAAGGGGGATAAAGGAGTTATTTCCACCACTCTGCTTGCTGCTTTCTTTTCATGCACGAGGCTAAAGCCTCGCACTACATTTTTGCGTTTTGAGTTGTCATTTTGATTTTTGCCCTTTGATTTTTGAATTTTGATATTGTTTAGTATTTGGTGCTTGGGATTTAGGATTAGAGGCATGAATCCCGATAAATTAGGACTTCCTTCACCATCCCCCCTAAGGCAAGTATACTTCCCTGAATCCCCCCTTAAGGTAAGGGGGATAAAGGGGGTTATGATTAGGGCAGAAGTGATTGTTCATAACTCCCCACTAACCCCCTCTTATCTTAAGAGGGGGAATTTTGAGGCGTGAAGGAATCCCTTCCTTCACGATTTTGTGCTGGAGATTGCTTCGGCACTGCCGTGTCTCGCAATGAATCTTATGTTACCGTCCCCGACAATGACTGTACGCTCTCTATTAGGGACTGGGAAGAGGGCATCTTTGCATCAAAAGGCACCGACATGATATTTTTGAGCTAGTGGCTATTGAAGAAGTTCTTGAGCTCTTACAGCAGGAATATGGCCCCAGAGAATGGCAGGCGGATAGGGACCCTATTGATGAACTCATAGGAACCATACTGTCCCAAAATACCTCGGACGCCAATTCAGGAAGAGCTTTTGCCTCTCTTAAAGCTAGCTTCGGTAGCTGGAGAGCTGTAGCTTTGGCTCCAGCAGAGCATATCGCCCGGGTCATTCAGGCCGGCGGATTACACCAAATCAAGGCTGCTAGAATCAAGCACGTATTGGAACAAATTGAAAAGGAACAGGGTCGTATCAGCCTTAATTCCCTCAAATCGATGAGCATGGCTGAAGCTGAAAACTACTTAATGCGTCTGCCTGGAGTAGGACATAAGACAGCTAGCTGTGTGCTGCTTTTTTCCCTGAGAAAGCCATCCCTGCCCGTGGATACCCACGTTTTTCGGGTAACCAAACGATTAGGATTAATTGATTCCAGAGCCTCCCTAGAGAAGGCACCTAGCTTGCTTCAGGAGCAAATTCCGCCCTCAAAGGTATATCAATTCCATATCCATATGATAGAGCATGGCAGGAGGATATGCCACGCTCGCCAGCCTCGCTGCAATAGGTGTATATTGAGAGGCATTTGCCCCAGCTCGCTTTACTAATTTATAATCCTCCGCGTGACTTCGCATAAAACCCTCTCCCTCGACAGGAGAGGGCCAGGGTGAGGCAAGGATCCTCTGCTTCATAACTCCCCTGGCCCCCTCTTACCTTAAGAGGGGGATTCTACAGATGTTTCGTGTCAGCTCTTAAGAAAAGGATTCTCCACTTGGCAAACCCTCTTGTCATGAAGGCTCTGTTCTTTTATCCCCCTTAAGATAAGGGGGATAAAGGGGGTTACGAAGATTCATTCAGTTAGCCATAGCTTGGTTAGTAAGTGCTATAATGGTTAATATGGCACAAATACTAAAGAGCAAAAACCTAGCTACTAAGTTTCAGATAATGGTGGAAATAGCCGCACATCAGCCTAACATACAGCAGAAAGACATCGCCCCAAGATTAGGCATAACTTCTCAGGCGGTCTCTGAGTACGTGAAGGAATTGATAAAGGATGGCTGGCTGAGCTCTGAGGGTCGCTCCCGATATAAGGTAACTAAGGAAGGCGTAGATTGGATTTTGCAGATGTCCCGGCAGCTACACAGTTACGCCTGGGTTGTGAGCAAAGTCGTGGCTGATATATCAACTACCACCGCCATAGCTGATAGCGACTTATCTGTTGGTCAAGCAGCATCGCTATATATGAAGGACGGCTTGCTCTTCGCCTCCGAGGTCATTAGTAGCAAAGGGGCTAAAGGAATAGCCGCAACCGAGGCTAAAAAAGGACAAGATGTCGGCATTCGCAACGTCGAAGGAGTAATAAAACTCGAGCCAGCTAAAGTAATGATAGGCAAAGTACCCAATGTGCAGGATGGAGGTTCCCGAAGCACTGACCTGGCCCGATTGAAAAGGGAGGTAAAAAAAGCGAGGCTGGTGGGGATAATGGGTACAGAAGCCTTGGTAGCATTGATGCAGATAGGTGTAAAGCCTGATTACGTTCATGGTGTCCGCGAAGCAGCCATAGAGGCAGCTTACTGTGGCCTCTCCTTCCTGGTTATCTGTAGTGAGGACAAGGTTTCAATTTTGGTGCAGCGATTGGAAGAGGAGAACCTAGTTTACGAGATTGTTGACTTACGGCAAAATTTCCCCAAGGCATCTACTAGTAGACGCCGGTCATTGTGAGACACCCTTTTTCTATCATTGCGAGGCACCCCTTTTCTATCATTGCGAGGCTGATCAAGTCAGCCGAAGCAATCTCGTAAAAGGACAATAAGATTGCCACGCTTAGTTTACCCTGAGCAGAGGTGAGATTCTTCGCCTTCCGCTCAGAATGACAGGAAGCGAAGGGCTCGCAATGACAAAAACGTAAAATCGCTCGCACTGACTTTCGTGTGACGATTTCGGCAAATCCAGGTAATTACCAGCGAAAGGTCTTGACATCCGTTTTGTGGCCTTTTATAATTGACTTAATCAACTAAACTTGTATAAAATAAAGTAATTTTGTGTAGAAGGAGGCAAAAGTGAGCCGTATGAAAAGATTCTGTAAGCAAATCTTTGCCCGGGGGACAAACTGGTTCCTCATAGCGCTTCTGACCATAGTCCTTGTCCTGACAGCCTGCAGTCCTACCGGGCAGACACCAACAACACAATATGTATTTGATGACCTGGGAAGGCTGGTCGCCATTAACGGAACACCCCAAAGAATCGTCTCCCTGGCTCCCTCCAACACCGAGATTTTGTTTGCCCTGGGCCTGGGGGATAAGGTGGTGGGAGTGACAGACTATTGTGATTACCCACCAGAAGCTCTGAACAAGACAAAAGTGGGGGGATATATCAACCCAGATATAGAGAAGATAGTCGCTCTTAAGCCCGACCTCGTACTGGTTGCGTATGGTACTCCTATGGACGTCATCAATAGCATGGTGGGGCTGGGGCTTACAGTATTCGGCATAAAGACTACTGATTTAGATGACTTGCTTAATGATATTATAACAGTGGGGAAAATAACCGGTAAGGAACCGGAGGCTATCGCACTTACGTCTCAAATGGAAAGTAAGATCAAAGCAATAACTGATGTGACCTCGCAATTGGAACAAAGGCCACGGGTCTTTTATATCCTCTGGAATGGCCCGTTGTGGACCGCTGGCTCAGGCACTTTCATCGATGAGCTAATTGAAAAGGCAGGCGGGGTGAACATCTGTCAAAATATCACTGGCTATTCCGAAGTCTCACTTGAGTACGTTCTTGCCTGCAACCCTCAAATAATCATCACCAGCCAAGGGTCATACGACTGGGCAATAAATGCGAGTGAGCTTGCAAGTACCAATGCCAGTCAAATGGGGAGAATCTACACATGCGATGATGACCTAGTTCAACGCCCGGGTCCCAGACTGGTCGAGGGCTTAGAGTGGTTTGCCCATTTCATTCACCCTGAGATATTTGGGGAGCCTGGAGGTAGCTAAGGTGAAGGTCTTTTCCACAAATTATCAAACTTGGCTCCCATCCCTGTGGTGAAAATGGCGAATATCACACGTTTGTTACCGAGGGACCCATTTTCAGAAAAGCACTCAAGGTTACCAAGGGTGAAAGTAAAAAAATAGACAATGTATGGTTCTGGGATATCTCAACCAAGGTCGTTGCGAGGCACCCTCCTTTCCGTCATTGCGAGGCTGACGAAGTCAGCCGAAGCAATCTCTCGAGATTGCCACGCGGAGTTTACCCTGAGCAGAGGTGAGATTCTTCGCCTTCCGCTCAGAATGACAGGAAGCGAAGGGCTCGCAATGACAGAAGCGCAGGGTTAGAATGACAGCAGGATGAGAGGTAGCAAGTAAGGACTGCAAAAGGCTGAGATGGAAAAGAAAGGCTTAATTCAAGTTTATACCGGGGACGGCAAAGGCAAGTCCACTGCCGCTATTGGTCAGGCAGCCCGAGCTGCCGGACATGGTTTCAAGGTCGGCTTCATCTCTTTTTTTAAAGACCCTGAGGTATTCGGGTACGGTGAATATAAATCCCTAGAAAAGCTGGGGGTAAAGACTTTCCTTTTTGCTAAGAAACATCCTCACTTCTATAAGGAACTGAATCCTGACGATGTCTGCCAGGAATGCTCCCGGGGACTGGAATTTATTAAGGAGCTTTTCCAGGACCCATCCTGGTATATGCTGGTCCTAGATGAGATAAACATTGCCATGCGCGACGGCTTTCTGAAAGAAGAAGAGGTTCTCACTCTTTTAGAGACAAAGCCAGAAAAGTTAGAACTTGTCTTAACCGGTCGGGGCGTCACAGAAAAGATTATAGAAAAAGCGGACTTGGTCAGCGAGATAAGAGAAGTGAAGCATCCTTATAGTCAAGGAATAAAAAGCCGCGAAGGCGTTGAATACTAAGAGAAAATCAAAAGGCAAAAGTGAAAATGCAAAATGACAGGGCAACAGTAAATAAAAAATTAAAATGCAAAAACCAAAGATACAAGGGAAGGTATAAAGATTCTTAAGTTTTGCATTTTGAATTGTAATTTTAAATTTTTATCTTTAATTTTTAATATTTGATAGAGATTGTTTAGAGTTTAGAATTTCGGATTTAGAATTTAACCATGGCACGTAGTGTAGCTGAGGTATTTACTGAGCCCGTTATCCCTTTTGCCATTCGCTGGCAGAGTAGAGTTTACTCATTAGTGGGGCTTGCTGGGTTGCTGGTAGTGGTAGTCGTGTTTGCCACTACTTTGGGAAGCGTTCATATACCCTTTACCACTACTTTTCAAGTCCTTCTCTCTCAACTGCCCTTTGTTCATATTACTCCTTCTTCTCCCGAAATTTTCGGAACGCCGTTGAGCCTGGAAACTCTGAAAACGATAATTCTGGATATCAGGCTGCCACGCATCCTTCTGGCAGGTTTGGTAGGAGCAGCCCTGGCAGTAGCCGGAGCGACTTATCAAGGACTGTTTCGCAATCCTCTGGCCGACCCCTATCTTTTGGGTGTAGCGTCAGGAGCTGGACTGGGAGCTACCATTGCCATGCTCACTCCTTTCACGTTGGCCTGGATGAGTTTCGGGTCCGTGCCGTTATTTGCCTTCATTGGTGCAGTAGGCGCCGTGGCTGCAGTTTATTCGCTGGCTCGCGTCGGCAAAACTCTGCCCGCCACCACGCTTATCCTGGCTGGAGTAGCTCTAAGTGCTCTTCTGGCCTCCGTCACCGCTTATCTCATGACCGTTTCCGGTGAAGAACTACATGGGATTGTATTTTGGCTGCTGGGTGGACTTTACCTGACTAAATGGTCTGAAGTGTGGATAGTCCTCCCTTGTGTATTAGCAGGCCTGGTAGTCATCTGGATCCATGCCCGACCGCTCAATGTAATGCAGCTCGACGAAGAGCAAGCCCAACAACTGGGTATCAATGTGGAAAGAGTCAAGCTCATACTGCTGGCGGCTGCCACCCTGATTACTTCCTCAGCGATTTGCTTCACTGGCCTTATCGGCTTCGTCGGCATACTCATCCCTCACGCAGTAAGGCTTATTTGGGGGCCAGACTACCGGTTTTTGCTCCCGCTATCCACGCTGGTTGGCGCTATATTCCTCATCCTGGCCGATACTTTAGCCCGTACCATAATTCCTCCTACGGAGATTCCGGTAGGAATAATTACTGCTTTCTGTGGAGCACCTTTCTTTCTATATCTATTACGCAGAAGGAAGGGGCTTGCTTTCTTCTGAAAAGATGAGACACTATGATTGAACTAGATAATGTTAGCTTGGGCTATAACCATCGAGCCATCTTACACGATGTAAGTATGAAAGCTAGGCCCGGCCAAATACTGGGGCTGGTCGGCCCCAATGGCTCGGGAAAGTCAACATTAATCAAGGGCATGACTCAGGTCATTGACCTATTCTCCGGGCGTATCCTAATTGACGGCCGCGATATAAAAACTATTAAGCGAGATGAACTGGCTCGCCTTGTGGCCACGGTGCCGCAAAGTCCTGCCTTGCCCGGGGCTTTCACGGCTTTTGAAGTCGTGCTTATGGGACGAACGCCTCATCTCGGACTTCTTCGCTACGAGGGAGGAAAGGACCTGGCTATCGCCTGGCAAGCCATGGAGGCCACGCATACCCAGTCCTTCGCCGAGCGCAGAGTAAGTGAGCTCTCAGGAGGAGAGAGACAGAGGCTTATTATCGCTAGGGCACTAACCCAGCAGCCCAAGGCAATGCTCCTGGACGAGCCAACTGCCAATCTGGATATAAACCATCAAGTCGAGATTCTCAATCTGGTCAAGAGCCTTTGCCAGGAGCAAAGTTTGACCGTTATTATCGCTTTACATGATTTGAACTTAGCTGCCCAATACTGCGATTGGATGGTTATGCTCAATGGAGGGCAAGTTTACGCCGAAGGTACACCCCTCGACATACTCACAGCGCCAAATATTAAGAGAGTCTACGGAGCCGAAGTATATGTTTACCCCCACCCCATTAATAAATTGCCCACCACCCTTATCACGGCAGGCGGGAGTCACGGAACAAGCTGATATGATTCCTCTCCCACCGGCTGTCCAAGGAGAGATAATGAACAGCTTGAGATACCATTTTGTGACTCCTTAACTCCATAGTATGTCTTGCATACCGCACAAAAAACTATTGACAATTCCCTAAATAACAGTGTAATCTTAGATATAATAGTCCACTAAGAGATGGTATTTAAAGACCAACATAAAGGTGAGTGGTCAAGTGTCTGGGGCGAAAGGTTGCGGTAGCTTTATTTGCTTTGATTCTGGAATCATCGAGGTTACGGAATCACAGGTCCAGATAACCACCCGGGTATGTAACGCAGACTCTAAATGAGCATTCAGAGAAAACGAAACATGAAACCCATAAAGACAGGACTGTTACTTGCTTGCGTAGCAATCCTAATCCTAAGCCTGACTTTGACTGGATGTTCCTCAAGCGGGAGCCAAGGCAATCAGATCGTGTTGTACCCGGGGACCAAGATCCTCACCGATGAAGAGGCAGCGAACATCATCGACGTGACTAACAACATGAGCACAATTCTTTTCACAAGCACAGCCTTTTCAACGGGTATAAAAGTAGGCAACGTCCTCGCGTGCAATGAATCGGTCCCCGGAGCAGAATACGGCTTTCTCGACCGCGTGACTGGAGTAAGCAATCAGGGAGGGACAGTTGATGTACAGGTGGAACCCGCTACCCTGGAAGACGCCATTGAGCAGGGAACGATAGTGGTCAACCAAACCATTCCTATGCAGAACCTGATGAGTAGTGCAGTCTGGGCGACTGGTGTGGAGGTAGCGCAGGTTGCAGGAGGATGGAGTTTTAACGAGAGCCCAGTAGAAGGTGTTACCATCACGGGATATGTGCTGCCATATAGTTTGGCGCATGTTTACGCCAAGCCAGTGTTTGATCACGGGCTCCAGGAGTTTGACTTCATATTTTCTCCCGGTCTTCAGATGGAGGCCAATTTGACGGTGGAAGCAGGTGTGAGCTGGGACAAGGAGTACACTGTCGCGGAGATACCGGGCCTGTCGATAGACATATGGGGCCCTGTGATCATAACCCCTGAGATAGGCTTGGTGGTTGGAACCGATGGGCAGATAACCGGCACATTTGAGGCAGGTGTGACCTATGACCGGAGCTACGATGTCGGAATCAAGTACTACCACGGTAGCTGGAGCAGGATCAATGAGGTACACGGAGAGGGAGCCAGTCTAGAACCACCGTCTTTCAGCGGTCATGCTGAGGCTAGGGTGTATGCCGGGCCTGTGCTTTCCGGAAGAGCGAGTGTTGCCTATGTTGCAGGGGCGACACTAGGAGCAACGGTACTTGGCAATGTCCAAGCCTCAGGAGAAATCGAGAGCTCACCCTGGCAATGGCAGTATGACCTTCAGCTATACTTATCGGCGCAGGTCTTCGCTGAACTCGACCTACTGAGGATAGCGAAGATCCGATGGAACGGTCCTACCTGGCAATATCCTGATCCCCCCTATGACTTAGCGTATGGGGTCTCAGGGCGGGTGACTACTGGAAGCGGGAACGGCCTAAGCGGTGTGCAAATCAATTTTTCTGGTGGCCAATCGAGCGTTACCACAGATGCCGATGGTTACTGGTGCAAACACCTACTGAAAGGAGAGGTGATAGCGACGCCTGAGAAAAGTGGATACGTCTTCGACCCGCCCAGTATGACCATAACCGGGTCGGCAAGTGACATAGACTTCCAGGCGAGTGAAACGCAACAGCCTCCCAGCGGCTGGAACATAGAGGTTGTGGACAGTCTTGGCGACGTCGGCAGGGACAGTTCATTGGCCTTTGGAGCGGATGGGAGTCCGTCCATCAGCTACTACGACGCTTCTAACGGTGACCTTAAGTACGCTCATGAGAACGGGAGCACTTGGCAGATTCAGACGGTTGATTCCGCCGGAGACGTGGGACAAGCAAGCAGCTTGGCCTTCGATCCCGCGGGCAATCCAGCCATCGTCTATTGTGACTCTACCGACTACTATTTGAAATATGCTCATTGGTCGGGTGGATCGTGGCATATAGAAACCGTGGACAGCTGTTATCGTGAGACCACCAAAAACTCGCTGGTCTTTGATAGCACAGGGATGCCAACGATCGCTTATTACGATGCCTCTTACGACCTCATGTACGCTAGGTTTGACGGGACGACCTGGAACAAGCAAGTGGTCTATAGAGATGGACTTGGCCCTGGTTGGACGAGGTCAACCTCTCTGATTAACACGGCTAACATCACTGCCATTGCCTTCAGGGAGCCATATGTCGGTCTGCGGTACGCCCGCTGGAACGGGGCGGCCTGGGAAATAGAGACCGTGGACAGCGGGTACGGCACGGGCGCTGAGGTTTCCATGAAGCTTGATGCAGCCGGGAATCCCGCCGCGGCATACTGGTGGCAAGGGGCATTTGAGGGGCCCAGCAGTCTGAAGTATGCCAGTTTTAATGGGACCTCCTGGGTAATGGATGACCTGGTGGCTCTGGGCAACACTACCCGAGACCAGCAGCCATCTCTGGCCTTCGATACATCGGGGAATCCGAACATAAGCTACTACAACCTTCAAAGTGGGGAGCTGGAATATGCGAGCTGGGACGGATCGCGCTGGAATGTGGAGGCAGTTGATACCTCTGGCGACGCCTATAGAGGAAACTCGTTGGC
The DNA here is from genome assembly GCA_964586515.1 of uncultured Dehalococcoidales bacterium. GTDB lineage: Bacteria > Chloroflexota > Dehalococcoidia > GIF9 > AB-539-J10 > RBG-13-51-36. Next base: position 64,320 of record CAZPGJ010000005.1, read on the forward strand.
CTTCGACAGTGGAGGGCATCCTGCGATCAGCTACTACGACGCTACGAATGGTGATCTCAAATTCGCTTCTCTGGGAGCTCTTTGACCGCACACCCCAAGCGCCAGCATCGCTGCTTCTCCGCTACAAGACCACTACCCCCTTTCCGTGCAGTTCATAGATCAGCCGATTGGTGGCGCCACCTCATCCTCATGGTCATGGGATTTTGGCGACGGCAACTCTGCCGCTGCTCGGAACCCGCCGCACACGTACACCTAGGGTCGCCGCAGGCCCTGAAGCCGAGCTTGCCAAATGGCACCTGTTCTAAACAGCACCGTAGCCGTCAACACTACTCCAGCCGAGGAAATGATCATAACATGCTTGTTAGTGCTGTTTTCAGTCGCACTGGGTACATGAGCGAAAAGGCGACGACAGAGAGGTCCAAGGTATAGCCGAAGCTGAAACTACAAATTAGCCTCTCATGTTACCTGTTTTGTTACCTCATTACATAAATGCCCGTTCTGTACAAAGCTCTTGCACGCTTGCTTAGCTGGATAAAGGCAAATATAGCCTAGCAAAGTTATTTCCAAAGTTTTACTTATTGAATAAATCAGCAAGTAGGCGAGCTTCATAACAGGGGGCGGGAGAAGCCGCAGGTGGGGCAGTGATATGTGCCTATGCTGGCTCCGCAGCAGGGACATCTTTTTTCAGAACTTCTGGTCTTAGGAATTTCTCCCACAACCTCGTTATAGATACGCCAGTAAAAGAAGTGCTCTTTGTTTATGAACTTTATGTCAACTTTCTTTCCTGCTGATTGGAATTCCTCGTCTGTGACCATACCGTTTATTATTTCATGCAGTTTGGTAGAGCCAGAGCCATACTCTATAGGCTCCTTTCTCCGCCACGCTACCTCCGACGGCAGCAGACCCTCAAAGCTCTTCCTCAGGATATACTTCCCTACCCCATCTTTGACCTTGAGCTCCGGACTTATCTCCAGGGCAAAGCGAATGAAATCCTCATCAAGGAAGGGCTGTTTTACTTCAACGCCCAAAGCCCTGCCTAGATAGCCGGCTGAGAAGTGCCAGTTTTGCGAAAGTCTTCTTATATATATTTCCAGATCCTCAGGAGAAAGCTCCACCATATAAGAATAGCCGGCAAAGAGCTCATCGGCTCCGTCACCAGTCATGACAGAACCAATTCTATTTTCCCTGGCAAGTTTAAGGGCAAAATATATGGAAAGGTCGTTGGGCAGGGCAAGGTCAAAGGTTTTCAGTATTTTTATAACCTGGGGAAGGGTGGCAAATGCTTCTTCCCTAGTAAATTCCATTTTTTTATGATGTATTCCCAGGAGCTTGGCAATCTTCTCCGAATAGACAAGGTCAGATGCCGGGGAGTCTTTTAACGCCACTGTGAAGCCTATGCTTGGCCTGGCGACAAAAGCCAAAATGCTAGTATCGAGTCCTCCCGATAGGAGTATGCCATCGGCTCTACTCCTCTCCACAGCTTCCTTAAGCTTATTCCTCAACTGCTCACAAGAGTCCATATTGATGGGTCCTTTTGCACCTATAATAGCACATTTCCCACCTCCCAGATTTTTGACATAACTCTCTGCATTATGCTAAAACATCTTCTTAGAATAGTTCCTGTTTGAGTGGTAAGTGCCTAGCAAGGAGGTGGGGCATGATACGAAGAGGGGCCTGGTTATGCGACTAAGAGTCTTGATGGTTATCTCGGTGGTTCTACTGGTGGTGGTATTGGCTATGGTGCTACCGTTTGCCCTATCATATAAGATAGGAATAGATGATTATGTCGTGCAAATATGGCAGCCCGGAACGGTAAGTGGTGAGCCAGAGATACTGCTAGCTTATGGTATTGTTGTTGATGACGGCAAGCACGTCCTGACAGTCCTGGACTACGAAAGGGACACCCCGGACAAGCTATTAGTGGTCTACAAACACTGGAGATATGATGCATCCATTCAAGCGATAGACTACCGCACCAGCGCCACACTGCTTCAATTGCAAGACGCCAACCTACCAGTTGCTGAAATCGGCGACACTTCATCCCTGGCCTCAAACCAGAGGGTATACGTTGGGGGACGGATCCATTGGACCAATGAATGTACGGAATGTTCGGCAGATGCCTATATTCCAGCCTATATTTCAGACAATATATCACCACTCTTCTTTTCGATAAGTATACCGTGGATAACTATGAGAGTTATCACAATCATAAATGGAAAATATTGGGATAGCGAGTCAGGGGCAGTAATAACCGATAAAGATGGCAAAACTATCGGTCTGTTGGGCAGGTACCCGAGTAAGTTGCACCTACTAGTGCCCCAACCTCCGGGATATGTATATCTCCCGTGGGCAATAAACGTTGATAGTGCTTTAGAGCTATTAACAGATACAAGTCACACAAACGGACCAGCGGTATCCGTTATATTAACTAAGATCGCTATCGATGGTGGCATTGGTCACGTTGACATAGATATTGTGCCCGGCGATGCTCTGCCGGTCAATGACATCGAAAACCTGGCCACAAATATAACGGGATTACTTGATGAGCTTGGAGAGCCTTTGCCGATAGATGACCTAGCGCAATACTCCTCGGGTCTGCCCTGGGGGTTCGCTCCGGAAGAAGGCATCATGCTGATAGCGGCTTTTACATATCCTGTAGAGCTGCACGATAGCAGCAACAACTTACTCGCCACAGCTAAGTGGATAGGCATCCAGTGGGACAGGAGCGAAGGCAAACCCAACCGCCTGATTTACGGAAGCACTGCCTATATAGTGGAAGGGGCTTATAGTATTGAAGGCGATATAAGTGGCCTTGTACAACTAGTTGAACCGGAATTGTCACAGCTGGGACATTAATCGAGTCGTCATTGCGAGCACCTGAAAGGTGCGTGGCAATCTCTGAAGCTAAATTCCAAATACTAAGTGCTTAAATGCCAAAGCTTCTATCGCCCGACAAATGGGTATCCCCCTTAGAGTAAGGGGGATAAAGGGGGTTATTTTCATAACTCCCCTTGCCCCTCTTATCCTTCGACCTCGCTCAGGACAGGTCTTAAGAGGGGAATTTTTGGGAAAACTGGTGAAATCAGGGTGCTCAGGTGGCAAAAACCGTTTAGTCCTTTGGATTTTCGTCATTTGATATTGTTTAGGATTTGGTGCTCGAGATTTAGGATTTTCTATTTCGAGGCGTGAAGAAATTCCTTCCTTCACGATTTTCTGCTGGAGATTGCTTCGTCACTTCTGTTCCTCGCAATGACAACGAAACTAGACAATGTGTCACTAAGGTGCTGAACGAGTACAAATTTTTGACATAGTCCCCTGCATTATGCTAAAATATATTTGTTAGGCAAGAATAGTCGATGCCTGGCAAGGAGGTGGGGCATGACAGAGAGACAGGCCTGGTTATGCCGATGGGTATTTCCCAGTCGGAGCTCTCTGGTAGCGTAACTAGGAGGTGGCTTCGATAGTTAAGTTGCGTTGCTGGAGAGCAATTGGAAGCCCTGAGCTCTTCGTTTGTAAGGCAAGGCTCCCAATAAGGGGCAACGGTGGTTCAGCCGGAAGCTGAAGTGGAAGAGTAGGGGTGATTTAAAAAACTGAATAGCGATATTCAGGAGCGAGCTCCAAAATGTGGAGCTCGCTCTTCTTATTATCTGTTGCGCCGCTTTGGCATCCATCATCTAAAGAGACGGATGACAAGGTTCAGAATGATGGTAAGCACAATGCTAATTATGATGCAGGTTACTACGGGGAAGAAGAACTGAAAGCTCCCCTTGTGCACAAATATGTCGCCGGGAAGCTTTCCTAAGAAAGGAATTCGCTGCCAGAAGAACAATAGCAAGCCGAGGAAGGCGAGAAAAGCTCCGCCGAGTATCAGAATTTTACCTATACCTTGAAAATCCATGCCAAGCCACTCAGTACCAATTTTACCTCATTATAGTCCTCAGCATAATTTCGTATAAGACCCTCTCCCTCTCCAGATTTTTGTAGTTGCCTGATTCATCAGGCCCTTCGCTTTTCGTCATTGCGAGCCCCGACTTGTCGGGGCGTGGCAATCTCATTGCCTCCCCACCGAGATTGCTTCGTCGCTCTGCTCCTCGCAATGACAGAGGGGTGTGCCCAATAATAAATTGGGCAACTACGTTTTTAAATAGTGGGCCTGGGTGAGGATGAATTTCCCCCTCCCTCTAACTCCCTCCCGCTAGGGGAGAGAGAATTATAATGATCTATGCAGTTAGCTATATGCTATCTTTGGTGTAATCTGGCTTGTATAATAATGGCAAAAACAAGAAGATGCAGGCATGATTACTTCATACAGCCGAGAGTTAATGCTGGGTATCCCTCAAGGAACCTTGATTGACCTGGAGACCACTGGTCTTGATGTAGACCACGATGAAATAGTGCTCTTTGGCTATATTCAAGGGAGCTGCCTGGAGATAATTTGCCGGAGTTCGCAAGAAGAAACGCCGTTTATCGCCCAGCTTGCGGAACTCGTTCCGACGCTCTCCAAGCCATTTTACGCCTACAATCTCTCCTTCGAGAAGGGATTTCTTCAAGCCAAAGGGATTGATATAGAAGGGGTAGACTTATTTCAGCCCTGGAAGGAAAAAGCCGAAGCACTTTACCTCAAGTGGCCCAAGTTAGACGAGCTGTTTTCCCATGCGGAGCACTATTTTAACGAGCCAGTGATAAGCGGCAAAGACGTCCCTTTGCTATGGCAAAAATTTCTCTACACAAGGGATGATAACTATTTGCAGCAAATCATAAAGCATAATGAGTCTGACCTGCTTAGAGAGCTATACTTGCTGGTGTATTATCGAGATAGCTACAAGGTTTAAGAGAGTCAGGAAGCCGAGTATTGAGAATATTGAGGGCCTTTTCGGCCCTGGCAGCTTGGGTGCCGCGGGCTTTCTACAAAGTCCGTGAGTAGCAGATAAGTTCTTCCAAAATTTCCCCTCCTAAGATTAAGAGGGGGCTAGGGGGAGTTATGAAGGAAGGAAAAGGTCTCTATGCTTGAGGGATATTGTTCTCATAACCCCCTTTATCCCCCTTATCTTAAGGGGGATATGAGAGGAAAAAACTTTATCTTAAGGGAGATGAAGCGACCCCTGATTTTTGAGAGGGAGCTTGCCGGAAAAACTGAACTATTACGATTTTGAAAAAGCTAAACTGTCATGTCCGTGAGATAGCTTTACAGCTTATGATATAATAGAAGCTAAATCGGAAAGTATTATGAAAAGGATTGGCGTCTTAACCAGCGGCGGTGACGCTCCCGGAATGAATGCCTGCATCAGGGCTGTCGTCCGCTGTGGGGTTAGCCGTAAGCTGGAGGTCATAGGAATCCGCCGAGGGTACTGCGGTATATTGGAGGAGGACTTTGTAAAGTTAGGCAGCAGGTCGGTAGCCAATACTATCTACCGTGGGGGCACTTTCTTAGAAACAGCTCGCTGTGAGGAAATGAAGACTGAGAAAGGCGTAAAGAAGGCAAATGAAATTCTCCAACGGGAAGGCATCGAGGGATTGATAACTATCGGCGGGGATGGCACCTTTCGCGGTGCAGTAGCCCTGGCCGAAGCTGGAAATGTAAAGGTGATTGGTATTCCAGGTACTATAGATAACGATGTCTATGGCACTGACAATGCTATTGGCTTCGATACCGCCATAAATACAGCTTTGGATGCCATAGATAAGATTAGAGATACCGCAGGGTCGCTACACCGCCTCTTTTTTGTCGAGGTCATGGGAAAGAGCAGGGGATTCATTGCGCTGGAGGTGGGAATCGCTGGCGGAGCCGAAGATATCTTGATTCCGGAAGTAGAAACAAAAATAGAACAGCTTTGCCTTGGTATACGGCGCAGCTTCAAGAAAGGTAAAAGGTCCTCTATCGTGATAGTTGCTGAAGGGGATGAGGCAGGCGGTGCGTTTTCAGTTGCTCAACAAGTATGGGAGAGATTAAAGATGGACTACCGAGTTTGTGTGCTGGGACATGTCCAAAGAGGTGGCTCACCTACAGCCAGGGATAGAGTTCTCGCCAGTAAGTTAGGAGCGGCGGCTGTGGCTGCTCTGATTAAGGGCATGACAGGCTACATGGTGGGAGAGCTGAAGGGAAAGATAGCCTTCACTCCTCTAAGGGAAACCTGGGAGAAAAGGAAGGAATTAGATAGCAACTTGTTACGGTTGGTCAAGGTACTGGCTGGATAGGAACGTGATAAAGCACCCGCTCCGGCTTGGCCTTGCTCTTCTTGACAACCTCCATCTTATCTTTCTCTGAGAACGCCCCCGGTTAACTTGCTGTACACCTCACGATATCTCTTCGATGTTCTCTCTATCACTTCCGGTGGCAACATAGGCGCTGGCGGTTTCTTATCCCATCCTGAATCTGAAAGCCAGTCGCGAACTGGCTGTTTATCAAGGCTAGGCTGCGAATGACCAACCTCATACTGGCTGACGTTCCAGAAGCGACTCGAGTCTGGCGTTAGCAGCTCATCAATAAGGGCTAATTTACCATTGATGAAACCAAACTCGAACTTGGTATCGGCAATTATGATACCCCGGCTTTTGGCGTAATCCCGAGCATAGGAATAGATAAGCAGGCTTTTTTGTTCTAGTTTCCCAAAAAAGTCTTCAATGCCCAGGCCCTTTATGTCTTGATTGGTTAAAAGGCGGTCATGCTCTGTGTCGCTCTTAGTAGTGGGGGTAAAGATAGGTTGGGGCAATTCCTGGCTTTCCTTCATTCCCGAGGGCAAATGGATATGGCCAACTCTTCCAGTCTCCTTGTACTCCGCCCATGCTGAGCCAGATAGATAGCCACGAACGACGCATTCTACAGGTATGCGCTCAGCCTTAGTCACAAGCATAGAGCGGCCAATAAGAGAATCTAGAGCTTTCGGCTGATAGCTGTCAGCCATCAGTTGAGAAAGGACATCCCGAAGTGTATCCACACTATCGATCACCTTGATAAGATGATTAGGTAGGATATGGGCTGTTTTCTTGAACCAGAAGGCAGAAAGCTGGTTGAGAACTTTTCCTTTGTCGGGGATGCCACAGGGCAAGACAACATCGAAGGCAGAGATGCGGTCGGTGGATACGATGAGTAGCTTGTCATCTAAACCATAAACGTCTCTTACCTTGCCCCGCCGAAACAAAGATAGAGGTAAATTTGTGTTCGTTAAGACTGGGAGGCTGCCACTCATAGTTTCCTTAGCCCAGATTATTATGTTTTCGGTGGCGATCTAAGAAGTCGTTGCTCCTTAAACCGCTAACTTGGATTCAATACCACACAACCTCTTGGCACTGTTTTTCATTCTCTCTATATTAGCCAGTCTACCAATCATAATCTTCTGAGCCATAGGTGACCCGGCACCATGCATAGATTCCGTCAAATAACAGGCGCCTCCTAGACCTATGGTGAGATTCTCAATCAGCCGCAGCACACGAATGCGGTCTTCTATCGCAACACCATCAACACCTTTCAGATATTTAGCGATATACTTGCCTATCTCGGGATGTTTGAGGTCTTTTTCGGAAGGCATCGTTACCAATAAGCCACCGGCGATGTCCTGGGCCAATCTGGCTATGTCATAAGGGAATCTTGTTACATTGAGTTTAGATACATTGGCTCTTAGAGTATCTACAAGGTACGTACCGGAAGGCTCTCTGTGACCTTCGTAAGCACAGGCAAGACTGCACGACATCATAGTTTCATTGAGCTGAATCATGTCAATGATTTTGTCCTTAATATGAGAAGCTTTTGCAGTGCCCTGATATTCAGCAATTAATTGACTGGCACCAATCAAGATATCGCCCATACCTGACTTGCAGGCATAACTTTGACGGTGATAGGCAGCAAACTTCTCTACCAGGTCGCCAGCAAAATCATACTCCTTATACATAAAGACTCGATCCCAGGGAACAAACACATCGTCAAATACGACCATACATTCCTGTCCCCCGTAAAGAATGTTGCCTACATCCATATTCGGGCTGTCTATTTTTCTCGTGTCGTCTGGCTGTCTTCCATAGATGTATATAATCCCCCGGGTGTCGCTGGGCAAGGCAAAAGCAATAGCATACTCCTTATCTTCTTCACGCATAGCCCTGGTCGGCATGCAGATAATTTCATGCGAATTTACAGCGCCTGTCTGGTGCATTTTATTCCCACGAACTACAATGCCATCCGACTTCTCTTCCACTACGTGAAGATATAGGTCAGGATCAGCTTGCTCGGCTGCATAACGACTTCTATCGCCCTTGGCATCCGTCATAGCACCACAACAAACCAGGTCTTCATCCTGTACGTATCTCAAATATTTCAGGAAACGCTTGTTATATTCGGTCCCATACTTGTGGTCAATGTCATAAGTCACCATCGACAAAGCATTCAAGGCGTCCATCCCAACGCAACGCTGAAAGCAAGAGCCCGTATAAGCACCCAATCCTCTACCCATTTTTGACTTGTTGACCAAGTCCTCGATACTCTGATGAATGTGACAGAAACGATTTATCTTCTTTCCTGTTAGATGGGAGGTGGCTGTCATAACGTTATGGTATTGTGGAAATTTGGACTCTTCGGCAAGTTCATAAGTAGCAGCTATACAATTCCTTGTCGGTTTGATAATAGGATTATCTGCATGATTGGTAACCCGCTCTCCAGACATGTAGAGTTCAAAATGCATTTCCCTCATGCTGTCAAGGTATTCTTGCGCAGTCTTCATCCTTCTATTCCCCCCGATATACGCTAAGACAAAAAATCCGAAGTCAATGCCCCATCATCACGCTGCCCCAGGAGCCAGTTTAGTTGACCCAGTTTTGCTAGCTTTCCTTCCCCGCTCGGTTTTAATCAACCGCAATCGTTTGAAGACATCATCCACATATTTCAGATAATAATTATAGTCGAAAAGAGAGTTCAGTTCCAATTTACTCAAACGAGTAGTTATCCGCCTGTCCGCTTCAAGCAAGCTCAGAAAGCTTTTCCTTTTCTCCCAGGCCTTCATGGCATTGTCTTGCACCATTTTATAGGCTTCTCCACGTGGTAGGCCTTTATCTATTAAGGCCAAGAGCACCCTTTGAGAAAAGATGACCCCCTGGGTGAGCTCGATATTACGACGCATGTTCTCCGGATAAACCTTGAGCCCTTTCATTACTGACGTAAATATAGATAGCATGTAATCAACTGCCAAACAGGAGTCAGGCAAGATAATTCGCTCTGCGGAGGAGTGACTGATGTCACGTTCGTGCCATAAGGCGATGTTCTCCAGAGAAGTTAAAGCGTGACCTCTTATTAATCTGGCCAGTCCACAGATACGCTCACAAAGCTCGGGATTTCTTTTATGAGGCATCGCCGAGGAGCCCGTTTGCCCTGCTTCAAAAGGCTCTTCAACCTCCCGAACTTCCGTTCGCTGGAGACCTCTAATCTCGGTGGCAAATTTCTCCAGGGAGCTGGCAATAATAGCCAAAGTGGTCAGAAATTGGGCATGACGGTCACGCTGGACTATCTGGCTCGATATGGGAGCTGGTATAAGCCCTAGCCGGGCGCAAGCTATTTTCTCAACCTGAGGAGGCACAGTGGCATAAGTGCCTACTGCCCCGGATATTTTGCCCACCGAGATATTTTCCCTGGCTTCGGCTAGCCTTTGAGCATTACGCTTCATTTCCTCAGCCCACAGGGCCATCTTTAAACCAAAGGTAGTCGGCTCAGCGTGAACCCCATGGGTCCGTCCCATCATAATGGTGTATTTATGCTCTATAGCTTTACTCTCCAGCACGGATATAAGCTCGGCTATGTCTTTTGCCAAGATATCTGCTGCCTGAGTCAATTGCAAGCCAAGGGCGGTATCCATAACATCCGAAGAGGTGAGGCCAAGGTGGACAAAGCGCGACTCTGGGCCCAGGCTTTCAGCCACCGAGTTGAGAAAAGCCGTCATGTCATGGTGGGTCACCTTTAGAAATCCGGCAATACGATTCAAGTTGTAGCCGGCTTTCCTTATTTTGACTATGTCTTTTCGGGGGATTTCACCCAGCTCAGCCCAGGCTTCACAAACGGCTATCTCTACCCTGAGCCACTGGTCAAACTTATTCTCCTCAGACCAGATTTTCTTCATGTGAGGTCTGGAGTACCGTTCAATCATATTATCCCCTGGCTAATTCTTGTTTATATTTACGATAAGCTTCCCTTATCTCTTTATGCTCGATGCCCAGAATCTGGGCGGCGAGCAAGGCAGCATTTTTTGCCCCACTTTGACCGATGCCCATGCAGGCTACCGGCACTCCCCCAGGCATCTGGCTTATAGAAAGTAAAGCGTCTATGCCTTTAAGCTCATTGGTGAGTAAGGGAACACCGATTACAGGCAAGGTTGTCCAGCTAGCCAAGACGCCGGGAAGGTGAGCGGCATAACCAGCGGCGGCGATGATAACTTTGAGCCCTCTCTTCTCCGCCTCCAAGCCATACTCTCTTACTTTTTCGGGTTTTCTATGGGCTGAGATAACGGAAAGTTCATAATCAATGCCCAATTGCTTAAGCATATCCAGAGCCGCCTGTATCAGTTCAGTGTCTGTCTTGCTGCCTATGACTACGCCCACTAATGCCATCGCCAAGTAAATCCTCTACAAATATCAAAAATCAAAGTGACAATTCAAAAATCAAAACTTAAAAATGCTTATACCCTTGCTTATATCTTTGCTTTTTGCATTTTACTTTTTTATTTACTGTCGCCCTGTCATTTTGCATTTTTACTTTTGCCTTTTGATCTCCTTTCAGGGTTTAGATTTTATCTTATCTATCTCCCTCAAAGCAATGTCCTTACGATAATGACAACCTTCGAAATAAATATTAGGAATGTTGCGGTAAACCTTTTCCCGAGCTTCAGCCATATCTTTGCCCACACCTGCTACGGTGAGAACTCGCCCGCCGTCGGTATAAGTTATGCCATCATTTCCCAATTTAGTTCCAGCATGGAAGACTAGCACATCCTTATCCATACTATCTATCCCCTGTATGGGAAAGCCGGTTTTATAGCTGCCAGGATAGCCACCCGAAGCCACAACTACGCCAACGCAGGCCTCGGGACTCCACCCTATTTTCACACGGTTGAGGTTGCCCTGGACTACTGCCATAAGTATATCCACCAGGTCAGTTTTGAGAAGAGGCAAAATGACCTGAGTCTCCGGGTCACCAAAGCGAGCATTAAATTCCAGCACCATAGGCTCTCCATCGACAATCATTAACCCCGCATAGAGCACTCCCTTATAAGGCAGGCCTTCTCTGGCCATAGCCTTCACAGTCGGCAACAAAATATCTTTGGTTACCTTTTCTGTCATCCCGGTGGAGAAAAAACCCGGTGGACTGTAACTTCCCATACCCCCGGTGTTGGGACCCTGGTCACCATCCTCAATTTTTTTATAGTCGCAAGCTAGCACCATGGGTGAGACTGTTTCGCCATCGGCAAAAGCTATCAGGCTTACCTCTCGACCGCTAAGATATTCGTCGATTATCACCCTATTTCCAGCAGAGCCGAAAATCTTGGCTTCCATGATGTCGCTAAGGGCTTTGTGAGCTTCTGCCAGAGAACCAGCAATAATCACACCTTTGCCAGCAGCTAATCCATCAGCCTTGATGACGACTGGCGGATGCTGTTCTTGAAGATATTTACGAGCCTCAGAATAAGAAGTGAAAATGGCACCTTTGGGACAGGGGATACCATATTTCTCCATCAGATTGCGGGCAAAAACCTTGCTTGATTCTATCTGGGTGGCTGCTTTACTGGGACCGAAAATAGGAATGCCCAGCTTATCAAAGAAGTCCACTATGCCTGAAGCTAGCGGAGCCTCAGGACCGACCACGACAAGGTCAATGCCTTTTTCTTTAGCCGCCTTGCCCAGCCCTTCTATATCGGTGGGACGTAAATTCAGATTTTCCGCAATGGCGGCTGTACCGGCATTCCCCGGGGCAGCGAAAACTTTCTCCACCCTGGGACTCTGAGCAATTTTCCAGACTAAGGTGTGTTCCCTGCCTCCACCACCAACAACTAGTATCTTCAAATTTCACTCTCTCGTGTCAGCCTTCAGGATATAGCCGTACTAAGTCCTCCACTTTCTGGATTTTTCAACGCCAATTTTTTGAAAGATGGCACTGGGAATAATGGTGAAGGTCACCACTGGTGACAAACAATCTGAGTCTCGAAGGATACCTACCTCTTCTTCTTATGCTTCCCTCTATTCTTCTTTACGCCTTTCAGTTTCACTCTGTGTGACATGGCATTATAAAATCTCCTTGAATTTGTCGGCCTGAACGGGGTCGAGATTTTGAATTAGTCTCAACAGCTCTGCGACATGCTCCTTTTCTTCTTCAATAATATGTTCCAGTGTAGTCACAGCCTCTTCATTCTCCAAGATTAATATATGCTCATGATACTGGTTAATGGCTTGCAACTCGCTCACCAAATCCTCGCGGAGCATCTCTAAATCGTCTATCATAGCTAGCTGTTCATCGTCAATTTCTTCGGAAGAATAACTCATCTTTTCCCCCTCCTTTTATTAAATCCTAATATCTAAGTCCTAAATTCTAAACAAATCCAAAACTCCAAATCCAAATACCAAAAACTCCTTTTTTGAATTTTGGTCATTAGTGCTTTGATATTGTTTAGTGTTTCGTATTTAGCATTTAATATTTCCAGCCAATTGAGCAAACTACATTTTTAAACACCTTGGCTACTCCCATTCTATAGTCGCCGGCGGCTTACTGGTGATATCATAAACTACCCTGTTGACACTGGGAATCTCATTGACTATGCGGTCAGATATTCTGGCCAGAAGGTCGTGGGGCAGGCGAGCCCAATCAGCAGTCATGGCATCCTCGCTAGTTACCGCTCTGACCGCTACCAGGTAGCCATAAGTCCTGTAGTCGCCCATGACGCCAACGCTCTTGACATCAGTAAGTACAGCAAAGCTTTGCCATAGCTCGCGATAAAGCTTAGCGTTCTTGATTTCACTCATCAGAATCCAATCGGCGGCCCGGAGTATCTCCAGCTTCTCCTTGGTCACTTCACCGATGATGCGAATGGCTAATCCCGGTCCGGGGAAAGGCTGCCGCCAGACCCTATCCTCGGGCAGGCCTAAAGCTAGCCCCACCTGTCGAACTTCATCCTTAAACAAATACCTCAGGGGCTCGATAAGAGCGAAACTCATTTTAGCCGGTAGCCCTCCGACGTTATGATGGCTCTTTATCTTGGCAGCAGCTTTGGTCTCCGCGGAGGTACTTTCAATGACATCGGGGTAAAGAGTGCCCTGGGCCAGAAAATCAATCTTACCTAATTTGGCGGCTTCCTCCTCAAAAATTTGGATAAACTCGTTCCCTATTAATTGTCGTTTCTTTTCCGGATCGCTAACCCCTTTCAGTCGTTCCAGGAATCTATCGGTAGCATCTATGTAAACTACATCCATTTTGAGATTTCGCTTGAAGGTACTAAGCACCCTTTCCGGTTCATCCCGACGCAATAAGCCATTGTTGATAAAGATGCAAGTTAACTTATTGCCAATAGCATGGTCAATAAGGATAGCAGTTACTGCCGAATCGACGCCTCCAGAAAGAGCACAGACCACTCTTCCGCCGCCCACTTGCTCCTTAATTTTATCTACGCTCTCAGCTATGAAATTAGCTGGTGTCCAGTTGCCCTGGCAGCCGCATATTTGAAATACAAAATTCTGAAATATGGTTTTTCCATGAGCTGTGTGAACCACTTCGGGGTGAAACTGCAGTCCATAAATACTACTATCGTTACCGATGACAGCAAATGGTGAATTTTCAGTATAAGCCAAAGCTTTGAAGCCCGGAGGCAATTCTATTACTTGGTCACCATGGCTCATCCACACGGGGAGAGATGATGGAAGACCGACAAAAAGAGGACAGTCTTCAGCACTTATGTGTAAGATTGTGTGACCGTATTCGCGCTTCGTTCCTTGAGTTACTTGACCACCCAAGTTGTAAACGATAGCCTGTGTCCCATAGCAAATGCCCATCACCGGTAGACGGCTCTCATAGATATATGGTAATGGTAGGGGAGCGCCAGAATCATAAACGCTAGCCGGACCTCCCGAGAGAATAAATCCTCGTGGGTTAAGGGAAGCTATTTTCTCCCAGGGCGTGTCATAGGGCACAAGTTCACAATAGACATGGCATTCCCTTACCCGCCTGGCAATGAGCATGCTATATTGCGAGCCGAAGTCGAGCACTACTATAGTTTCACGCTCGCTCGGAGGAAGCTTAGGCTCAACTACAGGTTGCTCGCCGCGCAACTCCTTGGCTAGCCCCAGATAAGTGGAGACTTCGATATCATCGCTGGCAGCAATTCTGTGGCTTTCTAGCTTCTTTTTCATTGCAGATTTACGGTGGTGGATACATTTAGCTTATCATTATCCTGAACTATTATCAACCAAGACGGGCTAAGCCTTTTCTCACCTGGCAAGGTTTATCACTTGTGGTTAAAGCCTTCCCACACCTTCGAATGCAGAAAGAAAGGAACTTCTGACCCAGACAAGCATCATGCTATACTAACACCAAGAGAGATGGGTGTTTTACAACGAGAAATCGAGAACGGGGTTAAAATCCTCCAAAAGGGGGGAGTGATTGCCTTCCCTACCGATACAGTCTATGGCCTGGGAGCTGACGCCTTCAATTCCACGGCCGTGGAAAGAATTTATGAGATAAAAAACCGACCCAAGCATCAGCAACTCCCCTTGCTTATCGCTGATGTAGAGCGATTGACTGCTCTGGCCGAGCCAATACCAGAAATTGCCTGGTTTTTGGCAAGGCAGTTTTGGCCCGGCGGGTTAACTTTGGTTCTATCAAAAACAGATTCGGTGCCTACCTATCTAGCCTCAAGACCCACCATAGCGGTACGCCTTCCTAACCACCCCGTTTGTCGGGCTCTCATTCAACACCTGGGAAATCCCCTAATCGGAACCAGCGCCAATATTAGCGGCCAACCGGCGGCCTTAACTGCCGAGGAAGTTAGACAACAACTGGGGCGAAAAATCGACCTTGTTATCAACGGAGGCAAATGCCCTGGCGGCACGGAATCCACAGTAGTAGATGTTACCCATGAAGCGCCGGTAATTTTGCGTCAGGGCATCATACCCTCACATGAGATTGACAAAGCTTATAAGGAATACTTGGAGGCAAAATGAAGCGCATTGCTATAGGTTGTGACCACCGTGGCTTTGCTCTAAAAGAGTTAATTATATCCTTCCTGCAAAACGCGGGCTATAGCTACCAGGATTTTGGTTGCTATAACACTAATCCTGTGGATTATCCTGACATCGCCCAGAAAGTTGGGGAGGCCGTAGCATCAGGCAACTTTGACCAGGGCATTCTAATATGCAATACTGGTATAGGCATGTGCATAGCCGCCAATAAAATAAAGGGTGTGAGGGCGGCTTTATGCCACAACGTATTTACAGCACAACGCGCTCGCCAGCACAACGATGCCAACGTCTTATGCCTCGGGGGAGAGGATATAGATACCAAGTCAGCTCTGGAAATCGTCAAACCTTTCTTAACCACGGATTTTGAAGGCGGCCGACACGTACAAAGGGTGAATAAAATAAGAGCTTTGGAAGAGGGATAATTAAAAATGTAGTTGCCCAATTTATTGGGCGATTTTGCCTGATGAATCAGGCAACTACAAATGTCTAGGGTCACACTGCATATCGACTTCTTAAGTCGTGGGACAGCTTAGCCGTTAATTCCAGAGCTTGATTTGCCACTTCAGGCGACAAGATTTCCAGGCCACAAGAAGGAGTTATCAGCCCTTGAGCTATAATCTGTTTGAACTTAACACCATCCTTGGTGAATAGAGCCATAGCTTCTTCCAAGCGGTCACGAAGACTGGGCAAAGATTCTTTAGCTAAAGCCTCTTCCTCATTCGGAACTATCCCCCAGGCAATGTTGCCACCACGCTCAAGAAAGGACTTCACCTTATCGGAGTGAGTGCTCAGAGAAGAGGCATAATTATAGGCATCAAAGCTAAGAATATCGATTTTGGTGTCCAGAATGACTGACCAGTTAGTGTTTCCGCAGCAGTGCAATCCCTTTATCCCTTTGATTCCCCTGAACACTTCTTCTAGCAGAACAGGCACTTTTTCCTCAGGAATAGGAGTAAACACCGAGCCTAAAGAAACTAAATAGGGCTCGTCAACAAAGATAATCGTAGTGGGCGATATTTCCCTCAAGATATTCTCCTGCCACGAAGCTTTTAGCCGCAGGAACTTAGCCGCAGTTTCAGCTAAAGTGTCATCATATAAGATGCCCAGACCATCCTGACGGGTAACCGCCAGGCCCCAGGTGATGGGACCTGTTACCTGTCCCTTGACTATTTTGCTACCCGCTGCTTTGGAGAGGAAAGCATAAAGCCCGGCAGCAAATTCCGTCGAAATGCTATATTCCCGGGCATTATCTTGCTCACAATCGGTATAGATTTGCTCCAGCTCGCTATCAAAATTGGCCGATGGCTCAATACGAATTTTGCCCTCCTTTATGACTATCCCCGGGAAACCTTCGCTAAATTGGATGATCATGTTTTCTTTAGGAGAGCGCCTCGGCAATTGCGGCCAGAAGGGAATATCAGGAAAATATTTCATAATAATGGAACAAGCCTCAGCGGGATTCGTGTGAGGCATGCTACCGATAGCCGTAGGCAAACATCCAAACTCAAGCTTGGCTGACATTTTCCTTCCTACCTAAGTACTTGCCAATTAGCAGTTCCAGTTCTTTCCTTTTCTTCTCTGGTATATATCTCGTCTCAGTGGCTATAGCATATTTAAGGGCGCTGGCACAGGCACAGTTTCGTTTTTGCGGTATGGAAGGTAGTAGTAACTTCAAGATTCTCTTGACAGTATCAATACCCTTCCGCAGGTTGGTTAAAATCATATCCGTAGTCACTGATTCATAACCTGGATGCCAGCAATCATAATCGGTGACAATAGCCAGTGTGGCATAGCATATTTCCGCCTCCCTGGCTAATTTAGCTTCAGGCAAAGCTGTCATCCCAACAACATCAACACCCCAAGAGCAGTAAAGCTGCGACTCAGCCTTGGTAGAGAACTGTGGACCTTCCACGACTATATAAGTGCCACCTTTATGCACCTTAGCTCCAGCCTTAGTGCTTGCCTCAAACGAGAGTTGACTCAAGACAGGACAGAAAGGTTCAGCGAGAGAGACATGCCCTACTATTCCATCGGTGAAGAAAGTGCTGTCTCTCCCTTTGGTAGCATCGATTAGCTGGTCAGGGATGACTATGTCCAGAGGTCTTATCTCTTCCTTGAGACTACCCACAGCGCTCACAGAGATAATCCTTTCCACCCCCAGAGATTTCAAGGCATAGATATTAGCCTTGGCTGGCAACTCACTGGGGCCTATTCGATGTCCTTCACCATGTCTGGGAAGAAAGGCAACCTTTACTCCTTCTAGATTGCCCAAGATGATAGCTTCGCTGGGCTCGCCAAAAGGCGTGTTGATCTTAACTCTCTCCATCCCAGTCATCCCCTCCATCTTGTAGAGCCCGCTTCCGCCAATGATGCCGACTTTTGCTTCAGGCATTTGACACCCCTGTGAAAAATACTAACCCTTGTCCTTCCATTTCTCTCCCCACCTTTCCCTCTTCCTCAAGATATTTCAGGTGCGCCAAAGCTTCTCCAAAAGCAAACCACTTTTGCGCCGGAGGAAATAAATCCCAGGACTTGTAACCTATATCCCAGGTCATCTGTGATGCGACCTGGAAGGCGTTTTGTTTACCTTTTCCCAGAATAGAGATGCTCTCCTTAAGCCTTGTTTGGTGGTGTTGCTTCAGCTCTCGAATTCTCTCTTTTTGATTCCTGAAGATACTTCTATGCCCAGGCAGCACAAGTTCAACATCCAAATCATAAACTTTGTCCAGGCTCATCAGATATTCTTTCAATGGATTCCGCTCCTCGGAGGAGAGGGTGATATTCGGAGTTATATCAACAAGGATATGGTCACCACATACGAATATTTTCTTACTGGGCTCGTAAAGACAAATGTGACCTTCAGTATGTCCTGGGGTTTCAATACATTCAAATAGGTAATCCCCGATGCTTATCGTGTCGCCGTCCTTTGAGACACATAAGTTCAAGGAAGTATTTGGGCTATATCTGCGACCGGGGTGACTTCCGATAGCCCTGTCAAGTTCCTCTCCAGGAAAGCCGCGTTTACGAGCAAAATCAATCTGCTTCTCCCAATGCTCAGGCGCAGTAGACCTCATAATTTCCGCATCTGCCCGGCCAAAGTAGATTCTCGCCCCTTCACCAGCCAGAGTTGACACTAAACCTGCGTGGTCGGCATGCATGTGCGTGATGAAGAAATCGGCCTGCCTGGAGTCCACGCCACATTCCTTTAAGCCGGAACCTAGTGCCATCATACAGTCCTCTCGATTCCATCCAGTATCAATAATTAAAGACCTCTCTGCCCCCTTTATAACATAAGAGTTGGTGGCTTTTAGAGGACTTCCGGGGAGAGGAACCTTAATTCTATAAAGACCTGGTAAGATTTCCTCGAACAATGTTATCTAAAATCCTTCTCGCGATATTGACTACGAATACAGGGCAATCTTAACTACGTTAGTCCTATGTGAATTCAAACCTAGCATATTTTCTTAGAATTGTCCACCATCGAGCCTCTATTTTTTTCCGCGGGGATATTGCATTTTACTACATTTAGTGGTAAAATACTTCTAGACCACAATGTCTAGGAGAAATTCGTGAACTGTCCTTACTGTGGCAAGCAGGAATCAAAGGTGATAGATTCTCGGAGTCTGGACGAAGGGGTGAGGCGCCGAAGGAAATGCCTCGCCTGCAATGCTCGCTTCACTACTTACGAGCGTGTACAGCCACACGATATCTTCGTTATTAAGAAAGATGGAAGACGTGAGGAATTCAGCCGGGATAAGCTCCTTCTGGGTATTCGCAAAGCCTGCGAGAAACGCCCCCTTCCTACGGGCGCCATTGATAAGTTTGTGGACACCATCGAGGCTGAGCTTTACAAGGTGGGCAAAAGCGAAGTCTCCAGTTCACATATTGGTGATTTGGTCATGGAGGGATTAAAAAAACTGGACCACATTGCTTACATTCGCTTTGCCAGTGTTTATCGGGAATTTGCTGATATTGGCGCTTTAAAACAAGAGGTGGATAGCTTGGCAGTACGAAGAGAGCTAACGCCAGAAAAACAGCTACCGCTACCCTCTTCTGAGGCGGTGAATTCCTTGATTGGTCGCAAGAGGAGATAAAATGCCCAAAACCCGTCGGAAAGAGAACCAAAAAACTATCGTTCGAGATAGGGTAGCTCAAGCTGTTTTCGCTGCTGCCGAGTCCATGGGTATAAGTGATAGGAAATTGTTGGAGAGGTTTACAGAGCAAGTAAGCCAGCGCCTAGAGGTGGCTCATCCATTCCCAGGCATGGAGGAATTTATTCCTCGGCAAACCAAACAGCCTGTGTCCTCCTCCCAAATTCGGGCAATGGTTAAGGAAATTTTAACCGCAGATGAATTTTCTCCCCAAGCCAGAAGCCAAGTCATCTCTGGAATCAAACTTAGTGATAATGCCTTAAGAGTCCTGGAAAGGAGATATTTAACAAAAGACGAAGAAGGGAAGGTTATTGAGACCCCGCAAGAGCTATTTCGTCGCGTCGCCAGACACATTGCTTCAGCCGAGCTTATCTACAATCCCAAGGCGGATGTCTCCCTTTATGAAGAGGCTTTTTATCAACTGATGGAAAGCCTAGAGTTTCTACCTAATTCCCCTACTCTAATGAATGCCGGTCACGAACTAGGACAATTATCAGCTTGCTTTGTTTTACCTATTAAGGATTCCATGGAGTCTATTTTCGATGCAGTTAAATATACTGCCTTGATTCATAAAAGCGGTGGAGGCACCGGCTTTTCCTTTTCTCGACTTAGACCGGAAAGGGATAGAGTGGGTTCTACAGGTGGCATTGCTAGCGGCCCTGTTTCTTTCATGCGAGTCTTTGATGCCACCACCGATGTCATAAAGCAGGGTGGCATGCGCCGCGGAGCCAATATGGCAATACTCAATGTCGAGCATCCTGACATTTTGAAATTCATCGAGGCTAAGGATGACCAAGAAGCCCTAACTAATTTTAACCTTTCTGTAGCTGTGACCGATGAGTTTATGAAAGCGGTGGAAAAAGGCACCGATTACAATTTGGTGAACCCACGAACTGGAGAGGTGATGGATAAGCTTAATGCCAAGGAGGTATTTGACAAAATAGTTGACATGGCTTGGCGCACCGGCGACCCGGGTGTCGTGTTTATCGACGAAATAAACAGACATAATCCCACGCCTGAATCAGGCAAAATAGAAAGCACCAACCCCTGCGGGGAACAACCCCTGCTCCCCTTTGAATCCTGTAATCTAGGCTCCATAAATTTGTCCAAGATGGTGATGGATAAAGATGGTCAGCCATACATTGACTATGACAAGCTATCCCAAACAGTCAAGCTGGCAGTCCACTTCCTTGATAATGTTATCGAAGTCAACCAATTTCCTCTGCCAGAGATTGCAGAGATGACCAAAACTACCCGGAAAATAGGCCTGGGGGTGATGGGTTTTGCTGACATGCTGATTCAGCTTGGTATCCCTTATAATAGTGAACAAGGGCTTGTTGTGGCTGAAGAAATCGCCCATTTCATATCTGCAGAGGCTGATAAAGCTTCGATAGAGCTAGCCCAAGAAAGGGGGGTCTTCCCTGCTTTCCAGGGAAGTATTTATGACATACCCGATGGTCCTCGTTTTCGAAATGCCTCTCGGACTACCATTGCTCCTACTGGCAGCTTGAGCATAATCGCTAATTGCTCCAGTGGCATTGAACCATTATTTGCCTTAAGCTACATGCGTCATATCCTGGAAGGAGAAGAATTTATAGAGGTGAACCCTTATTTTGAGGAGGCAGCCAAAAAGAGAGGGTTCTATTCCCCGGATTTAATGAAGCAGCTAGCTGAAGGAAAGAGGTTAAAAGACATAGAAGAAGTTCCTGAAGAGATAAAAAGACTCTTTATCACCGCCCACGACATATCTCCTGAGTGGCATGTTAAGATGCAGGCAGTATTCCAAAGATTTACCGATAGTGCTGTATCCAAGACAGTCAATTTTCCTCACGAGGCGACAGCCGAGGATGTAGCTAAAGTGTATATGCTGGCTTATCAAGAAGGCTTGAAGGGTATAACTATTTACCGAGATAGGAGCCGAGAAAGTCAGGTTCTCACTGTAGGTGAGAGGACAAAAAGAACTGAAGGTAAGCTAGCCCCCAGGAAAAGGCCTAAAGTTACCAGGGGTGTAACTGAAAGGGTAAACACTGGATGTGGCTACATTTATGTAACAGTAAACTTCGATAGTCAGGGAATATCCGAAGTTTTCTCCACATTGGGAAAGGCCGGAGGTTGTGCGGCTGCGCAGCTTGAGGGTATTAGCCGCCTAACATCCCTGGCTCTAAGGTCTGGAATAGATGTAGAGTCTATTGTAAAGCAACTGCGCGGCATCAGGTGCCCTTCTATCGCTTGGGAGCAGGGACACGCTATTTTGTCCTGTGCCGATGCTATCGCTAGCGTGCTGGAGAAGTACATTAGAGAAAAGACCGCTACTAATCCAGATGCGCCTTCCAAAAATCCTGAGATGGTTAAAAGTTGGGCTGGGCAATGCCCTGATTGTGGTGGTCCTTTGATTTACCAGGAAGGCTGCAATATTTGCCTCGCCTGTGGCTTTACTAAATGCGGATAGAGTGCGAGAAAAGCATGTCCTGAGCGGAGTCGAAGGATGGGTAAATCGATAGGCAGTTATTATTCAGCCCTTAAGCGGATAACTAAAGTTGCCAATTCGGCTCCTAGCTTAAGGAGAATTTGTAATTCCATAGCTAAAAGCGCTGCCGCGGCAGTGCAGGCAAATGGCTGCTGCATTTTATCCCTCAATCCCCAAAAGGAATACTTGATTACTGTAGGCGCGTATGGTTTGAGCGACCTTTACCTGAAAAAAGGCCCTCTTGATGCCCATAAAAGCCTTCCGGACATCCTTGATGGGAAAGTGGTATTTATTGCCGATGCTGCTAAAGATGAAAGAATTCAACATCCCCAAATAGCACTAGCGCAAGGGATATCCTCCATTTTTGGGGTTCCTGTACTTGGGAAAGGAGAAGTTATCGGAGAGATTCGAATTTACACTCGCGAGCCTCGCCAGTTTTCCGAAGCTGATAAAAGCTTCCTCCTCAGTGTTGCCGATATTTGCGCCGTCATTTTTGAGAGAGCAGAGCTTCATCAATTGTTAGAGCAAGACTATAAGGTAAATGAGAAACGAAGAAAATCATCTCGAGTACCTCCGTTACCTACTATGCCGCTGAGGCCAACTAGTTTCGCTCATCCCAGCGAGGAGGATTTTGCCAAACTTTTAGACTTTTACTGCATTGAATGGCTTTATGAGCCTCGTTCCTTTCCTCTTAGGTGGAAAGGCGGCAAGATAGCAGAGATGTTCACTCCCGATTTTTATTTGCCTGAGCTAGACCTTTATGTTGAACTCACTACATTAAAACAAAATCTGCTGACGGAGAAGAATCGCAAACTGCGCCAGCTCAGAGAACTTTACCCCGAAGTCAATATCAGGCTTCTGAACAAAAATGATTTTCTCAAGCTGTTAGCCAAATATGGTTATGGCCCTCTCGGCGAAGCTAAAGTAGAGGGAATCGATCGAGTTTTGTACAGCCATGCTAAAATTCAACGAAGGGTAAGAACCCTAGCCAGACTCATTTCGCGTGATTACGCTGGTCAGCGATTAGTGCTAATAGGCATCTTGAAGGGCGTTGTCTGCTTTATGGCTGACCTGATGCAGCATCTTTCCCTTCCGGTTACCCTAGACTTTATGGCTATCTCATACTATGGTGGTGATGGCCAGGTAGTCAAGATAACCAGAGACCTCGATAGCAGCATAACAGGACAACATGTACTGATGGTTGAAGACATTGTAGATACCGGCATGACACTGAATTACATTCTCAGCCATCTCTCTGCTCACAACCCTGCTAGTCTTCGCGTTTGTACCTTGCTTGATAAGAGAGCACGCCGATTGATAAATGTCCCTCTTGATTACGTAGGCTTTAAAGTCCCCGATGAGTTTGTAGTGGGTTATGGATTAGATTACAAGGGAGAATACCGTAATTTGCCCTTTATTGGCATCCTCCACCCCGAGCTAATCAAAGGCGCGGAGACGCGATAACCATCCCAACTTAGCTCTCTTTTTTGTGGCAACACTTATAGCTCGTATAACAATAAAAAGCTGGGAATAAAAAATGCCCCAAGTAATCTCCCTTCCCTTGGCTTTCCACCACCCTCCTTTCTGCTTCCACTTACCTTGCGCTGGGCCTTTTACCTCCCAGCACTTTTCAGCTTCCACTTACTCGGCGGTCGGTTCCACACTCGCCAAGTTCTTGTTCAAATACTCGGGGCACCATCATAGTAACACACCTCTAAAACTTTGTCAAGGGGGTGTGCTGGCTGACCACATAGGTAACACCGGGGAAAATATTTTAGCAAGCTCCTTTCAATATACTCTGCGGTAAATGACTGTGTAGTCAGCCCAAAACTGGCTGAAAAGACGATTTTGTATTTGTTTTTAACTTTTTCATCGATACAGGCTAGAACATAGGTCCCAGCTATATAATTTTCCCTGACGACGCACATCCAGTACATACGTCACCAACTTGTACCGAGCCATACCATAATGTACTATATATTCAGGTCGATTTAGCCAAAAACAGAGATAGAAGATGTTAATCAAATCGGTAATGAAACAGGAGGTTGAGATGTCTGATGTGATAGCTAAAGTAATATCCCAGAAAGGGACTTGCGAAGCTCAACACAAGGTTGGCGACGAGTTTGTCATGGGAGAGAAGACTCCGCCTAACCTTTGTTCATGGGCTTTCTACTCCCTTTTTCCTTTTGCCCAAGTCCTGCAATTTGGCGGTTCGTTCCCCTGGGAGGAAGACCGAAACAAAGCTATTGTTGCCTGTCCCGACCCAACAAACCAGGTGATGTTCGAACTAAGGCGTACTCTGCCTTAATGAGACAATCGCGAGGCCAGGTGGCGCAAAATGAACGGGCCCGAGCTAGCCTTATCACTGAGCTGAAAGAGAGGGTTCTATCTTTGGGGGCTACAGCGCTACCATGAAAGGCTGGGCCATGTCACACCCTACGACCTCTATACAGGAAGACATCTTGAAATAATGCGGAGGAGGAAGGAGATCGAAAGTAAGACATTAGCAGCAGGAATAGATTATAACAAGACCGCCACGGAGTGGGGGGCATAGCCTCCAAAGTACCTGATATTTTCGATGACTCAATTGCCCCGCTTCCGCTGACTACATATAGTCGCCATCTATACGAGTATAAAAGAGGCAAGACCTGAGAAACAATGCGAACATGGTTCCTGGAGATTAGACCTCAGTTTTTGATAATCTCAGTTACGCAGGTATTTCTCGGTACTTCAATAGCTTGGCATGATGGTTACTTTAGCCTTCTGTATTGCCTACTAGCTTTACTTGGTCTACTCCTTCTCCACATTAGCGTTAATACATTAAATGATTATTTCGACTACAAAAGCGGGATAGACCTGGAAGTAAAAAGAACGCCTTTCAGCGGGGGAAGTGGCATCTTATCTGAGGGGCTTCTCAATCCTATCGCTGTTGGCAGGTTTGGTCTCGTCTGTTTTTTGTTGGCCATTCCAATAGGCATCTATTTTATTATCCTTAGAGGCTGGCTTTTGCTGCCCATACTGGTAACGGGCGCACTCTGTGTACTTTTATATACAACTCACCTGACAAGATGGCGGGCAGGAGAACTCGCTGCCGGCTTAGGACTGGGAACATTGCCGATCTTAGGAGCCTACTTTGTTCAAAGCGGAACATATACCTGGGAGGCAGTGATAGCAGCTATACCTTCGGGGATTCTAGTCCATAATCTGCTGTTCCTAAATGAATTCCCTGATGTGGAGGCTGATGAAGAGGCTGGGAGGAGAAACTTGCCCATTACAATGGGGAAGAAGAGGGCATCTTTATTGTACTCCATCTTAACCATAGCAATGTATGTGTGGATAGCTACATGGTCAACAGCGGGGTTCATGCCGATATTTGCTTTACTAGGTCTGCTAACACTTCCGCTGGCAGTGAAAGCAATAAAAGGAGCCCTAAATTATGATGAAGAGAGCAAATTTCTCCCTGCCCTAGGGGCAAATGTGCTGGTAGTGCTAGGCACCCAGACTCTATTAGCTGTAGGATATATAATTGCAGCGATTGTTTAGTTTCTCCATCCTTTTTCAAGTAATTTTCTGAAATTTCATTGAAAATCCAGTAATACTCTCCTGCCCCAAATGCAAAATTGACGAGGTTCCACAACCATGCTATCTTGGCCTAAACGCAGATGAATCAGATTGACAATTATTGAACAAGGCTGCTGAAGTTGTCTCTAGCTAGATTACAAAGAACTTCTAAATTTGTCTGACTGCGAATTCCTTAGGTAAATGAACGCTGATGGTAGGTAAACAGGGCATAAAAGAGCGCGTGGGAGAACTTGATGCCACTCTAAAGGAGTGGACAAGATATCGTGATAGCATCCAAGATGAGTTGAAAGAAATCATTAACAGAACCCCTCCATCTCTTCGCAATATTCTACAATATCATATGGGCTGGGAGGATGAGAAGGGTTGTGCTCGCCAGGGGAAGCCAGGTAAATTTATCCGTTCTATCCTTCATCTTCTCAGTTGTCAAGCAGTAGGAGGAGACACAGCACAGGTATTGCCATCTGCAGCAGCTGTGGAACTGGTCCACAATCTTTCTCTCATCCACGATGATATCCAAGATAGAAGTCATGAACGCCGTGGGCAGCCTACAGTGTGGAAGTTGTGGGGTAAGTCACAAGCTATAAACATCGGTGATTTCATGTTTGCCCTAGCTTCTCTAGCCTTACTTAAGTTGAAAGATAATAGTGTACCCAGTGAAGAGATTGTACATTCTTTTCACCTCTTAGCCCAAGCCTGCAAGGAGCTTTGTGAAGGGCAATATCTAGATATCGAGTTCGAGAACAGAGTTGATATCACTGTAGAGGATTATCTCAATATGATAAGAAAGAAAACAGCAGCCCTGATGGCAGCATCTACTTCGATGGGAGCTTATCTGGGTAAAGGAGGAGAGAAGGTACAGTATTTTTATCAGTTTGGCGAAGCATTGGGTATGGCTTATCAAATTCGTGATGATATATTAGGGATTTGGGGTATGAAAGAAAGCACAGGGAAATCAATAGAAGAGGACCTCCGACAAAGAAAGAAAACTTTACCCGTAGTTTACGCACTTAGAGAGAGCAAGGATAAGGCAAAGCTTGAGAGACTTTACTCACAGAGGCATATTGAGGGTAGAGATGTACCCCTAGTAGTGGGGATACTCGATCAGTCAGGTGCCCGAGACCACGCCCAGAATCTAGTTCAGCAATGTTGCCGTCGAGCCTTAGAGCAGCTCGAAGCCAGTGGCGTGGAAAGGAACCGCCAGGCTCCCTTGAAGCAAATAACACATTTTCTAGCAGAACGCAATTATTGAAAAGAGAGTTGCCGGGTATCTTCTTCTGACCAAACATGGCAGCATTAGATTGGCGTGGCGAGGACTAACTATAAGATATTGTAAATTCAGGTGCCAATATTACTAATGCGGCTTCAGATTAATTTCACCGACTGAGCTGTTTTTTCAAATTCCTGGCTTTGTGTCCATATCGTTCAGCCGCTGCAGTACATCCAACACCCAAGCAGACAAAGACAATTCCGAAAACTCCGAGCAGACTCGATGAGACAAAAAGGAGACTACCGCCTATTATTCCCAGGGTTACCAGAACTGTTGCCAAAATAACATACATATTTGCCCGGTCTTTCGCTGCATCAACTTCCTCCTGGATCTGAAACTCTTGCCATTCTGTATCTTCCCCAACCAAAATCTCTCCACATTTAGGGCAAAACACTGCATCTTCACTTATTTTTTCCCCGCAGTATTGACACTGTGGCATGGCCACACCTCCCAGTCTCTTCCCAAATATTATAAGATAACGCCGACCAAAATTCACTACCTTCTGCCGGCGCATGCGCAGTAGATTATTATCAGGTTATACAAAAATTTTTAAAGCTCGCAGTAGTGTGCCAGTAGCAAGCTTTCCTAATAATACCTAGCCCTTCAACCAAGGCATCATATCCCTAAGTTTTTTTCCCACAACTTCGATGGGATGCTCTGTCTCCATCCGCCTCATAGCATTAAAACTGGGGCGGCCGGCCTGGTTCTCCAAAATCCATTCTGTAGCAAAGCTGCCATCCTGAATCTCTGCCAGGATTTGTTCCATTTCTTCCCTGACCAAATCATCAATGACCCGCGGGCCCCGCGTATAATCTCCGTACTCTGCCGTATCGCTTACCGAGTAGCGCATATAACTCAACCCACCCTGATAAATTAGGTCAACAATGAGCTTTAACTCGTGGCAAACCTCGAAATAGGCAATCTCCGGTTGATAGCCAGCCTCTATCAATGTTTCAAAGCCAGCTTTTATCAAGGACGAGACTCCGCCGCAAAGCACCGTTTGCTCACCGAAAAGGTCGGTCTCGGTCTCTTCAGCAAAAGTCGTTTCCAAAACTCCGGCTCTAGCGCACCCAATTCCCTTGGCATAGGCCAGAGCTATGTCTTTTGCTTCCCCCGAAGCATTCTGGTGGATAGCCACCAGGGCTGGAGCTCCTGAACCTTCAGTATAAAGCCTTCTGAGCATATGTCCCGGACATTTAGGCGCTATCATGCTAACATCAACTTCACCTGGAGGCATGATTTGAGAAAAGTGGATACTAAAACCATGAGCAAACATAAGTGTCTTGCCCCGGCCCATCTCTTTCTCAATTGACTCCCGATAGATTCTGGGCTGCACAGTATCCGGAGCTAGCATAACGACTATATTTGCTTCCTTGGCTACTTCAGCGGCGGTAGCCACTTCAAAACGCGCTTTCTTTGCCGCCTTCCAGGCTTGGGTGCCTGGCAACTCAGCAACAATGACCTGGCAGCCGCTGTCCCTCAGATTCTGGGCATGGGCATGTCCCTGACTCCCAAAGCCGATAATGCCGATTGTCTTTCTTTTGAGCAAATCCAGGTTAGCATCCTTGTCATAATAAATTTTAGCCATATTCCCTCCTTATCAATTTTCAGTTGTCAGCTATCAGGAATCACTTAAGAGCTGGTTCCGCGAGTTAAGGCTATCCGGCCAGTTCGTGAAATCTCCTTAACACCAAAATCACGAAGGAGCCCGAGCAGAGAATTCACCTTGTCTTCGTCACCAGTCACCTCCACTGTCAGTGAACCTGGAGCAACATCAACTATGTTAGCCCGGAAAATGCCCACGATTTGCATAATCTCACTTCTTGTCGAGGCAGTAGTCTTCACTTTAATTAAGGCCAATTCTCTGTCCACCATGTCTTCTTCGGTTATATCCGAGACTTTAACCACGTTGATTAGTTTTTCTAGTTGTTTTCTTACCTGCTCTATCTGAGCCGAATCACCGACAGCAACAATAGTCATGCGAGATAAGCCAGGATGTTCGCTGCCACCTACAGCAAGACTCTGAATATTAAAGGCGCGCCGGCGGAATAAACTAGCTATGCGATTAAGCACCCCCGGTTTATCCTCCACTAAAGCTACTAAAGTATGCTTTGTATCAGTCAATTTGCCCCCGATAGATAGATTCTAAATCCTAATCTCTAAACTCTAAACAAATTCAAATTTCAAAACCCCCGTCTTTTGATCATTGGAGTTTTGGGGTTTAATATTGTTTAGCATTTTGTGCTTTGTGCTTAGAATTTGCCCCCTAATACTTCCGGCCTTGATGGCTCGAAAAATCTAGCCAGACTTTCCCCTGGTGGCACTATGGGATAGATGTTTTCCTCAGGCTCGATAAGAAAGTCAAGGAGAAAAGCTCCCGGGTACTCCATGGCCTTCTGTATAGCCGGGATGACTTCCTCTCTACGTTTCACCCTGACACCAGGGATATCATAAGCTTCAGCAATTTTAACAAAATCGGGATTCCAAAGCTTCGTATCAACATAGCGCCGTCCGTAAAATAGCTCTTGCCACTGTCTGACCATGCCCAAATACCCGTTGTTCATGATAGCTATCTTTACAGCAATGTTTTCCTGTGTTATGGTAGCTAACTCCTGGATAGTCATCTGAAAACCGCCGTCGCCAGCAACACACCATACTACCTCCTCGGGGCGACCGACTTTGACTCCCATGGCCGCGGGTAGTTCGAACCCCATGGGCCCCAAACCTCCCGCAGAAATAAGGCTGTTTGGCTTGGTATAAACGAAATATCGTGCCCCCCACATTTGATTCTGCCCCACCCCCGTAACCATTAAAGCATTACCTTGTGTGGCCTCATAGATTTGCTGAATAATGTATTGAGGCAGCAGTTCATCACTTTGTCTGATGTCCAGTGACGGATACTCATATCTCCAGTGTTCTATTTGAGAAAGCCAATCCACATGCTCTCTTCTCTCAATCTCCTTATTCAGGGCTGTGAGCACGCTTTTTATATCCCCGACTACCGGAACCTCGGTAGGAATATTCTTTCCAATCTCTGCGGGGTCGATATCAATATGAATGATGCGGGCATTGGGAGCAAACTCCCTGGTATCTGCTGTAGCCCGGTCATCAAATCTCATGCCGATAGCGATAAGAAGATCGGCGTTTTGCACTGCCATATTGGCGCAAGGTGTGCCATGCATCCCCAGCATGCCCAGATCAAGTATATGGTTTCCAGGGAAACAGCCCAGACCAAGGAGAGTGTGAGCCACTGGTAATTGTGCTTTCTCAGCAAATTCCTTAAACTCATCGTAGGCTTGGGAAATAATTATCCCCCTGCCAGCGATGATAACAGGCTGCTCAGCTTCGTTAATGAGCTTGGCTGCTTTTTTAATTTGAGCGGGGTGCCCACGAGAGACAACCTTGTAGCCCGGCAAATCAAGCTTATCGGGATAAACAAAGTCCGTTTGCTCTTGCTGAACATCCCGCGGTATGTCAATAAGCACAGGTCCCGGCCTTCCTGTCTGAGCAATGTGGAAGGCCTCTTTAACCGTTTTAGCCAGCTCAGTAACATCGGTAACAAGATAGTTATGTTTGGTAATTGGAATGGTAATGCCTGTGATATCCGTCTCCTGAAAGGCATCCTTGCCAATAACAGGTCTGGCTACCTGGCCAGTTATAGCTACCATGGGTGCAGAATCCATATAAGCGCAGGCAATACCGGTAACCAGATTGGTAGCTCCCGGCCCCGAAGTAGCAATACACACTCCCGCCTTATGTGTAACTCGACCATAGCCATCGGCGGCATGAGCCGCTCCCTGCTCATGGCGAACTAATATATGCCGGAGTTGAGGATATTGGGGGAAGGTATCATATATCGGTAAGACAGCACCACCGAGAATGCCGAAAATAACCTCTACCCCTTCTTTAACTAAACTCTCACAGAGAATCTGAGCACCAGTTTTCTTCATAGTAACCTATCCTTTTCAGTGCTGAGCAACCTGCGCTTTCCCTTTCAAGATTTCGTTTACGTCCATCTCTAGAATGAGTTCCTTAGCTTCCTCTCTCGACATTCCCTTCCTTGTAAGCCGTCTGTATATGTTCCAGCATTCTTTCCTGACTATAGCTGCTTTGGGTTGCACCTTCCCTTCATAAATAACTTTACCTTTTACTCCCTTACACTTCGCATTACAAACTTCACGATTAAACTCAAGTCTTCCATAAGTTTTAGCTTTTCTAACTTTTTCCCGCTTGTCCTCTTCTACCGCTTTTTCTATTCTCAACTTAAGTTCTTGCCTCATTTGGTCAAGCGCCCTCTACTCAGCAAACACCGCACCTGTGCTGGCTGAGCTTACTTTATCACTATACCTCTTAAGATAGCCAGTTTTAATCTTAGACTTAAAGGCAGGCAATGAAGCCAGCCGCTGTTTTAGCTCTTTCTGGCTTAATTCTACTTCCAATTTGTGTTCAGGTATGTTTATGTTAATTATATCAGCATCCCGCAAAGCCGCTATGGGACCCTTTTCTGCCGCCTCGGGAGAGACATGGCCAATGGCTGCTCCGCGCGTGCCTCCCGAAAAGCGCCCATCTGTAATGAGAGCCACCTTCTTATCCATACCCATACCACTGAGGAGGGAAGTGGCTGCTAGCATCTCCCGCATTCCCGGACCTCCTTTGGGACCTTCATAGCGAATGACGATTACCTCGCCTGACTTAAATTCGCTTTTCATTATCGCCGCCGTAGCTTCCTCCTCACTATTGAAAACTCTCGCTGGACCTCGATGAACTAACATCTCAGGAGCTACTGCAGCGCTTTTGACCACGCTGCCATCAGGCGCCAAATTGCCAAATAATATGCTAATACCACCAGTAGGAGCATACGGCTGCGAAAGAGGGCGGATTACCTTTCTATTTTTAACTTTGGCTTCCTTGGCTATGTTGCCTAACGGCTTGTCCAAAATGGTGTTCGCCTTAAGCTTCAGCAATCTCGATAGTTCGTGCATTATCGCAGGAATGCCACCGGCTAAGTCTATGTCTTCAATGTGATAATCGCTGGCCGGGCTTAATTTACAGATATGCG
Source organism: uncultured Dehalococcoidales bacterium (assembly GCA_964586515.1). Lineage (GTDB taxonomy): Bacteria > Chloroflexota > Dehalococcoidia > GIF9 > AB-539-J10 > RBG-13-51-36. The sequence continues at coordinate 96,038 of CAZPGJ010000005.1, forward strand.
GAACAGAGTCGCTAATCTCGTTTATCAGGGACAAGGGAAAATCTATCCCAGCCTCGTGTGCTATGGCGGTAAGATGCAACACGGAATTTGTGCTGCCACCCAGGGCCATGTCCACGGCAAAAGCATTGTAAAGAGAATCTCTTGTGATAACGTCTTTAGGCCGAATATCTTTAGCCAGTGTTTCCATGACTTGCTGCCCGGCTTTATACGCAAGTTGTCTACGCCGTGCTTCCACGGCGGGTATTGTGCCGTTACCCGGCAAAGCCATCCCCAAGGCTTCGCTGAGACAATTCATAGTATTGGCAGTGAACATGCCGGCACAGCTCCCACAACCAGGGCAGGCGACCATCTCCAGTTCCTGCAACTCAGCCTCGGTCATCTTGCCTTTAGCTACTTCGCCTACAGCTTGAAAGACTGTAATAAGGTCAACGGACCTGGCAGCATTTTTTTGGACAAACTTCCCGGCTAGCATGGGACCACCACTTACAAAGACAGAGGGTAAATTAAGCCTGACCGCAGCCATCAGCATCCCCGGAATGACCTTATCACAATTCGGGATGAATACCAGGCCATCGAAGGCATGCGCCTGGGCCAGAATTTCCACCGAGTCAGCAATGAGTTCTCGGCTGGGCAAGCTGTATTTCATTCCCGGATGGTTCATAGCAATACCATCGCAAACTGCTATGGTGTTGACCTCAAAAGGCATCCCACCCCGACTGCGAATCCCTCCTTTCACCGCTTTAGCGATTGTTTGCAGATGGATATGCCCAGGGACAATCTCAGTAAAGCTATTGATCACTCCAATAAATGGCTTATCCCAGTCATCTGAAGAGCAACCAACAGCCCGCAGCAGCGACCTGTGAGGTGCGCGCTCGATTCCCTTCTTTATCATGTCGCTTCGCATTTAATCCATCCAATGAAAATCTTATAGTTTTCGTAGAGACCCGATAAATTAAGGCCAGACTTTATCGGGGTTGATTTAACTTATGCCCCCTCAAATGAATTATGTCGCATAACATAGCACAATGCCTAATTAGCGTCAATTGTGATGTCCTTTTGAAACTTGAAAAGGGGGCAACTCTATTTTTTCTCCCTGCGTCCTCCCCACCGAGAGGCGAACCATTTATTTATAGGGGTGGGGCTTGTTCCCGCCGGTTTTGAGCACTCGCATTTTGTACTTTGCTGTTGTTTAGCATTTAGAAATTAGGATTTAGTATTTCCCGGAAAATAGAAAGGCTCACCAGCAGGATGGGAGCAAAACAATCCCACCAATGAGCCTCCCCATCGTCGGTTTGGTCTTAGCCCAGACTGCCAAGCAGTTTCAGATCATTTAAAAGGCTACTATGCTCCGGATAGGAAGTCTGGGTTACTTTGCCAGTAGTGCCATCAAGAGTATAGGTACCCTGCAGAGCAGCTACGCCACCGGAGATATACTCATTCATCTCATCAGCACGCGGGAAACCTTCAACAGTGGGCAAGCTTCCATCATGGTCAGCCTGGTAGGATGCCACCGCTGTTTCCACCATTTGTAATTCTATGGCTGCCGCCTGCCCAGAATTACCAGTTACCACCTCAGTGAGTTGAGGAATCACTGCTGACGCCGAAGATACCAGCGTGATAGATAGCAGCAGCAGCCCGATCAGCAGCTTACCCACCAGCACAACCAGCATCCCAATCTCGGCGAGGCCCTTCTCCCCGTGGCGAAACTGTCGGCCGACTTTGCTCATACACCTTTTCATTCGTTTTTACCTCCTTTCTTTGCTTTAGGCTGTTTAATTTTGCTCTGGCTTTAGAGTCGGATTTGTCCTGGCTATCCCGGGAATTCTTGGGGGCTTGACAACGGAGTTTGGTGTCGTTACAATAGAAAACGGCTACGGGGTTTTCCTTCCGGGTCCCTTTAGCTGTGCCTCCATATCCTTGACCGGTGCTGGAGGCACTTGACTTTTAAGTTTGACAATCCGCACCTTCATGTTCTAGCCTCCTAAGTACATTCCTTGCCTTATTTATCTTCTACTGCCCATTGGTCACCTCCTTCCAAATAATTGACCCAGGGTTAGCTTAGAGTAACTGAGGGTTAGCTTAGAGTAACTGAGGGTTAGCTTGGAGTTAAAGAAATTTCCCTAAGGCTTCATTTCAGAGTAATAGCCACCTCTCTTCTTTTGCCTTGCCTATCCTTAGAATTTTTCTACCTCTCATTTTGTAGTCGTCTGATTTATCAGGCACTGCTCCATAAATTGGCAACTACATTTTCAACAACTCTTCCTTTTTCAAATTTAGCCCTAGTGATTTATTTATATAATACGGTCTCCTCTACTGTCAATCACCCATTAGTAACAGTAAATCAGTGTCATTTAATCCCCTCTTTCAGTACGAAATCCTAATACCTAAGGGGTAAAGCGGAGATGAACTCCACCACTACACTGCATCAGAAGCGGAAAAGGGGCAACACTATTTTTTTCTCCCTGCGTCCTCCCCCCGAGAGGTGAACCATCTATTTGTAGGGGCGGGGCTTGTCCCCGCTCAGTGCGAGGCAACTGCCATCACGAGCCTTTCGCTTCTTGTCATGCTGAGCCCCGACCTGTCGGGGCGAAGAATCTCACCTCCGCTCAGGGTAAGCTCCACGTGCCAATCTGGGAAACCAGAATCCTAAACCCCCAAATACTAAACAATGTCAAATGACCAAAATCACAATGCCCAAAAGGGTTTTTAAACTTTGAATTTAGATAAGGATTCAGTGCTTTGAGTTTAGAATTTAACTTGGAGACTGCTTCATCCCGATAAATCGGGACTCGCAATGACAGAGGGGGACTTGATGAGCCAGGCAACTACAAAAATCGGGAGTTTGTATTATGGGTTAACTTGGGCTAAAATATAGGGCCATGTGTTTAGCAATACCAGTAAGGATTGTTTCCATAGACGGGGATGAAGCGGAAACAGAAATCGCCGGGGTGAGGCGTCGAGTTAGCATTGCCCTTACCCCGGAGGCCAAGCTAGGAGATTACGTATTGCTTCATACGGGATATGCCATAGGCGTTATAGATGAGGCTGAAGCCGAGGAGACCCTGAAGCTCCTGGAAGAGATAGCAAGTCTAAGTGAAGTTCATTGACGAGTATCAAGACAACAAGCTAGCCAAGGGGCTAGCATACAAAATTGCTCAGCGCTCCACCAAGACCATAAGACTAATGGAATTTTGCGGTGGGCACACACATGCCATACTGCGATATGGAATTCGCCAATTAGTTCCCAAAACGGTGGAAATGAGGTCGGGGCCAGGCTGCCCCGTCTGTGTTACAGCAACTGCTGATCTGGACAAAGCCATCACCCTGGCACACCTGCCTGATGTCATCATCACTACTTTTGGGGACATGATAAGAGTTCCCGGCAGCTATTCGAGCTTGCAACAGGCAAAGGCTGAGGGCACAGATGTCCGAATAGTATATTCCACCATAGACGCTGTAGAGATAGCCAAAGCCAACCCTAAGAAATCAGTCATCTTCATCGGCATCGGCTTTGAGACCACGGCGCCAACCATAGCTGCTTCTATACTTAAGGCACAACAGGAGAAAATAGAAAACTTCTACGTTTTGTCTCTCAATAAGCTGACCCCACCGGTGATGAAAGCGCTGCTCAATTCAGGCGAGGTCAAGCTAGACGGCATCGTCTGTCCCGGTCATGTTAGTGTTATAATTGGCTCCCATCCCTATGAATTTATCCCCCGGGATTATGGAGTGGCTTGTGTCATATCGGGATTTGAACCACTGGATATCTTGCTATGCATAGATAAGCTGGTGGAACAAATTGAAAAGGGCGAGCCCAAGGTGGAGATAGCTTACCCCCGAGGAGTAAAGCCAGAGGGAAATAGAAAAGCCCGGCAACTGATGGAGGATGTTTTTGAGATTGGCGAAGCTAACTGGCGGGGGATTGGAATCGTCTCTAAGAGTGGTTTGAAAATTAAAGGAAAATACGAGCGATTTGACGCCGACAAGGCTTTTTCAGTGAGACTGAAACCACCGCGGGAGCCTAAAGGGTGCCGGTGCGGGGATGTCATCCGCGGCGCAGCTATGCCACTTGAGTGTAAACTCTTTAGAAAGGTCTGCACTCCAGAAAGCCCTGTCGGTCCCTGCATGGTCTCCAGTGAAGGCGCCTGCGCCGCCTATTATCAATACGGGACTCCGGAAAATTTGCAAGGATTTTAATGTAGATGAGAGGGTTGAGAAACATTCATAACCCTTTTTTATTCCCCCTTACCTTAAGGGGGATAAGGAAGGAATCTCTATGTTAATATTCTCTCTTAAGATAAGAGGGGCAAGGGGAGTTATGAAGGAGGGACTCCTAATTTTTAAGATGGAACTTGTGGAGAAACTAAACTATTACGAGCAGGCTTATGGATGACAGCATTCTTTTAGCCCACGGCAGTGGTGGCAAATTGAGCCACGAACTGGTGGAGAAAAAATTCCTGCCCTTCCTGGCTAATCCGGCATTGAATAAATTAGATGATTCAGCTATTTTCGAAGCCAGCGGGCGACTAGCTTTCACCACCGATAGCTACGTGGTAAATCCCATCTTTTTCCCAGGCGGCGATATAGGCAAGCTAGCCATTTGCGGCACGGTGAACGACTTAGCTATGAACGGAGCCAAGCCTCTATATTTGAGCCTCGCAGCAATCATTGAAGAAGGCTTTCTCTTGAGTGAGCTTGAGCGGATAGTGCAATCAATAAAGAAAACTGCTGAAGAAGCCGAGGTAAGCATCATCACTGGGGATACCAAGGTGGTAAATCGAGGACAAGCTGATAGGTTGTTCATCACCACCTCGGGAGTGGGGATAATCTCTTCCGGAGTTGATATCTCAGGAGCTAACGCCAGAGCTGGGGATAAGGTTTTGCTGAGTGGCACCATCGGCGACCACGGTATAGCTATAATGAGTCAGCGTGAAGGATTAAAGTTCGCCATGACTTTGGAAAGCGACTGTGCTCCATTGAATAAATTAGTATCTCAGATGCTGGAGGTCTCGTCCAGGATTCATTGCCTTCGCGACCCTACCAGAGGTGGGCTAGCTACCACGCTCAACGAATTGGCCCGGCAATCGAAGGTGGGCATTGTGGTAGAAGAGGCCAAGATACCAGTGAAGAACGAGGTTAAAGCTGCCTGCGAGCTCTTGGGACTGGACCCTATTTATGTGGCCAATGAAGGCAAGCTGGTAGCTATAGTTGACCCCGCCGATGCCGATAAGATTCTGGCCCGAATGAAAAAAAACATCTATGGTAGAGATGCTGCTATCATCGGCGAGGTAACCAAGGAGCACACGGGAAAGGTGGTAATGAAAACAAAGCTCGGCCCCTCCCGAATCGTGGATATGCTATCCGGGGAACTGCTACCCCGTATCTGCTAGATAGTTTGACAGCCAGAATTTACCAGTGCTACACTTCGCTCACCTGTGAAACGTATTGGTATTCTATATCACCCTCTACGAGAGAAAGCCCGAGACTTAGCTGAGAAACTGGAAGAGTTTCTATCCTCTCGCGGAGTCTCTTCGTGGCGATGCTCAACCAAGGATGAGGATGAAGCTAAATCCCAGGTGGCGGGCACGGAGTTAATTCTCAGTATCGGCGGAGATGGCACTATTCTCCATGTTGCCCGAATCGTAACTCCTTCTTCGGTACCCATTTTAGGTATAAACCTGGGTAGGCTGGGATTTATCACAGAGATAGATGGCGACGAGGTCTTGTCTCATTTGCCCGCTTTGCTCGAGGGAGAAGGCTGGGTTGAGGAAAGGGCCATGCTCGAGGCTCAAATTGAAGACAAAAGCTTTCATGCTTTGAACGATGTCGTACTACGAAGTGTTGCAGTTCGTCTGGTTAACATAGAAGCCGAAATTGATGGCACAGCGATAACCACTTACCGGGCCGATGGCGTAATTATAGCCACCGCTACCGGCAGCACCAGCTATTCCCTGGCATCCGGCGGACCAATTCTTCATCCCCAATCCCAGGAAATTGTCCTCCAACCAATATCCTGTCACCTGGGATTGAGTCATGCCCTGGTGCTGCCTCCGCAGAGCATAGTTGATTTGAAGGTTGCCCGCAAAGAAAAGGTCATGCTTAGCATTGACGGACAAGTTGAATTGCGATTGTCAGACGGACAAAATATCAGAGTGAAGCTTAGCCCTTACATAGCTCGCTTCCTAAGAATTCATGAGCCAACCTATTTTTATAGTTCGCTGTGGCAAAAACTGGGAGGAAGAAGAAATGAAGGCTGACATAAAGGTTGATAGGGCAAGGGTGAGCGATGCTAACTCCATGCACCAGATGATCAGTCATTTTGCTGATAAAGGGGAGATGTTGCCTCGCGCCTTATCTGAGATATATGAGGATATTAGAGATTACTTCGTAGTCAGGAAAAGAGGTCGGGTTATCGCTTGTGCGGCATTGCATGTTGCCTGGGTTGATTTAGCTGAAATCAGGTCTCTGGCTGTCGATGAACAGGCACAGAACCAAAGAATTGGTTCTGTGCTGGTCCAGGCCTGTCTGGAAGAGGCTAAGGAATTAGGCATACCCAGGGTTTTTTGTCTCGTTCGTAAGCCGGCTTTTTTTGAAAAACATGGCTTCCAGCTAATCGACAAAACGGAGCTGCCCCACAAGGTATGGGCGGAATGTTATCGCTGTCCCAAGTTTCCTGACTGCGATGAGGTAGCTCTTATTTGCCACCTTTGAAGTTGTAACAAGAGTATGTTAAGAGCGTTTAGCAATGTCATTCTGGAGAGGCTGAGAAACATTTATAACCCTCTTTATCCCCCTTATCTTAAGGGGGATGTTAAAGGTGAAATCTCTCGTCTTAAGGGGGATAAGAAGAGAATCCTTATGTTAAGGAGATTACCCCCTCTTAGATTAAGAGGGGTAAGGGAGTTACGAAGGAGAAATTCTCGATTTTGAGATGGAACTTGTGGGAAAAGCTAGACTCTTACACAAGTGAATGTAATTAAAGTATGTTGGAGCCAGAAAAGAAGCTAACTACCCAACAGATTTATCACGGGCGCGCGGTAAACATACGCGTGGACACCGTGGAGAAAGCTAGCGGCACAAAGACCACCCGAGAGGTGGTGGAGCACAGTGATTGCATAGCCGTAGTGGCCCTTGATGAACAAAATAATGTCCTCCTGGTTCGCCAGTTCCGCCATGCTGTGGACAGGTTTCTGCTGGAAATACCGGCTGGTGGTATCGACCCCGGTGAAGAGCCCATTGACTCTGTGCGCCGCGAATTACAGGAGGAAATTGGCTATTTCCCCCGGAAAATAGACAAATTGGGGGGCTTTTATGCCACCCCAGGCTATGGCACGGAGTACCTCCATTGCTTTGTGGCTACCGACCTTGTGCCCAGTCGTCTCTTGGCTGAGGATACTGAAGACATCGAGCTAGTCCGCGTTTCCCCGAATGAGATACCCAGACTTATCACCTCGGGCGACATCTGCGATGGCAAAAGCATCGCCGCCCTGCTTATGTTCTTCTTTATACGGCCAAGGAAGTAGACTCGCCCGCGAGGCGATATCCTAACTGGTGTACAGGTCAAATCTATCCCTTTGACGGCGCAACTAGTGCGATATAATCATGCTAAAAATTGTAATACGTGCCTGAAATTAACAGGATTTTAATAATACTAGCTTATGATATTCCAACGTAGAGATGTTGGAGAAGCTGGACTATTACTTGGCAAGAGTTAGCGTCTTTCTGATTACGGCAGCCTTAATTGCCGGGATGATAGGCTGTGTTTATATTCCTCCTTCCCAAAACCTGGAAATACGGACCTGGTATGATTTGGATGCCGTCAAGAACAATTTGCGCGGTCATTACATTCTAATGAACGACCTCGATTCCACCACTCTTGGTTATACTGAGCTGGCGAGCCCAACAGCCAATGGGGGAAAGGGCTGGGACCCAATTGGATTTTTTTATGCTGCCCCATTCACCGGGAGTTTCAACGGGCAAGGATACGAGATACGAGACCTGTTTATCAACCGCCCTGAGGAATGTGTTGTCGGCCTTTTCGCTTACGTTGGTGAGGGAGGAGTCATCGAGAGTGTGGGCGTGGTCAACGCCAATGTGACTGGCAGTTTAGATGTAGTCTGGCATGGCTGTGACAGCGCCGGTAGTCTGGTAGGAATCAACCTCGGCACTGTGGATAACTCTTATTCCACCGGCAGCGTGATTTGTGAGTGGGATGTTGGCGGTCTGGTGGGCGATAATCATGGCACTGTGAGCAACTCCTACTACAGTGGTAGCTTGACTAGCAACGCGTCAGGTGGGGGCCTAGTGGGATCGAATGATGGCACTGTAAGCAACTCCTACTATAACTATGATGAGGTACTGATTAATGGAGAGAACGTCATTACTGTCGGAGCTTTGTTCGGTGAGGACTTTGAGGAATGGCTTGCTAACGATAAGCTTTTGGATATCAATGGCAGGCTTTCTCAAGAAGATGACTACTATGTGGTAAATAATGTCAGTGATTTCAAAGAGCTACTGGCGTTCGGTCAAAATGCCACATTGAAATTCAGACTGGCAAACGACCTTGATTTAGCTACTGAACCCAATTTCTACATTCCTTACTTTGCTGGGGAGTTTGACGGGAATGGTCACAAAATCTCTAACTTGAGCTTCAACTTTGGCTTTATTTACAGTGTTGGATTATTTGGATACCTTACTCCTGGCGGAATAGTCAGTGGGTTAGGCATCGAGAACGTGAACATAACTGGAGCCTGGTATGCCGGCGGTCTGGCGGGAGATATTTGTCAGGGCAGCGTGAGCAACTGCTATGCCACGGGCAGCGTCACTCGAAATGAGAGCCTTCACAATTTGGAGGGACGCGATAACGGCATGGGTGGTTTGGTTGGACGAAGTTATGGTGGCACTGTGAACGATTCCTATTTCAGCGGCAGCGTGACCGGCGAAGACGATGTCGGCGGTCTGGTGGGAGGCAATTATTATGGCACTGTGAGCAACTCCTACTCCACAGGCACCATGACCGGCACCTGGGGTACTGGCGGGGTAGTGGGAGACAATTGGAAGGGCACTGTGATCAATTCTTATTCCACAGGCAATGTCACTGGCGATGGCTGGGTTAGTGGTTTGGTAGGATATAATTATGAAGGCACTGTAAGCAACTCCTATTCCACAGGCACCATAACCGGCACCTGGGGTACTGGCGGGGTAGTGGGAAATAATTTGGAGGGCACTGTGATCAACTCTTATTCCACAGGCAACGTCAGTTGCGATGAGCTTGTTGGCGGTCTGGTGGGATACAATTGTCACGGCAGTGTGAGCAGCTCCTATTCCACCGGCAGCGTGACTGGCAACGCGAGTGTTGGCGGTCTGGTGGGATGCAATAGTGGCACTGTAAGCAACTCCTTCTGGGATACCGAAACCAGCGGACAAGCTACTTCGGATGACGGAACAAGCAAGACCACAGCGGAAATGAAGGACATCACCACCTTCTCAGGGACAGGGTGGGACATAACCGCAGTCGGTGGTCCTAGCAAACGCAGCCCTTCCTACATCTGGAATATCGTAACTGGAGTGACCTATCCTTTCTTGAGCTGGGAGCTGTAAAAGGGTCAATTCATTCTTTAAACGAGATTGCCACGCCCCGATAAATCGTGGCTCGCAATGACGAATGAGGGAGTAAAGCGAGGAGGTTAGTTTCCATAACGAGATTGCTTCGGCTGGCTTCTCCAGCCTCGCAATGACAGTGAGGCGAGGTGCCTCGCAACCACAGAGGGAGAAATAACTCCTTAGACGGCGAAATTGGCAATAACTGCTTGCCCCAAGGAGATGCCACCATCATTACAGGGCACTTGCCGGTGGGTAAAAACCTGGAAACCGCTGCTTTCCAGCAAGTTGACTGCTTTTCTCAACAGTAAACGATTCTGGAATACGCCGCCACTTAAGGCGACCTGAGTGATGCCAGTTTCATCGGCTATCAAGCGACACATTTCGTTTATCATCTGGGCTACGGTATTGTGGAATTTGACTGATATCCTTCCCTTTGAAATACCTTGATGTAAGTCTTCTATTACGGCTGAGAGCAGGTCACTCAGGCGCACGACTCTTATTCCTTCGTCTTCTACTATGTGGTATGGATAGCTTTCTTGAACATGCGAGATTGCTTCGTCGAGTTCTCTCGCTCCGCTCGGAACAGGCCTCGCAATGACGGAAGAGTAGGCAACCATTTCCAGTTCCACCGCCGCCTGTCCTTCGTAATCTATTTCGCCCCTTATGCCTAACAGGGCCGATATGGCATCAAAAAGACGTCCCATGCTTGAGGTAAGCGGTGAATTTATCTTTCTTTCTATCTGGCGCTTGATAATCTCTATTTCAACTTCGGTAACTTGCCCGATAGAAGCTAGTTGAGATTGCTTACCCCCCCCTTCGTTCAGGGTCGCAATGACAGCGTTGAGGGCCTCTTCGCCTAATAGAGTGAGAATATATCCGATGGCGGTGCGGTAAGGTCTGTTTATGGCTGCGGCTCCTCCGGGCAAAGGCAGGTATTCCAGATGTCCTACTCGGCGAAAATTACGATAGTCGGCGACCAAGAATTCTCCTCCCCAGATATTCCCATCCACACCCATCCCCGTGCCATCGAAGGCCACGCCGATAACCGGGGCCTCCAGCCCATTATCAGCCAGACAACTGGCGATATGGGCATGGTGGTGCTGCACAGGAACAAGCTTTATACCGGACTGGCCTAACTCCTGGGCATATTTGGTAGCCAGATAATCGGGGTGGAGGTCATGGGTAACGATTTCAGGCTCTATATGGAAAAGCCTTTTGTACAGGGATATAGTGCTGTCGAAATGTTCCAGGGTCTCCATATTCTCCATATCGCCGATATGCTGCGATAAGAAGGCATAGTTATCTTTGGTCAGGCAGAAGGTATTTTTATCCTCAGCACCGCAACCAAGCACCTGTCTCATCTTAAATGGCAGGCGGATAGGATAGGGAGCGTAGCTGCGCGCCCGCCTTATAAGCTGGCTTGTGCCCCTTTCTACTATGGCCACGCTATCATCGTAGCGGGAGTAGATATCCCGATTATGGATTAGAAAGTAATCGGCAATCCCGGCAAGCCTCCTTAAGGCTTCATCATTGTCTCGGACGATAGGTTCTTCGCTGAGATTACCGCTGGTCATTACCAGAGGCCGGCCCGTGTCCCTAAGCAGTATGTGGTGAAGCGGCGTATATGGCAGCATAATCCCTAAAAACTGTAGATTTGGCGCCACCTCCCGAGATACAGATGAGTCCTCCCGCCACCTCATGAGCACGATGGGGCTTTGAGGTGAGGTAAGTAAATTTTCCTCCTCTGGCGAGACATAACAATGCCTTTTAGCTTCCTCAACAGTGGTTACCATTATGGCAAAGGGCTTGGAGGAACGCTTCTTCCTCTGCCTCAGTGCTTTAACTGCAGTATCGTTCGTAGCATCGCAAGCCAGGAGAAAACCTCCCAAGCCTTTAATGGCCACGATTTTCCCTTCTTTAAGAAGCTGGCTGGCAGCAGCTATGGGATTCGAGTTGGTTACCAGATTGCCCCGGTTGTCAACTAACTCGACCTGGGGACCGCACTTCGGGCAGGCATTGGGCTGGGCATGGAAGCGGCGGTCCAGAGGATTATCATATTCCGCCTGGCATTGGGGACACATCTGGAAATAACGCATGGTTGTTTTGGAGCGGTCATAGGGCATATCCTCAATTATGGTAAAGCGTGGGCCACAATTGGTGCAGTTGGTAAAAGGATAGCGGTAGCGGTGGTCTTCAGGATTTAGCAATTCGCCAAGACAAGCCTGGCAGGTAGCAACATCCGGAGAGATAAGCTGGTATTTCCCTGCCTGTGCCTGACTCGGCCGAATTTCAAAGTTTTTATAACCGAGGGGCGGGCGATACTCAATAGTTACGTTCTCAATGTGAGCTAGCGGTGGGGCTTTTGTCTTGAGCTCCCGCTCAAACTGCTTAATAGACTCTGCTTCACCTTCTACCTCAATCCTGACATCTTCTGAAGTGTTGTAAACCCATCCCTTAAGGTTGTGTTTAACAGCCAGTCCGTAGACGAAAGGCCGGAAGCCGACGCCCTGAACAATGCCACGGACGCTAATAGAAGCTAATTTGAAGAACTGCCCTGCTACCTTTGACATACACTACCCCACAAAAATCTTGCGATTTTTCGTGGGGACCCGCTTAATTTAGAATCAAAATTCGCCTGGGGTTAGTTTGTAAGACGATTCCTGAGGAATGCAATATTCAGTGAAATCTATACCAACACGCCCTCGATTTCGGCTATAACTTCTTCGGTAGTAAAATGTCTATGAGTAATCGCTCCGCTGGGACAAGCTGCGACACAGGTGCCACAGCCCTTGCACAGAGCTTCATTGATATTGGAGACCTTCTTCTCATCGTCAAAAGAAATAGCATTATAAGGACAGAGAAGATTACAGATTCGACACCCCGAGCAAAGCTTTTCATCGATAACTGCCGTGCTTGCCTCAAGCTCCACCTTGCCTTTAGTGATCACGGCTAGAACCTTGGCGGCCGCTGCCGAGGCTTGAGATACCGTGTCCGGGATATCCTTAGGACCCAGGCAACAACCCGCCACATAGATGCCATCGGTCCTGGTCGCTACTGGATCCAGCTTGGGGTGGCGCTCTAGAAGGAAGCCATCAGCCTTGAGATTCACGGAGAAGATGTGAGCCACTTTATCGGCATCTTGCTGCGGTTCGATGGCAGTGCAGAGGACAATCATATCAGCAAATACCTGGGTCACCTTGCCGTTATACGGGTCCTGCGCAGTGATAGTTAGCCTGCCTCGGTCCATCCCTTTTCCATTAGCGCTGGCGACCTTCTGAACCTTCCCCCGGACGAAATTCGACCCCTCCCTAACCAATCGCTCGTAGAAATCCTCATAATCCTTGCCAAAGCAGCGAATATCAGTAAATATTTGGTAGACCTGTGCATCAGTCTTTTCTTTGATAAGGTGGGAGTGTTTTAAGGCATACATACAGCACACTCGTGAGCAATAGTCGTGAAACTCTTCATCGCGGCTGCCGACACAGTGGACAATGGCCACGCTTCGGGGGACAGAGCCATCCTTGAGCTGAATATTACCACCAGTGGGACCGGTGGCATTACATAGCCTCTCTAACTCAAGTCCGGTGATAATGTCCTCAAATTTCCCATAGCCATACTGAGCAGCGACAGAAGGGTCAAAGGTCTGAAAACCGGTAGCCAGGATGATATTGCCTACCTCCACCTCTATTAGCTTGTCCTCATCCTCGAAATTAATAGCTCCTGCCTCACAGAATTTCTCACAGGCACGACACTTGCCTTTCTGGAAATACACGCAGTTCTCCCGATCAATGACGGGGACATTGGGCACTGCCTGGGGGAATGGAGTATAAATGACTTTGCGCTGTCCCAAACCCATCTCGAATTCGCTGGTTACTTTCCAAGGGCACTTCTCCTGACAGACCCCACAACCGGTGCACTTCTCTTCATCGACGTACCTAGCTTTCTTTCTGATCTTGGCCTTGAAGTTGCCAACGTAGCCTGATACCTCTTCGACCTCACTATAGGTGAGTAGCTCGACATAAGGATGCGAACCTAGCTCACTCATATTGGGGGTTAGGATACAGGCCGAGCAGTCTAAAGTAGGAAAGGTCTTGTCCAGCTGAATCATATGTCCCCCAATGGAAGGCTCTCGTTCCACTAAGTAAACCTTGTGACGAGAATTAGCAATCTGCAAGGCTGCTTGAATACCGGCAATACCTCCACCCAATACCAGTGTGCTAGGATTTACCGGGACCTCTCTTATCTCAAGGGGCTCATGGAAGAAGACCCGCCTCACTGCAGCCTGAACCAGCATCTTGGCTTTTTCAGTGGCTTTTTCAGGATCGGCGGTTACCCAGGAGCAATGCTCCCGAATATTAGCCATCTGGAATAAGTGACGGTTCAGCCCTGCCTGCTCACATACTTTGCGGAAGGTGGGTTCATGCATTGTGGGGGAGCAAGAGGCAACCACAACCCGGTTTAAGCCCAACTCTTTGATATCCTTCTTTATCATCTCTTGTCCCGGCTCAGAGCACATGAACCTATAGTCTCGGGCTACCACCACTGTATCCAGCTGCGAGGCATACTTGCTCACCTCAGCCACATCTACCGTTCCAGCAATGTTAGTGCCACAATGGCAAATATATACTCCTGTCCTTACTTCACCCTTGCTGTTTTTAATTCCTGCTGTCATGGTTGCTCCAAAAACTGCGAAATCTGCTCCAAGGTAAATACCGGACCATCCTGGCAAACATACTTCTCACCAATGTTGCAGCGGGCGCATTTACCAAGGCCGCATTTCATCTTGGCCTCCAGTGTGGTGACAATCTGATTATCCTTAAAGCCTAAGTTCCTTAGCCCGGCTAGGGTAAAGCGAATCATTATCGGTGGTCCGCAAATAATAGCAATGGCATTATCTGGCGAGGGTGCCAACTCCTTCACTACATCGGGAACCAGGGCCACTCGTCCTTCCCAGTGTTCATCACGCTTGTCCACAGTGAGTTCCAATCTAGTTCTGGGGGCTTCCATCCATCTTGGGAACTCCGGTTGAAACACCAAGTCTTGGGGAGTTCGTGCTCCGTTTATGATTAACAACTTCTCGTAATTATCTCGCCGTTCCAGCATTCTGTTAATCACTGGACGCAGTGGCGCCATCCCTATGCCCCCGCCGATGATGATTATGTTCTTTCCCACATAATCATCTAAGGGAAAGCAGTTGCCGAAGGGTCCCCGCACTCCCAGAGTGTCTCCGGGCTCGAGTTCGTGTAAGGCTCCGGTTACTGTGCCAATACGCCGCACGGCGAATTCCAAGCCGTCTTTCTGCAGAGGCAAAGATACAATGCCAAAGGGTGCCTCGCCCTCTCCAAAGGCCGAGAGCAAGGCAAACTGCCCTGGCTTGTAATCAAAGCTGGCTCTGATGTCAGGATTTTCCAGCTCCACGCTTAGAAGCTTGATATCGGGAGTCAGCTGGATAGCTGTCTTCAGAGTTGCTAGATAGGGAATAAAAGGACTTTCAGGACCCACTTTTAGCCTCCGTCAGTTGTTGCAGGTTGCTTATAACCTCGCGAATATCTATATTTACTGGACAGTCCCTAACGCAGCGGCCGCAGCCAACACAGGCCACGTCCTGGAATTGCTCTGGAAAGTAGAGGAGCTTATGATAGAAGCGCTGCCGCAATCTCTCCCCCTTCGTAGTCCGGGGGTCATAACCCCCAGCCGTGAGGCTAAAGCCCGGGGATTGGCAACTCTCCCAGCTCCGCACTCGTTCTACCTTTCCCTTATCAGCATAGTCCCGCATGTCGAAGCAATAGCAGGTGGGACAAACATAGGCACAGATGTTACAATGCAAGCAGCGGTCAGCAAGCTGCTCCCAATAAGGATCATTGAAGAATTCTCTCATTGCTGAGATGACTTCCTTGGTGGGAACAGCCTGAAGCTTGGGAGGAAGGGGCACTTGCCCCTTATACTCCGCCAAGCCCTGGGGCAGCAAAGCCTTTCCCTTCTCAGTAACAGCCTGAACAATGTAGCCATCCTCTACTTTAGTAAGCAGGATATCCACATTGCTGGGGTCATCAGGTGCACTACCCATGCTGGTGCAGAAACACTCTGGCAGGGCTTGGCGACAGGCCAGACCGATAAGAGTCGTGCGACTGCGGCGTTCCCGATACAGAGCATCGCCCGGCTCCTGTAGGAAAGGTTTGTCCATCAGGACAATGCCTCTAGCATCGCAAGGATGCAATCCAAAGAGAACCGCATCACGTTCCACCAGCGTGGGAACCAGCTCGACCTGTCCATCATTTCTCTGCACCGAGAAAAGAGTCTCTGTGGGGGGCAGGAACCATCCCTTGGGTGAGAGCTTGGTGTTGTCGAAATCGAAGGCAATTTCTTCCACCTTAGATATGGGTTGAAACATAGTCTGCCCTTGAACCCGGATTGGAGCAATGACGATGTGCTCCTGGAGAAGCGAATCGAGCCAGCGAATCAGGTCATCCTTGGAGGCAAGCAAATTCATTCTCCGACCTCCAGTTTTTCTTCCTTCTTAAAGGTGGCGAAGGGGGGTTGTTCTTCAGGGTCTAGTCCCGCCTGAAAAGCGAAAAGTTCCTTCACATCCTTTTCTAGCTTTCGGTTGAGCAGGCTCAGGGGAATGTCCACGGGGCAAACCCGCTCACATTCATTACAGCCGATGCAACGCCCCGCCAGGTGAAAGGCTCGGATAGTCTGCCACAAGTCGTTCTCCTCGGGGGCGATCCGGATGCCCACCCATAGGGGTTCGAGTCGTTCGGCAAAGCACACGGGGCAGTAACAGCCTGGACAGACCTGGCGGCAGGCATAGCAACGAATACAGCGACTAAATTGCTCCAGCCAGAATTCCCTCCTGGCGGCAACGGATTCAGCCTCTGCCTCACTAATGTCGGAATAGGTTTCCTCTTCGGCTTGCCTTTCAAGCTCCTGTCCTGCCAGAAAATCGTAGACCAGCGGTTTAGATAGCTGGCAACTTCGACATTTCGCCTGCAATGTCTCGCTTTTGTGATTCCACTTCGTTTCCACCATACCAGGACAGCCAACCCCAATAATGAATACCTTGTCTCGCTCTATCTGTCCTTCATTCAATAACAGATTGATAGCCCGTGAGTCACAAGGTTTAACCACAACCGCCATCTTTTTACCCTTCTTACCCAGGAGATATTTAACCAAATTGTGAGCACAGGTCTCATCGAAGATGAGCCGCTCTGTGGCAGAGGAGTCGTAAGCAAAGAGGGGACGGGAAGTAAGACCATCGCCAGCCCGCTCGTAGCCAATGACACCCTCAACCGTACCTTCCTCTAAAAGGTTTCGAGCCTTATCTCGAATCTGCTGGATTAACTCCATATCCATCTCAAACTTTGCTCCTTGGCCCAAGCCTGGCTAGCTCCGTGGTGAAATCGGATAATAGCTCGGCAAACTTTTGCCCTTCTGATGCCGAAACCCACTCCACCCGCAGCCGCTCCTTTGCTATACCTAGATAGTCGAGGAACTTACGAAGCAGTGCAAACCTACGCCTGGTATAATAATTGCCCTCAGTATAATGGCAGTCTCCAGGGTGACAGCCTGAGATCAGAACTCCATCAGCTCCTCTCTGGAAGCACTTCACTACGAAGAGGGGGTCAACCCTTCCCGAGCAGGGGACACGAATAATACGAATATTTTGGGGATAGCTCATGCGGCTGGTTCCCGCCATATCAGCGCCGGCATAGCTGCACCAGTTGCATAAAAAACCAATGATCTTAGGTTGATACTCCACACTCATAGCGCCATCACCTCAGCGAGAATTTGCTGGTCACTGAAGCCCCTGAGCTTTATTGCCCCCGGGCGACAGGCAGCGACACAGATGCCACATCCTTTACACAGACTCTCATTGATGGAAGCCACAGTGCGCCCATCCCGAAGGGTTTCAGCTTCGATAGCCTGGAAGGGACAGACCTGGCGGCACAGCAGGCAGCCTGTGCACCGAGCAATGTTCACAATAGAGGTCATGGGTTCAGCCTCAATAGACTCTTGGCTAAATAGTTTCAGCACATACTCTGCCGCAGCACTACCCTGGGCTACAGATTCCGGTACGTCGGTGGGAGCAACAGCACATCCGGCGATAAAAATGCCATCCATGGCGGTCTCCACCGGGCGCAGCTTAGGATGCGCCTGGAGAAGATAGTTCTTGGCATCATAGCTAATATGGAGGGTTTGGAATAGCCTGGTGGCATCCTTGTCGGGCATTAAACCCGTGGCTAAAACCACCAGGTCAGCCGGTATGTTAAATGTCTTGTCGGTGAGAAAGTCTTGCCCGGAGACTAAGAGTCTGCCATCTTGCTGTGCCACACTGCCAATTTTGCCTCTCATATAGGTGGTCCCCGCTTTCTCCGCCCGCGTTAGGAAGTCCTCGAAAATCTTACCTCCTGGCCCCCGGGCATCGGTGTATATGATATAACTATGGGTCTCAGGGGCGTGCTCCTTTATCATAATAGCTTCCTTAGCCATATACATGCAGCATACCTTACTACAATAGCCACTTCCGGTGCGCTCATCCCGAGATCCCACGCAACTTACAAAGACTACCTCCTTAGGATGAGCCCCGTTGGAAGGGCGGAGTACCTCGCCACCAGTGGGGCCGGCGGCGTTCATCATCCTCTCTAGCTGCAGGCTGCTGACGACATCAGGATAGACACCGCCACCATAGATACTGAACTGGGTATGGTCCAAGACCCCCGCTCCGGTAGCCACTACTATTGCTCCCACATCTTCCTCCGATATCTTGTCTTGCATTTCATGGTCAATAGCCCCAGCCTCACAAACCTTCTCACACTCCCGACATTCGGAGCAGACTGCACAATTCAAACAGCGCTGGGCTTCCTCGACTGCCGTTTTTTCGTCAAAGCCAAGCTCAACCTCGTCAAACCCCTTTCGTTTCCCCACTTCAAGAGTCGGCATGGAGTGTCTTGCTTCTGGTCTTACCCCAGCCTTTGATACCTCTTCTACTCTTTTAACTGTTTCTGGTCTTCCCTCTTTCATGTCTATCCCTCTGAGGTAGCGGTCCATAGAGATGGCTGCTTCCTTACCGGCAGCAACAGCCGCGATAACATCTGCCGGACCAGAAACCATGTCTCCTCCAGCAAATACACCATCAATATTAGTTTGCAAAGTAACCGGGTCAACAGAGAGGGTTCCCCAGTTAGTGTAGTCTAGACCTTCGGGCAGCATTGCCTTATCCAGGCCCTGACCGATGGCTATAATCACATTGTCAACGTCTATGGTGAATTCTGAGCCTTTTAGGGGCACGGGGCGTCGGCGACCACTGGCATCGGGTGCACCCAGCTCCATGCGAATACATTGTATCCTGTTCACCCGGCTGTCTTTAGATAACACTTTAACCGGTGCTGCCAGGAATTGAATCTTGATTCCTTCACGTTCCATTTCTTCAATTTCGCTGGGGATAGCCGGCATCTCATCGCGGCTGCGACGATAAACAACAGTTATCTTATTAGCACCGAGACGTCGGGCTACTCGAGCGGCATCAACAGCAGCGTTACCACCGCCGATAATTGCCACTTTGTTCCCCAGCTTGACTTTGGCTCCAGAGTTGACTTGCTTCAGAAAGTCAAGGGAGTGAAGCACTCCGGGGGTATCCTCACCAGAAATCCCCATTTTTTGACTGATGCCAGCACCTGTGCCCAAGAAAATAGCTTTATATCCCTGGTTGAAGATTTCAGTGAGATTTTTCACCGGGGTATTTGTCCTAATCTCTAACCCCAACTCTTGTATATACCTTATGTCATTGTCGAGTACCTTTTTGGGCAATCGGTATTCAGGGATACCGTAGCGTAATAGGCCTCCCGCCTCAGAGGCAGACTCAAACACTGTAACTGAATATCCCTGCCTGACCAAGTCGTAGGCACAGGCTAGACCGGCTGGTCCAGAGCCGACAATAGCTACTTTTTCCTCTCTGGTCCTTTCCACCGGTGTTGCTTTTTCCCTACCTGCTTTTAGTTCATAGTCAGCCATAAAACGCTTAAGAGTTCTGATAGCTATGGGTTGGTCAACTTTACCTCGCTCACAGTCCTGCTCGCAGGGGTGGGTGCACACCCGTCCACAAACGCCGGCAAAGGGCATAGTCCTACGGAGTACCTCTAGAGCCTCCTTGAACTTGCCCTGGGAGATGAGAGCAATATAACCTTGGGCATTGACGCCGGCGGGACAGGCCACGCGGCATGGTGGATAACCACGCTTATCTATAGTATATTTATTGGGAATTGCTTGGGGAAAAGGAATATAGGTGGCCTTTCGTTTACCCAAGTTTTCGTCAAATTCACTATTTAGTTCAACGGGACAAACCTTAGCACATTCACCACAGCCTGTGCACTTGCTCACATCGATGTAGCGGCTCCTGTTTTTAATCTTGACCCGAAAGTTTCCTATATACCCTGAGACATCCTCCACCTCACTGTAGCTCATTAGCTTAATATTGGCATGTTGTCCCGCCGTAGTCATCTTGGGCGTCAGGATGCAGGCGGAACAGTCCAGGGTAGGGAAGGTCTTGTCCAGCTGGGCCATATGTCCCCCGATGGAGGGTTTTTGTTCCACCAGAATAACCTCGTAGCCAGCATCTGCGATATCCAAGGAGGCCTGAATGCCAGCAATGCCGCCACCGATGACCAAAGCTCGCCTGGTTATGCCAACCTGCTTGGGGGTGAGGGGCTCTTGCCAGGCAACCCTGGCCACCGCTTTCCGCACTAGGTCTATCGCTTTAGCCGTAGCTTCCTCAACTTGGTCAGAGTGGACCCAGCTACAATGCTCACGGAGGTTTGCAATCTCCAGGAGATAGGGGTTCAAACCGGCACCAGCCACTGTTCTGCGAAAGGTTGCCTCATGCATACGTGGCGAACAGGCACCGATGACCACTCGGTTGAGCTGATGCTCAGTTATAGCCCGCTGGATGGCTGCCTGACCAGGATCACTGCAGGTAAACTTATTGTCTTCAACATGGACTACCTGCGGCAGTTTTCTTACTGCCTCTATCACTTCAGGAATGTTTACGCTCCCAGCTATGTTACTGCCACAGTGGCAGAGGAAAACTCCAATTCTGGCCATGCCCTATTCTCCTTTAGATCCTACTTGTGAGCAGTTCAACAGTCATGCACAATCAATCCTCTCGGCGCTTTTGGGCAATTCTTTTCAACACTTCGATGCTATCAGGTGTGTGCATGATAACCGCTACATGATAACTCATATCCGAGTTATTGGCAAGTCAAAGTGGGCTACATTATAGATTATATGGAAAAAAATTTCCAGAATTATAGCAAAATTACAACGAGAATAAAAGATTGATAGGCCTATTATAGTTAACTGTATAATCTTGTATAAGATTCCTCTCCCTTGACGGGAAAGGATTAAGGTGAGGATGATATCCCCTCCCCCTAAACTCCCTCCCACCAGGGAAGGGAGATTTATAAGGAGTCCTACAATTGACTGTACTCTAGCCGTCAGACCTTGCACATTTAGCCATTTACCCGTAAAATGCTTAACGTTGCCCCCATCGTCTAGCGGCCTAGGACATCAGCCTTTCAAGCTGAAGATCAGGGGTCCGAATCCCCTTGGGGGCATTTCTTGCGTTAATCTATCTCTTAATCGATGAGGCACTTGCCATCTTCCAGAAGGTCGGCGCCAAAAAAGACGTGCAGAAGGTGCTGCGGAAGAAGGAGATGCTTAAGGCCTAGGTCCACTACCCATTCACCTTGTCAATAGTCAGAAATACTAAATTGTGATATAATTTCTACTTACTTAGAGAACCAGTGGATCTATATATTGTTAGAAGAACCTGATTTGCTTGGTATATTGCCTAATGATACTTAAAGAACATAAGAACAAACTCCTGAGTATCATCCAAGAATCTGGCTTTGACCCGAGACTTTTCGATTCGCAATACCAAACTATCGACAAAAAAGAATTCTTCATGATACAACTCCGCAATTCACCACTACGCTTTGCGTTACGGTCCTGTGATGATTTTTACACATTTGAATTTTACCATTCCACCTTTACACCAAGTCTCCCCTTTAGAGGTCCATATGCTTACTACGATATTGACGATGTAAATACTAAGCTCAAGGAATGGCTCAATACCGTTGTACGACCCTATCTCGATGAACTCAATACTCCTGACTTATGGCAGGCGCTTCAAGACGCTCTTTCAGAGCCAGGGAGTCAAATAGAATCTCCTCTCGACCTTGAGCCATTCTCAGAGAAGGAAAAAAGCAGCTCAAACGTTCTATCGATGAATTACGCCTCTCAATTAAAGATACCTTCAATCTACAAAAGAAAGAACTAGCCAGTATCAATAAGCTGCTGCAACACCTTTCCGATGCTGTCGATAAACACAATAGGTTCGATTGGAGAGGCATTGCTATCAATGTAGCCGTTACCATTGCTCTTCATCTGGCACTAAATCCGGAGCAGATTAGGCAACTCTTTCAATTATTCAATCACGCGCTTTCAAACATCATCCACCTATTACCATAGATATGTGACCACTTCAGTATGGCATCGAATAAATTACCGTTATTTGAGTTTAAATTATGTACGAAAAAACATTTGAACTAATCGATAAATATAATCTAAATACCCCCAAAAAAATCGAGGGTAAGATAATGCAAGATTTTAGCCTTGCTAAAATCGCAAATCTGGCGGAAGAATTTTACAATTCGATTGAAAATGAATCTAACCCAGTCGCGATATCAGATATAAAGACCTATCAATTCTTTGCAAATTCACGGATGAGTGCACTTTACGGAACTGGATGTAGAGAATGGAGATGTAGACGTAAAAAAATAGATACCCTTGGCAGATTCGCTGCTCTATACTCTGATTGTGTTTATGTTCAGAACTATTTCTCTCGTTATTTCCATTTATCAGCCCACGTAAAGGACTTCAGTGATTTGTACGACCAGGAGTCAATCCGCAACAGCTTTGCTTGTGAACTTAAAATACTTATGGAAATTAAATCTCTAATCATGTCCGGCATAATTAGATTTATTCCAACTGAAATACTTTTATGTCCACAATGCCACCAAAATCTTATCTTAGACATTGAGGACCTCTCCCCAAGTCTAAACAATACCTTAGTAAATATTGGGGAGTCACTCGCCAGCTCTACCTCTGCAAAATTATATATTCTTCCAGAACCTGATCCCATCTACCATGCCAAATATCATTTTAGAGTTTTCTGTGATGAGGACTTATTTGAGCACGGAAGATTTTATTATCTCACGTCATCTATTCCTTCGGACCTGGAAAGAAAAATACATGACCACCCATCCACGACAGTATTTTCATTATCTCAGAAAGACATAATAGAGTCCGACGTAATTCACTCGATTCTACGCCCCATGGCGCTAGATATATATTTTCTCCAATATTATCAATCTAAGAATAACATAAAATATATAACAGACAATAATATCGATATAAACCTTCTAAAATCTATTTCAAAAGACCAGTCACTACTTTCTTACAATGATGTTTTATCCAGCTATATCGTATTCGAGATGCCAATATTTCAAAACGTAGCTTTACCAGATTTATTAAAAATACGCCAATCTGATTATGACTCGTTCATAACTTACAGAGATACCGTTAACGATATAATTAGCCAATACATATCACCTAATAAACCTATTGATGTTTCTACAGCAAAAGAGATATATGAAGATGCAATTCGCCCGAATGTTGCAAGGCTCGATAGAAAATTGGCCTCTATTAGGAAATCAAGCATAGCTCGGTCTATTAAATACCTTGCTATATCAACTGCCTTACTCAGTTTTGGTCTTTGTGCTAACATTCCGTATCAGTCATTGGTAACAGCGCTAGTCAGCCTCGGCTTGATTACAGGTTTAAAGACCATAGATTCTATCCATGACACTGTTTCGATACCCGAAGAAATTAAAAATAATAATCTCTACTTCTTATGGAAGATTTCTAAGAAAGCGAAATTAATTTAGACATTATCTTCTTTCCCTAATTGCGTGGTTTATCTCCCCAAAAATAACATTTTTGCTAACGAACTTTTCACCTTACGCTCAGGGACATACCTTTTGTATCTTTTAATCAAAGCCATACCAGGTGCTCACATTATCCAACGGTTCTCTTTCGGAGCGGAGCTGATTTACAGGGTCATCCCAGTCAGGGTAGCCAACAGATATTCCCAGCACTATAAGCTTGGAATCTGTTATTCCCAACACCTTCCTCAACACATCAGGATACACGACAGCCTGTATTTGAGGAATAGTTCCTAGCCCGTATATGGTAGCCAGCAGCATAATGTTCTCAGCTACCAAACCACAATCGAATAGGGGCCAGATATTTAACCCGTCGCCTTGCCGGTAGAAAGAGCGGTCAATATAGATATAGATGACGCAAGGAGCTTCAAACAGTCTCAAACCTTGCAAGAGCCACCTCCCCCTCTTCTCCTTATCCTCCCTGCTTATTCCCTTTAGTTCGAGAACTTTCCTGCCTAAAGCACGGTAACGAGTATCATAAGGCTGGGGAAATTCTCGAGGACGAGGGATGTCTGTGTCTGGATTGTGTCCCTCTTCTGCCTTTTTAACGAAGGCTTGCCTTATTTCTTCCAGCTTTTTCCCGGTCACTATGGCGAATTCCCAGGGCTGAGTATTCCCCCAGGAGGGAGCTCGCAAAGCCAGCTCCATTATCTCCTTGAGAATTTCTTTGGGCACAGGGTCGGATTTAAAAGCCCGAATGCTCTTCCTCTGATTGATAGCTTCAACAATTTCCATGCCTTGGCTTTCCTCCTTATCTTAGTTCAGAATTTCCTGGGCATTCTATCCTTCTTAAGCTCTTCAATAAGACAGGGAAGAACCTCGCGTAAATCGCCAACAATGCCAATGTCAGCCATCTGAAAGATAGGAGCCTGCGGATTCTGGTCCACAGCCACAACTACCTTAGAACCCATAAAGCCGGTAGTGTAGTGCATCGCCCCGGAGGCTCCCAGACTTACGAAGAGTCCCGGGCTGACCGTTTTACCGCTCTGCCCTGTCATCCGGGCTTCCTCCACCCAGCCTTTATCCATGGCTGGTCTGGTGCCGGCGACGACTCCTCCCAGGACATCAGCCAGTTCCTGCACCCTAGAAAAGTCACCCAGGGCATTCATGCCCCAGCCCCCACAAACCACAACGTCAGCCGACTCCAGTGATTTACCCTGGGGCGGCTCCTCAACCACCTCAATAGTCTCTATTCGGCTGAAATCTTCATCCTTCAATCCAGGTTTGACCCTGATTATCTCGCCTTTCTTATGTTCGTCCCTTACCGGCTTGGGTAGCACTCCCGGTTTCATGGTGACCACCTGTGGTCTCATTTGCGGGCAAATAATGTGCATAACCAAATTGCCACCCCAGCCAGGAACTACGTGAATGAGATGAGGAGCATCATCAACCTCGCCAACATAAAGGTCAATGCAGTGCGCCGTCAACCCTGTCCTCAACTTAGCCGCGACCCTGGGTGCCAACTCCTTACCAATCTCCGTGGCACCAATCAAAATTATCTGCGGCTCATGCTGCTTAATAACCTCAGCCAGCAATCTGGCATATGCTTCACTTTGATAATACCGAAGCCGGGCATCTTCGAGAAGGTAAACTTTTTCAGCACCATGGAAGACAAGCTCCCGAGCAATTTCTTCGACCTCATCCCCCAACAACACTGCAGAAAGAGTCACACCCATACTTTGAGATAGTGCTGTCCCTTTGCTCAAAAGCTCCAGTGAGACTTCCTCAAGCCTCCCCCCGCGCTGTTCGCCAATGACCCATATTTCCCCAGAACTACTCATGCTTTCGCGCCTCGTTATATCGCTCCCAGTTCTTTAAGCCGTGCCACAGCCCTTTGAACTTTCTCCTCGGTAGAGCCCTGCATTATTTCGCACCGTCGTCCCGTCTTGTGTTCGTAAACGCCGGCGGCACAGGTTGGTGAGCCTTTGAGGCCAATGCTCTCCGGTGGAGCCCCGATATCTTTCGCTTTCCAGGTAATCATCTCCTTCTGTGCTACTTCCATAATACTCTGTACTGTAGGCAACCGAGGCCTATTAATATCCCTGGTTACACAAAGCAGAGCCGGCAGCTTCAACCTCACCTTCATGTAGCCGTGTTCCAGGGCACGCTTGACCTCTAGAATCTGTTCGTCACCAAAAGTAACTTCCCGAACACCGCTCACCTGAGGAATATCAAGGAGTTCTGCTAGTTGAGGGCCGACCTGGGCAGTGCCGCTATCCACCGTCTCGTTACCACAATAGATAAGGTCGAACTTGCCCAGCTTTCGGATAGCATAAAATAAAGTATTGGCAGTTGCCAGAGTATCAGCCCCAGCAAATGCCCTATCGCAAAGGAGGATGCCCCTGTCCGCACCCATTGCCAGGGCCTCCTCCAGAGCTTTTTGAGCCTGGGGAGGCCCCATGCTTATCACGGTCATCCTCCCTGAAAACCTCTCCTTAACCTTCAGCCCTTCTTCAAGGGCATCGCGATCCAGCGGATTTATTATAGCCGGGATACCCTCCCGGATAATGCGCCCACTGCCTACATCTAGCCGAATTTCAGAGAAGTGGTCGGGGTGCGGCACCTGTTTAATACAAACTAAGATTTCAAGCCCCATAGAGCTAAATTACCTTGTAATAGTCGCTCCGATGGTAACTTTCATTATCTCCTGACTGCCAGCAGCCACGCCCAGCTCTAGAGCATCTCTTAGTAGACCGATGACACGGTACTCGGGAGACAACCCGTAAGCACCCATGATATCCACTGCCTTATAGGCGCAGCGGTTGGCGACATCAACAGCATAGAGCTTACATCTGGCTATATCCACCGCCAAGTCTCGGGATGTCTTGCCCTGGTCAAGCTGCCAGGCAGTGCTGTAACAAAGCCACTTGGCGGCCTCAATCTCCACATTCATATCAGCCAGCATAAACTGTATCGCCTGGAGGGCAGCTATCGGCTTGCCATAGAGGACACGCTCTTTGGCGAACTTCAAAGCTATCTCATAGCAGCCGCGGGCAATGCCCAGGGCTACCCCGGCGGCACCTGTCCTGCCGATAGTAGCAATAGTGGTTAGAGCGCAGACAAGACCACGTCCCTCTTCTCCTATGAGGTTTTTCTTAGGTAGGCGGCAATTAGTCAGAGCAAACTCGTTAACCGGCAGAGAACGCAGCCCTATAGTTTCCTCCCTCCGAGTGACCTCAAAGCCAGGTGTGCCCTTTTCCACGATAAATGCGCTGAACTTGTCCCCGGTTTTGGCAACAAAGCCTACAGCATCTGCTGGGTCGACTGCACTAATCCACAATTTTCTACCGTTAACGACGTAATAGTCGCCCTCCAGAGTAGCCTCAGTTTGCATACTGGCTGCGTCAGAACCACCGCTAGCCTCAGTCAGGGCAAAAGCACTCACCTTCTCACCTTTACAAAGGGCAGGCAAATACTTTTCCTTCTGCTTGTCATTGCCAAAAGTTTCTATGGCGTACATTAACAGATTGCCTGTCTGATGGAAGAAGCCCATCGGTGGATAAACCCGCGAGATTTCCTCGATGAGAATCATCCTAGCCAGATGACCCATGGCCGTGCCACCATACTCTCTGGAGTTTATCACCCCAATGAGACCCAACTGCCCTGACCTTTTCACCTGTTCCCAGAAAAATTCGCCTTTATTGTCCAGTTCCAAAGCGCGAGGTGCCAGTTCACTGTTAGCAAACTCCTTCACCATATCCCTCAGCATATCATGCTCTCGACTCAAGTTAAAATCCATCTTTCACCTCCGTTAGCTAGTTTTGCAGATGGTCTCCCGATAATCATTCACAGTTCTCTACATTCTTAAAACAGACTTAATAACAGAATACATCAGCGGGCTCATTTCGGTAAACCTCATGGTAACTTATTACCACTAAACATACCATAAGTGTTACCTGCGTATCTCAGACTCCCCAGAATATGGGAAAACCCGGATTTGGAAACCCGAATGCTCTTCCCTTATGGACAGCTTCAACAATGTCCACGCTCGGCTTTCCTGTTTCTTTCTTATTAGCCAGGACTTACTATTTTAACTCACAATGAGGCAACTTTCATAGCTCGCGACTTTCAGTCCCGACAAGGCCTCTAGAGCCATTTCTTAGCCAGAGAAAGCTGTGCTTCTCTACGTACTACTGCGAGAACCGAGATTCTTCACTTACGCTTCGAAATCCAGGTAGGGCAGGTGAGGGTCGAGATTGTCACCCACCTTTCAAGTGCGCCCAATGACAGGAAGGGGAAGGTGGCTTGCAACGACAATATAACCGTACCTCCGCCTTTATAAGGCAGGTAAGGGGGAAAGCTCAATTCAGCGTCTTTTTTTCCGGGCAGCTTTGCTTCGGCCTTGCCTTTCTGCCTGGGCAGCTCTCCTTCTACGCACAAAGAAAATCACCAGCCCCACTATTACTACAGCCGCTATAATTCCGCCGATGACAGGCCAACTGACTGGGGGGTTCTCTGCAAAGTTAGCCACTATGGAATAGTTGTCATTCATGGTAATAGTGGTTTGGGCAGCATTAACATTGGCAACGGTGTCCACATCGCCAGTCCAGTTGACAAAGCGGTAGCCATTCTCAGGCTTGGCTACCAGAGTGAGTACCCTACCAGGATAATAGGGGAATGTCCCCTCCCCCGGTCCGGTTACCTCACCGCCAGTACTGCTGGAGACGTTAAGGTAGAGGGTGGCACTTCCCAAATTCCATTTGGCAAGCTCGACTTCAAGGCCTGCGGCGACCGCGGTGCCATCAGATTCAAGTCCCACCGTGTGATAGTTGCCTGCGGCAACCTGGGCAACATCCGCCCAGTTGCCGACATCGCACTGACCATCGTCATTCAATCCCACCGCGACCACAGTCCCATCAGACTCAACCCCCACTGTGTGACCGTAGCCTACGGCTATCGTGTGATAATATCCGCCTGCAGGAACCTGTTTGATGTCCGTCCAGCCGCTGACATCGCATTGACCATGCTCGTTGTTTCCCACGGCGACCACAGTGCCATTGGCCTCGACCCCTACCGTGTGCCCCCAGCCCGCCGCGACCTGAACAATATCGGTCCAGCCACTCACATCACACTGACCGTAGGCGTTCCACCCCACGGCAATCACGGTACCGTCGGCTCTAAGCCCCACCGTGTGACCATAGCCCGCGGCGACCTGAATGATATCCGTCCAGTTGCCGACATCACACTGACCATAGGTATTGTCTCCCACAGCGACCACGGTCCCATTGGACTTAAGCCCCACCGTGCGGTAGCCGCCGGCGGCAACCTGGATGATATTTTTCCAGTTGCCGACATCACACTGATCGTAGAAGTTCCATCCTACCGCGACCACGGTACCATCGGACTTAAGCCCCACCGTGTGCTCGTAGCTGGCAGCGACCTGGGTAATGTCTGTCCAGTTGCCGACATCGCACTCTCCCTTACTGTTATATCCCACAGCGACTACGGTGCCATTGGACTTAAGTCCCACCGTGTGACCGTAACCGGCGGCAACCTGGACGATATCTGCCCAGCCGCTGACATCGCACTGGCCGTAATAGTGCCATCCCACGGCAACTACGGTGCCATTGAACTTAAGTCCCACCGTGTGACCCCAGCCTGCGGCGACCTGGACGATGTCCGTCCAATTGCCGACATCGCACTGGCCATAATCGTTGCCCCCCACGACAACCACTGCGCCGTCGGACTTAAGCCCCACCGTGTCATAAGCGCCCGCGGCGACCTGGATGATATCCGTCCAGTTGCCGACATCGCACTGACCATAACCGTTGTCGCCCACAGCGACCACAGTGCCGTCGGCCTTAAGCCCCACCGTGTGACCATAGCCTGCGGTGACCTGGATGATATTCTTCCAGCCGCCGACATCACACTGACCGTTGTCATCATATCCCACAGCGACCACGGTGCCATTGGACTTAATCCCTACCGTGTGGTAGCCGCCCGCAGCGACCTGGATAATATTCGTCCAGTTGCCAACGTTGCACTGCCCATAATCGTTGTCCCCCACGGCGATCACAGTACCGTCGGCCTTAAGCCCCACTGTATGATAGCTGCCTGCGGCGACCTTGATGATATCCATCCAGTTGCCGACATCGCACTGACCATAGTCATAAGTGTCCCCCACGGCGACCACGGTGCCATCGGACTCAAGTCCTACCGTGTGATAGCTACCTGCGGTAACCTGAATGATGTCTGTCCAGTTGCCGACATTGCACTGCCCCCAGTTGTTCAATCCTTCGGCGACCACGGTGCCGTCGGCCTTAAGCCCCACCGTGTGATAGTCTCCAGCAGCGACCATTGGTGTTACCTGCCCTTGAGGCGTATTCAGCGCCGTTGCCAAAGCAAGGCTGGAGCTATCTGCCGCCAAATGAGTAATCGCATAGTCATCCAGCATGGACACAGGCGTTGATGAAGTTCCTGCCACCGAAGCAGGAAGAATCAAGCTGAAGACAACAATAATAGAGAGCAGAGCTAATAAGGAGATTTTTCTATTTTTCATTCTCACCTCACATTATCCATAGAGGTTGTTTAATAATCCCCTCCGTAATTCTGACGTTGGCCTAGGGGACCCAAGAATACACAGATTTTTCCTCTTCGTTTCACTCAGAGTCAGGATGATAATTAAATGGTCTCAATAGTTTAGTGTTTCCACGAAATTTCTAGTTTATGGATTATACGGCTTGCCCCACACACAATCAAATGTTGTTCCCGAGTTTTTTCACAGTTTCATCTCTTTTCACTTCCCCCAAGCACCTTCACCAATAAGGGGCACGAAATAGCAACCACCTAAGTTTTCTATGCGGTTTCCTTTCCTCAGTTTAGTGACCCTAAGTAATTCTTGCTGCCATCGAGAGCCGACAGGGATTACCAAGCGCCCATCCCGAGTTAGTTGCTCCAAAAGAACTTTGGGCACAGTGGGAGCACCAGCAGAAACTATAATAGCATCGTAAGGCGCTCCCTCCGGCCAACCCAAAGTTTTACCAGCTACGCGAACTTCAATGTTGGAATAACCAAGTTTATCCAGAACTTGCTTAGCTGACTCCGCCAATTCCGGTATATACTCCACGGTAACCACTTGCTGAGCTAACTCGGCTAATATCGCCGCCTCGTAGCCGCTTCCAGTACCCAGCTCCAGTACCTTTTCACCCCCCCTGAGCTCCAAAGCTTGTACCATCAGAGCCACAATGAAGGGTTGCGAGATAGTTTGCCCAAAGCCAATGCCCAATGGTCTATCGTCATAAGCAGCATGATATTGCTCCGGTGATACAAAGGCCTCACGGGGAACATGCTTCATAGCTTCAACTACACGCTTGTCGGTGATTTCGTGGTCAAGATATTTAAGTAAATTTTCTCTAGCCCACTTTAAATCCGCCACAGTTCACCACCCGAAGATGTCAACCAAGAACGAAAGACAGTATTATAAGGACTAGAATTATGGCTCCGGCAATGATGCCGATGCGTTTTACTTCAGGTATAACATATTGATAGCGGCTGGCTAAATCTTGAACTTTGGGGGCTTGAACTTTAGGAGTTTGAACTTTCGGAGTTTGAACTTTTGGAGATACTAGGGTGGGCGATTGTACCTCAGCAGGCAGAGGCCTCAGTTGTTGCAAACGCCTCTCCTGTGCCGCCTTTTCCATTCTAGCCCGATGTTTGGCCTTAGCACGTCGTGACTTCTTTGCCATTATCCTCTCCTTGGTGCAGATTGCTTATATACTCTTGTGCTGGAAATATATGCATGACCTAAAAGCTGCTGGAGTTGACGAAGCTCAATGCCATTTTGTAATTTGCGTCTGGCAAAGCTATGACGCAAGGCTTGCGGTGTGACCTTGTCACCCAGACCTGCCTTGGAGGCATAACCCTTTATAATCTGCCAGAACCCTTGCCTAGTCAACCTCTTACCACGTCGGTTAAGGAATAAAGCCTCCTCACCCTCATCATATAATAAATCCAGCCTATCACTTCTGAGGAAATTTCCTAAAATCAGGCTCAAGCGATGTTCAAAAGGAACCTCTCTCTTAGAATTAATATGCACACAATTTTGCTCCAAATTAATATTTTTAACATTCAATGCCACTAACTCACTTATACGCAAACCAGTGGCATAAAGTAATTCCAGCATTACCACATCTCTTTTAGCTTCCGGAGTGGATAGTTTTGCTGCCTCGGCAAGCAATTGTTGGTACTCAGACGGAGATAAGAATTTGAGAGAATGCTTGCTAACTTGAGGAGAGGGTAAATTTTGTGTCGGATTCTCCCTCATTCTCCCCGAATCAACCATGAATTTGAAGAATGATTTGGCTGATGCGACCTTGCGCGCGGTTGTTGCCACAGAGTATCTCTTCTCCCTGAGCTTGAGCAAATAGCTCTTCAAAAGCCCATCATAGGATGTAATTATGCCCTTTGCTTGCTCTGCGGTAATAAAGGCTGCCATTTGAGTCAAATCATTGCGGTAAGCAGCTAAAGTATTATGAGAATAGCCTTTGTCTCTGGTCAAATATTGAAGGAAGGCATCGATATCCAACTTCATTACACCTATTGTAACATAATGCGAGTTATTTTGCCTCTATGCAAGCCACTTGCTACAATAAATTTGCCGTGAAATCAGAACAATTAAGAGCTTTGCCAGCAAAGCCCGGAGTTTATCTGTTTAAAGACAAAGAGGGCAAGGTTATCTACGTTGGCAAAGCCGCCAACTTGAACAGTCGGGTAAGGAGTTATTTTGGCGCTCCTTCTAATCTGTCATCCAAGATTCAACGATTAGTGTCAAAAATACAGGACTTTGAGTTCGTAGTTACCAATTCCGAGCAAGAGGCGCTTATCCTCGAATGTAACATGATAAAGAAACATACCCCCAAGTATAATGTGCGCCTTAAAGATAACAAGACTTTCCCTTACCTCAAGATAGACATTAACGAGGATTGGCCTGGTGTCTACATCACTCGCCGGGTTCAGAAAGACGGAGCTAGATACTTTGGACCTTTTGCCAGTGCTGGTTCAGTACGCAAAACTTTAAGGTTAATAAAGAAAATCTTTCCTTTTCGTAGTTGCAGCAAGCACATCGAGGGCAAAGATAAGCGGCCTTGTCTCGATTATTATATCCGCCGCTGTCTCGGACCATGCATTGGAGCAGTGGAAAAACAGGAATACCACGATGTAATAAACCAGGTCACCTTATTTTTACAGGGGAAGCAGGAACTTATTCTCCGTGAATTAAACGCCAGGATGAAAGCAGCAGCGCAGCAGCTTCAGTTTGAGAGAGCAGCTTTGCTGCGCGACCAAATTAAGGCCATAGAAAAAGTCATAGAGGGGCAGAAGATTGCTATAACATTACAGGGGGAAAAGGACATCATTGGTCTGGCACAAAATGAAAAACAGGCTTATGTCGAGCTCTTTTCCATTCGCAATAATAAACTTATCGGCCAGGACCACTTTATTATGGAAGGCATCCAGGGCGAATCTCCCGGGCAAATAATGACCAGCTTCGTGAAACAATACTATGCCTCGGCTTCATATATCCCACCGCTGATATTGCTTCAGTACCCGATGGACGAGCCAGTAGTGCTCTCTGAATGGCTTGGACAGCAAAGAGGGGGCAGGGTGGAGCTTCAAGTGCCACAGCGGGGAGCCAAAAAGAAGCTGGTGGATACAGCAGCCGAAAACGCCGCCCAAGGTTTAGAACTAGCCCAAGCCAAAGAGATGAAGGCAGAGGTTATAAGCTCCGGCTTACAAGAGCTAAAACACAGACTACGCTTGCCCAAAATGCCCCGGAGAATAGAATGTTACGACGTTTCTAATATTCAGGGCGCTTTGGCTGTGGGCAGCATGGTTGTTTTGGAAAAAGGCTGGCCTAAACCAGCACATTATCGTCGCTTCCGCATCAAAACTGTGGCTGGCGCTGATGATTATGCCATGATTCAAGAGACGTTGAGGCGCAGGTTTAGACGCGGCTTTACAGGAGAAGGTACCTGGGCAATCATTCCCGACCTTGTCCTCATTGATGGCGGCAGGGGACAACTTAATGCCGCTCTGGAGGTGAGGGAAGAATTAGGGCTAGACTCTGTCCCCATGGCTAGCCTGGCTAAAGAAAATGAGGAGGTATTTATACCCGGCAACCCCCAGCCAGTTTATATAGCTAAAGATTCTCCCGCCCTCCATATCCTGCAAAGAGCCCGGGATGAAGCCCATCGCTTCGCCATAAGTTACCACCAGAAGTTGCGCCACAAAGAAGTCATTACCTCTGCTCTGGATAACATCGCCGGCATCGGGCCAAAGCGAAAGAAGGCTTTGCTGAAAAAGTTTGGTTTCATTGAAGCTATCAGGGAAGCCTCGTTAGAGGAACTCAACCAGACAGAAGGCATAACCCCAGCCCTGGCGAACAAAGTTAAAGAAGAACTCGTTAAACAATGACAAATGACAAAGCTCAAAACCCAAAGGATGAAAAGAGGTAATTTTGGCATTTAAACATTTGGATTTTATCTGTCATTTGGATTTTGACACTTGGAATTTAGGATTTGGAGCGGAGCGACTGTAGAAAATTCCCCAGTGTTATAGCATTCTTAACCGCAAATGCCTCAGCGTCGTTATTAAAATAGATATAGCTATCTTTAACGTTTGGCCCCAGCCGGGCAATTCTTTGTGCCCATTGGGAAAGCTCTTCGCCAGAGTAACAACTGGAATATAGACCCTCGCTGCCATGGAATCGGATATAGGCAAAATCACTGGTAGTGACCAGAGGGCAGCTAAAGCCAGGCATGTCAAAAACGCACAATCCAATATTGTGCCCTCGCAAAATATCGAATACAGCGTCGTCAATCCAGGATTCATGGCGAAATTCAACTACATGCTGGTATTTTGGCGGCAGCGAAGATAAGAAATTTTGTAATAGCTCATTGTTGCGCTTCATGCTAGGCGGCAGTTGATATAGCAAAGGACCCAGTTTTTCTCCCAAAAAACTAGCCCGAGATACAAAGTTCTCCACCGCGGAACCTAAGTTCCTTAACCTTTTTATGTGCGTGATGAACCGGCTCACCTTAACGGCAAAAATGAAGTTGTCGGGTGTGGATTCTCGCCATGCGGTGAAAGCTTTCTCCGAAGGCAGGTGATAAAAACTGTTATTGAGTTCTACAGTAGTAAATTGCCGGGCGTAAAACGGCAACCATTTGGATTTGGGCAACTCCTCGGGGTAATAAAGACCCCGCCAGTGCTCATAATGCCAGCCACTGCAACCAACATAATATTTTGCCGACATATCTCCCCTTAATTTTTGGCAATCACGTTACTATATTACCATGCTAATCCAGTGTCCAGTCTCATAAGTGAGATTGCTTCGTCCCGATAAATCGGGACTCATAATGACAAGAAAAAAGTACCCCATAATGACAAAGATTGCTCAATACTCCGATAAAGCCTCAAGCTATCCTCAAACTTCACTGACCCTTGGTCTGGGCAAACCCGATTATTCTGGGAAAATAATACCTAATTTACAGTAGGCTTGATTGGCATTGTGGTAATGAGAGCTTCTGCAGAGAACTCCTCTTATGTTCCCACCGATTGAGAGAGGACAAATCTCCATTACGAAAGTACTGTTACTAATAGGTGATTGACGCAGAAACGAAAGGGTCTTAGACTACATTCAATTAGTGTTGGAAGAGGTTCCATATGTATGTAAAAACAAACATCCGAATCTACTGTAGAAGTGCTGAGGTTTGCCAGATAGTTGGCATGAGTAAGAGCACTGTATTGCGCTGCATCAGGCGACTACAAGAATCTGTAGGTGAAAAATGAAGATAATACTTAGCTTGAAGAAACATTATTACGTGGCAAGAGTTAGCATCTTTTTGGTTGCGGTAGCCTTAATCGGCGGGATGGTAGGCTGTGGTCAGACTACTCCTTCTTATACTCTCACTATCGCCAGTACCGCTGGAGGGTCGGTAATCACCCCTGGAGAAGGGAGTTTTACCTATGTTGCAGGAACGGTGGTCCACCTGGTGGCGACCGCCGATAACGGCTACCTGTTTGGCGACTGGACTGGTGACGCAGGCACGATTGGCAATGTCAATACCTCCACGACCGACATCACGGTGAACGGCAACTATTCAATAACAGCCAACTTTGTCAAGCAATATGCCCTCGCCGCAGGCTACGCGTATACAGTGGGGCTTAAGACCAACGGCACCGTGGTCGCCGTGGGAGACAATTCTTATCATCAGTGTGATGTCGGCAACTGGACGAACATCGTCCAGGTCGCCGCCGGCAGGTATCACACGGTGGGGCTTAAGTCCAATAGAACCGCGCTCGCCATAGGATGGAACAACTACGGGCAGTGTGATGTCGGCAACTGGACGGATATCATTCAGGTCGCCGCAGGCGGCGGGCATACGGTGGGGCTTAAAGCCGACGGCACCGTCGTCGCCGTGGGATTGAACAGCTACGGGCAATGTGATGTCGGCAACTGGACGGATATCACTCAGGTCGCCGCAGGCGGCGGGCACACGGTGGGGCTTGAGTTCAACGGCACTGTGGTCGCCGTGGGATTGAACGACTGTGGGCAGTGTGATGTGGGCAATTGGACGAACATTATTCAGGTCGCCGCAGGCTATGGGTACACGGTGGGGCTTAAGCCCGACGGCACTGTGGTCGCCGTGGGAGACAACTCTTACCACCAGTGTGATCTCGGCAACTGGATGAACATCATCCAGGTCGCTGCCGGCAACTGGCACACGGTGGGGCTTAAGTCCGATGGTACCGTGGTCGCCGTGGGAGCCAACGCTGACGGGCAGTGCAATGTCGGCGACTGGACAGGCATTGTCTACGTCGCCGCAGGCGGCTTGCACACAGTGGGGCTTAAGCCCGACGGCACCGTGGTTGCTGTGGGATTGAACACCTCCTGGCAGTGCAATGTCGGCGGCTGGGACCTGGATTGAAATTTTTGCAGCATTAAGAAAAGGTTTCAACCATCTGGCAAATAATCGTCAAGGTGCCCAAGGTGGGTTTATTCTCGCCTTCGGCAGCTCATATTCCTTGCCCCCAAAGCCGTTGTCCATAACTGGCTTCAAGCCGAGTTTCCTCTCCAGGTGCTTCTGCCATGCCTTCTCATATAAGTGAAGACACTGGCGATGTCCTCGGCCTTGTTGAAGTTTATGATGGTTTCTTGCTCATAGGTTGATAATCTTCTCGATATGTTGACCTTCTTCTTATTGTTGCTTAGCTCTTATGCTGATAGGGATGTAGAATGGGATGTTGCAGTTGTTACTGTGTCGCAACAATGACAGAAGAAGCTACGCCGGGCAACAACTTCGATTTCATTGGAGTAGGTATTGACTTCAGGCCCGTGATACGTCCACAATAAGCACCCATGGAAATACTTTTGATAGTCCTATTCGCCATTCTGGGTCTGGCCGTAGGCAGTTTCCTCAATGTGTGCATTGACCGTTTGCCCCGGAATGAGTCCATTGTAAATCCGCCATCTCATTGTGCAGTTTGCCAGCATAAGCTAGCTACTAAAGACCTTATCCCCGTATTTAGCTACCTCGGGCTTCGTGGTCGCTGCCGGTACTGTCAGGCTGCCATACCTCGGAGGTTATTCTGGGTGGAGCTTGCCACCGCCATCATATTCGCTCTCCTCTGTTGGCATTACGGCTTAAGTGTGGAGCTGGGAGTCATGATTTTCTACGCCTGTCTATTCATTATCATTTTTGTCATTGACCTGGAGCAGGGGCTCATCCTGAACAAGGTGGTTTATCCCGGCATGGTTGTGGCTTTGCTTCTGGCTTTACTGCCTCAGTCCTGGCTTAGCCAGGGCACCTGGCTTACCGGCGTGATACAGCCTTCGATTGCCAGCGCTGCTCTTGGCGGAGGTATTGGCTTTGTTATATTTCTTTTAATTGCCATAGTCTCTCGTGGCGGCATGGGTTGGGGAGATGTTAAGCTCGCTGCTTTGATTGGTCTGGCTACTGGCTTTCCTCTGGTTTTTCTCTCCATTATTATGGGGGCTATTCTCGGCGGCATAGTGGCCGTGGCTCTATTGATAGTGAAGAAGAGAAACCTCAAGGGAACGATTCCTTTCGGTCCCTTCCTGGCCCTGGCCGCCATGGTAACACTGCTCTGGGGAAGTAATATACTAAGCTGGTACCTGGGGCTGATGCATTAGCGACCCTGCCCCTGTAGTCGCTATCATGGACAAATAAAAAGGGAAATCCTAAGCACGAAATTCGAAATCCTAAACAATACCAAAACTAAAAATCCCAATACCCAAAACGAGAGGGTTTTGGATTTAGGACATTTGAAATTTGTATTTGTCTAGAATTTAGAGCTTAGGATTTAGGATTTAATCTCTGTGGGTTATGCGTAACCACCTAATGAACTTTATGTAAATGAGGGCGGGCTCACTTTCTTCTGAACAGGGCAAAGAAACGGTCTTGATATTCCGGGAATAGACCCCAGCGGTTTAACTCAACCACCAACTCCGGGGCTCGGGAAAGGTTACGACTTGCTTGCTCAAAAAGCTCTTCAATGTAATCTCGGGCACCCTGGGGCACCCCACTGGCATCTATGTCCAAAAAGCCCCGGCGATTAAATTCGGCGACATCGGTGCGAACCGACTTGGTAGTCAGTTCATAGATGAACATGAGCAAAGATACATCCCATAACTCCTCCACCCCCCTGATTATGGTGCTTAATGGGTTACGCTCCTCCTCTATTTGGGAACTGAGCTTGTTTATCACCTGCCTGATAGGCTCGGAGACAACGTTCATCCCCTTGGGTTCGTTCTTATATCGGTAAAAAATGCCCGATTCATAAGGGCGCTCTCGAGCCATCATGGCAATGTATTTCTTTGCCTGCTCGCTAAAGCCTTCGACATTGACCAAGTAAGCAGGAGTAACAATTTTGGGCCTTTCCGCAATTACCTTTCCATCCCGGACCACACTAAGATTACCCACCAGTTCAGTGACAACGTAATAATCAATAACAGAACTGCCAAAAGTGGACAGGTTTTGCTGTGGTGCTCGGACTAATTCCGTGTGCTCCAGAGCATATTTAATTTTGTCATCCGTCTCCATACGAATTCCAACTTTTTATATTTTAAATAAACATCTTGACGGTGTAAAAATTACGCCTTACTTTGTCCTTGCCAGCAATTATGCTGCCCATTTCAGTGCTATGCCCGGGAACAAGGTATTCCACATCAAGCTGAGACAGCTCATCAATGCTCTTCCGTAGCAAGGAAGGGCTGCCACCAGGGAAGTCAGTCCGGCCTATGCTGCCAGCAAAGACCACGTCACCGCTGATCAATATTTTATCCTCTTCCAGATAAAGGGAAATAGAACCGGGAGAATGTCCCGGCGTAAAGAAAACCTTGACCGCGACTTTATTATCTTTAGCCCCCAGAGACAAATCACCCTCCTTAAGATAAAAGAAGGGATTAACCTGCGGCGGCTTACTGCCAAACGCCTGAAAGAACGTCTTTCCCATCGTACGATAAAATTCATCCTCCTCACGGGATAAAGTAAATAAAGCACCGCTTTTTCCCACCACCAATTCAGTGGCTTCAATATGGTCAGGATGGCTATGAGTGCCAATCACCAGACCAATATCCTCCATTTTGAAGCCGTCCTTCTCCATAGCCTCAGCCAGTGAATCAAAACAGGACTCCCCAAGCTCATTATTGACATGGCCAGGGTCAATTAATACGTGCGGACGCTCCCCTCTTAAAACCGAGGGCCAGAGGATGGCATTGCAGTTATTGCCTCGGCCTTGCCAGACATAACAATAAAAATACTCCGCTAACTTCACAGATTTATGATAAATCATCACTATAACCTCAAACTCACTTTGTTGAACCCCCAAGTATTATAGGCTAAAATGCACTGCTAATGCCAATAATGTCACTACTCCGTCATTGCGAAGCACGGTAGTGCTGAAGCAATCTCAAAGAATGTGGATGTGAGGTTGCTTCGCCCCGATAAATCGGGGCTCGCAATGACGTAGGGAGAGGGAACTGTATGAGTGAGTTAAAGAGTGCCTGGGAAATTGCTCAAGAGAGAGCAAATAGATTGGGTAAGCTGTCAGCCGAGGAAAAGGAACAGCAAGAAAGACAAGGGTATCGCCAAATCGGTCAGGCGCTGGCACAAAAATGGCTGGACAGTTCCCAACAACTGGATATGACTGCGGAGCTAAATAAGCACGAAGAAAAGGAGAGAGAAATAATAAAGCAGGCTATAATCGAGCACCTGGTAGAGGCTATCGAGTTTACAACTACCCAGGGTATAAATAGCGTGAAAAGGGTAATCGAAGCGCTAATCAGCTTAGGGCCTGAACTGCAGCCAAAGGCAGAAGAAATAGGCCAGCTTGTTCAAGAGTATGAAGGGGCAGAACAAAAGATACGGCAGGAACTAGAAAGCAACTACAGGGAAACTCTGCACCAATTGAGAATCTCAGGAACAGCAGTGGATTCTATCAATATCGAAGCTGACCCCCAATGGCACTTAGCCCGGCAGGGGCTCGTTGAAGCTTTTACCCCAAGGCTCGATGATTTGAAGCAAGCACTAATTAGCTAAACGGAAACAAATCATGGGGCTCCCAGAGATAACCTTTGCTCATACTGGCCTTTGCGGCGGTCGTAATCAATCTGAATGGCCTGAACCCGGTACTTTTCCTGGTCAATCCCGCAGCGCTCGTCGGTAACCTCGACAACATCGAGGAGCTCCTGGCCGACGTTGGTGGGGATGATGAGATTGCCACGCTCCGCTCGCAATGACATTTGGCGGAGGATGGCGTCGGCCCTCTCCTGGGCACTGGCGGCGGTCTGGAGGTTGGGGTCATAGTCCTGCTCGAGGATATCGATGGCGAGCTGCAGTAAGTCCCAGTCCTGGGCTTCCTCCAGGATGCGGATGTCGGAGACGTCACGGCCGATGGCACGGGCGCGGGAGACGGTGACGGCCTCGTGGTACTCACCCGCTAGGATGGGGTGGTCGGAGATCCCCGCTTTCGCGGGGATGACATAAGAGTAGCAAGGGGCTTCGGCGGGTAAAGGGTTCTTGGTGAAGGCCTCCTGGCCGCGGAAGACGAGCCTGTCGGGAACGAAGGATAGAAGCCTCCGGATGGCGGTGTCTCCCCCGGTACCGGGGTTGACGGTAAAGTCGGGGTAGAAGTTGTTGATGGCGGAGGACTGGGGCTTGGCGGGGGTGTTGGTGAGCTTGATGCCGGCCCGGGCTAAGAGCTGGTAAAGGATTTGCCAGACGCTCTTGGGGTTGACTTCGTCCTTATTCCACCTCATCTGATAGCGGGCGGTCCAGCGATCCATAAGGCCCCAGCCGTCTAAGCAAAAGAGTGTGAAAGTTGAGGTCCCCGCTTTCGCGGGGATGACGGAGCTGGAGTACGCCCAGGAATCAATCCAGTAGGTGCCGGCCTCGGAGGTCTCGCTGCCGGCCGTCGTCTTATAGCCGAGCTTTAATACGAGTTCGTAGCGTTTGTTGAGTTTGTTGAGTAGCGCAGGTTGGGCATACTGGCCTTTGGAGTTGTCGAGCTCGATGATAACTCCCCTATCCCCTCTTATGTTAAGAGGGGAATTACAGTGTTGGGTGAGGGAGACGATGTCGCCCGCCGACGTTAAAACTATGGCGGGTAAAGCGGGGCGGGGAGCTCTCCAGACTCCGTCGGGCCTCTCCAGCCACCAGTAGTCGCTGGTGCTCTGGAGGCGGAGACCGTAGGTTAGACCCCCGATTAAATCGGGGGTGACAGGGTGGGGCTTGGGCTCGGTGAAAGTGGTGTCGCTCCAGGCTGTGCCCTTGACCATGTGACAGGTAAGGGGGCGGGTATAGGCGGTGGTACCGGCGAACTTCTCCACGGCGATGATGCGGTTTGTCTCATATTCCGGCCCGCCTTCGCCGGAGGCTACGGCGGGTAAATGGCAGTCGGGGTATTCGTAAGTGATGTCCTCTCCGTCCGGGGACATGAGGAAGCTCTCAAGAGCCAGGAACTCGTAGGTGTTGGAGAACTTCGTCCTGAATAGGTCGTAGTGATTATAGGGAGAGTCGGACTCTTTGCCGGCCAAGACTATCTCGCACTGGTCGGGGGAGTCATTATAGGTCGCTCCGATGCCGTAGGTATCAAGCAAGGGATGGTTGGCATCGGACCATGTATGCTGCATGGCGGTCTGGGTGATGGTATCGAGGGTGATGCCGTTGAGCTCATTGGACTTGAGGGCGAAGCAGACCACGATGTCGCCGGTGCCCCACCAACACGCAGCCAGGGAGAGGACATCGGCATAGGCGACGAGCTGGGCGTTAGACCAGGTCTGGCCGTAGTCATGGGAGTAGTATTTCCAGAGGACGTTGGTAATGGTCCTGTAGAAGATATAGACCTTAGCGCCATAAGCGGCGATGGCACAGGGCCCGGCACAGTCGGTGGCGATCTGCGTCCACAGGGAGTAGTCGGAGCTCGGGCCAGGGTCGGCGATTTTCTGGCGGTAGAGAATATTGCCGGCGTCGGCCCGGATGCGGTGCATGCTGCCCTGGCCGTCGAAGGCGATGCCATGGTGGTTGTCGGGTTCGGAGCCTGTGTAAAGGCGAGTCCAGGATAGCCTCTTGATGCCGGCTTCGTAGTCATAGACCTTGGCCTCGACGTAGGGGAGGCGGTCGGGCTTTTTCTGAGCGGCTAAGAGCGTGCTCGATAAAGTTCTCATTCTACTAAGTAGTCAGGAGTCAGAATTCAGGAGCTTCCTCCCCCTACTGGCTACTGACTTCTGCCTCCTATTCAAAAAAACACCACTTTGATGATGGTGGCGATGACAAGCCAGGCGATGACGCCGACTACGCGGCCGAAGGCGTAGTAGTGATGGTCGCCCTGCAGGTCGGTTAGCAGCTCCCCTGTGAGCTGATGCCTGGCCGGCCAGGGGCAGAGGACCTCGCAGAAGCCCTCCGTGAAGGCGTGCCACTCCTGGTAGACGTCCAGGAAGGCGCTGATGTTAAGTCCTTTCAGGAATCCTTTGTCGTGATTCATTAGCTCTGCTCCTTCTTGTCCTTGATGTGCGTTACTGTCCGCTCGGCGAACCACCAGGTGATGCAGGGGATGGCCAGGCCCAGGAACCACTCAGGGACATCTATGCCCTGGACGACGGCCTGGGCGATGACGGCAGCGAAGATGATGGTGACGGCGGGACGGGCAATGGCCCTAAACATTTCCGTGAAGACCTCGACCAGGGTCGGGTTAGACTTGTTCTGTTGTTGTGACATGTTCACTCCTTATCCTTCGAGATTGCTTCGTCGTTTCACTCCTCGCAATGACAAGAGGGAAACTCCTTGCAATGACAGTGGGAGGGCCCTGAGAGGCTCAAGAAAGCCCCTGTTTTTGTTTTTGCGACTTGGGGTTTATACTCAGAGCCTTCGTTCCCTCGGCAATTTTCATAACTCCCCTGACCCCTGATTCAATCAGGGGCTAGCCCCTGAGATCCCCGCTTTCGCGGGGATGACAAGGGGAATTAGATGAGGGCGCCCAGGGTGTCGGGGACGGACTTGCCGGCCTTTTCATAATGATTAGCCAGGTGACGGGCGGCCTGGATGATGTCCTCCTCGGAGGCCTGGACCCTCTCCCCTCGATATCCACCGCGGCTGAGGCTTGCGACGGCTGCCGGCATGCGGTCCCAGTCAACGGTCTTCTCCAGGTTGATTCTCCCCTGGAGGTACCTGAAGATGGCCCTGGTGTGATGGGGGAGCTTCCAGGTCTCAGGATCCTGGGGGTCGCCCACTATGGCGAAGGCCTCTCTAGGTAGTCCCTCTTTGGTCTTTTCCTTTGAGATTGCTTCTTTGACTTTGCTCATTGATTCCTCCTTCATAACTCCCCTGGCCCCTCTTACCTTAAGAGGGGGATTCAGGGCTTCTTTGACTTTTGACTTAGGCATGGTTTTCCTCCTTATGCACTCCTTGGTTTGCAAAGAATAAATATTGAGCCAGCAC
Source organism: uncultured Dehalococcoidales bacterium (assembly GCA_964586515.1). Classification (GTDB taxonomy): domain Bacteria; phylum Chloroflexota; class Dehalococcoidia; order GIF9; family AB-539-J10; genus RBG-13-51-36. The sequence continues at coordinate 139,656 of CAZPGJ010000005.1, forward strand.
CTATGCCGGAGGCTGTGGTTGCGGCTATACGGAGCTGTGTTATGTTTGTAACTGGGGCAGTTTTTGAACCAGCGGAATTTTCTAACTCGATGTTGGAGCCTGTGTAGCGATTGTTGACTAGATTAAACCTGAAGTACCCGTCTGGGTCTCTGGTGATGAAGGTTATCTGGAATGAGCGGTCTGTTGGTGGTATCCATGAAAGGCCTGGCCAGTTGTATCTTGCTGCTGAAACTGTTGTGTCACTCGCTGTGAATCTCTGCATATAGTAGTTTGAGCTTGTGTAGTCGGCTTCGACGAAAAGGTAAGCCCATATTGAGGTGGCTAGTGGATTCTTTATGGAGGTGAAAAGCATGTAGAATTTGTCTGTGTTTATGTCCAGACCAGTAAAGTCAACGTAGTCCACATCAGAGCCTGGGATAATTTCGGCTATCTTTGCCCAACCTGAAATAAACTCCAAGGCATTTTCAGCGGCATTGACCTTTGCGAATTTGCCGGCCTGCCCTACGTAGCTGGAAGGAGTATCGGATAAATCGAGGAATGAGCCAGCGCCTCCGCCGGGGCTGCCCTGGGGCCAGGTGGCGATGACGCAGGCGTCCCTGGGGTTGCCCCCGGGGATGGCCAGGATGACGTAGTTGCCGATGACCAGAGCCGATGATGGGATATTCTTGGCCACGTTGATGTCATCGAAGTAGGTCGTGAGGGAGCCTGCGAGCTGGACGCCGGCCTTGTAGGTACTGCTGTTGAAGTTTTTGAGGATGGCTACCTCGATCATAACTCCCCTTTTCGTAACTCCCCTGGCCCCTCTTATCTTAAGAGGGGAACCCTTTTATTCATCGGTGTAGAATGTCCCCTGGATTACTCGGTTGGCCTGGGCAACCTGTTTGAGCTTCTTATCGTAGCGGTCAAGGCGCTCCTTGCCCCAGGCTTTGAAGTTGATGGTGGCGTGCCGGCCGGCGATACTGGCCCTGTCCACTGTGTAGGCCGAGGCTGACATGGCTAAATAGCCTGTGGCGCCGAGGACTATAATCTCCTCGTGCTCCGTCGGGATGGTGGTGGACCCGGCGTCCAGAGTGTGCTTCTTAAGCCAGCGGACACGGGCGTTGGTCCCGTCGCCCTCGTCTTCCATGTAAAGGTGGCCGGCCCAGTACTCGGTGCGCTGGTAGTATTTAGAGCTCTGGCCGATGGGGAACTCAACGGACTCGATTTTGAGCAAGCCTGTGAGGGTGGAAATATCGAGCTCAGTATTGCCATCGGTGGTGGCGATATCGTTCTGCTGCTCGATGGGAGCATGAAGGGAGTACTCCATAACTACCCTGTCGATGGCGCCGTCGACCTCGGCGTCCGTCCAGCGGTAGTTCAGGCTATCGGTGTCCTGAAGGTCCTCACGGACCCGGGCTATCATTTCGGTTAAGTTCATTTTTCAGTCCTCAGCTTTCAGCTATCAGCTATCAGCTTAGTAGCCAGTAGTCAGGAGCCAGTAGTTCTGAATTCTGACTACTGATCCCTGACTCCTGTTTTCTGTTAGTCTCTCACTCCTGTGAGCATGGCGGCCTTGACGATGGAGAAGTTGGCCAGGGATACATACCACTTGACCCTGGTACGGGAGGCGTCCTTGGTCTCCAGCGAGCCGAGGCGCTCGACCTGAATCATCTCGGGGCTGGATAGGCCGCAGACGGCGCCCTCTCCCATCTGGAAGGCGAAGATAGCCGAGCAGTCGCTGGACGTGCCCACGGTGTAGTTGTCCTTGACCCAGTCGGAGATGGCCACAGGTATGCCGTTGTAATATTCGACGACCTCGCCGAGCTTGCCCTCTCCGATGAGAAGGTTGGTGCCGGCAGCCCGGGCCAGCAAGGCGATCTTCCGGCGGGACCGGCGGCTCATTAACAGCAGGTCGGGCTTGCCGCCTCTGACCAGGTCGATGAGCTTGTCCAAGCTGGTTAGAGAAAGGGTGGCGCCGTTAGCCCCTGAGCCGAGGTGGCTGCCGAGTCGGCAGGTCCAGACCACGGTGCCGTCGGTAACAGTCCCGCCCTCGGTGGTGGGCCAGGTGGGCTCGGAGACATCCGACGTGCCGGCGGTGGTGCACTCGTAGCGGAAGCCATTCTCGAGTCCAGCCGTGGGGACGACGATGTCTCCCAGGGAGTAGGCGGTGGTGGCCAGCCAGGCTGTGCCCTTCATGGTCTTATACAGGCCGTCGGGCTGCTTGGCGTTCACGCCCGAATCCCCGTTCAGGAAGGCGTTCTCGAACTCGTTTCTCAAGGCCTTGGCCTTCTGCTCGATGACGGCGGCCTCGAGGTCCTGGATGTTACTCCGGGTGGCCTTGAGGAAGTTGTCGACATCGGCGTCTCCACCAAGGATGCAGAGGCTGGCCGAGCACTGTTCGAAAGCCGGCTCTGAGGTGGTCCAGGTATCGGTGACGGGGTCATACCAGGCCACGGTGGGCAAAGTCTTCTCCCGGTTATACTTCAGGCTATTGCCCACGATTTGAATGAAGGGCAGCTGCTGCAAGATAGGGCTGTCCTTGACGATGGTCTCGATGATTCCTTTAAGCAGGATATCAGTCGAGAGCTTACTGGCTTCTGTTAAAGATATACTCATAGTTAGCTAGTTCCTCCTTTTTGCTGTATTCCAGCGGCGATCTTCTCTCTGGGGGTTAAGCCCTCGAGGGATATCTCGCCCCTGGGCGGCGCCCCTGCGGGGACCTTAGCCTCCTTGGCCTGGGCTTCGAGGTTGGCCTTGACGGACTCGGCGATGGACTGGGCCTTCTGGACCGAGGCGTCTATGTCCTCGATGGTGTCGCCGGTGATGACGTCGCCAGGGATGGTAGGGTTGGCGGCTTTGACGGCATCGAGGTACTTGGACACAGCCTTGGAGTGGATGTCCTTAAGCTGGGTGAGCTCAGCGATGCGGGCGGCGTTCTCAGTTGCGAGCTTCTCGAGGGTGGCCTTGGCCTCCTTCTCCTCCTCGAGCTCGGCCTTGATGGCCTCCAGAGTTTGTTGAGTTTGTTGGGTTTCTTGGGTTTCTTCGTTTTCTTCTGGCATAAGTCTCTCCTTTCCTAGATCCCTGCTTTCGCAGGGACAAGGTTATTACTCAGGCACTTCCATCTCCGCGGCAACCGCTCTCTCTCTCGCTCCGCCACGTGTGGAGGCTGCCCTAAACTCCCTGTTCATTTCCAGGATTTTCTTCCTTTCCTCCAGCCAGCGGTTAAACTCCTCGTCGGGGTCCTGGATGCCCATTTCGTCCATGGCCGTCCTCCGGCTGTGGACTCCGGCCTGGACTAAGAGCTGCTCGGTCTGGGCTTGCCTATCTACATCTTGTGGCAGTATTTGACCCCAGACCACGCGGTGGTTTACTCCTTCAAAGTTCTCGTTCATATACTTTTCGCTCAGCCTTAAGATCATGGCATTTCGCTGGTGATATACATTGGTCCTGACGGTGCGTTTTCGCACCACCTTCTGGATCAGGCTGCCGAGCTCGATCCGCAGTGCTGAGCCGGAGAGTTCCTTCTCGACGCCTCCCCAGGCTGCCCGGGGGAGCTCAGAGACATCATGAAGCGAACGGTAAAGCAAATCGATATAGTCGACATGGAGCCTAACACCTCCTCCTTGCAATAAGTCCAGAAGATAAGCCTTAGCATCCTCGGGTATCGTCCATAGGGCCCCGGGCTGGACCTTGATGTCCTCAGCTGAGGCGATGTTCTCGAGGACGGCAATGGGATTGCCTGACAGCTCAAGGATGCGGGATAGCTGGCTCAGGGCCCGGTTAAGCTCTCGCTGCGGCTGGATAAGCGATGGGATATCGGAGGTACCCCAGAACTTCTTGGGCTCACGGAGGTTGGGGAAGATGACGAAGGGGATAAAGCCGTAGGGATTGGGCTTGGATTCGATGGGGTCGCTGTCCAGGAAGAGCTCGAAGGTCTTGGCTGTCCAGACTTCGGTTATAACGGCTTGCTTCTTCTCGATGGCATGGTCATAAAGAAGCTGGATCTCATCCTGGGTAAGGCTATAGCGCGAAGCTACCCGCCAGACTCGAGACGTATCGTCTCCCAGCCACCAGGCGAAGATGCCCAACACGTCGGGGGCGGTGATACGGATACGCTTCTCGCCGGTATCCCAGATGACCTTATAGCAGCCGTCACCCAGGATGGCGGTGTCAATCTCTGTTTCGTAGTCGAGCTGCTGAAGGTTGTTTTGCTCATAGACCTGATGCAATAGCTGCTCGGCTTTCCTAGCAGCTGTCAGCTGAGAGCTGTCAGCTTTCAGAGGGTAACAGGCAAAGCCGAGTCCCGGCATAAGAAAGCTGGTGACCTTGTCTATGGAGACCTTGGCGTAGTTGAACACGAGCTGGCGGTGGCGTGACTGCGTGGGCCAGTGATTGCCCTGATAAAAGTCTAGGTTAGCACGGTAATTAGCCAGGCGTGTAGTGTCCATGCGGGCTAGCTGGGACGGGTTGAAGCTCGTCCTCGAACGAAGTGAAGAATCAGTCATTTCCAAAAAACAATTCAAAAATCAAAAGTCAAATACCAAAATTACTGAGTAAAACTCAAAAATTTACTTTTGCACTTTGTACCTTGCATTTTGATTTTTAACTTTGCGAGGCTGCCCGCACCGTCTTCAGCCATCTCTGTACCGTTCTCGGGCTCACCTCAAATATGCGGGCAATCTCCTTAACGCTTTTACCCTCTTGCTTCAACTCCAGCATCCTCTCGGCCCGCCGGCGCTTTAAGAACCTCTCCTTCCCCCAGGGCTCTTCCTCAAGACAATCAGGAAAGGGGCAGTTAAGGCAGGAGGGAAAAAGCTCACAACCCTTATCTTCGTAGGGGAATTCCTCAGGCAATAAATCCCACATCAATTCACTTTCCATATATCAATCTACTTTCCGCTTTTGAACCCTGATTACCCAATGGGCAAAGCCCATTCTTACCCATTCGGCGAAGCCGAATCTCATTTTCCATAATGGAGTATAAATTAGCACTGTTGTTCTAAAAGAGCAAGGCGATTTTGTCCTTCTGAGCCACTCGAAGAATCTCACCTTCACCTTAGTCCTCTCCCTTCAAGGGAGAGGAGAGGGGGTTTCGAGGCGCGAAGGAACCCTTTCAAAATGCAGAAAGCAAAAATAAAAGTGCAAAATGACAGAGCAAAATATGACAAATCCTAAGCCAAGTGGTAGTAACAAGAATACAGGATCCAGTAGCCACTAGGGAAATCTCTGAATGCTGAATTTTGACTACTGGCTACTAATTTCTGGATTTGGTCCTTGAAATTTGGGATTTCGGCGAAGGGATGGCCACTGCCGCGGTGGGGTCATGATACCTCGCTATATTAGGCATATTGACAAAAGAAGGCCCGCTGGTATAATAAATTTAGCTATTTTGGCGAATTTTTTAATTTACCTATTGACAAAATAGATTATAGAGGTTTAAAGTAAAAGGTTAGGTAGGCCTAAGCCTAGTGTTATGGCTTTTGGCCGATTGTGTTGGAACTTTAACAATTGAATATTGTTCGATGACATTGCCTGTCATTCTGGCCGGGCCTAGTAAATCAGGCAACCACGGATGCAGAATGACATTAATGAAAAATAGAAAGGAGGTGACGCCTATGGCAAAGTCCCGAAGCGAATTCTCTTTGCTTTTGCTCCCCCCTTAAGCTAAGAGGAGCAATTAACTCCAAAATTCCCCTCTTAAGATAAGAGGGGCAAGGGGAGTTATGAAAGCAAAGCGAGGCACACAAATGGATTCGCCAAGGGGAAGAGAAGGATGCCTGGCCCGGGCATGAGCTAAATACGAAATCCTAAGCACTAAATCCTAAAAATAAGTTTAGGGCTTAGAAATTAGAATTTAGGATTTCCGTAAGGCAAAGGGCAGCCTGAAATGAGGCAGGCTTAAAACTAGGTTTACTGAAGAAAATGTTTCCAATGACTCGAGCCCGGAGGGGTCGACCTCGGGCGAGAGTGAAAATAAGTTGGATACCTATAAAAGGAGGAAATAATGATTAAAGCAAGAGCGTGGCCAGTGAGGGCGATGTATATACTCATCGCTGCAGCACTGGCCATCGGTCTGTTTATTACGGCGGCTCCTGCCCACAAGGTGAGCGCCGCCACTACCACGCCCACGGCTGAGTGGGCGACGGTGTCCACGCCGAGCACAACCAGCTGGGTCCTGGCGCCCGGGTCTGTAATTTATGATTACGCCCTGGCTTCCGACGGAAGCGTGGCCTATGCCGTGGTACAGGCGTACGCTGAGAACCAGACTGCCTACACTTCTCGCCTGTTGAAGTCCACAACCAGCGGTGCCACCTGGACCGACCTTACCGACACCCTCAGTAAGCAGGTCACCAAGGATGGGTACAAATTAAGCGAGATACTGCAAGTGGCTACGGACGGGATGGACCCCAGCTTCCTGGCTGTGGCCCTCGTGGCCAACAGTGAGGTGTACGTGTACTTCTCTACCGATGGCGGCAGCACTTTCGTGAGCGCCGGCCAAGTTGCTGATGGCAGCGCCGTCTTTTCCGGAACCGCACCGAGCTACGGCGTCACCCAGCTGGCCGTCTCCCCCGCGGTGAGCGGCGTGCGTGACATCGCCATCGGCGGCCAAGACAATAGCGGTAACGCCGTGGTTTTCCGTTCCAGGGTTACCGTTAGCTCGGAGAGCTACAGCACCTGGATAGATACCACCGGCGGCGCCCATGTATACACCGGCTGGGATGTCGCCGCTGCTAGCATCACCTCGACGTGGGTCACCGATGTCATCTTCTCCCCCAACTGGCCCACGGACCATGCCATCCTGGTTACCACCGTCGCAAACGTGACCGCCGGTACTAATAGCGCCGTTTACCTGGAGTCCGGCACGTGGGGAACGACATCCAGCGGTTGGAACGCAGCTGGCGGTTTTGCGAAGGCCGTGCCGGTACTCCAGAATACCGGCATCGCCACCGCACTCAACTATTTTAGTACCAATTTCAATCCCGGACTTGTAGCAGGCATAGCCCTGCCTAGTAACTACGATGGCAGTAGCTCCACCACCAGATACGCCTGGGTGTGGGTGAACTATTATAGTGGCAGTCCCCTGACCCCGACGGGCAAGATAGTTATGGTCATGGACGGCACGCCCACGGTTATCAACCAGCAGGTACCGAACAGTCCCTGGCTGACCAATGTGTCCTACCTGGGCACCATAGCTGAAGGTAAGGCTATCGCGGGAGTGTGGGGCAACGGAGGCGAAGGCTATGCGACACCCTGCCAGGGCGTCGCGGTCTACCACAACGACACGGTCGCCAACATGCTCATCTGCTGCACTCCCTGGCAAGCGGCCTGCAAGCTGCCCACCGGGGTGGCCGGCATGGCCGTGTCCTATGTAGACGCCAACTATCCCGCGGGCCAGGGCACCAATCCTAACAAGGCTTATGCTGTTGCCCTCTACGGGCAACCTGCTCCGGAAGTTGGCTTTGTGTCCTATGATGAGAGCGCCTGGTCGGTAGCCTACTTCGACAGCGACTTTACTGTCTGGAACCAGCTCAGCCTGGTTGACACCCAGATTACCAAAATCACCGACGTCGCCGTTTCCCCCGTCTGCAACAAGATATTTCTGGCCACCGTTGGCCCAAGCGCGACCTATTGCGCGAGCGTCTGGGTCGACGGCACCACCAGCCTCCCCGAGGCCCCGGAATACGCCGGATACTGGGTGAGGACGTGGTGCGGCAAGCTGGGCGCGGACCAGGTGGGCCTGCTCAGACTGCCTCCGGCTTCAGTGGAAACCACCGGCGACAACGTGTATCTCGTGGACTACGGGACCAATACCATTTACTACAATAGCATGGAAACGTGGGACTGCTGGAAGACCGGAGCCTCCACGGTAACGGATATCGTCGACCTGGCGGTGAAAGATGCCGGCGACATCTACGCCCTGGGCGCAACTGGCGATGTCGCCATGTCCAATGACTACGGCAAGGCCGTTAGCTGGACTACCCCCGTGGCCAGCGGAGTTGCTGCCGGTTACACCATCGCCCTTCACGGCAACGACATCCTTGTCGGCGGCCAGAACGGCGATGTTGCTTACTCCAGCGATGGTGGCACGACCTTCACGCTGCTCGACACGACAACCCCCATCACCGGCTTAGTTACCGTGGCCTTCGATACTTACTTCGACACCAACAACGTAATCTATGCCGCCGTTGATGGTGGAACGCCATTAGAGACAGGCGGCATCTACGACTGGGTCATCGGCACAAGTACAAGCTGGAACAACCTCGGCGCCGATAATCACGCCTATACCGGCCTGGTGCTGAGCAATATTAACGGCAACCCCTTCACCAGCGCTGCTACCGGCGGCGTCCTCTACGCCAGCTACGTCACCTCAAACTCAACTGGGGTGGCCCGCTGCCTGACCCCTCTCGCCGGCAAGGTAAGCTGCTCTGCCTGTCGCGCCCTATGGGATTACCTGACCTATGGACTCGACACAGGAGTGATGCTCGAAATGGAACCTGAGGCACTCAAGGCCTGCGGCTGCACGACGCCCGACACCTACACCAATCTCTACGCCATTGACAGCGGCAGCAGCTATAACATGGTCAAGGGCAAACCCGGCACCGTCTGGACGTTCGAGGACTGCTTCGCCAAGCAGAATGTCACGCTCGTTTCGCCTGCCAGCGGTTACGTCGTGGGCACCAGCAGCTGCGGCTGCTGCAATGTGCCGTTCACCATCAAGTGGGACCAACTGTGCGACGCCTGTTCCTACGACATCCAGTTCGCACTTGATTCGGGCTTCACCCAGCCCGTGGAGCTAACTCCGCAGGCCGGCTCATCCCTGCCGCCAACTATCACCGGCCCTTACTCCGGCATAGACGGTACTTACTACACCGTTACCCCCCAAAGCGGAGCTAACCCCACCGAGTTTCTCGGCTGTTACTTCCAGCCCCAGACCACCTACTACTGGAGGATGAGGGCTGCAGGGACCGGCAACCAGGTAATTCACAGCTGGTGGTCCACCGCTCAGAGCTTCACGGTTTCACCCACTGCGTCGGCCGCCGCTATTGACCTTGTCGCTCCCACGCCGGGAGCCACCGACGTGGCAGTGAGCAATGTGGCCTTCAGCTGGCACATACTGGCGACTGCCGACTCATTCGACTTCGTGCTGTCCAAGAACGCTGACCTCTCTTCTCCTATTCTCAACAAGACCGGGCTGCACAGCACTGCCACCAGCTACACCGGAACCGCGCTGTCCAATGACACTCCTTACTACTGGCAGGTGACCGCTTACAACAACGGTGCCGAGATAAGCAAGAGTGCCATAGGCACATTCCGCACGGTGGCTGCGACACCACCTCCGGTTACACCTACCCCTACTCCGACTCCCGTCTGGGTCTGGGTGGTTATTGCCATCGGCGCGGTCCTGGTGATTGTGGTTATAGTGCTTATCTTCAGGACTCGTCGGGTATAAGGATACCCTCACCTGAATCCTCTCCTTGGAAGGGAGAGGAAGAGGTGATTTCAAAGGGGGCGGCTCTGAGCCGCCCCCTTTGCTTTCTAAAGTTCCCCTCTTAACATAAGAGGGGCGAGGGGAGTTATCAGACTTATCAAATTTCCCCTCCTAGGATAAGAGGGGGCTAGCCGGCTCCGCCGTCTCAGCGGGATACGGGATTGCCACGCACCCTTCAGGTGCTCGCAATGACGTGTGGCGTGTCATTGCCAGGCTGACGAAGCCAGCCGAAGCAATCTCGGGTCGTAAGTGAGATTGCCACGCCCCGACAAGTCGGGGCTCGCAACGACAAACAAGAGGCAAGGAATGGATCCCAACCTTTGTCCCCTCTCCCTTGACGGGAGAGGTTAACGTGAGGGTGAAATCCCCCTCCTAGGATAAGAGGGGGTTAGGGGGAGTTACGAATAAATACCTTGCAGCAATCATAACCCCCTTTATCCCCCTTACCTTAAGGGGGAAACAAAGGAAAGGACCCTTGTCTTAAGTGGGGGACGGTCTAGTTAGAATCCCCCTCTTAACATAAGAGGGGCCAGGGGAGTTATCAGAGTTACCAAGTTCCCCCTCTCAGGATAAGAAGGGGTTAGGTAAGCACTCAGCACCGTGAGTGCTCGCCCAGGGGAGTTAGGAATGAACTTCTGCACCCCCCAAATACTATAGCTGTGGTTTACCCGGCAGCCGAGAATTGCTATAATTAACATCATAACTTGTGAGGAGGTCATGTCTCAGTGGTGAGAAGCTACACCGCGAAGTATACAAAAATAAGCTCAGGCTACATGGGACAGCTTATTGAGTGGCCTGAGGTGATTACTGAGGGCAGAAACATCGAGGAATGTCGAGCAATGCTCAGAGATGCCCTGCAGGAGATGATGGAAGCATACAGGCAGCAGGGCAAAGAAATGCCTCTCGGGGGAGACTTCTCAGGAGTCAGGGGGCAAGGGTCAGGAGTCAGGAGTCAGAATCCAGTAGTCAGTAGATTCCCTTACTAGTTACCGAATTCCGTATTCTTGTTACTACCACCTTGCTTAGGATTTGACATTGTTCCATGATTTAGATATTCTAGTTTAGAAGATAGCCAATACGGCATTTACTTTTTCATGGCACTTTCATCTATAATAATTTATAATAACTAAAATACCAAGCTTAGATAAGAATCCTCTCCCTTGATGGGAGAGGATTGAGGTGAGGGTGATATATAAGAAGTTTTGCCACGGACTATAGCGGGATGAAATTGCTGTCAAGACTGGTCATCGTTCTTGTCGTCTGTCTTGTCGCTATCGCCTTACCGTCAGCGCTAGCCGCCTGCGGGGGGCCCGCCATCGACCTTGTACCCGCTGCAGGAGTCCCAGGAACACAGCTCATCGTCGAGGGCGTGAATTTCGATCCGGGCCAGTACATTGACGTTTACTACGATGGGACGCTCGTGTCCCAAGGTACTAAGACCAGCGCCAGCGGGACTTTCTCAATCCCCTTCACCGTCCCCGAAAGCTGCAAGGGAGACCACCCGGTGCTGGTTGACGTGGGGACCAATGCCATCGTGACTATCGAAAAACAGACCAGCTTCTACGCCACGGCCGGCTTGACCGTAAGTCCCGACAAGGGGCCAGTGGGCACTACGGTGACCGTGACCGGACACGGGTTTGCCAAGGGTGAGGATGGCATCGAGGTCATGTACTACACGGACGACACATATCAGAGGGTGGGAAGGAATATCATAGCGGACGCCAGGGGTACTTGGACGGCGAGTTTCCAAATTCCCGCTTCCGACCCGGGAGAGCACAAGATAGACGCTCAAGGAAATTTCAGCCAGTCCTACGACGTCAAGGATGCCAGCTTCACAGTGACGGCGGGCATAACCATAGATAAATCATCGGGCGGCGTAGGCGAAAGCATAACCATGACGGGCAGCAGATTCGAAGATTACGAGCAGGGCATCCAGATATTGTTCAACGGGAATCCGGTGGTTACAGGCATCAAGGCCGATTCCCAGGGTAACTGGGAAAAGACCTTCGCAGTGCCCGACAAGCCCGCTGGCAATTACACCGTCACCGCCGAAGGAGAATATACCTCCGCGCAAGATATCAGCAGACTCAGCTTCGAGATTAAGCCCAGCATCGTATTGTCGCCCACCACTGGCCATGTGGGCACGGACGTAACCGTCACCGGCTACGGATTCACCGCTGATAAGAATGTGAGCATAATGTACGATGGTAACCAGAAAACGACAGCCACGACCGACGGCCAGGGCAGCTTCGAAGCAAGTTTTCCCGTACCTGCGAGCCTGCACGGCGAGCACCAGGTAACAATTGGATACTCAGCCAGCAGCATAGCCAGCGCTACCTTCACCATGGAGTCAAAGGCCCCCGGCACACCGCAGCTCATTTCACCATCCAACAGGGCCAGAGTGGGATTCATAGGCAGGGTGGTGACCCCAACGTTTGAGTGGTCGGCGGTATCCGATGAGAGTGGTGTTTACTATAACCTGCAAATAGCAACCAGCGCCAATATCACCCCCAGTGGAGAATTCGTTGACCCCATAATCTCAGTTACGGGCCTGACTGGAACGAGCTATACAGTGACGGAAGCCCTGCCTCACGGCACCTACTACTGGATTGTGCAGGCCGTAGATGGCGCGCAGAACCCAAGCAGCTGGACCACAGCCCGTGTGCTCCGAGTCGGATTTCTGCCACTGTGGGCATTCATTGTCATCATCGTGGCAATAGTGGTGCTTATCGTCGCCCTGATTCGCGCTCTCGTAAGGAGGAGAAGATACTACTGGTAGTAGTCAGGAGTCAGGAGTCAGGAGCCAGGGGTCAGGAGCCAGGAGATTGCCACGCTCCGCTCGCAATGACAATGGAGAAGGTGCTCGCAATGACACTCTCTTCCTGTCATTGCGAGGCTGATGAAATCAGCCGAAGCAATCCCCTCCCCCTCTGTCATTGTGAGGAGCCCTGATTCATCGGGGCGACGAAGCAATCTCGTTGGGCTGTTGGGGATGGAGATTGCCACGCTCCGCTCGCAATGACAAACAGAAAAAGTCGGGGACAAGCCCGACCCTGAACAAACCCAAATGTCAAAATCCAAATGACAATTTAAATCCAAATGCTTAAATGTCTCGCAAAGTCAGAAGTCAAAATGCAGAATGCAAAGTGCAAGGTGCAGAAACTGAACAAACCAAATGTCAAAAGCACTTTGGTTTGTCATTGAGATTTTGAACTTGATTTGGCATTTGAGCTTTGGAATTTGCCATTGGCTGCGATTCTGGCCTTTGTTTGACATTTGAGCTTTGTAATTTGGCATTATCTAGGATTTAGATATTGGGATTTGGAGTTCAGCCAATACCGCACTTACTTTTTAGCGGCATTTTCGTTTATAATAGTTAGAACACAAGGCTTATATAATAATCCTCTCCCTTGATGGGAGAGGACTAAGGTGAGGGTGAGATTCTTCGTCCTTCTCTTGAAGGACTCAGAATGACAAGGAGCGAAGGCCCAGGGGAGGGAGAACCATAGGGAGTTTTGCAACGGATTATAGTAGGATGAAATTGCTGCCAAGACTGGTCATCGCTCTTATCATCTGCGTTGTAGCTATTGCCCTGCCGGCCGCACCCGCACAAGCCGATGGCACAGGAGCTTCTATCATACTCTCCCCAAGCTCGGGAGTTCCCGGCGACGACCTTACCGTCTATGGCTCAAATTTCACGCCCGGCGAGTACGTTGACGTCTACTACGATGTGAACGGCGACGGAAACTTCGCGGCAGACGAATGGGTGGACGACGCCATAGTCGGCGGTGACAGACATTTTCAGGCTACCTTCCAGGTTCCCGAGAGCTGTGAAGGGACGCACATGGTGCTCGCCCAGGAGGCGAGCACGTCCGCCTATCGTGATGAAAAGCCTTTTACCGTAAAGCCGGGCCTGACGGTGAACCCTGAAAAAGGTCCTGTGGGCACCAACGTTACCGTGACAGGACAGGGCTTTGCCCAGAATGAACAGAACATCCAGGTGAGATACTACTTGGGCACTGATTACGACACGGTTCTTCAGAATATCAAGGCTGATGCCAATGGCAGCTGGCAGAAGACTTTTATGGTCCCTTCTTCCGCCCAAGGGGACCATAGGATAGATGCCAGGGGTGACAGTAGCAGCTTCTATCAAGTCAAGGATGCCACGTTTGCAGTAACTCCGACCATAAGCCTGGCTGAGTCATCAGGCAGCCCGGGCGAAAACATAACGATGACGGGCAACGGATTTTATCCTGACGACAGGTACATCAAGATATTATTTGCGGGCGAGGAAGTGGAGACGGGAATCATCAGAGCTGACGACAACGGTTACTGGCAGGGGAACTTCGAGGTGCCCGAAATGCCCATAGGCACATACAGCGTGACCGCTTACGGAGAATCGACGCCGGAGCGAAACATAAACCCGCTCAGCTTCGAGATAAAGCCTGGCCTGGCACTGTCCCCCGACGGAGGACATGTGGGCACCAGCTTGACCGTCAACGGGCACGGATTTCCCATCAACGAAAATGTGAACATCATGTACGATGGTAGCCAGATAGAAACAGCCACGACCAACGGCCAGGGCAGCTTCGAGGCAAGTTTTATCGTGCCCCGGAGCCAGCATGGCGAGCGAGTGGTGACAGCCGCGGATGCTGCGGGGAATTATGCGGCCACCGCTATCTTCACCATGGAATCAACGCCTCCGGGCACACCGGAACTCATTTCACCACCCAACGGAAGCAGGGTGGGATTTATAGGCAGGGTGGTGAGGCCAACATTTGAGTGGTCGGCGGTACCTCCTGATCCCAGCGGTGTTTACTACAGCCTGCAAATAGCAGCCAGTGATAATGTCACCGCCACTGGAGAACTCGTTGACCCCACAGTCTCGGTTCAGAACATAACGGCAACAAACTATACCCTGGAGAAAGCCCTAAGCTATGGCACCTACTACTGGATTGTGCAAGCCGTAGATGGCGCAGGGAACGCAGGCAACTGGACCGCAGCCCGTTCCTTTCGAGCTGGACTCTTGCCCCTATGGGCATTCATTCTTAGCATCATCGCAATAGTGGTGCTCATCGGCACCCTGGTTTACTATTTCGTAATAAGGAAAAGAATATATTACTATTAAAGGAGTGGCCAAATTCCCCCTCTTAAGGCTTGTCCTTGAACGAAGTGAAGGATAAGAGGGGCCAAGGGAGTTATGAAAGAGAGTCTTCATCTTACAACGGTGAGTCCTTCTTAATCATAACCCCCCTTTATCCCCCCTTTAAGATAAGGGGGGATAAAAAACCGTAGTGGTGGGGTTTATCCCTGGCTGGTAGAATAGTATAGTAAGGTATACAAAGCAATAACAAATCAAAGGGGAGTAGTATAGAGGAAAATGGGAACCAGCAGCAAAGAAAGAAGGAGGGAAAAATGAAGCTAACAGTTATCGGATTAGGGCAGTGTGGCTCCCGGATTGCTGACCACTTTGCCCGGCTAAATTTCAAGGCGCGTGCTCAGCGCAAGGCAACCATAGCTCCCACCGTCATCGCTGTAAATACAGACCAGGCGGATTTGACCGGGCTAAGGTTTATCAAGGACGACTACGCGCACCGCGTGCTCCTAGGCTTACGCCGGACCCTGGGACATGGGGTAGGCAAGATAAACGAGCTAGGAGCTCAATTGGCCAAGGAGGACGGTGATAAGGTACTGGATGCCGTGAAAGCCAGCCCACAGTTTTACGAGACACATGCCTTTTTGCTCATAGCTGGCGCTGCCGGCGGCACGGGGTCGGGAGCGCTGCCTATAATAGCCAGGGCAGTTAAGGATAGATATATCAGCAAGCCAGTTTACGCCCTGGTAGTTTTGCCTTTTGAGCATGAGCAGACCACGGAATCCAGAAGCACATATAACACCGCTACTTGCCTGAAATCCACTTATGATATAGTGGATGCCATTTTTCTCGCTGATAACCAGAGGTATGTGAGAAAAGATGCCAGTCTCGTTAGTAATATGGATAGAATAAACAGGATGATTGCCGAGCCCTTCTATGATTTAATGTGCGCCGGTGAGGTAACCAGGGCCAAATATGTGGGGTCGCGGACGATAGATGGCGGGGACATAATTGCCAGCCTGGAGGGATGGACCGCTATTGGCCTGGGGAGAACTGAGCTTCCTTCATTTCGTTTCCCCTGGGAGATAAGGAAGAAAAGCTTCCGCGAGAAAGCCCTGGAAAGCTTCAGAGGGACACAGGCCTTAGACGCCACCATCTCTGACCTCTCCCTCACTTGTGACCCCAAGGATGCCGGCAAAGCTATATATATCATATCTGGCCCGGAAAAAGAGCTGAATATGGACATGGTCAAGAGCATTAGCGACTACATCAAGGAGCTGGCAGCCAACGCCATGATTCGAGGCGGTGATTTTCCCGGAGAGAAGCACTTTGTCGACGTTGCCCTGATATTATCCCAGTTATCCTTTGTGCCCAGGATAAAAGAGTTTTACGAGCAAGCTACGCAGTATGCCCAAGAACATCAGGGACAGCTAGAGCAAACTAAGAAGAGGATTGAATCGCTGGCTGAGCTAAGCAAAGACCTGCCTACCCTGGAGTGAAATAGAGAAAATCCTAATTTCTAAATTCTAAACAATATCAAATGACCAAAATCCGAAGGATTAAACAGTTTTGAATTTGTAATTTGAAAATTGGAATTTGTTTAGGATTTAGTGCTTGGAATTTGGAATTTAGCCGTGGAGATTGCCACGCCCCTTTGAGGTGCTCGCAATGATACTCCCTTCCTGTCATTGCGAGGAGCGTAGCGACGAAGCAATCTCGGAGGGGCAAGGAGATTGCCACGCCCCGGCAAGTCGGGGCTCGCAATGACAACAAGCGAGCTAACTTTCCCGGAGCCAACCTTTGGCTTCCCTGGGGCTAAGACCTTTAGCGGCCTGGACCACCAGAGCCAGGCTCACGAGAAAATCATCATGTCCCTCTTGAGGGTCAACATAAAAATTCATCGTCTGGTTGGGGCGATATCGCACCCTGGCTCCTTTTAGCTCAAACAGGGTCTCCTTATACTCTCGAGAACCGTCCTGCTTGTAGAGTTTAAGCCTCCCGGAATTGACAAGGGACAATAGCTCAAAACCCATGTCGGACTTGCTCCTGGAGGTAATGACGAACGGGATGACCCTGCCTCCCAGTTCCTTTCGGAGAAAACTAGCTACAGACTGACCAATGCCGGTAGCGTCCACCACTATCCTGTGGCAACTCCAGACATTCTTAAGGATATCTATCATCTGGGTATAAAGCTGGCTATGAGGCGTTCCCGTCCACTGGTATTGTTCCACAACTTTCAACAGCGGCTGTGATGGGTTAGCGGCCTGCCCGCCAAGGCTCTCGCCCGCTAAAGCTCGGCGAGCGGGTGGCAGGCGGGCATCCACCTCGGCAATGGTGATTACAGTGGAATCACACCCTCTTCCCTTACCAATGACAGGAACATCCCCTCCGGTCAATTCCGGCTCATGCTCCCCGGCCAAATCCACGCCAGCAATATAAGTCCTTCTCCCTTCAGGCTGCGATTGCCTCTGGTGTTCTCCCAGCATCAGAGCTATCTGCTGCCGTGATAGGAAGCCCCCGCCGTGGGTGATAGGCAATAAAGCATATTGAGTCCTGAACAGGGGATGCTCTTCACCCAGTCTTTGCCGCTCTGCCTGAACAAATTTTGCGTAGTCAGGATTGTGCCGGCCGACCTCCCACCAGTCATATCTAAAGTGGCGCTTAATGCCATCGTTTCTTTCCAGTTCCAGATTAGCCTGCTTTACTTCTTCCAGCAAGGTGCTATCATCCCAGGTGGTGCCATAAAGAATCGTGGTCACATTGGTGGCTGAACCCATGGGACGGAATTCCTTGGTGTACTTTTCCTGGCTAATATCCTGCGATTCATCAATCTCCATGAGTATGTCAGCGGTGTGTCCCACCACTGAAGACGAGCCTTCAGCCGACAGAAAGATGACTCTGGCGTTGCCGAGCTGGACAATATAGCCTAACTGGAGACGATAAATGCCAGCAAAACCAAAATCATCCAGCCTCTGTTTCAATCTTTCTATGGATATAATGGTTTGAGGCTTAAAAGTCGGGGTGCACTTTATAAGATTGCCTCCCCTGGCCATATATAGCGTTAACAGCAGAACTTCCAGATGCGCGGAAAGCTCGTTTTTACCTCCCTGCCTGGCAATCTCCACAGAAAAGGTCAACCCCATCCCCTTCTGGATAGAGTCCATAGCCGCCCGCGCCACTTCCAGTTGATAAGGTCTCAGTTCCATTAAAATAAAATCCTAATATCTAAGCTCTAAGCAATATCAAATGACAAAGCTCAAATGTCAAACAAAGGCCAGAATCGCAGCCAATGGCAAATTCCAAAGCTCAAATGCCAAATCAAGTTCAAAATCTCAATGACAAACCAAAGTGCTTTTGACATTTGGTTTGTTCAGTTTCTGCACCTTGCACTTTGCATTCTGCATTTTGACTTCTGACTTTGCGAGACATTTAAGCATTTGGATTTTGACATTTGGGTTTGTTTAGACCTGTCCTGAGCAAAGGTGAAGGGATTTGGAATGTAGTGCTTAGGATTTGAGCTGTAACATGCTTACTTGACTGCTGCTTTAATTCCAATACCAACCCCGAGGGGCACAGCGACTTCGGCCAAGACTTTCTGGATGGCTTCCTTAAGAGATTTCTTCTGTTCCTTGGTAATTTGATATCGGGTTCTTACCAGCCGGGCTATGATATTAGCTGCCTCGAAGTGCAGGTCAATTCGCTCCGGCTGCTCTTCCAGAAGTTCCCTGAGCTTTACTCTGAGAAGGGCAATTTCTTCGTCGATTCCTTCGATATGAGAAGCTTCCTCCAGCTCGATCTTTTCCGCCTCGTCCAGAGCCCGGCTATAGAAACCTCGCGGGCTATCCTTTCTTCGGCCTTTTCCTTCTGCTGCCATAACACTTCTGGGGTCCACGAAGATTCAGAGAATTTTTGGGTTTTTTCACCGAGGCTTTGACCAAGCCATAGACAAGGACGTGAGCTGCCAGGTTGTAGTCCTGCTTTTGAAGAGCCGCCGGCAATAGCTTCACCAAGGTATCATAGCACATGTGTTCTAAAGGGGCAAAGGGGTTTTGTCACCTCACAAGACCGTGTTCAGAAGCGACGCTACTACCCAGCCGAGGGCACCGCATATCGGGAAAGTCAAGACCCAGGCCAGTACGATATTTCTGGTCACTCCCCATCTTACTGCGGACAGGCGTTTTGTAGCACCCACGCCCATTGTAGCTCCCGTGACACAATGAGTGGTGCTTACGGGGATACCCAGGAGCGAGGCTATCTCAATAACAGTAGCTGCCGAGGCCTGGGAAGCAAAACCATGAACAGGTTCCAGAGCAGTGATCTTTAAACCGACAGTTTTAATAACCCGCCAGCCGCCGACAGCGGTGCCCAGGCTGATGGCTAGAGCCGCTACGAGCTTCACCCACAAGGGGATACTCTCCCACAGATTGCTCTGCCCGGTATGAATCACCAGCGCCATAGTGATAACACCTACGGGCATCTGCCCATCATTCAGGCCGTGGGTATAAGATAGAAAGGCAGTAGTGAGCCATTGCAGACGGCTGAAGGCAACTCTCATCCTGGTGGGAGCGCTTCGGCGCAATGCCCGCAAAAGGACAACCATAAGAGCAAAGCCACCGACGAAACCCAGAGTCGGAGCAATAACCACCGATGCCCCGACCCGTTCCAGGACATTCCATATCACCGCATGCCAGCCCGCCACCGCTATCCCCGCCGCCGCCAGCCCGCTGACAAAGCTGTGAGTCACGCTCACCGGCAGACCCAGACGGGTAGCTGTAGCTCCCCAGATGATCGCTGCTACCAGACCTGCAATCACTGTTACATATGAAATTGCCCCTTGAACCAAAATTCCCTTACCGATGGTTACAGCTACAGCAGTACCCGTAGCGGCACCAGTGAAGTTAAGAACGGCAGCCAGTGTTACGGCGTTTCGAGGTGAAATAGCTCGAGAGCCCACCGAACCAGCGACAGCATTAGCAGCATCATTGACACCATTAACCACACCAAAGCCGATGGCTGCCGCTATCACCACGACCAGAAGAGCGAGCTCAGGCATGCTTCAACACTATACCTTCAAGAACGTTGGCGACATCTTCGCCCCGGTCGGTGGCGCTTTCCAGGTGCCCGTAGATTTCGCGCCACTTGATTACCCCGCACGTGTCCGTAGAGCAAACTTCGAACAGCTCGGCCAGCGCAGCATGCTGCACTTCGTCGGCATCATTTTCCAGAGTATTAATATCCACACACTGCTTAAGAATCCATGTAAACTGGTCACGGCGGCGCAGGCGAGGCACTACTTCATTCAACTTGCGGGCCATCTTGAGCACAATTCGGGCCAGCTCTCGGGCTCTTTCCGTGGGTATACCAATATGATAAAGGCAGGCTGTCCTGCCCGCAGCCTCGATGAAATCCATTACATCATCCAGGCTGTGGGCCAGGAGAGTAATATCCTCCCTGTCGATGGGAGTCACAAAGCTTCGATGCACGCGTGCTATTATCTCGTGCGTTATGATGTCGCCCCTGTGTTCCAACTCCTTGAGCTCTTT
The DNA here is from genome assembly GCA_964586515.1 of uncultured Dehalococcoidales bacterium. GTDB lineage: Bacteria > Chloroflexota > Dehalococcoidia > GIF9 > AB-539-J10 > RBG-13-51-36. The sequence continues at coordinate 159,763 of CAZPGJ010000005.1, forward strand.
CGCTTTCTCTTCCACGTTTTCGTAGTTTTCGAAGAAGTCAACCAGCTTCTCTGCAGCAATGACCAGATTAGCCGTTTCCTGTTCGAACAGATCGTAGAACTCCACATCTCTAGGAATTAGGGAAAACCTAGCCAAAGTACACCTCCTCTCCCTCATTAGATAAGGGGATCGACAAGCAAGAATATTCGTCCAGCTTTTTTCTGCGAGGAATAAGCGAGGTCAGCAGGACCAATCTATTCGTGATATCAACAATAGAAGAAAGAATGCAGGAATGCAAAACCAAGCCCCGCCTATTTCCACACTGGTCAATATGCGCTTCCCGTCCCAAAGTTCTCTTCAGATACATCGTGCATTATAGCATACCATAAGAAATTTCTACTATACCTTGTACTCGCTCATGTGATTAGGGATGCTTCTGTTTTCCGGCACTTATCAAAATTCAAAAATAAAAAACAAAATTACAGTTCAAATGCAAAAACCTGTGCTCCACTTATGGTATTCCGCTTTCATTTTTATATTTGAATTCGTTCAGGCCTGTCCTGAGTGAAGTCGAAGGAATTTGCTGATTGAGGTAGTAGCTCGTCTGCCTTGTGCGCCCGTATGAGCTAGCCTTTCTCTTCCCCCCACCACTTCTTTAACCTGTCAGCAATCTCTTTTTCATAGCCTTGGCCGCCAGGCGTGTAATAGCGTTTCCCCTGGAGAGAAGGCGGCAAGTTCTGTTGCCTGGCGAAATGGTCAGGGTAATCATGAGCATATTTATAGCCCTGCCCGTGTCCCATCCGACGCATCAGGTCAGTCACCGGGTTACGCAAGTGGAGTGGCACGGGCTCATTTCGGCCATGTTGGATGTCCTGTTGAACCCGAGAGTAAGCTTGGTACAACGAGTTGCTTTTGGGCGCAGCGGCCAGGTAGACCACCGCTTCCGCTAGAGCCAGGTTGCCCTCGGGCAAGCCCACAAAGTGCACTGCCTGCTGGGCAGCTACCGCTATCACCAGCGCTTGAGGATCAGCCACACCAACGTCCTCAGAAGCAAAGCGCATCAAGCGACGGGCGATATACAGAGGGTCTTCCCCAGCTTCAAGCATACGCCCTAGCCAGTATAAAGCTGCATCAGGGTCGGAGCCGCGTAACGACTTATGCAGCGCCGAAATCAGGTCATAATGCTGGTCGCCACTCTTGTCGTAGAGCAAAGCACGGTGCTGCAGCGCTTCCTCAATGGCAGACAAGTCTATTGACCGCAAGCCACTAGCATCAGGCAAAGTAGCAAATGTCGCCATTTCTAAAGCATTCAAAGCCACCCGAGCATCGCCGTTGGACATAGTCACCAAGTGGTGCAAAGTCTCTTCACTCATGCTGATCTGGAACTTTCCCAGCCCTCTTTCCACATCCTTGATAGCTCGCTGCACGACGAGCCTGACCTCCTCATCGCTCAGCGGATTCAGTCGAAAAACCCGGCACCGAGAAAGAAGCGGGGCGATAACCTCGAAGGAGGGGTTTTCCGTAGTTGCGCCGATGAAAGTCACTGTGCCATTTTCCACGAAAGGCAATACGGCATCCTGTTGGGCCTTATTAAAACGGTGAATCTCATCAACAAAAAGAATAGTCCTCTGTCCCGATGATTTTAGTCTCTTTTTAGCTTCCCCAATAACACGCCGCAAATCAGCCACCCCAGCACTCACGGCACTCAAAGGACTGAAGTGTGCTCTGGTGACATTGGCGATAATGTGAGCCAGAGTTGTTTTTCCGCTGCCTGGCGGTCCCCAGAATACCATAGAAGGTAGCTGGTCTGCCTCGATGCACTTGCGGAGCACCCGTCCCTCGGCAACCAAATGCTCCTGTCCCACGAACTCAGCAAACGTCTGTGGTCGCATCCTTGCTGCTAAGGGCATACTCTGAGGTAAGTCCTTTTCCTCTGGTAGGTCGAAAAGAGGCATCCTGTCCATTATTGGTAATCACAACCTGTTACTTGAATCTCCTCACCTGAAAGCGATAGAGCCTAACCGGCTCGCTGGCTGCTATTCCTGCCTTGAGCCGGCAAATAGCAATCTGCTCCTCAACGCTATCCACGCCTTCCAGGTCAGGCAGCAAAAGTCCTTTTTTCCAACCACTCTCCACGATAATGCCATATTCTTTAGGGTCAAGCTGGTTGATATCTGTGACTGGCTCAGGCTTAGTAAGAATATCCACGCTATATTCCAGGTCATCAAGCTCAGATGCAGTCACCGGGGGAAAGCGAGGGTCTCCGGTAGATGAGCTAATAGCGTTGGCAATGATTTCTTCAGCCACGCTATTCTTAGTTGGCTCAAAGGTGCCAATACATCCCCTTAATTGCCCGTGTTTATGAAGGGAAACAAAAACCCCCGCCCGCTCTCTCATCTCCGGAGTTAACTTCCTGGGCTTGGGCGTTTTACCCTTCCGAATATAGCTTTCCACAGTCTCCTTAGCCAGTTTTACCACTGGATGCAGTCCCCTTGCCATAAAGCACCTCCCTCCCCACCCTCTTCCCTCTCCCTCGATGGGAGAGGATCAAGGTGAGGGTGACAACTTACCTAATTGCCTGATTTATCAGGCTGTTCAATAAATTGAGCAACTACTCCCCAAATGGGAGAGGAAAATCATGTCCGGAAATTAAGCTCAGCTCCGCAGAATTTACACCTCGAGCCATCCAGCCCCACTACCTGAATATCATAGCCAATGCGTCGAACAACCATCCTGCCACAAGAATAACATACGGTATTTTCATATTCGTGCCCCGGCACATTGCCCAGATAGACAAATTTCAACCCCGCCTCTCTCCCAATCTGATAAGCCCTTTCTAAAGTGGATATCGGGGTAGCCGACACATTGGTAAATTCGCGCATGGGATAGAAACGAGTTACGTGCCAGGGAGTGAGCTCGCCCAGGTTGTCTCGAATCCAGGTAGCAATGTTCTTGAGCTGCTCCTCGTCATCGTTCATCGTAGGAATGATATTGGTCACCACCTCTACATGCATATGCCATTTCTCTTTAGCCCGCCTGGCAACGTCCAGAATGCCCCCCCACCGAGGAATTTTGGCTAGCTGCCGATAGAACCCGTCGGTGAAGCCCTTGACATCCACCCTCCAGGCATCAAGCCAGGGCCCTATGGTATCCAGAGCTTCAGGCGTGGCATAGCCATTGGTCACATACACAGTGTATAGATTATTCTCTTTAGCCAGCCTGGCTGAGTCCAGAGTGTATTCAAACCAAATCGCCGGCTCATTATAAGTCCAGGCAACACCCTGGCAATTATAGCTCTTGGTTAGCTCTATCTCTCTTTCCGGGAGCAATTGCTGTGAACCTCGCGGGATATCCACGCAAGAAATCTCCCAGTTCTGGCATCCCTTGCAGTGAAAATTGCATCCCCAGGTGCCTAAAGAGAAGGCATAGGTACCAGGGAAGAAATGAAATAGAGGTTTTTTTTCAATATGGTCGGCTGCCATCGAGGATACCTCGGCATAATTCATGCTATACAGCGTGCCATCTCGATTGATGCGCATACGGCAAACGCCAAGCTTACCGGGATTAATAAGGCACCTCCACTGGCAAACATGACACCTCACCCTGCCGCCGGGAACCTTCTCATAGAGCATCGCCTCCCTTTCCATTCCTTATCATTATACCACCGCAGACCACTCCAATATAGCTCCGAGACTATCTACCAGCGGTATGATAAGGGACAAGCCCCGACCTCACAGTGAAAATTCCTGAATCCCAAGCACCCAAGCGGAAAACCCCAAATACTAATCTCTAAATACTAAACAATACCGAAGCACAAATGACCAAAATATTTAGGATTTTGAATTTTGTATTTGTTTAGAATTTAGTGCTTAGGATTTAGGATTTGAAGCGGAGCGCCTTTTGGATTTGGAATTTAGCCCTTGTCGATATACACCTTGCTCAGGTCGGGAACACCCAGGGGACTGAGCTTGTAGTCTTTGACATAAGGCTTCACCAAGATATAGTTGGCGCCATGGAACAGAGGGAGACAAGGAGCCTGATCAACCACCAATTGCTCAGCTTGTTGGTACATAGCCAGACGGACAGCCTTATCTTGTTCTACAGCTGCCCGGTCAAGTAAAGCATCCAGGCTGGGGTTGCTGTATTCGAAGATATTATTTTCGCTGCCGGTATGAAAGAGAATATCGAGGAAATCACACGGGTCGGGGTAGTCAGCTACCCACCCCAGTGCAAACATCTCATCCTTCTCTTGGTTCAGGTTATAAAGGAAATTCTCCGGTTCCAGTTGCCTCACCGAGACTTTCACGCCGAGATTCTGTTGCCATTCCTGGATGATGGCACCCAGATAACTGGGAATGCTATTGCCATAGCCTTCAACAGTCAGGGTGATAGGGGGGAAGTTCGAGACATCTCCGTATTTCGAGGCGGCGATGAGCTCTTTCGCCTTTTCCACATTGTAGTCCAATCCCTCAAGAGTCGCGTTATAGCCAGGCATGCCCGGTGGCAAAATACCCTCAGCTTCACTTACCATGCCCCTCAATATCACCTTAGCGATATGCTCTTTATCCACAGCAAGGCAAAAGGCACGGCGGACGTTAACGTCGTCGAAGGGAGGTTTAGCAGTATTGAAGCCAATATAATAGAGGCTGAGCTCGGGCGTTACGGCCAACTCTAAATGAAGCGGGTTAGTCTCGTCACTGACCTCGTCAATGTAACTCGTAGAAACAGGGGTAACATCAATCTGCCCTGTCTCATAGAGGGCCATGGGCGCAGCAGCCGAAAAATGAAAGACTACCTGCGCCAATTTGGCCAGCTCGCCGTAATAAATCTGGCTACGCTCCAAAATCAGCTGCTGGCCTGGTTCCCATTGCTTTAGCTTGAATGGCCCCGTCCCATCTGGCTGCTGCCACCAGTTTGCACCGGATTCCACATTAGCTTTATCAACCACAAAGGCGGTGGGATAAGCCAGCTTGTCCAGGAAGTAGGCCTTGGGAGCATCAATGGTAACCTGAAGAGTGTAGTCATCAATGACTTTGACCCCGGAGATTTCTGTCGCGTTTCCCGCCAGCACATCTTTGGCACCGACGATATCGCCCAGATACGTAGCGGCTGTGCCAGAGCCAGTAGCAGGGTTGCAAGCTCGCTCCCAGGAGTATTTGAAATCGGCAGCTGTGACCTCCCTGCCACCCTGAAATTTCACCCCATGTCGCAGATGGAAGGTATATGTTTTGCCATCAGGACTTTCCTCTGGCAAGCTCTCAGCAATATCAGGCACTATGTTCAGCTGCTGGTCAAGGCGAACCAAGCCAGAGAAGATTTGCATGATGTACATATAGGAAGACACATCGGCAGCAATCGCCGGGTCAAGTGTTAGAGGGCCAGTATCCCATAAATTAAGGACTCCCTGACCGCTGGAAGACGGCTGACAGGCAGTCGAAGGTAAAATCAATAAAGCTGACAAAAGAAAAGCTAATAATGCAAGATGCCAAATTCTTTTCACTGGTCACCTTCGGCGAAAAGAGACTGTAACGCGGCAAATAATTGAGAAGGCTTTTGGCAGCTTCCCGCCAGCTTCTCGAAAGGACACAAGTCTGTGCCATCGTAGTTAGAGATATAAGGGACTGTATTCTTACTACTAATGGTCACTCCTTTCCTCTTGAGCATATCAATCGCCCCCTGGCTTGCTATGCCAGCATACACTGAGGCTACCCGAGCATGAAGGCAAAGCATAGCTACAGCTAAGCCCACAATGCGGTCAGCCGCTGCAGCATTATGTAAAGTTTTTCCCATATTCTGAACAGCCTGGAAAAAGGGGGCTACTCCGCGCTCTCTGGAGCTGAAAAGAATTTGGCCTCCCTTCACTATGACGAGATTCCATTTCTCTTCTTCCAAAAGAGAGCGAGCTAGCTCAATATCTTCCATGTTACTTCGAATAACGTTCTAAATAATGACTAAATCCTGAGAGAAATATCAAAAAGCAAGGATAAAAAATCAAAATTACAAATTAAAATGCAAAAATCATTTTCTTCCCTTGACCCTTAAATCCATTTTTAAATTTTGCTTTGTCATTTTGCATTTTTATTTTTGCTCTTTTAGCTCATACGCCATGTTGCCCAAGCCAAGCTCCTGAGCAGTTCTTATTTGAATCAGGCTATCGGTGCCATTTATCTTGCCTAATATATCAGGAGAGCTGATTTTGGCAAATTTTCCTACGGGCTTGCTTTGAGCAATCAAGTCCAGCGATGCCCTGTCAATAGCTACCACGTCTATGGAGGCGAGGATGCCAATATCGGGAACTACTAGCGAACCTGATGGCGTAGCACAGTCACACAATCGCGTTACATCCTGGACGAAATTGATGAAAGCCACTTTGGAGTGAAACCGGCTTAGCACTCCCATGGCAGCGTGAGCCAGAGAAACTTGAAACTTCTCTTGTGCCTGGGGAGGCATGGAATAAACACCTTCTGGGCAAAGATAAAGACAATGACTGCAATCCATGCACTTCTCATCATCACGAACCATTTTTTCCTCAAGTAAAGACAAAGCTTTAAAGGGGCAAGCTTCAACGCACTGTCCACAGCCTGTGCATTTGGAGATGTCAATGAGAGCCCGATTTACCCTATGTTGAGCAGCCTTCGACTCCTTGATAACACAGCCCATACCCACATTCTTGACAGAGCCGCCAAAGCCGGATAGCGCATGCCCTTTCACATGAGAAAGAACTATCATAGAGTCGGCATCGAAAATCTTCCTGGCTATCTTAATCTTATCTAAAGAGCAACCAGAAACCTGCCTGGGGATATCCACCAACTCTCCGTCACAACCTCGCTCCCCATCAGCGATAACTACAGGCGCTCCCATTGATTCCTCGGTAAAGCCATTGTAGGCTGCTGTAGTCAGATATTGGCTGGCAGTGAATCTCCCCTCGGGATAAAGAGTGGTGGTATCGGTGACAAACGGCTTGCCCCCAGCTTCCTTAATCAAATCACATGCCCGGCGCACTATCGGCGGGCGAAGGTAAGCACTACCGCCATATTCTCCCATGTGAACCTTCACCGCCACTGAATCACCCGCAGAGACAACATTGGCTACTTTAGAGAAAAGAGTCCTCAACCCTCTGAGGAAAGCCCTACCCCTATCATAGGGGAAAAAGAAAACCTCGCTTCTCTCGCTAGTCTTCACGATGCTCACTTGCCCGATAGTATATCTCAGAAATTAAGCCACAGTAAATTAATTTAGAACAAATTCTTAGCTTTCAGGCTTAAGTAACCCTTATCGCAGACAATGATGTGGTCAAGGACATCAATGCCTATGATTTCACCGGCTTTAGCCAGCCTCTTGGTTAGCTCAACATCCTCTTTGGATGGGTCAGGGTCACCCGAAGGATGATTATGAGCAAAAATTACCGAAGCGGCGCAGGAAGATACCGCTTCCTTAAACACCTCACGGGGATGAACAATGCTCGTATCCAGGCTGCCTATGGAAACTGGCTTACAATTTATTAACCTGTTTCTAGTATCCAGGCAAAGCACCAAAAAATGCTCCTTCTTCTTGCCTTTCAACTGGCTCTTCACTACGGCAGCTACATCCTCCGGCGACTTCAGCATCGGCTTGGGCTTCTCGCTGGCATCACCTTCCAGCCTTTTACTCAATTCAAGGGCAGCCTTAATCTGCGCCGCCTTGGCTGGCCCAATACCTCTCGTCTGAGTCAACTCCTCTACAGAGGCATTGGCAATACCTTTGAGATTGCCAAACCGGCTTAACAGCTTCTGGCTAGTTACCATGACTGATTCACCTTTGATTCCTCGACCCAGGATTAAAGCTAAAATTTCCTGGGCAGAAAGAGCCTCACTGCCCAGCTTAAGCAGCCTCTCCCGGGGACGCTCACTGCGGGGTAAATCGTGAACAGTAAAAGAGTCTTTCATAAGGATATTTTAGCAAAGCATACCTCCTACAATCCATGATTTGCTAGAATTCTTCTTAACGATTGAGAACTGCAGAGGTGAGCAATATGATTAGAACCTGACAGAGGTGGAAATCGGAGTGGGGATTTCTCTCAAAGAAATAATTGCAGCAATAAGAGAATTAGATGAAGAGGATGAAGAATCCCTCACAGAAAATTTTTTGGCAGATGAGCTTCGATAAGCCTTACTTTACCCGGTTCTCTTGTATTTAGGTTGTTACCTCCTTTAATGACCTTAATAGCCCTTCCC
>CAZPGJ010000006.1:0-126599 GCA_964586515.1 uncultured Dehalococcoidales bacterium
GGGAAGGGCTATTAAGGTCATTAAAGGAGGTAACAACCTAAATACAAGAGAACCGTCAAGAGCATGCTGTGGACATGAATCTATGCACAATGTGCATTCAGAAGTACAACCTTCATAAGACGCAACCGGATCGGGCTCTAAATCAATGGACACAAGAATAGCCCCAAGCCAGATCATATTCCCGAATCTTTCGTTCATAAGAAGAGTATTTTTCCCAAGTACCCCTAGCCCAGCGAGGGCACCTGCGTGTTTCAGTGATAGAATCCCTCTTCCATGATTTCGGCCTGCATCCCAATATTCATATGGCCCAGCGGAGGGAATTGGAACTGACACAACGCCTCCCGTTTCTAATTCACCGGATACATGAAGGGAAATCCCGTCCAATTTATCGACCATTCTGTTTCTCACTAAGGTATAGGGCGCATTGGTTTTAGCCTGAAGGGTGCTTAAGGGAAAATGAGATGCAAAGACAACTACCGATTTACAATCAGGATAGATATCACACGGGTGGAAGCCCTTCGGAGCATCCACAAACCGAGCCACTGGAGCGACCCCACAGATATCTGCCCCGTATTGAATTGCTCTCTTCTTAATTGTTCTGGAACTGAGCATGAGTCCTTGCCCTGCCACCGACAATCATACCACATGTTAAGTTACAGTTGCCTATATTGAACGAAAGCCCGCATTGTCTATGGTAGAACGCCTGCGCCATCCAAATAATGAACTCATTGTGTAACCCCAGGATAGGCTAAAAACAACTGCTGCCAAGCAGGAATAACTTGTCTCTTACCAAACACAAGCTCGGAACCTGTCCACTGCAGCTCACCAGCTAAACCATCAGAATTTTCCAACATCAGCCTCTCTAAATTTGCTTAATCTTGTCAAGTCCTTATCAGGTTTTTAGGCTATAGGCTGTATGCTATAATTACACTAAAGACTAATAGGGCCGTAACAATGGCAATTGAAACGAGTACCTTGCTAGAGCTTGACAGAATAATTCAAGGTGATTCGTTAACTGCCTTGAAATCTCTTCCGGATTCTTGCATCAATTTGGTTTTCACCTCGCCGCCTTATGCTGACAACCGGAAAAACACGTATAAGGGAATTCCCATTAAAGAATATGTTAATTGGTTTTTACCAATAGCTTCCGAATTGAAGCGAGTCCTAAAGAATGACGGTACTTTTGTCTTAAACATAAAAGAAAGAACAGAAGACGGCGAACGTCAGACCTACGTCATTGAGCTAATCCTCGAAATGAGAAAGCAAGGTTGGCTTTGGACAGAGGAATATATTTGGCATAAGAAGAACTGTTACCCCGGTAAGTGGCCTAATCGTTTTAGAGATGCATGGGAACGATGTTTGCAATTCAACAAGCAAAAGAAATTCAAGATGTACCAAGAATCCGTCATGGTCCCGATAGGTGATTGGAGCAAAAAAAGACTATCGAAATTGAGCGAAACAGACCTTACTAGAGACGAATCTAAGGTCGGAAGTGGTTTTGGTAAGAACGTTTCCAACTGGCTTGGGAGGCAATTCGTCTATCCCACGAATGTATTACACCTTGCCACTGAATGCGCTAATCGGGGCCACAGTGCTTCATTCCCTCTTTCTTTACCAACCTGGTTCATAAAACTTTTCACCCGGGAAGGAGACATAGTACTTGACCCCTTTATCGGTTCAGGAACAACTGCTATTGCTTGCCTAGACCAAAAGAGGCACTATATTGGAATAGAGGCAATGGACAGCTACTACAAACTAGCACATGAATTAATTGAAAAGTGGAAAGCTGCAAATAACGGCAACTCCGGGCAGATGACTTTATGGACGTAATTAGAACACAGGAAGTTCGCCAATATGTAGAACACAACATCGGCAGCTTCCACACGGGTAGGCTAGATAGTCTAAGAAAGCTTAAATTAAGCAGCATTCTACTAAGAAAGAACCCATATCTTTTCAAGGCTCGAAACATTCTGCTTGCTCAAGACTTGGTGAGAATCTTACTTGATGCTTATTTATCCTCTCAAGAAGAGACAATATTTGGGAATTTCTTAGAAGGACTAGCTATCTTCGTTAACCAAAAAGTATATAACGGCTGGAAATCATCCACTCAAGGTATAGACCTGGAATTTAATAAGGATAATGTACGCTACATTGTTGCAATCAAGTCTGGCCCGAACTGGGGAAACAGCAGCCAAATCAGAAAGATGCAGGATGATTTCCGAAAGGCTAAACAAACTATCCGAACTAGCAATTCAAAGTTGCATGTCGTCGCGGTAAACGGGTGCTGCTATGGTAGGAATACCAAGCCCGATAGGGGAGATTATTATAAATATTGCGGTCAAAAATTCTGGGAATTCATATCTGGAAACAGTGATTTATATTTAAAGATAATTAGACCCCTTGGATATTCAGCGAGAGAAAAGAATGAGGAATTTCAGAAGGAATATGCTCAAATAATAAATAGATTTACCCTTGAGTTCAGTGAAAAATTCGTAGTAAATGGCAAAATAAACTGGGATGCTTTAGTTAAATTCAATTCCTCCATCCCAGCAAATAAATAAAGACAAGGTCTTCTTAACAGTTTTGTTTCGCAATCTCGTCAGCATTGTAATATAGCTCTTGCTAACACTTTTGCTAACGAACTTTTCACCGCCATGAACAACCAAGGGTGACTTAGCGTTACAAATCGAAGCTAAATCGCCAATAAAAAGGTATCAGAAGTTACTTCTTTTCACTCTAAGGGACATACCTTTTGTATCTTTTAATCAGGTTGTCACAGGTTCGAATCCTGTACGGCCTACTCTATTCCCTGGTCAATATGGTTATACGATACCCTGGTCAGACTGATCAGCCCTATTCCAAGGACATTGACTAAGGTGCTACAATGTTCTTGATGAAGGGCTATACATTGAGAGAGGCTGCTCAGGCTTTAGGAGTCTCCATAGTTACCATCCGTCGATATATCAAGTCCGGCAAGCTCAAGGCCAGGCTGGTCCCTTCTAAATTCGGAGAGTCATATATTATTGACGACCTACCCATGCCCGCCAAGCCCTTATCAGATAATACCCTATCAACCCAACCCCTTATCAACAGAATAGAGCAATTATCCCAGGAAGTCGGCTACTGGAAAGCTAAAGCAGAAATGCTTCAGGAACGATTATTGCTCCTGGATGCCCCTAAGCAGACCCCTAAGCAAAGATGGTGGCAAAGGCTATTCAGGCCTCGGCACTGAATAGACAAGCCCTTATCACCAGCGCAAAGTGAAAAAGGCTAATCCATAGCAATTATGCTACGAGCTTGGATTAGAGGCCAGATTCAAAACTCTTTCATAGACAGGGTTTAATGCCCTTTCTCGGGCCTCTCAGGTGCATTCTAGCGGGAATTCCAGGGACACCATGTCCCAAAAAATTAAGCCTGCTACAAATTAGGTATTATGTGCCCCCAAAACACCAAAGGTGAACATTTCTGACATTTGCTGGCCCTCCATAATGGCCGTCTCTTGACACTGGTGATTATGTCTGAGCAAAATAAAAGGAAAAGTTCTGCAAAGGGGGGTGTTAAAATGCACGCAATAACAGTGGCTAATCTTCGGAATGCTCATGGCGGCGAATCAATGGCCCACATGCGTTACTTGATTTGGGGTAATTTGGCAGAGAAACAAGGATCCCCAAATGTTGCCCGCTTGTTCAGAGCCATTGCTTCTGCTGAAACGGTTCATGCCAGCAACCATTTCCGTGAGCTGAAAGACCAATTTGGGGAAGCACTTTGCGCTTCGATGGCTGTCTTTGGCTCAGGCAGCGCATCTCAGAACCTACAGGGAGGTATTAATGGAGAAACCTATGAGATTACTGAGATGTACCCGACCTACCTTGAGACGGCCAAGTTTCAGGGAGAAAAGGGTGCGGAGTTGAGCTTCCACTATGCTCTTGAGGGAGAGAAGACTCACCGTGCACTATTCCAGAAGGCCAAGGAGTCTGTCGATTCCGGAGCCGGAGATATGGACCTTGGTCCTGTACGGGTATGCACTGTTTGCGGGTGGACCCATAAGGGAGATATGCCTGAGAAATGCCCCATATGCGGTGCGACCAAGGACAAAATCAACACCTTTGCTTAAGAGAGCAAAAAGGCCCATTCCATTTTGTCCGACTTGCTGCATACCAGGCAATACCCGGCTGCCACCACATTCAACATATCAGTTGAATCGGTCCCATGGTCAAAAACAAGGCGAAGAAATAGCCAAAGAGGTGGCACGTGACGGGCTTTGGCTGTTCCCAGAATTCTGCCAGACGCCGGAGATAACCAACCGTAGCTAGGAGCAATTATGGCTCGTGCTTCTATGTCTGGGCTTTTCATAGGTTGACACAATAGAGAATAGCATTGTAAAATTCCGTGGTAGTTCGGATAATTCAGACTATAAGAAAAAGGAGGTAAAAAGTAAATATGAAAGGGGAAGAGAAAGTAATCGCGACTCTGAACTCTCTGTTAGCCGATGAACTGACCGCCATTAACCAGTATATGGTACATGCTGAAATGTGCGAAAACTGGGGCTACGATAAACTTGGCGAAACAATCCAGAAGCGTGCTATAGAAGAGATGAAACACGCTGAAAAGCTTATCGGGCGTATTCTATTCCTTGAAGGCACCCCCATCGTTAGTGAACTCAGGAAGATGCACATTGGCGCGGACGTTCCCAAAATGTTTGCCAGTGACCACGTTCTGGAAAGCGATGCCATCAAAGCCTACAATTTGGGTATCCGGGTATGCGGTGATGCCAATGATTTTGCTACCCGGGAGATTCTAGAGGGTATTCTCAATGACGAAGACAAACATATCGACGACATTGAGGAGGTCCGAGACCAGATTGAACAGATGGGAGTGCAGTTCTTTCTTTCTACCCAGGTCAGGTAGGGAAAGCCCAATCTGTGCATTGATCTTAGAACATTTTTGATGCTTGGCAATGACGCCTCTATTCAAACACTCCACAATTTTTAATCAGAGTGTCACAGGTTCGAATCCTGTACGGCCCACTCTCTGTTTCCTCTTTTTCGGCGGACAGAAAATCAAAATTAACCAACCTAAAAACTCATCATCCCAGATACCTTATCAATTCAAAGATAAACACCCCTACTAATTAGTCTAAGTCAAGATATATCCACGCTATTGCTTTCTTAATACAACCAAGGTAAGGAGGCCCTTTCCTAAATCCACGCTTCTCATACCATTCTATTAGATTCGGAGTCCTTATAATGTCTAACTTGACAATAGAACCGCGTACCTGCTTCACTTGGTTTTCTCGGGCGAGATCGAGTAGTGATTTCAATAATTCGGTACCGAGCCCTTTGCGCCGATAATTCTTAATGTGCCCCTGTAACCTAGCCTGTTTAATTAAGCGTTCCATGATACTTTCTTCTGGAATAGGAGGTTCTGAGTCATCCCGTATCTGAAGATCATTCACTTCCATGATATCCGGTGGATGTAACGTCCATTTAACCAACCCCACATAATCGCCTCTATATGTCAGCTCCAAATGAACAGTACCGTCAGGATGTCTAACGGCTTTTAATGGGTATTTTTCACCATACCTGTCTTTGATAAATCTCTTCATATTTCGAATTCTCACATTATTTGTGCTTATGATAGCCATCTATTATAAACTACACTAAGGTTTTATATCGACACACAGTGGTTAATTGATAGGAAGTTACCTACGAGAGTGCTCCAGAATAGCTTTGAATTGAGCGATTTTGGATAGTATTACGTTCAATTTTACTCATAATAACAACTGCGCCCATCAGCTTTTCCCAAACCCATTTGACAAGAAAGATAAACCCGTTTAAAGTGCCACTATCTTGTATGCGCAGATATATTCATACAAGGTCATATGGTATAATAACAAAAAGGGTAACAGTTAATCACATGCTGGAGGCAACACATGGCAGAAGAAAAAAGAAAAGAAAAACAGGATGAAACACAATGGGTCAAAGATGCTTTAGCCAATTTTGAGAACTTACATCCTGGACTTATTGAGAAACTGTCGGTAATGGCTACACAACACCAGATTAGACTTTCCATGTATCCTCAGCCAACTCAAGGGGGGGCATCTTCATCTACAGGAGAACAAGTGTAAATGAATGTTTCCCCTCCCCAGAAGCCAGCTTGGCTACGTATACTGGATGAAATAAATGCTCAGAAACCTCCCAATTTTGATCGTGTACGCCGTGCCAAGTTAGCACAGATGCAACAATACACTGGTAATTCTATTATTGTCCACGCCTCTGCCTGCACAGTACCAAGTAAAATATTACCCACTCAGGCTGTTATGATCGATTTCGCAGACATAAAGGCATTTGAGACAGTTGCAGACCAATTACCACCAGGCCCACTCGATATCATATTGCATACTCCTGGCGGTATATCGGAGGCGATAGAAGGTATTGCCAGTGTAATTCGTCCCAAGTTTAATCCTGTTCGCTTCATTATCCCCCATATCGCAAAGAGCGCTGGGACAATCCTCAGTCTTTTAGGCAATGAAGTTATCCTACATCCCAACGGCGAATTGGGCCCTATTGATCCACAAATGATTGTAGGAAATATGGTGGCTTCGGCTGATGCCATCATATCCCAGTTCCAGCAGATAAAGGATGAGATTCTCGGCAATCCAAGTCGTGGGATTCCCGCAGACCCACAAAAATAGCATTATGGGGCCCAATCCTAGCAACGATGGGCCCAGCATTGCTAGTTCAGTGTGAAAACGCTAAACAGTTTGGCAAGCAGCTTGTAATTAGTTTTTTGACTCAATATATGTTTGCTGGAGACCCAATGGCTCAAGCAAAAGCACAGGGCGTAGCTGATGCCCTAAGTGAATACAGCCGTTGGCTATCGCATGGGGCAAAGGTAGATTTACCTACACTGCAGCGCTTAAATGTTCACGCTACCTCTTTGGTAAATGACGCGGCACTTCTTAGTTTGGTTGATGAAATTTGGGCAGCTTATGATTTTACCTTATCCAATACGCCTACCATCAGAATCACAGAAAATCATTTAGGGCAAGCTCAAGTACGTATGATGGGTGGCCAACCGGCTTTTGCCATACAGATTGGACCACCACCTGGGCAACAGCCACCTCCTACTCCTGGGCAGCAGACACCCGCACCTTCTTCGTCTTAGTAAGTTTGTCCAAGTTTTAGCCTAATGGACTGAATGCATCAGACAAACTCAAAAGTCGTCTCGAAGGTTTCCCTTTTATACGGTATGCCCTATTCTCTATTTCCTCCCCTTTATGCCAGCATTTTGGGGTAACGGTCACGCGCCTTAGCACAATTTCCACCCTGGTTCTTATGAATTGCGGCGGTTATGCACCAAGATTATTATAGCTTCGTTACCGGGAGCCTTCTGGCCAGGGCTTTTCGCCGAGGGCAATGCGGCACAGGTCAGTGATGAATATGTTGGGTAAATTGAACTGCAAACTGGGTCGCCTGAACACCCCGTGACATACAGGGCAGGAAGTTATAATGGCATCGGCGCCGCAGGCAATGGCATCCTCGAAGTTCTTCTTCTGGATGTCAACGGCAAGCTCCCGGTTAACGTAGATAAGAGGGGCGGTGCAGCAGACAGCGTTCACTCCCTCATATTTTCTGCTGGGCCGTTCCACGCCGATAAGCTCGAAGACCTCATCCAGAAAGGCATCATACTCAGGAATCCATCTGGTAGCACAGTTGGCATGGTAGGCAACCTTTTTGCCCAGCTTGGTGATGTTCTTTTCGTGAGCCTTCAGATAGTTACGCAGGTATTCGAAGAGGTGCATGTACTTGAAGGGGACTTGGAAACCATACTCCTTGGCCCTTACGTGCGCGAGGACAAAGCCCTCATTATGAATATACACGATGTCTTTGCCCAGCTTTGCCAGGTTGTTAAGGACTCGCTGACCGTACTTTCCGACGAAGCTCTCTCCACCCATATGCACATAACCTGAAAGAGACGCATACTCACCGCCTCTCACTATGGTCAGGCCCTTGAATAGCTGACTGTCAAATGTGCCCTCGGGAAAATTGTCAAACTGGAATGCGTCGAGTGACAGGGCAGGCTTATCAGGGTTACCCGGTATCAACTGCGTGGGGTCTTCTCCTTCTTCGAATGCCCGGATTAATGCCTCGCATGCTGGTTTGCCGACTACTGCTATGGGGCAGGTGCCTATTTTTTCCTGCATCTTGAAAATAAGGTTAGAAGGGTCAGCTCCGGTCGGACAGTAACCACTGCAGGCCATACAGGTTGTACACTTGCTCAATATTTCGGCATCCTTGCCCTCCATGAGCAGCGTAATCTCAGCAATCGCCCTATCCCTATCATAACCGGCATACCTGCAGTTCACCAGGCAGTCGCCGCACAGGTTACATTCTGAAGCATCCCACATTTTTGCTCTCCTTCGTAGTGATAGTCCAGTTTTTCTAAGATGTTAGCGCATAATTATATCATCTTCCACTGATGGACTCGCCTGCAAAAGTCTTCGGATAGCCATTCCCACCCTGGCTTTGTAGAGGAAAGAAAAGAGCACTACGTGTTTCGGTGGAAAGGGCATAATGTTAAAATTAGTTATATGCCAGCAAATCTACCGCCACAATATTTTGAGGCTGAGAAGAGATACAGGTCAGCCAAGGAGCCGGAGGAAAAAATTGCGGCTCTCGAAACTATGCTCGCCATTATGCCCAGGCATAAAGGCACCGATAAGCTTCACGCCGAACTGAGGCGGAAGATTGCCAAGTTTTCGCAAGAGGCAGAAAGAAAGTACGCCACAGCCCGGAGAGCAGGTTTCTATATTAATCGGGAGGGTGCCGGACAGGTAATGTTAGTCGGGCCGGCCAATGTCGGGAAATCCCAGCTACTAGCGGCGGTAACTGAGGCCATCCCTGAGATAGCTGAATATCCCTTCACAACTAAAACCCCTATTCCGGGTATGATGAGGTTTGTAGACATCCAGATACAACTGGTGGATACGCCGCCCATCGGGCACAAAGAAGTGAGAATATTACTGGCAAATGCCCTGAGAAACGCTGACCTCATTGCTATTGTAATAGATTTATCCCGGGAGCCAGTAAGCCAAGTAGAGGCAGCTCTTCAAGGGCTCAGAGAAGCCAGAATAGAGCCTTTAACAGATGATGGCGCACAAGCAACTCCGGGAAGTTATCCCAGGAAGATGCTGATCGTGGGGAATAAGAATGAGCTGGCAGGTTCAAACGAGAATTGGGAGCGCCTGCGCTCGCAATACGCCAAGCTGTTTCCCCTGGTCTCCATTTCAGCCAGGGAAGGTCGCGGCCTAGAAGAGTTCAAAAGAGCAGTTTATCAAGCCTTAAATATAATCCGGGTTTATACCAAGACCCCTGGCAGCAAGGCCGACCTGACCGACCCTATGGTACTGGAGAAGGGCAGCACACTGGAAGAAGCTGCTGAGAGCCTCCATAAGGACTTCTATCAGAATTTGAAGTATGCTGTCGTCTGGGGCTCAGGAAAGTACGATGGACAGAGGGTCAGCAAGGGACATGTGCTTCAAGATGGCGACATAGTCGAGTTTCATATCTAGACTTACGCAGAAAATTCTGGGGGAAATCTACGGTGGCAAGAACCCGTGAACGGACTGAGAAAACTGCTGCCTTTTATTATAGTCTGACTTAAACTTTACACCAGAACCTTTTTCGGGACTTCCCTGAGGGTAGTTTCTGCTTCCCTCATAATCTCCTGCACTAAATCGTTAACTCTGGGCATATCTTTAATTCGCTGAGCCACTTCACCAGCAGCCATCATCGCTTTTTCTTTATCTCCTTCATAGACAGCTTTGATGGATTCAATTTCAAAATTAGTCAACATATCAGCCGTGGAGTAATCCTCCGGAATTCCCAGAAAAACACCGGGTGATTTCTGGAGGGTGTTTCTGGCATGTTCACTGCTGCGCGGCGTTTTCAGCCACCGGGCCGGGCCGACAAAGCCGCGCGCCACAAGGGTCGCCCTGTCACCTGCATCCACAACTGCCTGTTTCCAAATTTGATGGAAATCGCTTTCTTGCGTTGCCAGAAAGCGGGTCCCCATCAGTGCACCATCTGCCCCCAAAATCAGCGCAGCCGCCAGTGTTTTGCCATCACAGAACCCACCGGCACCGACAACCAAGGTCTTGTCGTCTTGTACTGCCTCAATCACGGCTGGAAGCAAAACCATTGAGTGAACTGGTTCCCACGAGGTATGAAAACCGCCTTCATGGCCGGAAGCTACTATCACGTCAACGCCGGCTTTCTTACAGCGCAAGGCTGCCCTAACGGATGGGACAATATGTATCCATGTAAATCCTGCTCCCTTTATTTTTTCTCCCCAGCCAAGGGGGTCGCCGGCGGACGTATACATTACTTTGAAATAGTTCTTCATATCAGGGTCCTCTTCGCGCACCCTGATGGCCGTATCAATCATGACATGTGCAGCCGGGAGAACTTCCTTTGAAACCATGACATTGGGGCCGAAAATACCGCCCTTATCTTTGACCAGCCTGTATGTCCGTTTCAGTACCTTTTCCAGGACTGTAGCCATATCGTCTTCGGGGTCAGCTTCTCCGGTTCTCACAAAGTCGTTGTAAATCCATGGCTGATCGTCCTTGTTAAAAACGCCGCTTGTGGAAAGCAGACCAAGGACGCCTGCGTTAGCTGTAGCAACACAAAGATTGTTGTTGCTGAAGGGACCCATCCCTGCCTGTATAATGGGATATTTGATTCCCAGCCGGTCACACAATCTTGATTTAATCATAGAGCCACCTCTTTAATTTTTTTATCATGACATTATAGATATAAGACTGCTGTGGATCAATATAATGGCTGCGTCATTTGATCAGGGAGGAAACTCACCCGGCTAAATTTTATCTTTCCCAGAATTCCTCCCGGCCTTTTACTGTAGCGTAAAATTCTTCCCCTTTATTTCCCGATAGTTGCAATTTTTTAAGTGCCTTATTATACTTAAACCAGTGGTTATAAGCGTAGGTTATCACGTCTCTGTGAAAGCTCTTCCAAGCTCATTCCTGAACGTTGGATGACCGAAACTCGAGCCAAGTATTAAAAGAAAGGAGGTCATCCAATGGGATTTGCGGACAAAACGCTACAATGTGCTGACTGTGGTGCCAAATTCACCTTTACCGCTGAGGAACAAGAGTTCTACGCTGGCAGGGGATATACTAATGAGCCCAAGCGCTGCCCCCCTTGCCGTGAGGCAAAGAGGGCCCAGTATAATAACTCCAGAGGTTACAGGTCTAATCGCCAAATGCATGCCGCAGTATGTGTTGAGTGTGGCAAGGAATGCGAAGTGCCTTTTGAGCCTCGAGAGGGCAGGCCAGTATATTGTAGTGACTGCTACAGCAAGATTAAATTGAGCAGTCAGAAATAATTTAACTCAGTTGGATTCAAAGGGGGCTGGAACCAAAGCCAGCCCCCGAAGGTTTAGAAGCAGAAGAGTTCAGCATGTTCTAAAAAGTCTGGCTGCACGAAGGGCAAGGCTATAAAAATTGAAAGGGGGTTAGTATTGTGAATATATATGTAGGTAATTTATCTCGCGAAGTTACCGAGGATGAATTGCGCCAGGCATTTGAGGCTTTTGGACAAGTCACATCGGTAAACATCATTAAGGATAGGTACAGCGGCGAATCTAGAGGTTTTGGGTTTATTGAGATGGCAACGAAATCTGAGGCCCAGGCTGCAATCAACGGGCTTAATGGAACATCATTGAAAGAACGGACTCTCAGTGTTAGTGAGGCACGCCCTCGCACCGAAGGCGGCAGGAGACCCTATGGTGGCGGCGGTGGGTTTGGTGGAGGAGGTAGACGCCGCAGATACTGAGCCACCAGTATCTTACGAATTGAGACCTTTATAATATTGACTTGAAGTTTCAGGCTGAGGAAGGAAGTTTGTTTTCCCCTACTCCTCAGAAGCAAGCTTTTATGTCACTTTATCCGGGTTGTCCATTTCTTGATACTGCTCAATAACATGGTTTTTGAACTTTTTCGCGTGCCCCAGCCCCTGCGCCAAGATACCCCTATCAGCTAACAACGGCATTCACCACCTTTTCTTTGGAGAATACCTCCATGAGTATGTCGAAGGGTTTATTGGCATTTTGTTAACATTCGCGACCAAGTGGAGAACATACTCGTCTTAGCTTCGAATGGTATAATTGGACGGCAGGATATTGGCTTAAAAAAGCAATAGCTAAACTGTCGCAACGTGCAGAAAGGGAGGCCACACCTTGGATTGGAAAGAACTGCTAGGATTCATCGGTGGAGCTTTGACCACAGTGGGATTTATCCCACAAGTATGGCGTCTGTTTAGGCTCAGGAGTGCGCATGAGATAAGCCTGCCATTTACCATCTTCTTCATTATGGGTATAGCCTTTTGGCTGTCCTACGGGATTTCATTGGGGCTACCATCAGTAATTATATGGAATGCCACAACGCTTGCTTTAGGATGTGCCATGTTATATGCGAAGCTAAGGTATGGCAAATAGTTCCAGTTAGTATTCGATTTCTGGCGATGCCCGAGAAGACAGGATACCTGTGCTATTAGTGGCGTTTGTGCCCGGCTGTTACACCTTACAGATGTCCATCCTCACCGAAGTAGCTTCGCCATTTCCCGGGCAAGTTTACTGTGGGAGGCCTCTCACCTAACTCTCAAAGGTCCTATCAAAATTAACAATATGGCTACGCTGGAAACCTTGCCGCTTGAAGAGGGATTGCAGTTCTTTGTTATCTCTTGGAATGAGAGCACGAACTGTGCCAATGCCTTCGGTCTGGCAATGATTCAGGAGCGCCTGAATTAATTTTTTACCAATGCCGTGCCCCCGATAGTCAGGGTGAACAAGTATAGCGTGAATAATGCACACTTCAGTAAGCGGTACCATTAGATACATCGTCCGGTTGATCGAAAAGCCAACCATTTTACCATCAATCTCAGCTATAAAACTTATGTCAGGCGGTGTCCCGGGGTTAGCGGAGGCTATATCCTCATACTTGATAACATCGCGCCTCTGGCCCGTAACTATCCTATCAAGAAATAGAACCTCATGAATGTCGTTGCGTGTCATGCGCCGAATCATTACTTTCGCTTCTTCCACGTTGCTCATCTTAAACACCTCCAACGTTACCGTTACCTGAAACAGCCCCTCTACTATCTGAAGCTGGTGGCAGGTAACCCATCATACTGTGTAGGCTATTATACTCCCTACTCCAACTCTCCATCAAGACCCCATCTCCCTCCAGATTGGTTAGAGTGGGATAGACTCCTCCGGTAGCTCAGCCGTGAACTTTTGTGAACATTTTGTAGCTGTGTGCATGGCGGGCGGTAGAGGACTTGACTCTCTACCTTCTTATGTGCAAGACAGGCGCTATCACTGTTGGGTTAACCACCTACGGCACAGTTCCAATCAATGAAATCTCTTTTTGCCTCCAACTGCGGCCAGGGGGTGCTACCGCTATCCACAGTGTAATGTTTATCAGCATGGCTGTGACGTAGTTAATATCCACACTGAGGCCAAGCCTCGCAGCAATAACATTCAAGAGAAGCATGAGGAATAACGAACTCAAGAAGAAACCCGGTATCGCCCCCAGTATTCTAAAGTAACCCATTTTAGCCCTCCTTTGTTTTATTTTCGTAGCACAGACTCGATTTCTTGATAAGCTTGGAAAAGAATGTGGCGAATCTGCTCTGTTTTATCGGCATCCAAGCTGCGAAAGCCGCTACCGAGCAAATCTTCGAGCTCATGATACTCCCTCATTATCATGACCATCCTGCCAATATTCTTAAAACTCCACTTATGTCTCATCTGTCTTCTTACGCCGTCGGCGATATCACTCTGATTCTTCAGAAACTTGAGACCTTCTTCCGTAATCGAGTAAACCTTTTTGCCTTCCTGTTCAGTGGAACTGGCATATCCCATTTCTTGCAGCATTTGGAGAGTAGGGTAAATAACTCCGGGACTCGGTTTATAAAAACCGTAGGACAGTTCCTCAAGCTCCCGGATGATGTCGTAACCGTGTCTTGGCTTATCCTTCAACAAGTCTAATATTACGTATTTAAGGTCACCTTTGTGAAATGAGGTCCATCTCCGTGAACTCCGAAAAAATCGCTCTTCGTTAAATATCCGGCCTCTAAACATTTTAACCTCCTTTCTGCCAGATTAACTAATGTGGCACAAATAATATCTAGATATATCTAGATATTATTATACACTAAATCCCTGCTTTGTCAAGAGGCGTTCAAACAAGGAGGTGACACATCCCAAAGAAGATCTATAATTCTCTCACCTATGGTGGGCCTTGGAGGACAGTTCCCGAACTTTTGTTTGAAAAGATAGAACTGATACCAACTTTGTAACAGCTTCTTGCATCGCCTCCGTTAGACGACAAAGCTTATTGGTCAGAGTGTCGTAATATGGAGCCGGGATATCGATAGGCAGAACCAGCGCGATTTTTGAATTTATCTTTAGCCTCGCCATTTAACTGCTGTATAATACCCGAAGGTAAGCTCGGGGGTTAAAGGTGTCATGTTCTATAGACGAGACCATCCGACTTTTGCTGACCATATAGACGAATAGGAGGCATGGCAATGATTGAGTTACCAATAGGTAGACAGACCTTTGATTTTGACTGTGGGGCAAAAGCATTGCAGATTCTCATGGCTTATTACGGCATAGATATTCCCGAAGGCGAATTGATGAAAGAACTTAGATGCGACATCGACGGAACCCCTGTGCAAAATATGATATCTGTGGCTGAAGCAAAAGGGGTTCAGGTCATCTGGAAATGTGGATTTTCTTTGGAAGAACTAAAACGATTTGTGGATGAAAAGCATCCGGTGATTGTGCTGGTCCAGGCGTGGGCAGAAAGGTATATGACACTTGAAGATTGGAAAAAGGACAACGACGATGGCCATTACGTCATTGTTATTGCCCACCATGGTGATGTTATTGTGTTTGAAGATCCGTCATCTTTTCACAGAACGTGGATGACGGAAGAAGAATTCATGGCCCGCTGGCACGATGTAGACCCCAGAACGCAACAGAAGCTAGAGCATTTTGGTCTGGTCTTGCTCGGGAAAGAGCCTGTACCTCCGCAAAAGACATTCGAACATATGGATTAGTGAGAAATATAAAACCCGCCTATTAGAACCAATTGGCAGCCTTTTTCAATAAGCAAATAGAGGGGTTAAATATGCCCTGGAGGACATTTACCGAACTTTTGTTTGAGGAGAGGCATCCGATTCCGGCGATTCAACGGTTACTCGTTTGCCACCTGAGAATGAGAGATTGACTGTCAATGATGCGCCGTGGCCAAGCCTTATCTCATCAACAAGGTGACGCCTGTTAGCTGGCAAACCTTGACTAAACAGAGTCGACCACTTAGAATGGTCGTTGTTTTGTTGTTGGCTGAAGCTAATCCTGACAGCGCAGTTATTTGTGATTAATCTCACCTCCATACGCTAGTTGGAGACGCAGTTGTTGAGAATTCTCGTCCTTGACGCAATGGGAGTAATATACTCCGTCGAAAATGACGACAGAGATTTACTTTGTCCGTTTGTAGAGGAGAAAGGTGGAACCAAGGACACATCCAAGATTGAAATGCTCTATCATGCAGCCAGTCTTGGCAATATGTCATCTGCCGAGCTCTGGGAAGCGGTTGGACTCGACCCTGGACTCGAAGATGAGTACCTTCAACGGTACAAACTAACTGACGGCCTCACCGATTTCCTCGAAGCCGTCAATTCGCAAGGCTATGAGGTGTGGTGCTTATCGAATGATGTATCGGAGTGGTCGAAGAAACTGCGGGCTCGCTTCGGATCGGACAGGTATATTCGCGGCTTCGTCATAAGTGGCGACGTCGGTGTCAGGAAACCGGAGCAGGCTATTTTTGACCACCTCATCGGTCAGCTGACAGTAAGCCCTCGTGACGCCGTATTTGTGGACGACCAACGAAGAAATCTTGACGTAGCGGCGGCGTTGGGATTCAATACGATTCTCTTCGTACCATCCGGTCAGGATTTGACCGATAAGAAGCACATCGTGGCAACAAGTTTTGCTGATGTCCTGTGCTGGCTGTGTAATAGGTAACGTAACTGCCCCACTTGCGAATAGAAATTTTCTAATTCGTGTTAGTAGTAATATTGCCAGCAAGCTAACCGTAGCATGAGTTTGACATCATACAAGTTTGTTGCATATGCAGCGTTTGTTCAAATTTCGGTTGGCGCCGCTGTTACCTTTGCCGAAGCCTCTATGTTTCTTGCTCTTTACTTTCCGTTTCCCTGGCGTGTAAATAAATGCCAACTGCCCAGCCAAGCCAACAACCCAAGCTGAATATCAAGCTGGCGATTGCCAGTAGATACCAGGATGTCGGATAAAGCCCGATAAGAGTAACACTTGCCTCGCTAATAATTCCGACTATAGCGAATGCAACGCCGAGCCAAGTTGCAATACTACCCATAATTCCCATGCGACCGCGATGGCGCTTGGTGAATCCAGGTCCCGTCCACATTTCCATCATGGTTATCACCTCCTTTGTTGTTTATTTAAATAAGGATTATACATCTTATTTTCCATACCCTTCCCTGGCGGCATTATAGGCTACAAACCAGGCTGCTAAGGCAAATACAATCAAGACAATAGCTATTAAAAGCCAATGGTCAGCTGATAACCCCAGCGTTTCACCCATAGCAACGGCTACAACGCCTAATATGAAGCAAATGAAGGCAGCACAGTTCATAATAAATGAAGCCATTGCATGCCATTTAATGCCCATTCCAAACAGCAACTTTTTTGGTATCCTTCGGGATCTCCGCCATCTTTATCACCTCCTTTCTTTGTATTTAGGATTTCGGCAATCCTATCCATCTTGGCGTTCTGTTCATATATTCGCTGATATGATTTACTTCCTTTTCACAATATTCCTGGTCAACATATGCATTGGAGACTGAGTGTAGTCCCCGGTGAGTTTATTGTCAATAGGCCCCCGGTTACCGGCTTAGAGGAATACCACCTTACAGGACAAGGTAATTCAGATGCCAAACCCTGAACCTGAAAGATGATTGAAGAATTTCGAAGAATGGGTTACCTGTATCTCCAGAATGGCAATAATATTACCTATAGTGGGCGGTAGAAGATTTGAACCTCTGACCTCTTGTGTGCAAGACAGGCGCTCTCACCGCTGAGCTAAACGCCCGTGGCACGCCTGGCGTGATTTGAACCTTCGCGCTCTTAAGGACACTACGCCCTGGCGTAGCGCGTCTGCCATTCTGCCACTTTGTATAACAGCGGATGAACGGGAAATCAAGATTTTCCCGGATTTCTTCTAGTAACTTGCTGTCCGTAAAATATTGGTTCAAGCATCTGAAAAGCCTGTATAATTTCCCACATGTCACATTTCTAGATAAGATATTGTCTTCGATAAAAAAGAGTAATTGAATCTAGAAAAGGAGTCGTTATTATGAAAATAGCTGTTATCGGTGCGGGAGCTGTTGGAAGTGTAATCGGCGGTCTTTTATCTAAGGCTGGAGAAGATATCACTCTAATAGGTCGGAAAGCTCACGTTGATGCCATAAACCAGAACGGGTTAGTCCTCGATGGACCATCCGGGAGAATGGTAATTCGGGTTAAGGCTGCCGAAAACCTTGATTTCAAACCGGATTTAGCCCTGTTAACTCTAAAGACACAGGATATCGAATCTTCAGTCAGAAAAGCACAGCCATTTCTATCTGGCACTCTGGTAGTTACTATGCAAAATGGGGTTCAGAGCGATGACCTCGTAGCCGGGGTTTTGGGGAAAGAAAATATCATCAGCGGCGTTGTAATAAATAATAATCAATTCCTTGAACCAGGCCAGGCATCATACTCTATTCCATTTAGCAAACTGGCTCTCCTGATAGGAGAACCCTTTGGCGCTAAAGGAAACCGATTACAAAGCCTTTCAGTGTTGCTCAATAAAGCCTTACCTACCGATATAAGTAAGGATATTCGTGGAGCACACTGGACCAAGCTTATTTATAATTTAACCAACGCTGTTCCGGCAGTGACAGGCTTATCGTATCAGGAAGGTAATCAATACCACCAAATCAGAAAATTGAACATCAACCTGATTAAAGAGGGTTTAAAAGTCATCAAAATAGTTGGAATCAAAACATCGCCCGTACCTGGCTTTTCACTTACCTTAGCGAGAATAATAGTTAAGCTGCCACTTGCAATCTCCTCACCTTTAGTAGCAAAAAGAGAGGAAAAATCTTTAGGTAAAGTACCTGTTCTAGGTTCCACCCTGCAGAGCATAAAGAGAGGAAAAAGCACGGAGGTTGATTATTTGAATGGAGAAATCGTGAACTTGGGAAAGAAAAAGGGGATTCCAACCCCGTTAAATTCTTTGCTAGTTGAATTGGTTCATCAAATAAAGACTACTAGGAAATTCCTGACTATAGATGAGCTTACTCAAAGATTGAGTTAGAACATTACACCTAAAAATTTATACAAGTAATCTGATTACCGGCTATGAAACCAAAATTATGATTGCTAGAAACTGAGCTGAATAACTGAAGCTGATATTAGGTAATAATATTACCCATGGTGGGCGGTAGAGGATTTGAACCTCTGACCTCCTGTGTGTAAGACAGGCGCTCTCACCACTGAGCTAACCACCCGTGGCACGCCTGGCGGGATTTGAACCCGCGGCCTCAGCCTCCGCAGGGCTGCGCTCTATCCAGCTGAGCTACAGGCGCACATACACTACACCTAAATGGTGCCGAAGGAGGGATTTGAACCCTCACGCCCTTAAGGGCACTACGCCCTGAACGTAGCGCGTCTGCCATTCCGCCACTTCGGCTCTAATTCTCTGCCCTAAATTCTCTCTTTGCCAGGGAAACAAAAATAATCGCCAGTATTCCCAAAATGCCTGATGGAAGGGCACAGATGGCCCCGGCTAAAGACAGGCCAAACATTTTCCTCCTTATAGCCGAGACGCCGCCTACTATGGCGACTACACCCAGAGCAAAAATGGGCACTCCTATAACAATCCACCAAACCGGGGCTAGAGTTATAACGCGGTCAAACCAAACGCCTGGGTGGAATGGAAGAGGCGCCAACCCAAGCAGTACTCTCATAACTATTGTTATGACCGCCATTATCCCACCGCCAATTACTTCAAGCGCCCCTCCTATTATGCTCAAGATTCCGCCAGCGGTAAGCAACCCGCCCCTATCACTACCATTAGATGCCATTTCCTTCCCTCCTCATTTTATGGTGGGCAGTACAGGATTTGAACCTGTGACCTTCGGTATGTGAAACCGACGCTCTAACCACTGAGCCAACTGCCCATGCCTTTATACTTAATTATTTATTAAGATATATTAACTTTAGCATACACGCAAGGGCATCGCAATTAAAATACTACATCTATTTGATAACTCCTCTTCCGACACTGGAACAGCCATTTACGTGATTATAAATCAAGACATTAACTTTTTATGTATATATCTTCTCTCTCAGTGGCTTATTACGAGCAACCCACCACGAGACTCTCACTTTGCCCCACAATGCCCTCAAAGGCACTTCAGAGCCCCTGCAAACCCTATCAATCACTTTATCCATTTCCTGAACCCATTCTCCGGACTAAATGAACATAGAGTAGTGCTTATCGCTTAATCTCTTAAAAAACATTCTGCCCGATGTGTGCAAAGCACGGTTTAAGGTGCTTTATCATAAGATTGTCAATTTAGTCAAAGAACACAGGAAAAGCATAAAACTGTGTTCTTACTGCGCAGAATAGTAGAAGAAACGCCCCGCCTACCACCCACCAGCCATAGTATATTCTCTTCATATACTTACCTGGCGGACATGCGAACTCAAAGAGGATTGATAAGGAATAATAAGGTGTTACCCGAGTCGCTCCAGATCGGCACGCTGAAGCAGCCTCATTTTTTCTTTAACTTCTCTGATAGTCTCTTTAGCTATAGCTTCAGCTCGATTAGCTCCATCGGCAAGAACTTGATTGACATAACCAGGCTTAGAGGCTAAACCGGCCCGCCTTTCTCGAAAAGGCTCCAGATTCGAACTGATACTCTCAGCCAGTATCTTTTTGCAGTCCACACATCCGATGCGAGCGCCGCGACATTCCGAAGCAATTTCCTCTACGCGGGCCGGCGTGAAAAAATTGTGGAGTCGGAAAACATTACATATTTCAGGGTGCCCGGGGTCGGAGCGGTATCTCCGCGCCGGGTCTGTAACGGCTGTCATAACTCGCTTCGAGATTTCCTCGGGGAAAGCAGCTATTTCAATTTGGTTATTATAGCTTTTGCTCATCTTCTGCACCCCGTCCAGGCCTAAAACCGAAGGAAAGTTAGTAAGCTTCGCCTGTGGCTCAGGAAATACAAACCCGAAAAGGGAGTTAAACCGACGCACTATCTCACGAGCCAATTCCAGATGAGGAAGCTGGTCTTCACCCACAGGAACAACCTCGCCCTTATAAAGGGCGATATCGGCAGTCATAAGAACGGGATACCCCACCAGCCCATAATTGACGTTGTGTGGCTGCATCTTAACCTTCTCCTTAAATGTCGGAACACGTAATAACCAACCTAAAGGAGTCACCATGCTGAACAAAGTATGGAGCTCTTCCACTTGAGGAACATGAGACTGAATGAAGATAATGCTCTTCTGTGGGTCAATGCCGGCCGCCAGCCAGTCAAGCACCATTTCATATATGTCTTCCCGCAGGGTTTCTGTGCTTTCCAGAGTGGTGAGAGCATGAATATCCACTATGCAATAGACGCAGTCATATTCATCCTGAAGGGCGACATAATTGCGCACCGCTCCCAGATAGTTACCAATATGCTGTCGGCCTGTAGGGCGCGCGCCAGAGAAAACGCGTTTTCTCATTTATTTGTGGCAAAGTTTAGCACATAGAAGAAACAGGCAACAAGACTAAAGGAATTTAGCTGAGAGTGCTACTTGGGCAAGCCAGCCTAGCCAGGTTGCAAACAGGTGGTAGCGCATACTAGATAGAAGGTAAGGCTTCGGGGAAGATTTTCGTTTTAGCCTATTTCGGCAAGTCAAATATCGGACTTAGACCCTGTCCAATACCCGAGGGCTCTTGTTGCCTTTTGAAGATAATTAGAGTACTTTTCTCCTCATTCCTGTGAGACATAAGTCACATACATAAATCTATTTCACGATTTACAATCACCTTAAACAGAGCGGGAGGGAGTGTACTATGGGTAATACCAAAGATAATTTGCAGACTGCTTTTGCTGGAGAAAGCCAGGCCAACCGTAAATATTTATTCTTCGCTGAAAAGGCTGGAATGGTACAGCGGCACCTGTAAGTTTGTATGGAGGTGATGTGAAATGGCTGAGATAAAGGTGGATTGCAGAGGCGAAACTTGCCCTGTTCCTTTGGTTGAGACTCGCAAGGCTTTAAGGAAAGCAAAAGAGGGCGATATTGTTGAGGTTATTGGAACGCACCTTGCTTCCAAGAACGAGATACCGATGGCGGTAAAGGCTTTGGGACTGGAGCTCATTGGTATACAGGAGGAAGATGGGGTGTGGAAAATAAGAATACGCAAGTAGAAGGAGGAAGAGACTATGGCTGGCAAAGTTACTATAATAGTTCATAGCGGCGATATGGATAAGGTATATAGCGCCTTTATTGTAGCCAACGGGGCGCTTGCTATGGGGATGGAAGCATCACTGTTCTTTACCTTCTGGGGTCTGCAGCGCCTCAAGAAAGGGGCACTGGAAAAGGGACCTTTATCTAAAATGAACATGCTGGGCCTTGGTAAATGGATGGTGAAGCGGAGGATGAAGAAAGCCGGGGCAGCATCTCTAGAGAGGCTGCTGGAGGACTTCCATGAGCTTGGAGGGAAGATACTCGCCTGTGACATGACAATGCAGATAATGGGCATAAAGAAAGAAGACCTCCGTGATGATTTGATATCGGATTACTGTGCAGTTGGTACCTACATAGATGAGGCCAAGGATTCAACAATAACACTGTTTATATGACGGGGGAGGAAATGGCAGACAAACTTATTTACCTGGACAACGCAGCAGCCACTCGCTTGGATGAACGGGTGCTCGAGGCAATGAGGCCGTATTTCTTCGATACGTATGCGGTTGCTACCTCGGAGTTTGGCTATTCTCAAGGAATAGAAGCTCGAGAGAGGTTAGACGAAGCCAGAGAGGCTCTGGCCAATGCTCTAGGTGCTGCCCCCGAGGAGTTTATTTTCACTTCGGGAAGCACCGAGTCTTCTAACATTGCCCTCAAAGGAGTGGCACTGGCCCTTGGTAAGAAAAAAGGCAAACACATAATTGTGTCGAAGATCGAAGATTTCCCTGTGCTTCACAGCGCACAAGCGCTGGAAAGACAGGGCTTTCAGGTAACCTATCTGGATGTGGATGAGGAAGGCTTCGTGAACCTTGACCGCCTTAGAGATTCCATAGCCAATGAGACCATTCTTGTTTCCATCCAGCATGCCAACCAAGAAATAGGTACCATCCAGGATATCAAAGCTGTCGGTCGTATCTGCCACGAAAAAGAGGTGCTTTTCCACACTGATGCCACTCATACCTTTACGCGAGTCCCTCTGGACATGAAGAAGATAGCTGTGGACCTAGTCACTGTATCGGCACACACCATCCACGGCCCCAAGGGCACCGGAGGCCTGTGTATCCGTCAAGGAACAGAAATAGCCAAGTGGGTAGACGGCGGATTTCAGGAATTCAATCTTCGGGCAGGGTTGGAAAATATTCCCGGGGCGGTGGGATTTGCCAAAGCTGTGGAACTGGTCACCCTCAAAGAAACAAAACGCCTGCAAGAAATGCGCGATCACCTTATTGACCGCATGCTTGCCGAGATACCACACAGCATCCTGAATGGTCATCGCTGGAAGAGGCTGCCACAGAATGCCAATATCACCTTCCACTATGTGGAGGGCGAGTCCATCACACTGCATCTCGATATGAATGGTATTGCGGTGAGCACCGGCTCTGCTTGTTTCAGTCGTTCTCTGGAGGCCAGCCATGTTATCACTGGGATAGGTGGCGACCACGAAAGGGCACATGGATCAATACGCTTCAGCTTCGGCCGTTATAACTCCATGGAAGATGTGGATGCCGTGGTTCAAGCATTGGCTAAGATAGTGGAAGAGCTGAGAAAGATCAGCCCCTTGGGAAAAAACATAGAAAAGGAGGAGGTTTAGAGATGAAATTTCCATATACCGACACAGTATTAGAGCACTTTCGCCACCCGCGCAACGTGGGTAAGATTGAAAATCCCGATGGTAAGGCAACCGAAGGCAGCCCAGCCTGTGGGGACATGGTGTCTGTCTACATAAAGGTTGACCCCAAGACGAATACTATCGCAGATGCCAAGTTTGAGTCTTATGGCTGTGCTTCCAACATAGCTACCGGCTCTATAATTACCGAGCTAGCTAAGGGAAAGACACTGGATGAAGCAAAGAACATTACCTGGAAAGAAGCTTCAGATGCTCTGGGAGGTCTGCCCAAAATTAAAGCCCACTGCTCGGTACTTGCTGTAGAAGGCTTACGCTCAGCCATACAAAACTATGAGGAGCGCCACGGCCTGATTAAAGAAAAGGTGCCGACCACGGTAGAGATAGTCCGTCAACGTCTCAGGAAAGTTATAAACCCTCTGACCGGGTTAAGCGTAGTGCGCACAAACCTGGTGCAAGATATTGAGGTAAAGGACGGAGTTGTCACAGTGCTTGTCGATTTGCCTCAAGATCACCAGTTTGCTCACACCATAAAGGACGAGATACTGGAGAAGATCGAGACCTTGTGGGATGTTAAAGAGGTAGTGGTCAAATTCACGGAATAGCATATCAGCTAAAAGGGGTATTTGGTAGCGCATACCGGATTTGAACCGGTGATCTCCTCCTTGAGAGGGAGGTGTCCTAGGCCTCTAGACGAATGCGCCACATTGGCTGGGGATCCAGGATTCGAACCTGGCCTAACTGATCCAGAGTCAGTCGTCCTACCGCTAGACTAATCCCCAGCATGTTCATATTATAGCTATTTCTCTTGTCTGGAGCAATAGCACGATGCGTGAGAGCGTTCAGTTACGAAATCGCCAAAATCTGGCTTAAAGAGAACCCTGAAAAACAGCCACACGCTGCCAATCAATAAGTTGGAACACAGTTAGCGCTTGGTATATTGTGGTGCCTTGCGAGCTCGCTTGAGTCCGTATTTCTTGCGCTCTTTAATTCTAGCATCCCGAGTAAGCAAGCCTTCTTTGCGTAACATGGGCTTAAATAACGCGTTTTCTTTAGCAAGAGCTCGAGCAATCCCGTGGCGAATGGCTCCAGCCTGACCACTGAGGCCACCACCATTCACTTTCACCATGACACAAAATTTGCCCATAGTATTGGTAGCCTGCAAAGGATGCTCAATCATACGGCGATGCTCGATGCGAGGGAAAGCTTCTTGATAGGGCTTATCATTGACGATTATCTCCCCCTTGCCGGGGAAAAGCCTAGCTTGGGCTATAGCACACTTGCGTTTACCTGTTCCCCAAACGTAACTCTCCTCGCTCATAAGTCATCACCTTTCCTTTGATAATATTTTGCTTCCTTTCTTCTTGGTCATTCTGCGCCCCTTGCTTTCCTCAGGTTGACGGAAGGAAGTCTGAGCCTGGTGGGGATGCTCATTTCCAGGATAGACTTTCAGTTTCTTAAACATAGCTCTGCCTAAACGATTATGAGGCAACATCCCTTTGACCGCAAGTTCAACCACACGAGCTGGGTCTTTACTAAATAGTTCCTTGAAGCTGGAACTCTTCAAGCCGCCGGGGTAGCCCGAGTGTCTATAATAAACCTTTTGTTCGGCTTTCTTCCCAGTCACCTTTACTTTGGCAGCATTAACTACCACAACATAATCACCGGTATCAATATACGGGGCATAAATCGGCTTATGCTTGCCTATAAGTAAACTAGCCACCTGTGTCGCTATGCTTCCCAAAGTTTTATCCGTGGCATCAATCACCCGCCACGCTCGCTCGATATCTTTAGCTTTAGTACTATAAGTTTTCATCTCTAGCTTCCCAAGGGCTTAGAATAGTTGACCTTCTTCAGGCATAAGCCACAAGCAGGAGACAGTGGACCGGCTAAGCCCAAACTCCTAGCCCCCATTATATCACGAAAATCTTCGATACCTATCTTACCTAAGCCCAGTCTGATTAAAAGACCTACGGTGCTTCGTACCTGGTGAGGCAAAAAGGAATTAGCCACGATACGGAAAACGGTAAAATCTCCTTTTTTCTCAATTCCCGCTTCATAAACATTACGCAGCGTACTCTTGCTGCCATCCAGAGAACTGGCAAAGGAGGCAAAATCATGCTCACCCTGGATAAGCTGGCAGGCCTCATTCATCGCCTGTATGTCTAGCATTTTGGGCATAAATAAAGCAAACCTTCGACTAAACGGCGAGCGGGTATCGCTATTTAAAATATAATAACGATATTCTCGGCTCAGAGCATCACGCCGGACATTAAAATCATCGCCAGCCCTGTAAGCCGCTTTGGCTGCAATGTCTCGAGGTAAATAATAATTTAAGGCTCTAACTAATGTCATGGTATTCAATGTAGATTTCGCCCAGAAGCTCACCACTTGTCCTTGTGCATGCACACCGGCATCAGTTCTGCTAGCTGCTATAACCCGGCTGCTTTGCTCGCAAAATTTCCTTATAGCTTGCTCAAGCTCACTTTGAATGGTAGGTAAGCCAACTTGCCATTGAAAGCCATAATATTGGGTACCGTCATACTCGATGAGCAAAATAAATTTACTTAACCAATTCAATTTGAACCATAGGTGCGCTATCACCAGGACGGGGTCCCAGCTTTAGCAACCTTGTATAACCCCCGCTACGGTCAGCATAGTCTGGAGCAATTTCAGCAAATAGCTTGTCAACCACTTTTTTATCAGTAATAAAAGCTAAGGCTTCTCGCCTTGAGGCAAGGCTGCCATCTTTAGCTAAAGTGATCATCTTTTCTGCTAAACTACGAACTTCTTTAGCTTTAGCTTCAGTGGTGGTGACCTTTTCGTGATCCAGAAGCGCAGTAACCTGATTTCGGTATAAAGCCCACCTGTGCTCTGTCGACCTGCTTAAGTTCCGTCCTGCTACCCTGTGTCTCATTCTTTTTTCTTCTCAGGAACAGGAGCGCCTAACTTTGCCATTAACTCTTCCACCTCAGCTCGAGATTTTGCCCCCAAACCAGGCAACGGTGGCAAACCTTCCCTGCCTTTCTCTACCAATTGTCCCAGAGTGAAAATACCCGCTCTCCTCAAACTGTTATAGGAGCGAGTTGATAAATTTAGTTCTTCCAGAGGGGTATCATACTGCTCGGGCAACATGGACAAAGTTTTAGCCATAGGAACTTCAAAGTCCCTGAAGGAAGCGAACTGATTAATTAAGATGATAGCACTTTGATTAAGCGCCTCCCAGGGGAAAATGGTAGCATCGGTCCAAATCTCCAGGGTGAGTTTCTCTGGACTTCCTTCCTGGCCAGGCTTGATAGATTCTACCGAGAAATTAACCTTCTGCACGGGGCTGAAGATGGCATCTACCGGCAGTGCTCCCACAGGTAAACCATCAGCCGACTTAGCCGGCATATAACCTCTCCCTAGCTCTACGTTAAGTTCGACGTAAAGCTTGGCTTTGGAGGAGTCTAAAGAAGCTAAATAAAGTTCAGGATTGGCAACGCGAAAGTCAGCCGAGGGTTTAATATCAGCTGCACAGACCTTGCCTTCCTTCTCTACTTCCAAGAGCAACTGCCCAGGCTGCCGGGAAAGAGGGCAGAGTCTCAGTTGCTTGATATTCAGCAAGAACTCCATAGCATCCTCTTTAACACAAGGAATGGGAGAGAATTCATGCTGAATTCCTTCGATTCTAACCCAGGTTACCGCAGCACCAGGCAAAGAACTGAGAAGCACACGCCGCAAGGCGTTGCCTAAAGTGACTCCAAAACCTGGCTCTAGAGGTTCAGCAAGAAAACGACCATAATTAACGCTGCTTTCAACACAAGTTACAGTGGGGGTAGACAATTCGGGCATAGCTCACCTCGAGTAATATTCAACAACAGCTTTCGCATTGAATTCAGCTTGAATATCATCTTTATCCGGCAAATTCAATACTCTACCTGTCATGCTTTCTTTGTCCAAACTTAACCAATCAGGGATAAATTTTTCCTCAATTTCCTCAGCTAATCTTTTATAATATTCCGTTTTTTTACTAGCTTCGCCCCATTTTATAACATCTCCCGATTTCACCA
This sequence comes from uncultured Dehalococcoidales bacterium, assembly GCA_964586515.1. GTDB lineage: Bacteria > Chloroflexota > Dehalococcoidia > GIF9 > AB-539-J10 > RBG-13-51-36. The sequence goes on from CAZPGJ010000006.1 coordinate 27,322, forward strand.
GAAAGGAAGGAATATCTGTTTTGCGATCATTGACCATTATATGGCCGTGCCGAACTATTTGCCTAGCTTGGGCACGTGAATCAGCAAAGCCCAAGCGATAAACCACGTTATCCAGCCTCCTTTCCAGCAATATGAGAAGGGTTTTCCCAGTAGCGCCGGGGCTTTTTTTGGCCTCGCTAAAAAACCTGCGAAATTGTCTCTCCAAGACACCGTAGCTAAAGCGAAGCTTTTGCTTTTCGCGCAATTGAAGTCCGCGGTCGGAAATCCCGCCGCGCCTTCGAGTTGACGGATGCCCGCCAGGAGGAGTATTCCTTTTCTCTAAAGGACATCTAGGTGTAGGGCACTTCTCGCCTTTGAGCATCAGCTTGTCTCCAAAACGGCGACATAGGCGACAAGTCGGGCCTGTGTAGCGCGCCATTTTATACTCTTCTCCTCCCTCGCGGACGACAGCCATCATGAGGGATAGGAGTCACGTCTCTGATAGCTGTAACGGTAATGCCGGTGGCCTGTAAGGCACGAATAGCTGCTTCCCGTCCACTACCAGGGCCTTTAATATACACCTCGATTCGGTGCAAGCCATCGCCTATTGCTCTGTGTGCCGCATCTCTGGCAGCTATTTGAGCAGCATAAGGGGTTCCTTTCCTGGAACCCTTGAATCCGGCAGTGCCAGAACTCCCCCAGGCAACAACATTACCTTCCATATCGGTAATAGTGACAATAGTATTATTAAAAGTAGATTGGATGTAGGCTTTGCCTTCGCTAACCTTTTTATGGGCTTTTTTCCTCTTTGGCATTTGTTAAAATAATCTCCTTACTTCTTAGCTAGACCACGCTTTTGACCCCTACCAGCCACTGTTTTCTTCGGCCCTTTTTTGGTTCGGGCGTTTGTGCGCGTTCTCTGTCCATGAACTGGTAACCTCATGCGGTGTCTCATGCCGCGATAGCAACTAATTTCAATAAGCCGCTTTATATTAGATTGAACCTCCCTCCTAAGATCGCCCTCCACTTTATATTGTTTGTCAATAACGTCTCGAATCTGGCCAACTTGTTCCTCACTAAGTTCCTTAACTCTAAGGCCAGGGTCGATACTGGTGGCAGCCAAAATGCGCTGGCTCGACGCAGCACCAATACCATAAATGCTCTGCAAAGCTACCCAAATTGGCTTCTCTTTAGGAAGGTCTACGCCAGCAATACGTGCCACTGTTTATTACCCCTGCCTTTGCTTATGCTTTGGATTCTCACAAATAACCCTAACCACGCCCTCCCGCCTGATAACCTTGCATTTTCTGCATATCGGCTTAACAGAAGCTCTTACTTTCATTTTCAATCACCATTCAAACAAACCCTGTTATGATAAACCTTCTTAGCTAATCTGTCAAACTATTTAAGCCGATAGGTAACCCTGCCCCGGCTCAAATCATAAGGAGAAAGTTCTACCAGAACCCTATCCCCCGGCAAAATCTTGATATAATGCTTCCTCATCTTACCCGAGATATGCGCTAATACCCGATGCCCATTGGCCAATTCAACGCGAAACATGGTATTAGGTAAGACTGTAATCACCTTGCCTTCAACTTCTATCCTCTCTTTCTTAGCCATTTCTTACATAATACCTAAACAAGTATTTCGGCTTCTTTATCAGTTACGGCAATCGTATGTTCAAAATGTGCTGAAAGACTCCCGTCGGCTGTGAGCACTGTCCATTGATTAGTTGCCAATTTAGTATGCCAATCTCCAGCATTAACCATAGGCTCGACAGCCAGAGTCATGCCCTTACGAAGCAGGAGACCTTTTCCAAATACAAAATTAGGTATTTGGGGCTCTTCATGCAAGTCCCGACCTACTCCATGCCCAGTATATTCTCTAACCACAGAAAATCCTTTTGATTCAACATAATGTTGAACAGCTGATGAGATATCCCCTACCCATGCCCCGCTCACCGCTTGAGCAATGCCTGACTTTAAACTACCTTCTGTAACTGCGATAAGGTCCTCGGCTTCCTTACTTATCCGCCCCACACCAATAGTTATGGCGGCATCGGTATGAAAGCCGTTAAGTTTTGCTCCCACATCTAAAGAAACGATATCTCCTTCCTGTAGTATTCGTTCACCAGGAATGCCGTGGACTATCTCATCATTTACTGAAACACATAAATTCGCAGGAAAGCCGCGATAGTTCTTAAAAGAAGGTACAACTCCCCTCTTCTCCGATTCTCCAGCCATGATTATGTCCAACTGGCCAGTCTTAATCCCCGGTCTTACCTCAGTCCTCAGTTTATCTAAAATAGCGGCGAGGATTTTGCCACACTCTCTCATAATAACTATTTCCTCGTCAGATTTTATAATCACCATTTATCTTATCCCTGCTTACCCCTAATGTCATTCTGAGGGAGCGTAGCGACCGAAGACTCTCGCAGGCCCTTCGCTTTGCTCAGGTCGACATGGGTGCTTTGAGTGCAGAGATTATTTCTCTAGCTACCCCCTGCATTCCCAAGTTACCATTTACTCTAATTAGTTTACCTTGTTTTTTATAATAATCAAGTATGGGAATAGTTTGAGCAAAAAAAATACTAAGCCGCTCCTTCACTGTTTCTTCTCTGTCATCAGAACGTTGATACAATTTACCACCACATTTATCACATTTCCCCGGCGTTTTAGGCGGTGAGCTTATTATATGATATGGTATCTGACAAGTCCGGCAAAGCCATCTTCCACTGAGGCGTTGCACTAACTCTTCATTGGGCACTTCAATGTATATTGCTTTATCTATGCCTTTTCCCTGCCCCTTAAGAGCTTCGTCAAGAACTTCAGCTTGATGCAAAGTCCGGGGAAAGCCGTCGAAAAGGCAGCCAGAGGCACAGTCAGGCTGATTAATTCTTTCCAGAATCATTTTTATGGTTATCTCATCGGGAACTAGTTCTCCTTTATCCATATAGCTTTTCGCCAAGAGACCAACCTCGGTCCTTTCCTCTAACGCCTGACGAAACAAATCGCCGGAGGCTATATGAGGTAAATCCATCTCTTGAGAGAGGATATCTGCCTGAGTTCCCTTTCCCGCCCCCGGAGCACCTAGCATGATGATGTACATTATTTTAAGAAACCTTCGTAGCGGCGCATAGTTAATTGAGCTTCTAATTGCTTCATGGTATCTAAAGCCACACCAACAGCAATAAGCATGGCGGTGCTCCGGATTCCCAAAGTTGCAATGTTAGTAATTCTCATAGCAATGAAGGGTATAATTGCCACTACAGCCAGAAACAAGGCGCCACCAACGGTAATGCGCCTTATGATTCCATTCAAGTAATCAGTCGTCGCCTTGCCAGGTCGTACTCCAGGAATAAAACCGCCTTGCTGTTGCAAGGTTTGAGGCAGGTTCATTTGCTCGAATATGACCATGGTGTAGAATAAGGTGAAACCAATTACTAAGAGAAAATACAACCCGTTGTAGACTCCGGTAGTGGACTGAAACAGGTTGTAGATTGTATTCCAGAAATTCGGGTTTTGGTTGTTCATAAAATATGTAGCTACAGTAGCCGGGAGTTGCATTACAGCTATGGCGAAAATAAGGGGTATCATCCCAGCAGTATTGACCCGCAGGGGTATGTAGGTGGAACCCGATTGGCGATACATGCGGCCACCGCGAAAAGTGCTTCGAGCATACTGTACAGGAATACGGCGATGAGCTTCAATAAATATGACTATGAGCACCACCATAGCTAAAGTTATAATAATGTAGGCGATCAACCCCCCGGGATTTCCGCCAACAGCAGCAACAATGCCCTGACCCACTATCTGAGGCACGGTAGCCACAATACCACCAAAGATTATTATCGATATTCCGTTCCCGACACCGCGCTCGGTAATCAACTCACCTAGCCACACAAGGAACATCGTAGCAGCCGTCATTGCCGTTATTATATCGACAATGGTCAATGGCTCAAGTGCACCAGTGAAAATGGAAGTGCTCTGACTGCGTAGCAAGATCAGCACACCATAGCCCTGGAGGGCAGCCATAGGTATAGTTAGCAAGTGAGTAATTCGATTGATTCTTTGTTGACCAAGTTCTCCTTCTTGGGATAGAGCCTGAAGGCTGGGGATTACGGGGACCAGCAATTGCATAATTATGGACGCAGTGATATAAGGATAAACGCCCAGGGTAGCCACACTGAATCTCGCCATAGCACCACCGCTAAAAAGGTCAAGCATGCCTAAGAGGGGGGTTTGCGCGAAGTATGCTTGCAAGGCTGTGACGTTCACGCCGGGCAAGGGAACGTGAGTTAAAAAGCGAAAAACGACAAGGATGCCGAGGGTGAAAAGGATTTTTTGCCGCAAATCGGGCAATGTCAACATGTCCATCATTGCCTGAACGAGGCGTGGTCGGGTTGTTCTGCGCTCCATTCTAAGCCTGCTTTATCTTCCCTCCAGCAGCGAGAATTTTTTTCTCCGCCGATGAAGAGAATTTGTTAGCCCTAACTAGCAATGGATGCTGGATATCGCCAGCGCCGAGGATTTTGGTCGGATGGTCTGTGGTGTTAATCAGCCTCGCCCGAAGTAATTCTTCGGGGGTTACCTCGGTTCCTGGGGGAAAAATGGCCAGCTTCCCCACATTGACAATATTATATTTAGTTTTAAAAATGTTAGTGAATCCCCTTTTTCGTGATAGCCGTTTTATCAAAGGCAGCTGCCCGCCTTCAAAACCAAGGCGCACGCCACCACCAGAGCGAGCCTTTTGCCCTTTGCAACCTCGCCCCGAATAGGTGCCATGCCCGCTGCCATCTCCTCGACCTACAAGCTTCTTTTTGTGCTTAGCACCTACAGGAGGCCTTAATTCATTCTGTTTCATCTACCTTTTCTTCCTGAACCTCCCCAGCACTCACATCTGTGAGCACTGGGTGATCAGCCGCTTCCTCACTTTTCTTCAGATTAGCCAGGGCAAGCATCGTCGCCTTAGCTACGTTGATTTTGCTTGATCCACCTAATGATTTGCCAAGGACGTCTTTCACGCCTGCCAATTCAAGCACTGCTCGAACAGTACTGCTAACAATTAAGCCCGTGCCAGGCGCCGCTGGCTTTAGTAAGATCCTGGACGCACCAAACTTAGCTAGAATTTCATGAGGGATGGTACCGTCCTTGATAGGCACTTCAATCAGCCCTTTCTTCGCCGTAGCACCTGCTTTGCGGACTGCTTCAGGAACCGCTGCCGCTTTAGCTAAACCAAATCCGACGTGTCCCTGGCCATCGCCAACTACCACTGAAGCTCTGAACCGAAGGTGTCTGCCACCTTTGACCACTTTGGTTACGCGGTCGATGCCTAACAGTTTCTCTTCGAGAGTCAGTTCTGAGGTATCGATTTTAGCCCTCCTCCCTCCTACTTTAGTAACTGCCTTCATAAGCTAATCCTCAAAATTCCAATCCAGCTTTCCTGGCAGCCTCAGCTAAAGCCTTGACTCTGCCATGATATTTATAGCCGCCACGGTCAAAAACCACCTGTTTGATCCCTTTATTTAATGCTTTGTCTGCAAGCAAAGTTCCCACTAGTTCGGCTTTCTTGCTTTTTCCCATTCCATCGGTCTTGCTTCTCACCTGAGAGTCAAGAGTGCTCATTGAGACCAAAGTCTGGCCCATAGAATCATCGATAAGCTGGGCACGGATATGATTCAAGCTACGGAAGACGCATAATCGAGGACGTGATACCGTTCCCGTTACTTTTTGCCTCACCCGTCTGTGTCGTATCTTTTTGATAGCCTTTGAATCTTTCCCACTCATTATAGCCACTATTTCTTGCCTATTTTGCCCGATTTGCCAGGTTTAAGATGTAACACTTCATCCAAGTATTTAATGCCTTTCCCTTTATAGGAGTCAGCAGGGCGTATCGCCCGAATTTTGGCAGCCGTTTCTCCAACTACTTCTTTATCAATACCAGTGATGCGAATGCGATTTGTCCCCTCCACGGTGATACTAATACCAGGAGGGGGGGAAAACTCCATAGCATTGGCATATCCCACTTGAAGCAACAGTTTATCGCCAGTTTTCTGCGCTCTGTAGCCCACGCCATTTATTTCCAGGATTTTTTCAAAACCTTCACTCACCCCTGTAACCATATTTGCCAAAAGGCTGCGAGTGAGCCCATGTAAAGAACGATGGATCTTACTATCACTAGGCCGGGTTACAACCAAGCAACCGTCCTTCAAAGCAATAGAAATGGCAGGGTGCATTCGACGACGGAGTTCTCCTTTGCTCCCTTTTGCCACAACTTCGCTTCCATTGATCTTTACCTCGGTACCTCGAGGGATAGCAATGGGAAGCAAGCCAATACGAGACATAATTTATAGCTCCTAAATTAATCTACCACACATAGCACAGAATTTCACCGCCAAGGTGCTGCCGCCACGCTTCTTGACCAGTCATAATGCCTTTGGATGTGGATAGAATGGCAATACCCAAGCCTCCGTAGACGCGGGGGACTTCATGGCCTCCCACATAGACCCTCAGGCCCGGCTTACTCACTCTTTCTAAACCCAAGATGGCAGGCCGCTCATCTGTGTACTTGAGGTGAATTTTTATCATCGGCTGCGGTTTCCCTTTAAGCACTTCGTAACGGTCAATAAAACCCTCTTCTTTAAGTATCTTAACGATAGACAGCTTTATTTTGGAAGAAGATACAAGCACACCTTCATGACTTGCCATGATAGCGTTACGTATCCTAGTCAACATATCAGCGATGGGGTCAATAACTGTCATTTTCCTTTACCAGCTCGACTTTCTTATTCCCGGGATTACACCAGTTAAAGCAAGTTCTCGGAAACAAATACGACACAAGCCAAATTTACGAATATAAGCACGTGGCCTGCCACATAACTTACAGCGATTATGTTGCTGTACTTTGTACTTTGGCGGGCGCTTCGACTTGACAATCCTAGATAACTTCGCCATATCAAGTTCTCCTAAAAGGCATACCCATTAGTTCCAATAAGGTCCTGGCTTCATCATCATTCCTGGCCGTAGTAACAATAGTCACCTCGAGGCCACGAATTTTGTCGACCTTATCGTAATCAATCTCAGGGAAAACTATCTGTTCTTTCATGCCTAGGCTGTAGTTTCCTCGGCCATCGAACGAATCCCGTGATACTCCGCGAAAATCTCGAAACCTAGGCAGAACAACATTAACCAGTTTGTCAAAAAAATCGTACATCCGCTTACCTCGCAAAGTCACCATCATCCCGATAGGCACACCAGCCCGTAGTTTGAAAGAGGAGATAGACTTTTTTGCCCGTGTCGTCACCGGATGCTGCCCCGAAATTGTAGCCAGGTCTTTCTCCGCTGCTTCAAGAACTTTAGGCTCTTGTGTTGCTTCGCCCAAACCAATGCTAAGCACAATCTTTTTTAACTTGGGCAATTGCATTATATTGTCATAGCCTAGTCCAGCTTTAAGCTGAGGAGCTATTTCAGTTAAATATTTTTCCTCCAAGCGAGATTTCATAACCAGCTCCCTTAGTCAATCACCTCCCGACATGAATTGCAAATTCGCACTTTTTTGCCATCATCCAGAAAGCGGAAAGCAATCCGCGTGGGTTTGCCACATTTCTCGCATACCAGCATTACTTTGGACACGTGGAGTGGAGCTTCAAGTTCAATTATGCCAGCCTGTCGAGCAGCTCTACGAGCTCGAGAGTGCCGCTTGATCATATTGAGTCCCTCCACTATCACTCTATCCTGGTTGGGGAGGGCACGGCGAACCTTTCCCTTTTTTCCACTGTCTTTGCCAGCAATTATGACAACCGTATCACCTTTTCTGATTTTCATTTTACAAGACCTCGGGGGCCAAGGATGCTATCTTGGCAAAGTTTTTATCTCTAAGTTCTCGGGCGACAGGACCAAAAATACGACTGCCCTTAGGATTATTTTTATCACCAAGAATGACTGCGGCATCTTCATCAAATCTGATATAAGAACCATCAGGGCGGCGATAGGGCTTAGCCACACGCACCACCACAGCCCGCACTACCTCGCCCTCTTTCACCATTCCATGGGGTATGGCTCTCTTCACCGTGGCTACAATAATGTCACCTATATGAGCATATTTCCTTGCCCCAACAGGGACATTAATGCACATAATTTGTTTAGCCCCAGTATTATCTGCTATCCTTAGTCTGGTATAAGCCTGAATCATTCTTCTGTTATGGCTTAGTTTCAGTTACCTCTCTTTTAGACATTATCTCTATTACCCGCCATCTCTTCTCCTTGGACAAAGGGCGAGTCTCCGCAATCTTCACTTTGTCTCCAATTTTACAGGCATTATTTTCGTCATGAGCCTTATACTTTTTGGTAACTCTGATAGCCTTCTTGTATAGTGGATGGACTTTCCTGGCTTCCACGGCTACCACAACGGTTTTATCCATTTTGTCACCCACCACTAAGCCTTCTTTAACCTTTCTTGTCTCGAGATAACTCATCTTATTGTGCCGAGTTCCCTTTCTCTTAAAATAGTCTTTATTCTGGCAATCCTTTTCTTCACTCTGGGAATTTCCCGATGATTCCCCAACTGTCTAGTGGCCAGGCGAAAACGAAGGTTAAAAAGCTCCTCCTGAGCTTCTCTGAGCTTCGTTAATAGCTCTTCATCGTTAAGAGCGCGAATTTCGCTAGCTTTCAACTTTTTGCCTCTCCCTCCTGACAAAACTAGTAGCTATAGGAAGCTTGTGGGAAGCAAGACGGGCGGCCTCCGAAGCCACATCCTCCTTCACATCAGCCAATTCAAACAGGATTTTGCCCCTCTTAACTACAGCTACCCAGTGATCCGGAGCGCCTTTCCCACCACCCATTCTTGTCTCCGCAGGCTTCTTTGTCACAGCTTTGTCAGGGAAAACTCGTATCCATAATTTACCACCACGATGCAAGTGGCGGACAAATACGCGACGAGTTGCCTCAATTTGTCGCGCTGTTACCCATGCAGATTCCTCAGCCCTCATGCCAAAGTCACCAAAAACAATGGTATCTCCGCTCTGGGCACTACCTTTTAGCCTTCCTCTATGTATCTTGCGGTACTTCACTCGTTTCGGCTGTAGCACTTTTCTCCTTCATTTCAGGGATAATGTCGCCCTTGTAAATCCACACTTTAACCCCAATACGCCCCATTACAGTATGAGCTTCAGCAAGACCGTAATCAATATTGGCACGTAACTTATGCAACGGCATTTGACCTTGACGGAGGGTTTCACTTCTAGCAATTTCAAGCCCACCAAGTCTTCCACTGCACTTTATCTTTATTCCTTTAGCACCAGCTTGCAGAGTTCGGAAGGCCGCTTGCCTCATAGCCCGCCGGAAAGGGATTCTCTCTTCAAGACGCTCAGCTATGCTCCGAGCTACCAAAGAAGCTTCGAGTTCAGGGTGCTCAACTTCCCTTACGGTCAATCTAATTTTATCCCCGCTGACTTTTTCCAGGTCCGACTTCAATACCTCCACATTTTGTCCTCCCCGACCAATCAAGATGCCTGGACGAGCTGAGTAAAGAGTTAAATGTATCTCGTCTCCCGGACGTTCAATTTCCACTCGAGCAACTGCTCCTCCAAGACATTTCTGCTCCACAACTCTGCGTAGCTTTAAATCGTTTAACAAAAATCGAGTATAATTCTTCTCAGCATACCACCTAGTTCGCCAGTCCTGGTTAACACCCAGCCTGAAACCATAAGGATGAACTTTCTGTCCCAAAACTATTCCTCCTCTTCAGTAACGAAAACTGTAATATTGCTAGACCGCTTTAAGATAGGATTAATCCTCCCTCTCGACTGAGGGCGAAATCTTTTCAAGGTATGCCCTTGATCAGCAAATATATCAGTGATTCTAAGCTCAGTAGGCGACATTTGAAAATTGTTTTCAGCATTGGCCACTGCCGATTTGATTACCTTAGCCACGGCCTTGGCCGTAGGAGTAGGCAAAAAGCTGAGGATACTCAACGCCTCGTCAACTTTTTTGCCTCTAACCATGTCTATCACTAAACGAACTTTTTGAGGCGAAATGCCAATTTCCTTAGCTACCGCTCTTACCTTCATTGTGTCTCATTATTTACTCGCTTGTTCAGTTATTTTAGCTTTGGTAATATGACCCCTGAATGTCCTGGTAAATGCAAATTCTGCCAGTTTGTGCCCCACCATATTTTCAGTGATGAAAATAGGCACATGTCTCCTGCCATTATGCACCGCAATAGTGTGCCCTATCATTTGGGGCAAAATAGTAGAGGAGCGAGACCATGTTTTTATCACCGTTTTTTCGCCCGAATTATTGAGCGCTTCTATTTTCTTAAACAATTTGGCATCGCAAAAAGGGCCCTTTTTACGCGACCGTGACATCTTCCCTCCTTCGTTTGAGGATCATCTTGTCTGACGTTTTACGGCGACGTGTCTTAGCCCCCAAAGCTGGTTTCCCCCACGGAGTTTTCGGAGGCATTCCTCGTGGAGCTCTGCCCTCCCCACCTCCATGTGGGTGGTCCCGAGGAGTCATAGCAGAACCCCTGACCGTAGGCCGCCAACCTGACCATCTTCTCTTTCCAGCTTTGCCTAACTTTATATTCTCGTGGTCAACGTTGCCTATCTGGCCAATAGTAGCCCAGCACTTTTGATGAAATTTACGTAGTTCACCCGAAGGGAGTTTAAGTACAACATATTGGCCCTCCTTGCTTATAATTTGGGCAGAACTCCCTGCGCTATGAACAATCCTTCCCCCTTTGCCTGGCTCAAACTCAACATTATGCACTAAAGTTCCCACCGGAATGGACACCAATGGCAGAGCATTCCCGGGTTTTATATCAACATCCTCGCCTGCCTGTATAGTATCACCCAACTTAATCTCCAAAGGGGCGAGTATATAACGCTTTTCACCATCAGCATAGTGAATTAGGGCAATGCGAGCTGACCTATTAGGGTCATATTCAATGGAAGCTACTTTTCCTGGAACAGTAATTTTATCCCTCTTAAAATCGATGAGTCGAAGTTTGCGCTTACTGCCGCCACCGCGGTGACGAACAGTTACAACACCTCGACTATTACGCCCTGCCTTCCTTTTCAGCGGCACCAGTAAGGATTTCTCAGGAGCTACTCCAGTCAGCTCTTCAAAAGTAGCGCCAGACATAAATCTCCTGCCTGGAGAAGTTGGCTCATAAGTCCTTAATCCCACGAATCGCTCCTTATTTATGCGTCCTTTGCCAGCGAGTCTTCTTAAGAAGTTTCTTATGCTGGTGCTTGGACATCTTCTTCTTTCTCCACTTGGTAACTGAACCCATTAGACACCCTCAAAGAAAGTAATTTTGTGTCCCGGTACTAAGGTAACTATTGCCTTTTTCCAAGGTGAGTTAGTTACTTGTCTCCTGCCAAATCTTCTTGTCTTGCCGGGCACCATCATCACATTTACTTTGCTTACCTTTACCTTGAAAGCTTGTTCCACTGCCTCCTTAATCTGAGACTCGGTAGCCTTGCTCGCTACCTCAAAGGCATATTTATCCTTCTCCTTAAGGGAAGTAGCCTTCTCTGTAATTAAAGGACGTCGCAGAACTTCGTAAAGATGCAATTTATTTACCCCAAATTTGCTCAATGTTGCGTATTGCCGGTACAGTGGCTACCAGCATTTTATAGGAAAGCAAATCCGATACATTAATTAGAGCCGAAGGTAGGACCTTGACCTCAGGCAAATTAGCCGCTGATTTAACCACATTGGGTGTGGATTGAGCAGTAAGAATCAAAGTGGAAGAATCAATGCCGAGCGAAGACAGAACATTTATCATATCTTTTGTCTTTGGCCCCTCAAAATCAAGTTCCTGTACCAGTCTTATATTCCCCTCTCTAACTTTAGCGGAGAGGAGGCATTTCAAAGCTAACCTCCTCATTTTTTTGGGCATCGATTGGCGATAGGCGCGTGGCTTGGGGCCAAAAACCACCCCGCCCCCCCTGAGAAGGGGTGATTTTATATTCCCCCTTCGCGCTCTGCCAGTATGCTTCTGCGGATAAAGCTTCCTTGTGCTCCCACTAACCTCCCCCCTCGTCTTGGTAGACGCAGTACCTTGACGTCCATCCGCTAATTGTCTTACCATCGCTTGGTGTACAACGGCCTCATTAAAAGGAAGATCAAAAACGGCCTGACTAAGCTCCGTTTGCTCGACAACTTCACCGTTTAAGCTATAAACTGGCACTTGCATTTTCTGTTACCTTACTTTCTCAATTACTAACAGCCCCCCATCGGCTCCAGGTACTGCACCCTTCACCAAAAGCAAATTGCGCTCTGGGTCAGCTTGAATTACCTCGAGGTTACGCGCTGTTACTCTCCTATTTCCCATATGCCCTGCCATGCGTTTCCCTTTAAGCACCCGACCGGGAAAAGTGGTAGCGCCAATTGAACCAGGGGCGCGATGGCGGTCAGTTTGGCCATGTGTCTTTGGCCCACCAGCAAAATGATGCCTCTTAACTACGCCAGCAAAGCCTCTACCCTTAGAAAGGCCAATGATATTTACCAAGTCACCATGTTTTAGGAAGCTAACATCCACTTTGTCACCACGCTTGACCGAGCCAATATCATTAGTCCTAAATTCGCGAAGATAGCGAACATTCTCTAAGCCTCGAAGATGTCCTTTCTCTGGAGAGCTAAGCTGAGATTGCTTCACTTTGTTCTCGATGAAGCCCACCTGGATAGCATCATAACCATCTCTGTCCCGGCTTTTTATCTGAGTTACCACAGAAGGCCCAGCTTGAATAGCAGTTACTGCCACCGCCTCACCGCCTTCCTGAAACAGTTGCGTCATGCCTATTTTCTTACCAATAATGCCTGAAAACATGGTTTTAACTACAACTTAATATCTATCTCCACTCCAGATGCTAAGTCAAGTTGACTCAGGGCATCTATAGTCTTGGAACTTGGCTGCAAAACATCAATTAACCTCTTATGAGTCCTGATCTCAAACTGTTCCCTAGAATCTTTATCGATGTTAGGGGAACGAATAACACAAAATTTTTCGATATGTGTGGGTAAAGGTACTGGGCCAACCACGATAGCCCCGGTACGCTCCACTGCGTCTATTATTTGCCTTACTGCTTGATCAGCCAATCTATGATCGAAGCTTTTGATTTTGATGCGAACTTTTTGCTCAGTCATCTGGTCCTTCCCACTCTAGTCGCAATTTGTTCAGCCAAATCCTGAGGCAATTCTTCATAACGATGAAAGCACATAGTATAACTCGCCCTCCCTTGACTGAGCGACCTCAAATCTCCAGCGAAACCAAATGTTTCCGCTAGAGGAACAAGACAGCGAATAGCGGAGAACTCATCGCGACTCTCAATACCTTCGATATGAGCTCTCCGAGAGTTTAAATCGCCAATGATGTCTCCTAGGAATTGATCGGGAGTTGTTATTTCCACTTCCATAATTGGCTCGAGAATAACAGGTTTAGCTTTATCTATGCCATCCCTCATAGCCATGAAGGCTGCCATCCTAAAAGCCATATCTGAAGAATCGACCGCGTGAAAACTCCCGTCATACAAAGCCACTTTTACATCTATTACAGGGTAACCAGCTAATCCTCCACTTTGCAAAGCTGATTTGACACCGGCCTCTACTGAGGGAGTAAATCCCTTAGGTATGGCCCCGCTTCGAATCTGGTCGCGAAACTCAAATCCGCTGCCGCGCTCGCCTGGCTCAATTCTAAGCCAAACGTGTCCGTATTGTCCCCTACCGCCGGATTGACGGATAAATCTCCCTTCAGATTCTACAGGAATGGTGATTGTTTCCTTATAAGCAACCTGCGGCTTACCAGCATTGACCCTTACACCATATTCGCGAAATATACGCTCCATTAACACTTCGAGATGAAGTTCACCCATCCCTGAAATCAGAGTTTGCCCTGTTTCTTTGTCATGATAAACCTTGAAGGTGGGATCCTCCATAGCAAGCTTGGCCAGAGAGTCATCTAACTTGTCCTGGTCGACTTTGCTTTTGGCTTCAACAGCCATGGAAAGCACCGGCTCAGCAAATCGTATGGGCTCAAAAAGCACCGGCCGTGTGGGCTCGCAAAGAGTATCACCTGTGGATGTCATCTTAAGCCCCAGACTAGCTACAATGCTCCCGGTATCAGTATGATCGATCTCCTCACGGTGATCGGCATGCATAACATACAGCTTTCCCAATCTCTCCTTCTTATCTATGCTGGAGTTCAAGACTTGTGCTCCGGCCTTTATCCTGCCCGAGTATACACGCAAGTAGACCAGTCGGCCCATAAATGGGTCAGAAACTGTTTTAAATGCCAATGCAGAAAAAGGTTCATCATCACTCACCAGACGCAGGATTTTTTCTCCACTTCTAGGATCTGTAGCCGAGACGGGAGGAGTATCTAGCGGCGAGGGTAGGTAATCTACAATAGCATCAAGCAATAACTGGATGCCTCTATCCCTCAAGGCACTGCCACAAAGGACAGGCACCATGCAGTTAGAAAGGGTCAGCCTTCTTATAGCTGCCTTGATTTGAGAGGCAGAGATGTCTTGCCCATTAAGGTAGAGCAGCATAATCTGCTCATCGAGCTCAGCTAAGTTCTCGATCAATGCCTGGCGGTGCTTGGCCAGCAAAGTCTCACCTTCCTCAATTGAAGCTGAATTAGAATCATCCGGGAAAGCAATGACTTTATTTTCCACAAGGTCAATGATGCCTCGAAAGTCCTTTTCACTTCCCAATGGGAACTGTATGGGTAATGCCTTGATTCGCAACCTTTCGTTAATCATGGTCACTGTGTGCTGAAAATCAGCGCCAATCCTGTCCATTTTGTTAATAAAGCAAATCCTGGCCACGCCATATTTATCTGCCTGGCGCCACACAGCCTCTGACTGAGCTTCCACCCCAGATACACCATCGAAAATCACGACACCACCATCTAATACACGGAGGCTGCGCTCCACCTCAGCGGTGAAATCTACATGCCCAGGGGTATCGATGATGTTTATACGATGTTCGTGCCAGTGACATGTGGTAGCCGCTGAAGTAATGGTAATACCTCGTTCTCTTTCCTGCTCCATCCAATCCATTACCGCGGTTCCCTCATCCACGCTGCCAATTTTGTAGGTACGCCCTGTATGGTGGAGAATCATCTCTGTGGCTGTGGTCTTGCCAGCATCTATATGAGCGATGATCCCTATATTCCGTATTTTCTCCAAAGGGAAGGTCCGCGACATGAGCTTATCCTTTACCTCAAGTACTGCTTTTAACACGACTTCTCACCAGCGATAGTGAGCAAAGGCTTTGTTAGCCTCTGCCATCTTGTGAAGGTCATCACGCTTCTTGATTGCTGCCCCCCGACCATGAACAGCATCAACCAACTCGCTTGCCAACTTTTCTTCCATAGATTTGCCACTACGAGCTCGCGCTGAAGCAATGAGCCACTTCATGGCAAGAGCACGCCCCTTATCTTCCCCTACCTCCGTGGGAACCTGGTAGGTAGCCCCACCAACACGGCGTGATTTAACCATGAGAAGCGGTGCAACATTTTTAATCGCCTGCTCTAAGGTTTCTTCAGGATTGCTATTCACCTGCTGAGCAGTGAGTTGCAAGGCATTGTAGACAACGCGCTCGGCTGTAGCTTTTTGCCCTCGTAGCATAAGCCTATTAATAAATTTAGCCACCGTGATGCTGTTATACTTAGCATCGGGTGGTGGTATCCTTTTTACTACTTTTCTAGCTCCTCTTGGCATTTGACATCCTTGCTATTTTTGCGTCTTTGCCCCATACCTGCTGCGACCTTGCTTGCGATTAGCTACTCCTTCAGTGTCCAAGGTGCCACGGATAATATGATAACGAATTCCAGGAACGTCCTTAACTCGGCCACCACGGATCAAAACTACCGAGTGTTCCTGCAAATTATGTCCTTCGCCAGGAATATAAGCGGTTACTTCCATACCGTTGGTCAGCCTAACGCGGGCAACTTTGCGCAATGCCGAGTTGGGCTTCTTAGGTGTAACCGTCTTAACCTGGATACACACACCTCTTTTTTGAGGCGCCCCTTGGATCCATTTAATTTCCCCTTTCATCGTATTTCGGGTATAATGCAATGCCGGGACCTTGCTTTTCTTTCCTAGCTTCTCCCGCCCTTTACGGACAAGTTGACTAACTGTTGGCATTTTTATACTCTCCTATTTTAGACAATCAAAAAGCCGCCTGGTTACATGCCGGTCTACTCTAGGAAAATCTGCTCGACTTCAGCCAGCCGGCTTTTATAACTTTCTAAAGTCTTTACCTTCTAGTAGACGCCAACTTGTTAATTTAACACAAGGTAATTAGGTTGTCAACTAGCGAAGCAATTTTTTTTCAAATTAAAACTGTAGTGCGCAACCCATCCATATTTAAATTGATACAGACTCTAATAATAAGATGGTGCTCAGTAGTTTCACTATATCGCCTCCCGTCAATATAAAGGATGATGAGACTGTTACTGTATAAACCTCAGGCGGGCTCGGGAAGCAAAGAAGTTTTTGGGAAAACCGCTCATGAGCTCTGGCTCACAAACTCAGAACCGGAAAAGGACACTTTCCTCAGGGCAAACTTACTTGTTACGATATTTTGACGCTTTGCTTGTTAACGCAGGTGTTTTTTTACTCCTGCTTTAACTTCAAACATTCTGCTACTGGATAGCTTGTCTAAAGATGCATTGAGCATGGCTATGTATTCGTCTACTTCTTCACGATCGAATTGTATAACTTTATTGGCTATTCGTTGGCAATAACCGCAATTGCTACAGCCGGATAGGCAATTCTGCTTCCTGAAGAAATCCATAAAACCTTCTAGAGCTTGGTTATCGATATAGAATTTGGGCGGTGACCCAACAACATTGTTTTGTACGCCCGGCAAAGCAGAACCGATAAATCCAATTTTCGGAGTAATGACGTTCATAATATCATATAGGTTGCCCTGATAATGACGCGACGAGTATGCTGTGGCAGCACGCAAGATTCGCTCAGATGACATTGACCTGCCACTGATTTTGAACACATCGATACCTATCTCTTCGTAAACGTGGATATCCTCAGGTCTTACCCAGCGGCATTTAATGATTTGAGAAATATCACAGAGCCTGTCTAGAGTACAACGGAGTACACAATAGTCCACATAGTAGCCACTGAGCGGATTATAACTTTGACTAGCATGCCCCAGGCCATCATGGTGATAATATTCGTAGGGGCACTGGTATAAGCAGAGATTATTCAGTAGTACAGTGAGTTCGCAACTCACTGCGTTCCTGATAGCCTTGAGCACCGTAAAGTCCCGATTTACGTTAATGTCCAGAGTGATAGAATCGGCGCCTAAGGATTCAAACAATTTAGCTCTAGCAACGCTGTTCACATGAGCAATAGTTGAAACCCTTATCTTAAGTTGCGGAAATTGACGCTTTATAAGCTCAATCAGATAAGGGATGGTTACTGTAACGCTATCCGCCCCAATACTGCTGATCCAATCAAGATGCATTAGCAATTCTTGATGGGTATTCTCATCCCACTCCATATTACCCATACTGGGAGCATTTAAGAGATAGTCAAACTTCAAACCTGCTGAGTGAGCCTGTTCGATGTACTCCTCCGCTTGATTTTCCACCATGCGGACATTATCAGGACCTGATCCTCCACTGCCTATCATTGAGGTTGGCAATACGCCATACAGTTGTACATCAGCTTCCAGCTTGCTTAATGGCAATATCAGACCTGGATCCCAATTCGTCGGCACTAATAGCTGCATGCTACCTCACTATAGAAAATAATATGAGTACAAAGCTGGGCAGATATGCCCCAATTTATGCCTTTCTTCCTGTCTACCAAAACCATTCCCTATATCGTGATACGATGTATTATGAATACAAAAAAAATTCTTGTCAATACCTCCGAATCAAAAGTTGCTGCTCCAGGATTTTGTCAATACATGGTTACCGAAGGAAATATCACCCTTCTCTGGAAACACTAGCAATGAACGGAAAAGGGCAAAACCCAACGTATACCTTATATACCTTTGTATCGTAATGCGATGTATTATGAACATAAAGAAATTTTTTGTCAATACCCTTTTGATATTGGCATATAGTTCGATATCTTGCGCAACCATAGTAGCATCAGATTATCATCTTGCAACAGCGCTTGATTAAGGAAACGCTCCACCATCTATAGTGATGACTTGTCCCGTGATATAGCCGGCTCTGTCACTGGCCAAAAAAGCTACCAATTCAGCCACATCCTCAGGTTGGCCAAAGCGTTGCAACGGAACCATTGCCAGTATGGCCTCTTTTCTATCCGAAGGTAGCTTATCCGTCATCCCAGTAATAATGAATCCTGGGGCCACAGCATTAACAGTTATATTACGGGAACCCATCTCTCGGGCTATGCTCTTGGTGAAAGCAATGATTCCTCCTTTGGAAGCAGCATAATTGCTTTGCCCTACATTCCCTACTATCCCGGTCACCGAAGATATGCTAATAATGCGCCCCCACTCCTGTCTCATCATAGACCTCAGGGCAAATTTGGTGCACAGGTAAGCTCCACGTAAATTAGTGCTGATTACGTCGTCCCAGGCATCATCAGACATTCTTAACAAAAGGGTATCTCTATTTATTCCGGCATTGTTCACCAGAATATCAATCTTGCTCCATTTATCAGTCACCTGCTCTACCATGGCTTTCACTGTTTCACTATCCCGAATATCAGCTTCAACCGACATCGCTTCCCCACCTAGCCGGATTATGCTCTCCACTAAATTATCAGCATCAACCTTATTATTGGCTTCAATTGCCACATAATTAACTGCTACCTTGGAACCAAGGCTGGCAAGCTTCAAGGCAATGGCTTTACCTATACCACGAGAGGCACCAGTAACTAGAGCTACCTTTCCTTCCAATTCCATTACTGACCTTCACTCGCTGACGCGTTTAAGCACCAGGCAGCAATTTTCACCACCCAAACCAAAACTATCCTTCAGACATACATTTACTTGAGACGGGCGAGCTATATTGGGGACATAATCCAAATCACAGTCCGGATCAGGGGTCTCATAATTTATAGTTGGATGGATAATCCCCTTATTCATAACCAATATAGCGGCGATGGTTTCAATAGCACCGGCAGCAGTAATGCCATGCCCAATCATGGACTTAGTAGAGCTTATAGGGATTTTGTAAGCGTGCTCGCCAAGCACCATTTTAATAGCTTTGGTTTCACAGGCATCATTCAGCTTGGTGCTGGTGCCGTGAGCGTTGATATAATCAACCTCCTCAATCTTTACCCTGGCATTTTGCAAGGCAGTACGCATGGCATAAGCCTCAGTCTCAGGGGCAGGAGCAGTTGCATCATGGGCATCGAAAGACCAGCCTGCGCCAGCAACTTCAGCCAAGATGGATGCACCCCGCCTCTTGGCATGTTCATAGCTTTCCAAAACAACTAATCCGGCACCCTCAGCATAGACAAAACCATTGCGGTTGAGATCAAATGGGCGACAAGCCTTGGACGGGTCAGGTTCATGGGAAAGGGCTCCCAATTGATCTATTCCAGCCATGCCAACTGGCTCCAGGCTGGCGTCAGAACCCCCAGCTATCATCACATCGGCATACCCTAAGCGAATGAAATTGGTCGCTGTGCCTATGGCGTCAGCGCCACTGGCACAAAGGCTATTCACACTGCTGTTAGGGCCCCTGGCCTCCAGCATCATTCCCACCTGCATGGATGCTGCGCTGGCAGTTGACTTAGTGATGAAGAGCGGGTCAGCTCTCCTGGGACCCACTCTTTGATATAGCTCCCATCCTCTAACAACATAGCCTTGCTCTGTCATAGTAGAAATGATGACACCTACCCGCTCAGGAATTTCTTGAGTCATATCCAAGCCGGTTGATTGTATTGCTTGTTTGGCAGCAGCAATGGCAAACTGAATGGTCCTTGAAGTCCGGTCAACTACCTTCAAGTCCATATACTTTGTGGCATCGAAGTCACGCACCTCAGCATCCACTTTCACTCGGAAGCTGCTGGCATCAAAGTGGGTAATAGGACCGATGGCCGACTTTCCTGCGACTAATCCCTCCCAAAACTCTTTTATACTTAAGCCCAAGGGATTAATAGTACCCATACCGGTAACTACAACCCTCGGTACATTTATCGTACCCCGGGAATTCATCGAGTTCTCAGGAACTCTAGCCGTGTTCATTATTCTCCTTTTCCAGCGAGGGTGAAGAGTCCTACAGAGGTGCCTCCGTCAACAACAATAGTCTGTCCTCTTATCATAAAGGCCTCTTCACTGCACAAAAAAGCCACTACATTAGCGACATCTTCGGGAATCACCATTCGTCCCGCTGGCGTTAGTTGACGATTATCCTTTACTAGCCCCTCTTTGAAATAGAACTTCAAGGCTTCTGTCTCCACAGCAGAAGCAGCTACAGTATTAACGCAAATGTTTTGAGGTGCCAGCTCTATTGCCAGGTAACGAGTTAAAGCTTCCAAGGCAGCTTTGGAGACTCCAACGATAGTATAATTGGGCAAGGCAAAGCGTGAACCCAAGCTAGAGATGCTGACTATCTTACCACCCCTGCCCTCCATTAGTTTGGCTGCCCTCTGGGCACAAAGCAAAAGGGCTCTGGCGTTGATGTCCATAGTCCATTCCCAGGCTTTGACATCTATATCCACTACAGGACGGCCTACGCCTGAAGCAGCATTGCTAATCAAGATATCCAGGCGGCCAAATTTATTGCCAATCATATCAAACATTTCATCTACCTTTGCCGGGTCTCCCACATTGGCTCGGATGACTTCAGCTTTCACTCCCAGAGCTTCAATATCCTTAGCTGTTTGTTCCGCGCTATCGCGGTGGCGAAAAAAGTTGACAATAATATCGGCGCCCTGAGAAGCAAGTTTTAAAGCAATCGCCCGACCAATGCCTCGCCCACTGCCTGTGACTAAAGCCAGTCTCCCTTCAAGGGACATGGCTAAACCTTCTCCTTTTGCGCTACCCGATTCTCTACATAGGAGACAAAGTCGCCGAAGTTCTGAAACTTCTGGGCTTCCTCGTCAGGGATTTCAATCCCAAAGGTCTCTTCCACTGCTACCAACGCCTGCACTACATCCAGAGAATCCGCCTTAATCTCTTTAAATGTGCTTTGCCGGGTTATAATGTTCTTATCAACACGAGTAATCCTGGCTACGATTTCTCTTACCTGCTCTTCAACAGTCATAACTTACCTCCTTGGTTGAATTTTGCTAATTCTGACTTTAGGCTCTCGACAACCCCGGCTTTTACCGATTCTTTGGCGCTCTCTATAGCATTAGCTATTTGGGGGGCTCGGCTGGCTCCATGCGCTATCTTCACAACCCCATCAACACCCCACAAAATACCACCACCATTCTTCTCGGTTTCCCTGGATATTTTGGTTGCCGGGAACAATTTATTAAACAATAGTCTAGCTAAAGCACGTAAAGGCGGGTACTTTTCCAGCTTTCGCTCTGTCCAATCCTTGGCATAACCCCCGATGCTTTCATAAAACTTTAAAAGAACATTGCCCACAAAGCCATCACAGACGATGACATTGGCCTTGCCGTTTAAGATATCACTACCTTCTATGTTGCCAATGAAGTTCAACCCACTATTCTTGAGAAGGGAATATGCTTCTCGCACTGCCTCATTCCCCTTACTTTCTTCGCTTCCCGTACTGAGCAAAGCTATCTTAGGGTCAGTGATATTAAGGAACTTCTTAGCATAGACCGAGCCAGCGATGGCAAAAGCTAGAAATTGATGTGGCTTGCAATCTACATTAGCTCCCAGGTCTACCATCACAGTATTCGGTGCAAAACTACCCAGAGAGCCAACAATTGCCGGACGATAGACCCCGTCCAACATGCCCATAAATTGAATGGCACTTATTGCAACTGCTGCAGTAGACCCAGCACTCACTAAAACATCTGCCTCTCCCGATTTTATCATCTTTGCCGCTACGGCAATAGAGCAATTAGGCTTGCGACGAATTACATCAACAGGCGACTCATTTTCCTTGATGACTTCGCTGGCTTCGACAACGTGGATGGATGAACCATTGGTGAATTTGTACTTGGCTAATTCTTTTTCTAGAATGTTTGTGGTGCCAACCAAGAAGATTTCCACATCGCCCTTCTGAGCGGCAAGTACCACCCCCTTAACTATTTCCTCAGGAGCATAATCACCACCCATGGCATCCACAGCCACCCTTATTTTGCCATTTTGAGCCATATTTCTATTTCCTATCACTTGAGAACTTGACTATTGCCTCCCCTGTGACTATCATTTCGCCCTTCTGATTACGGCACTCAAAACTGCAATTTGCGTATGATACATCATCTTTTTGTTCAATGCAATCAATTTTACTACTGATGGTCAAAGTATCTCCAGGACGTGCCGACTCTTTAAACTTTGCTCGAAGCTTACTCCCAGACAGCCAGCTTTGGCCAAAAGCCGAAGTCATCATCTCCGATACATAAGCTAAGTTAAGCATACCATGAGCAATAGTTCCACCAAAAGGAGTCTTAGCGGCGAAAGACTCGTCTACGTGAATGGGATTAAAATCACCCGACGCCTCAGCATAAAGATTAATTTTTTCCTGTGTGATATATTTTACCACAGGATTAAGAGCCTTCCCTTCTTGAATCTCTGTGAGCATTTCTTCCTTAGGTAGGCAATGCTATAGTTGCCCTCCCTGATTGCACCTTCTCTTTACCTTTGTCAAAAACCTCAAGCTCCAGGATCAACATACTCATTTTGCCCCGAGCTATCTTTTGTGCCACGCCTATGTGACACTCTATAGTAGCGCCAATGGGCACCAGCTTGAAAAACTCTAACTCTTGTGAAGCATGTATAGCGATAGTGCCAGGTGGCAGGGGAACAGACTTTGTCATAGCAGCTATGGCACAGGCCGTAATGGCCAAGGGGGGAACAAATCCAGCGCCTGTGCTATCCACAGCTTTTAGATATTTGGAGACGAAGGAGGCACTTAATTCATAAGTGGCAGGAGGAAATTTGTAACCCGGTATTAGTTCTTCATAGCTTATAGCTTTATCCGGCATTTGAACCGTTCCCGATACATCGGTATACTATGTATATTAAATTATACACTGCCTCTGATTATTGTCAATATCTTCTTACTATTATCACTGCTACCATCGATTGATAATGGACTTCGACATCGACAGAATCAACTTAAAATCAACCTGTCCACACAGGATATCCTGAATTGATGGGAGACATAAGTAAAGAAAGGCTATTGAGCAAAATTTGTGAACTGCACTGGATTTTCATCTGGTTTACTGCGAAATGGGCTCGGCAGGATTCGAACCTGCGACCAACCGGTTATGAGCCGGCCGCTCTGCCCCTGAGCTACAAGCCCATCCTTTCGGCCATGAAAGGTTTCATTTTTCATGGCAACCAAATTTGTGTGGAGCGGGAGATGGAACTCGGACCCACAACAACCTGCTTGGAAGAAGTAACTGCCGCCGAGCTCCGTTTTCCCCACCTTTTGAACCTGAAAAGCGAGAAGGGAACGCCTCTTTCCGCTATTATTCAGGTGACCGGTTTTTTCTACCACCCGCAATTTGCTTGATTGATTTTACCATACTTGCCCGAGGGGCAACAACTGCGAGTAGCACCGGCTTAGTAGGGAAATATGTACTTCTTAGTTTCACAGTAGTCTCGTGCGGTCAAGAGGATACGGATATTTAATCCGTGTATAAAATAGAAGGTGCTCTTGTTATAGTTGGAAACTGTACCAGATTTTCCTGCTTTGTTGAGTCGTCGATTTGATTTTGAAGATCCGAAAAGAGTGCTTGGGACAGTACCGCTGACAGTCTGGGGCACGCCAGGATGAGAGCACTGGTCGAGCACGAACTGATGTTTTGTTCAAATCTCCAGTTGCATTCTCATGACTTGAGTAGTAGTATTTTGGCGACTTATCCGTGGATAAATTAACGCTTGCTTATTTCTCTATGGAGATTGGTATCAAGCCCGAGATACCAACCTATAGTGGTGGATTGGGCATCGTGGCTGGGGATACGCTTCGCGCTGCCGCTGACTTAGGATTGCCTGCAGCGGGAGTGACACTATTGCACCGCAAGGGATATTTTCGTCAACACCTGGATGCCTGCGGAAATCAGTTGGAAAGCGACACACAGTGGACTCCTGAGGAATTTTTGGAAAAACTCCCTCTAATGGTCCAGGTGACTGTAGCCGGTCGTCAGGTGCAGGTGCAGGCATGGCGCTACCTAGTCCGCGGCGAGTTTGGACACTCTGTACCTATCTACTTTCTGGATACATTTGTACCGCAGAACACGCCCTGGGACCAGAGCCTGACTGACCACCTCTATGGAGGCGATGTGCGCTATCGTCTGTGCCAGGAGGTCATCCTTGGTTTTGCCGGGGTGGCAATACTACGGACTCTTGGCCATCTTGAGGTTCAAGCCTATCATATGAACGAGGGACACTCTGCCCTTGTTACATTAGCACTGCTGGAAGAACAGACCTGGGGACGTGGTCTTCAGACCATGGAACCAGCTGAGAAAGAAGCAGTTAGTCAGCATTGCGTATTCACAACACATACTCCCTTGGCAGTAGGGCACGATGAGTTCCCCATTGCATTAGTCAGGGAAGTCCTAGGTGATGAACGGACCAATTTCCTGATTGAAGCTCAATGTTGCGGCAACGGTGTTCTGAGTATGACCAGCCTAGCCTTGAGCTTTTCGCGATATGTTAATGGTGTCTCAATGCGTCATGAGGAAGTTGCTCGTAATACCTTTTTTAATCACCATGTCGATGCTATTACCAATGGTGTGCATGCTGTAACCTGGACATCGCCACCTTTTCGCGAACTATATGACCACTATATACCACAATGGCGCCGTGACAATCTCTACCTTAAATACGCAATACGTATACCACTGGATGAAATCAGGAAGACCCACGCCAAAGCCAAACAAGAATTGCTCACCGAGGTAGAGCGGCGTACCGGCACACACTTGGATCCACAAGTCATGACCATCGGGTTTGCCAGGCGCGCTGCCGAGTACAAACGACATGACCTCTTATATCACGATTTAGAGCGGCTGAGGTTGATGGTTCAGCGTGGTCTACGGCTGCAGATTATCTATGGTGGGAAAGCGCATCCGAGGGATGAGGGCGGCAAAGTCCTTATCAGAAAGGTCTTTGAGGCGGCAAGCGCTCTAGAAAATTGTATACCTGTAGTTTACCTAGAAGAGTATAATATAACACTGGCGAAGTACGTATGTTCTGGCGTCGATTTGTGGTTGAATACTCCGCAAAAACCACAAGAGGCCTCGGGGACAAGCGGCATGAAAGCGGCACTTAATGGAGTACCCACCTTTAGTATTCTTGATGGATGGTGGATTGAAGGGCATATAGAAGGAGTGACTGGATGGTCCATCGGTGATGGCTGGCAATGTGAGACTAATATTGATAGAGAGGCGACTTCTCTATACAACAAGCTTGAACAAGTGATAGTGCCCATGTATTACGAACGGCCAGACCAGTTTGCGAGCATTATGCGCTCAGCCATTGCGCTCAATGGCTCCTATTTCAACGCGCAACGCATGGTCACTCAATACATGCAAAATGCATATCTGTAAACCGTCAGGACAAAGTAGACAGTTTTCCGGGGGGAAGAGTATCTCTAAGAAAAAATACCCTATTGGGTAGTTTATAAGCTACAGGAGCGAGAGAAGATCGCCTCTTTCCGCTACTCGTCAGGTGAATAGTTTTCCCGCCTCCTTAAAAATTGTTTACTCTGAGTGTTAATCACAGCAAAAAAGAGCCTTACTGCCAACCATGTGGCAATGAAACACTGTGATGGTACCTGCTAGACTAGAACGGAGCAATCAGCAGGCGGACACCAACTATGGCTAGCCCAACTGCAAGTAACCTAATAATCCATGCCCCCGAGACCTTCTGGGACAGCCGAGCTCCAAACTGTGCCCCGATAACTGCCCCGGCTGAAAGCACCGCAGCCCTGCGGATACCCTCGCTGAACGCACCCTTTACTGCATGGAATGTGACTGCGGCCAAGGTTGTTATTGCTACTACAAAGTGAGAGGTCGCTGTAGCAACATGAGTGGGAAAACATAAAAGTTGTGTCAATGCCGGAACGTGAATTATGCCGCCGCCAATCCCGAGCAGACCCGAAATAAACCCCACTCCAAAAGCAATGGCTACCCCCTTTATCAGGCTAAAGGAATAGGTAAAAACGGTACCTTGTGCATCCTCCACTTGCCTGCTTGCATGCCCTGGTTGGACAGCACTTGCCCTGTATTTCGCCTGCGGCCGTATCAGTAGGTAAGCCGCAACCACAAGGAGAATTGATCCGAATATGGTCTGAAATATCCCTCTGCTGAGAAAGGCTGTTATACTGGCACCGATTACAGCGCCAGGTGCGCTGGCCATCGAGAAAAAAAGACCGGAACGATAGTCAATACGCCTGAGACGACCATATGCGATGGAGCCAGATAGTGCGTTGAAAAAAGCTACAGTGAGTGTGATACTGGTAATGGTATTGGGGGTATCCTGGGGATAGAGGAATAGGAGGATAGGCACAAGCAGGAAGCCACCGGCAGCGCCAATAAGCGTACCAAAAGCACCCACAAAAATCCCAATGAAACCTAGAAGAGCCCAGAGCACAATCCTTCTCTTTTGCTTTTATATGCCGACTATAAAAACTTTCCCAAAGTTACTGCAGAAAAGCGGAGATAACCTTGAGTATTATCACATTAGTGTTCCCCCTGCAGATTACATTCCAAATAAAAAGACAAGTTCTCAGTCATGCCCTCCACCGAATCCAGAATATCCACAAGGTACTCCCCCGCCTTCAGCCTTTCTGGTGCTTCGATTACCATCATAATAGTGGGTGACCCATCCAGCGCATCTAGCTCAGCTACACCAGGCTTTCCCCTGTAGAATTCGGGCTATCTGAGCACCGTTTGCATGAGCCAGGTCAAGGAGTAAGTATACCTTGGCCAACATTAGCTAATATCTCCTTCTCTTCTGCCACTTCTACTCAGTTTTATTTAAGCATAATTCTTGCGTCAACTATGTAGTAACCTTCGCCTTCAGGCATGACTTTTACCGGGTTGAAGTCCAGCTCGGCTATATGCGGTATGTCCTCAATCATGGCAGAAAGCCTTAGCAGCAGGTCTTGAACAGCTCTAATGTCCGCTGGTGGCGAACCACGGAATCCTTTGAACAGGCTCGACATCTTGATGGAGTTTATCATCTCTTCTGCATCCAAATCAGAAATCGGGTGTAACCTGAGAATTACATCCTTCATCAACTCGGCATATACTCCTCCTGAGCCAAACATAATAAGCGGTCCGAACGAAGGGTCCTGAGTCACTCCGACAATCGCTTCTATACCTTCGTTCACCATCTTCTGTACTACAACCCCCTGCATCTCATTCAGACGGCCGTCTTTTTTCAATCTGGCTCTTATATCGTTGAAGGCTTGTTTCACTTCATTACCTGAATTGAGACCGAGTACCACTCCGCCGACATCGCTCTTGTGCGTTATGGTAGATGAATCAAGCTTTACAGCGACTGGGAAACCTATTTTTGCAGCCGCCGCGGCAGCCTCGGTTGGCGTTGTGGCTACCAGGGTCTCAACGAAATGCATGCCATAGCAGGTGAGCAAGTCGCTTATTTCTCGAGGTTCCATCCACAGTGGTCTTTGTGTCCTCCTCGTCATTGCCTTTCCAACGATGTCATGAGCTTCATTTGTCTTGATTCCACTCAACTCAGGTATTTTACCCATCGGTTTCTGGCGCATCTCGGCGTATTCTATTGCTTTGCTCAGAGCAGAAATTGCCTCTTCGGGAAAGGGATAGCTAGGAACAAACCTACCACTGGAACCCAGCTTTGCCTTGAAACCCCTCTGCCCTAGGAAGCAGGCCAGCAGTGGTTTACCCTCGTTCCAGAAATATTGTGCTACATCCCTGAT
Organism: uncultured Dehalococcoidales bacterium; assembly: GCA_964586515.1. GTDB lineage: Bacteria > Chloroflexota > Dehalococcoidia > GIF9 > AB-539-J10 > RBG-13-51-36. The sequence continues at coordinate 55,312 of CAZPGJ010000006.1, forward strand.
GGATGCCTCAAAGTCTTCCATGTTTGCAACAACTGGCGGGATGAATATGGACAGGACGGCATCGCTATCTTTATCATCGGCAAGGAGTCGCAGTATAGCGCGAAACTCTTCAGCATCGGCACCAGCAGTGGTATCCAGGGGATTGTGAAAGCTGATGTCCCGTTTAATAATGGATTTCAGCTTTCCGATCATCTCCTGGGATGGCTGAGGTAATAATAGGCCATTTCGAGCTGCCGCATCGGCTGCAATTATGCCTGGGCCACCACCATTGGTTACGATGACCAGTCTACGGCCCCGGGGCAGGGGCTGGTTGGATAGCAGGGCAGCTACATCAAACATCTCCTCCATCAGGTTCACCCTGATAATCCCTGCGTGCTGGAACAAGACATCGGAAACGACGTCCAAAGTTGCCATAGCCCCAGTGTGTGAGGCAGCTGCGCGAGAGCCAGCCTGAGTGCTACCACCCTTGACCACGACAACAGGTTTCTTAGCGGTGACCCGACGGGCAATACGGGAGAATTTTCGGGGATTACCGAATGATTCCAGATAAAGCAGGATTACGTCGGTAGACGAGTCCTGCTCCCAGTATTCCATCAGGTCGTTGGATGAAATATCCGCCCTGTTCCCCACACTTACAAATGTCGATATTCCTATATCAAGGTTGCTGGCATATTCGAGGACAACAAGACCCATGGCTCCACTCTGGGAAAGGAAGGCGACATTGCCAGCAGGAGGATATACTGGTGAGAAAGTGGCGTTCAATCTGATGGAGGGGTCAGTATTTATTACTCCCATACAGTTTGGCCCAATTATCCTCATTCCATGTCCTAGAGTGATGTCACGCAGTTCTTTTTCGCGAGAAGCTCCTTCTGGCCCCACTTCCTTAAAGCCGTCGGAAATCACTACCAGGGTATGCACTCCCTTGTGGCCACACTCATCTGCTACCTTGGCAACTATTTTGGCCGGGACAGCGATAACAGCCATATCGACATTGCCAGGAATAGCAAGCACCGTAGGATAGGTTTTCAGGGACATCAAGGAATCAATATTGGGATTAACCGGGTAGACCTTGCCCGAGAAACCACTCTGGGTCAGACACTGGAGAAGAAGATAGCCAATAGTGCCAGGATGTCGGGATGCCCCAATCACAGCTACAGATTGCGGCTTCAGGAGCCAGCGGAGCGAGGCAAGCGTTGAAGCCCGTTCCCTCTCTGCCTGCTTCTCTACGACCACCGGAGTCTCGGCAATTGGGAAAGTAACCCGATATACGCCCGTTTGAAGCTCACTCGTTATGTGGAAACCATAATCCTTGAAGACGCTCATCATCTGCTCGTTCTCAGCCAGGATATCAGCTTCAAAACTGTCAATGCCATTTTCACGCGCAACATCGGCAAGTTGCTTCAGAATGCTGGTACCGAGGCCGCGGCCCTGGTAGCTATCTTCAATAGTCAGCGCCACCTCGGCCGAATGACGGTCTGGAAGACGGTAATATCTTCCAATAGCCACTATGTCCCGCTTTGTCTCTCGCAGAACCTCCGCGATGAAGGCAAACGTGTTGCGATAGTCCACCGTGCAAAAGCGGACCGCGTCTTCCAACCCCATCTCTTTGGGCACGTGATGGAAGCGCAGGTACTTTGTGTGCGTACTGAGCCTGCCCACAAATTCCACCCAGCTTCTGGCATCGTCCACCCTTATCGGCCTAAGCAGTATACTCGAGCCGTCTTTGAGTAACACCTCGGTCTCGTATTGCGATGGATAGGTCGTTGCACTATTTTCGTTTTGTCGTGCCATTTTCGACACCTACACAACAATCAGTTGTGCTCATACCAACCAGGTTGGGCATAAGCTCATTTGACGTTGTTTCCTCTGCTATCTTCTCTAATACCAGACATAAAATTTATTTCTGTTTCAGTGTTTTTCACTTCATTGCTCTTGACACCGTAATTACACCAATCCCTCAACGATGGATGCGTTGCCTTCATGTAGATTTGCCCTGACTACCGTGCGCCCCGCTGCCTGCAAAGCCTGGAAGTCTCCTAGAGCCTGCGCGTCGGCAACTGTACCAAAACTGTAAGGCTTGCCCGGCACAGGCAAGTTTTTCTCATGATCAAGTGTGAGTTGAAAGAAAAGGCCGGTATTTTTCCCGCCCTTGTAGAGTTGACCGGTGGAGTGTAGAAAACGCGGCCCATATCCAAGTGTTGTTGCGATTCGGTGTGTCTCCGCCACCTTTCTACGGAGCTTGCTTAATGCCCTATCCATTTCTGATGTCTGGCGGAGGTATGCCATTACAGCTAGATACCTGCCTTGGGCAGCATGTGACAACAGTTCAGCGAGAGACCCCGTAATCTCTAGCTTTGGGAGATGACCGGATGTACTGAATTCCTCCAAAAGTCGGGCAGTAACGTCTTTGGATTTCTGCACATCTGGTTGGTCGAATGGCTGTATGCCCAGTATAGCCCCAGCGACAGCTGTGGCAAATTCCCATCGAAAGAACTCAGCTCCTATATCATAGGTGTCCTTTAGCTGCAGAACGATAGCTGGCTGCCCTGAAGAAATCAGGCGGCTTACTGCTACGTCTGTTGCATGATTCTCGTCATCTGCGAGGCGTAGATAAATGAATAGACGGTCATCGCCGTAACAATCTGGCTCCATCATTGGCTCATTAGAAACTGGTATGATTCCTTTGCCCTCCTTACCGGTACTCTCGGCAATGAGCTGTTCTACCCACAATTCAAAGGCGGCAATGGAGAGCGATGTAACTAGGGTTAGTTTATCGCGTCCACTTAATGCCAGTGTGCCCATACACGCACCAAGCCAAGCCCCGGCATTCTGGTAATCAGGTATATCGGCAGCACAATCTCTTCGCATACGTTCGGCCCGGTCAAGAAGCGCAGCAATGTTGATTCCTATCAGCGCCGCCGGTACCAGCCCGAAATAAGAGAGCACTGAATATCTACCCCCGATATCTGGTGGGTTTAAAAATATATGTCGAAATGAGTCCTGTTCAGCTAATTTGACTAGTGGTGTTCTGTCATCAGTGATAGCGACAAAATGCCGGCCGGCCTTCTCCTTGCCCAACTCTTTTTCCAGCAAGTTGCGGAAAAAGGCATAGAGGATCAGAGGCTCTGTGGTAGTACCAGACTTGGAAGACACCAGAAACAAGGCAAGCTTGAGGTTAATGGAATCCACTGTTGCCTGTATTGATTCAGGAAGAGTAGAGTCCAATACGATTAATCGCGGATACGAGTCGCTATTAGTAAAGGTACTCCCCAAGACTGCGGCACCCAAGCTGCTGCCGCCCATGCCCAACAAAACAACGTGACGGAAACCTTCATTATGTATATCGCTGGCAAAGGACTTAAGCATGGATATCTTTCTGGACATGGTATTCGCGATGTCTAACCAGCCCAAACGGTTCGTGATCTCGCTTGGTTCCGGCTTCCAAACGGTATGGTCTCTTTTCCATATGCGCGCCACAATGGCGGCATCACTGACATTAGCAAGACTCGCCTTAACCTGAGTTTCATATTTGCTAATGTTAGTTGTTGGAACGACAGTAGTCACTTTACAATTCCTCAGTTTTAACTTATTTCTTATGTTATTCGCCCATCACGGGATTCCTGTCTTCTATTTGTCATTAACTTATTTTTCCCTGTTTTGCCACCTCATTTATCGCCTTTCTGACTTTCTCGGCGTCTCCCAGGTAAAAATGGGCCAGGGGTTTCAGTTCTTCGTCAATCTCATAAACAAGCGGTATCCCAGTGGGAATATTCATGTCAACTATTTCGTTGTCGCCAATGTTATCGAGATACTTGACCAGGGCCCGCAGGCTGTTGCCATGAGCGGAAACTATGGCGTGCTTTCCTGATTTCAATGTAGGGGCAAGAACTTCATTCCAGTAAGGCATGAATCTGGCCACAGTGTCCTTCAAGCTTTCTGTGACTGGCAGTTCGTTTTCGCTAAGCTCACGGTATTTCGGGTCACTTCCCGGATATCTGGCATCTGTCCTCTCAAGAGCTGGTGGCCGGACATCATAGCTCCTTCTCCATATGTGCACCTGCTCCTCTCCGACTTGCGCCGACATCTCGGCTTTGTTCAGGCCTTGCAATGCTCCGTAGTGCCTTTCATTAAGCCTCCACGATCGATGCACCGGTATCCACATTAGGTCCATCTCATCCAAGACCAGCCATAAGGTTCTAATCGCTCGTTTAAGCACAGAAGTAAAGGCAACATCAAAAGAATAACCGTTGTCTCTAAGGCTCTTGCCCGCCTCTTTAGCCTCAGCGATTCCTTTAGCGGACAGGTCAACGTCAGTCCATCCTGTAAATCTATCCTCTAAATTCCAGATGCTCTCGCCATGTCTCAGAAGTACAAGCTTCATTACCTTAAACAACCTCCGCTTTGAGCAGATTCATTACACTCCCCAAACCCGGTGGTATGCCGCCGGTGATTACCACTTTGGCGATAATGGGTATTTCCGTAAATTTTCCTCTCATGAGTTTTCTAACACCGACCATATCTTCAGCTTCGGTCACGAAGGAAAGAGTCAGATAGTTTGGTTTCTGGCTCAGACTCAGAATTCCGCCAGCGGTGACGCGGCTCATTATCTTTCCCTGCAACATACCCATTTTATCTTCCTTTTTCGTCTTTACCCCGCCAGCAGTCCGGCCAACTCTCGGAGCCGTGTACTGAGCAATTTCTTCTTTTCCCAGGTGTCCCGCAATGGGGTGTAGCTTATTTCGTTATTTATCTCACCAACCATATAACCATTTTTGCCGCTTAAAAGAGCCTTAACGGCAGCAGAGCCTAAGCTACTTGCCAGCACACGGTCGCGAGCAGTGGGCGAACCCCCACGCTGGATATGCCCCAGAATACATACTCTCGACTCAACATCTATATTTTTCTTTACCTCTTGAGCAATCTGAAAGCTGTAACCAGGTTGTTCAGCCTCGGCTACCACAACGATGGCACTTCTCTTACCCCGCTTAAAAGCCTCATTTAATTTTGCACAGAGTTCTTCACTGCCGAGCGGCGTTTCGGGGATAATTAGCTCTTCAGCACCTCCGGCGATGCCACTTTCAAGAGCGATAAATCCCGTGTGATGTCCCATGACCTCCACAAAGAAGAGCCGTTCGTGGGATAGGGCGGTATCACGGATACGGTCGATAGCTTCAAGTGCCGTGTTTATGGCAGTGTCAAAACCTATGGTGAAGTCCGTGCCGTATACGTCGTTGTCTATGGTTGTCGGCACGCCGATAATGCCAATGTCACACTCATTTGCCAGCAGGGTGCCACCGCGAAAAGTGCCGTCACCACCAAGTAGGAGCAGCCCGGTAATTCCTGCTTCATCCAGCACTCTTACCGCCTTTGCCCTGCCCTCAGGGGTCTTGAATTCAGGACAGCGTGATGTTTCAAGTATAGTTCCACCCCTGTGAATGATATTAGCTACGCATTTTCTATCAAGCACAGCCACCTCATTACGAATGAGTCCATTATAACCGCGTCTTATGCCTAGAACCTCTACATCAGCCGCGGCGGCGGTCCGCACGGCTGCTCGAATACAGGCATTCATGCCTGGGGCATCTCCTCCGCTCGTCAATATGCCAATTCTTTTCATCAAACCTGCTCCTTTGTGATCATTTTCGTGTCAACTTTAAAGTGACATCAAGAATTCATCATTTTCTTACTTATCCTGTAACACGGCTACCCCAGCTAACACCTTGCCTTGCAGGAGTTCCAGTGACGCCCCTCCTCCTGTGGATACGTATGACATCTTATCCGTTAGTCTCATTTCTTCCACAGCCTCAGCGGTAGAGCCACCACCAATTATCGTAGTGGCCTTGAGATTTGCCAGTACTTTGGCCAGGCTGCGTGTTCCCTCTGCAAACTCAGCGATTTCAAAAACTCCTAAAGGTCCATTCCAGAAAACGGTCTTGCATTTATCAAGCACTCTGGAGAACACCTCCACGGTCTTATGCCCAATATCAGCAATAAGCCAACCTTCAGGAACCTGGTTCATTGGCACCGCTTGGGTAATGGCATCAGATTCCAGCTTTTCCGCGACCAGGAAATCCTGTGGCAACACGAGTTCAACACCAGCCGATTTCGCCTTGCTCACGACATCAAGAACATGCTCTATTTGGCTATTCTCTACCACTGAGCTGCCTACACCGTAACCCTGACTCTTCAAAAATGTGGCAGCCATGCCACCACCAATGAGCAGGGAATCTACCTTGGTTATCATATTGTTGAGAAGTCCCAGTTTGGTGGCCAGTTTTGCCCCGCCTATGACCGCAGCAAACGGCCTGCCCGGATTTGCCATGAGACCGGTCAAGGTCTCAAGCTCTCTTTCCAGGAGAAGCCCAGAAACAGCAGGCAGGTATCGCGCTATGCCCACGATTGAAGCGTGGGCACGGTGACAGGCACCGAAAGCATCATCTACATAGATATCTGCCAGACGCGATAAGCTCTGGGCGAAATTGGGATCGTTCGCTTCTTCCTGCGGGTAAAAACGCAGATTTTCAAGAAGGGCTATCTCCCCATCCTGCAATCTGGATACGGCACTCTCAACCTGCGAGCCAATACAATCATTCAGCGCCTCAACTGGCTTGCTAAGGAGTTCTGACAATCGTCTGGCTACAGGCGCGAGCCGTAACTCTTCTACTACTCTGCCACCCGGCCTATCCAGATGTGAGCAAAGGATGATTCGCGCCTGATGCTTTACCAGATACTCTATTGTCGGCAGGCAGGCACGAATACGTGTGTCATCAGTGATTGCGCCATCACGGTTCATTGGAACATTGAAGTCCACACGCACAAGTACTCGCTTTTTCGTGACGTCTACGTCTCTTACAGTCTTTTTTGCCATTGCTACTCCTCCAATCCCGAATGTTGTATCGGACACATTGTTTAACCAGCTAGCGTTCATACCATAGTATTTGTCCTGCCTCCAGCGGCACCAGAGCACCATCAAAATGTGGAATAACGCGCGGTGTATAGTCACTCGCCGGACGATGCGCAGGTAAGTGAGCGGAGTACAGATAACCATTCAAATCACCTGTCGAAACTTCATGTCGTTCGAATGGGTGAATCTCTGGTTCCTGGGAATTGCTCGGCTCGGCATAAAGCTCCACCCTTACAGCATCCGGACTAACCTCGCCCACATAGAGTTGAACCGTGAAGACATACTCACCGTTTTCCTCCTTCACGTGTAACTCTCCGAAATGGAGCTCAGCCCAGTGTCTTTCTAGTTCTTCATGCCAGCGGCAGAGAAGGGAAGCCTGACGAGCGCCGTGAGAGATGCGGGAATGATAAAGTCGGCTGGCTGGCAAATATAGCCGTTCGACGTACTCTCTGACCATACGGTTACTACTGAAGTGAGGAGTGAGCTCCGCCATGCTGGCTCGCATCCGTGCTACCCAAGCCTCCGGGATGCCCTTAGCGTTCCGGTTATAAAAGCAAGGGACGACTTCTTCTTCCAGTAGGTTGTATAGCTGCTCTGCCTCCCTGGCATCCAGCCCCGGGTCATCGGGGTGTTCCTGACCATCACCAACAGCCCAGCCAACATCAGGACGGTAAGCTTCAGCCCACCAGCCATCTAATTCCGAGAGGTTCAAGCCTCCGTTAACCAGGACCTTCATGCCGCTAGTGCCACAGGCTTCCCACGGACGGCGCGGTGTATTGATCCAGAGGTCCACTCCCTGGACCAGTTGCTCAGCCAGAGACATATCATAGTCAGCAAGGAAAGCTACGCGAGGGCGTATCTCGGCGCGGCGAACAAAATCTGACCAAGACTTAATCATAGCTTTGCCTCCCTCGTCCCGGGGGTGGGCTTTGCCAGCAATGATTAGTTGTACGGGTCGCTGTGGGTGGCACAGAAGTTGAGCCAATCGCTCTGCATTATGAAGCAACAAGTTGGGCCGCTTATAGCCAGTGAAGCGACGTGCGAAGCCAATAGTGAGGATATTGGGATCAAGTATCTGTCTTGCCTGGCTTATCTCTTCTTGGGATACACCGGCTGTTGCCATTTGCCAGACGAGCCGATCCCGCGCATAGTCGATTAACCGCTGACGTCCTTGGTTGCGAAGTTCCCAGAGCTGTTCATCAGATATTCTTTTAAGGTCCTCTTCCACAGTCTTTAAGTCACCAAGCCAGCGTTCCTTACCGCAGGCATCGCTCCATATTTCGTCTGCGGCAGAGGAGTCCCAGGATGGCATATGCACGCCATTCGTGACATGGGTAACCGGGACCTCCCATTGTGGAATACGCGGAAACAGATTCTGAAAAATTCGGCGGCTTACTTCAGCGTGAATGCGGCTAACACCATTCACACTCCCTGACCCTCTAATAGCAAGATAGGTCATGTTGAATGGTTCCTGCGCATTAGTTGATTCCTGACGGCCCAGAGCGAGAAGCCCATCAAGACCGATACCAATTTCATCTGCATAGGAACCTAGATAGCGTTGCATTATACTAGATGGAAAGCGGTCAAACCCTGCCTCAACAGGTGTGTGGGTGGTAAAAATATTCCCGACTCGGGTTGCCGCTAAAGCAACATCAAAAGCATGTCCATTGGTTGCCATAAAGGCACATGCCCGTTCAAGCACGACCAGTGCCGCATGGCCTTCATTTAGATGGCAGATATCTACGTTGATACCCAGGGCTTGCAGGAGTCGCCAGCCTCCTATGCCTAAGGCAATTTCTTGCTGCAACCGCATGTCTGGGCCACCACCATAAAGCTCGCTGGTAATCCCTCTATCTGCCGGACTATTACGAGGGTCGTTACTATCCAGGAGATACAGCCTCGCCCGCCCGATATTGGCTTGCCAGGCTCGCAGTCTTATATGTCGTCCCGGGAAATCCACTTCTACAGCTAGCCATTCACCATCTTTGTCGCGGACTGGCATGATAGGAAGCTGACCAGGATCATTGTAGGGATAGAATTCCGCCTGCGAACCCGTAATATCCAGGACTTGCCGAAAATAGCCCTGCTGATAGAGGAGTCCTATCCCGATCGCCGGGATGCCCAGGTCGCTGGCTGTCTTCATGTAGTCACCAGCCAGTATGCCGAGTCCACCTGAGTACAGAGGTAACGCCTCACTAAGGCCAAACTCCATGCTGAAATAGGCCACGGTCAGCGACGATTCAGCATGTGCCTGCTGAAACCAGGATGGCTTCTCCATTGCCTCCCGGTATGACGCTACATAGTCACCCAGCATCTTTCGAAAGATAGGGTCGGCACCAAGCACATTCAGACGTGCTGTAGAGACGTTTTGCAAAATGAGCCAGGGATTACCGGTTCTTGCCCATAGCTCAGGAGCAATTTGTTTCCACAGGCGGTCAGCCTCGTGATTCCACGACCAGCGCAGGTCCAGCACAAGCTCACTGAGCCCGTCTAGTCCCTCTGGCACGGATGGTAGAAAATAGTTAGCTGGTATTGGCATGTCAATCCCCCTTTAAGGTGTCTTTTCCTTGCCAGCCGGCCTAACCACTTCCTCAGATTTAAGGATATTTTCGTTGCTGCGGCCGGCCTCAAAATCGCTAATATTCTTAATCGTCGTCTCCGCAATGATGGTCAGGGCTTCCCTGGTAAAGAAGGCTTGGTGACCGGTTATGATTACGTTGGGAAAAGTGGTGAGGCGGCTAATGACATCATCGGCTATGATTTCATCCGAAAGGTCTTTGAAATATATGTGGGACTCTTCCTCATAGACATCCAGGCCTGCAGCACCTAAATGCCGTTTCTTGAGAGCAGTCATAAGAGCCCGGCTATCCACCAGTGCGCCGCGGCTGGTGTTAATAAGCATGGCTCCTGGCTTCATAAGTGCTAGAGTCCTAGTATTGATCATGTGGCGCGTTTGTTGAGTTAGAGGAGCGTGCAGGCTCACGATGTCGGACTGGCTTAGCAACTCCTCTAAGGTAACGTATCGCATCCCAAGAGACAGACAATCGGGATTCTCCATGATGTCATGTCCAAGGAGTTTACAGTCGAAACCGTGTAAAATTCGGGCAAGTACGCTTCCAATCCTGCCGGTACCGATAATGCCCACCACTTTATCGCGTAAATCGAAGCCAAGAAGGCCATGCAGCAGGAAGTTGCCCTCACGGACTCTCTCATAGGCACGATGAATCTTACGATTCAATGCCAGCATCATGCATACTGCAAACTCAGCCACAGCATAGGGAGAGTAGCGGGCCACCCGCATGACAGTCATACCATGTTTCTCCGCAGCCGGCAGGTCCACATTGTTAAATCCTGTCGACCTCAACGCAATCAGCTTTGTCCCCCCCTGACTAAGCTCCATAAGCACGGCAGCATCAAGGGCATCATCGACGAAACAGCATACTGCCGGATAATCTCTTGCCAAACTGGCCGTACGCCTATCCAGCCGTGCTTCGGTAAAATGTAGTTGATGCTTGCCCTGGTTGGCTGAATTAAGTGACTCTTCGTCGTATGGCCGTGCGCTATAGACTAGGACTCTCAAAAGTACCTTCTTTCCCTCCGCTGTTCATATTAAACGAGACAGAATATCAAGCTCTGCCAGGCTTAACTATACTGGCAAAAGTGCAATTGTGTCGAGCAAGCGCCTGGAATAACCAAATTCATTATCATACCAGACCTGTATCTTAACCATGCTTTCCTGTACTACAATAGTGGAGAGGGCATGGACAATGCCTGAATGTGGGTCATCAATAATATCGGCTGATACTAGCTCCTCTTCGGTGTAACCCAAGATTCCTTTCATCGGCCCTTCTGAAGCTGCCTTGAAAGCCCCGTTCAGCTCCTCCACCGTCACTGCCTTTTTAAGATCAGCAACGATGTCAGTGATGGCTCCATCGGGAATTGGGGCTCGGATGGCCAGGGCCCGAAGTCGGCCCTTGAGTTCAGGCAAGACCATAGTAGTGGCAATGTCAGAGCCAGTTGTGGTAGGAATGAGTGAAACAGCTGCCGCCCGACCACGAATTTTCTTTTTAGCAGGCTTGTCCACCAGGCCCTGGGTTCCAGTGTAGGCGTGAATAGTCGTAACGAGTGCCCGTTCGATGCCAAATTTATCCAGCATCACCTTAAGTGGGGGCACCAGGGAATTGGTGGTACAGGAAGCATTTGATATAACCTTATGCCGCTCGGGGCGAAACTGGCGTTCGTTAACCCCGATGATGATGGTGATATCGGCGTCAGGAGATGGTGCGCTGATTATCACTCTCCTTGCGCCAGCCTCCAGATGTTTCGCGGCTAGCTCTCGCTTGGTAAAAAGCCCTGTGGATTCTATCACCACATCAACTCCCAGCTTTTTCCAGGGCAATTGCGCTGGATCTCTTTCAGCATATACCTTCAGGTTTACGTCACCCATGCTGATAGCATCTCCACTGGCGCTGATTGGAAATGAGGCTCGGCCATGCACAGAGTCATATTTAAGCAGATAAGCCAGGTCATCGGGTGGGACCAGGTCATTAGCAGCCACCAGTTCAACGTCTTTGGGTCGGATTTCCATGCAGTGGCGTAACACCATGCGACCGATGCGCCCCAGCCCGTTAATCGCTACTCTCTTCATAATTCACCTCCTTGCTTTTACCTTCTGGCTTTCATTAGCAGTTGTTCTTGGCTTGCGGCCAATCCTCTTTTCAACTTCAAGCACGTGCAGCGTAGTTTTCAGGACCGTATCAGGGTTGATACTCATTGAGTCTATGCCAATCTCCACCAAGTATTCGGCCATCTCGGGGTAGTCTGATGGGGCTTGCCCGCAAAGCCCCGAATGCCGGTTATTCCGCTTACAACCCTCTACCGCCAGACGTATCATTTCTTTCACACCGGGATCGCGCTCGTCATAGTCAAAAGCCACAATTTCCGAGTCGCGGTCTACACCCAGAACAAGTTGAGCTAAGTCATTAGAGCCTATGGAGAAGCCATCAAAGTACTTGGCAAAAGCGTCAATCTGAATGACATTGTTTGGAATCTCGCACATAACATAGATTTCAAGGTCATTTTTGCCCCGCACAAGACCAAGCTCAGTCATCTTGTCTATCACCTTTTTGGCCTCCTCAACCCTACGGCAGAAGGGCACCATGAGCCTAATATTGGTCAAACCCATTTCGTCTCTAGCTCGCTTCATGGCGGCACATTCCAGTGCGAATCCTTCCACATAGTTGGGATGTGTGTAGCGCGAGGCACCACGAAAGCCAATCATGGGATTGTTTTCCACCGGTTCGAAGGAACTACCACCAATGAGAGAGGCATACTCATTACTTTTGAAATCAGAGAGCCGCACCACTACTGGCTTAGGATAAAAGGCAGCCGCAATCGTTCCCACTCCTTCCGATAAACGTTCGATGAAAAAGTCAGCCGGGCTTTCATATCCCGGCGTCAGACGTTCGATTTCCGCTTTCTCTTTCTGGTCTTTGACGCGCTCCTGGTGCAAGAGAGCCATCGGATGTACTTTGATGTACTCGTTGATGATGAACTCCATACGAGCCAGGCCAACGCCATCGTTGGGCAGGAAGCTTGTCTTGAAGGCAATGTCAGGATTGCCCAGGTTGATCATCACCTCGGTAGCAGGCCGTGGCAGGGTGCTCAGGTCTGTTTTTTGGATTTCAAAAGGTACCTCACCGCGATAAATCTTCCCCACATCCCCTTCGGCACAGGATACGGTCACTTCTTTGCCACCTGGTATCAGCTTGGTAGCATTTTCGGCACCGACCACAGCGGGAATGCCCAACTCCCGGCTGACGATGGCAGCATGGCAGGTGCGACCGCCGCGATTGGTTACGATGGCCGCCGCAATCTTCATCACCGGTTCCCAATCAGGTGTGGTCGTATCGGCTACCAGAACCTCTCCCTTTTTGAATTCGGGGAGATGAGCAGCATCAGAAATAATGTGGGCCTTGCCTGCGGCTATTTTCTCGCCCACAGCCCGACCGGTTGCCAGTGTCTCACCAGTTCCCTTTAAGACATACTCTTCCAGAGTGTTTACCTGTCTCTGGGATACCACCGTTTCGGGGCGGGCCTGAACCATATAAAGCTGACCATCAATGCCATCTTTGGCCCATTCCATATCCATAGGCAGAGAATGACCGGCCTTCTGGCTGTAATGCTTCTCCACTTTGACAGCATAATCCGCTAAAACCAGTACCTCATCGTCAGAGATACAGAAATATTGTTGGTCAGTCTTCGGCGTGGGTACGTTGTGGGTCGTCTGCTTGGTTCCGTTGGCGTAATACACCATTTTGACTTCCTTGCTGCCGAGCCGGCGCCTCAGTACTGTGCGGTAGCCCTTCTCCAGAGTGGGTTTAAATACGTAGAATTCATCGGGGTCCACTGCCCCCTGGACAACATTCTCACCCAGTCCGTAAGCTCCCGTGATGAACACCACATCCCGAAAGCCGGACTCCGTGTCCAGGGAGAACATAACCCCACTGGCAGCAAGGTCTGAGCGTACCATCTTCATGACCGCTATTGAAAGATAAACTCTGAAATGGTCAAATCCCTGGTCTATGCGGTAATGGATAGCACGGTTGGTGAAGAGGCTGGCAAAGCAACGCTGGCAGGAGTCGAGGAGCATTTCGTCGCCATGCACATTTAAAAAGCTTTCATGCTGCCCGGCGAAACTAGCTGTAGGCATATCCTCGGCAGTTGCCGAGCTGCGCACTGCGACGCTGAGGTCGGGGCCATACTCAGCCTGGAGAGCCCGATAGGCCTCAAGGATTTCCTGCCTCAAATCTTCTGGCAGAGGAGCGCTGTACACGATGTGCCGTGCCTGCCTACCTCGTCCAGCCAGGTCAGCCACGTTGCCCGGATCAACTCCATCCAAAGCCAGATGCAGGTCTTTCCAGGCATTCGCCTTATCCAGGACATAACGGTAGGCCTCAGCCGTGATGCCAAAACCATTGGGTACTTTGACGCCTTGCGGAGTGAGTTCCCGGTACATTTCGCCGAGAGAGGCTGTCTTGCCTCCAACCAATGAAACGTCATTAATACCCAGGTCTTCAAAAAATCTGATATATTTGAATTTCTTGCTCATGATGTCCTCCTCCTTCTCATTATTGCCTAGCTTCTCTATGCCCTGATATATTTAATTTGCTCAAGCAATTCTGCACGTTTCTCCTTAAGCAGTGTCTTACTGGTCGCTCCGATATTGAGGCGCAATACGGGCTCCGTATTTGAAGGGCGAGCATTAAACCACCAATCGTCATAGTCCACGGACAATCCATCTAAATGGTCAATTTGCCCGCTCCGATATTTGCTCTCCAAAGTCAGAATCGCTTTACCTCTATCAGCAACTTCAAGGTTAATTTCACCGCTGGTGGGATAACGCAGGAATGGCTTGATCAACCTGGAAAGTGACTTATCCGTGGATGAGACAATATTCACCAGTTCAACCAGGGTACGAAGACCACTGTCAATGTAGTGCAGGTCTGCATAATAGTAGTGCCCGGAGAGTTCCATAGCGAACAGGGCTTTCTGTTGGCGCATAGCGCGCTTGATAAAAGCATGCCCGACTCTGGTCCGTATGGGATAACCTCCTGCTGCCTTGATTTCTTCGGGAAACGCTCGTGATGTCCTCAAATCATGGAGTATCGTTGCCCCTGAGTTTTGCCTGAGTATCTGTAGTCCGATCAGTCCACCCACTGCGTCGGGCGGTATCATTACCCCGGTCTCATCTACCGCAACCACCCTGTCGGCGTCACCATCGAACGCAACACCAAAGTCCAGCCCTTCTTTCCTAACCATCTCCGAAAGACTGTCGAGGGCTCCTTCGTTCAGAGGGTTTGGAGACCGCTCACGAAAGTAGCCGTCGGGATGGAATCCAAGTCGCCATAGCTGTACCCGGTCAACCACGGATAAAAGAGCCTCGGCAGCAACGCTGCCCACTCCGTTGCCGGCGTCCACCGCTACTTTTACGGGCTTCCCCACTTTCAAGAAGGCTCGCATCTTGGTTACGTATAGCGGAAGCGGCGAAGCCTGCTGTAGTAATTCGTTACATTCCTTGCGCTGAGGTCGTCTCTGTAACATAGCCGATATTTCAGATAGGCCATGCTCACTGCTTAGAGGAAGGGCATCTCGCTGACACAGCTTTAATCCATTGTATTGCTGTGGGAGGTGGCTGGCAGTAACAACGATGGAGCCATCAAAGCCACCTTCGGCTCCGTACCAGTAAACCATAGGCGTGCTGGCTAATCCCATGTGTGTTACGCTGTGGCCGGACTCCCGCAGACCAACGCTCGCTGCTTCGGCGAGTGCTGGCGAACTCCACCGGGCGTCATGTCCTATGACAAAGTGTCCCGGCTGGTCGGGGCAGAGGTAATCACCATAAGCGCCAGCGATAGCTCTGACCATGGGACTATCAAGTTCTTCGCCAACTACCCCTCGAATATCATAGGCACCGAATATTCTTATATAGCGCTTCCCGAGTGATTTCATCACTGCCTCAATCTCTCACACTGTACTAACTTCGCTCTCTGACGTGTCTCCCGAAATAGCCTGAATGCTCCTTACTGAAGATTTTGTATCCCAGTAGTTTTACCCGGTCCTGGACAAGGAACATTCCCACGCTATATGCCCAGACTATACCCGCTAGATGCCAACCCAGAGGAGCCATAAGTGCTCCATATACAGCAATAAACGTAGCAGCGAGCATGGCTCCCATTGTCGCTATCAGCAAGGCCCGCCCCGGCCGAATAGACCAGAAAGCTGCCCGTGTACGGGCATTGATGAGGGTCAGAATACCTCCCACGGAAAGGCTCAGGTACATCAATGTCCGCAATGCATCCGTGCTAAGGTGGAATATGTTAATACCCAGGTAGAACATACCGAAAGAACGGACTACAGCAAATACACCCAGTGCTCCGGCTATACCCATGACAAACCGCATGTCCCAGGCTTCGGGTTTATTCGAGTAGCGCACATTATCATAGGCGATGGTCAGGATAGAGAAGTCATTAATCATGGCAATCAGCACTATCATGATTGCCGTCACCGGATAGATTCTGAAGATTAGGATAGCCAGGGTTATGAACCCCAGCAGGGCGATTGTTTCCGCAATTCGATAGATGGCATAGCTAGTCATGCGCTGAAAGGTCATGCGGGCTTCTTTGATGGCGTCAATGATCACCGAAAGTCCCGGGGTGGTCAAAACGAGGTCAGCCGCTGCCCGGGCAGCATCAAGTGCACCTGCCACTGCAATGCCGGCATCGGCCTTTTTCAGCGCCGGAGCGTCATTCACGCCATCGCCCGTCATGCCCACAATGTGGCCCTTTTCTTGCAGCACATCGACGATGTGATACTTGTGCTCGGGAAAGACCTGGGCAAAGCCATCGGCTTGCTCAATCGCGTCTCTCATCTGTCCGGTTTCGTGATGTTTTGTGTCACCGAGGATACTGGCATCCACTATATTCTTGCCCAGGTCCAGTTGATGGCCTATCTCTTTAGCGATGGCAATCTGGTCCCCGGTCACCATCTTCACCTTGATACCCATCTGTTCAGCAGTATCAATGGTTGACTTGGAGTCCTCCCGTAGCGGGTCGTAGAGGGGCAGCACACCCAAAAATTGCCACTGGTCTTTCCCATTGGTACGGGCTACCCCAAGGGAACGAAAGCCTCTACTGGCAAAGTCATCCACGGCTTTCTCAACCTCAGGTTGAATTTTGGCCGCGTTAGAGTCAAGCGCAAGGATAACTTGAGGTGCTCCTTTAGTTGTCTTGAATTCCTTACCATCTTTTCCTTTGATGGTGGCTTCAGTGCGTTTGTGGACCGGGTCAAACGGCTGAAAGTGAACTATCTGATATGATTTCAGCGATGTCGAATCCTTGACGCCACTCAGTACAGCGAGGTCAATTGGGTCTTTGTCTTCGGCCCGTGATGCCAGCGCACCAGCCAGGATTACTTCATCTGGGCTAATCTTACCTAAAGTAAAAGTGTCTCCTAAAGTTAATTTGGCCTGGGTCAGTGTACCCGTCTTGTCGGAGCACAAGACGTCTATGCCCGCAAGCTCTTCGACAGCAGACAGCCGGGTGACGATGGCCTTCTTGGCAGCCAGCACCCTGGCCCCCAATGCCATAGTTACCGACATCACTGCTGGCATAGCCACCGGGATTGAAGCTATAGTTAGAATTAGAGCAAATTGGAGTACAGTGAGAGGCTGCTCACCCCGGAAGACCGCCACTATCATGATCAGGACCGCCAGGCCTGCAGCAATAAGAATAAGGTAGTCAGCAATCTTGATGACTGCCTTCTGGAAATGGCTGGTGCTCTTGACGCCGCTGACCAGCGCTGCCGTTTTCCCGAAATATGTATTCGAGCCGGTAGCATAGACCAGAGCTTCAATTTCACCTTGCCTGAGAATAGACCCTGAGTACACTGTCTCACCTGTCTTGTGCTCTACAGGGAGGGACTCACCGGTCAGAGCAGACTGGTCTACTTCCACAGGGTCTCCCTCTAGCAGTTTGGCATCTGCCGGTACGATAGCCCCTATACGCAGTCGAATAATATCACCAGGCACCAGCTCACGAGCTGGCACGCTGACCCAGGAGCCGTCTCGCTTTGTAGTAGCCTGGACAGCCAATGTCTTTTTTAACGCAGCAACGGCATTGCCAGCTTGGTATTCCTCATGAAAGCCCACAGCAGCGTTCATGAACAATAGGGCAAGAATGACACCAACGTCAGGTATATGATGCAGTATTCCCGACAGAACCACCGCTGCAATAATCATCGCGGGAATAGGACCCCGAAAATAGGAAAGGAACTTGAGGATAGGGTTTACCTCTTTTTCCAGGATTTCGTTGTAGCCGTATTTTTCCAGGCGCTGCTTGGCCTCTGTGGCACTTAGCCCGTCTTGAGACGAATTGAGCCGGTGCATGAGGTCTGCAACAGGTACATCTTTTAGCGACGCTCCATTAGCCTTAGGCACTTTGGCACTGGATTCGTCATGCTTTTTGTTTTCAGATTGGCTCACGTCATATCTCCTATCAATTTTTTCCTCAACAGGCACAAGTCGAACCGATAGCATCCTTATTGATAGTCTTTTAATGTATCACTAGTCGGAAGGTGATTTCAAAGGAATTGAACAAGGCCGGATATTGTTCCAGTAACCGCCTTTTATGTAGCTGAGATATAGAAGACCTCTAATTTTACCCAGCTTCAGATGCCCCCTCTTTTTGTGCCAGTATAAAGAACCGTCGGTGAAATTGTCATAACATCTGGAGTAAAAATCTTACAAAACTGTGACATTTTGTACAAGCAAACTGACCTCCCCAATCTCTGCCACATTATATACTTGTCCCCGGTTCTCTCAAAATGCCAATCAGGCAAGCATTTAGCATTTTTACACTGTGTATTGCACCCAGGTAGGTCGTCGGATTGTGGATTTCGAAGCTAACTGGAGCGGGAGACGGGACTCGAACCCGCGACACCCTGCTTGGAGGGCAGGAACTCTACCACTGAGTTACTCCCGCAAGACTGAACCTATTTTACCTCAAATCTTATAGTTGGTAAACAAGAAGAGGGTTTCGCACCGTCAGGTCAGCCCCAACAGCGATGCCTGGGTAGCAGGTATTCAAAGCTGGATTAGTCACAAGGCAAGAGCAATGTCCCGAGGGCCTTCGGTGTTACTAAGCCCAGCCACGAAGATGTTGGCTCGTAAAAAAATCCAGTCAGCCTCAAAATCTGGAGCCTAGATACTCAAAGATAGAGCCTTTTTTATAGCGAGTTACAGTCCGTTCCCTCTCAACTTGCCTATATTTTGTTACTGTTCTCTCTGCCCCTACTTCCTTTGTGCTGGGCGTAACTTCATAACTCCAATTATCAATGGACTCGGCTGGACATTCTGCGGTCTTTTGCTCACCAATGCCTAAACTCAAAATTGTTGTTAATGAATATTCCCCAAACATAGGCTCAAAGCCAGAAAAGGAAACAGTGAAGTTCCCAGCAACCTCATCTGTGTTTTCTACTTCAACACATGCCACCTGGATTGGCACTTCTACTATCTCATCTTGAAACACAATGCCACCTATAATTATTTGGTGGTGTTCTTTGATGGTATCTGCCTTGACATAGTCATTAGTCTCAAAGCTCAAGGGCACGGCTTTGGTATAGGTCTCTGTAACCTCGTAAGGCTCATCCACATAGTAAGTCTCCGTATCTTGATAAGGAACATCCATAAGTGGGGCAAAGCCAACAACCAGAACAACAGCAACAACTACGACAATGCTAATTACTACCTTCTTCACTTCAACCCCCTCTTGATTGAATTATACCATCAGCCAACCTTAGAGCGAAGACATGAACAAATAGAGCAAAGGGAAGCATTACACCGCAATTGACCCCCAATACTGCTGGGGATAGAATTTGGGATATGAGGTGTGAAAGAGAAGGGAAACTTAAGATGAAGAATGATTTTTGTGAATACCTGCAATCGGACAGCGAAAGGTGTGTAGTACTGAAGACGAAATGCCTTCCGTTCATAAGGAGGAAAAAACAGAGGTGTGCGTTTTCACACCATTATCATTGGTTGACTGATTTGGCAGACGATAAATCGGTGGCAAATAGGATTAAACTGGAAGTCAAACCTAGAGCATGTAGTAACTGGCAGAGATTTATGCAGGACAATATGCCTAATGGTCGTAAAAACATGACAGCAAGACCTCTAGAGGACTCTATAAGAAATGCAGCGAGAGAAACACTTTCGGATAATAATGTGCGAGTAAAGGATAACGCTGGAAGACTTCCTATACTAGGTAAAGGTTCACCAATCGTTGACTGTTATATCACAAAGGAAAACACAAAAGGAAAGACGTATCCTGCCACCATAATATCAATAAAAACATGGATAACTCAGGAATCGGTAAGAGAGACCTTTGGCTACGCTTATCTAGCAAAGTATTTGGAAGGTCAGAGACGATACAGAGTTTTCATGGTATGTTTGAATCCAATTGGGGAGTTAAGAGAAATGGTTGATGCTTTTAAACCTTTTCTTGATGGCGTCTATTCTTTGTCTGGAGAACCATATATTGATGATTTACTAACTGAACTCAAGGAGATTTATACCTAATGACCTTTCCAGGGTCTTCACAATACTGGGTGCTTCCTTAAATTGTGAAGACACGATGTGTTGTCTTCATCCCACCTTCTATTCACATGGCTAAAACCAGTATTGCAACAAATAATCCAGACTAACTTCCTGTGTCTCTTACACAGCCTGAAGCTCCCCATACAGGCTCTTATGGTCTCTGTGGCACTATCATACTCTGCTCTGTGCTCTCGTAGCTACTGGCTAATCATGGCTTCGTTAAGAGGGAGTGGCTTGATATTATTAAAATCATCCCAATTTTAATGATAGTATTGACTGCCCATTATGAGGCATAACATAATATTCTTGAAGAGATAGAATCCTGACCAGAAAGGAGGAATTATTATGATTATTTATAATGAGCTGCCCATTGTCATCGTAGCTTTATTAATCGTGGCTGGCGTCTGTCTAGGGTTATTGATAGCTTTAGTAGTGTTTACCTTGGGAAGTCGAAGTAGTTCTCCACCACTTATTAATAATACCCCCACTCCAGTTAACCAAAGCAAGAGAATAGCTGATACTACTATGAAAATGACTGTGGGTCTTATGGCGATAGTATTTTCAGCCACATTAGTCCCCGTAGAGAAAAATTGGGTATTTGCTACTATATTACTCGTGGGGGGATTAGTTGTTGTTCTATCTTACATTCAATTTCGAAGAATATAAATTCTACCTATCGCGTAAGGTCAACATATATCTTGATTAAGTCAACTGACAGCGAATAATGGGGTGGAAGGTCAAGGAAGGGGGCATTAACCCCCCTGCCTTAGTTAGTAACCTCTGAAGCTCTCATGCCCCATCCGCTTTTCCATAGCAGATTAGTTTTGAAAGCTAAAATTGTATCCAAGGGGAGCGCCGTGAGCTTAGCTTCAGCAGCGCGGACTTACGTTGTCTCTTACCCAGCCTACTATATTATCAAGAGAGGTGCCCGGTAAAAATATTTCTTTGATTCCGAGTTTCTTAAGTTTGGGAATGTCTTCTTCAGGAATGATGCCCCCACCGATGACCATTATGTCATCTGCTTTGTTGGCTTTTAGCAACTCGAGCACCCGCTTAAATAAGTACAGATGAGCCCCGGAGAGAGCGCTTAGCCCAATCAGGTCAACATCCTCCTGTAACGCCGCAGCGACAATTTGCTCGGGCGTCTGATGCAAGCCGGTATATACCACCTCAAACCCGGCATCCCGGTAGGCCCTGGCTATGACCCTTGCTCCCCGGTCATGTCCGTCCAGGCCAGGCTTGGCGACTAGAATCCGTATCCTTCTTGCTGAATCCTTCATATTGTCTTTTCCTTCCAGCTAGTCTCCTTCTAGGCTTCATAACTCCCCTAGCCCCTCTTAACTTAAGAGGGGAAATTTAGCTTTCCTCATCCCTCTTATCTTAAGAGGGGGATTAGTACCGATTACATTCCTGCCTTCAAGCACGAGGCTGAAGCCTCGCACTACATAACTGCACCCTCACCCTAGCCCCCTCCCTTCAAGGGAGAGGGAAGTTCATAACTCCCCTTGCCCCTCTTATCCCCGCTTGTGCGAGGACAGGCTTTAAGAGGGGGATTTTAATAAAATCCCGGGTCTCGGTACTCGCCAAAAACATCTCTCCAGACATCGCAGATTTCTTGCTCGGTAGCATATTCCTTTACTGCTTCTATCACGTAGGGCATTAAGTTCTTGTCCGTCCTGGAAGCAGCGCGAAGTTCCTTCAAGATTTGAGCCACCTTGCGATTGTCCCTCTCTTTTTTCACCTCCTGCAATCTGGCAATCTGCTTTTCTTCGACTGCCTCGTCTATTTTCAATATCTCGGGCGGAGCTTTTTCTTCAACAACATATTTATTCACTCCCACCACGACCTTCTCCCCGTTATCTATCTGCCGCTGGTAATGATAGGCGGCATCGGCAATCTCCATCTGTGGAAATCCTTTATCAATAGCCGCAAGCATGCCTCCCATGTCATCTATCTTATTGATGTATTCCCAGGCCTTTTCCTCCATCAGTTTGGTCAAAGACTCTATAAAATAAGAGCCGGCCAACGGGTCTATGGTGTTGGTGACGCCTATTTCATCAGCCAGGATTTGCTGGGTGCGCAGAGCAATGGTAGCAGCAAATTCAGAGGGCAAAGCCAGAGTCTCATCGAGGGCATTAGTATGTAGAGACTGTGTCCCACCCATGACCGCGGCCAGAGCTTCGGTGGTAGTCCTGACAATATTGTTGTAGGGCTGTTGGGCGGTCAGTGAGCAGCCGGCGGTCTGAGTATGAAACCGCATCCACCAGGAGCGTGGATTCTTAGCCTTGAACCTGTATCTCATAATTTCAGCCCACATCCTTCTCGCTGCCCTGAACTTGGCAATCTCCTCGAAGAAATCGAGATGAGAATTAAAGAAGAAGGAAAGACGAGGGGCAAAGGAATCAACATCCAGCTTCTTTCTTTCCAGGACATCCTGGACATAGGCTATCCCGTCAGCCAGGGTGAAAGCCAATTCCTGAATAGCAGTGGAGCCTGCTTCCCGAATGTGATAGCCGCTAATGCTGATGGGATTCCACAGTGGAACATGCTGCGTGCCGAACTCGATGGAATCGCTTATCAACCTGATTGATGGCTCGGGCGGGAGCATGAATGTCTTCTGGGCAATAAATTCCTTGAGCATATCGTTTTGAATTGTGCCCCCGATTTTGTCCCAGCTTACCCCTGATTTATCAGCAACAACCAGATACATTGCCCAGAGTATGGAGGCCGGAGGATTAATGGTCATAGAAGTAGTGACGCTGTCCAGGGGAATCCTATGGGTCAGAATCTCGAAATCCTTCAGGGTATCAATGGCCACGCCGCATTTCCCACACTCACCCCTGGCTCGAGGCGAATCGGTATCATATCCCATCAAAGTGGGGAAGTCGAAGGCAGTGCTCAGCCCCGTCTCGCCTTCCTTCAGCAGGTGATGCCATCTTTTATTAGTATCCTCGGCACTGCCCATCCCGGCGAACATGCGGAAAGTCCATTCTCTCCCTCGATACATCGTGGGTTGACACCCTCTGGTAAAGGGGAAAACGCCGGGATAGCCGATATCCTGGGCAAAATTCAGGTCCTTGATATCTTCCGGGGTATAAATTTCCTTTATCTCAAGGTCGGAAACGGTGGAGAATCTCTTTCCCTTCTTAGCCTTCTGCCTTCCGGCTTTTCCGGCTTCCTTTTCCCATCTCTTCCGACCCGCTTGCACTTCCTGCAAGGTTTTATCTGTAAACATAATCAGCCCCTTTACTTTACACCCAATACCTGGCGGGCAATCGTCCATCTCTGCATCTCGGAGGTCCCTTCGTAAATCTCGGTTATTCTCTGGTCACGGTAGTAGCGTTCCACGGCAAAGTCTCTGGTATAGCCATAGCCGCCGAATATCTGAACGGCCTTGTGACAAACCCTATGAGCTGCCTCGGAAGCGAAAAGCTTGGCCATTGCCGCTTCCTTAGGAGGAGCGTGTCCTTCTTTCCTGGTTAACCAGGCAGCCCTGTAGACCAGCAACCGGGCTGCGTCTATTTCTGTAGCCATATCGGCAATCATCCACTGGATTGCTTGCAGGCGAGCAATTTCGGCGCCGAATTGTTTCCTTTCCTTAGCATAGGCCACGGCAGCATCATAAGCGGCCTGAGCGATACCCAGCGCCTGGGCGGCTATGCTGACCCTGCTGGCGTCTATGCCCTCCAGGGCTATCCTGAACCCTTTCCCCTCCTCTCCCAACATATTGCCCATAGGTATTTTACAATCATCGAAGATAAGCTCCGCTACCGAAGCAGGGTGCAGTCCCATTTTTCTTTCTAATTTGCCCACGGAGAAGCCCTTAGTACCTTTATCCACGACAAAGGCGCTGATGCCGCGATAGCCCAGCGATTTATCTTTCGTAGCAAAGGTGGTCACAAAATCAGCCTCGGCACCATTACTTATGAAAATCTTCTGGCCATTCAGAACATAATAATCGCCCTGCCGGGCGTATTTTGTTTCCAGAGCCGCGACATCACTGCCTGCCATGGCCTCAGTTAAGGCAAAAGCCACCGTCTCTCCATTAATTACGCGGGGAATATAGTGCCTTTTCTGCTGTTCACTGCCGTGCATGACGACGGGATACATACCCAGGCCAAGGCTGACGAGATACACGACGCTTATACCGGCACAGGCACGGGCAATCTCCTCAGTAGCTATGGCAAAAGTCACTTCATCGCCGTTTCCCCCATATTCTTCAGGAAAGTGCACACTACACAACCCGGCGTCAGCCATCTTTTTGACGACATCATGGGGGAACTTCTCTGTCTCATCCCATTCGGCGGCGTGGGGTGCAATTTCTCCCGCACAAAAATCCCGTACCATTGTTTGGAACATCTTCTGGCCTTCGGTAAGTTCAAAATCCATTTCTAGCTCCTCTCCAGGTTATTTCAAAAACTTTTTTGAAGGCTAATTAACGACCGTTGATTATCCTCTGCATCCTTGAACTTTTGTTTCTCCAAAGTTATCGGTCACTTTCGGCCAGTTTCTTGCTTTCAGGGCTGATTTTACACTTCAGCCCAAACCACGGTCAATGTTTCCCTGTATCCCAGCGTAGGCGATTTCAGTCATGATCTAGTTCAGATATATGGGTGACACTTTATATGTTCGTAACGGTGCCCTGATAGAAGGGATTACGGCTTGGTTCTCCCGATAATTTCCCCCTTAAGGTAAGGGGGATTGCAGGGGGTTATGGATGCTTATCAATATTTTCATAACTCCCCTTTCCCCTCTTATCTTAAGAGGGGAATTCGGGAAGGATTGATTGACAGTTCCCTGTTCATCGTGCGACTTCGCTTACGACAGGCGTTAAGAAGAGAAACCGGTCACCCGTCTTTGGGAGAAACTTATGTGCTGCGAGAAAGTTATCACTAAGGTACTGAACGAGGACAAACCATTGACGGACGGAGCTTTTTGTATTAAACTGACGTCTCTAGTATGTGTATTCTAGCAAACAAAAGCGCGGGCACCGGGACTTGGCTTGAGTGCCCTAATTTTGTGCCTATACAGGAGGTAGAGCCATGGACTTAGTCTGGATTTGTGTCATCGTCGGGCTTGTGGGCGCAGGTGTAGTAGCATACTTTGTGCGATATGTTCTGCGGCAGGACCAGGGCTCAGCAAGGCTTAAGGAAATCTCCGGCGCCATTAAAGAAGGCGGACTTACTTTTATTCACAGGGAATATCGCACCTTGATCCTTGTGGTAGTGGTAATAGCCATCATCCTAGGTTTCGTACCCGGGTTGGGCTGGAAGATGTCGGTGGCTTTTATCTTTGGCGCCCTATCTTCCATGGCTGCCGGGTACGCGGGCATGAACATGGCGCTCAGGTCCAATGGCCGGACCTGTGCCGCGGGACAGAAGAGCCTGAATCAGGCGCTAAGGGTTTCCTTTCGAGGCGGGGCAGTTATGGGACTGACAGTGGTCAGCATTGGCATCCTCGGGTTATCTGTTCTCTATTTTGTATGGCACAACGACCCCAACTTCCTGTTTATCATCCCCGCTTATGGCACCGGCGCTTCACTGGTAGCCCTTTTTGCCAGGGTAGGCGGTGGGATTTTCACCAAAGGGGCCGATGCCGGCTCTGACCTGGTGGGCAAGGTGGAGGCGGGGATACCGGAGGATGACCCCAGAAATGCTGCTGTCATAGCTGATAATGTCGGTGATAATGTCGGCGATGTCTGCGGCATGGGTGCCGACCTTTTCGAATCCTATGTGGAAACCGTTGTTGCCACTATGACGCTCACCACGGTGGGTGTCCTGCTGGCACCATGGGTGAAAGGAGTGCTGTTCCCGACACTTCCTTCCGAGGTTGCACTACAGCATGCCTGGTGGCTGCCTCTCCTCATCATGGCGGGAGGCATTGTGGCTTCCTTGATTGGCTGTTTTCTGGTCAGAGTAGGGGAGAAAGTGGAGATGAGCGCTCTGCTGGGAGCTCTGCGCCGCGGCACACTGAGCGCCACAATACTGGTGGCGGTGTTTAGCTTTCTGGTGGTCCACTTTTTGGATGCCAGCCTGGGCCTGTTCTGGGCAATGCTCGCCGGCCTTGCGGCTGGCGCCTTAATGGGGGAAAGCACAAACTATTTCACGTCGTACGCCTTCAAGCCAACTCGAGAAATTTCTAAGGCTTCCACCAGCGGCGGCGGCGCTACCATAATTCGAGGCTTTGCCAACGGTTTGATGAGTACATGGCCGCCGGTGGTCTTGATAGCGGTGGCTATTGGCATAGCGTACAGATTCGGCAGCTTCTACGGTGTCGCCTTAGCCGCCGTTGGTATGTTGTCCACCCTGGGTGTGACGCTGGCTACCGATGCTTACGGACCTATAGCTGACAACGCCGGAGGCATCGCCACTCAGGCAGGACTGCCGGACGAGGTACGGGAGAGGACCGATGCCCTGGACTCTCTGGGCAATACCACAGCAGCCACGGGCAAGGGATTCGCCATCGGTGCTGCGGCTCTGAACTCCCTAGGCCTAATCCTGGCCTTTGCCATGGCTGCCGGGATAGTGACCGTCTCAACTACGGGCCAATTAAACCCTCTACCCTCAGATTTGAGCTTGCTGAGCACGCCAGTTATCATTGGCATCATTATCGGCGCTCTTATCCCTCCCATCTTCTGTGCTATGGCCATGCAGGCAGTTGGTATAACTACGTCGGCAATCGTAGATGAAGTTCGCCGGCAGTGGCGCGAGATAAAGGGCTTGATGGAAGGGACGGCCCGGCCGGAATATGGCAGGTGCGTGGATATCGCCACCGGAATAGCGTTAAAGCAGATGCTGGCTCCTTCCATAATGACTATAGTTGCGCCTGTGCTCGTAGGAGTAGTTCTGGGCAGGTATGCTCTGGCCGGCTTTCTTCTCGGTGCCCTGGCTACCGGTTTCATCCTCGCTGTCACTCTGAACAACGCTGGCGGAGCCTGGGATAACGCGAAGAAATTTATTGAGTCCGGCCAGTTCGGAGGCAAGGGGTCGGAAGCTCACAAGGCGGCGGTCACGGGAGACACCGCTGGCGACCCCATGAAAGACACCGCCGGCCCGTCCCTGAATATAATGCTCAAGCTGATGTCGGTCATTTCACTGATGCTGGCACCGGTAATAATGCATTTCGGTGGCCTAATTTAACCGAGGAAGGCTGTAAATCCTAGCGATTTAACAGGATCCCCTTATCTCCCCACAGGCGGTCGCCTTCGGCACCGATTCTCTGAACATAAGAGGCGGTTTCGTCAAGAATATATCTGCTGGCTGACCAAGAGACGAGAACCCCTCCGTAGCCATCCGCTGAGATTAAGTACCAACCCCGGGAGTTCAGCATGGCTATGGTGCCATTAAGTCCCCACATTTTGCTCCCCGTAGCATCTAATCTCTGAGCTCTCCCATCCCACACGCTAATAGCTCCACTAAAACCATCACTTACTACGGAATAATAAGTGCCTTTCCAAACCTGAACATCCTCAGGCCACAATTTATGGCCATTAGCGTCTATCCTTTGGGCATAAGTGGCAAGCCCGTCTTCGAAAAAGATGATGGCACCACCTGCGCCATCATTCACTATGGTAGGGCTAGTCGGGAACAATGGTCTAATACGAACGGGGACACCATCGGGCCCCCACAATACATTGCCCTCGGCATCTACCCTTTGGGCATAGATATTCGACTCACAAAAGCCAATGCCACCCTCACAGGGCGTCAACCGTAGGTACGCGATTATGGCTCCACCTGAGCCGTCGCTCACTACTTGAGCACTATCAGCAGGGCCACCGGATACCTGTACACCACCGCTCTGCCACAATATATTCCCCTCCGAATCTATCCTCTGAGCAGAAACAATGTCCGCCGGATAATGGTCACCAACGGCGATGACGCCGCCTGAGTTATCACTGGCAATGTCAAATGCCACACACTCGCCCAAGTCTAGTGACACTCCATCTTCGCCCCAAGTAAAATCCCCTTCAGCATCTATCTTCAGAACGTATATCTGGTCGTAAAAGTCAGTATAGGCAATGATGACTCCTCCCGAACCATCAGGTACTGCCTGGTCAGCCGTTGGCGTGTCTCTTTGCCATTGAATATTCCCTTCAGGATCAATTTTAACAACATGAGTTTGTGCGTACGGTGGTCCCCCCTCTCGCTGTCGAAGGGATTCGCTCCACATAACAAGGGCGCCTCCCGAGCCATCGCTTACTGCATATAGGTCAAATCTCCCGCCCAATCTATAGCCACTGCCGATCAATATACCCTTTTGACCCCAGAGAAAATCTCCGTCAGGGCTTATTCTTTGAACATAAAAGTCGTGTTTGTGTAGAAACTTGTAGACTTCATAGACAACTATGGAGCCACCCGAACTATCGCTGGTTACAGCAGGACAGCCAACTGTTGGGGGATGGATCCAGTAGGTATAACCTGCAATAAGCAAGATTGCTACAATCACTACTGAGATTATGACCTTGCGCCGCATTTTCCCTCCCCACAAAGGACAGCGTTATTTTACATTATATAACAGAGCAGGCACTATTGCTAAACCTTAAAGTGCCCGCCCCGTTGAGTATGCTGCCTTTAGTCCTTAATGGTAACAGTTACGAGCCCAAAACCTAAATGGTCAAAATCCATCCACAAATAGCGGGTGCCCCTCCATGAGTCAGTGCACTCTATGAGGTGTTGATTATCGTACCATTGGTAGCCCCTCATTGCGATCCAGTGGGGTACATCAGTATCAGGAGGGCTTGGGTAGTAGAAGTTGAGAGCGTGTATTGCTACTGGCCAACCGTTATCTATATCATCTCTCCTATGCCAATAATCCCCACCGGTCACAAAGTAGTCGTCGACATGGCTGAAGACATTGTAACCGAACGCCTGGGTGAATTGTACAAATCCAATCCCATAGGCAAATGGCGGAATTGGACCTGGGGCACCCATATACCAGGAAATCCAATCATACTGGTTCCACCAATAATAAGGTAAGTTAGTGTAGCCGCGGACATTTCTATAGTACATTCCGATTGACGTTCCAGAGCAAGGGCCACACCACGTCCTCCCAGTCGGTATATCGTAATAGACGTTCATGTTCAGCTCATTGAAGCCACTGCTCGCCACCGATGCCAAGTTGTAGCCGCTGCTTCCCAACAGTTCGGGATTCGCCTCTGTAGTCGCCTTCACATCAGCTTTGTAATCTTCTGGCGAGGGTATAGAGGCTGTCAAATTCGATGCCGGGATAGCGAAGTCAAAGATCAGATTCATTGCTACGTCCTGCTGACCAGCGTTGTAAATGGCATAAAGATTGTCAAAGCCTAAATACAGTAAGCGGGTTGGTTTGCCAAATTTTGCTACTTTCAGTCCTAAATCTCTTTCTAGGATGGATTTGCCCTCATCGGCGCTAGGAATAGATGGTGGGGGAACGTCCGCAGCCTCGAACATAGCATATCCATAGGCTGAACTGCCAACAATCATATATCCGACAACTTCGCCATTATTTTCAATGGTGAACATGTAGGCGTCTGGTTTTCCCTTCAGGTCGTAGCAAACCTGCGGTGTCGTCAGGTGAGCATCGATCCATTTCAGAGGTTCACCAGCGAGTGCAACCGTGTTATCCAGCCACCTCTGTCCCGCCCCTTGAGCTAGAGCAACCTCCGCCTTACCTCCAGCAGCAAAAGTTACACTGGTCAATGATAGACTTAATGTCAATATAACAGCTAAAACTATTACTAGTACCTTTTTCACGTTTGCCTCCTCCCAAGATAAATTTGTTACACGCAGTCTAAATAAACTTCTACCTGGTGACTTATGGCTATCTCTGGCATTCACAGCTACCACCCCCCTTTTACAACTAGTTCTTGTAGTTCTCAAGGCTAATTTGAGCCTGCGAAAGACACAACTGTTAATAGTAAATATTAGACTAGTTAATGTAAGAGTACCACCTCTTCAAGAAAAAGTCAATACCCCCCCAATAATATTATTTATCGAGATTTCAGTTTCAGGCGTTATCAGGACTAAAGCACAGAAGATACGAAATCCTAAATCCCAAGCACCAAATCCTAAACAAAAGATAGGTAAAGTTAATTCTTCTCACCAAAAAATATAAATGACCAAAACAGTTTAGAGCTTTGAATTTTGAAATTTGGATTTGTTTAGAGTTTAGAAATTAAGATTTAGAATTTACCTACCGAAATTGTCATGCACCTTTCAGGTGCTCGCAATACGATTCGAGTTGCCAAACAGTTTGGCTAGCCTTCTTTTGAGAAAGCCTGAGCGCCAATGTTACAATAGAGCGTCATGCCGGATGCCATATTTATCAAGGGTGCCAGGGAGCACAACCTTAAGGATATAGACGTCATTATCCCCAGGAACAAACTGGTGGTTATCACCGGCGTTTCTGGCTCAGGAAAAAGCTCTCTGGCCTTCGATACCATCTACGCCGAGGGGCAGCGCCGCTATGTAGAGTCTCTTTCTGCTTATGCCCGCCAGTTCCTGGGGCAGATGGAGAAACCCGACGTTGATTACATCGAGGGGCTTAGCCCGGCTATATCCATTGACCAGAAGGGGCCGCCTCATAACCCGAGG
The DNA here is from genome assembly GCA_964586515.1 of uncultured Dehalococcoidales bacterium. Classification (GTDB taxonomy): domain Bacteria; phylum Chloroflexota; class Dehalococcoidia; order GIF9; family AB-539-J10; genus RBG-13-51-36. The sequence continues at coordinate 85,940 of CAZPGJ010000006.1, forward strand.
TCTATCGTGGGCACGGTGACGGAAATCTATGATTACCTGCGCCTCCTTTTTGCCCGCATCGGGCATCCCCACTGCCCTGAATGCGGAAGGGAAATCTCCCGCCAGACGGTGCAACAAATTGTCGACGCCGTTCAGGGAATACCTCAGGGGAGCCGCATCATGATTCTGGCGCCGCTGGTCAGGGACCGCAAAGGTGAGCATCAAACGATATTCAAGGACTTACAAAAGGCCGGGTTTGTGAGGGTTCGAGTTGACGGGAAAATTTATGACCTCTCCGAGGAATTTCAGCTGGATAAGAATAAGAAGCATACCATAGACGTAGTAGTTGACCGGCTTCAAATAGAGCAAAGCGAGAATGCCACTCGCCTGGCTGACTCAATTGAGACAGCGCTAAAACTGGGGTCGGGCGTGGTGCTGGTGAAAGTTCTGGACGGGGAAGAGTTGCTTTTCTCGGAGCATTTTGCCTGTGTCTATTGTGGCATAAGCTTGGGGGAAATTGCCCCCAGAACATTCAGCTTTAACAACCCCTACGGAGCTTGTCCTATCTGCACGGGACTGGGCTCTAAATTGGAAATAGACCCTAATTTGGTCATCCCTGACAAGCAACTGAGCCTGGCTGAGGGAGCTATCGAACCGTGGGTAAGAAATGGACAGATGAGCACCTGGTACAACAGCATACTACAGTCTCTGAGCCACCGCCACGGTTTTTCTCTGTCCACGCCGGTCAAGGAGCTGAGTGAAGAGCTGGTGCATCTGATTCTTTATGGGGACGGGAGTGAGCTGGTTCCTGCTACATATGAAGACCGTTATGGCGGAATGCGTCAGTACTACACCAGGTTCGAAGGCGTCATACCACACCTGGAGCGCCGCTATCGAGAGACGAATTCGGACAGTGTCAGAGCGGATATCGAGCGATATATGGCATCTAACCCTTGCCCCACCTGTCAGGGAAAGAGGCTAAAACCAGAGTCTTTAGCTGTCACTATTGTGGACAAAAATATTATGGATGTTACCGCCCTGCCTGTCACAGAGGCCTTAAATTGGGTGGAGCAGCTAGGCGGCAAAATTAGTCCCCGGGAACTTACCATAGCCAGGCAAATTATCAAAGAGATTTACGCCCGGTTGGGCTTCCTCAGAGATATAGGCCTGAGCTATTTAACTCTGGACCGCCCTTCAGCAACATTGAGCGGCGGTGAGGCGCAGAGAATTCGTTTGGCTACTCAGATTGGCAGCGGACTTAGCGGTGTCCTTTATATTTGCGATGAGCCCACAGTCGGTTTGCACCCTGCCGATGGCTCCCGACTTATCACTACGCTGAAGCGCCTCAGAGATCTGGACAATACCATAATCATAGTGGAGCACGACGAAGCTATGATGAGAGCTGCCGACCACATTATTGATATGGGGCCGGGGGCCGGTAAAAATGGTGGAGAAATTGTTGCCACAGGAACACTTCAGGACATAATGGATTGCCCGCAATCAATAACGGGGCAGTATCTGAGCAGGACGAAGCAAATTTCCTTGCCCCTTGAGCGTCGCTCTGGCTCGGGAAAAGAGATAGTGATTAAAGGTGCCAGGGAGAACAACTTGAAAAACATCGATATCCATATTCCCCTGGGCAAGTTTGTCTGCATTACCGGTGTTTCTGGAAGCGGTAAAAGTTCCCTCATTAACGAAGTCCTGTATAAAAGACTGGCCCGCATTTTCTACCGGGCTAAGGAGAGGCCAGGCGAATGTGATGGTATTCTGGGCACTGAGAATATTGATAAAGTGGTTAACATTGACCAATCGCCGATTGGCCGCACCCCGAGAAGCAACCCTGCCACTTATACCGGGACATTCACCCCTATCCGAGAACTTTTCGCCACTGTTCCTGAAGCTAGAGTGCGTGGTTATCCCCAAGGACGCTTCTCCTTCAACGTAAAGGGGGGAAGATGCGAAGCCTGTCAGGGAGCGGGCTACGTTCAGATTGAGATGCAATTTCTGCCCAATGTCACCGTTCCCTGTGAGATATGCAAAGGAAAAAGATATAACCGTGAAGCGCTGGAAATTCAATTTAAAGGGAAAAATATCGCCGAAATCCTAGATATGACGGTAGACGAAGCTTTGCTCTTCTTCGACCACTTCCCTAAAATCAAAAACAAGCTGGAGACCCTCCGAGATGTAGGTCTGGGATATATTTGCCTGGGTCAGCCGGCACCGACCCTTTCTGGAGGCGAGGCCCAGCGAGTAAAATTAGCTACTGAGCTATCCCGCCGTTCCACAGGCAAAACGCTTTATATACTGGATGAGCCAACAACCGGCCTTTCCTTCTCAGATATTGCCTGCCTCTTGAAGGTGTTACAGCGCCTGGTAGATTACGGAAACACGGTAATCGTAATTGAGCACCATCTGGATGTGGTCAAAAACGCTGATTGGGTCATTGACCTTGGTCCGGGAGCTGGTGATGAGGGTGGCTACCTTGTGGATGCCGGCACGCCTGAGGAATTGACCCAAAACGATGCCTCTTCCACTGGGCAGTATCTACGTGGTATATTATTAACGCACCAGAAAAGAGCACCTTTGGCTTGTCACCCTGAGTGAAACGAAGGGGAAGGGCCTGGTTGCTCAAAATGATAGGAAGGGTTATTAAACGACGAGGAAAAAGGTATTGACATGAAATCAAAGCTCGACAGGGAGGAAATTCTCGATTCCATCCATGGCAATGTCCAGGATAAGAATATGATTAAGCATATGTTAGCCACCGAGGCTATTATGCGGGCTTTGGCCAGGAAGTTGGGAGAGGATGAAGAAGAGTGGGGCATTACCGGGCTCATCCACGATATAGATATGGAACTGGTTGAGGGCGATATGAGTAGCCATAGCAAATTGAGCGCTGACATCGCTCAGGAGCTTGGAGCCAGTGGGACTATGACTCATGCCATTTTGTGCCATAACGAAGCTCATGGCGTTCCCCGAGAAACGAAATTGGATAAGGCCCTTTTTTGTGCTGACCCCCTGAGCGGGCTGATCACTGCTGCTGCCCTAGTTCGCCCCGATAAACTAAGCGGATTAACCACTAAATCGGTAATGAAACACTTTCGCGAAAAACGCTTTGCAGCTGGAGTCAATCGGGAACAAGTAGCTCAGTGTCAGGAAATCGGACTGGAACTGGAAGAGTTCATCAGCCTGGGAATCGAAGCCATGAAAGGAATCGCCTCAGAATTGGAATTGTGACGCCTTGCCTTTTTTGTATGTAGCGAATTAAATATTTGTATGTCATAAAATTTCTAAACTCTAAATTCTAAGCTCTAAACAAATCCAAATAAACAAAATTCAAAATCCGAAACAAATGTAATACACCAAAGTACTAGTTTTGAATTCAATCCTTGGAATTTTGATATTGTTTGGGATTTAGATATTCGGATTTCGGATTTGGCACATGCCCGATTAGCCGGATAGCGTAGACATTTAAGCTGGCGTACAGTCTTACCATTTTCCCTACTCAATTCCTATTGCAAACAGATTGACGTGTTTGATATAGTTGAGTATATTTAGTTATGATTGAAACGTGGATTTTTTCAACAAGCAAGGAAGAAAGTGGATATGGTGGTAACAAGAAAAGTCGCTCATGGAAGAAATAGAACCACCGCACAAAGAGTTAGAAGCGCTACCTAAAAGCAGAGAGATATACAAAGCCTTAGTAGCATACTCCCAGGACGCTATACTGGGGGTGAACCGCAAAGGCACAATAATATTCTGGAATAAGGGTGCCGAGCAAGCCTTTGGTTACTCAACCCAAGAGATACTGGGCCAGTCCGTAACCAAGTTGTGGTCGGAGAAACACAGAGAGGGTCACACACTGGTACTGAGGGCTTTCTTGAGCGGACATCACGGGAAAACAGGGACCATCGAAGGCGAAGCATTGAGGAAAGATGGCTCTACATTCCCCATTGAATTGTCTTTCTCTATTGAGCAGCAAAATGGCAAATTTCTGGGACTTGCCATCGGAAGGACCATCACCAAGCGCAAACAACTGGAGCAGGCATTAAGGGAAAGCGCAGAGCGGTATTGCAATCTTTTTGCGACTTGCCTGGAAGCAGTTTTTTCTGCGGATATCAAAGATGATACTGGAGCGGGTAATAAGGCGCTTGAGAAATTGTGTGGCTACTGTCTGGAAGAACTAACCGAGATGACGCCAACAAGCGATCTCACTTCAGAAAGTAGAGAATATCTGTCCAAGCAGGTAGAGAAGATACTGAGCACAGATGAACCTGTTTCCAGCATAGTACATGAGATTCTCAGGAAAGATGGCAAAAGAATACTGATAGAGCAATATTTAAATTCCATCAATAAAAAAGACAAAATCACAGGATTTCAGGAGTTTCACAGTGACATCACCGAGCGCGATAAAACGGAAGAACAATCGAAAAGTTCTTTTATCAATCTAGCAAAAATCATCTCTCATGTGATTGAATTTTGTGACCCCTATACGGCGAGGCATCAGCAAAGAGTAGCCGAACTGGCTTATCTTGTAGGTGAGAATATGGGTTTGGCTGACGATATAGTTGAGAGGCTCTACTTCAACGGATTGCTCCACGACATCGGCAAGATTTCCATCCCCAAGAGTATCCTCACCAAGCCGGGCGAACTAGCTGAGGAGGAATGGGCTCTTATTCGTGCCCATACGAAACAGGGTTATAGCATATTGAAGGAGGCAAATCTTCCCTGGCCAGTAGCCGATGTAGCGCTGCAACACCACGAACGGCTAGACGGCTCGGGTTATCCTAACGGTATCGCGGGGGATGAGCTAAGTCTGGAAGTCAGCATCCTCGCTGTCTGCGATGTGGTGGAAGCCATGAGTTCTCATCGTCCTTATCGACCAGCAAGAACCACGACGGACATTCTAAAAGAGCTCACAGACGGCAGGGGAACAAAGTACAATGCCAGTGTAGTGGATGTGATGCTGCCGAAGATTAAAAGCGGGGAATTCAGGTCTATGTGGAATTGTAGAAATTCGAGGTGCACAGCTACGTAAGGTTCAATTCCCTAACGACATCAACGAAGGTTTCAAAGGGTTTATATTCAAGATTGTTCTCTCTGCAGTATGTCAGCAACTCGCCTGTGGCAAAAATATAGTGAGCGTATTTTGCTGGAGCAATATCGGAATCGCCATTCCCTATATATATTACCCTGTACCCTATCTTCAGGAACGATTTGGTATATGCCTCCTTAAAGCCATCTTCTAATTTTTGGCCATCCGGCCCCGCATATTGAACTTTCATTCCTTCAGGGTAGAAAGAAGCCTGCGCAGCATACACTTCCATGTTTCCCAGCCCCAGGTTTTTCAGCACAGCCCTTATGTAAAAATCCAGACCGTTGCTCACAATGACCAATCTGAAGCCTTTTCCCAGACAATAATTTACCAGTTCGCGAAGTCCAGCTCGCACTTTAACTTCGCCTTTCAGTGCCCCTAGTAACGTAGGTTTATCGGCTTTCACCATGGCAAAAGCTTTAGTATTGAACTCCCCGACAGATATCCTGTGCTCCTTATACTCCCGCAGCAGTCGTCGCCAATCTCCCTGAGCGAAGGCGTCCAAAAGAAAAAAGCTAGCATCTTCTTCGGTAATCGTACCGTCGAAATCACATTGAACTAAGGTTTTCATCATTGACATTCCAGCACGATATATCTATTTCCGTTATGATGCCCCACCTCTTCTGCTTAGCGCTCAGAGACAAATATAGTTAGATTAGCACACTATGTCAGGAAGATAAAGGCTAAGCTCTCTCTGCCAACATGTAAATTGACAGCGTCCATTTTTGAAGCTATCATTTACTCTTCGTGGGAAACACAGAGCACAACCCGACACTTGCTGAAGTAGCTGACGCTTTTCTATCACATTTATCGCCGCAAGAAAGGGGAAAAGTACAGGCAGAGTTATTTAAATTCGTCAGATGGCTTGGCTCATCCAGGCAAGTGAAGGACATCAGCCCTGTGGACGTAGCTAGCTACGGGGAACAGATTATCCCATCGGCGGTTAAACCCATCAAATCCTTTCTTACGTACATCCAGAAACAGGGATTCAGCAGCATGAATTTAGCTCCCCACCTCAAGGTGAAAAAAACTCCTTCAAAAACGGTCGCCGTTTGGCAGAGTAGTCAGGCCCAGGTTACCTTGACCGCACAAGGCTACGCAAAATTGGAGAAGGAATTGGCTAACCTGAAAAATCAACGCTCCCAGGTTATTGAGGATATACAAAAAGCAGCCGCTGACAAGGACTTTCGGGAAAATGCCCCTCTAGCAGCAGCTAGAGAGCAAAAGTCACATTTGGAAGGAAGAATTAAGGAGATACAGTTAGTCTTAAATCAGGCGAAGATAATGGCGGAAGGCCAGGATACATCCAGGGCAAAATTCGGAGATACGGTGGTACTTCGAGATTTATCTTCAGGTAACGAGTTCGCCTATACTCTAGTCAACCCGCGAGAAGCAAATCCAGCCAAAGGTAAACTCTCGGTTGCTTCCCCCCTGGGCAAAGCAATCCTGGATAAGGAAAGGGGACAAACAGTTGAAGTTGCTGCTCCTGCTGGTACCTTCTGCTGCCGCATTGAAAGCATTACAGCCCTATCAACGGAAGGAAAAGTAAGCCCGCAATAGCATAAAGAATTGACGGGTGCAAATGAGTAAGACGGGATTTAAGCTGCGCTAATCTTCGCCAAGCTTCGCCTGTGAAAAGATTTTAAGGTTTGTTGATTCGTCTGACGTGTGGCATAATGAATTAAGTCGCAGGAAGCGGAGGGATCGCATAGTGGTCTAGTGCGGGCGCCTGCTAAGCGCTTACTCCGAGTAAAATCGGGGTCGAGGGTTCGAATCCCTCTCCCTCCGCCAAAAAGATGTAGCGCCATCTATTAGCCGAAGACTATAAATTGCCTGCCCGATCCAAGCAACGCTTCCACCGAGTATTTACCCAATCCTGCAGTTCGTTAACCTGCTCTTCGGTAATATTCTTGAACCTTCCCTGCTCCTTGAGATATTCTCTCAATGGCTTCAGGTTACCCTTCCGGGCAATGGACTCACTGGCCGAAGTGAGGCGGAAAACGCCGTCTTCAACCTCATAAAGTATGACCCATCCCGTTTCCACCGCCAGCTTGCCAATTTTGATAGTGTCACTGAAAGGGAAAGACCATCCCGGTGGGCAGGGTGTGAACACATGTATGAACCTAGTTCCTCGTATCGCCTTGGCTTTCCTGACTTTTTCGTAAAGGTCCAGGGGATAGGAAGCACTTGCAGTAGCAACATAAGGGATGCCATGTGCCTCCATTATGGCTGTTATATCTTTCTGGTTCTGCTGCTTGCCCAGAATCGGAGTAGTACCTGAAATCGCACCCAGTGGCGTGGAGCCTGAGCGCTGATTGCCAGTATTCATATAGCCTTCGTTGTCGTAGCAGATATAGAGAAAGTCAGTTTGCCTTTCCGCAGCGGCGCTCAGCGCTTGGATCCCTATATCGTGTGTCCCACCATCACCAGCGATAGCCAGTACGGTCACCCCTTCTTTGCTCAAGGCTTTCAGCCCGGCAACCAAGCCAGTAGCCGATGCTGCGGTGGAGGCGAATGGCGTATTTACACAGGGGACAGTGACCGACGTTACAGGATACATGCCATGCAGTACTGTGAGGCAACTGGCTGGCACCGTCGCAATAACCTGCCCTTCCAGTGCTTTTAGAATGTAACGATAAGCGAGCGACAAGGCGCAGCCAGGACATGTCCTGTTACCTGGCAGGAGATATTCCTTTTCGGTCATGTTGACAGCAGTAGTCTTCATCGGGCAAGCCCTCTCAAATAGCACATATCCATTCGGGATATTCTTTGTTTAAATCGCCCCCTTTCACCGATGACAGCGATTTGTTTACCGCATCTACCAATTCTCTGGCTTTAACGTCACGACCACCCAGTCCAACAATGAAGTTCCGTATTACCGCTCTTACGGAACTTCCATAGAGGGCTGATTTTATCTCCGAGCAAGTGGCCCCTTCCAAGCCATAGCTGATATTCTTATCGAAGACCACAATAACTCGGGATTTCTTCAATGCCCTTAGCACGTCTGCCTTAGGGAATGGCCTGAACACTCTCAAGCCCAGGACACCTACTTTGTGCCCTGCCTCTCGAAGCATGTCTGCGGCTACTATTGCTTCCATTGCTAAACTGCCCATGGCGACAATAACTATATCGGCATCATCCATTCTATTTTCCCAGAACATATTGGCGTAGCTTCTGCCAAACAATTCGCCGAATTCTCGCCCCACCTTGATTATCGTTTCTCTGGAGTTCTGCAACGCCTCTTGAAGAAGATACCTCAGTTCCATATACCCGTGGCAGAGCACGCCTTCAGCGTTAATTCTGGGATTGGCCAGGGTCACAAGGTTATAGTTCTTGGGGTTGGCCGGGTCCAGTATCGTGTGTGGTTTATACGGGGGCAAAAACCCGTCCACATCCTTCTGTGCCGGGACATCCACTGGCATTTCAGTATGAGACAAGACATAACCGTCGTAGCAGACCATAACCGGTGCATAAACTGACTCGGCAATCTTATAAGCCTGGATTATCGAGTCTATTATCTCCTGATTGTTTCGAGCGTATATCTGTATCCAACCAGTGTCTCGTTGGGATATAGAGTCCTGCTGGTCATTGAGCACATTCCAGGGCGCTCCAATAGCGCGGTTTACGCAGGCGAGGACGACTGGGAGACGTGCCCCAGCAGCCCAATGTAGCATCTCATGCATATAGGCCAAGCCATGCGCACTGGTAGCAGTGAAGGTTCTGGCTCCTACTATAGAAGCTGAAGTGCATACGGCCAGAGCACTGTGCTCGCTCTCGACGGCAATGTACTGGGCATCGAGTTCTCCTCCTTCGACAAATTCGGAGAGCTTTTCGGTGACCGGTGACTGGGGTGTAATAGGATAAGCAGCAATTACTTGAACTCGGCTGAGTTTTACCCCTTGGGCCGCAGCATGATTGCCATCAAGTATCCAGGTGCTGGCTTTTCTGGCCATCTTTTTGTTCACCAAAATCACTCAATCTGTCTCATCGGGACAGAATTCCTCTTCATGTACCATGGCTACAGCATGTGCTGGACATATCTGCGCGCATATTCCACAGCCTTTGCAGTATTCCATATTTATCTGGATGGGTATAGTTCTGCTAATGACAGCTTCTGGACAATAGAGCCAGCATAGAAAACAGGCAGGCTTGTTTTGTCTAACAGGGAGACACTTTTCTGGGTCTATCACTGGAAATGAGTCGCGCCACTCGCCTGTTTTACCTGCTTCACCAACAGCTGGTGATGATTCACCACATATGTGTTGACAATTCCTGGTTCCCATATCTTGCTGTTACCTTATTTTCTCAAGTTTAGTTATCTTATAGGTCTGCGCAATTGCGGCCAGATTAATACCTACCTCGCTGTTGGAGAACCTCTCTCTTATTGCCTTCTCTATACTTGCCATACCTACCGCTTCGGTAGCACGGATAAACGCACCCAGTATCGCCGTATTCACAATCGTGAGGCCCGCGACTATCAGTCCCAGGCTTGAGCATACTCTAGTAGCATCAGCAGTAGCGATGTTGAAGTCGCTTCCAAGGGCAAGCTCCTTGGGTTGTCGCCAAGAGTTTACGATGAGCCATCCTCCTTTGACCAGCCCGCTGGTTACCTCGTCGTATTTCAGTAGGGTATGGTCTAGAACTACCACTACATTGGGGTTTTCTACCTGGGACACGACCATGATTTTTTGCGGGGCAATCCTGGTAGAGGCACTGACCGGAGCGCCTCGCCTCTCGGCGCCGAACGATGGCGCCGCAGTCACTCCTTGATAGCCTTCGAAGTGGGCTGCTTGTGCCAAAATCTTGGCTGCCGTTATAGCTCCCTGACCACCCCGCCCATGCCACCTAATTTCATAATGGTCTTGCATCCACAGATGATATTTTTATGATTTCGTCAATCTTGGGAAACTACCGTTTTGTGCTCCAAAGGCAACAGGTTACATTGTATCGACCATCAACTGTACATGTCAAATACGAGTAAGACGCTAAAATAATTTGCCGCCAAGGAGCAAAATCCATTGTGATTTTGCTAGCAGGCCTCGTCCGCCGAAAACTTGAAATCGTCCTTGTTAATTACACTTTATGGCCAGGGGATAAAAAACTGAAAAACTCTGGAATATTCCCTTTTAAATTTTTGTCGAGCTGCTTTAAATGTCTATCAGCTTTTTGCCCTCATCCAGTAGTGCTTTTGCCCTTTCCAGGCTTTCAGCTTCAGCATAGATGCGGACCAGTGGTTCTGTGCCAGAAAAGCGGATGAGCAGCCAGGACTCATCGCCGAGGAAGAAGCGAAAACCATCGATGGTATCTACCTTGGTCACCTTTGAGCCGGCTATGGTGTCCGGGGGGTTGGAACTTAGTTGGTGCAGGATTGTCTGACGCTTAGCTGCGGAGATATGAAAATCCCTGCGGTCATAGTAGTGAGGCCCAACTTTGCTGTAAAGGTAATCCAGAAGCTGAGACGGTGTTTTTCTTGTTTGTACCATAAAGTCAAGGAAGTAAAGGCCGGCAAGTATGGCATCTCTCTCCGGGACATGACCACGGAAGCCATAGCCACCACTCTCTTCCCCACCAATAATAGCGTTTTTCTCCATCATCAAGGGGGCGACATATTTGAAACCCACCGGCGTTTCGTAAACAGCTACATCAAAGAGCTTTCCCAGGCGGGAAAGCATCATGGTGGAAGTGAGCGTCCTCACCATGGCACCACGCTCACCACGAACTTCCAGGAGATACAGACAAAGCAAGGCAAAAACCTGATGCTGGGTTAAAAACTGTCCCTTTTCGTCTACTATGCCAATACGGTCGGCGTCTCCATCGGTGGCTAAGCCCACGTCAGCTTTTTGCTCAATGACCAACCGGGAAAGCTTAGCCAGGTTTTTAGCAATTGGCTCGGGTTGAATTTGGGGGAATGAAGGATTCCTCTCAGCGTTAATTTCGGTGATTTTTAAGTTGCCATCTTGAAAGATAGCCCTAAAATAGCCAATGCCAGCACCGTACATGGGGTCAACCAAGATATTTAATTTCTGGTGGCTCAGTTCTTCTATATCCACAAAGTGGCTAAGGTGCTCGAAGTAAGCAGGAGACGGATCCAGATAGTCAACAACCCCTCTCTTTAAAGCCTTATCCAAAACAAGCCTTTTCACACGCTCTCTCCGGCGGGTGAGGAAGGCGATGTTTCTTTCTATCTGAGAGGTAACCTCGTCTGGAGCGCTAGCTCCATCCTGAGATTTGTATTTGAATCCGTTCCATGAACCAGGGTTGTGGCTGGCAGTTATCACAACAGCCCCGGCAGACTTAGTAGCCGGGACAGCAAAGCTCACTACCGGCGTAGGGGCTGGCTTGAGGCAGAGATGGACTTTGATATCGTTGCCGACTATCACTTCAGCAGCGGCAGCAGCAAAATCCTCGGAGGCGAAGCGAGTATCATAGCCAATGACCAGGCCTCGTTTATCAAGTCCATCTTGCCTAAGATATTCTGCTACGGCCTGAGCACAGATGCGCACATTGTCGAAGGTGAAATCCTCGGCAATAATCCCTCGCCACCCATCAGTGCCGAATTTGATTGGAGTAGCCACAATAATTTATTCGTTCCGCTGTATTCGCAGTTGTAACAATAAGGGGAATTTCAGATTCCTATTGGAGTTCCATGTCAGTTCCGGGACAACGACACCTCTAGTTCACGGCATCCACCTGCATTTCCGAAACGTGCCCACTCAATATGCAAGCCCTTCACCATGTGAGCATGCCTGAACAGCGCCGACACCATAGAAGGCCTGGACTCAGGGTATGTCCGGCTAAGCTCTCCATAGGCTCTGCGACCATTGCAGGATATTTACCATCGGATCGATGAGCGCTATCCTGACAACTGCGCGCAGGAAATCGCTCTTAGCTATGAAGGCAGCCAAAGGCGGACTGAGTTTGTAATAAGTCTCTACAAATCGCGTCCCCAGACCACTCTTCAGCAATACCTGGTCTCGGAACTCTCGCAATATATTAAGTTGGCTGGCTGTTTCCGTGCCATACGCCGCAGTCGCGATAAAGCAGTAGCCTGTCACCGGGTAGAAACCAACCTCATCGAACCGCGCTTCCCCTCCACCATGCCAGCCAGTTCCCAAAAGACGTATTCTTAGGTAAGTCGTCGCGGTTGGCGCCGACACCTGGCCAGTCACCTCTACATAGGCGCCATTCGTGTCATTGGTGGACAGGTATATTGTCGGACTCACTTGGGTCACTTCGTTCCCGCCCCAAAAGTCGAGAGCGATGGCACCAGTAACGTTGCCAGAAACATATATCCATCCCCAGGCGTTATATGTTATCGGTAGGGGCAGTGTGCTATTTCCAAAATGCAACCACTGGGTAAGCGTGTCATTGTCCCCTGTTATCTGGGCAGCCCAATTACCTTCATAGATGGAGCCGGTATCTACGCGCATAGCGTTTCCAGTCAGGTTCCATCCGGACGGGACTCCCGCTACTCCCTCCTCGAAGCTCTGGTTCGCCACCATTCCTCCGGCGCCTACGTAGCTGGAGGGCAAGAAGACCAAGACGCCCGTCACAATAAGCAAAGTTGTCAGCATGACCCTGAGGTGTCTACTCATATCCCACCTCCTCTTGTAACAGTTTAACTTTTCCAAAATTTTAGCTCCTAGCTAATATTATATCATACCCCACACTGCCAAAATTTTTCAATAATTTCGTCAATATTGGTAAAAAGTTAACAATTTGGGTAAGAGGAGCTCAGCCCCAACCTCACGCCACCCTTCAATAGCAGGTTAAGGGGCTAGAAACACTCAAAGGAGTCTTTGAGGAAATTTACCTGTTACCACGCGCACCACACAGGCCAGACTTCTAACAACTGAATAGTGGAAGGAAGGAAAATTTCAAACACTTAATGACAGACTTTAAAGTCTATCAACCGACCTAGGAATCTCTAAGCTTCCGCTTATGACTCCTTAGAAAGGAGGTGATTCAGCCACACGTTCCCGTACGGCTGCCTTGTTACGACTTCGTCACAGTCACCAACCCCACCTTAGGCGATTGCCTCTTGTTAATCACAAGTTAGCTCATCGGCTTCAGGTGTTGCCAGCTCCCATGGCGTGACGGGCGGTGTGTACAAGGCCCGAGAACGTATTCACCGCAGTATAGCTGACCTGCGGTTACTAGCAACTCCGACTTCATGCAGGCGATTTCAGCCTGCAATCCGAACTGAGGATGATTTTATAGGGATTAGCTCCGGATCGCTCCTTGGCAACCCTCTGTATCACCCATTGTAGCGTGTGTGTAGCCCAGGACATAAAGGCCGTGCTGACTTGACGTCATCCTTTCCTTCCTCCTTGCTGTACAAGGCAGTCTCCTATGAGAATTTAACATAGGACAAGGGTTGCGCTCGTTGCGGGACTTAACCCAACACCTCACGGCACGAGCTGACGACAGCCATGCAGCACCTGTGACAGCTCCTGACTGGATACAGGTCGTCTTCCTTTCGGATTCCTACTTCTGCCATGTCAAGTCCTGGTAAGGTTCTTCGTGTAGCATCGAATTAAACCACACGCTCCGCTGCTTGTGCGGGCCCCCGTCAATTCCTTTGAGTTTCAGCCTTGCGGCCGTACTCCCCAGGCGGGACACTTAAAGCGTTAGCTTCGACACAGAAAGGGTCGATACCTCCTATATCTAGTGTCCACCGTTTAGGGCGTGGACTACGCGGGTATCTAATCCGCTTCGCTTCCCACGCTTTCGAACCTCAGCGTCAGAAACAGCCTGGGAAATCGCCTTCGCCACTGGTGTTCTCCCCAATATCTACGCATTTCACCGCTACACTGGAGATTCCATTTCCCTCTGCTGCTCTCAAGCCCCTCAGTATCAAATGACGCCTTCTGATTGAGTCAGAAGATTTCACATCTGACTTAAGAAACCGCCTACGCTCCCTTTACGCCCAGTAAATCCGAATAACGTTTGCCTCCTACGTATTACCGCGGCTGCTGGCACGTAGTTGGCCGAGGCTTATTCCTTGGGTACCGTCAAGATTCTTCCCCAAGAAAAGAGGTTTACAACCCGAAGGCCTTCTTCCCTCACGCGGTGTCGCTGGGTCAAGCTTTCGCTCATTGCCCAAAATTCCTTGCTGCTGCCTCCCGTAGGAGTTGGGGCCGTGTCCCAGTCCCCATCTGGCTGGCCATCCTCTCAGACCAGCTACTGATCATCGCCTTGGTAGGCTATTACCCTACCAACTAGCTAATCAGGCGCAAGCCCCTCTTAGAGCGCCCGAAGGCTTTAATAATGAAGCTTACGCTTCATTACCACATGGGACATTAACTCGCCTTTCGGCAGGTTATTTCTCACTCCAAGGCAGGTTACTTACGTGTTACTCAGCCGTTCGCCACTAGGTTATAATCCGAAGACCATAACCCCGTTCAACTTGCATGCATAAGGCGCACCGCCAACGTTTATTCTGAGCCAGGATCAAGCTCTCCATTCAAAACCTTCCTTCCACTATTCAATTGTTAAAGTACCAATACACTCATATTCTACAGGAATCCTTTTCCCTCTGTCAACTTTCCTCGGCCCAAAGGTAAAATAATACCTTAATCCACGGTGTTAAAGCAAGTTTGACATCAAGGAAATTTTCCATTATAGTTTGTAACAAATTCATTATGAGGCCCCGTGGTGTAGCGGTTTAACATGCCACCCTGTCACGGTGGAGATCAGGGGTTCAAATCCCCTCGGGGTCGCATCTTCAATACACGGCTCGACAGATCCTCACACCGCACACCACAATATTGAAGGTCATTTGCTGTACCCGGGTAATCGGAAATGCCGATTAGGATGGCACACTTGTTAGCTCCCGCGCCCAGCTACTCACTTAACACACCCGTCGCTGCCCCCCTAGCTGGCTTACCCCCCGCCACCGTGCTTGCCATGAAGCGTAATCTTTTTAACCAGCTCGACACCAGTCGTCCGCAATGGTTTATTCATGTCGGGTTTAGCCAGCACAATTGGTGTTATGAGTACCAGGACTAGCACTGTCACTAAGACAGCAATTATTATTTTCTTCATCTCAGCACCTCTTCACTTTGTTTGACATTTATGCGGTTATTCCAGCATCTAGACTTACCCTTTCAAGCGTCCGTCGCCAATTTTGGAGTTAAAAAGTCATAAGCCACTATCCCGTTGCATGACCTCTCGCTATTTGTTATCCCTGGCTAATGGCCTGGGCGATTCTTGTTTAGATAGTTTAGATAGCGGCTCTCCCGAAATAAATCAGTACGATGACAATGATGAGTAAAAACCAGTATAAAGCGGGGACCGGCCCCCACCACTGTTTATGCCACCAGATTTTTCCTTTGCGGAAGTTTTTAATCCCATAATGTGGATTTAAAACAAACCACAAGAAGTCTTCTATGAAAACCATACCTACATAAAAACCAAGTAGCAGACTTTCCAATCGCCAACTCCACGAAACGAAAAACAGCGGCAGATGAACTATGGCAATCAGAAATAGCGTCATAAAAAAGTGATAGCCGGTTAGCGGGCGACCACCCGTCAGCTTGACAAGCCATCCCTTTTCTATACGCCAGCCAGGTAGCCTCGCTGCCCAGCCATCCTTGCCCTCGATTTGGATTTCCCAGAAGGCAAGTAGAAAAGCCAGGAAAATCATAAAAATGATTAAGCCTATAATCATTACCATCTTCCTCCGTATTTTGTAGCTAGTTTACCATCTTTCAATCCGTTTTGATGAAATGAGTTACAGGACAAGAATGATGGGAACTAGGTGGTGTTGAGTTTATGATTCCCTTACTTATTAATTCAAATGTCGCACCTTGAGTAATTGTTACCTTCATAATGTAGTGGAGTGAACGGAGAGTACGTTAAGTGGCTGCCTGACCAATGACAGCTCGCATGCCAGAGCAGACCAATGAATAACGAAGCTAAAGCTCACATAGGTGATATCTACTCGTTCCGAACACTGACTGGTCGGCCTAGCTGTTAATCGCTCGGCTTCTCAAGTTCTTCTTCAGCGAAGCGCCTGACTGTCGCCAAGTCTTTGGACTCGATTCTCACCATATACCAGAAGCGAAAAGCATCCTTAACAGGTTCCTTATCTACCACCCCGGTGTAGCCTCCATACTGTGAAGGAGAATTGACACTGATTTTCACTTTGCTACCTTTCTTGAACTTTGGCACTTTGCTACAATACCCCCGGGGAAGATCATATTCCCTGCGTTTAATCGGGTCAGACAGGATAGCATAGGCCTCGTTTATCTCTTGCATCTTTTTATTGGCTTCCCCGGTTTCCTGATGCCTGTCTGGATGGCATTGAAAAGCTAGCTTGCGATACGCCTCTTTTATTTCCTCTGCACTGGCATTTGGCGCAATGCTCAAGACTTCGTAGTAGTCTCGTTCACTTTGCATTCCGCACATAATTATTTCCTATGTTCATTGCATTTTAGCACTTCATAATCTTTAAGGGAATAGGTGGTAAAATGATCCAGGGGTATTATTATCATTGGTGAGCTAGTCCTTACATGATTCTTAGAGAAATCTACGCGCGAAGCATATTGTCCAAGTCACAGGTTTTTGATTATGCGGTCAATCCGTACATCGGGTGCCAGCACGGTTGCACCTATTGCTACGCTCGTTTCATGAGGAGGTTCACTGGACATAAAGAGCCGTGGGGTGAATTTGTTGACGTGAAGATTAATGCCCCAGACCTATTACAGAAGGAGATAAATAAAAAGCCGCCGGCTAGGGTATGGATAAGCGGAGTGTGTGACCCGTATCAACCAATAGAGAAGGAATACGAATTGACAAGAAAGTGTTTGAAAATACTGGTCCAGTATGGCTGGCCGATAACAGTCCAGACGAAATCTCCACTTGTGTTACGTGACATAGACCTATTTAGGAGAAGCGATAAGACAGAGGTCGGGTTATCAGTTACCAGTGCAGACGACGAGATGAGAAGATTGTTTGAACCGAATGCACCATCTATTAAGAAAAGGCTCAAAGCACTCGGAGAGCTACATCTTGCAGGCATCAGGACCTATGCCATGATTGCTCCAATGCTTCCCGGGGCGGAAGAACTTGCTGCCCAACTTAGCGGGAAAGTGGATTACGTAGTGGTTGACAGAATGAACTACCATTATGGCGATTGGGTGTATAGAAAACATAATTTAGAGAGCACCATGAGCAACAACTTTTTTTCATTAAAAGGCAGGGAGCTTACCTTTACCTTTGGAAAACAGGGCATCGAGTGCCGAGTGGTATTTTGACGGCACCCGGCTAGCGACTTCACTTCTTGACCACCTCGGGTGATGAGACGCTGGCAGCGTTAAGCGAGCAAAGCAATGTGCCCAAAAATGCGTTGGTATTTACTTCAATCCCAGCCCGTGTGTCTGACACTGGACAAAAGGAGTTAATGAAACAATCCAAGCCATTGTTCAGGGCTAGGGATATTCAACTCTGCCATCCCGGTCTATAATTTTGCTGGTCTCCTTTTCATTCTTATCGGTGAAAGGTGCCGGAAATTATTAAATTCAAGCTGATTATCGGATTCCTGGCAATTCTAGCCTTGGCCATTTCCATTTACGCCCGGTTCGCACCCATGTTTCCTGGCGACCTATACCTGACCCTCCGGTTACAATCTTTCAACAATCACCTCCTACTCTCAACCATGAAGTGTATTTCCTTTGTTTTCGGAGGCTGGTCCGCGGTACTGGTAGTTGTTGCCATCGGTATCGCTGTTTGGTGGCGAATAGGTAGGCTGGAGGCTATCATGATTCCCGTAGGGGGATTAATCACGCTTGTAAATACGGCCTTGAAACTGGCCATCAATCGTCCACGGCCTTCGGCCGACCTGGTTCACGTCTTATCCCCTGAGCAAGGTAATGGATTCCCCAGTGGACATGCATTCTTTGCCATTCTAATATTGGGACTTACAGCCTATTTTATTTCCATCAATCTGAAGAATCGCGCCCTACGGATGCTGGTTCTTGCAGCTTTGATAGCGTTAATTCTCTTGACCGGCACTTCTCGAGTTTACCTGGGTGTCCACTGGCCAAGTGACGTCATAGGAGGCTACCTGATAGGTGGAGTCTTCTTAACTGCGCTTACCTGGTTCCACCGGACTTGGAAGGCTCATCACTCATAGCAGCACAAGCAACTTTGAAATCACACGAGGTGTATTAATGTGACAATGTTATGTCGCAGGCTTCGCAGTAGCTGATGAATGCTAAGCGTTTTCGAATCCGAAGAGAAAACGGAAGAGAGTATATCCACGCTATGCATTCGCGGGATCTGCGCCTGGGAAAACATTTGTTAGGCAGTTAATTGTAGAATCCTCCAGAGTTTGCCATATACTTATTTATGAGCTAACAGGGCTCCTAACATTTGTTAAAATTCAGAATCTCGCTGGCTGCTTTGAATCCAGGTGGGCCGTACCGATTTCTTAAGCAAAACAGGCCGCATTCTTTCATGACATCCATAAACTTGTCTGTTCCCATGTGCATTGGAAAGACCGATAGAATCCCATCCTCCTTGAGGACTCTATGCAACTCCTGGAGTAATCCTCGCTGGTCCTTTATTTCGTGCATCACGTCGTAAACCAATATTACATCGATGCTCTTATCTGGTAAGTCCATTCCCAGCTTCGAGCTGTTCGAAAGGACAGCTATAATATTGCTTAATGCCACTTCCTTTGCTTTCTCTTTGACCTGTTCCAGGAGGCCTGGGCGCGCCTCGAAAGCATATACTTTCCCCCTCCGTCCAACTATCCTGGCGCAGGGGATGGTAAAAGTACCCGGACCGCAGCCATAGTCCAGTACAGTCTGTGCCTCGCTCACACCAACACGTGCCAGCACTTCAAGAGCATGGTCCATTAGCCATTCCCGGAACTCCATTTCACCGGCCAATGTTTCCGGCATCCTTCTGACTAAAATATTCTTTCCCCGCAGTGTGGTTCCGTTGAGGTCTCTGATAGCCTCCTCCCCTTTTTCTTCAGTTGGTATCTTCACTATAGCAAAACCTCTGGATTTGCCAGATTCAATATCCCTGATAACCTTCACTAGTTGGAGTGGATGAACTCCGGAAAAAGCCTTCTCTATATCGGCTTCTGTCGTATCTTCAGAAAGACCACCAACATATAATTGCATGACATCCTCCTTGGCCGATGAGCCAAACTCCTGACCAGTTACTGGTTTGCCCCGCACGTATTATAATTTAAGCCCAACATAAAGCCAATGATTCTATCTCCCAGTTGACAAAATACCAAAACTACCCAACTGTAGGAGTAAAGCTCATTCCAGGTGCCCGCAAAACTGCTATTTACGCCCGTCTTCTGATAATTGCATTACCAGCGACAAACAATTAGAATAAAATTAGAATAAGTTATAAAAGCCCGTACAAAGAGCCTATAGGGAGGTGGTTACATGGCTGAACATCCTTTGAAAATTTATGAAGAACTGGACCCAAAACTGCTGAATTTAGTTAATAACACTCGAGACCTAGCTCTTGCTGACGGCGCATTGCCGAGAAAGATGAAACTCCTAATTGCTATGGTGCTTGATGCAGTCAATGGAGCATCTGAGGGGGTTCAGGCGCTGGCACGGGAAGCAATAAAAGCCGGGGCAACCAAAGAAGAAATAAGCGAGGCGCTGAGGGTTGCTCAATACATCTGCGGCGTGGGCTGTGTCTATACGGCGGCCAGAGCACTAAGAGAAGTCCTGAAATAGAAAGATCATCGCTGGTCGAGTTGTCCCGTGTATCAATCAAGGAAAGGACGACCGTGGTGTGCCTTTCGAGCTCTGGCGGGCTACCATGTCCTTCACCTTCTGGGAAGCATTGCTTACAACTGGGGCGCCATGACCCGGAAGAAGTGTCTCGAAATCCAGGGCTGAAATCGTTATTAATGAAGCTCTGGCCTTCGCTTTGTCCAGAGAAGCCATTCGGGAAGGAGGCTTAGGATTGCCACTCGAACTGCTTCTAAGTGCGTCACCTACAAAGACAACCTTACCAGGCTTGTAGACACAGATACTGCCTTTGGTATGCCCCGGCACATGGATAATTCTGAAGCCTTTTATCTCGGAATCGGCACTGAGAATAATATCAGGTTCTGCTGGACGATAGCGCATTAACTTCATTGCCAGCTTGAAAATGAAGCCCAGGGATCCTCCAATGGTCTTAAAGCTTTGTTTACCACGGAGAATGGGCGCATCATCAGCATGTATCGCTAGCCTGGCTCCGGTCATTCTCTTCAATTCTGCCGCGCTGCCAATGTGGTCTATATCCGCGTGTGTCAATATGATGAATTTTATATCGGATAGGTCCTTCCCGAGCCCTTCGACATAGGCCGCTACCCTTTTTGCATTCCCAGGCATGCCCGTGTCGATAACGAACGTCTCGTCTTCGCCAATGACTAAATAGGCATTAGCTCCCCTGACGCCATCTATTCGGTGGATTCCCGGAATTATTTCCATTTCAACCTCCAGCCGATTTTGCTTGCTTCCTCGCCGGTTTTGTCGGTGAGGTCACTATCCTTTTTTGCAACTTCTTCCACGTATCAGTAATGAGGAAGCTCTCCTCCATGTTTCCAATCATTGTGACAAATTTTTTCATGGGCACAGCAAAACTCAGCGTATTCTTAGGCACATAAGGTCGTGCTGAAGAGTCGAACATTCCGATGACGGCCCTGGGATGTGGTAAATCCTTCTCCAAGTACGGGTAAGACACGATGGATGAACAACCTGAACCCATGGGCGTGATTACTCCTTCCGGTTGCGATTGATCGAAATTCACCAGAGTGAATAGACCCGCAAGGACATCGGGTTGCGCGAAGAAAATGACTACTTCCGGGTCATCTTCTTTGGAGAGGTTATCCCATCTCTTGAACACAATGAAAGGCTTGGGGGCTCTAAGTCTAGGCCAGTTCTTCATAATCTCCTTCACCAGTTCCGGGGACTTCTTGTATCGTTCGCCTTCCATCCTGCCCGGAATGCCATAGGAGAGGAAGTACTCAAAATCAGGACTTAATCTTTCGGCAAAGCCCAGGTACCTTCTGCCCCCGAAACATCCTATTGAATCTGCATTGAAGCTAAAACTACGGCCATTTCTTACTTCCACCAGTGCGCCTATTACGCATCGGGGTACTGAGCCAGGCCTGACCAGTTCTGCCTGTTCCCCAGTGTCGCTGTAATAAAAGGTGATCGGGAGCTCAGCATTGTTGAAATACTTCTTATTCAGTTTGATGAATTTGTCATTGATTTTCATATCCATAGGTCCTTGCCCCCATTAATCTGACTGCAACCTTCTGATTATAACAAAACTTGCTCAATATGGAATAAAATATCAAGCTCACGAACCTATGATATAACTTATGCAGACTGGGCTCGGTCTGGGTTTGGTATGAAGACTCATTTTATGCTTATTTGGTATTACACAAGCTATCGCAATTGCCTCTATCAGTCTCTTCCTCTCAAACAGAACTTCGAAGGCGTTTCAACTAACTAACAAATCACTCCAGGGCCACATTATGCGCTAAAATGCATAAGGTAACATTATGAGTGCTTATGTGACGATCCAAGCTTCTGTTCCCCAGCCTGCACCTTCCATACTATGCTCGTCTCTTGAGCCTACTCTGTACAGCGTCACTTTCCAGTTCTCTGAGAGTATCAGAAGCAACCCAGCGAGCAGCCTTTGAGTCGAGTCGCTTGATTTTATTTGCAGTATTTATTGCGGCTTCGTTCAAATTGAGGTTCCTTTTCCCGATGTTTCTGAGAGCCCAGTTCACTGCTTTTTTGACGAAGTTACGCTCATCCGTAGCCCCTCGTATTATTACAGGAAGCAATTCGATGAATCTTTCATCGCTTGCCTTCTTATCATGCCATGCCAGACAAGCTATCAGTGAAAAGGCAGTCCTTCTGACGAACTCCTCTTCCCGCTCCGACCAGTCGCCAATTTTCTTCCAGGCTAACTGGTTCTTTTCAAAAAGATTCATGCACACCTGGTCGCAGACATCCCACGAATTAATGTCTTTCACCCACTCCTCCATCTGCTCTTCAGTTAGCTTAGCAGGGTCACCGACCATTCCAGCCATGATCCTCGCTTCAGCTATTCCGGTTCTCCATAAGTCCAGCGCCAGCTTGTGGTCCCTCCCTATTTCTTTAGCCAGTTTTCTCATATCAGGAACCGAGACGCCCAATCTTTGTTCAACTGTCATCCCGTATTTAGCCATTCCTTTTAACTGCTCTGGCCGAGCCTTGCTCTGGAGTTTGCCCAGCACATCCTTTACAGAAGCCATTGTTTCCTCCTATTATTTCCTCCTAATTCCATTACCTCAAAGCGCGGAATACGTAAGACACAATGTATCCCCGCAGTTCACCTTCCTGCTGAACAGACCGCTATAATCTTGTGTCATCAGATAATCAGTAATCCAATCAACGTAAAGGCGGCAATAGGTGGCAGAGCCGGCATCGGCTTCCCTTTTAAAAATATCGCCTGAATCGCATAGACGCTAACCAGTCCCAATAATCCCAGCGCTGCAATAATAGCCGCTGGCTTCAGGCCCTGGGCAAAATAAACGGAAGCTGTAAGCAGACAAGGGAAGGCAATGTCGCCACCGCCCAGTATGGAGTATTCCCTGTCGGCGGGATTCAACTCTATCATTTTTTCTCCATGTTTTTTCAAGTTTGAGTTCCACTCAGAATAGTTTTTGGGAATTATTAGTGCCGGCAAGGCATTTATTTGCGATAGTCTGTCTGCCATCCAGAGCATAAATTTGAAACGAACTGCCAAGAAATCGTAGATAGCGAGCGCCAAAATAATGGCCATCGCAGTCCATGGCGTAATAAAGCGACCGAAAACTGCTCCCAAACTACTAACAGCCAGAATCAATACCAGGTTATGTAACCAGACAAGTGGTATCAAGAACCAAAAAGCTCCAAACAAGGCAGCGATGGCAACAGCTGCCGAAAGGGGCACGTAGAAAACAGTGGCGATGAATGCGCCCCAACTAAACAAAAGGGCAAACAAAAGTCTAAGAAGAACTTTTAAAGCTGTAAGAGGAATCTTATAGAGTATAAGTCCAAGTACGCCCACTGCCGCAAAAATATAGATTAAAATTGGTCCTAACGCTGAATTGACCGGAACATGAACAACCTCCCCGGAAGGTGATGTCACATCCCCGGGCCACCAGTATACTGGCCCGGATGGCTGGGTCGGTATATTTATATCATTTTTGTCCAGGAATGGGTCTATACGGGGAGCCACAAAAAGAATTATCATTTGAGCGACGACAAAAAGAAGAAGGCCCAAATAGACCGTATTCAGCTTTACCGGCCTCTTTGTGCTCATAGAAGGGGTATTTTATATCAAAGAAGGCCCAATGTCGAAGTATCACTGTGACTAGCACCTCGGGCAAATTGAACAGTTTGAGTGAGTTTGTATTGACTGATTTCAGACTTAAGGTTATACCGATTTCAATACTGCCGTATATGCCTCTTCCTCGGTATCGGCTATCTCTGTGAGGAATGCTGAGCAGCCGCGACCATCGTATTCCAGTGCTCGCCCGCACAATTTCACAATGAGTTCTCCAGATTTTCTAAAGATAATAGATGCATCGCCCCATTCTTTTCGCTGATACTTCTGCCCCAAGTCCTCAAACAGTTGTGCCTGCTCAAACCGTAACCCATCGTTGTGAGATAAGTCTTTTGCAATAAGCGGTGGCGTTAACCCAGCATATGCGACCATGTGTCTGAAGCAATCCTTATCTGCCCAAAAGACAATCTCCTTGGCTAACTTCCTCATGGCAGGAATGCCGAACATAGTCACAGGTGGTTTGAGCATTCGCCTGGCTTTATAGGCAAAACCTTTATCTGCAATTTCAAGTTCACTTGGCACCTTTTGAGGTAATTGGAAAACTCTAAAGGTATTCTTTTTGCTCATGCCCGGGACATTAACATCCAGAGCTCTCTCGAATTCTATATAAGGAATCTCCTGCACACCGCCTACGCTGCAGTCGTGAACATAGACTACTTGCCTGTCGTCATCATAGCCAACCATGAGGACATAGTGGATGGGGATATGTTCCTTTTTGTACAGTTCTGGATAGTAGTGCAAGTAATACATATCCAGTGCGCCAACTATCACTGGCTCATCGTTCTTCAGATGCTCCTTCATTTTCGGAAATTCATTCCTAAATGACTTGCCCTCGCTTATGGTCTGAGTGAATCCTATTATCTCACCCAAGTCTTTAAGCAAGTACTTAGGATTATTACCCCAGTAAACCATGCAAGGAGGTTTAGCTATCTTGAATTTTAGATAAGCGAACGAAGCCATACCGCCAATAATAGGTAACAGGAAGTAATCGTATCTAGCTCCTTGCCACGTTAAAACGTCGAATAAGCCATTAACGTAGCATGTGGATTCGTGAACTTTGTGAGGTACTTTAATCAATTTTGCCATTTTCCTATCGTTTGTAGAAGTTTAACAGCGTTTTGGTATAGATGAAAAGTTGTTAAACAATCCCGATTTCGTACAATGGTAATATAACATCTCTCCCAGTGCACTAAGAGAGGGACGGTAAATGGGTCAAGGGATCGGTTGCCAGCCAAATTAGTTGACTCTAAGCCGATAAAAGGTTATTATTAATATGCAATGTTTTGCATTTATTATAACAACGAAATAAAGAGGGAAAATGGGATCATATCTGCAGCAATACCTATATATCATAGTTGGTCTTGCTCTTGTCTTGGGCGTCCTTATTGGGTACTTTGTCAGACAGCTCGTAGCCAATCGGGAGATCCAAAGAACAAGAAAAGAGGCACAGAAGCTATTAGATGAGGCAACAACCAAATATAATGAGCTACTCCTTGCAGCTAGAGAAGAAGCCATCAAGGTTGCCAACGCTGCCGAGGCGGAAAGCAAGGAACGCCGCCTTGAAATACAACGATTAGAAAAGCGTGCCAACCAGAAAGCAGAGGCGCTGGAGCGGAAGTTAGAGGGTGTGGAGCGGCGTGAGCGTGATTTAGACAGCAAGAAAAAAGATGTCGAGCGGATAACAGCTGAACTTCAGACAATAAGAGAAAAACAGCTGGCAAAGTTAGAATCCATCTCTGGTACATCCAGTGTAGAAGCAAAGACTCTCCTGCTTCAAGAGCTAAAACAGGAAGTTGAAGAAGAGGTCTCGCGACAAGTTAGGGTGTGGGAGGCGCAGATAAAGGAAGAGGCTGAGGGAAGGGTTCGGGATATTCTGGCTACAGCTATTCAAAGGTGTGCTACCGATGTTGTTTCAGAAACTACAATATCCGCTGTTCCCTTGCCCAGTGACGAGATGAAGGGGCGACTCATCGGTCGTGAGGGGCGCAATATCCGAGCCTTAGAGCAAGCTACAGGCGTTGACCTTATCATCGACGATACTCCGGAGACTGTCACTATCTCCAGCTTTGACCCCGTGAGGCGTGAAGTAGCTCGCCTTGCCTTAAGCAAACTTATCCTTGATGGGCGCATTCATCCCGCCCGGATTAAGGAAATAGTAGACAAAACCAAAGCAGAAGTTGAAGCTACTATCCGTAGTGAAGGCGAGCATGCTGCTTACGAAGCTGGGGTGCCAGGCTTACATCCTGAACTGATTAAGCTACTTGGCCAGCTTAAATTTCGTACCAGTTACGGGCAGAATGTTTTACTTCACAGTCTCGAAGTTTCTCATCTGGCAGGGATGTTGGCTAGCGAGATTGGGGTTAATGTCAGTGCCGCCAGAAAAGCTGGCCTGCTTCATGATATTGGCAAGGCGGTAGACCATCAAACGCAGGGGCCTCATGCCCTGATAGGTGCAGACCTGGTTAAGCAGTGGGATAGAAATCCAGAGGTGGTTCAAGCCATTGCTGAACATCATGGCGAAGCAGAGACCAGTACTGTCATGGGCTTTATTGTTGCTGCTGCCGATGCCATAAGTGGTTCGCGGCCTGGTGCCAGACGTGAATCCCTGGAACAATATCTGAAGCGTGTTAAGGACTTAGAGGACATAGCAGCCGATTTTCCCGGCGTAGAAAAGGCTTTCGCTATCCAAGCCGGGCGTGAAGTGCGTGTCATGGTAAAACCAGATAAGGTAGATGATTTAACCGCAGTCAGATTGGCTCGAGATATTGCTAAAAAAATAGAAGAGAGTCTAACCTATCCTGGCCAGATAAAAATAATGGTGATAAGGGAGACTACGGCCACAGATTACGCTAAGTAGATTTGAGAATACTGGCAATAGGCGACATCATCGGCAAGCCTGGCAGGAAGGCAGTGAAGGAAATCCTGCCAAGTTTGTGTGATGAACATAACATTGACCTCATAATAGGCAATGGCGAGAATGCTGCCGGTGGGTTAGGGCTGACCCCCAGTACAGCAGAAGAGCTCTTTGATTCCGGAATTGATGTCATAACCACAGGCAATCATATCTGGGCTTACAATGAAATTATTCCCTACTTAGACAGCGAGTTTGCTATTCTCCGTCCATTAAATTACCCACCGATGAATCCTGGCCGTGGCTACTTGCTTAAAAACAATGCCCTGATAGTTAACATCGTTGGGCGTGTTTTCATGGGCCATGTTGATTGTCCCTTTCGAGCTATGGACCAGCTGCTGCCTGAGTTTGAACATAAATCAATTCCTATTATTGTTGACTTTCATGCTGAGGCAACCTCGGAGAAAGTGGCCATGGGTAGATACCTCGATGGACGAGTCAGCGCTGTGTTGGGCACCCATACTCATGTGGGCACCACTGATGCTCACATACTGCCTAGAGGCACTGCCTACGTCACCGACATAGGCATGGTTGGTCCTATAGATTCGGTCATCGGGGATGATCCAGATTCTGTAATCAAACGCTTCCTTACTCAGATACCCAGCCGGCTATCGGTTGGCAAGGGAAAGGTCAGCTTCGATGCAATTCTGGTCGAGGTGGATGAAAAGACCGGCAAGGCAGTGGATATCAAGCGTATCCAAAAAGTAATGGACTAGGAAGAAAGAAGAAGCATTCAGCAGCCGGTTTGGCTCAAGCCTGATGGCTAGGAATGCCTTACTTTTTCCATCACCCTGGACATTATCTCGCCAGCCTTACCCCGGATGACTACTTTCGCGTAGTGGTCGAAGGGGGTGTGAGTTAAATTAACGATAGCTAACTTCGCTCCAGCCTCTCTAGCGTATGTTGGAATATAAGCAGCGGGGTAAACGATAAGAGTAGAACCGATGACAATAAAAAGGTCGCAGTTCTGCGCACGGTGGATAGCTTCCTGTAACGTCTCCTGTGGTAATGCCTCGCCAAAGAACACTGCATCTGGCTTCAGGATACCTTGACAGTCAGGGCAATCGGGAACCTCTATCCCCTCCTTTATTTTTTGTAATACTTCAGGCATCGGAAAGCGTCTACAGCAGCTTAAACACACCACCCACCCCACATTACCATGAAGCTCAAATACTTTGTCTTCAGGGACTCCAGCCTTTTGGTGCAGGTTGTCGATATTTTGAGTGATGACGCAATCTAATTTGCCCAACTGGTAAAGCTCGGCGATGGCATAGTGAGCGAGATTTGGTTCAGCTTCAGCAAGAAGCCCACCTTCAACGGACATCTTCCAAATAGTTTTGCGAGCGGCCGGGCTGCTGAGAAACTTTTGAATGGTGAAGTCCTCAGGGTCATATCTGCTCCAGATTCCTCCCGGGCTACGAAAATCGGGGATACCTGACTCCGTGCTTATGCCGGCCCCGGTAAACACGATGATCTTTTTAGACTCTACGATAAGCTGAGCCAACCGCTCTATTTCTTCCATCACCTCACTCCTTTGTGAAACTGACTTCCTTACCTATAACCCGACCTTCACTACCCTTTCAATACCGCCCAAGTCGGAAATTAAGTCGATACTGGCCTGTGGGAAATAGCTCTTTATCAACGAAGTTACCATTTCACCCTGCCCCTGGCCTATTTCCAAAAGGAAACAGGCTCCTAAATTAAGTTTCCCCGGCATCTGTCCCAGCATTTGTTGTATTTTGTCCAAGCCATCCTCACCACCAGCCAAGGCCATCGTTGGTTCATAATCTCTCACCTCTAGGCTCAAATCTTTAAATTCACAATCTTTGATATAAGGTAAATTGGCGACTATCATATCTACGGGCTGAGGCAACGGCTCGAGCAAATTCCCATGCAAAAGTTTTACCCGGCCGTTAACCATGTGGCGCCGGCAATTCATCCCTGCTACCTGTAGAGCTGAAACTGAAACATCTGTGGCATAAATTTTAGCTTGGGGTAATGCTAAGGCCAGGCTGATGGCAATAGCTCCGCAGCCTGTGCCGATGTCAGCTATGGTAATTTGCTTTCCCAGTTGGGGAATGCGCTGAGCAAGTTCCACAGCTTTTTCCACGAGAAGTTCTGTTTCTGGCCTAGGGATAAAAATGTGACAGTCAATGAAGAAGTCGATTCCGTAAAATTCACAATGCCCCAAAATATAAGCAGCAGGCTCGTGGTCAAGGCGACGCCGGACAAGATGGCATAGTTGCTCTGTTTCTACCGAAGTTAAGCCCCTCTCTGGTTCTGTGTAAAGCTGTGTCTTAGACATCCCCAAGACGTGGCCTAGCAAAAGCTCAGCCTCAACAGAGGCATCAGCAATTCCTGCCCTGCGTAATGTTTGGGTAATTGATTGTAAAGCTTCGCGTAAAATCACGTAAGAGCCGCTTCTAACTGTTCCACCTGCTCTTTGCTGATCAGGGCTTCAAGAATTTCGTCCAGTTCTCCATCTAAAATCTGCTGCAGGTTGTGAAAACTTAAATTGATTCGGTGGTCGGTGACCCGGTTCTGAGGGAAATTGTAGGTGCGAATCTTTTCCGCCCGTTGACCGCTGCCTACTTGCATCCGTCGCTCTTTATCTATGCTTTCAGCTTGCTTCCGCTGTTCCAGGTCAAGCAGCCTGGCCCGAAGCACTGCCATAGCCTTCATCCTGTTTCTTATTTGAGACCTTTCATCTTGGCAGGAGGCTATTATGCCGCTGGGCAAGTGTGTGATGCGAACCGCTGTGGTCACTTTATTCACATTTTGTCCGCCGGCACCCCGGCTGTGGAAAAATTCCATTTTCAGGTCATCAGGATTGATGTTGAGTTCAATCTCTTCTGCCTCGGGCAGGACCGCTACCGTAGTTGTCGAGGTGTGAATTCGTCCCGAGGCCTCGGTGATTGGCACCCTTTGTACCCGATGGACACCACGCTCGTGCTTAAGGCGGCTGAAAGCGCCTTTACCTTTGATTTCGAATATTAGCTCTTTGAAACCTCCGCGTTCACTTTGGTTGCTATCAATGACCCCCACCTGCCAGCCCTTGGCCTGAGCATATCGGCTATACATGCGGAATAAGTCTGCGGCGAAAAGGCTTGCCTCTTCACCACCAGCACCAGCTCTTATCTCCACAATGACATCCCTATCATCATTGGGATCCTTGGGCATCAGGGAAAGCTTAAGTTCGCGAAGGAGTTCACCTTGTCGCTGTTTAAGCTTGCTCACCTCCTCCTTGACTAAAGCCGTCATCTCCGCTTCGGCATGGGAATTAAGCAGAGCTTCAAGTTCCGCCAGTTCTTTACCTTTGGCTTTATATTCCTGGTATGCGCCCACGATATCCTCAAGAGCAGCCCTCTCCTTGCTCAGCTCTTGAAGCCGCCTGCGATCAGTGGCTATCTCTTCCCGAGCCAGGAGCTGGCTTAGCTCGTCATAGCGCTTTTGTATTAATTCTAGTTTCTCAAACATGGCCAATACTATTATAATACAGCAGCACAAGCTGCTCAAACTTGAGCTGAGGGAGCTAGAATGAAACTGGGGCCAGGTTGCTATGAATGCTTACACAGATTAATCTGCCAGGTTGCAGAGCTAGCCACGAATGATGTTTCGCTGAAGCAAAGAGCAATAAAACAGGCTATGCAGATCCTTGACGATGAGTTCTCTTATAGCCAGTTATCTATTGCAATTGCCACCA
The DNA here is from genome assembly GCA_964586515.1 of uncultured Dehalococcoidales bacterium. Classification (GTDB taxonomy): domain Bacteria; phylum Chloroflexota; class Dehalococcoidia; order GIF9; family AB-539-J10; genus RBG-13-51-36. Next base: position 115,985 of record CAZPGJ010000006.1, read on the forward strand.
GGATCCACGAGGTAGTCAGAGAAGTGACCCACAATCCTGACCCTTATCGAGAAATGAAGGAAAGGGAGATGACACTCGCCAGCGAATTATACCCCGAGCTGAGGTCCCGATATACGGATGGACTTCGTGATTTTCTTAAGCTGGCCGCGGCAGCGAATGCTATTGATTTCTTCAGGGAGCTAAGTTCCATTAAGGAGGATATCAGGAAATCTTTGAGCTTTGCCATAGATGACTCTGATCAGTTTGAAGCAAAACTTAAAGATGCCAGCAAAGTTTTATATCTGGCGGATAATGCCGGGGAGCTCTACTTCGACCTGCCTCTAGTCAAGTGGATGAAGCAATTTGCCCAAGTTATCTATGTGGTTAAACCGTCGCCTGTTCAAGACGATTTGACCTTAGAAGATGTGAGGAGGTCTGGCTTGGAAGGCGAGTTTGGGAAGGTTATAAGCGCGGACATAGCTTCACCCGGAATAGTTTTTCCTTTGGCTTCAGCTCAGTTCAAACGAGAATTTGAGTCAGCAGACTTTGTATTCGCCAAAGGGATGGGACATTATGAGGCTTTATCCGAGTTCTCCACGGAAGGGAGGTTTTTCTATTGTCTCAGGGCCAAGTGTCAACCCGTAGCAGATTCACTGCGTGTGCCCCTCAATAGCTACGTGGCTATGCTACAGTAATTCTAGCTAGCCGCTAAACTCCTTCTAATTCCTGTTGAATCTTTTGGCTAAATGTACAGACCCGAAGTACGCCTATCTTACTGGATTATGAACTCTTCAAAATGTTTTTTGGAGGCTGGATCCTTAGCCCATATCATCAGTACGCCCACTATAAAAGTCAGAAGCGCTGGTGCCAAAAAGGGCGTAAACGTCACCGTTGAGTGCCCTGTATAGCCGGCTATATAAGTCACAGTTATTGGACCTAGAACCATTCCGATATCCCCCATGACACGGTAGACGCCCATAGATGTGCCCAGTTTATCTTTAGGTGCAACATCAGCAGGCCAAGCAGCGATGGACCCTTGAAGACCGGTGGCTAAACCATAGAAAGCCATAATACCCATAAGGCCGCCTAAGCTTTGTTGAAGTGGAACCAGTAACACAGCAATACCACTCAGGAAGAGACAAGCCATTATAGGTCTTTTTCTCCCCACCCTATCTGAGAGCCAACCGGAAGGGAAAGTGCATACAGAGGTGACTATAGCCGCTACTGTTAGTAGTATTCCAATTCTGTCCTCAGTCAAATGCAGGTTGAGAGAGGCATAGAGTGGAACAAGCGTCGAACGAACACCGGCTCTGAGGAAAAAAAGTGCTAAAACGGAGGAGTTCACGAGAAGGAACGGGCCATTCAATAAGACACTGGGGACATCTTTCATGCGCACTTTTGCCCGTGTTGCCTGTGCAGTGTCTGCTGGCTCCTTCAAAGGTAATGTGGCCATCAGACCGATAAAGGCAAATAAAGCGTATGCGAAAAAGGGCGCACGAAGGCCAAAATGAACAGCGGCATAGCCACCGATGGTGGGCCCAAAAGCAGTGCCCGCGAATATAAGTCCCGAATATAGCGACATATACCGGCCCCTGGATTCGCCGGCAGTTACCTGCGCAACCCAGGTTGTTGCCGAGGTTACGTAGAGAGCGGAACCTAGTCCTTCGGCAATACGTGCAGAGATTAACCAGATATAATTGTCAGCCGTGCCACCTGCAATCGACGACAGAATTATCAATATCAGTCCGAATACCATGTTTCGCTTCCTGCCAAGACGATCTGCGAGGACACCTGCCGGTATGTCCATCACCAGGCGAGCCAAGGCAAATGCTGATACTGCCCATCCAACAAGCGCTACCGGAATAGAGAATGAGAGTGCATATTGGGGGAGAACAGGTGAAATTATACTAATGCCCAGTATAACAAAGCCGGAAACTAATGAGAGATTCAAGATTACAAATAGTCGCCGCTTCATTTATAAAAGACTCATTATGTACACGTATCATAAGCCGTTGTCAATAATCATTTTGCAGGGCATGCCGAATGAACTGAAGGAGAATTTGTAAATATATTACTATGACTGTAAAAGGTTAATCCATCGGAGTCTATGCTCGAGCTTGGTCGCCAATAGCCGTAATCACACAGCAAAGCGACGATGAGAGGAAGGGTGAATTTCGGACCTAAAGGTAGACCAGAGTTCGTGACAGCAGGCACACAATCATTCATAATGTGACATTCACTGGATCTGCATTGTAAAATATGCCCGTGTTTCTTAATGTTTCTTAATGACGAATTATCCTGATTTATGCCCACTTTTCTAAGTGAACGAGCGGTGATTCTATGCTAAAGAAACAGCCATGAAGCGCAGGATAGCATGGTAATAATTGAGACTTTTGGCCTTTCCCGACGCTTTGGGAAAACTGCCGCAGTCGAAGACCTGACCCTGGCGGTCGAAGCTGGTGAGGTATTAGGCTTTCTGGGTCCCAACGGAGCAGGGAAAACGACCACTATTCGGATGCTGGCCGGAATGATTGCGCCCACGAAAGGTTATGCCGTCGTAGCTGGCCATCGAACTGACTGCGATGTCGAGCAATTGCATGAGGTAGTTGGTATGCTTACCGAGACGCCCGGTTTCTACAATCGGCTAAGCGCAAAGCGTAACCTGGAATATTTCGCCAGCTTTTACTCGTCTATCGAGTCGCCGTCAGAACAAGTGCAGAAGTACCTCAGACTTATAGGGCTCTGGGAGCGTGGCCATGACAAGGTAGGCACGTTCTCTAAAGGTATGAAGCAGAGGCTGGCGCTGGTGCGGGCTCTGGTGCACGAGCCAAAAGTCCTGTTCCTTGATGAGCCGACTGCCGGGCTGGACCCCGAAGCAGCTGCCGAAGTGCGTGAAATGATACGCAGGCTTGGTCAGGAAGGACATACCATCTTCCTTTCCACCCATAATCTCAATGAGGCAGAGATGCTCTGCAACCGCATCGCTGTGCTTCATACCAGGCTCTTGGCCCTGGATACCCCGGAGCAATTGCGCCGGCGCTTCTTTCGCCGTCAACTGATGGTTCAACTAGAAGTGCCAGATACACAGGTAGTACAAACAATAAGAAAGCTCCCATTTGTCCAAGAAGTCCGCGAGGAAGGAAGTCAGCTTATCTTAGAACTGACCGACTCGGAGCGTAATCGCCCTGAGCTGGTAAAGGCAATTGTGGAAGCAGGAGGCAGAGTGCTTGCCGTCTCTGAAAAACAGTACCCGCTTGAGGAAGTTTATCTCAAACTGCTGCATGAAGAGAGTGGAAATGAGTCGTAGACACATCAGGAACATTCTGCGAAAAGAGTGGGTGCTACTGTTTACCGACCTCAACAGCGCTCTCACCGTCACGCTGCTTCCGTTTTTAGTTGTGGGGCAGGGGATACTTTACATCTGGCTGGTCTTTAGATTCGGCAGCGAGGCCATGTTGACCACCCCGGTGTTCCAAACTGCCCTGCAAAAACTTGCTGAGGCAATGCCCGGGGTAACTCAGCTGCCAGGCAAGGAGCAGATTCTCGTGCTTCTGCTCAATCAATTCAACTTCTTCCTGCTTCTCATCCCGACCATAGTCGCAATCAGCGTGGCGACCTTCAGCATCGTTGACGAGAAGCTTTCTGGTAGTCTCGAAGCTCTCCTGGCAACACCGGTCAAGACCTGGGAGCTCCTACTAGGCAAGGCGCTGGCGGGAGCGATACCCGCACTAGTGACAACCTGGCTCTCGGCAGGGGCCTTCTTGCTGGTGGTATCGGGGTTAGGCTGGGGAGACCTCAACAGATTCGTGGTCACAGCTGGATGGTTTCTTATCTTATTCCTCCTTACGCCAGCAGTGGCGATTCTGAGCTTCATGCTGGGGGTTACTGGCTCTTCGCGGGCAAAAGACACCCGGAGTGCACAGACCACAGTCCTGATTATCGTCTTGCCCGTGCTGGCTCTTATTGGCATTGAGGTCACCGGAGTTCTGTGGTTCACTCCTTTATTGATTCTTGTGGTAGCGCTGGTCGCTGGCATCGCGGATTTCATCTCGCTGCGGGCTGCGGTTCGTCTGTTCCGGAGGGAATCCATAGTTGTCCAGTGGCGATAATCCCGGGAAGTGAACATCCTAGCGGAATGTGATTCCAATGACCATAATCAAATAGCAGGTAATGCTGGAATCATATTTACTTGAGTCCCGCGTTTTGCTATATTAAAGCTAAGTCTCAAGTATCCTGGGAGGAAGCCATTTATGGTACAACAGTTGAAGCCCCCTTACGTTAAAAAGATAGACGAAAGGGACGGTTTGGTCATATGGGCTGTGGATGGAGCTTATATTCGCGGCCAAATTGATGAGGAATTTACTAACTTCGGACAGCATTACAGGTACAATTATATTCCCGAAAATGAGTTCTGGATTGACCTGGGAACCAAGTCCAATGAATGGCGATTCTTCATTGACCATTTGCTGGTAGAGCACCGGCTCATGGAAAAAGGGATGTCATATGAAGAAGCCTTAGTAGAAGCTGATAAAGAGGAACGGAAGGAGCGGCGCCGCGCCCGCGATCTTAGCCGATTAACTAGTCATGGGCAAAAGCTGCCAGAAGGGAAAGATGTGCATATTCGCCTTTGGAAGAAACTAAAGAGCGGTGTTAGCGTCTGGATTGTCAATGGACGGCTGGTAAGAAGCATCTTTGATATTGATTTTACTGCTGGTGGGCACGACTATGTTTATGAATTTGTGCCTGAGTACGAAGTTTGGATTGATGATGATATTGAGGAAGCTGAGCGAGGCTATGTATTATTGCATGAACTCCACGAGCGAAATCGCATGGCCAGCGGCTGGGATTACGACAAAGCCCACGCTGAGTCCAGCCGGTTAGAGTACCGTCTCCGTCACCATCCCGATGAATTACATGATGCTCTTTACGCCGAGGGATGGCTTTGATTGCCATCAAAATTATTACTCGCCTATGAATTGATACAACATTTCACAAGCTTTTCCCTCGTACCTCACTCAGGTAACGATAGCTTGTATTGTGCAGTTGTCTGCCTCGGTAAATGCAACACGAGGTGCTAAACCGGCTGACTTCTTGTAGCTATAGTTATCGGTAACGGTCAGAGTATCTCTCAAAGCAGCAGACCGTCAAACGTGGCAGCGGGTCATGCGCGCTTTCTCCTTCTCCTCCTCGCAAGACTGAGCATCACTATGATAAATGCTACACCGGCAAGAGAAATAAGAACGATAGCCAGGGTTGACAGCCCTGATGGTTGTTGGACTGTCACCGTCGCTCTTATGGTGTCAGAGGTATAGGAATTACCTAGGGAATCAAAATACTCGACCTGCACTTCAAGCATGTATGGCTGGGGCAATGCGTCGCTATCAACGCTTATCCTGAACTTGGCGAGGCCGGTTTCGCCAGGTTGGAGTGTCCCGATGAAAGAAGTATCATCAGTGGTCGAAAAAGGAGCAGTGGCAAACGGATTGACAATATTGATCCGAGCAACGGCATTGTCTGCTTCGTAGTCGCCGGCGTTTACAATAGGAATGGTGATAACCCTCTCGGACCCCGGAGTAAGGCTGCCTTCAATCTGGACAGGCTCAACCTCGAAGTTCAATTTTGCCTCTATCATTACACCTATGGTCAGCAGTGATTGTCTCGGCACATTCCTGTCGTCTTTGTAGTTGACCAGGATGTCAACAGACGAATTCTCGGCGATTGCCTTGCTTGAGACAGATGCCTTTAACTGGGTAGTAACTGAACTATCCCCCGGCATATCTCCCAGAAAACTGGCCTGACCGATAGGTGAGACACTGCTTCCCGGGACTATTTGGGCTGTAACGTTATATGCCTCACTGGCACCACTATTCTGGATGTCCAGCGTAATAATGCCGGTCGCTCCAGCCCTGATTCCCTCCGTCTGGGTGACTACCGCTGAGAAATAGGTACCGACAACCGTTATCGATATCTCTTCCTCCTGCACTCTGTTGCCCCAGTGAAATTCATACTGGGGCGTTGCCCCTCCGGGATTAAGCCAATCAACACCGCTGAGGTATTGGTATTCAAATTCCAAGTCAAGTTTATAGGTCCCAGGCTGGGCATCTTTGTGGATATAGAGCTGGAAGGTAACTGGTTGTACAGTGGACATACCTCTGGACAGTGTACCCAGGGATGCCGCCCCACCCACGACTTCAATCAAAGACGACGGGGACGTCAAAGTGGCAGTGATACCTATAGCGGTTGTGCACGGCGGCACCAGGGTGATACCCGTAGCAGTGAGGTAGCCCGTTGCCATTACCTGGTCGGCCGAGGTTTCGACATCTCCCGAAAAAGTTCCCACATTCTGAACCATTACCTGGATGGCTCCGACTTGGCCCACTGTGAGCTCCTGGCTCCCCACCACTGTCGCTGCCAAATCAGGTTCCCCGCTTACCGCAGCTAACACGGGAGCACTAGTCACTGCAACCGAGGCCAGCAAAGCCAGTGCCAGCAAGATTATCAACCAAAAACGCATTTTGTTAACCACTTGTCCCTCCATATTTCTGAACACCATCAAATAGTTAGCCTTTTTTCATTAAATTAGTTTGAACCAGGACGCTTAGAAGTAGGCCCTTCGTCTGGCAGCCCTTCTCAAGTATTGTTCAGCAGGAAATTCAGGCACATCTGCGTTGTTCTGTCTCCTTCCCAATCATCTGGTGATAGCCCTGTTAAAAACAGGTATGGCGATCACCGTGAATATCACACCGAAGCCAACCATCACCCAGATTTCGGTCATCATTCCCGATATGCCGGTGCCAAGCACAACGCACTTCCGCAAAGCCTCAACAGCATAGGTCAGGGGAAGCACTTTTGAAATCCACTGCATCACAACTGGCATTTGCTGGACGGGGAAGAGTGCACCGGAAAGAAAAAGCATCGGGAAGGTCAGGGTCATCATAATTGTCGTGGCAGTTTCCTGCTGCGAAGCCAACGCCGATATCATGATGCCGATGCCAATAAAGGAGAAAACCGTCAGCAACAGGAGCAACACGAGAATGCCGTAACTGCCATGAACTACCACGCCAAAAAACACCACGGTGAGAATTAATGTAAGCAGCGCTTGCAAAAGTCCGCGTACCACCTGGGCAAAGCTCTTACCCAGTATGATTGATAGCCGACTGATGGGAGCCGATATGATGCCATCAAGTGTGCCCAGCTCCCGCTCTCTTGATATCGAGCCAGCCAACCCGGTCATCGCCGCCATCATAATCGTCATTGCCATAATGCCGGGGGCCACAAACTCGAAGTAGTTAGGCTTCCCGGGGACGACGCCTTCCGTCTGAATGGTAAAGGGCACAACTAATTGCTGAGGGTTCGGAACATTTGGCAACAGTGCCGCCACATTCTGAGAGGCCAGCTGGCTTGCCATTGATGATATAAGCCCATTAAGTGTGCCAGTAATGCCAGCTGATACCTGCGGATTGGACTGGTCGGTTATAAGTATCACCGAAGCTTGTTCACCTGCCGAGATTTCGGCTGAAAAATCAGCGGGAATAACGAGAGCGCCGTTAATTATCTGGGCTTTGATTTGGTCTACAGCGGTCCCTTTGCTGTGCAAATAGGTGATGTGAAACATCAGGCTGCTCTGGCTCCGGTTCATTTGTTGCAGCGCCAATACTACTTGGTCACCCATCGACCCTTCATCAAGATTAACCACGCCAAAAGGGACATTCTTCAAAATGTTCTGTGAGGGGAAGATGAAACCCACCATTAGTATCATGAAGATGGGCATAATAACAAATGAGATAAGCATCATGCGATCACGGGCGAAAACTAACAGGTCTTTTATCCCGAGGCGAAAGCTGTGCATAATCAGACCTTTTAAATTCCCAGACATACCAGGCATCCTTTCTTACCTTACCCTGGAGGCTCTGCGCCAACGCCGTCCCCGGACTGAAGGAACGCTTGCGGCCGCTTTGTCCCTCATCTCTCGCCCCGTTACATGCAGGAAGACATCTTCCATGGTCGGCAGTACGGTGTTGATGGCGCGGACATTCGCTCCCGTAGCATTGAGAGCACTCAGAATGGGGGCAAGATTGTCCGTGTTGCGTGTATGAATTCTAATGCGGTAGGTATCTGGCCGCGCGACTGAAGCAATTGACTCCACACTCTTAAGCTGCGAGAGCATCGCTTCACTGAGGTTGGCTATTTCCACATCTATTACCGTGGTATTATCAGCAGAGAGTAGCCTCTTCAGGTTTGTCGTCGTGTCCAGAGCTACTATTTTAGCTTGGTCAATAATGGCTATCTGCTGGCACAGGGTCTCAGCTTCAACCATATCGTGGGTAGTCAGCACAATAGTGATGCCCTCCTCCCTCAACTCCAGGATAAATTCATGTATCGCATGTGTCGTTTGCGGGTCCAGCCCGAGAGTGGGCTCGTCGAGAAACAGCACATCGGGATGGTGAAGTAGAGCACGGGCAACGTTAATCCTTTGTTTCATACCTGTTGAAAACGTGCCTACACGATTTTTACGCCATGCCTCCATATGAAGGCAGACAAGCCACTTATCTGTAGCCTGTTTGATTTGCTCTTCAGGCAAGTTATTCAACCTGCCGAAAAGACTGAGGTTCTCTTCAGCAGTTAGCTGGTCATAAAGGATAATCTTTTCGGCGACTAGACCAATGTGCTGCCTGACCTGGCCCTGCTCCCTGACTATGTCAAAACCAACCACCCGGGCATTGCCTTCGGTGGGACGCAGCAACGTACAGAGCATCCGTATTGCAGTTGATTTACCGGCTCCATTAGGGCCAAGGAATCCAAATACCATCCCTTTCTCAACTATAAAAGAGATGTGGTCTACAGCCGTGAAATCGCCAAAACGCTTGGTCAACCCCTCAACTTCAATCATGTTCATCTTTGATTTGTCCTCCATAGGAGTTCGCTGCCCTGATAAATGCCGAAAGCCCCTGAACGAGGGCAGAAAGCTCTCCTAAACTGAGAAGAGACAGAACCTGGGTCATTTGCTTGGCTCCAGCCTCTTTGAGATTAGCCACAAGAGCTTTTCCCTTGTTCGTTGCCTGCAGTGTCATCTCGCGGCGGTCTTCCGGATTTTGTGTTCGGCTGACCAGCCCCTGTTCTTCCAGGCGGTCAACAATGCCCGTTACATTGGATGGGGTCACTCCCAGAGCTTCCGCCAGTTTCCTGAAATTGGTGCTCCCTTTGTTAGCAATTAAGAACAGACTCCTGAGCTGTGTTAAGGTAAGCCCTGAATCAATCCAGACGCTGTGGGCATGCTGTCCTATAATGCGGCCGACTTGCCGCTGCAACTCAACTACCTCCTGAACCAACTGCGACTTGTCCATAGTCACACCTTCGTTTTTGTAGACCTTATCACCGAATCTTCAGCCAATCGTAAACCAATTCTTGATAGTTTAATTTATATTAACTATATTTGTCAAGGGCATCGGAAGAATAACGGACTTGGAAGAAACCTGCTGCATATTGTGACGGTTTGTGCAATCTCAAGCAAAGCAAATTCCAGAGCCTTCTAGATATCATTGCCCTTTGCGGGCTTTAGGATTGCCTCATGGCCAAATGCCAACCCGTAGCCGATTTGCTGGGCTATCTATAAATAGCTATGTGGCCATGCTACAATGATTCAGGTTTTGTGTCCGCAGCCATGGAAGATCGCCTCAAAGGGCACTAAGAGGCTCTAGAAAGGGCATGAAATAAAAATTAAGGAGAAGAAAAAGGGGAAGGAACCTTAAAACAGCAGTGGTGCTGATTTTTTGATATCGTCTGAGGCTCTCACCGACCAAGATCGCCGCCACAAAGCCTCCAGGGCGTTGGCTTTACGCTCAGCCCTGGTTATGTTTTCTTTATTAAAATAGCTATAATCTCGCTACAGTGAACAGGACAAACTAAAAAAGTTCAGTTTTATTCGCATATTTTTCCTGTATAATAGGCAAAATTTATGAGGAAACCGAGTAAGCGTGAAATCATAATTGGTGGCATATCTCTAGTAGTTACCGTAGCTTTATCTCTTCTTATCATTCAGCATCGAAGCTACATCGAACAGATAGCACAGTGGGGCTATTTGGGTTGCTTTATCATCAGCGTTATTACCAACGGAACCTTCATTCTACCCGGCTTCGGCATTATTATTACATTCACACTGGGCGGAGTACTAAATCCCGCCATAGTTGGCGCCGTAGCTGGAATTGGTGAAGCGGTAGGTGCTATCGGTGCCTATTTCACTGGATACGCTGGCAGGGGCTTATTAGGAGACGGTAACAGCAGCCTTTACCTCCGCTTCAGCAATATTATAGACCGCCACGGTTCTAAAGCCATTTTCTTCGTGTCCTCTATATTGAGTCCCTTTTTTTACCCCTTCGCCGTATTTCTGGGCGCGCTCCGCTTTGGTTGGATAAGATTTTTCCTCGCCACCTGGGCAGGGAGGACAGCCAAAAGCATGGCGCTAGCTTACCTGGGATACTTCGGTTTGCGCTCCATACTACATTGGCTGGGCGTGGACATTTAACTTGAGTTTCCCAAGCTATTTTGTTATATTCTTGAACTAGGCGGGGCTGTAGCTCAATTGGGAGAGCGTCTGACTGGCAGTCAGAAGGTAGTGGGTTCGAATCCCATCAGCTCC
>CAZPGJ010000007.1:0-64707 GCA_964586515.1 uncultured Dehalococcoidales bacterium
TTAGATTTGGTGCTAAGCCACACCATGTACTCTATTGTAGCCGGAGCTGTCTCCCCCAGTTATTCCATATACTGATCCTGACATTTGTGCACTTTGCCGAATTGCACAGAAACTCAAAATGTTACCTTGGCGCATGCTGCATTAAGTAAAGAGTAATCTTTGAATCAATCTCTAATAGAATCAATAAATGTATTGACAACAATATGAATTCTGATTATGATAATGAGTGAGCACTCAATCATATATTACTAGGGGGCAAACATGGTTCCTTCCAGGCAAGAAAGAAAAGAGAATATTACCAGGATAAGAAAGCAGCAAATCCTTGCTGCCGCTCTTGCCGTCTTTTCTAAGAAGGGTTTTGCTGCGGCTACCACTGTAGAAATAGCACAGGCAGCAGGCATAGCTGAGGGTACCATTTACAACTATTTTAAGAGTAAGCGGGAGCTTTTCATCGCCGCCATCCGAGAGTTCATCATCACCACCCCCCTGCTCAACCTCATCGAAAAGATACCCAAAGCGGATATCGACATAACCTTCCGGCAAATCCTGCAAAACCGGTTTAAGCTCATCGAGAGCGCTCCCATATCCGGGATACCATCGTTGGTGGGTGAAATCATCCGCGACCCGGAGCTCAAGGCTCTCTGGGCAGAGCAATTCCTGCAGCCCTTTTTCGCGCAGGTGGAGGAGATCCTCCGCGCCATGATGGCCTCCGGCAAATTCCGCCCTCTGGACCCGGCCATCGCCACCCGTATCATTTGCAGCCTGATACTGGGCTTCCTGATGCTGAATATCATGGAGGGTGAGTCCAGCACCCTGAACCGCCTGCCCCGGGAAGAGGTGGCCGATGCTCTGGCGGACTTCGTGGGTCGCGGTCTGATGAACGACAACGGGGATAAAAAGGTCAAGGAGAGCAGTTTATGAATGACGCCGCCATTGCCGTCAAAGACCTAGTCTTCAACTATGGCCGTCTGCGGGTGATTGACGGCCTTTCGCTGGAGATTCCGCCGGGGAGTAGCTTCGGGCTGCTGGGGCCCAACGGCTCTGGCAAGACCACCCTCATCCGTCTCATGGTCGGCTTATTGAAGCCGGGCGCCGGCAGCATCCGCTGCCTAGGCAAGTCGCCTTCGCCCACCAATGCCCGGAACATCGGCTACATGCCGCAGCTGCCCGCCCTCTACAACGAGCTGACGGTGCAGGAGAACATCGATTTCTTCGCCCGCATCTACGGGATGCGCGACCGCAAACAGAGGGCGCAGCGGGTGGACGAGGTCATCAAATTGACCGACCTCTGGGCCAAACGCAAAACCCAGGTGATGAAACTGAGCGGTGGCATGAAGCAGCGCGTTAGCCTGGGCTGCGCCATCGTCCACCAGCCGCCGCTGCTCTTGCTTGACGAGCCGACGGTAGGGCTCGACCCGGAACTGCGGGTGCACTTCTGGGAGCACTTTGAAAATCTCACGCGCGCCGGCGCGACGCTCGTCATCTCCAGCCACACCATGGACGATGCCACCCACTGTTGGAGACTGGTGTTCCTGCGGCAGGGCCGGGTCATCGCTCTGGGAACTCCAGAAGAGCTGCGGGCCGCTACCGGCCAGGCCGGGGCGTCTCTAGAGGACGCCTTTTTGCACTTTATCCGACAGGGGGAGGTGAAACAGAATGACTAGCAGCACACTGGTCATCGCCCAACGAATCATCACCCAGTTGGTACGCGATCGGCGCACCATAGCCCTGGTGGTCATCGTGCCGCTGGTTATCGCCAGCCTCGTCGGCCTCGCCGTCCCGGACAAGAGTCTGCTGGATTACACCGCCCCAGCCATCATCGCCACGCTCATCCTCTTCTTCGGTTTCATTTTGACCGGCATCAGTTTTTTGCGGGAGCGCACCCAGGGGACGCTGGAGCGGCTGATGGCCTCGCCGGTCACGCGGCTGGACATCGTCGGCGGCTACATGCTCGGCTTTCTCCTCTTCGCCCTGCTACAAACGCTGATTATCTTCTTTTACACGGTCTACGTCATCAATATCAACTACCGCGGCGAGCTCTGGCAAATCCTCGTCTTCCAAGCTCTCATTGGCATGGGGGCCGTCTGCCTGGGGACTTTCTTCTCCGTCTTCGCCCGCAACGAGTTCCAGATGATGCAGTTCATCCCGATGATTATCGTGCCCCAGATATTCCTCTGCGGGCTGCTCTGGGATGTCAGCCAGATGCCGAATTATCTGCAGTGGCTGGCCAAAATCCTGCCCTTGACCTACGGGGTAGAGGGCATCCGGGCGATGATGCTGGAGGGCAAAGGGCTGCTGGATATCGGCAAGGACGTCGGCGTGCTGGCAGCCTATGCCGTGGGCCTGGTGATATTGGCCTCGCTGACTCTGAGGCGTGGTACTTCCGCCTAAAGTTACTCTAAAAATGGAGAAGGCTAAGTAGTAGCCGAATTGTTGCCATATTATAATCATGATGGGCAATACAGGTTAGTACACCTAGCCCTAGGATGTTAGCCGGGGTAACAAAAAAGTAAATTGTTGGGTCACTTAAACTCAATATTGTGACATTTAGCTCAATTGAGAAGAAGAACTTTTCACAGCTAAGCCCAAATAAACATCCAGGTGTTCTCATGCAGCGGTGATAAACTCTGGCGGAACAACAGCATGGTGCAATAGATACAAAATTGATAAAATTCGAATAGTCGGACGGGCATAATCGGTAGAGATAATCTCAATTTGCCTGTTACTAAAAAGGAAATTGAAATAGGTGAGCGCAAGTATAATTGCAGCCATCGTAGCTATTATAGCTGTCCAGTCTTACTACGTGATATCGGAAACCATGATGACCATTCGCACTACGCGGGGAATGGATAACTCGGCTGATAGGGGAACGCGCAGGCTGGTGTGGATACTTATTTCTATATCTTTCAGCGGCGCATGGTTCCCTGTAATATTCAATTTCGGCAGACTGCTTGCACTGGGCGATTGGCTGACCTGGGTTGGCGTTGCAGTCATGATTTCCGGAGTTGTCTTCCGGCGGTATGTTATCTCTCTTCTGGGAAAGTTCTTCACGGCAACAGTCCAGATTCACAAGGATCACCAATTAATCAAGGCCGGCCCCTATCGCTATATCCGGCATCCGTCATATCTGGGAATCCTCATCTTAGCTCTGGGGGACGGTATTGCTCTTGCCAACTGGATTTCCCTGCTGCTGTGCATCGTGCTTCCTGCAATCGGTATAATACAGCGGATCAAGGTGGAGGAGAAGGAATTGTACCACCACTTCGGCGAGCAATACCAGGACTATCGTAAAGGCACCTGGCGTATTATCCCATACATATATTAAAAAGCCTGAAGACACCGTTAGATTGAAATCAAGAATGGTATGTAGTAATTATACGCATGAAAGGGAAACCTTCCCCGTGTTCGTTTAACGATAGATTCGTATTTTTTAATAATAAACTTAATGAGAACATTACTGCTCTTATTCACGATTTTACAATCTAGTAAGTTGTTACCTGGTGGGCCTTGGGGGACAGTTCCCGAACTAATGTTTGAGAAGCGTGGTCTGATTCCGGCTGTACAGCGGTTACCCGTCTCTCATTCAGACCTATATCTTCTTGAGCTAGCGATCCGTTGTTTAACACAATTAGAACTCAGGCAGTTGAGTCAGGGCTATAATATTTGTGAGAGTGAAATTGCACAATTACTTGAAATGTGATTTCAGAGGCAAAAAATAGGGTCGAGGAGTTAACCTCGACCCTATCGAATTGGAACCTGTCCCAGCTGAAAGCCAGGCTATGTTCAGCTTCTTGTTAGCGGTGCCAGCTTACGATTGACATGATAGCCGGCTTCAACCAAAGCCAATTTGTCCATTACCTTCGAGTAAGGCTTATGGCGATGGTTATCTATCATCCTGTAGCATTCTTCACAGACCTTGATGCCCTGTCTGGTATAGATTCGCAGCGTTGTCAAGGCTGGAGCATCACGGTCACAGAATTCGCACTTCATATTGTCCCCTTTCTGTTGGTATTTGCTTGTTGTGGGTTTACGATTAGGTCAGTAGGTAATTGTTCAGGGATAATGTCAGTCAATGGAAGGACTGACATTGACTACAAAGGAACAGAACAGATTACAGATTCTAAATGGGGTACTGGAAAGGCATTGGCTCATGCGTGAGGCAGCCAAAGTCATGGGAGTGAGTGAACGCCAGGGGTGGCGAATCTTGGCAGCGTATCGAAAGGAGGGCGCTGCTGCTCTTGCTCACGGCAATCGAGGCCACACACCAGCCAACATCACGCCTTTAGCCGTACGGGAACAGGTAATTGCCCTGGCTAGGGAGCGCTACAGTGGGATTAATCATACCCATCTTGCCGAACTCCTCTTCGAGCGGGAAGGGATAATGATTTCCCGCTCAACATTACGGCGGATATTAACCAGAGCTGGCTTACCCAGTCCCCGGCGTGGTCACTCCGTACGTCACCGGTACCGGAGACAGCGTATGCCTCAGGAAGGGATGCTACTGCAATTGGATGGCAGTCCCCACGCCTGGTTGGAGAGCCGGGGGCCACAGCTTACCTTGCTTCTAGCCATAGACGATGCTACAGGGACTGTGCCCTATGCTCTCTTTCGAGAGCAGGAAAATACCCAGGGTTACTTTGAGCTTCTGAAGGTCATCATTAGCCGGTACGGGATACCTCTTGGCGTGTACACGGATAGGGATTCTATCTTTCGAGTGGAAAAGGGTCCGAGTAATGGGAATAAGGACGCAATCCCCCTGACTCAATTTGGACGTGCCGTGCGGGAACTGGGCATCACTCACATACTTGCTCATAGCCCAGAAGCTAAAGGGCGGGTGGAACGTGCCAACGGCACTTTTCAAGACCGCCTGGTAGCGGAGCTACGGCTTAGCGGAGCCAGCACTATCACCGAAGCCAATCTAGTCTTGGGGGATTTCCTGCCTCGTTTTAACCAGCGCTTCGGTGTACCGGCAGCTCAACCTGGACAAGCCTATCGGCCAATAAGTCCGGGAATTGATATCGAGAGCATCCTCTGTATCAAGGAGCGGCGGCGTGTCGGGCGAGATAACACAGTACAATACCGCCAGCGAAACCTACAGCTCTTTCCTGATGCCGATAAGGTCAGCTACGCCGGTGCGTATGTCGAAATCCAGGAGCGTCTGGACGGGACTATTCTAGCCTGTTACAAGGGCAAAATTCTAACGCCACAGGAGGCACCGCCCCTAGCAACCGCACTCCGAGCTAAAGCCAAAGAAACTCCTGATTATCCTGCTCTATGGAAAGAGCCAAAGCCCTTAAAACCACAGGTCAGGGAACGGAGACGGCGGAATCACCTTTATATCGGGCCTTTAACAGGCGATGGGAACTGGTGGGACGACCCGGTTAGGAAAAAGATGCACAGTGAGCTAACGAAGGCTGGATTGGAGCGAGCGAGGCAGGCTGGCAAACGTGTCACCTTGCCAAAAGTGGAAGAGCGAGAGGGATTTGCTGAAAAATTCGCTCCAATTCTGGAACAGCTCGGACGAAAGACTATTACTCGTAAGCAAGCTGCCAGGGAATTAGATATCTCCGGCCCAACATTAAAGCGTGTCCTGGACGACCGCTTGATAGCTACACAGAAAACATCCGTCGCAGACGGGGAACGAGTCGCTTTAGTTGTTTGAAAAGGAGCAGGACTGACAAAATCGCTGAACATTAATCACTGACATTTTCCCTTGACAACAACACCCCCTACAAAAAACACAAAAAGGCGACTACCCCGTCGCCTTCTTGTGCGTGGTTTCTTTTTAGGTCAAACGCTCTAGGCTACTGCTACAAGTTCTCTCTTTCGCTTCGGCTTGTTGGTTGTCGGCTCTTCGGCTTCTATTGCCTCTAGCTCGGCTGCAGTTGGCTCGGCTTCCCCTTCGGCTTCGGCTTGGACTTCGGCTGTGGCTTCGGCTTCCTTCGTCTCTTTATCGGCTCGCTGTTGCTCATTAGCACGATTGCTCATAACTGGCATTAACACCACCTGAAAGCCATCGTTACTAAAGAGCATGGGCGAATAAGGTTTTGAGAGGCTAAAGTCCACTATTCCACCAAAAGCCTTTAGCACATCGGCAAAGTAACGACCATCAAGCCTGATAGACGCTTCGCTGTCGCTGTCAGCCTTGACTATGGCTTGCCCTTTCTCATCGGGATTAGCCATAACCATCTGCCCATCGCCTATCGTCAAATCAAGCTGGTAGTCTTTCGGGTTCTCCGATGTTGCTTTGAGGGCATATACCGCCTTGATTGCTTCCAGCGTATCAAGCTGGACTCGGCAGCTAAACTCCGTAGGTATGACCTTCTCATAATCGGGGAATTGACCATCGGCACTCACAAACTTGTATCGAGTAACCTCAGTATCAATAAGCAAAGCCATACTGTCAAGAGTTTCGCCAGCCTTCTCAAAGCTAAGGTTGACCCTCTTAGCTTTCCGCAAGGCAGAAGCTATGCCTTTTAGCTAGTCTCGGTTGATTAATACCTTTGCCTCAATGCCTTCGTCATAGTCCAGAGTAACCATCGCCAGTCTATAGCCATCGGAGCTAACCAGCTTCAACTTGCCTTCACCAGCTTCAAACATAACGCATTGAAGGACAGGGCGTTTTTCGTCTGCTGCTGTAAAAGGTAAAGTTCGACTAATCGCCTCCGCAAGCTCTAGGCTTCCGATGTTAGGTTTAACCTTGTTGTCTGGACTTATCCTAACTTCGGCAAGGGTTAAAGGTGTTTTATCGCCAATCCAAGCCATATCGTCAAGGTAGCTCGTATAAGCACCGCAGGTTACCTTCAGCCTTTTATCAGAAGCCCGCACCTCGCTGGCACTTCCGTTAGCAGAAGGCACTATCTTAACGATATTGCTTCCACTAAGAGCCTTGATGTAGCCTAGCAAGCCTTTACGACCAATGGTGAAATCCATCAGGAGTAGCCTTTCAGCCAAGCACCTGGACAGAGCGTTCACCATTGTAGCCTTGTGAGCGACAAAGCCTTCGCCTGAGCGTTTGCCCACCATATTTAGTTGTTCTATTAGAACACCTCCTTTGCCGTTGCTGACAGTCGGGCAAGTTCTACCAGTCGGCTAGTAGTAAGCACCGCATACCCGCACCCGCTGGCGTATGCTATGCTTCCACTATATATAAGTCCGAAATTGCCTAAAAACTATCGCTATACCAGTGCAATTTGCTGTTTTTGCCTCAACCGATACAAGTAGCAGTGTTCTGGCTGACTTAGCTTCTTCCCTTTGCTTACCTTCATAGCGATTGCCTTCAATCGTATCGGCGCACCGATTAGGAATGTTCTGGCGTCTAGCCATTCAGCCAAGTCTAAAGCCTTGTCATCGGCTTGTTCACCTCCTTTACCGAATACTTACCCCCACTTAGGCAGATAAATTTGCTGCTGGGCCAAAGCTTTTGTTTGTTATGCGAAACTGGGATGCCGGTGGTAGTGCCTGGTATCCCACTTGTCGAATACTAGACTTTTCTTTTTACGAAGCTAGGAGTGCTTCCGTTTGGCACTCCTCTTCTCTCTCTGGTAGTGATAAAGAGTCATAATTGGGTCGGAAAGCTCCGTCATAGTTGCCTTCTTTCCCATGTCTGTGAGCCGGTAGTACCGGCGTGGCAGGGCTGGTGGGTAACTTCTTTGGACGAGTGACGCCTCCTCTTTACCTGTTTCCACCACATAGCCCAGGCGCTTCAGGTGGGAGAAGTATCGAGTAAAGCTGGGATACCTCATCCGGGTGAGCCTCTGGGGGATGCGCTCAAAGTAATACCATGTCCTTTCTTCCGCCTCTTCTGCTGTAAGCGGAGGCAGCTCCTTTCTGACGCGTTCTTCTTCATCGAAAGCCACCATATCCTCAGCGTAAGCACGGAACAGGGCTTCTTTGTAGAAGTGGTGGATGTCTGTTTGGGTGGCACCAACATCGGGGTCTATCTTGGGTGAACCATTGGGACCTCGCCCCAAGAGAAATTCCCGAATAAACCAGCCGCAGCCGAAGGGACGCAGAAAGCCACCCCTGGTTGGTCTCAACAGCTCAGCCATGTTATGCCACCTCGGAGATGCAAAATATGCCACTCAATCTTTTGTGCTCCACAGTTTCTGATACCATTCTTGGTGTTCTATGCCTGATATCTTTCGGTACCTCGCGGTCGTGTTGAAGCTGCGATGCCCCAGATGTTCCTGAAGAAGCCGCAACCCATCACCTGAATCATCGAGTTTTACTGCATGGACAGCAAAGGCGTCTCGCAGGCGATGCGGACTGACGTTGTGCATCTTTCCGCTATCAGAGTGGACTAGCCTGGGCAATCCTGATTTTTCTGCGCATTGTTTGATAATCTGCCACGCCCTATGTCTGTTGATGCCGAAAATCAGCTTCTTCCCGTCTCGAATAATCGGACCACCCCGCCGAACGTATTCGTTGAGCAACTTTAGCGTGTCTGCGTCAATGAGCAACAGCCGCTGCCGATG
Organism: uncultured Dehalococcoidales bacterium; assembly: GCA_964586515.1. Taxonomy (GTDB): domain Bacteria; phylum Chloroflexota; class Dehalococcoidia; order GIF9; family AB-539-J10; genus RBG-13-51-36. The sequence goes on from CAZPGJ010000007.1 coordinate 8,478, forward strand.
GTGCAGTTGCTCCTCGGCCTTACTCATCTCTATCTTGCCGCCACATTTAGGGCAAAAGACATGAGTCGCTCCAAGCCTTGCTCCACATATTTGGCAAGAAAGTTTGATGCGGCACTTTAGGTGTTGAATAACTACTGTGCCTTGATTGAAGTCTACATCATGGACTTGCAAAGCAAGAGCCTCGGACACGCGACATCCTAGGTGAAATAAGAGGCGAACTAGCAATCTGTCTCGGAGATTACTGGTACATTTCTCTAGGCTTTCTACTTCGCCGGGCTCTAAGTAAGCCTTGGCTCTTGCGGTTGGGTTTGGGTTCTGGGCCATTACTCACTCCTCCCGCCTTGGGGAGCGTGAGTTACGGCAAACTCAAAGAAGGTCTCGACCTTTTGGTGTGGAAAAATTATGATTGGTGGAGCTGAGGGGATTCGAACCCCTGACCTCCTGCTTGCAAAGCAGGCGCTCTCCCAGCTAAGCTACAGCCCCAACGTCAATTATTGTATCAAATACTGTGTGGCAGCAAAAGCTTTACGCTGTTGAGTTTGTGGCGTAATTGCTATACTAAACAAAAAGGATGCATAGATGTCAAATATAACCTTCTTAACGGCTCTCGCCGCAGGGATTCTATCCTTTTTATCACCTTGTATTTTACCGCTGGTTCCAGTATACCTGGCCAACATAGCTGGTGCATCGGTTCTTACCGCAGACCTTCCTGCTCGAAGACATATTTTACTCCATACCATCAGCTTCATAGTCGGTTTCTCCCTGATTTTCAGCGCTTTAGGAGCTTCTCTTGGCTTATTAGGAGCCGTGGCGCCTTTTAAACTACTATATAATGTAGCTGGTGCACTATTAATCGTATTTGGCATATTCATGGTGGCTGCTGCTAAAGTGCCCTGGCTCAATTATGAGAAGCGCCTTGACTTTGCCAGGGCTAAAGGCACAGGCTATCTGAGGTCTCTGTTATTAGGGGCAATATTTTCCTTGGGCTGGACTCCTTGTATTGGCCCTATTCTTGGGGGTATACTGGCCCTGGCATGGAGCTCACAAACAGTATGGCAGGGAGTTTATCTTTTACTCGCGTATTGTTTAGGGCTGGGGCTGCCTTTCATCGCCGTGGGCCTGGCGTGGGGGTCAGCAGCGCGATATATCAGATGGCTTAGCCGCCATGCTTTCGTCACCTCCATAGTAGCCGCGATACTGCTTATCAGCATAGGGATTCTGATGTTGACCGGTTATCTGGACTATCTCAGTGGGCTTATGCCAGGAGGTTACCAATATGGCCAGTAGAGTGTTAATACGGGTAGCCCTGATTATTGCGGTTCTTGCTCTAGCTGGAGGCGCTCTAAGTTGTAGTTCTTTCAGTCCGTCAGAGGCATTAAACTTCACATTGCCTACCTTGACAGGGGCTAATATAACTCTGTCTGAGCTGAAAGGGACTCCGGTAGTGCTTAATTTCTGGGCTACATGGTGCGATCATTGTCGTGTGGAACTGCCCTACTTTGAGGATGTCGCCCAACAAAGTAAAGGAGAGATAAAGGTCATAGCCATTGATGTGGGTGAGAGTAATTCAACGGTACAAAACTTCTTCGGCAGTTATGAACCACCCATGATAGTAGCACTGGATAGCAATGGAGAAACTTTCGTGAACTATTGCCGGAGTTACGGTAACTCACGAGGATATATTCCATTTACATTATTCGTCGACAGCGAAGGCATGGTTCAATACGTGAAAGTGGGTGCGTTTTCGAGTGAAGCGGCGCTGTGGGATACCCTGCACAACGTTTTGGGGATTACAATTCCTTAAACTTCCTAAAAACAAGGGTGGCATTAACTCCACCGAAGCCAAAGGAATTGGAAAGAGCTATATTTACCTGCACTTTTCTGGCGATATTAGGGACATAATCTAAATCACATTCGGGGTACGGAGTATCGTAATTTATGGTAGGCGGTATAGTTCCATCCCTGATGGCAAGAACGGTGAAAATAGCTTCCACTCCACCTGCTGCCCCCAATAAATGACCGAGCATAGATTTATTGGAGCTTATAGGCACCTTTTTGCTGTGTTCTCCTAAGGCTGCCTTTATAGCCTTGGTCTCAGATACATCATTGATGACGGTAGATGTTCCGTGAGCGTTGATGTACTCGACATCGTTGGGTGAGATAGCGGCATCATCCAGGGCCAGCTTAAGACACCGTGCTTGATTCTCCCAGTCAGGCTCGGTTATATGAAAGCTATCGATGTTGGAGCCGTAGCCAATAAGCTCGGCATAGATTTTAGCCCCTCTTCGTACGGCTGACTCCATTTCCTCCAAGATAACAACCCCGGCACCTTCTCCGATTATGAAACCATCACGGTCTTTATCAAAGGGGCGGCTTGCCTTCTCGGGCTCATTATTCCTTCGGGATAGAGCTCTCATTTTATCGAATCCAGCAATGGCAATGGGGAGAACATAGGCATCACTCCCTCCGGCGATCATGGCATCTGCTTCGTCATATTGAATAAGCCTGAAAGCATCACCAATACAGTTGTTTCCGGTAGCACAGGCAGTAACGACGCACTTGCTCGGTCCCCGGGCACCCAAATCCATGGAGACCTCCCCTGCTGCCATGTTGGCTATAAATCCAGGAATGAAGAAAGGGGAAACCTTCTCTGCCCCTTCATCACGAAGGGCGAAAAGGTTCTTTCCATACATAGTCATGCCGCCAGCACATGAGCCCAGCACTACTCCTACCCTGCTGGCATTATTTCCATTTATAGTCAATCTGGCATCATCTATTGCCATGCGAGCAGCCACTAGTGCATACTGTATGAAGGGGTCTGTCCTTCTAATTTTTTTCTTATCCAGGAAATCTTCGGGATGAAAATCCTTGAGCTCGGCAGCGATTTGCACGTTAAAACCGGAAGGATCAAATTTGGTGATTCTGGCTATTCCTGATTTGCCTTGGCATAGCTTTCGCCAGGATTCTTCAACACCCGTGGCTAAGGGAGTAATAGCACCAAGTCCAGTGATTACAACTCGTCTTTTAAGTACCTTGTTCACGCTTGTTCAACACTTATTTTCCAGCCCTAGAAACTTTTTAAGCTAATTTTCTAGCCCTGTCGCACCGCCGCAAGCAATAAATATAGGGGCATGAGTGCTTATTCCGGCAATGGTTACTTTCTAGATTTTTGATTCGATGTAGTCAATTGCGTCTTGAACAGTTTGTAAATTTTCCGCATCCTCATCGGGGATTTCGATTTTGAAGGTGTCTTCCACGGCAGTAATCAATTCAATAAAGTCCAGGCTATCAGCATTAAAGTCGTCAGCAAATGATGCTTCGGGGACCACTTTTGATTCATCAACCTCCAACAGCTCCACGATCAACTTTTTTAACTGTTCAAAGGTTTCGGTCTCACTCATTTTCTCGTTCCCTTTCTGGCGCTAATTTCTTAATCTCTACTTGAATCGTAATGTCTGGGGTAGTCCTCGTTGATTTACCATTTATGATAAATCGTTCGTTGTCCAATATTACTAGTATGTATGTGATAGTTTAGTTTTTGAACTCTTAACTTGTATTATATCATTCCCCGCACTGTCAAGTGAATTGGGGAGCGTGATGAATTCCGAGTTCCCAGAACGGGTCAATACTCAGAACTTTTTGGATTGTATTCCAAGTGTCCTTCACTAACCCTAAACAATGGAATTTGGTGCGGATGGATGAAGTATTGGTTAAATAATTGCACCAAAGTCTCAGGTATAGGCAAACGTTCAAGCGCACGAGGTTCTATTTTTATCGCTCCTGAACCATAGGATTTGCCAACAAGAGGCAGATTTTTAATTGTATTTGGGTGTTGCAAGATATTCCACAAGCTCTCAATATATTCTGGGTTGTTGTAATGCGGATAAACACATAAAAAGCCAGTTAGAGGAACAATAGCAGCCGTGTTTCTGATAAACCTCGCATTTCGTCTGCCGAGGTATGCAAAGAGGAATGGAGGTGCAAACCTGCGCTCCATCTTATACCAAGGTTTCCTTGAAGAAATAAGTGGTTTCGCAGGCAAGCCTATTTCTTCTCCCTCTTTCAAATACTCTTGAACTGTGAAAGGGAAATCTTCGAGTCTCCGTCCATCAGGAGTAAACAGTAGTGTTGGTCTTCCTTTTTCTTCTAACTTCTTAAGCACCTCATTAGTAATATAAGGCCCATCGAGGTCTCTAGTCCTGCCTATCGCAGGAATTAGGAATTCTGGCGGAATTCCTAGTTTCTTGGCTTGATTGCTTGTAAGCATAAAGAAATCATTCGCTCCTGTAGCTATCCCACGCATCACGGTTGCAAATAACGAGAGTGTATATCTTGAAGCTACGTCTTCTTGTGGTTCTCTGGACAAACCGGTGTTTAGAGCCTCGTCTAAACGCCTTTTTACGATTTTTAAAGAGGGGAGGTTTCTTAGTCTGAAATTAGACAAAACAAAATTATTTAGGTCTTCTGTCTGCTGACGGGTTACTTTTACCCATATGATATTGTTCTTCGGACGCGTCTTCTTAATTAAGAAAATAATTGGATTTGTATCTACATTTGGAAATGGAGTTGCTTCGGGGGTAAATGTTACTACACATTCAAGGCAGTAATTATTAGTAATCCAATACCAAAGCCTAGATGCAAAGACTCCCTCACACGTGTCCGATGGCATTATGAAAGCAAGCTTACCATTATGTTCAAGCAGTCTTAATGCCTGAATTAAAAAATAAACATGTATGCCAGCTCTACCATCTAAGGTTTTGCCGAGAGTTTCTAGACTAATCTGTTTGGTTAATTGTTTTATTTTTTCTGGCAAACGATGATGTCTTATATACGGGGGATTAGCTACGATAGCCTTGAATGGTCCCTTTGGAGGTTCTTTAATAAAATCTCTAAGCTCAGCTCGGCAGATCGCTGAGCTTGAGCATTCCTTATTTGCTTGCTCCACCAACTGATAGTCAATATCAGTTCCATAAAACTTGACATTGGTGCCTCTAAACTGGTTTATAGCCTTCAAAGCGGTATAGAAAGCTCCTCTACCTAAGGCTGGGTCAAAAACCAAACTCGAATGGACGGCGACATAGCTAACCATTGCTTTGGCGACCCAATCAGGAGTCCAGAACTGCCCTTTCGCCCTTAGTTTTTCTCTTTCGGCCCACTCGGTTGGCAGACGTTGTGAGATTATGCTGTTCATTGGTTAAGTTTTCTTAGAATATTTAGCGCTTCTTTTGTAAGCTTGAGCTTTCCACCTTTGAAAGTCACATAAGGTAAGATGTGACCATTCTTGTCCTCAATATAAGCTGATTCCAAAGAAGGTTTCTCTATAGAGATTCCTAGTTTGTAAGCGTAATGATAATAGAACTTATAAATTGTTTTCTGGGTATTTGCTCCTCCCGGGGCTTGAAATGTCTGAACTGTTGGTTCAATGAGTCCTTTAGATATAAGACGTTTCGCTTTGTCGAAGGATAACCCGAAAGCTTGGTCAAAAAATACATGCCATATATGTATCTTAATTTTGTGGGTATTTTGCCAATTGTCAAGAGGGTCTACATCCTCCTCTTTGAGTATGACGGTGGGAATTACGGCTGTTTTCTTGAGCCCTGGCTTACCATCTAGCCTTGTTTGAGGAGTCAGAGAAACACCGTAGTCAGGCATTGCCTTGGATTTCCAAAGACTATTTTCACATTCAACGCCTATTATTGAGTAGGATAGCAGTTCTTGCAGCTTTTTTTCGGGAGTAAAAGGCAATTCCTCTTTACCTCCTAAATTACGGATGAATTTTTCAACACGCGTTCTGTGCTTGTCTGAGACGATAAGTAAGTCTGGCCTTTTGATGTCTCCGAGTCCAGCTTTTTCCAGTCTCTCAAAATAGAGTTCGAAGGCTCGTACATCATTGTCTGGAGCAGTACCACTAGGTCCATATTCAACAGCAAAAAACTCTTTTGTATCGTTAACCGCTTCTACTACCCTATGTTCGCTCCAGACTCCTTGTGACCATCTCATTAGGAAGTCGCTACCCCTAAGCCTTCTGGGGTTTAACAAAAAGTCTGCCCACGCAACAGAAGCGATTCCTCTTAGCTCGAATTCGATATCTTCTTTGGGTGTACTCAGGACATCTTCAAATGTCTCCGTTTTCAGCCTCCGTCGGTTGGAAATCATTCACCCATAGTATACCATTTCAAAGCCTTGCAATCTAAGTAGGTTTTAGTAATATGAAACCTAGCATAGGTCATTTCTAGCATGGTTCTAATCAGGGATTGAGCACGATGAGGAAATTCTGTGTATTGATAATTTTGGCTCCCCGGGCAGGACTCGAACCTGCAACCAAGCGGTTAACAGCCGCCCACTCTACCATTGAGCTACCGGGGAACGAATACCTTAGCGCAACTGCTCAAATTCGCTGGCACTGATTTTGGCATTTTTTAGGATTTTCCTCAAGATGCCGTTCCTTGAGTCTCTTTTATGTAACCCTCATCCACAGGCAAATTCGGCTGCTGGGCAGCTTGCATGGCTAGCTCGTCGCAGCGTGTATTTTCTGGGGTTCCGGCGTGTCCCTTAACCCAGCTAAACTTTACCTCGTGATACTCGCATAGCTGCAAGAGCCTCTCCCAGAGGTCGGGATTTAACACCTTTTCCCGTTTATTGCGCTTCCACCCGTTTGCCCGCCATCTCTGAGCCCATCCTCTCGACATCGCCTTGACTAAGTACTCAGAGTCGCTGTACAACGTCACCTTGCATTTCTCTTTTAGAGCCTCTAATCCAACAATCGCGGCCATTATTTCCATGCGGTTATTGGTAGTTCTGCGATAGCCACCTGATAGCTCTTTTTTATGACCCTGATAGAAGAGTATTGCTCCATACCCGCCGGGGCCGGGATTTCCCAGACATGCGCCGTCGGTATATATAGTCACGTGTTTAACTTTTTCCATAATAGTTTTTGTTTTGACTTTCGGGTTTTAGTTGGCTGCCGGGCCAGGATTCGAACCTGGGCTAAAGGATCCAAAGTCCTCTGTGCTACCGCTACACAACCCGGCACTGATACCCATTTAAGTTTGCTATCTATAGTGCCGAAGGTCGGACTCGAACCGACACGGGGGTTGCCCCCCAACAGTTTTTGAGACTGCCGCGTCTACCTTTCCGCCACTTCGGCGCACTTATCTTGGAAACCTTAATCCCCTTTTAATATTCTCAGTGGCCTCCCTTTGCTAGGAGGTGTTCTGCTGCTAACCTACTTCTGCTCTACAACCTCATAGTTGGTGCCGAGGAGCGGAGTCGAACCGCTGACACGCGGATTTTCAGTCCACCAGGACACCATCGTTCAAATTTTAAATTATCTCGTAGCCATCGGTCAACTAAGCCAAAAATTACTAGCTTCACTCGACGGCCACAAACTAGAATGAAAGACGATATGAAGCCGCCTAAAATCATTAGATTGTTACCCCTATATACTGAAGCAAAAACCAAGGGCCAAATGAAGGTTCAATGCAATTTCAGTGAACCCTATTGAGCCTATCCAGCTATTCGTAAGAGCAGGTTGAGTGCTAAATCAATACGTAGATAGTGACCTGCCCCCTAATGGCTGTCTGAGCTCCCAGCAAGCTTTTTGAGGAATTCAGACGTATTGTCAACATAATGTCGAGCGATGCCCGAGACTTGTTTATAATAGTTAGCAATAATCTCTTTATAAGGGTCTTCTGAAGGTATTGCAGAGAGAATAAGAGGGTTAACAATATAATGGTTGACCTTGCCTGATTTCATTGGAATTTTATAAAAGTTCAGTACATGCTTAATTGAATCAATCATTTTGGTTTCCAATAAATACTTTTCGGCTGTATGGTGCATAATTACACCATATAAATCCAGTTCATTTTGCAAATTGAAGGCGTCAATGATAGGTTGTCCAAAATAGAGAGACCTGTCAAAATCAGCGGTAATAAGTCCATAGGAAATTGCGCCTTTAAAAGGAATCGGAATTGTTTGGAGCATAGCTATGTAAACAAACCACTGGGCATGAATAATTAGGCTTGCAGCAGATTCTAGAGAATTATCCTTCGTTAATAGAATTATGGAATCAGAGAAAATGATTTGTTTTATTAAGGCCTTATCATAAGTCACCTTTAGGGGTTTGGTGACTCTTTCCAAATATTCTGGACTGATGGAGTCAATGAATGTAGAAAGGGTGTCTTTTATTTCGTCGTGATTTGAACGGGATACGGTGTCTTTAAAGCCCATTATATCAAAGTAAGCGACAAACCTTTCGCATGTTTGGTTTTTGGCCCAATTATTCAGTTCATCCAGCATTTATTTGCCTCCATATGAATAATAGCGAACGATTATAGCATTCAATACGTTGGCAAGCTACTGCAGTTTTTCGATTTTAAGTCTTTATAAAACGCCACTCAGGTACCAAGCGCAGCGCAAGAGATAACCCTGCAATAGCGATTGACAAATCGGTAATTGTCTCCTTTCAATCATTCATTTCATCTCTATTATATTAACACGGTCACCTTATGCCATAAGACAGAAGCAAGACTTTTGCACGACCCTACGACACATCGGAAAAGGTTGTCACAAAGAGTCATCTTGTGCAACAATCGTAGCAAACTTATCTCACTCTTGTCGAAAAAAGGCTCTGGCTGTTTACGGCAAGGACTAAACAAGAACAGCTAGTCATATATCTTAGGCGCTAATTAAGTTATAGTTTCCACAGAATACTCTTTTTGGGTTCAAACTGTCGGGGGCACCCAAAAATATCACGTTGATGCCTAGACAAAAGTGCTTTTAGATGTACTTCCTGGCGAAATGTGTTATTCGTCGAATCGCCGTTTCACATTCCTCGGAGAAGCAGGCTCAGCCGTAATTTCCTGGCGGAAAAAAGTACTCACGTTCAAACCCCTACTCCGACTTCCGAAAAAGTAGTACTCGTACCGAAGTTTAAGCATAGTCAAAAAAGTCGCACCTTTTTCAGTAGTCAAAGTGTAGTGAACTTGGTTGAACCGTGGCTATCTATGTGAGTTGTTCTAGCCTAATGTCTTTACACCGAGCCACAAATTTGTCTCTATACCCAGTCTCATTGTCAATGAGTTTCCTTTTCAGTGCTTCAAACGCTATATTCAGGTCGTGGATTAACCTTGGGTTATGGAAAATTAAGTGATACTCGTCTTTCTCCAACGGAACCAATTCAAGCCCACAATCTCTAGCTAAGACATTTTGGACAAACTCCGCCACGTCATCGACCCCGCAGATATGGAAGTATATTGAGGACATCGTTTTTTTCATAGTATAGGTCTTCACCAAATATTCGTGCGTCATCCCACAACGCAAACAATCGTACGCACCTCTAGTGGTGAGTCGTTGCAGCTCATCAAATACTGCTGCATATGATGTCGGCAATAGGTGTTTGAATACAAACTTGAATCGTCCCTTATTGGAGCCCTTCGTACAGAAGCCACCAAGAATCTCGATATAATTAAGAACTCCCATTGCCACAAGGAAATTAGCCCGTGCGTTGGTCGTTGCTTTGGTGAGGTCCTTCACCATCCAGGTCTGCATCTTTTCGAACTTGGCGAAGTATTCGGCAAACTCATTTGCACTCATAGGAGAATTTCTCCTTCTGTACAAGTCTTCGTCATTTTCACCTCTAAATCCGCTGGCTGGACTACCCTAACTTCCCTATCCGCGTTTGATTAGCGCCTCGTTTACAGCGACTGCCACCTGGTTAATATAATTCTCATCTTTTGAAGTTAGTGGGGTTTCTTCGCCCGACGCACTTGTGATTTTCAAATGATAGGTTGGCTTGGCTGTGAAAACCGCTATTAATCCTATTATCAGCACAAGCACACCAACTAAGGTTCCAGTCTGTGAGCTAAAACCTGCACCGATAGCCAAGATAACAAACCCAATGGATGCTATGATAATTCCTAGGGTTCGGTTAGCGGGGACTCTCTTAGTGTTAATTGAAGTGATATTTGCCATAGCATAAGTCTTCGACTCAATGATGAGCCTAGTGGCAGTAATGCGAACTCCCTTTTCATCTGAGTAATATGTAGGGTCGGCTTGCTCGATTGTAACGGTGCCTGTCCTGACATCTTTAGGCTTTTCTTGTGATAGTTCTCTTTCCTCAATAACGAGCTTCTGACCACACTCAGGGCAGAATTTCATGTTCTCTTCTAGCTTTTTACCACACTGCGGACAGTATTTCATCTCCTATCTCCACGTTCAACTCGCTATTGAGTTCTTAAACTCCTGTCTCCAAATTTAATCCCATTATACCACTTGCTAGCTCAGTGAAGTTTGAGGATAGCTTTAGGCTTTTCCTGACGATGGAGCAATTCTTGATAAGGAATTTTGCTTTCGTCACAAGCATAACAAAACGTCATTTCGTGTAATGAGGTAACATAGCTCTTCAGCAGCCTTTCCTCTCATAGCCCCTTAGCCAGACCAACTAAAAGGCGAAAAGGGTTGTCGTCTGCTCCAACCAGCGTCAATGGCACTCCTCAGTGCCTGCCAGTGTACTGAGCGAAGAGAAATCAAGTATCTCGATTGCTCTTTGGCTGCACTGTGGGCAGAGTCTATCGAAAATACATTCAAAAATGGCGAGCATTACAAATGTTCCATTGCCACTAAAATCTTCCACAAGTGGCTCATAAGTTATCTCGATAACCTTAGAAGTTCTGTTCAGCTTATTGTTGTTCTCATGATCATTGCTATCATAAACCTTGGTTCTGATGTACAGACAATCTAGGCGCGCGAATAGTGATCTGAGTTCTCTTGTAGATAGCGAGGTGAGCCGACTTAGGAGATCTATCTTTAGGTGTACGTTATTCGGGGGTCCTGCTGCACACGTATTTCTTACGGCCACTGTTAATACTTGCCGCTCAGTAGCTGTCATTAGTTTCAAGGAATCGAAGAAGGTATTCGCAAGTAGGTAAACTATCTGTCTACTACGTTTGGCTCGCTTGGATATTCCCAACTGCTCGTATAGGCAATCTGGATCATCTGGAAAGAACTCGGGTCGTTCAAGATGCCCCACTTTTTGCTTTACTAACATTGCAAATTCAACCGGCGAATAATCCTTCAGATTAATGTAGCCGATTGTTGGTAGAATGCCTGGTATTTGGGTTCTATCGAACCGGGCTGGAAGTATGTACTCCTGATGTTCTTGGAACGCCCTAGCCTGCGCAGCCTTTCTCTCATGATTAGTCCATAGCTTTCTCCTATAATGCTTTGAGATGAATACTACTGTGTATTTGGCACGCTGGAAGTAAATCTCTGTGAGGTGCGAGTACAAGTCCTTGCCCCACAGGCTCACAACCTCATACTTGTCATAAAAGACACGCAGTCCTATTCTTCCGAGTGTCGCTGCCACTTCTTCGACGTAAGCTCTGTCTTCGCCAGCAAATGATAGAGCCACATCAAAATCTGGTTGCACTTTCTTCTTGGCCAGCAGTTGCTCTCCTGTTTTTAATGCTATTATACCATTTGCCAAGTCATTGAAGTTTGAAGATAGCTCGAGCCTTTGTCAGATGCTTGACAAACATAGATGGACCAATAACTCGGGCGTTATGTGCCTCACTTCCCTATCCATGCAGGGGTCTGTCTGCCGCAGAACCACTTCAGTATGGCTCCTCTCAAGTCCCTGGCTTGCCTCCCAGCCGCCCCGCACCCGACCAAGACACTCCGTGCCCTGCGTACAGACCCGCAAGGCCGCGACATAATAGATGCGGGAGACAAACGGAATGACACAAAGAGCCATATTGTGAACTATTTTGCCACGCTCTCAATTCAAGATTTTAATCACATCTTTTAGCACCGAGATTTTATTGGTGATTTTTTCTTTACTGAATTGAGAAAAGTATCTAGTAAGATACTTTAATAATGGGAATGGGCAAACCAAGAAATTGCGATTTTTTCAAAACTCAGTCAATTCGGCTTGACGTTTGCCATCGTACGGATTAGACTATAAATTGTGAGCGTTCCTCAAAAACCCCAGGACAGTGTTACAGCTATCGCCATAGGTCGTCCTTTGCCAACGTCAAAACAAACATCTTTAGGACCAGTCGGTGTTAGCATCATCCGGCATGGGCGACTTGTCTCTGCTGCTGAGTTGTTGACCGAAAGAGCACTCGCTCAGTTTCTATCGTTGGCGGGCCACCAATGGCATCGCACCTACCTAGCGAAGAGCTTTCCGCCTTTAACCCTGGAATCCAGCATTCATGAAATCCAAACATTTATTGACCGAGACTGCGGGCGGAAGGACAAGGATGGCAAGCCTCTTATTAATCCAGGCGGGCGCCATGCTTACTACCGAGCGATTCGGTCATTTTTTAACTGGGCGTATAGTCCGGCTAGCGAGTTGGGACTAGACGCCGGTAAGAACCCTATTAGATGGGTTAAACCCCCACAGGTGCCGAAGCGCTTAATGCCGGCCCAGGATGATAACACATTTGCTCTGCTACTTTCTCACGTAGATAGCACCAGGGACAAGGCGATATTGTCCTTGTTAATTGATTCAGGGGGAAGGCTCTCGGAAATCAGTAATATCAGGGAAGCAGACATCGATTGGGATAAACACTTGATTAGAGCCATTGCTAAAGGGAACCGTGAAGTTTTGATGCCTTTCGGCAGAGCTAGCGAAATTCTCCTGAAGGATTGGCTAGTCGAATATTCCGCCAGTGGTGGCGTAATTTGGGGGATGAACAGAGCGGGAATTATCTCAATGCTCCGCAGGCTGGAGAAGGCAAGCGGTATGAAATGCAATGCTCATACCTTCAGGCGTGGCTTTGCGTCAATTTTGCGCCGTAGAGGTGTGGATTCCCTGGACATTATGAGGCTAGGGCATTGGAAGTCCCTGCGAATGGTTCAGCTTTATACTGAGAGCGTTAGCCTCGAAGATTCTTTGGCTCACTATCAGGCTCCGTCGGGGCGACTCACGGACTGCAGCTTTGATGGGAGTCCGTTAGTCGAAGTGCCGAGGAGCGGAGTCGAACCGCTGACACGCGGATTTTCAGTCCGCTGCTCTACCACCTGAGCTACCTCGGCTTCAGTGATATTGTAGGTTTTTCCCCATCCTAGTGTCAAGCAAGTATACTCGTGATTGTTTAACCGCCATCTCGAGTGAGGGGAGGCTAAACAGGCTGCTGACCTGAGGAACCAGGCTTGACCAGGGGGATATGAGCAGCACAAAGGGGACATTCTTGAGGTGAATAAACTGTGGTGGGGGCACGCAGACAACTGAAGAAGGGCAGGTTAAAGTCCAAATTTTCCTCACTGCGGTCGACAAGCACTCCAATACCAATGACAATCCCCCCCAGTTTAGCTACAGCACTTATCGTCTCTCTTAGCGAGCTTCCCGTGGTCAAGATGTCATCAACAATAAGGATGTGCTCGCCAGGTGAAATTTCGAAATCGCGCCGGAAGACCCTTACTCCCCCCTCCTTTTCGGCAAAGATGCTCCGCGCTCCTAATTGGCGGGCGGTTTCGAAGGCTAGAATAATGCCACCGGTAGTTGGCCCAGCCACCACGTCTATTTTTTGCCCTTCAAAGTGCTGGGCGATAAGGCGACACAGTTGCTCGGTGAGATCCGGGTGCTGCAAGATGCGAAACTTTTCCCAGTAAACGGGTGAGTGTAGTCCTGAGGCGAGCAAGAAATGGCCTTCTTTTATTGCTCCAGCCGTCTTGAATAGCTCTAGTACCCTGTCACCCAAATTGCATCTCAATCGAATCGCTAACGATTGTTGCCTGCTCACTGGTCTGATTCAACCCGGGGTAGGTGTAATGTTTGACTACCCCCAATTTGCTTGGTGGCCAGTAGGTAAACCAGGCCTTGCCAATGATATTATCGCGAGGCACTAGCCAGCCCTCATGCGAATCGTTGCTGTTGTTGCGATTATCACCGAGGACGAAGTATTTGTTCTCAGGAACTTTTATGGTAGGCATCGTGTAGTCTGGCGGCGCCATGATATATGGCTCATCCAGAGGGATGCCGTTGATAAAGACTTTTTCATCTTTGATCTCCACGGTATCGCCAGGCAAGCCAATAACACGTTTGATGTAAGGGAATTCGGACTCAAAGGGCGGCTTAAAGACTATCACATCTCCTCGGTGCGGGCCCGAGGAGTGGTAGGTTACCTTGTTAACCATAATGCACTCACCTTGTTGGAAGTTGGGCTCCATGCTGGACATTACCACAGTATAGCTCTGGACAGTGAGTCGAAGCGAAAAGAAAACGGCTAAGGCGATGACAACAGTGATGACGACTTCACGAAGAATCTTCATTGGCAAAGGCCCATTCTACCATAAACCATAAAGTTAATTCATCCTTTATAGCTCTACTTGTCTACGCTGTTCCTTAATGCTAACATTATTACCTCGGGCCGCTAGCTCAATTGGTAGAGCAGCTGACTCTTAATCAGCCGGTTCAGGGTTCGAGTCCCTGGCGGCTCACTTTAGATACCGAATTACCCTCAAATGACATAGGACACATCACCCGTTGGAAGATGGTTGACAAAAACCCTGGGATGGACCTTTTCTGGGTAAGAGGTATTGTTCGAGCATCGCGATAATAGCTATTTAGGTGTTGAGTTTATGCCGAAATCTGCTCGGATGCGAAGAAAGCGAGCTATATCTTCTCGATTTATTATTCCAATGACTTATATTACCCCTCATCGTCCTTCTTGCAGCACAGCACAACCGATAAGCTTGTAGGCCAATTTAGCCAGTAGAAAAGCGCAAGATCCTGGCCCCTCCCCGGGACAAAATTCCATTAAATCGAAGCCCACTATATGCTTGCGAAGGGCAACCGATTCTATTATGTCCAGGACCTGCCGCCATGACATGCCATCAGGCTCGGGAGTGCCTACTGCCGGCATAATGGAAGGGTCGAGAACATCTACATCTATGGTGATATAGACATCTTCGCTAAGCGTGGCCATTATCTGGTCTATAGAAGCTGTCTTCGATGCCAAGTCAGACATGTAGAAAGGCTTCAGCTTGTTTTGTGTTAGGAATTGTTTTTCTTCCCGGCTAAGGCTGCGCACTCCTACTTGGGAGACAGGGCAAAGCTCAAAGATGCGGCGCATCACGCACGCTTGGCTATATTTAGTCCCCAGATATTCATCACGGAGGTCAGCATGGGCATCCAGTTGCAACACAGAAAGTCCGGGGAATGTTTCCTTGAAAGCTCGGACTGCCCCTAAAGAAAGGGTATGTTCTCCTCCAAGCAACACTACAAATTTCTCCTTTTGTATTAAGCCTTTAATCACTTGATAAACTCTGTCAATCATATCCTGGGGGCTGCTCAGCAGGGGTTCTACCTGAGGCAGGCTAGAAATACCAACTTTATATATCTCGCGGTCCAATTCTAAATCATAAAGCTCTAAATACTGGGAGGCATTGATAATAGCCTGTGGGCCATGGCGAGACCCGCTTCGCCATTCGCTGGTGCTGTCGTAGGGGACTGGCAGAATTACAACCTTGGCTTGCTGTAAATTTGAATAAGGTGGTTCTAGTCCAGCAAAGGCCTCATGTAGCAGAAACGTCCCTTCATGCCAATAAGCAGAAGGCTCAGGCCTAGCGTCATGGTCGTTCATGGTAAATAAAACTCTGAGGGTTGGCCATCGCAGTTTTTGCCTCGGCCCATTCTCTATCAATTAGACAAGTCCGCAACTTAACCAGCTGGAATCCCTCTCGAAAATCTTCTATTGCTTTCTCGGTATCGAAATCCTGGCACGAGAACACGTCTATATTGACGTAATTCCGCTCAACAAAGGTATGGATGCCAATATGACTTTCCGCTATAAAAACGAATCCTGATATTCCCCAATCCTCTAACACCGGTCCTACATATCTGAGCACGTATGGCGGTGAAATCCTGGTCATTCCAATATTGGCGGGATAATTTTCCAACCACTTCTGGAGGAAATCCTCGTCCCGGAGAATTTTTCGGTTGCTGGAATAGCCGTCTATAATTAAGTGCATTAGACCTCCTCGAGCAACATCCTTCTTAAATCGAAAAGGGCGGCATAAACTGTCCTTTGTTTCATTCTTGAGCGATTTCCACGGAGCCTATGGGTGAAGGTTTGCTCAAATTTATCACTGCTCAGGCCTATGAATGCTTCGCCGGAATTTTTATTGACATTCATATTACCCCCAACACCCATGCCGATATCGGTCTTCAAATTCCTGCGCGCAGTCTCAGCCATTGCCTTAGCTACCTGAGTGTTTTCCTGACCGTAGCGCTCCATAATGGAAGCATCAACACCACAGGCTATCTTAGCCTCATCACAGCAAGCTAGTAACCCCCCTTTGAAATAAGTACAGCTTTCCCGGCCACTGGCAATGGTGCTGCATAGCAGCCCCTCGGTGCAAGACTCCATGGTGGCTAAGCTCCAGTTTTTGGCTCTGAGTAACTCCCCAATAACGGAGCCCAGGGTATCATTGTCCACCCCCCAAATATAAGGAGAAAGAATGGTTCGAATTTGTTCTTCGCTTTGGGAAATAAGGCGTTGAGCTTCTGTTTTTTTCTTGGCTTTGGCTGTAATCCGTAGATAAACACCGTCGGGATTGATATAAGTAGCCAGAGTTGGGTTGGATAGTTTGGAGATATGGGCTACCAGTTCATCTACCTTAGCTTCGGCTAGCCGAAAAGTCTTAATTACCCTGGATAGGATGACCTCTCCAGTTACTCTCTGCTCCAGCTTGGGCAAAATGCTTTCTTGCCACATTATTTTCATCTCATCGGTCGGACCGGGTAAGGCTATAATTATGTGTTTGTCTTTCTCAACCCACCAGCCAGGCGCTGTGCCCATACGATTGGGAATTATTTGAGCCGAAGGGATGATAGTGGCCTGTCTGATATTGCTTTCTGGTATTTCCCCGGTATAGCGCCGGAGCAAATCTTGCAACTCTTGCCACAACTTATCATCGACTTTGAGTTCCTCATTCACCAGCTCGCCGATGGCCTCTCGCGTAATATCATCTTGGGTAGGTCCCAATCCCCCAGTGGTGATAATAAGGTCTGCCCTCTGCCAGGCTCGCTTTAAGGTATCAACCAATCTCTTCTGGTTGTCGCCTGCCGTAGAGATGAAATATAAGTCGATTCCCAGCAAAGGTAATTGATTGGCTAAAAAGGAAGAATTGGTATCAATTATATTGCCCAGTAAAATTTCTGTGCCAACGGGTATTATTTCCGCCTTCATTTTTCAGCTATAACCTGTCAGTTGACGGTTAATTTAGCATTTGGGTGCTGAGATGCCGAGGTATTTCTCCACTATGGCCATAGCGCAGTATTTGCCACACATGCTGCAAGTCGCTCCGCTAGCAGGTATCTTACTATGGACTTGCTGTGAAAGTTTTGGGTCTAAAGATAGTTTGGCTTGAGTTTCCCAGTCAAGAGCCTTGCGCGCCCTGGACATTTGTTCATCCCATTCTTTGGCACCTTTTACGCCCTTAACAATATCGGCAGCGTGAGCAGCTATACGAGAGGCAATTACCCCTTCTTTAACATCCTCTATACTGGGGAGGGAAAGGTGCTCAGTGGGAGTGACATAGCACAGAAAGTCTGCGCCAGCAGCAGCGGCAATTGCCCCCCCAATAGCAGCGGTGATATGGTCGTAGCCAGCGCCTACGTCAGTCACTAAAGGTCCCAAAACGTAGAAGGGCGCCCCGCGACAGAGGCTCTTTTCCAGTTGAACATTAGTGGCGATTTGGTCCAATGGCAAATGCCCGGGACCTTCTATCATAGCTTGAACACCAGCTTCCTTGGAGCGCTCTGCTAATTCGCCAAGGATAATTAACTCTTGGATTTGAGCCCTGTCGGTGGCATCAGCTAAACATCCGGGACGTAAGCCGTCGCCCAAACTTAAAGCGAAGTCGTATTCAAGGGCCAAATCCAGCAAGCGGTCATAATATTGATATAAGGGATTTTCCTTGTCATTGTGGAGCATCCAACCGATGAGGAAAGCTCCTCCTCGAGACACTATATCGGTCATCCTGCCCTGGTTTTTGAGCCTGGCCAGAGATGTCTGGGTCACTCCGCAATGGACGGTCATAAAATCAACACCGTCTTTGGCATGGTCTTCGATTACAGTGAAAATCTCGTCCACATTCATATTTACGATGGCTCCACGATTCTCAATAGCTTCAATACCCGCCTGATAAATGGGCACCGTCCCTACCGGCAGCGTGCTAGCACGCATGATAGCCCTCCTGATAGCTGAAATATCGCCTCCAGTGCTCAGGTCCATCACGGTGTCAGCGCCAAAGTCGATGGCGGTCTGTAATTTCCTTAATTCCGTGTTCACATCACAGAAGTCTGAGGATGTACCTATGTTAGCATTGACCTTGGTCCTTAGTCCTTTGCCTATGCCGCAGGGGATTAGATTTGTGTGATTAAAGTTGGCTGGGATTATGATTTCACCCACAGCCAAGCCGTGGATGATAAAATCCATCTCCACCCCTTCCTTTTCAGCCACGTGCTTTGTCTGAGGTGAAACAGTGCCCTTTCGCGCTAACTCCAGCTGGGTCATCTTCCTAGAAACCTCGCATAATTGTAGCAAAACTAAAGTATAAAACAGGGCACTTGTCAATGCAAACGCAGCCCCGGCAATAATAAGGCAAGCAAAAGTGAGGAATTTTCCTGCAAATTCAAGACAGAGCCTTTAAGGTCTCCTTCTGGATTTTGAACAATTTAATTATCCCTTGCTGGGCTAAAGAAAATAAGGCATCGGCAGTTTCTTTGGAGAAAGGGTTGCCCTCAGCAGTTCCCTGAATTTCCACAAACTCATTTTTGTCGGTCATGACCACATTGAAATCAACTTCAGCTTGGTAATCCTCTTCGTAGCAAAGGTCAAGTAGCATATGGCTATTCACAATGCCCACGCTGGTGGCTGCTATCATTTTAGTTAATGGCATGAATGGCAAAACGCCCTGTTTTCTTAAGTTATGGAAAGCGTGATAAAGAGCAACATATCCACCAGTGATAGCCGCTGTTCTGGTGCCACCGTCTGCTTGCAATACATCGCAATCTACTATAAATGTCCTTTCTCCCAGGATGGCTAAGTTAGTCGCTGCCCTTAAGCTGCGGCCGATAAGGCGTTGGATTTCCTGGCTTCTTCCCTCTGCCCTATCGCGCGGTGTGCGAGTAACTGTGGAGCGAGGCAACATGGCATACTCTGCAGTAACCCAACCCTGGCCACCACCTTTAAGAAAAGTGGGCACCCTTTCATCCATGCTTACGGAACATAATACCCTTGTTTGCCCCAGTTCAATTAAAGCCGAACCCTCGGCGAAACTCTGGTACCCTAAAATTATGCGCACGGGGCGAAGCTCATTGTCAGCTCGGTTATCTATTCTTGGCATACTAGAGAAAGTATAGCAGACTATTTAGCAATCTGCCTATCTATCTTGAGTTGTTATTCACCACCGTCCTCTTTTTTGATAAGTCTCGATAAATCTTTCGATAGAGCGGTCATAAGTCCTCTCCACATCATCGGGGAAAAAGCAAGCTGGCAGCTCGCCTGACCGCCAATGGTATCTTAGGCATTCGCAGCAAATGCCTTTCCTGCTGCATGGCTCATAGGTACAATTACATTTTTCTTTGTTTTGCTCCATGGTACAATCTCTCATATTCGCTCTCCTTCGCTAATTGTTTAGCTGAATGGCTCTTTGCTCCCAAGTCGAAAGGATACTAAATAGTGGGCATAAGAACACAAAGCTGCGCCACTTTCTCAAACATATGCTATCATATGCTAAAATAGGAGTATTGGAAAGGCAGGCAGCAGGTTGCAGCTACCATGTGATGCTTATCTTGATATTGAGACCACCGGCTTATGCTCGTTTTATGACGAAATAACCGTTATTGGCATTTGTTTAGTCAATGGCAGTGAGAATAGATTGGTTCAACTTGTTGGCAGTGATGCAACTAAGACTAACTTGCTCAGGACCTTGCGATGTGTGGGCACAATCTATACATACAATGGCAGCCGCTTTGACCTTCCTTTTATCAATTTCCGTCTCGGGGTAAATCTGAGAGAACATTTTCATCATCATGACCTCATGCATGATTGCTGGAGGAACAATTTATACGGTGGCTTCAAGGCGGTAGAGCGGCAATTAGGTATTACGCGACGGCTAACGGGGATTGGTGGAGCGGAGGCGGTGATACTTTGGTGGAGATATCAAATTAACCATGACAGAAAAGCGCTGGATTTATTGCTGGAATACAACAAGGAGGATGTGGTTAATCTGATGACATTGAGGGGGAAGCTGGAGAGGTTTTCAAAATCAAGATATTGTTAATCTAGGATATATCCTGTTGGCCTCAGCTGAACAGGAGTCCAAGCAAATACTCTGCGAGTCGTGACAATCGCTGCACAATATCGCCCACAGCGGTTGTTATCTTAGTTAGTGTCCAAACGTTCGCTTGATCCTCGCTCCATGAAGAAGACTCACTATCATCAAAGTAATAGAGGTCGTTAAAGGCTGTGGTAATATGATATTTGTCCAGTTCAGAATCAGGGGATGACTCGAAACTTG
The DNA here is from genome assembly GCA_964586515.1 of uncultured Dehalococcoidales bacterium. Taxonomy (GTDB): domain Bacteria; phylum Chloroflexota; class Dehalococcoidia; order GIF9; family AB-539-J10; genus RBG-13-51-36. The sequence continues at coordinate 29,010 of CAZPGJ010000007.1, forward strand.
CGAGCCAGCTATACGAAGAGAGCTGGGCAGGCGCTTGAGGCTCTATTCTCTGCCACTCTCCGTCGTGATTCCAATCCTCTATCAGGAAGGCATGTCCCTCTCCCTGTCCATCATCGCCAAGGGCTACATATACCTGCTCCGCATCAATGCCGTAGGCTCTAAGTAGAGAGCACAACAAGATAGAAAAGTCCTCGCAATCACCGGTGCGATAGAACAGGGTTTGTTCCGGGGTTTGCCAGTAATCCCCACCCCAGCGCTCTTCATCGGACATATAATCTATATTGGCAGCCACCCAGTTTCGAATAGCGTCGAAGCCAGTTTGAGAAAGTTCGTACGGGGGGTCACCGAGTATGTCATGTAAAGTCTCTTGAACGGACTGGCATTCGGGCGTGATGTAGGACTCAAATTCAGACTCCGTCGTTGGAACTGCCCCAGCAATGGAGCTTACGGTGTAAGTGGCAGAACTCACGCAACTCAACCCAGATATAATGAGCAGGCCAAGCGCAGCTCCACAGGCTAAAGGGATTGAAAGGCGTTTTTTCATACGAAAGTCTTTGTCATTTCAAGTAATAACGCGGTTTCGAAAACTCAACCGCGATTCACTATTCAAGGAGGGCATAAGTCCTATTACCCGCCTTGAAGGTATTACTTTCTCTTGACCACTGACTTCACTGACTCTTCAATATCTCTAGCGGTCAATCCGTATCTTTGAAGCAACTCTGCAGCTTTGCCTGATACAGCATACCTGTCACCAAGGTTGACGAATTCCATAGGCACTGGCTTCTCTTTAGCTACTGTCTGTGCAACTCGGCTGCCCAGACCACCTTGAGCTAAGTGCTCTTCAGCGACGACGATTGCGCCTGTCTCTGAGGCTGCTTTGACTATGGCTGCTTCATCCAAAGGTTTGAGGGTATGCATGTTGATTACCCGGCAATCTATATCTTGTCTTGCTAAGGAATCTGCCGCCTCCAGAGCCTTAGCGACCATGATGCCCATGGCTATAACAGTTGCATCCTTGCCTTGTCTCATGATTACTGCCTTGCCTAATGTTAAGTGATGGCCTTCGGGGTAAACAATCGGTGTCTTAGGGCGGCTTAGTCTGATGTAGAAAGGTCCATAGGTATTTGCGGCCATTCTTACTGCTTCAGCAGCCTCTATAGCATCAGCAGGAACAACAACAATGAAGCCGGGGAGAGCACAATACAAGGCTAAGTCCTCAATGGCATGATGGGAGGGGCCGTCTTCACCAACAGTAATACCTCCATGAGTGGCAACAATTTTGACATTTAGTTCTGGCTGGGAAAGGCAAAGCCTTAGCTGGTCAAAACAGCGACATGAAACGAAGATGGCAAAACTGCTGACAAAAACAGTTTTCCCCGAAGCAGCTAAGCCAGCAGCTATGCTGACCATGTTTTGTTCTTCTAGGCCGCAGTTAAAAAAGCGGTCAGGAAACTCCCGTGCAAAAAAAATGGTCATTGTTGAGGGCGATAAATCAGCGTCCAGAACAATGATGTCCTTGTTTTGTCTACCCAGTTCTACCAGAGTTTTGCCGTAGGTTTCCCGAGTAGATGCTTCAGCCATACTTACTCTAACTCCTTTAATGCCCTTTCGGCTTCTTCCCAAGTAGGTGCCTTGCCGTGAAACGCCACATTGTTTTCCATGAAGCTAACCCCTTTGCCCTTGATGGTGTGGGCGACGATGACAGTAGGTTTGTTTTTTATCTTTTCAGCCTTTTTATAAGCGGACAGGATTTGGTCAAAGTCATGTCCATCTATATCAATGGTATGCCAGCCAAAGGCTTGCCATTTCCGGGTAAAAGGCTCAAGGTTCATGATGTCGCAAGTCCAGCCGCTGAGCTGCATACCATTGCAGTCAACTACGGCCGTTAGGTTATCTAGTTTGAAGTGGGCCGCTGAAAGAGCCGCCTCCCAGGTTTGCCCTTCTTCACATTCTCCATCGCTGAGAAGAACATAGGTCCGATAAGTTTTGGAATCCAGCCTGGCGGCCAGGGCGACGCCAATGGCGAAGGACAAACCCATACCTAAAGAACCAGCTGACATCTCTACCCCGGGGGTGAACTTCCTATCAGTGTGTCCCTGGAGGCGGCTATCCAACTTTCTCAATGTTGCCAGCTCCGCCACGGGAAAGTAGCCAGTTTCGGCCAGGGCAGCGTACAAAATTGGAGCAGCATGTCCCTTGCTCAATATAAATCGGTCACGGTCTGACCACTGGGGATTTTCGGGGTTATAGCACAAAACCTTGAAATAAAGCGCAGTGATGATGTCAGCAGCTGATAGAGAGCCGCCAGGATGCCCACTGCCTGCTGTAGCTATCATGGTAATTACGTGACGGCGTAGCTTTTTAGCCATTTCCTTGAGCGCTGCCGTGGACAAGTTGAATTTGTTTCTGGGAGAAGTGCTTTCAGGGGATGCTTCGCTATGATTTGGCATGGGTCAAGGACTTATTGTAACTCAGAATGGCCTACAATGTCTATGGTTAGTGGGCTCCCTCAGGCTAAAAGAGAGTATATTTTATGTCGGGGATATGAGAAGGTGCTTTAATTGAGTTAAATCGCTAAGAGATTCTTGATGGTTTCTCCCTGACCTGTCAATATAGAAAGCATTTATGCCAGCCTGTTGGGCATTGAGGAAATCAAATTGCCAGTTATCACCCACATGGATGACCTGGCTCGGCTCGACACCCATCTCTTCACATATCCTGAGGTAAAAATCAGGGCTTTTTAACTGCCTATAATGTGAAACAGAAGAAAAAATTCGAGCAAAATAAGGTTTGATATCTCGCAGTAACAAGTGCAGTAGCTCCAGTGGTGTGCCTGAGGCAACAATCAACCTATATTCACTGGCTAAGGAAGAAAGGACCTCAGTTATCTCAGGATAATAGGCTATCTTACCCATGCAGCTTTGTATCACTGGCTCGGAAGAACCCAGGCCAAGATAGCTAAACCAGTATTCGATATCATACCACTCAAGCCTCTGGTCGCCGATTCTGCCGTATTCCTCAGCAATACGCCTCTTGGCTTGGGCAAAGTCAATACCTTGTTTCTGAGCGTAAAGCGCAGGGATCGCCTCACGCCATATAGCCTCGCTGAAATCAGGCGTTACCACGGTTCCTTCAGCATCAAAGGAGATTAATTTAATTTGCTTCATTTTAGAATACCGATATTATCATGCTAAGGAGGTGAAAGTCTATTTGCCTATTCCCTTTCAGCAGGCTAAAATACGAAGGATGCTAAGTTACTCAGTTACAGAGAAGCTGGGCCATACCTTTGAGCTGGGTCCGATAAGACCTCCGAGCGAAGCTTATTCCCTCCTGATAAGGGCGACCAGGAATTGCCCTTGGAATAGATGCCAGTTCTGTCCAGTATATAAAGGCAGCAAGTTCGAGCTGAGGCCGGTGGGGCAGATTTTAAGAGACATCGAGGCAGTTGAGGCCATCAGCGAAGGTATTAGGGAAATGGCCTGGAAGATGGGCTATGGGGATAGAGTGAGAGAAGTAGCAGCAATGCTTTGTAAGCAACCTCAATATGGGCAATGTGTGTGCCATGTTGCCTTGTGGCTTGGGACAAGAGGCAAGACAGCCTTCCTTCAGGATTCTAATACCTTAATTATGCGCACTCCCGAGCTAACCCAGCTGATTACTTTCCTGAGAAAAACCCTTCCCAGCTTAAATAGAGTAACTACGTATGGTCGGTCCCATACGGCAGCCAGAAAGTCGTTAGCGGAGTTGAAGGAACTCAAGGATGCCGGGCTAGATAGGATTCACATCGGACTGGAGACTGGCTATGACGCTTTGCTGGCTTATATGGAGAAGGGATGCACTGCTGAGAACCACATTGAAGGTGGGAAAAAGGTGAGAGAAGCAGGCATTTCTCTGTGTGAATATGTTATGCCTGGCCTTGGGGGCAAGAAAATGTCTCAAGAACATGCCCGGGAAACAGCCAGGGTGTTAAACGAGATTGACCCTGATTATATCAGGCTGCGCAGCCTCCACGTTTCTCCAACTATGCCGTTGTGGACCAGGTTGCCGGATGGAGATTTTGAGCTGCAAACAGAGGATGAGGTAGTAAAAGAAATAGGTGTTTTCATCGAAAACTTGCAGGTTACCAGCTATGTTAAGAGCGACCATATACTTAACTTATTGATGGAGGTCGAAGGCAAAATGCCCGATGATAAGGAAAAATGTCTCAATATCATAAATAAGTATTTATCTCTAACAGACGAGGAAAGGCTCAATTTCAAAGTTGGCAGGCGGACTGGTTTATATAATAGGCTAGCTGACCTCAGTGATAGCTACAAACATGATAAAATAGAACAAGCTATAAAACACCTCAGAACACAGGGCAGCGATGTTGAGGAGGCGATAGTCAAGCTGAAGAATAGTTTTATTTAAGGGAGAATCGTGGCAAAAGGATTTGTAAACCTAAATCGTTTCAAGCATGGACGGGCCATAAAACGGAACAGCAAACAAAAGGCCGATTTAAAAAGTAAGAAAAAATCACAGAGAGGGGAAGTTAAATTTCGTGGCTAAAATAGATAAACTTATCTTTGGCTCTATAGTAGTTGAAGGCAAGAAATACCGCCGGGATGTTCTGATTTTTGCTGATGGCATGGTAAAGAAGCGCAAAGGCGGGTTTCTGATGTTCGGCAGCCATAAAATCACGAAACAGGAATTGGAAGAATTGAGCCAGGGTCAGCCTGAAATAATAATTGTCGGCACCGGAACCAATGGCGCCGCCCATATAGCTCCTGAGGTGGAAAGCTGGGCTCAAGGGAAAAATCTAAGCTTACTGGCTCAGCCATCCTATGACGCCGTAGCCAGGGTAAATGAGCTTGCTGAACAGAAGAAGAAGGTTGCTGCCTTGATTCACATAACCTGCTGAGGCATAAATCTGCCTTAGCCTGATTCCTTTGTAAGGCGCTCGGCTGTGTTTCTGGTATTCTCTTCTATATGGATAAGTATGTAAATAAGTTCTCTAGTTGCCAGCAAGAATAGCCAGGATAGGAAGGAGAAAATTATTCCCCCAATTGCATAAAAAGCACCTGTAATTCCACCCGTCCTAACCCCGAAAACAATCGAAGCAATAACGCCGACTACAAGTACTATCCACCCTACGATCCTCAAAACAAGAGTCGCATACCGTAGAAAAGGATACTTTTCCATCTTGCCTCCTTACTGTTCTTAAAGCTTTTCAAACCTGATTCACATAACTTGCAGAATTTTGGACTTTACTTAAATTCGCCCTTCCCCAAGCTGACGAATATAATGGCGAGTATTCCAAGAATAAACCAAGGACCAAAGATTGCACATATAGACCCGGCAAGCGCTAAACCCCAAACCTCTCTTCTTAAGGCATAGATACCGCCTATTATTGCAATTATCCCGAATACAATTAACGGAGTAGCAAAAACTCCTGCCCATGCGAACAAGAATGTTATCCCGCCAATTGCAGCGATTATTATGCCCAGTATTACCTGAAGGGCCCCGGCAATGATAGCTAATATGCCACCAACCGTCGGCTTCCAAGTTCTCTCCATATCTTGCCCTCCCTTTTATTCTTTTACATAACGATATAGCTGGGAGCTCTCCTTGTCAATAGCTCAAAACTGCAATCGTCACCCTATCAGCGTGCTTACCTGCCGTAATCCATCCCGGCGCTGCAACCACCACACCCTTGCCTGGTCGCAATGGCAAATCGTCACAACCCTCCAAGCAACCATTCAAAGAGCCATCAAGGTATGCACCAAGGCATAGATTCCCAGGGTATGAGTTTTATGCCCACCAAGGCTAGAATCGCCGCGATTATTACAAATATTCCCAGGCTAATAAGAAACATCCGCCACCATAATCCCCAAGCTAATCCCCAGGTTGGCCTTACCTCGTTATCCATCGGCTCTTCCTCCTTTCCTTATTTTCTCCAGGTTCCAAGCCTCTCAATTGAGCGAATAGCTTCTGTAGTACCTTCAATTCATTATAATTATAGCTATTAAGCGATGTCAATATAGTTGAGGGGATTGTTTATTAAATCGCTCGTGGTGAGCATTTGGCTAGACTCACGTTGAAGCCTTATCGAAACATGAGCGGCACTCAAGTGCAGACTAGCTTGCCCTGCTACTTTGCTCAGGCACTCCCATGTAGCTCAGTCAAGCTCCTTGACCATGTAAGCGACTTCCAGACTATAATCAAGCGAGCGGTAATACTCCCGGGCACCGACACCACTAAGCACCAAGAGTCTATCAGCCTTAAATTCCTCGCCGGCGATTCTCTCTGCCTCTCGAAGCAACCCTTCCCCGAGGCCGTGATGTTGAGCAGCTTGCTTTAGCCTTCCCCCCACGGGAACTTCAGGACCAAAAATGTGTAGCTCTCTAACTACCGCTTTTCGCTCATTTATTCTCAACCTTAGCAAGCCAAATAAGGTTTCATTCTCATCCTCGTAGGAGAGGAAGACTTCCTTCCCCCCCAAAGTTTCGTAATCCAGCCTGGTTAGACAGGGCTTGCCAATTGCCCAGCCATCCCTCAGGCGATGTCCATATTCCCGACAACGAATGCAGTTGCAGTGAAGACCTGTTTGATTCATCTTCTTTCTAATAGTTCCTCTGAGCGCTAAGTCTCTGCTGCCGGCAATGATAAATTTGCTGGGGATGTCCCGCATCAATCTCGAAATCCTTACATATTTGGGAATTAGGGCTTTAATAGCTATAAGCAAATCAATCATTTCCTCATCACCATAAGGCCGGTAGTGATTATCTCGATACCAGCTCTCCAGCTCGCTTCCCAGAACCACAAGCGTGGGATAAAGCTTGAGCCCGTCGGGTCGAAAGCGCTCGTCCCTAAACAATTGCCGCGATAGCTCCAGGTCATGCTCAGGTGTTGATCCCGGCAAGCCAGGCATCCAATGATAATAAACCTTAAAGCCATAATCTCGTAATAACCTGGTTGCGGAGACAACTGCGGCTACTCCATGTCCCCTCTTTGTCAGGCAGTGAACCTCATCGTCCAAAGTCTGTACCCCAAGCTCCACCCTGGTAGTGCCAAAATCAAGCATGCTCCTTATCTCTTTCTCCCCACAAAAGTCAGGCCGCGTCTCGATGCACAATCCTACGCAGCGATGCTCAGCATTTTCATTCAACTTTCTGGCTTCCTCTAAACTGCTAGAGGGGGTGCCGTTCAGAGCATCATAGCAATCATTAATAAACTGATACTGATAGTCCCGGGGATAAGACAGAAAGGTGCCCCCCATGATGATAAGCTCTACCTTATCTTGGGCATGTCCCATTTCAGCCAATGTCTTGAGCCTGACCTCTACCTGTTTTTTGGCATCAAAGCCGCAGCTTCGAGCTCGGAGCACCGCTGGAGACTCCACAGTATAGCTCTTGGGCGCCTCAAGAGAACTGGGGCAATAAACACATTTGCCTGGGCAAGGAAATGGCTTGGCCATAACTGCCACCGGGGTTACTCCAGAAATTGTTCGAGATGCTTTCTTCATGCCGTCTCCATGTCATTTGAGCCCTCTTCTGAAATGTCATTGCGAGCAGAGCGAAGCAATCCCTGCCCCTCCACGAGATCGCTCCGGCTGACTTCGTCAGCCTCGCAACGACAGGATGGAGGTGTTATTCTAAGCGTAGCGAAGACTCTCCTTTTTACTCTTAACGAATAGATTCTCCAATCCGCTTCTCTCCATTCGGGATGGCAACAAGAGACTGGCGACCATGAGCATTTCACCATAATATGCTAAAGTTTAGCAGAGTGTATCTATGACCACAAATAGAGAAGTTTTCGACCAAATAGCTGAAAGCTGGTATCGCGTAAGGCATTGGCCTTTATTAAAAGAAGAACTAGAGAAACAAGCAGCAATATGGCAAAGCGGGAAGCTGCTAAATGTGGGCTGCGCTCACGGGCCGGATTTCTTGCCTTTCAGCCCGGGCTTTGAACTCTGGGGGGTGGACTCCTCCCCTGCTATGCTCAAGCAAGCTATGGGATATTCTGCTAAGTTTAAGTTTTATGTCAACTTAATAGCCTCGGATGCCTTGTTTCTGCCTTTCCCCGATAATACTTTCGATTGGGCAATATCAGTGGCCACTTACCACCATATCAAAGGCAGAGAGGAAAGGGAAAAAGCATTCGTCGAATTAAAACGGGTATTAAAGCCCCAGGGCGAGGCCTTTTTAACGGTGTGGAACCATGGACAACTAAGGTTCTGGTTCAAATCAAAAGAGCAACAAGTCCCCTGGAGGCTAAAAGGAAAAACAGTTTACCGCTACTATCACCTGTTCTCTTATGGCGAGTTACGGAAGCTATTAATCAAAACTGGCTGGGAAATCATTACTATGTCACCGGAGAAGTCCTACCATTTGCCGATGAAGAATTTCTCACGCAATATATGTGTTCTGGTAAAGAAACAGCCCACCCCTGGGGTACCAATGGTGTAACGCTTTAGCCCTATGCAAAACTCAATATCCCCAAATTCCCGCAGCTATATTTATTTTTCACCCTTGTCATTGCGTGCACCTGAAAGGTGTGTGGCAATCTCTTTGGCTAAATTCCAAATCCTAAAATCCAATCTCCAAACAAATCCAAATATCAAAATTCAAAACTCTAAACTGTTTTGGTCATTGGTATTTTGATGAGAGGAATTAGATTTTCCTTTCTTTTGTTTGGGATTTGGTGCTTGGGATTTAAGATTTCTTCGATACCGCGGGGTGATTTTTAGCCCCACAGTTACGGACCTGGTTGTTCACTGGATGCGTCTTGACCTATCTTCACCCCCCCAAGAAGTCCGGCCTCGACAATATCGATGAAGACCTCCACCAACTTGGGGTCAAACTGAAGCCCAGCGCCTTGCCTGAGCTCTGTTACTACCTCCTCAAGAGACAGGGGAGGACGATAAGGACGGGCAGAAGTCATAGCCTCAAAGCTATCAGCTATGGCGAGGATGCGGGCTTCTATGGGAATCTCTTCGCCCTTCAGTCCTTCAGGATAGCCACTACCATCCCACCTTTCATGGTGATATAAAATGCTATTTACAGAAGGAGCTAGCCTGGGTATGTTACTTATAATATTTGCCCCTAACTTGGGATGAGCCTTAATCGTTTCCCAATCTTCTTTATTAAGCTTCCCTTTTTTGTTAAGCACTTTATCGGGAATGACGATTTTGCCAATGTCGTGAAGCAAGGCAGCAGCACTCAACGTAGACACCTCATCGGGCGATAGTCCAATCGCTTCTGCTAAAGCCACGGCGTAAATGTTAACTTTCTTAGAATGACCATAAGTATAGGGGTCTTTAGCCTCCGCTGCCGAGGCTATGTCATAGACCTCGCTCAAACTACTAGGTCTGGTAATAATCCCAGGAATCCCTCCGTCATCCGGTGGTTTAGACAGAATCTTGGAGGAAAGGAAGATTCGATTACCTCCTGTCCGCTTAGCATTATAAAGGGCAGTATCAGCCACGTCAACAAGTTCACCAGACAACATTCCATCTGCAGGATAGCTAGCCAAACCAATGCTGCAGGTCACAGCAATTGCCCTCTTCTCCATCTCCTCGGCAATCTGCCTTCGAACCCGCTCAGCTACGACATAGGCAGCATCCCTAGCCGTCTGGGGCAAAATGACAACAAATTCATCACCGCCATAGCGAAAAGCTTGGTCAACATTCCTGACAGAGCTTTTGATAATCTTCCCTATCTGGCCCAGAAGAATGTCCCCGGCGGGATGTCCATATACGTCGTTATAGGCCTTAAAGTTATCCAGGTCAATCATGAATATAGAGAACACGTCACTATAGCGAGAATGCCGGGAAAGCTCTTCTTTGAGTCGCTCTTCAAAATAACGCCGATTAAATAGCCCGGTAAGCTCATCAATACGAGACTTTTGCTCCAACCGGGCATAAAGTTGAGCATTTTTGATTGGCGCAGCAATCTGCAAAGCCACCTTTTCCAGAAGCTTTATTTGCCTGCGACTGTAAGCGTTAGATTTACGACTGGCCAAAATCAGGCTACCAATAGTGCGGTCTGTGACACTCAAGGGCAGGTAAACAACAGAACGAATCCCTTGCTGCATGTGACTCTCCCCGGTCCGGAATCTGTGGTGCTGTTTCAGATCAGATTCATATAGGGCCTGCCTCTCCCGGCACACCAACTCCGTAGCTGTCCCTTCGAGTGGTATCCTTTCCCCCGGCTGCCAAGCAGAACCTATGGTGCTGGATAGGACCATAAAGCAAAGCTCGTTTCCATCAATTAAAGCAATTGTTGCCCAATCAATATCCGCCACTTTCTTTAATTCCTGGGCGAAACCTTCAAATATCATTTGAATGCTTACGCTGGAGGTTATGATTGAAGTCAAACGGTTCAGCAGGGTTGTTTCTTGCTCTTGTTCCCTCAAGCGCTCACGGGAATACTCTTTTTCCATGCTCGCTGCCACCTGAGCGGTGATGGACTCCAATAAATCAATATCCTCAACGGCGTAAAGCCTCCCATCTCGTCTCTCACTTATTGCTGCAATAGCCACAATCTTCCCTTCGCTCATTAAGGGAACGAACATGTTTACCCCTGCCGATTGAATTTCTTCCCTCTCCTCCTCCCATATAGATTGGAATTCGGGAAGGATAGCGAGACTCCTTTGTGGCAATAGGGTGCTTTTGCGCTCCATCCAGGTCACAACGGGACTATCCTTCCTCAACTTCAACTCCCCCATAGGATTATCCTCCACAGGAGGGTAGATAAATTGGGTGCCAAAATCTCCGTCTCCAGCCTGGGGCAAAAGTAGACAAGCTCTCCGACAATCAACAGATTGAGCAAGCAGTGATATAAATCCGTTCCCCAACTGCTCCAGGGTAGGAACATTGTGTATCCCGGTGATAAATTGAGATAACTGCCTGCGATAGAAGGATTTTGCCCCCATGAAGGCATCCTCCACCTTCCTTTGCCAGAGGCCATGCGCCTTGTGAACAAGAAACAAGATAACAGGAATTCCCAGGCCCATGGTTACCGCTAAAGAGGCAAGGTTAAGCTCAAAGCCGGCCAATCGGTGAGCGAGGTTGAAAAGCAGCAACAAAATGCCAACACTGCCGCCATAGAGGACTACGTATATAAGGGCCTGGCGGAATATGACCCTGATATCCAGCAGACGGTGGGTGACAACGGCGTAGGTTAAGACACAGGCAACTATAAAGTTGCCGATGTGGCTCACAGGAAATTCGCCGCCACGGGGAATGTAAGAGCTTAATAAAAAAGCTGTTAAGACGCCGATGGCAACAAATAAATAAATTATCTGATTGCGCTCTGCCGGGTTGGGCGAGAGCCTGTGTTTTTGCAGCAAAGAATATATATCCCCGACGCCTACTATGGAAAGAAAAAGTAAACCTGTAGCGATAAGCCAGGGACCATAGTAAACATTGATGCCGCCGGCAGTGATTTCAATGTGCTGAGGGATGTGGCCTAATGCCACCAGGACAATCGTGGCTACCAGGAAAAGATAAGCTAGTGGTATTTTGATGCGCTCAGACTGGTAGAAGGAACGGATAAAATAATGAAGTTGAACTAGCATCCACATGAACAGGCAGATGCCAATTTTGAATAGGAAGAGCTTGTAGGGCATAAGGAAATCGCTACGGAAGAAAAAGCCGCTGAAGCTCCATAGCATGGTAGGTATTAAGAATAGTAGGAAAAGACTATGCCTTTGTTGCCAGGGCCGGTTAGACAGCAGAATAACAAATAAGGGGATATAAGCAATCGTAGCAATTAAAGGAATTAAAACCTGGACATCCATAATATTGCCCTTATATAGTCAAATACGTGAATTCTAACACAGTTTTACCTGTCATTCTGAGCTCTTCCCTGCTGTCATTGTGAGTACCTGAAAGGTGCGTGGCAATCCTATACTCCTCCACGAGATTGCTTCGGCACTTTGTGCCTCGCAATGACAAAAGAAAGCGCCTCGCCATGACTGTTGTGTCACCATCTCGGTAAAATACTTTAATATAAAGCTATTATTGATGTAAATTTAGAAGCTGTCAAGAGGACTATGGTAATACCGAAAGGTACCAAATGTTCTCAGGTACGGCTCTCTCGCATAAGACGAACTCGAAGGTTTGTTTTTCGCATTCTGGGCTACCGGCAAAGAATCTACGAAGGACTTAGAGTGATAAATGAAAAGGCGAGGTTAAAGCCTCGCCTTCCTTGTCTTTGAAAAGCGTCTCGATTGTCTCTAGACTATGCTGCTGTTATCAAGCAGCCGCACGTTCAGCTTCAGTTACCGGTGCAGCCTCTACCACCACCTTGGGAGCTCCCAGCAAGGAAAGCACCTTGTCTGAAGGGTTGATATGCGGCGGCTTGATAGTGCCTAAATCAGCGCCCTCAGCCTGGCGTTGAGAGATGTATCTAGCAAAAGCACCTCGAGGGATAAAGGTAACCTTTATAGGCTTCAGACCGAGCATAGTTTCCGGATCACTATAGGCACTATAGACGTTATAGTGATATATACTATCCAGCTTTTGCAGCTCGCTATATACTGCTGCCGCTACACCCTCTTCGCTGGCAACATAATCATCTTCGAGTTCTAGATAGAGATGTAATATTGCCATATCTCCAACTGTCTCTTTACGCGCCGTCCAATCCTTATAAAGAATACCGCTGTTTTCAATCGCTTCCCAAATCACTTTTTCGGTAAGACGACCAAATCCGGAAATATCAATACGGTCATCAGCCCGGCTATAAAACACCATCTGCGGAATATCAATGTTCAACTTCTCGTTTCGCAGCGAGGTTATTCTCACTATATCGCCAATTCTATATCGGACAAAGACCCCACCGTGAAGGTTGGTAAGAACGATCTCATAATTCTCACTAGCCTTTACCTCATCCAGCAAGATAGTCTTCGGTCGATAAGAATGGTCTAATTGCCATTTGAACCACTCCCTTTCGGGAATAAACTCGAAGAAGTTGAGGTTGGGAATAAAGGTCATGCCTTCGTAATCCCAGGTCTGCAGAGCGCAATAGCCTCCTTCACAACTGGCATAATGCTCAAGAGGGCGTCTGCCCCATAGTTTCTCCACTCTTTTCTTGAAAATTGTGGCATCGCTGCCGCCACATATTATCCCTCGCACTGTCCATAGGTCTTTGGGCAATAGCGGGCGGTGGGTCAACTTGCTCTTGACCACTCCCTTGGTTATTCTTAGTAGTGCCCCTGGATGAGCTAACAAAAAGCGGCTGCTTATATTTCCCGCCCGCCTCTTAATTTGCTCTCCGGCGTAGACTAATGCCGAAGCTATGCCACCAAAACCATCAAGCCCGCAGCATAGAGCTTCCTCGAAGCCAAGCTTTATGCACTGCTCAAAAGGTAGCCCTTCTCCATGGGAAGGTAAAAAATCGCAGTTGATTGCTTGTTTTATTATGTAGGCTAAATAACCTGTTCCATACACCGGAGGCCCTAGAGTTTGCAGCACCTTAAAATGCTCCCTAAGCCTGGAGATATCGCCTTTACTACTACAGCCGGAAAAAATAATCTCGGCTGCCAGCAGCTTCTCCAATTCGCGAACAAAGCCCACTGAAAGGGGTACCCATTTAATATAAGATTGTCCAGATGTACCTGAAGTTCTCACCCACCTGGCAATCTTGGCTGGTAATACATTTTCTCTTCTTTCTATAAGTTCAGGACAATAATCAGTATAGGTCGTGAATGGCACTTTTCCCCGGAATTCTTCTATGGTGTTGGGCATGGCACCACCCATCACCCTCCTGCCCAGCTCACTGTTCTTTAAGAGCTCAATCTCCTCCAGAAGCAGCCTCTTCTGGATAGCCATAAACTGCTCCAAGCTGAGGTCGAGAAAGCCGCAGCACATCTCCCAGAGCTCTTCTTTTCTGCCCTGTCGCAATAACTCAATTGGCTTGGTCACGGCCGCATCTCCTCACTTTCTTTATGTTGTCTTGAGCTTTACATCTCATCGAGGAGCCGCACGCTCGGCTTCAGTTGCCGGCACAGCTTCCACCACAACCTTGGGAGCTCCTAGCAAAGAAAGTGCTTCGTCAGAGGGATTAATATGCGGCGGCTTCAGCCTGTCCAAAGCAGCCCCCTCAGCCTGCCGTCGGGAGATATAACTGGAGAAGGCGCCCTCAGGAAGAAATGTAACTGCTACCGGTCTTAGGCCGAGGAAACTTATGGCATCACCATAAGCATACTTGTGAAGGTTGAAGTGATAAATGCTATCTAATTTCTCTAGCTCACCGTATACAGATGCAGCCACGCTCCGCTCACTGGCAATATAGGTTTCGGCAAGCTCAAGGTAGATATGTAAGGCTGGCTTATCATCGATTATCTCCTTGCGTGCTGTCCAGTCTACGTAAGGAATGCCCGTGTTTTCAATTGCCTCCCCGATTAGTTTTTCCGTCAGGTGACCGAAACCAAATATGATAATAAGTTCATCAGCTCGCTTTTCAAACATCATCTGGGGGATATCAATACCTAACCTTTCGTTTTGAAGTGAGGTTATTTTGACTATATCGCCAATTCTATACCTGGTCAGAATGCCGCCATGAAAATTGGTGATGACTATCTCGTATTTCTCACCCGATTTTACCTCATCCAGCAAGATAGTCTTCGGCTGGTAGGAATGGTCTAGCTGCCATTTGAACCACTCCCTTTCGGGAATAAACTCGAAGAAGTTGAGGTTGGGGATAAAAGTCATGCCCTCATAGTCCCAGGTCTGGGTGGCATAAATGCCACCATCAGTGCCGGCATATATCTCCAGGAGGTGCCTTCCCCACAGTTCCTCTACCATTTCCCGGAAAATGCCACTGTCTGTGCCTCCACCCACAACTACCTTAACCGACCACAAATCCTTGGGCAACATAGGACGATGAGCCAGCTTGTTCTTAATTAATCCTTTAATGAAGCGGGCAGATGCCTTGGGATGGGATAGAAGAAAACGAGTGTCTATATCTATTGCTCCTTGTCTGAACATCTCACCAACATAAACCAGGATTGAGGGTAAACCACCACAACTATCAAGCCCCCGAGATAAAGCCTCCTTAAAGCCGGCTTCCATCCTCTCTTGAAAGGATAGTCCCTCGACATTAGATGGTAAGAGGTCATAGCCAAGTGCTTTTTGTGCCATATATCCCACCACACCTGATCCGTAATATCGAGACCCCATAGTGGACAGGGTTTTTATATGTTCTTTAGCTAAAAAGTTGCCTTCATGGTCGCAAGAAGCCAAAAGCCCAACACCGCCAGCCACCCGCTCAAACTCATATAAGAATCTCTCAGATAGTGGCACATTTTTGATATTATATTCACCAGGCTTGCCTATGGTATGTATCCACATGGCAGGCTTGGCCGGCAATACGTCTTCCCTTTTCTCCACGAGCTCAGGCAGGTAATCGCTATAAGTTGTTAAGGGTACCTGCTCCCGGAATTCTTCCACGGTGTTAGGCATGGCGCCGCCCATTACCCTCCTGCCCAGCTCGCTGTTCTTTAATAACTCGATCTCTTCCAGAAGCAGCCTTTTCTGGATATCCATAAACTGCTCCAGGCTGAGGTCAAGAAAGCCACAGCACATCTGCCATAGCTCTTCTTTTCTGCCCTGTCGCAGTAACTCAAGCGGACTTGTCATAGCTATACCTCCTGCTGTCCTCCGTGTCATACAAAATGACAAAGGAGGACTTCATTAGCCTGAAGATAGTATGACAAGGCTGGGGATAGGTGGGAAGAGATTATGTTCTAGAAGATAGTTCTATTTGAAGCTGTGGAGAATGTGATTGTAGAGAAAAATGCGCAGAGATTAGGAGCTTTTTGCTTTTGCCGAGCTATCTAGACTTTGCAGTTTCCGGCTTAATTGCTCGAATTCGCTATCGCTAGGTTGCTTGCCTAACTCCAGCCCGTAGCTGATAAAGAATTCCAAGAAATTGCGCAATAGCTCTTTCGTGCCTTCCTGAAACTGGTGAAATTCCTCTCGGGTTATGCTGCCTTGCTTTTTACCTTGTTCTTTTTCCTGCAGCTGACTCTCGATGAGAAAGTTGATGAAGTCAGACTGCCCCAGGTCGCCCCGGTTATCGTCTATTTTTTTCACCAGCTCGGCATCTACTATTAGCATTCTTTTTTCAGACATATACCGCTCCTATCATAATAACTCCTTTTATTTTTATATTAAATAAGGGGTGACCTCACTCTATTTTCAGCCACCCCTCTATAACTCCACAACATTCGAGTTTCAAGCTATATGGCCATTGCCGTTTCGGAACTCGAGTACTTCAACTATGCTGTTTATATTCTTGAGCAGCTCTCCTCCTTTGTCCGTTACCTGATAGGTAACTACAGGATTCCCCACCTTCACTTTGTTGATGAACCCGTGGCTCAAGAGGAAACCGAGATACTTTTGTATCTGGGCATAGCTCATATTGGCGCTATACATAATCTCTGTCTTACCGGCGCCATTTTCCCCCACTTTGAGCATATCAGCTATTATCTCTATATTAGACCTTCGCCGATTCATTAAACCGCACCGCTATTTGGTACTTTTAGCCTAATACCATTATACTACCTCAATGGCACTTGTCAAGCCCTCAAATGCTTGACAGTGCGAGATGATATAATATTGACACAAAAGAAGATACGTTATACGATAAATCATCGGAGCTAAATCTAAATAACCAAGAGGGTGTTTGAATTAGAGATGTAAAGCTTCACTAGGAGGTTACTGATGGATAAGATCAAAGTTATGGTAATTGATGAGCAGGCACTTTTCAGAGCCGGGGTGCATCAGGCACTATCTGGACAACCTGACCTGGAGATATTGGAATGCGACCCAACTCAGAACCCACTCGAACTAATTGAAGCTAATCTCCCAGATGTTGCTTTACTTGGCTCTGACTTGGCTAGCCTCAGCGGTATCGAACTGGGTAGAAAAATTGCCCAATACTATCCAAATACTAAGGTAATAGTGCTAAGCCCTGACCCTAATGATGAAGAGCTTTTTGAAGTAATTAAGACTGCCGCCGCAGCCTGCGTGAGTAAGAGAGCCACTGCCGATGAGCTGGCTAGCACCATAAGACGAGCCCACAGTGGTGAATATCCCATAAATGAAAGCTTGATGACTAGGCCCAAGGTTGCCAAGCAAGTATTAAACCAATTTCGCGGTTTTACGAGAACTATGGAAGGCATAGCTGCTCCTCTTACCAAAAGGGAAACGCAGATTCTAACCTACGTTGCTGAAGGCAACTCAAATAAAGAAATCGCCCGTATCCTGACAATCAGCGAGCAGACAATTAAGAATCATGTCAGCGCTATCCTGCGTAAGCTAAATGCTAATGATAGAGCCCACGCTGTTACCCTCGCCCTGCACAGTGGCTGGATTTCACCGGAAGCAAAACCACGAAGGGTACCAGAAGATTTTGATGAAATTTAACTGCCACTTTACAGGCAATTATAGTAATTCGCAGAAATAGTGACACAAAAGTCATTGTGGGACACCCCCCCCTTCTGTCATTGCCAAGCTAATGTAGCTGCGGGTCTTTAGACCGCAGGGCGAGGCTAAAACATCGCCCCCACGGAATTGAAGAAATCCCAAATCCCAAGCACCAAATCCCGAAATTAGTAGCCAGTAGTCAGAATTCAGAATTCAGAATTCAGCATTCAGAAGATTCCCTACTGGCTCCCGACTACTCCCATATCCCCCAAAAGTTCTATTGACAAACTAGTCAAATATGTTAAATTGTATTCAGGTTCGTGAAAAGGCGGACTATTGAGCTATGGTTAGCTTGAGTTAAGACATGGTTAGCAATCTTGATTTCAACCAGTTTGCAAATGGTACTTTGCCTGAATTGCAGAAAGTGGATGGGGAGACGCATCAAATGGAAATCGGTTCGAAGCTAGGGACACAGATTAGAGAGTATCTGGAGCAGCAGGGTTATGAAGTAACCGATGGAGCTAAGCGCATCGGGAAATCAGGGATCGAGCATACTTTTGATATGCTGGCTCAAAGAGATGATGGTTTTACGAGCCATACTATTGCTATTGGTATCAGTGCTTGTGGTGAAAGGGAGATAGAAGTGGGCGCTATTTTCAGCCTTGCCAATAAAGCCTATGATTGCGGAATTCCTGACAGGATTCTTGTTGCCGTCCCTGGACTTAGTGAGGAGGCGAAACAACTGGCTCGCAAACAGCGAATAAAGGTTATTGATGGAGAACAAATTGAGCAACTAATAACTTTGAGACCCACGCAGTTAGTTAAGACCGAGGAGCCGGTCAGATTTGGGACGAAGGAGGAACTGGTCAAATCTTTAGCCAAACGGGGCTACGGAATAAAAGAGAAGGCCAAAATTAAAGGTCGGTCAGGGATTGAATATACCTTTGATATACTGGCTCATACTGAAAGCGGTCAGGTTGAGCGCAGGCTGGGTATAGATTTCCTGAATGGAGATAAAGAAGTGGGTCTGGAACAGGTAATGTTATTTGATACTAAAGCCTATGAGGTTGGCGTTGATGAGAAGGTGATTGTGGTATCAGTGGGGCTTAGTCCCGAGGCGCAGCAATTTGCCCAGCACCAGCAGATAAAAGTCCTGGAGTTGGGTCGGAAACCAGTTTCTAAACCTGGGGCTGAAGAGTTACCTGACCGGGCAGCAGAGAAGCCAGTTAAGTCAGGTAAGGTTCACGCCAAGCTACTGAGGCAGATGCCGCAGCCTGAGGCGTTACAATTGATTCCCGAGGTGATGGCGAGGAGATACAATGCCATACCCCTGACTATATCCGGTAAGACACTGGAAGTGGCTATGGCAGACCCGACTGATATCTTTGCCCTGGAGGCTCTTTCCGCCCAGAGCCGAATGAGGATTAAGCCTGTAGCTGCCACTATCCAGGCAATCAGGGACGCTATAGACTTCAATTATAAAGCCTATAGCGAAATTGAAAAGCAGGTTTCTAGCATCTCTATCCCGGAAGAAGAAACTGATGAGAAGCTCGCCATTAGTGCTACTACTGATACCCCTCTGGTTCAAGCTCTCAATCTTATAGTTGATGAGGCAGTCAAAGCCCGCGCATCTGATATTCATATTGAGCCAGAAGAAGATAAATTGCGAATACGCTACCGTATAGATGGCACTCTTCAAGATATGATGTCTCTGCCTGTAAGTATACATCGAGCACTCATTTCACGAATTAAAATCCTGGCTGAAATGAATATCGCTGACCATTTTCGTCCTCAAGATGGTCAATTCTCTACCAAGGCTAAAGGGCGACAGATAGATATCAGAGTTGCTACCGCTCCCACTGTCTGGGGTGAGACGGCAACCCTGCGGCTTCTGGATAAATCAATAGCTACTCTGGGGTTATCGGAGCTTGGTATGCTGCCCGATAGCTTGGCAAAGTATGAAGGTATGCTCAAGGTTCCCTATGGTATGATTCTGATTAGCGGTCCTACCGGAGCTGGCAAAACTACCACTCTATATGCCTCAATCAACTCCCTTGATACTCAAGGGGGAAATATCATTACCATTGAAGACCCTGCTGAGTACCGATTCAAGGATATTAATCAAATTCAGGTCAACTCTCAAGCGGGCATTACCTTTGCCAGCGGCTTAAGATCCATACTTCGTCTTGACCCTGATGTAATATTGGTTGGTGAGATACGCGATGCCGAGACAGCTAACATAGCTACCCAGGCAGCCTTAACCGGGCACCTAATGCTGTCTTCTATCCATGCCAATGAGGTTGCCGGTGTGCTCTCCCGTCTCCTTGACCTGAAGGTAGAGCCCTTCTTGATAGCCTCAGCGGTTGTTGGTGTTGTCGCTCAGCGGATGGTGCGCCGTATCTGTCCGGATTGTGGTCGCCTTGTTGAGGCTCCGTTGGTGGAGCAGATGGCTTATGAAAAGGAAATGGGGGAGAAGCAGACCAAGTTCCTCTATGGTACCGGCTGTAAGTCCTGTGCCTATACCGGTTACGTGGGGCGGACGGGAATCTTTGAAATTCTAACTATGAGCGACTCGCTAAGAATGATGGTCTGTAATCGAGCCAGCAGTACTGATATTCGGGCTCAGGCACTTAAAGAAGGTATGATATCTATGGTAAACGATGGTATGCGCAAGGTGAAGGAAGGTATTACCACCCCCGCTGAGGTGCTGCGCAATGCCTATGTTACAACCTAGCTGCTTGGAGGTCATAAATGGATTTTACTTATGTAGCTTATGCTGAAGAAGAAAAAAAGTTAATTAGTGGCAAGGTTTCGGCTACCAGTGAAGAGACGGCAAGTGAGCTGTTGGGCTATGGCGGCTATCGGGTGCTCAGCCTTAAGTTAGTTCGCCCTTGGTTTGATAGAGAAAGACTGCGAGCCTACTTTTCTCGAATAAAGCCGGCAGAAATAGTCATGTTTTCCCGCCAGCTCGCGCTGCTCCTGGAATCAGGTACCGATATTGTCACTGCCCTGGATTTGTTACAAGAACAGATAATTAATCAGACGCTGCGGAAAACAATTAGTGAGATAGCCTCGGATATTCGCGGCGGTAGCTCGCTGTCAGCGGCTTTAAGCAAACACCCTCAGGCTTTCTCTTCAATGTACCACCGGGCAGTAGCTGCCGGTGAGCAAGGTGGTAATCTGGAGGTCGTGCTGAGGCAAATGGCCGATTACATGGAAAGAGGAGTCAACACTCAGAAGAAAATAAAAGGTGCCCTGACTTACCCCATTATCGTGGTTGTTGTCGCTATTGGTGTGGTATTGATATTGGTCACCAAAGTTTTTCCCACCTTTGTCAACTTCTACACTCAATTCGGGGCCCACTTGCCCACAGTCACCAAACTCCTCATAGCCATTACTAATTGGCTTCAAGTTAGTGGGCTTTATCTTTTGCTCGGACTTGTAATTGCGGTTGGCGCAATCTATCTCTATAGCAAGACCCCTGCCGGGAAGTACCGCTGGGATAAAACGATGCTTGGTTTGCCTGTAATCGGGCGTATTATCCAACTTAGTGAGCTTTCTCGGTGCTGCCGGACTATGGCATTGTTAATCAGAGTTGGCTTACCGCTCCCAGAAGTCCTGGCCGTAACCATTCACAGTATTACCAATACAACTGTAGATGAGAATCTGACCGGAGTTCAGCAGGAATTAATCAGAGGCGAAGGCTTGTCCCGACCTATGGAAAAGAGGGACATCTTCTTGCCTTTGATGACGCAAATGGTGAGGGTTGGTGAAGAGACCGGTAACCTCGAGAACACACTAACTACCGTAGCTGAAAGCTTTGAGGCCGAAGCTAATGACAAGACCAGCTCGGCTGTGGCGCTTATTCAACCAGCGATGACGATAATTCTGGGTTTAGTGGTTGGTTTTGTTGTTTTAGCCATGTTTTCAGCTATGTATTCTATCTATCATCAGGTAAATATCTAAGCGAGGGTTATCAATGAGACAATGACAAATGACAAAGCTCAAAACCCAAAACCTTCAACCTGTGCTCGTCGTTGCGAGGAGCGTAGCGACGAAGCAATCTGAGGTGAGGGGATGGGAGATTGCCACGCACCCTGCGGGTGCTCGCAATGACAGGACGGAGAAACGGGGAAAATGAAAAAACTAAGACTGAGCAACCAGGGAGGGAGAGCCTTTCAAGGCAAGTCTAGGGGCTTCATTCTGATTGAGGTACTAATAGCCATAGCCCTTATAGGGATAGTTGCTATCGCCATTTTAGGCGCCCTATCTACTTCCTCGAAGGTTCTCTCTATTGCCGATGAGCGAACCACTGCCGAAAGCCTGGCCAGAAGGCAGATGGAGTATGTTAAAAGTCAGGGTTACAACCCCGCGTCGGTGCTGAACAACAACAACCCCACCTATGAAAAAATTAGCGGTATCCCTGAGGGTTACTCTATCTGGAGCGTTAACCGTAATGGTGAGGTTGTTGAGGATATAGTGGGTATACCCTGGGATAGCGAAAATAATAAGCCAATGGACACGGACAAGGGCCTTCAGATGATAGCGCTCGTCATTAAACACAAGGATACGGCAAACCAGGACAAGGTAATATATACCTTTATTAACAAGAATTCTTACTGGGCTTACAACGTAGAAATCACATTGGAGGGCTATAAGGTAGACCGATAATGGAGGGAAATACTAATTTCTAAACTCTAAACAAATTTCTTCAAAATGCAAAAGGAGAAAAATAGAAGTGCAAAATGACAGAGCACCAGTAAATAAAAAATTAAAATGCAAAAAGCAAAGACGCAAGCAGGGATATAAGCATTTTAAGTTTTGCATTTCGATTTGTTATTTTGATTTCTGACCTTTGATTTTTGAATTTGGATATTGTTTAGGATTTTACAAATGGACACGAGGTTGATATATAAAGACCAGAAGGGATTTACTCTGCTTGAGCTGCTAATAGGCATCGCTCTTACCGCTCTTATCGCTACGGGCATTACCATGGCTATTTCCCAAACGTTTACCGGGAGTACCCGTAGCTCTAACGATATGGCTGCAGTCAGACAGGTGCAGGAAGCTGGCTATTGGGTGAGCTTCTATGCCTACGCGGCTCAAGACGCGGCAATAACTGGAGACTCAGGCTTTCCCCTCATCCTGCGCTGGGTCGATTTTGACACGAACGAAAGGCAGAAGGTTGTTTTTAGCCTGGATAACTCTGGTCTTAGGGGGAGTTATTATGTCGAGGATGTCTTGGATCCAGTGAAAACTGGTAAGATTCCTGCGTTTAAGTTTATTAACTCTGACAAAACTAAAACTAATTGTCAAGTTAGTGGCGGCAGTGTCTTTAGCTTGCCTGATATCGGTGATGCATTCAAGATCACCGGTGGGGCTGCACCTGACAATGGCAGAATAATTGTTGCCAGTGGAAGCATCTCGGTCACCGTCACAGGCAGCGCTACCTATGTCCCGGCTACGGGCGACTGGACAACAACCACCACTGGGGACACTATTAAGGTTACTGCCACTGGTTCTGGCACAACAGGTAGCTGGACGTCCGAAACTAAGGCTGCCACTGCTGCCATAACCGCAGATAGCGGTGCACAAGCTGCTACCCTCAGTAGTGCTAAGGGGCTTATTTTCACGGTAACAGCCACAGTGGGCACTGGTCAGCAAGAAGAGAGTGAAACCAGAATATATAAAGTTGTGCCTAAACCAGTCTCATAGTGGACAGACATTAGTCCCAAGCACCAAATCCCTTCGATGAGGCTTCGGCGTGAGCTCAGCCGAATGCTCAGGACAGGCCCAAACAATATAGAAATTCAAAAATCAAACATAAAAAATCAAAGATAAGAAGTCGGTATTTTTTCATTTTGCTTTTTAATCTTTTATTTAGCTTTGCTCTGTCATTTTGCACTTTTATTTTTGTTTTTTGCATTTAAAGGATTTGTTTAGAGCAGTGACATCCCCTCTCTGTCATTGCGAGGCTGACCAAGTCAGCCGAAGCAATCTCGGTGAGGGGCAGGGGATTGCCGCGCTCCCGCCTGCCAAGCCTTGGCTCGCCTGCCGAAGTCGTACGGCGAGCAGGTGGGCAGGTCGCTCGCAATGACAAAAAATTGAAGCGCTCGCAATGACACAAGGGGTGACATTTTCACAGAACATTTAATGGCGATAAAATTACAGGACTTTGGTACTATTACTGATGAGCTATTGACGCCAAAGAGGATTACGTTATACTGTTATCTGGTAACTGGTAAATTTTTCCCAGATTCCCCCTCTTAAGATAAGAGGGGGAAGGCCTGCCCGCCGAACAAATTCTTTGGCAGGCGGGGGAGTTATGAGGAATTATGGAAACAACCCCCTTTATCCCCTTAGTTTAAGGGAGAGATTTAAAGAGAGAGGACTTATTTTTAAGGGGGAGGGGGATGCTAATACCTGGGATAATACGAAGTTAAGTGAGGAAAATTGCTGTGAAGAGATTAATGAAAGATGAAAAGGGACAGGCATTAGTCCTTACTCTACTCTTGCTCCTTATAGGTTCGCTCATCATCACTCCCACCCTGAGTTTTATGGGCACCGGCATTATCGGTGGTCGAGTCTATGAGCAAAAGGATGCTGAGATTTATGCCGCCGATGCCGGTATTGAGGATGCCCTGTGGCATATAAGGAATGACACCACCGCTGACTTACTCGGTGCAGGCTATAACCCCTATGACTATTCTACCACCTATCCTTACCCGTATAACTTATTGATAAACGACAAGAATGTGACTGTTAGTATCCAAAATGTCTGGATTCCCAAGGATATAGCTGCTCCAGATGCTGCAACAGCGAAACAGATTATTGATGATGAGAAGCTGATAATAATTGGCTATCCCAGCAGCAGCGCATCCACATACGAAATCAAGGTACTCTATAACTGGGATACCACGGCAAATAGGGATGCATTGCAGGTAAAGACGATAGGGCTATGGCTGTCCCCCGGCTTCGAGTATGCTGGCAGTTGTAGCCTTGAAGGCCAATCTTTTTACAGTGCCCCGACTGTTTCCCTCTATAAAGGCGGCCAGGCGGTGGTCTGGACCTTTAACTCTCAGCCTCGGCTTAGAGACTTTCCCCCCAATACTGACCTTAGCTCCCCGCTGGTAAGAACATTCACCTTCCAGTACACGGGACCGGAGGGACAAGTTCCCGAGCTTGTGTCCTCCTGGATTGATACCACAGGGGTTCCGGGTACTACTTATACTTATACCTGGGATGACAGTATCCGGCTTTATAAAATTGTGTCGCAAGCTGGTGGAGTCCAGATTGAAGCCTATGGTGCCAAAACTAAGTTCCGCAAACTCAAGTCCACCATATCATCGAACTATGCTGTCGCAGGCAACACATTGCTGGTAGCCTCGGCAACGACTGCGCCTGACAAATTCTGCAGAGACAGGCTTTACGCGGAGAGCCAAAGCACCCTCCAGAGAATCGGGCTGCAATCAATTCCCTCGTCAGGTATTGTCCCCGCAGGGTATATTCCCGAAGAGGCTACTATAGACAAAGTTTACCTCTACTGGTCGGGGTGGATAGACTACCACTACTACTACTATTCCTCTGGCGGTGGCAGTTGGTGGAATCCGCCGGGTTGGTATTGGGGCGTGATACCAGCCCTGGAGTATAACCTTAACACAAAGGCGCAACTGATGGCCAATTCTCAGGTCAACAACGTCAAGTTCGGTGTGGGCAGCAGTGCGCAAACAATAACCGCTGATAAATACCAAATAGTGAATACCGCAGACTGCTTCGGCGCGCAACAAGCTTGGGACTACTCGTGCTTTAAAGATGTCACCGACCTCACCGTATCCGGGAATGTCACTGTCCGGGATTATATTGAGAATGCCATGAAGACCGCTGGTAGTGGCACGGTTACTTTTACTGTGGGGCATGCCGATGAGGTGATAGGTGTACACAGACCAGAGTCGAGCCCCGCGGGCGCTTATGCTAATTATTACTTTAACCTTTATAATACCGCCACGAGTACCGGCTATCCTCTGGCTACTCCCGCTCAGAAATTACCCGGTTCCACTGGTACTTATGACCTCAGATACCAATACGCTTATGGCGGCTGGTCGCTGATTATCTTCTACCGCAGCCCGGCGCTCACACAGAGCCAGCTTTATCTCTTCGACACCCTTTATGAAGTTAGCGCAGGGGGCTGGCCTGAAACAGTGCCATTTACCATCAGCGGATTCCTGGCTCCCCCCGTTATCTCCGAGAATGACACGAGCCACGTGACCTGTTTTGCCGGCGAAGGCGATGCCCAATACACTGGGGATTCTATAACAGTAAATGACCAGTATCTGAGTGACCCACCTAATGAACCCTGGAACAATGTTTTCAATTCCTATTCTAATGCCTTACCTAACACGAATACCGATGGGGTAGATGTTGACACCTTTGCTTTGCCCAGTGGTTGTATATTGCCCTATGATACTTCAGCCACGGTAAAACTCATCACCACCGTGGATCCCACCTACCATCTTGCCGAAATGTACACTTTGGTCTATCTCGTTCTCTCCTTCCGCAGCGAGCTAACGACGGGCGGCATTATCACGAACTACTCGGTAAAGATTAGCTGATGAAGGATAAGAAGTCCTGGATGATTTTTCGTATGAATATGTCGGTGTTGCCCATGGGGTCAACCGGCATAAGCCCTAGACAGGCTTTTTAGATGATGGTATATTACGAAGAAGCTGAGTAATTCATGAAAGTAACTAAGACTTGCCAGGTAAGCTTTTGCCAAAATTCCCCTCTTAAGAATAAGAGGGGTAAGGGGAGTTATGGAAATAACCCCCTTATATCCCCCTTACTTTAAGGGGGATATAGAAGGAAAGAATATTCTAAGGGGGATGTTGAAGGAGATAGGAAAAGGCTGAGTAATTTATGAAAATTAAAATAGATAAGAGAGTCTGGTTGATTGTAGGAATCGTCATTTTCGTTATTGCCCTCGTCAGCCTGGTTAGAGTCTATTCCCAGCAGGTTACAGAGCAGGAGCAGTTGAGAACTAGCCTGGCGGCGCAGCAAGCTTCCTTGAGCAAGCTCACTACTGATAAGGGAGACCTGGAAAACAAACTGGCCCAGGCCGAATCATTACTTAACACGAGTCAGGCAGGATTTCCGAAATCAGTGGAGAGTATTGAATACACTGAGGACTTATTTAAGATTGCTGGCAATTGTAATGTGGAGTTAATCGCGCTCAGCCCGTCAATGCCAAGTGCCAAAACAGTAGGGGCTATTACCTATTCTGTTTCCTCATTTACAATAAATGTCCAGGGTAATGCGGATGACATACTTAGCTTTATCAACGCTATAAGAACTGGTAATGGTTTTCAGCTACCGTGGAGCGCCGACGTGAAGAGTGTAAGTATTAATTTCGGGGATACAGGAACAGTAGCTACTATCAGCGTGGATATCTATGGCTATAAAGGTTAAATAAGCATGGCGAAAAAAGTTACCACCTTATTTATCAGAGATACCAGCATTAACCTGCTGGTAATGAATGGCAGGCAGATAGAAAAATGGGCTAGTTTGCCACTGGAGCCCGGCCTGGTTAGCCAGGGGCTCATTGTTGATGCGGCCCAGGTAGCCGACAAGATTAAACAGCTATTTAAAGAGACGAGAGCGCAGACAAGCAAGGTCATTACTGCTTTAAGCGGACATGATTCTCTGTATCGCATCATAACCCTGCCCGAATTGCCTGAAGCTATACTTCCTGAAGCGATAAAGCGTGAGGCAAGGAGAGCGATACCAACGCCTTTGGAAGAGGTCTTCTTTTCATACCAGCGCCTTGCTACGGTGACGAAGGGGGAAAGTCGTATTTTCCTGGTCACTTTTCCTCGTAATCTGGTTGATGCTCTGGTCAGAACACTGCATCAGGCTGGCATCAGGCCATATATTATGGACTTAGCTCCTTTAGCCCTGTGCCGAATCCCGAATGAGCCCCGAGCAATCATTGTAAATGCCCGGTTAGAGCATCTGGATGTTATGGTTATAGCAGACAGGCTCCCCCAGGTTATCCGCAGGTTATCCCTCCCCGGCGAGGCTGAATCTTTGGAAGAAAGGCTGCCACTTATTGCTGAAGAGTTCAACAGGACTGTGACCTTCTATAATTCCAGCCACTTGGAAAAGCCTTTGGATTCAACTGTGCCCGTGTTTGTCTGCGGCGACCTGGCAGAAGTGCCGGAGACCTGGCCCTCAGTGGTTAGCCAGGTAGGCTATTCGGTGTCACTGTTGCCCTCGCCTATAGAACTCCCCGAGGGCTTCAACCCCAACGAGTTCATGGTCAATATCGGGCTGGCTCTCAAGGAACTACTGCCTGCAAAAGAGGAAACTAACTTTTCATTAGTGAATTTTAATGCCCTGCCCGAGGTCTATGTGCCCCCGAGTTTCTCTATAGTACGAGTCCTCGTCCCCGTGGGTATTGTCGTTGGTATTGGGCTGATTATCTTCGGAGTAATTTTTGTCCAGAGTAATCGCATTCATACTGAGGCATTGCGTTCCGAACTGGCAACTGTTCAGAGCAGTGTTACCCAAAAGCAGACTGAAATAGCGACATTGGGTGCCCAGGTTGAGTCGGTAGGAGCCACTGCCGATGAGCTTAATAACAGACTTGTCACTATGGAACGGGAACGGGCCACGGTTGATGATGACTTGACCCAGATTGTAAAACTGGCGGCACAGAAGGTAACCTTGAGCAATGTTAATCATGGGGGCAGCGCAGTAACTGTGGACGGTGTGGCTTCGGATGAGAACGACATTTTTAGTTATGCCCGAGATTTAAGAAATGGCGGCAGATTCTCGGAAGTCTGGATTAAATCTATCACCAGGAGTGAAGGCACGTTTAGTTTTGAGCTCTCCTTAACAAAATAGAATCATCTGCAAAGGGATAAACCCCAGGCATCAACCCCGAAATTAGTAGTCAGTAGCCAGTAGCCAGAATTCAGAAGATTTCCCCTACTGACGCCTGGCTAGTGTGCCTTTGTCATTTCGGTTTTGACATTTGGATTTCGCTATACCTTAGAGATTTCCCCTCTTAAGATAAGAGGGGAAGGGGAGTTATGAAAGTAACCCCCTTTCTCCCCCTTATTCTAAGGGGGAGATTTAAGGGAAGGAGCAGGTTTGGCATTTAAGCATTTGGATTTTTGGCATTTGGAATTTGGCCAGTGGGATTGCCATGCTCCCGCCTGCCAAGCCTTGGCTCGCCTGCCGAAGTCGTACGGCGAGCAGGCGGGCAGGTCGCTCACAATGATACCTCATACCGTATACGGTGTGGCTGATACTGTATTCCTATTACTAATGGGCTATTGACAGTAGGAGCGAAGGAAGCTTACACTATATTGTAAATATACTTAAATATACTATGTAAAGTACATGGATGTCTTTTCATTGCTTCGGACAGGTAACTCAAGGCGGGCTACCGATTTGCATATGGTTGTTGGCAGCCCGGCAGTGTTCCGCATCAATGGCTCCCTGGAACCAGTAAACGGTGTAGCTTCACTAACTCCTGAGGATATAAATGAAGCTTTTCTCCAGCTAACCACGCCCGAGGAGAGGGAACACTTCCACCACCAGCTGGAGCTTGACTTTGGCTATACATTACCTGATGTCGGTCGTCTGCGTTGCAATGCCGCTCAACAGCGCGGCTCTATCAGCCTTGCCGTACGCTTGCTGCCGTCAAAAATCCCCACCATAGACGAACTGGAGCTGCCCGCGATATGTAAAGAACTTGCCCTGAAGCCCAGAGGTCTGGTAGTAGTTACTGGGCCTACCGGCAGCGGTAAAACTACCACCATGGCAGCTATGATTCAGTACTTGAATAACAATGAGACTCGCCATGTGGTTACCATTGAAGACCCCATAGAATATGTTTACCCCAGTATTAAATGTGCTGTGACCCAGCGTCAGTTGGGCAGTGATACCCTATCATTTGCTAATGCTCTAAAGCATGTCTTAAGGCAGGACCCGGATGTGATTCTGGTCGGGGAGATGAGAGATCCGGATACTGCCGACGCTGTCCTTACCGTAGCTGAGACCGGGCACTTTATATTAACTACCGGCCATGCCCCCAGCACTGCTCAGGCCGTAGAGAGGATAATAGACCTGTTCCCACCTCATCAGCGACACCTGGCTCAGACACGGCTGGCTTCTCTACTTGTTGGTGTGTTGTGTCAGGTGCTTGTGCCCAAGGCTGATGGTTTGGGAAGGATAGCCGCCGTAGAAGTCATGCTCGGCAATCCGGCAGTGAAGAACCTCATTCGGGAAGGCAAAATCTACCAGTTACCCAATGTAATCCGTACCCACCGGGGCATAGGCATGATTTCGCTTGACGAGGCCCTGGTCAGCCTATATCTTAGGGGAATCATCAGTGGTGAAACCGTGCTTGATTTCTGCAACGACCGCACGGAAGTGGAAAAGCTCATCGGCAAGGTAAAACTATAGTCAAGCACATAACGCAGCCTTGCTTCGCTCAGATTGCAATAGTTTAGTTTTTCTACAAGTTCCACCTTAAAAATTAAGGCTTTCTCCTTTATAACTCCCCTTGCCCCTCTTATTCCTAAGAGGGGAATCCTTGGCATAGTGATTCTTTCCTTGAATATCTTCCTTAAAATAAAGGGCTTGAATATCCCCAAAGGTGAGGAGCTTAAATATCCCCCTTAAGGTAAGGGGGATAAAGGGGGTTATGAATGTTCCTGAGGCTTCTTCTTTATTTGCTTTCCCTTTTCCTTCGTGCTCTTAAGAGGGAAGATCTGGGAGGAACTTTCCTGTTGCTCTTAAGGTAAGGACTCTGTCCTTCATAACTCCCCTTGCCCTTCTTATTCTTAGGAGGGAAAACATTTACATAGCTATTCTCGCCCTTTGTCATTGCGGGCCTCGACTTGTCGGGGCGTGGCAATCTCCGGCCTGCACCACGACATTGCGAAGCGTGGCAATCTATTGTTTTGGTCATTGGTATTTCAGGTATTGACATTATTTAGCATTCAGCGGTCAGCTTTTAGATTGTCCTTTGCGAGGGCTGATTGCTGACCGCTGACTACTGACTACTTAAATATAGAAAAGCCTACCGGCGGAGTTGGCATTAACCACCTCCGCCGGTAATTTATTCGCCATCACCGGACTATATCATACCGATGTTACGGTGTTCTCGTCCAGTGTCCACTAGTCCCGTTCGAGCCCGATACGTATCCCGTGAACGTGATTCCGCTCCAACCACCCGTAGTGGGAATCCCAGTCTCTACCCACCCATAGTTCGTGTCAAATGTGTAGGTAGCCTTGAGGGTTCCTGAAATGTAGGTGGGTGAAAGGGCGGCCGAATCGGTGGGCCATACACCATTGTCACCAAAGTAACCCAGCTCGGCTGTTTTCACCTGTTCCAGCTCGGAGTTGGCTGCGGCCAGTTGCCCTGATGTCATGAAGCTGGAGATGTTGGGGATAACCACAGCGGCGATAATGCCCAGAATGGCAATCACAATAAGCAGTTCAATCAGGGTGAAACCCTTCTCTCCACGGTGCATCACTTTCATAAAACTTCCCATTCGTTTTTCCTTTTACCTCCTTTGTTTTTCTGTTTTTTCTGGATTTAGCTCCAGTAAGCTGTTCTATAGGTATATTTATTATAGTGTAACCCGGTCTCACCTCCTTTGCTGTTTTTTTAGATTCAGCTCCAGTAATTCATCGTATAAAGTATAGTATAGCGTAGTTCTCATAGCTGTCAATCGCCCATTAGTAATAGGAAGATAGTATCAGCCCCACCGTATGAGGGTGTCATTGCGAGCCCTTCGCTTTTGTCATTCTGAACCGAAGGCGAAGAATCTCACTTTCGCTCAGGGTAAACTCCGCGTGGCAATCCCCATCGGACAAAATCCAAACCCCAAACAAATCCCTTAGAAATGCAAGAATAAAAGTGCAAAATGACAGAGCAAAATGTGACAAATCCTAAGCCAGGTGATAGCAACAAGAATACAAAATTCAGTAGCTAGTAGGGGAATCTTCTGAATGCCGAATTCTGACTACTGGCTACTAGCTTTGGGATTTGGTGCTTAGGATTTAGGGTTTCAAATCTTTTGTCCTTTAACTATCCTCATGTTGTGCTGAGATTGCTTCGTCCCGATAAATCGTGCCTGGCAATAGCGCTCTTTAGTAGTAATATATTCCTCTTCTTCTTAAGAAAAGGCGAACCAGGGCGATGATGACCACCAATATTGAGGTTATGATAGCAATGAATCCCCATAGAGGTAGGAGTCCGGCGCGGAAGGAACGGGCCGGGGTCCAGTTGCTTTTGTTCTGTGCGCCGTCTACGGCTTGCACAATCCAGTAGTAGGTGCCATAAGACAGAGTTCTTGTCAGTGTATAGCTCGTTCCAGCTAAGCCTGTAACTGAAACTATGGGGTCAACGAATTCTCCAGTGGCGGTGACAGTGGCACTGGTTGCTATTTGCAAGCTATAGGAAACTCCACTGTCATCGGATACCTCAGACCATTCAAATGTTGGCCTCACACTGCCTATCAGTCCGACCCTGCTCCCCTCGGGCGGTGAAATGAGTTCCGGTGTGTCCGGAGGATCTGATTCCATGGTGAATATGGTGGGTTGTTCAGTCTTATTTCCTTCGGCATCCTCGGCTGTCACCTGGCGCTCGCCATGTTGGCTCTGGGGCACAGGAAAGCTTACCTCGAAGCTGCCTTGGTCATCGGTCGTGGCTGTCGCTACCTGCTTACCATCGTACAGTATGTTCACACTTTTGTTGGAGGCAAATCCGTGGCCAGTGACGGTCAAGTCCGTGCCCACGTGCCCTTCGGCCGGTGACAACATGATGTCGGGCTTTATCTCGAAGCTGAGCTCGGTGACGTCTTCTTCTGGAGTCTGCTCTCCCTCGGCGGTGACGGTATACCTGCCCGTGGGCATCTCTGGCACCTCGAAGGTTTTCTTCCAGTCACCTTGGGAATTGGCCTCGATGCCTGTGACCACTGCCTGGCCAGCAAACAATATCTGGATGTTCTTTTCGTATGCCGTAAATCTGCTGCCCGTCATCGTTATGCTTTCGCCCACGCTGCCCGATGATTTATCCAGGCTTATCCCCGGCGTTACGTTAAAGGCTGCATCCCAGACATCGTAAAGCTGGCTCACAGCACCCTGGGCGTCTATCTTGTGTTCTCCCCTGGTGGACGGAGGAATTTGGAAACTCGTCTTCCAACTGCCCTTGGCATTCGCTGTGATATTCCCTTCTATCGTTTCGTAGTTGCCATCGAGGTAGTACCTCAGCTCGATGTCACTTTCATTCTTAGCAAACCCTTGGCCTTTCACGGTAACGTCAGTACCCACAGGACCTTTTTCGGGACTTACCGTCAACCCCGGCTCTACAGTAAAGAAGGTCTCGGCTGTATCACCCGATGCCTCGGCGCGCACCTCGTAGGATCCCTTGTAGCCTTCGGGTATGGTGATGGTGATTGCGAAATTTCCCGTGGTATTGGTCCTCCCTGTGGCTACTATGGTCCCGTCATAATAAATGTCAACATATGCATTCTCCCCAAAACGCTTGCCATTAACAGCGATATTAATTCCGGGGACTCCCGAGTCGGAGGAGAGTTCGATGGAAGGCCCCCCTCCACACACGGCTTGAGCTGGCACAGCCGGCAGGGTAGTGGCTACAAGGCAGATGGCAAGAACAACGACCAGTCTCGGCAGCAATTTCATGCCGTAATCCTGTGTAATAGTTTGATTTTTCGACAAGTTCTCTTTAAGATTAGGGCTCTCTCCTTCATAACTCCCCTTGCCCTCTTAATCTCAAGAGGGGCAACTTTGGAAAGACTCTCCTGTTGCAAGCCTCCTTGCTAATACTCGGGCTGCTTAATTCTAATTTTCCGTTCAATTCTATGTTTTATGTAGTTGCTTGATTTGTCAGCCCCGCTAATCTATTGGGCAATTACAATGTCTTCATGTTTTCGCTATTACAAACGAAAATGCCAGTGAAAAGTAAACGCCATATCAGCTAAATCCTAAATCCCAAGATCCAAATAACAATTCAAATCCAAATGCTCAAATGTCAAAACTACTCCTTTTTGTCATTTTGACTTTTGACTCCTAAATTTCAACATTGCTTAGGATTCAGGGCTTCCCTCTCTAGGTGGCTCCAGTTGCCTGACTGCCAGGACCCTTATTCCCTGACGCTTGGCAAACTGCATGGCTTCCTTGGTGAGTCCGGGAACAGCGATAAAGACCTTGTCCATAATACCGGCATCATAAGCCTTATCGTCGAAGTCAAATACCCTATCCAGTCCCATCGGCTTCTCATCTACCTCGATGCCAATAGCAATACGATGGGTAATGATGCCCTCATCTCTGGTAGCCAGTATGTCTATGTTATGGGCAGCGCCAGACCGGCCTTTGACTCCGGCATTTTCTTTTACTATATAGCCCTCTTTTTCCAGGTATTGTATAAGATGTGATTTGGACTTAAATTCAAAGGGCTCCTTCACTACTTCCCGCCTTGGCTCGGGACTACCCATCAGCACTATCTCCATGTCTCTGGGCTCAAGCACCTTTATTCTCTGGTAGCTGGCAAATTTCCTGGCCTCTTCGCCTAACTCGGGGATGATAATCAGTATTTTATCGTGGATGCCGCTATCGTAGGCTTTGACATCGAAGTCCAGTACCCTGTCCAGTTCTATCCTATCCCTGGCAATCTCAATCCCGATAGCGACATTATGGGTAACGACGCCATCATCCCTGGTGGCCAGTATATCCATGCAATGTTCTGCCCCCGACCTTCCCTGAACCTTGGCATTTTCCGTTACTTTGTAGCCGTGCTGCTTCAAGAATTCAACAAATCGTACTTTAGGCTGAAGTTCAAATTCCAGCCAGTTTTTCTTCGCTTCATTAAAACTATATGCGTAGATAACTAGCTCATCAACCTCGTCCTCATTGGCAAGCGAGGAACATTTCAGACACCGCCACTTTAG
The DNA here is from genome assembly GCA_964586515.1 of uncultured Dehalococcoidales bacterium. Classification (GTDB taxonomy): domain Bacteria; phylum Chloroflexota; class Dehalococcoidia; order GIF9; family AB-539-J10; genus RBG-13-51-36. The sequence continues at coordinate 63,405 of CAZPGJ010000007.1, forward strand.
AAATGGCACACTAAATATCTCGCTGCAATCACGGCACTTGTATAGCACTCCCTGGCTCCGGTAGTCGGCGCCGAGAGTTCTTAGCTCCATTTTACACCTGGGGCATATATATCTACCCTTGGCTGCAAATTCGTCTTCAACGCCGACATACTTGCAGGCAAAGTGCTCGAGGATTCGGCCCCGGACAATATCTCCTGAACTGCATTTAGGGCAGTGGATGCTTGGTCTTAAATTTATTGACTGACACCGGCGACAACGAAGGAGCCTATCGAAGAAACTTTTGTTCACTATACCCTTAGTAGCCAGGGATTCCATAATTGCTACTGCTTCCTTGCCTTTGACATTTAGTGTTTGCTCAACGACAGGATAGATAAAGCCCAGCTCAGTTGTGAAATCAAACTGGGGTTTAATATCGACAATCCTTCCCGCCAGCATTTCAGCCATCAATTTTATCGCTATCTCATTATCTACCATGCCGCTTACGGCCTGGGGGGCTTCTGCTGCTTTATCAACTTCTGCCATACCTTGCCTCCGTTCACGTAGTTAAAAAAGTATAATTTGCAATATTGCAGAAGTCAATGAGAGAAAGGTACTACATTCCAAATCTATTCAAAATGCAAAAATAAAAGTGCAAAATGACAGAGCAACGGTAAATTAAAATGCAAAAAGCAAAGATGTACGCAATGGTATAAGCATTTTAAGTTTTGCGTTTTGATTTTTGACTTTCTATGGGGTTAGTTTACTGCCGAGGGAGGGACTCGAACCCACACTCCCTTGCAGGAAGCGGATTTTAAGTCCGCCGCGTCTACCATTCCGCCACCTCGGCCTGATAATTGATAACTGGAGGAGGCGGCGGGCGGATTCGAACCGCCGCATCGGGGTTTTGCAGACCCCTGCCTTAACCTCTTGGCTACACCGCCGCAACTACCAAATTTACTGGAGCGGAAGACGGGATTCGAACCCGCGACCTCTTCCTTGGCAAGGAAGCATTCTACCGCTGAACTACTTCCGCCTTAAACAGATTTTACCGTCTTTTTTTAGTTCCCGCAAGCTAATCTTGGTGCCGAGGGGGAGATTTGAACTCCCACGGGCTTTCGCCCACCACCCCCTCAAGATGGCGTGTCTACCTATTCCACCACCTCGGCCTGGCAGGGGTGGCAGGACTCGAACCCGCGACCTGCGGTTTTGGAGACCGCTGCTCTAGCCAAACTGAGCTACACCCCTGAATCAGCGTAATTATATCAAAAATACCCCTGGGGCGACTCGAACGCCCGACACGCGGTTTAGGAAACCGCTGCTCTAT
>CAZPGJ010000008.1:0-54893 GCA_964586515.1 uncultured Dehalococcoidales bacterium
CTTGACGGGATAACAATTGACCAAAAGCTATGCAGAGAGCGTTCTAATTCTTGCACCGCTGGTGGCGGCTGGGTTCTTTCATGCAATATCTGTCGAAAAATCTGCCCTTATCATAAAGGTCTGCCCAAAAAGCAATGAAAAAAGGGTCGGTTAGGGCTTAGTCGCCGGCCTGTTTCTGCTTGTTTGATAATGCATACTAAATGATTGAACTCTAACAATTGAATAAGAAGCGCAAAGCCAGAATTAGCTGCTTCTTCTCAAATAAAAGTTGAGGAGCTGTCCCCCCTTCACCAGCAGACAAAAGAACAAAATGGCGCCCTTGTGGTATTGAGAGCTATTTCTATTCGTTTTCAAGCTCAATCTGCAGACCTACAAGGATTCTGCATGCCATATTGTAATAGCCAATGGCTGTGGTCAATTCAATAATACAGCGCTCACTGAAAAGATTCCGTAATTCTTTAAATGTATCATCACTTACTCTGACATTTTTAGTAAGCTCTTCGGCATAGCGCAATACCGCTTGCTCCTCCCTATTGAACACTCTTGCGGAGGCCCAATTCGATAATTGGTCAATTTGTTCTTGGTTGACTCCAGCCTGTAGGGCTAGAGGGACATGGTGAGTGAACTCATATTCAGCTTGTAGGAGTTTGCCTACGCGAAGGATAGCTAATTCTCTTAATTTGACTGGCAACTCCTCTCCTTTCAAGATAGAATTGCCCAACCGCATGAAGTTGCGACCTATCCAGGGACAATGCGCCATAACCTTTAACAAGTTTAATACCTGAGCATTCTGATCCTCTCGTCTTTGGTAAAGTTCTTTGATAAATGGATGCGCCTGTTCTTTCTCTACGAAACTAACTCGAGCCACTTTTGCTTTTGCCTCCGAATCCGAAATTTTTTACATCGCTGAAAGCCCACCATCAACACAAATGGTTTGCCCTGTAATATAAGAGGCTTCGTCAGATGCCAAAAACAGGACAGCATAAGCCACTTCTTCCGGCTTACCATGTCGCTTTAAAGGGACCCGCTGCTCGACAGTACTGTCTCGTCTCTGTCCCATAAGAGGCTCAACCATTGGAGTTGCAATCAAGCCGGGCGCCACGCAATTCACTCTGATGTTATATTTTGCCAGCCCCACAGCAAGGGATCTTGTAAGGGCAACAACGCCGGCTTTTGATGCTGCATATGGGTAATTATAGTGCCCGTAAAAAGCAGCCATCGATGCATTGTTCACTATTGCTCCACCACCACCCTTAATCATCTCAGGAACCACGTATTTGCAAACAGCCATTATGCTCTTAAGATTGGTGTTCATGACCGTGTCCCAGTCCTTCTCTGTTATCTTGAGTCCACGATCTCCGAGACCTATCCCTACATTATTAAACAATATGTCTATTTTGCCGAAGTCGGAGATTACCATTTCTACTATTTTTTTAGCCTCTACTTCCTTTGTGGCGTCAGCCGATATCGCTATTGCTTGCCCACCCTGGCGCTTTATAGTCTCAACCGTTTCCTCAGCTGCCTCTGGGCGAAGGTCAACGCACGCCACCTTTGCTCCTTCCTTAGCGAAGAGAATTGCAGTTGCCTTCCCGTTGCCCGTTCCTGGTCTTATTGAACCTGCTCCTACCACTATTGCTACTTTATCCCTCAGCCGCATTGTAGCGTTCCTTTAGACTTGTTTCTTATCGTGTGAAAATTTCGCCCCATGAAGATTTTATGCCTTTGGAAATTGTGTTAACACCTGACAAGATTTAGTGTATATCACTAAAGTAAAGCAGAGGTCAAGTTTTAGTGGGCAGTAACCCTAACAGAATAGTGTAGGCGCCCAGCTAGAAGGGCTGTGGCATACCGTAATGAGCATGTTGAGAGACTGATTCAATACGAAATTTAGATTGCAAGGGGAAAGCAATGCCAATCTACGAATTCAGGTGTCAGAGATGTTGGGTAACAATCCAAGCTTTTGTTAATTATTTAAAGATATTGAGATGAATGGCTCATTCGTATGCTTTTCTGCTGTTCACCTCTAGTTCATGTTAGGTTCATGTTGTTGTGATAAGCTTGATTTGTACTGATGAGGGACTGACCGAAAAAAAGAGATGAGATGTACCAATCACGTAAGGGAGACCTATATCATAATCCGAGGAGGAAATAATATCCCTACCAGGAGAATAGAGATAGAAAGGAGTCAAGATGTAGCTATCAAGTAAAGGGAACCGGTAGGACATAGGGGTGCATATGTCCCTAACAAGAGAATGCGAATAAGAAGGAGGTGATATGCCGAAGCTAAATATGATGGTAAATTCCAAATCCGAAAATGGAGTTTTGAATTTGTGGTTCCTGTTGCACCGAGTCCACGATCTGTTGAGGACGTGTGAGGATGGAGTATTTGGTGAATATGGGCTTACTACGGAGCAGTTCGGAGTGCTTATGACTGTAAAATACCTCGATGGTCATGTGAGGCCAACTGACATAGCCCGATGGACGGGACGTAGCACAAACAGCGTCAGTATGATAGTCGACCGCATGGTCAAAGCTGGTTTGCTCAGGAGGGTAAGAGACAGAGGTGACCGCAGAGTAGTAAATGTGTTTATCACCAACAAGGCGGAGGATGCCCTTAAACCGGCAACCCCGGCGGGCTTGGAGCTTATCCACAAAATCCTGTCGCAACTATCAGATGATGACAGGCGTACCCTTGCCAGTCTGCTCGAGACGTTGAAATACAAGTCACTTGAGTATCTCAATCCCGGGGCAGATATAGAGGGAATGGTAAGAAATGAGGATGAGCAACATGCCAATTTATTGGGACGGGTGCACCAGTAGACTTTGCCCGCCACTTCAGAAACCAAACGTCAAGGTGGCGAAAAGAAAAAGACCATATGATGAGGATGGTTAACCTTCCTTATGCTAGATGGTGTAGAGCAGCTCGGCAGGTTCCGCAATAATCCCGGTAGGACGAGATATGCTCCCTGTTTCAACCCACAGGTAAAACACCTTAGCCACCGCGAAAGACTGCCTGGATTTTGATCAGTGCACCAAAGTCAGAAGCGTTGGATAGCAAAATAGGCTTCCACACCAGGGCAGTATTTTGGAGACAGATGTAGGAGGCTGGGTCACGGTTCCAAGGTCGAAGCTGAGTCGGGCAACTTGGATGCGCCGATTTGTATCTGGTTCTCAGGACTTCGGAGACTGCTGATCCCAGCTCCAAGTTCACATTTGATGTATAGCGTCAACCTCCAGATGTGCCGTATCCAGTATCAACTTAACTTGTTCATAGTCAGCCCAGTCAAAGCGCAGCGCAATCCCGCAATCGCTTGAAAACTCTCTTGGTGTTGGAATCAGCTTGATAGAATAGCCTGCCTTCACCAGGAGCTTTTCGGCACGCATCACAGATGAAGTTGTACAAAATAGGACTACACCGTATCGTGTCATGAATGAATAACCTGCTCTATTGCCCGTATTGTTGTGCTGATATCATCCATGGTTGTGAACACACCAGGAGCCAGCCGTACTGTCCCTTCAGGAAATGAGCCCATTGTTTTGTGCGCCGCCGGGGCGCAGTGCAGCCCGACCCGACACAGAATACCATATTCTTCATCCAGTTTCAGCCCGACCTCTGAAACCCGCTTGTGGTGAACACTAAAGGATACGATAGCTACTGTGCTATTGGTGTCAAGTGGTCCATACACTTTGATTCCTGGCAGTTCAGATAACCCATTTATGAGCGCTAGGGTAAGCGCTTTTAGATGGGCCCGGATTGTGTCAATCCCCTTATCTCTCACCCACTGTATGCCAGCGTGAAGACCAGCAATCCCCACAAGATTAGACGTGCCGCTTTCAAATTTATCTGGTAGGTCATCTGGTTGTTCCTCCGACTCAGAATTGCTCCCTGTGCCGCCCCACATCAGTGGTTCGATCTGTGATACATCAACATTCTTGCCGATAAGCAGGCCACCAATGCCGGGAGGACCTTGCAATTCCTTATGTCCGGTGAAAGCCAAGAAGTCAATTCCCATTGCCGACATATTTATGGGTATGGTTCCCGCGGTTTGTGCAGCGTCAACTAATAGCAGAGCCCCAGCCTCATGAGCAACAGAGGCAACCTCAGCAACAGGTAGTATGGTTCCCATTACATTACTCGCATGAGTGATGGCTACAAGACGTGTATGGGAGTCCAATACTCTGACAATATCTCTGACGTCAAGCTTGCCATCGGCAGCACAGGGAACAATGCTCAAACTGACACCCTGTTCTTCCAAGGTTCGCAGCGGTCGCATCACCGCATTATGCTCTATGGAGCTGGTGACAACATGATCACCGGGTTTTAATAATCCTTTGAGAGCTATGTTAATCGCGTGGGTAGCGTTGGCTGTCAAGATTACCCGAAGTGGGTCGGCAACATTAAAAAAGTAGGCAATATCTTCCCTGGCATTGTATACCTCTCGCGCCGCGGCAACAGACAAATGGTGCCCAGAGCGGCCAGGGTTGCCCCCGGCGAGTTCTAAGACATCGGTCATAGCCTTTAGAACTTCCGGCGGCTTGGGCCAGGACGTTGCTGCATTATCAAGGTATATCATTTCTTCAGCATCATCCAGGAACTGCCTTCAGGCAGCTCCTCAGTAGTTATACCCCAGCACGAGCTTCCGAATAAATGGGAAACATTAATATCATTCATCACAAGCTCCTTATGCTTTTCCCTCTCGCATAACTAACCCAACAATTATACATACTACAAGACCTGTAATGACACCAGCTGGCCCAAAGGCACCCATCTCATTATAGTTGGGACACAAGCAAGTGGCTATGCTGTAGTTTTGGGCAAAACCGGCGCCTATAATCATGCCAATAACAAACATAGCTGCATCGGCATCTCCTTCACCAGAAAGAAAGAGCTGCCGAGCAGGACAACCGCCAGCCAGAGTGAAAGCGAGTCCAGCCGTGACCATACTGCCAAAGTTCCACCACTCGTTGGTTTGAGCTAGTGGCTGACCTGTGAAGCCAGGATGAAACTGGCCCAGTATCAGGTTGGTAATGAAAGCAGCGCCGATGAACGTCAGGAGACCATTCAGAAGATGTGAATTCCGAAGCCATAGCATGTCACGTACCGCGGCAACGGTACAAAAGCGGCTGCGCTGGGCCAGGAAACCAATAAAAAGCGCCACAACTAGTGAGATGACTATAGGGGCATGTAGACTGCCCGGCCCCATCGTGGAGAAAAAGATAGGGCCGGTTGGATTCCCATCGGCATCTCTCCCGAACTGTGGCGCAGCGAGCAAAAGAACAAGCAGTGTCACCATTATGATTGGCATCACCCAGCCTAAAGCTCTGGGTGCTGGATGGCTGCGGCCAAGGCTAAACCCCCTGCGTAAAAAGATGATGCCTATTCCAATCCCAGCCACCAGACCAAGAATACCAAAAATAGCGTTCCAATCACCGCCGGCGAGCCGCAGGTAGGCCCGCCACGGACAGCCGATGAATACCAGCATGCCAAAGGTGGCAAACACGCCAAGAAAAAAACGCATCAACGGAGCTGACCCGGTGCGCGGCTTGAACTCTCGGAAGATGAGCGCAGCAATAAGAGCACCCAGTACAAAGCCGATTATCTCAGGACGGATATACTGCCCCTCGCTGTTGCTGGACAGGCCAAGCGCCCCGGCGATATCGCGGCTGAAACAGCTCACAGAAATCCCCATGTTCCCGGGATTACCGAATTTGACGAGCACTGGGGCAAGTACTCCAGCAGCAAGGCCGGTGAATATGGGTCCCCAGCGAGACGTAAAAAACCGTGAAACGGATGCCATAGAACCTCCTTTGTTTACTAGGTTTCCCTGCCTAGGCAGTTGGCAATGTCTATAATAATGACACAAGCCTTGATAAGTCGCAATACTTGTACATACTCGCAAAACCAGCAATAGAATGCCCGCTTAGCTGTAGAAAGCTACTTCTCTGTATTGGACTGAAAGGTAGCATGAACTATACTGGAGATGGAGAAATGTCAAGAAGATACAAAGAGGAGCTTCTATCATTCAAGATAGCAGCTTGTGGTGAGCCTTCAATTGCCAGAAGTGGACCAGTGCTTCCATATGAGATGGCAGGGGCTCGGCTTTTCCCAATTACTCCTCCGGTAAACTACGGTAACGACCTCTTGGCGCAAAAACATGTCTAAAGGGCTGGAGTGAAAGAATGTCAGTCACTATTACTATACGCCTAAACTTTGTAAGATAGCTTCTCGGTTTTCCCACTCACTGAGCGCATTGAACTAAATGGGCGATTGTTCATAGGAAAAAGTCGGCAGGGAAGCTTAGGGATTTTACTTTGTCCCTTTTTGCGCTTAATTGTAATCATCAGTTTTTGCATAGTCATTAAGATTGTGTTGTAAAACATAAAGTGGAATTATTCAGAGGTGAGATTGTAAACAATCTTGGGAGGGATTTTAGAATACGTGGCTTAAAACTAGAATGTATTTGTTGGTTGCCGTTCTTTTTGGTATTCTCTACGGTGTAATCGTCGGTGTGGGCACCTGGCTGGGGATAGGCGGTGTGGTACCCTATTTAATTTAATCTTAGCCTTTGTTTTCTTGGGTATCCAATTCTAGTAGGCCGTACAGGATTCGAACCTGTGACACCCTGATTAAAAGTCAGGTGCTCTACCAGCTGAGCTAACGGCCCATAACTTTGTGAAACTATGTGCAGCCTATTTTTCTTCTGACAAGAGATTGGAAATATAAATAGCGAAAGCAGGGTGAATGTCGCAAATAAATCCCCCGTCAACTGCCTCCACAGAGAAGGTTACCCTATTGGGCTTCCTGAGGGGATCGCCAAATTTATTAAGCCCCGTTTCATCCCAGGGCATATTGTGGCCCAATATCTCCAGTAGGCCCTTAACATCCCGTGGGTCTTCTACTATCACTTCGAAAGGAAGCTGATGTGCTAACCCTTCCAGTTGGCTATTATTTAGCTTTATCCTCATTTTCTAATTATATTTTTGCTGCTTATAGCTATCATCATCCCGGCGGGTGATGGGATTCGAACCCACGACATCTTGCTTGGGAAATTAATAGTACACGGAACGACTATTGACACGTAAAGTATCATGCTTTATGGTAGTCTAAATGGGGGGAAATGTCAAGGAAATGAAAGCGTTACAGGTTCTAGAAATGGTTTTGAAAGGTAAGAAGTTGAAGCTGAGCAGTTGCAGTTGTTTGAGGATCAACGTAGTAGCGAGTCTGCAGCACTGAATTCGGGGGCGTGCAACGCCCCCTTGTTAAGGATTCGTTTTCTTTATGCGTATCTTATATAATAAGCTTAGCTAGGCGTCAATAATAATTTTAATCTGGAGGTGTGCTATGGCAGTACCGCCTGAAGTACAAGCAGCTATAATAAAGGTGTCGGGTGACTGGGCAAGATATCTTGCGGGTGTTGAGCCCAGACACCGCAAAACGGCTCTTGAAAGATTGATTAAGCGTTACAGGAGTATTTGTGAGACCCTTCAAGTGATACATGGTACTCAGTTTAAAACCTAACTTTGAGTACGTGTAATAATAGGCAGAGCTAGAGTGTGGGGGCGTGCAACGCCCCCACATCGGTTTCCTTGTTTGGCTTGGTTTGTCCCGTTATTATCTGGAACGGAGGGGCAAAGGATATTTTTGTGGAGATATTGTGAAGTTATGGTCTTAGAGTCCAGAGAGCGGAGAGAACGGAGTTTGCGGAGTGAGCTGGGAAAAAAATATGGTGGGGGTAGTCAGTAGGCTTGTAAGAGGCTTAGAAGTGCCTTTGAGGGCATTTTATTGAAAAGCGAAAAGGTGGTGGCGGTCACTTGCGACATGCCACCGGGAGAGGAGAAGAAGCAAGGAGAGGAGATAAAGTAAATAAGTTATATATCTTGACTAATATCCCATTTCTGGAGATTTTGACAGCGAGGGTGTAGGTGATATCGGAAGATAAAAGTGGGGTTGATGCTGAGGCTGTTAGAGGTTACAATAAAATGAGGAGGAGAGGAAATGTTAACTAATGATAATAACAGGAGTAGGTTACTTGCCGCCGGCGGAATCTTAAGCATAGTAGCGGGGGCACTTGAGATGATTTTTGGGGCAGTAGTGACGGCTTTAACGATGAGCGGTGTTATTCCGGGCGTGTTTCGGCCTTTTCCGGGCGGTCGGTTTGAAATACATATCATGCCATCGTTTACTTATCTGGGAGTGCCTCTTCTAGTTTTGGGCATAATAGCCATAGTAGGTGGCGTCTCGGCCCTAAGAAGGAAAAGTTTTGGCCTGTCCTTAGCCGGGGCTATCTGTGCCCTTCCATCATACTGCCCCCTTCCCTCATATATTTTGGGAATACTGGCAATTATTTTTGTTGCCCTGGGAAAGAGAGAATTTGGTGCGGAGAGGAAAGAAAATGGCATCTAGTGGTAGTAGTAGGAGCGGGTTACTTACCGCCGGCGGAGTCCTAAGCATCGTAGCGGGCGTGTTTCAGATAATTGGCGGAGTGTTAGCGGCGGTTTTCTTAAACCTCAGCGTGTCGTTCTTTTGGTGGCGTTTGCGGTCAGGTCTGGACCTCTGGGGGAAACATGTCGGGGGCCCGCCACTAATTCCCTATCCTCCCCCTCCTCCAATTTGGCTCCTGATTATAATAGGATTTATTCTTATTATTCTGGGTATAATAGCTGTAGGAGGTGGGATTTCGGCCATAATGAGGAAAAGTTTTGGCCTGTCTTTAGCCGGGGCTATCTGTGCCCTGCCATCAGTCATTTTGGGAATACTGGCAATTATTTTTGTCTCCCTGGGAAAGAGAGAATTTGAAGCGCAGAAATAGATGCCGAAGTGGCGGAATGGCAGGCGTGAAATGGACAGTTGGCTTGGTGGTTATGATAGGGGGAAAGGAAGTGAGCGGGAGACGGGACTCGAACCCGCGACTCTCTGCTTGGGAAGCAGATGTTCTACCACTGAACTACTCCCGCACGAGTGCCGTTACGGCTATTAGCACTGAGATAGTGTGTTGGATATGTCCTCCGAATAGCCATTCGGGTATTGCCTGGGAAGCAAGCACTCTGCCGCTGAGTTACAGCCGCAATTAATTATCTATATTATCAAATGGAACGAGCGCCGATGTCAAGGACGAATTATTCCGGTGGTATAAGTGTCAATAGCTTGCGGGCAATTTTGGGGTATTTGGCGATGAAGAGTAATTCGTCCTCGACCAGTGGTTTTTGCGCTTCTACGTTGGCATATCTGGCTAATTCCAGAACTTCTTCGGCTTGCTCGGTATCGTCAAACGATACTGCCATCTGTCCCATTATATGTTTGAAGCCAGATATTCCGGTATATTCTCCCGAGCAAATCGCCCTGCCGGTCTCGACAAGATCCGGTTCACCTCTGCCTACTTCGTTGAAGCTGTATAGCTCGTAGTTCTCAGGGTTTTTCAATACGCCGTCGGCATGAATGCCAGAGCTGTGGGCAAAGGCATTGGCTCCGACGCCCGGCTGGTTTATGGGGATGGGGACCTCAAAGGCATAGCTGGCAAATCTGCTTATTTTCCAGGCTTTTGTCAGGTTTATGGGCTTTTCCAGTTTATATTTTCCCGCGAATCCTTTAGATTTGGTGATGGCCAGAGCTGTGGCAACGAGGTCGGCATTGCCGGCCCTTTCTCCAATTCCATTGACTGTGGTATTGATATAAGCATCTTGCCCACCGTCTATAGCTCCTTTGGCCCCGGCAAGGGAATTAGCCACAGCCATCCCCAGGTCGCCATGACAGTGGAGCTCGATAGGTATTCCGACGTTCTCCGCCAGGGTTTTGGCGGTCTCGTAGATAGTAAACGGGTTGTCATAGCCCAGGGTATCGCAATATCTGAAGCGGTCAGCTCCGTGTTCCTTGGCTGCTGAGGCGAATCTAACCAAAAAATCTATTTTAGTCCGGGAGGCATCCTCGGCATTTACACCTATGCTTTCAGTCTCATGGGTGCGCGCTGCTTCGACAGCATCAACCATCATGCTTATGATATCTTCCCGGCTCTTGGCACCTAGGAATTTGCCTTGAATCATTTGGTCCGATGTGGAAATAGAGAGATTAAGGTGCTTGATATTCGGGACAAGGTCGAAGGTTTTTTCCACATCAGCCACGACTGCCCTTATCCACCCCCCTAGCCGGATGGGTTTGAGGACGCTCATCTCAGCTAATTCCAAGTTCGCTTGGAGGTAAAACGATTCGTGTCTCGTCGTAGGGAAACCAAATTCAGACTGGAAGACCCCCATTTCGTTGAGGTACATATTTATCATGGTCTTTTCTAGCTTGGATAGACCGAGGCGTGCAGTTTGAACGCCATCGCGATTGGTAACATCTATGAAATAGATTCTGGCCATCTTTGCCTCCCGGGACAGATGAATGTGATAAAGATAGCATTATTCTGGCAGGTTATCAAATTTTGACTCCGTTAATATTCTCCGATTTTAACTACCTCAGAAAATCTAACATGAGTGCACTCGGGTGTGGCTCTGTTCATCCTTGTCTTCCAGCGCAATTTAAAACTTGATCTAGTTCAAATAGATGGGTGACACTTTATATGTTTGTAACATTGGATAATGGCCTTCCGTGTCGTTGCGAGCCTCGACTTGTCGAGGCGCGGCAATCTCATTGTGAAGCTGAAGCCTGCTATAGTTGGACTGAGGAACCTCGCTTAGAGATTGCTTCGTCCTGCCACGCTTCGCTCGCAGCTTCGGCATCGCTCCTCGCAATGACAAAAAAGAAGCGTTGCTAAGGTACTGAACGAGGACAAAACTTCCTTTGTGTTCGTCCTTTAGATTATACTAACGGCGATGGTGGCTAGAGCAATAGAATGGCTTGATGGCAAGCTAAGGATACTGGACCAGAGCAAGCTTCCACGGGAGCAAATCTTCGCCGACCTGGATAATTACCACGATGTAGTTCGGGCTATTAAGGAGATGAAGGTTCGGGGGGCACCAGCCATCGGGGTCACTGCTGCCTATGGCATAGCTCTGGGGGCATTGGGTATCGAAACAGAAAGCAAGGATGAATTTCTCGCCCAATTGAATCAGGTCATGCAAGCTTTTGCTGCCTCCAGGCCTACCGCGGTCAACCTTTTTCAAGCTATCAACAGGATGAAGAAAGCTGCCAAGGGAGATGGCGTTACTGAGATAAAAGGTGTGCTTATAAACGAAGCAAAACGGATTCACGAAGAGGAAATAACCGCAACCAAGAAGCTCAGCCAGCTGGGAGCCGAACTCATTAAAGATGGTTTTACCCTGCTTACTCATTGTAACGCCGGTCCTTTAGCCACCGCCGGCTATGGCACTGCCCTGGGTGTAATCAAAGCTGCTAAAGACCAGGGAAAGAGAGTAAGCGTCTTTGCTACGGAAACTCGTCCCCTGCTCCAGGGAGCCCGGCTCACTACCTGGGAACTAAGGCAAGAGGGCATCCCTGTAACTTTGATTACCGATTCCATGGCTGGCTATTTTATGCAGCAAAAGAAGATAGACTGTGTCGTTGTGGGCGCTGACAGGATTGCGGCCAATGGTGATGTCGCCAATAAAATTGGCACCTACACTCTGGCGGTGCTGGCTAAGGAAAATAAAATCCCCTTTTATGTTGCGGCTCCCACCAGTACTATTGACCTTTCCTTAAGCTCGGGAGACAAAATCCCCATTGAAGAACGAAGCCCTGAGGAGGTAACTCATATCCAGGGAGTGCCCATTGCTCCCGAAGGCATAAGAGCAGCCAATCCCGCCTTCGACGTCACTCCCCATAGTTATATAACTGCCATAATCACCGAGAAGGGCACAATAAGGGAACCTTACACAGAAGGACTAAAAAGGATGTGTTCCAGATTTTCGTAGTTGCTTGATTTATCAAGGACATTCTTTGGACAGCCTCGGAGTTTAAGGACACCGCTTTTGTGGCGAAATCTTGTTAAAGATAAATACCTCGCTATGGTGGTAAAATATCTCTAAGTGGGCTGTGCCTTCATTACAGCGCGTTTCACTGAAAGAGTGGAAACATGAATAGCAAGCCACAAAGATGGCAGCACCCAGGTGGGAAGCTCCGAGAGCTGGGTGCGGAAACATTGACCGATGCTGAACTTCTGTCTATCCTCATTGCTCCGGGGATTAAAGGCAGGCCAGCGGAAAAGATTGCCGAGGAAATTCTACAGAGGTTCGGCGGCTTCAAGGGCATGGCTAACCAGCCTTTAGAAAAGCTCTTGGATATAAAAGGACTTGGCGACACCAAAATTATTCGCATCGCCGCCGCCTTCGAAATTGCCCGACGAGTTATCCATGGAGAATTTAGATGAGCACGAAAAAACCGCCTAAACTTCCTGAAAAACCATCACGTTTTGCTGACCTCTTCGACGTCCAAAAGTCGGCGAGTATCCAGAAGTATGTTGAAGAGATTTCTCACTTAGGCTCGGAGTCAGCCAGATGCCAGAGGTTTCTTTTACTCCTGAAAGATATATTCGGCGAGGTGAATACAAACTTCGTTGAGGATTATCTCCGCGGTGTCGAAAAATATGTAAAGAGCAAAGGAAAGGACGTTGTGCTAAAGGGAAAGGTAGATAACCTCTATGGAAATCTGGTGATTGAATTTGAGAGAGACTTGGGGAAGATGCTCCCGGAAGCCAAAGAGCAGCTTAAAAGATATATCGCCTGTCTCTGGTCTGAGGAAGAGGAGAGAAAGGTAAACTACCTCTGCCTGGCAGCGGACGGCATAGGTTTCCAAGTCTTCTCACCGAGCACCAAAAAACCTTTGACCGAATCCTTGCTCCCCGAAGACATCTTATTAGACAAGATTGACGAACTCAGGCTACCAACCTCAGAACCTTACCAGGCATATTTCTGGCTGGATAGATACTTCTTCAGGGAAAGAATCCTCCCACCGCAAACCGAGGAATTTGAACGGGACTTTGGCATGCGCAGTCCCGCCTTCCTCTTTTCCTTTCGATTGCTGAAGGAAAGCCTGAAACAGGTGGAAAGTAGAAGTGATTTCCAGGTCATCTATGAAAACTGGGAAAGATACCTTCGTGTTACATACGGAAGCGTCATTGGAAGCAAAGACCTTTTCCTCAGGCACACCTATCTGGCAACGTTGGCCAAGTTGATTGCTTGGGCACGACTCACTGAGAAAAGTTCAATCCCTTCTAGCGAAGAAATATCTAGCATTTTAAACGGAGAGTTCTTCCGCGGGCAACGCATCGCCAATTTTCTTGAAGAGGACTTCTTTTCCTGGATCGCACGTGAGGGGGCAAAAATCACTGGTGTCGATGTTTCCAAAAAGCTCCTGAGCCTGCTTTTGAGATACAACTTGAAGGAACTTTCCGAGGATGTCCTCAAGGCACTTTACCAGGAACTCGTTGACCCTGAAGCACGCCATGACTTAGGAGAATACTATTCCCCAGATTGGCTTGCCCATCGCATGGTGGAGAAGGTGCTGGATGAAAATCCTCGCTACTCCGTTCTCGACCCCGCCTGTGGCTCGGGAACCTTTCTTTATATGACCATAAAGTACAAGCGGGATACTTTGGGAAATTCTAGGGAAACCCTGGAGCACATTTTGGAAAATGTGGTAGGCATAGATATTCATCCCCTGGCGGTAATCATCACTAAGACCAATTACCTGCTTGCTCTGGGCGACCTCTTCAAAAAGAGAAGAAAGCCCGTCGCGCTCCCTATTTATCTTGCCGATTCTATAAGGCT
The DNA here is from genome assembly GCA_964586515.1 of uncultured Dehalococcoidales bacterium. Classification (GTDB taxonomy): domain Bacteria; phylum Chloroflexota; class Dehalococcoidia; order GIF9; family AB-539-J10; genus RBG-13-51-36. The sequence goes on from CAZPGJ010000008.1 coordinate 13,702, forward strand.
TCCCGAAGTAGAAGTCCAGCCTAAGTTGGGCACACCTTTACCAGGCTTCGGATTAGAGATCGAGGGCAAACAAGTAATAATCCCCGAAATCCTTATCCATGACCCTCAGCTTTACGACGAAGCTATCGAGGCATCGAAGGAATTTGCTCGGAATTTCGCTGGCAGGGAGGAAGGAGACGAGAATACATTTCTCAATTTCCTAGGGAAAAGATCTCCAAAGATGGCTGCTGATAAAACTCTTTCCCTCGCCCTTTATAGTCTGGCTAAGACAATGAAAGAACTCATAGAGGAAAGGCGGGACACCATCTGGGCTTTCATCCTCAAGAACCTGTATAAACCTCTGTTCCTTAAAGGGAATTTCGATGTAGTTCTCGGCAATCCTCCCTGGCTCTCCTACCGCTATGTTGAGAAAGGCGAATACCAGAAATTCCTCAAACGGCAAATTATAGAGGAATACAGGCTTCTCTCCGGCAAAGCGGAACTTATAACGCAAATGGAACTGGGAACGCTTTTCTTCCTCACAACTGCTGACCTCTACCTTAAAGAGGGAGGGACTATTAGTTTCATTCTACCCAGAAGTGTATTTTCTTCCGACCAGCACTATAATTTCCGCCGCTCTTATTTCTCTCTCGACCTTGGCTTTGAAGAGGTCTGGGATTTGGAAGAGGTAGAACCGTTGTTCAATGTTCCCGCTTGCGTCTTCTTCGGCAAAAGAGGGATTGAGACTAAGCATCCTCTGAAATGCCAGGTATTTTCTGGGAAGCTGAATCGCAAGAATTCCTCTCTAATTGAGGCGCAGCAAGCTCTCACCGTTACCCCCGAGGAGCTCTTTGTCACTCAGGTAGGGAAGCGGAGCTTCTTTAGCACTTCGAAGATGAAACCCACTGTGGGTACCAGAAGCTTTTACCAACCTTATTTTAAGGTAGGTGCCACTATTTTTCCAAGGTCTCTCTGGTTCGTAGAAGTGAAGTCCCACCCCACATTTGGTTTTGATCCTTCCTTGCCCTATGTTCAAACAGCGGAAAGGGCTCAAACGGAAGCCAAGACAGCATATAAGGGCTTGAGGCTAGAGGGAACTATCGAGAAAGATTTTCTCTATGCTACTTTGCTTTCCACCGACATCGTTCCCTTCGGTCATCTGGATTTCAGACTGGTGGTTTTACCTCTTCTATCTTCAGGTAAACATTTCAAACTTCTGAATGCTGACGAAGCCCGTAACCAGGGCTTTCTTAATCTAGCAAACTGGCTGGAAAAGTCTCAGGGGGAATGGCAGGAACGAAGAGGAGAGAAGGCAGAGAAGATGGACATATACGAAAGGCTCGACCGCTATAAAGGAATTACAGGGCAAAATCGGCTGGCAAAATACAAAGTCCTCTATCCTACCTCTGCTACCTATCTCTGTGGCTGCGTGATTGAGGATAAGCCCATCAGCTTTGAGGTGGAAGGACAGGGCATCGAAACGCAGGGGTTTATAGTTGATTATAAGGCATATTATTATGATACCAATGATAAAGAAGAGGCTTGTTATCTGGCTGCTGTTCTCAATTCGCCCACTGTGGACGAACTCCTGAAACCTATGCAGAGTCGTGGATTGTGGGGGCCCAGGGATATTTGCAAAAAGGTTTTGGAATTTCCCATCCCCCAATACAATCCGTCCGATGAAAACCACCAAGCGCTGTCTGAACTCGGCGAGCAATGCACCCAAAAGGTAGAACAATTGCTCCCACAACAAACAAAATCCCGCAGCATCGGCCACACCCGCCGACTAATAAAAACCGAACTAAAAGCAGAGCTTAAGCAAATAGACGAAAGAGTAAAACAGATATTAGCTGAAAGCTCCTGACGTAAGGCGAGAGGTGAGTATGAAAATAAAGGGACTCACTATCAGAAATTTTAGAAGCCTCAGGGAAGTCCATATGGAAGACCTCGGGAATTTGATTATCTTGATAGGGGAGAACAATTCTGGCAAAACTAACATCCTTGAGGCTCTGAATTTGTTCCTCGCCTCATTTGATGCTTTTCTAGCCTCGGCATACCGGAGGCCTTTAAGCCAAGATGATTGGTACTGGTGGTTTAGCGGCAATACAGATGCTTCTATAGAATTTCAAATCACTTTGGAGGAGCTTAGTGAGTCGGAAATCAAAAAGCTAACTGAGGTAACGAATCATAAACAAGAGGGAGACTTGGTAGTAAATCGCTCCATACTTTGCAAAAAGGAGTCCTTATATTTCCAAAATGACTTAATAAGGTGGGGATCCATCGCATCGAAAAGGGAAAAGGATAAATATTCAGCTGAAGGAGTTGAATTTAATTTGGATTCCTTCACTCAAGTAGTCGACAGGTTGCTTAAAGAAAGCTTCAACTATATTTCACTCGACAGGGAGAATAAGCCTATGGCAGCTCATGATTCTATTTTAGACCCTGCGATTAGGGGAGAACTGATAAAGGAGGGAGAAGATGGTACACCCCAAGGAATGAAGAAATGGAACAGGGATCGGCAGAAATATGTAGAGAGAGGATGGACTTCGACACAGCTTGAATGTAAGGGAGGACGGCTCTTTCTTCCAAAGGAGACGATATCCCTTCCTTACGAACTTGAAGGGGGAGGTTATCAGGCATTTCTGAACATGCTCAGGAAAATCGAGACGGGAGGAGACATATTTGCCATTGAAGAACCCGAAAATCACCTTCATCCCGACTTACAAAAAAGATTCATTAAGGAAATGGAACAGCTATTAGATAGTAAAAAGCAGGTATTTATAGCAACCCATTCACCATTTATTATAGATCTAGTAAATCTCAGAAGGGTGTGGTTTATCTATTTAGACGGATTGGAGAGTAAAGCAGTGAATATCTCCACCCAAGAGGAGCTAAGCAATATCTTCCGGAAAATTGGCATAAAGCCTTCAGATTTCCTCTTCGCAAATGGAGTTCTAATCGTAGAAGGATCGACAGATCGAGATGTTTACGAATGCTGGGCATGGAAAATAGGAAAACCATTTGAGAAGGCTCATATTCTTGTCATTGACGCTGAAGCGGCAGGCAACATTAAAAAGTATTTAGCGTCAGAGGTAGTGCAGCAAACTTCGTTTAAGAGGTTCGGCCTATGTGATAAAAACGCCGAAGGTGAGTTAAGAAAAGCTGTCGAAGGAACAGTCCCAGACAAAAATATCTTCGCTCTGAAGAAGGGCGACCTTGAGGATTACTACCCTCGTGGCATTGTATTACAATTTGCTCAAGAGTGGGGCAAAAAAAAAGGGGAAGCTCAGCAAATCCCTAGCGAAATAAAGGAGGGAGAAACAGTCAAAAAGCTTAACGCACTTCTCGGTCAAGATTGGTGGAAAAAGCCATTGGCAGACAAAGTTATCAAAGAAATGAAACCTGAGCAGATAGATGATGAAATAAAAACTAAGCTAACTTGCATCTATGATGCCGTGTGAAGAAATCTTGGCAATGTGGGCAGAGCTAGGGATGGATTATAGAAGGATTAAATGTAACTGTGTGTGGTAAAATACGAGGAGAGATTCTTTCAGTAAATAAAGAGGAGGCTAGGCTGTGAAATTTACGCGTATCACTGTAAACCCAGGTATCTGCACCGGGAAACCTTGTATTCGAGACCTACGGTTTCCAGTATCAAGGGTGCTAGGGCTGCTAGCTGCCGGTGAAACTAAAGAGTCCATTCTGAAGGCATATCCCTACCTCGAGCCGGAGGATATCGATGAGGCTCTTCAGTATGCAGCTTATCTTGCTGAAGAAGAAACAATAGAGATTCTCGCATGAGGTTCCTCGTTGATATGCCCCTATCACCGCTCCTTGCAGAGTGGCTGCAGAGAAGGAGGAAATTACAGCGACAAGGAGATGCTAGGACTCATAAAGCGAGCCTTGATGACCATATCTAGCGATCAATTGTTAGATTCAATTGTGGTGGTAGATAAAAAATCCGTAAGGCGAAGGCGTCTTCCTATTTAAGTACCTTTGTAAGGAAACCCTAGCAATGTGGGCGAAGCTAGGGATAGATTATAGAAGGATTAAATGTAACTGTGTGTGGTAAAGCTTGATACGAGATTTTGGGAAATGAAAAAGCGGCCCCTGCGAGCGACCAGCTTACAGCTAGTTTATGCCACCTTCCGGTGACACACTTAACACAGGACTTACCCGCTATAATAAGCTTAGCATGATGGTGCTGATGCTGTCAAGTTATTTTGCGCATGATATCTGCTTTACCTTTCAGGAGTTGCAGTGATAAAATGATATAAAGGATAGCAATGTCAGGACATTCTAAGTGGGCAAATATTAAGCGGCAGAAGGGAGCGGCTGATGCCAGGCGCGGGCAGCTATTTACCAAGCTTGCTCGAGAAATCATAGTTGCCGTGCGACAAGGTGGAGCTAATTTAGAAGGTAATTTCCAGTTACGTTTAGCAATACAGAAAGCCCGTGATAATAACATGCCTTCGGAGAATATCGAGAGGGCTATAAAGCGGGGTAGTGGTGAAACTGGGGCAGGTGCCTTAATTGAGGTGAAATTCGAAGGCTATGGGCCGAACGGGATAGCAGTTTTGGTGCAGGCCTTGACCGATAACCGCAATCGCACGGTCCAGGATGTGCGCCGCCTCTTCACCCGCCACGGGGGAAATCTGGGTGAGAGCGGTTGTGTCTCCTGGCTCTTTGAGAGTAGAGGGGTAATTACTGTAGAAAGCAATAACTCAAATGCCGAAGGTATAGTTCTACGCGCCATCGATGCCGGGGCCGAAGACGTCAAGACTGAAAATGGTTATGTGGAAATTTACACGCAACCACAGGATTTAGAAAAAGTAAGAAAGGTTATTGAAGAAAAAGAACATGTGATTTCGGCGGAGCTCTCGCTAACGCCTAAAAGTACAATGGTACTGGATGAAAATAAAGCAATTCAAGCCTTGAATTTCCTCGACGAGCTAGAGGCATTGGACGATGTACAGCGTGTTTTCTCCAATATCGATTTTTCTGAGGCTACCTTAGAAAGGCTGCGCAGTCGAACCTAACATGTGCATTCTCGGCGTTGACCCCGGTACTATAAATTTAGGCTATGGTGTAGTGGATGGCGAAGAGGAGATGCATATGGTAGATTGTGGAGTAATCAATCTCCCAGCCCGGCTTCCTATGGAGGAAAGACTACGCGCTCTCTACAATGAATTAAGCAAAATTATCGCCAGGCATAAACCAAGCGAAGTAGCCATTGAAGAGCCCTTTATCGGCCACAACGTAAAGTCAGCGTTCGCTATTGGCAAAGCACAAGCTATAGCTATCCTGGCAGCAGTCAACCAGGGATTGCCTATCTACTATTACTCACCAGCCAAGGTAAAGCAGCAAATAACCAGCTATGGGCAAAGCGATAAACAACAGGTTCAAGAAATGGTAAAAGTCCAGCTCGGGCTCTCTGAGCTACCTCAGCCTAGCGATGCTGCAGATGCCTTGGCTGTAGCCATGTGTCACATTCAGCAGAGGCGCCTTAACCAATGGCTCACTGAACATACGCCGAAATGATAGCTACATTAGAGGGAATACTGGAATATCGTGGTAACGACTCCATTATCATTAATGTCGGCGGAATAGGTTTTCGGGTATATGTCCCCAGCTCAACTTTAAGCCAATTAGGAGCTGTTAAGGGCAAGGTCTCCCTCTATACCCATCTCCACGTGAGAGAGGATAATATTTCCCTTTACGGTTTTGCCTCAAGCGAGGAATTAGCTTTGTTCAAAAACCTTATTTCCGTCTCCGGAATTGGCTCTAAGTCGGCTTTAGCCATACTCTCGGCTTTGAATCCTGAGCAACTTGTCATGGCTATAACCAGCGGCGATATCGACTTCCTGAGCCAAGCGCCTGGCATCGGTAAAAAAATGGCCAGCCGCCTTGTCGTTGAACTCCGAGGCAAGTTGGAAAAGGAATGGAAAGAGGTGGCCCTGCCCTTAGCCCCGGCGAATGCTGATGTCATAGCTGCTTTAACTGGCTTGGGTTACTCTTTAGCGGAAGCTACCAAAGCTATCTCTAAGCTTCCAGATTCTGAGGAACTAAGCTTAGAAGAGAAGATTAGAATGGCGCTGCAGCAGATGGCAAGGGGATAGGCTGACTGTAATAGAGCTAAGCAGGAGAGGCAAAAGTGCCTCTTCCTTTGAACTTACTGGGGCATGATATAATGAAATACCCGTTTTTAGTTTTCTTGGCTGAGTAAGCAATGAGGCAGATTTAGATGAGATGGCATGTGCGAATATGACCATACTTTATAAATCGGAGAGGAAACTATGAAGTTTGTGAAATGGTTTGAAGAGATTGGAGCACAAGACATAGCTTTGGTCGGTGGTAAAAATGCATCTCTTGGTGAAATGATAAGAAATCTGAGTAAGAAAGGGGTAAACGTTCCCCCGGGGTTCGCCATTACTGTTGAAGCATATAAGTATGTGGTAGAGAATGCAGGCATAAGTTCAAAAATCAAAGACGCTTTAGCGGGCCTGGATACACATGATATGGAGAATTTGGCGGAAAGGGGCGAAAAGATAAGGAATTTAATAGCACATTCTCCCTGCCCTAAGGAATTGGAAGAAGAGATAAGAAGTTGCTATCGAAAGATGGAAGAGAGATTCGGGAAGGACGTCGATGTTGCGGTAAGAAGCAGTGCCACTGCCGAAGACTTGCCTACAGCCTCATTTGCTGGACAGCAAACGAGTTATTTGAATGTGCGTGGGGAAGATGACCTCTTAGAGAAGGTCATGGACTGCTTTGCATCTTTATTCACGAATCGGGCGATCTCCTACCGAGTGGACCATGGTTTTGACCATCTCAGCGTTTACCTTTCGGTGGGGGTGCAAAAGATGGTCCGTTCTGATTTAGCCTCCTCCGGTGTCATGTTTTCCATAGATACAGATTCAGGCTTCAGGGATGTGGTCTACATAACTGGTGCCTATGGGCTGGGAGAGAATGTGGTACAGGGAGTTGTGGATCCTGACCAGTTTTATGTTTTCAAGCCTACTCTAAAGAAAGGGTTCAGACCCATTGTGGAAAAGAAGCTGGGGACGCAGGAGGAGAAACTGGTCTACATGAGAGACGGGATCGGAACGGAGCAGAGAGAAGTCGAGGTTGAGGAGCAAAAAAAGTTTGCATTGAGTGACGACGAGGTCCTGACTCTCGCCAAGTGGGCTTGCATTATAGAAGAACATTATGGCGTGCCCATGGACATCGAATGGGCGAAAGACGGGGTAACCGGAGGAGTTTTCATAGTCCAAGCCAGGCCAGAGACAGTGCATTCACACGAAGACTTAGCTTCACTCAGGACTTATGTGCTTGAAGAAAAGGGGGAATTGCTGCTTAAAGGGGAATCAGTGGGTACAAAGATAGGGCAAGGCGAAGTACATGTAATAGAAGACAGTAGTGAAATCCACAAATTCAAGCGCGGTCAAGTCCTGGTCACTGACATGACAGACCCCGATTGGGAGCCGATAATGAAGGTCGCTAGCGGCATAGTTACAAACAAAGGTGGCAGGACATGCCATGCAGCTATCGTGAGTCGAGAGCTTGGGGTACCCTGTGTAATTAGCACCGGCAGGGGGACGGAGGTCTTGAAGGGGATAAAAGAGGTCACGATAGATTGTTCGCAAGGCGAGGGCAGGATATATGGAGGGAAATTGAAATATAGGATAGATGAGGTAGAAGTGAGTAAGCTCCCCAGACCCGACACCAAAATAATGATGAATTTTAGCATTCCCGATGGTGCGTTTGTTCAAAGTCAAATTCCCAATGATGGCGTGGGTTTGGCTCGGGAAGAGTTCATCATCAACTCTTACATCGGCATACATCCCATGGCGCTGATAGAATACGATAAGTTGAAAAAAGCAGCGAGTAATGATGAGAAATTGGCCAAGGTAATTAAAGAGATAGATGAAAAGAGCGCAGCATATGTGGATAAGAGCGAGTTTTTCATTGACAACTTAGCAATGGGGATAGCGAAAATAGCGGCGGGGTTTTATCCCAACGAGGTCATCGTTCGGTTTTCTGACTTTAAGACAAATGAGTATGCCAATTTAATTGGAGGGTATCGCTACGAGCCAGAGGAAAGCAATCCAATGATAGGTTGGAGGGGGGCGTCCCGCTATTATGATGAGAAATTTAAGCCCGCCTTTGGTTTGGAATGCCAGGCGATAAAGAAAGTGCGGGATGAGATGGGGTTGACCAATGTGAAGGTGATGGTTCCTTTTTGTCGGACGCCGGAAGAAGGGAAAAAGGTGATAGAAGCAATGGATGAGTTTGGCTTAAGGCAAGGAAAAAATGGGTTGGAAGTGTATGTGATGTGCGAGATACCATCAAATGTGGTTTTAGCTGAGGAATTCGCCGATGTGTTTGATGGATTCAGTATAGGGTCGAACGATTTAACGCAATTAACCCTTGGTTTGGATAGGGATTCCGAACTTGTGGCACACATATTTGATGAAAGAAATGAAGCGGTGAAGAGGCTGGTGAAGCAAGTCATAGATGCTGCACACCGTCACAAACCGAGGAGAAAAATAGGGATATGTGGGCAGGCGCCGAGTGATTTTCCTGAATTTGCCGACTATTTAGTTGGGTGCGGGATAGATTCAATGTCTCTGAACCCTGATGTAGTATTGTCAACGAGGTTAAATATCGCAGAGGTGGAAAAGAGAATAAAATCAAAAACCAAAAGAAAACGCACGTGAGGACGTGAGGGTACTGCTGCGATAAATTAAGGATTTTGCCTTGACTTGCTATATTACAGTGATTCCATGGTTAGCAAACCTAACATACGTGAGCAAACAGAAAAGAGAGAAGAAGCCCTTTCCCCTTATGCTGTTAAGAGCAAGTTAAGCCGTGGTCGGCTGAAGTGGGAAGAACCATGCCCCATAAGAACCAATTTCCAACGTGACCGTGACCGTATTATTTATTCTAAGGCCTTCCGTCGGCTAAAGCATAAGACACAGGTTTTTATTGCTCCCTTGGGTGACCATTATGTCACCAGGCTTACTCACACTCTGGAGGTATCCCAAATAGCCAGAACTATAGCTCGAGCTCTAAATCTTAACGAAGACCTCGCTGAGGCTATTGCTCTCGGACACGATTTAGGACACACGCCTTTTGGTCATATAGGCGAGGAGGTCCTAAACGAGTTGTATCACGGTGGCTTCAGGCATAATGAGCAAAGCTTAAGAGTAGTCGATTTATTGGAGAGAGAGGGAGCAGGGCTGAATCTTACCTGGGAAGTGCGAGATGGCATTCTCAATCACTCCAAGGGACAAGCTGACATCTTAGGAGAAAGATGGGGAGATGTCAATACTTTAGAAGGACAAATATGCAAGATAGCCGATATCGTGGCCTATGTTAACCACGACGTCGAGGATGCTATAAGAGCTGGCATTATCTCCCCCAACGATTTACCCAAGCCAGTAGTAGCAACTCTGGGACATACGCATTCACAGCGAATTAATACCCTGGTTTGTGATATCATAGACTGCTCCTGGCCCGTTAGTGGCAATGGCAATTTAGCTAATCCAACTATAGGCATGAGCCCTGAAGTCGTTGGAGCAACTAACACACTCCGCCAGTTTCTATTTGACAGGGTATATTACCCCAGCTTAGCTGAAGAGGAGGCAGTAAGGGCGGGAAAGGTATTGCGTCTGTTATATTCTCATTTCCTGAAGCATGAGGATAGGTTACCCCGGGAATTTGCCTCTTTGCCGGACAATAAGGAGCGCAAAGTCATTGATTACATTGCTGGAATGACCGATCAATATGCATTAAGATTAGCTGAAGAAATATCCCAAGGACTAATACATAAAGGTGGAACGCAATAAAGAGAAAATTCTAAGCACTAAATACGAAATGCTAAACAATATCAAAACCCAAAATCCCAATGACCAAAATATGAGAGGGTTTTGAATTTAGAAATTTGAATTTGTTTAGGGATTAGATATTAGGATTTGGAATTTAAACTAAATGAGCGTAATCACAGAAGTAAAGCAGAGGTTAGATATAGTAGAGTTTATCTCTGAGTATGTTACTCTGCAAAAAGCAGGACGCAACTACAAAGGCTTATGCCCCTTCCACAGTGAGAAACACCCTTCCTTTTTTGTCTTTCCTGAGCAACAAAGCTGGCATTGCTTTGGTGCCTGTGGAACTGGCGGCGATATTTTTTCTTTTATCATGAAAAAGGAGGGCATTGATTTTGGCCAAGCTCTTCGCCTTTTAGCTCACAGGGGAGGCATAACTTTAGGCCCCCTTGAGGCGCCCAGCAAGGCTGAGGATGAGAAGAAAGAGAGATTATTTCAGATTAATGAGGCAGCTGTTGAATACTACCACCATTTACTTTTAAGTACTAAGGCAGGCGAGGCAGCGAGGAGCTATCTGGCAAGAAGAAAGGTCATGCCCGAGACTATCAAAGAGTTCCGTCTCGGTTTCAGTCCTGATGCCTGGGAAACGATTAAGAATTACCTACTAGGTAAAGGCTACGCAGAAAAGGAACTAATAGAAACTGGTCTAATAATCGAAAAAGAGGAAGGAGGTAGTTACGATCGATTTCGCAACCGGCTGATGTATCCTATATGTGATATCCAGGGGCGAGTCACTGGTTTCGGAGCGAGAGTTCTGGATGACTCCCTGCCTAAATATATCAACTCTCCCCAAACACCAATTTTCGATAAGAGTAGCAGTTTATATGGCATTGATAAGGCTAAATCTGCCATTAGAAGGAAAAACTTAGTAATAATCGTAGAAGGCTACATGGATGTTCTCACTGCACACCAACACGGCTGGCAAAATGTAGTTGGCTCAATGGGAACTTCATTAACCGAGAGGCAAGTGGAAAGCATTAAAAGATTGACCAATAACATAACCCTGGCACTTGATGCCGATCTTGCCGGAGAGGAAGCTACCTTGCGAGGCAAAGCGATATTAGCTTATTCCAATGCTGAAGCAAATGTCATCTTATTGCCTCCGGGCAAAGACCCGGACGAAGTAATAGGAGAGGATCCTACTCTCTGGCAGAAACTGGTAGAACAAGCTATGCCTATTCTAGACTTCGCCTTTCAATCTGTAATAAGTAAAGTTGATATCAATAAAGCCAGAGACAAGTCCCTGGCTGTACAAAAGCTCCTGCCATCGATTTATGAGATAAAAGACCCGGTACAACAATCCCATTACCTGAAAAAACTGGCACGTGAATTAAAAATCGAAGAGTCTGCCATAAGAGCCGCTTTGCAGGAATCAAAAGCCGGTCGGAAAAGGCCTCGACTTAGCAAGCCAGCAGAACAGTCTCGCCTTGCCCGCCAGTTTGTATCTAGCCCTATTGAAGAATACTGCTTGGCACTTCTCCTTCAGTACCCAGAGCTTCGTCCTTTAGCGCGAGAACTATCGCCAGAACACTTCGAATATACGGAAAATCGGGAGGTCTTTGTCAAATGGCAACATTCTTCTGATATCTCAGACCTTGAAAGTAAACTTGACACCAGTCTATTAGAACATTTATACTACTTGGTTAATAAAATTTTCCTGCCAGCTATACAGGAAAGCGAGCGAACACGACGCTGTGATTTAGCCAATTGTATTCTTCGTCTGCAGGAGAAGTTATCCCGGAAATTAGAAACCGAGAAGGAGGCGATGCTTGAGGTCGAGAGGGAAAGGGGTGGTATAAGCTCAGAGTTGTCCAAACTAGAGGAGGAAGGAATAAAGTCCGGGCAGCAACTTCAGGATGTCTTTGTCAAAAGAGGGAAAAACCATGAATTCGATGAAAGAAGAAGGCATTAACTTGGATGGTGATGAGGTAGCGGCTGAAGGCTTGCTCAGCGATGAAGCCGAGGTCGAGGATGTCAGCACCTTAGCCGAGGAAGTTGAAGAAAAAGAAGAAAGCGAAGAATTCCTCGCTGAGGATAGCGAAGAAATCAAGCCACCGGCGCCGCCAGAAGAACATGAGATAACCGATGACTCAGCTCGTATGTATCTTCAGGAAATTGGCAGAGTGCCACTTCTAAATGTCAATGAAGAGAAGTTACTATGCCGGAAGATAGAGCTGGGCAGGAGTTTAGATGGAATCGAAGAAAACCATTTCAAGAAATACAAGAAATTCCCTTCACCCGTGGACGTAGTTATTCAGATAATTTCTCAATTATCAAAGGCATATCAGGTTGTTCAGATTGTCAAAGAACGTATTGGTATCGATCCCTCCAGCACTGTGGCAGAGACGATCGTGAATCCTAAATTTCGCTCCGCCATCGATGGTGTTATAGACTCATCGTTAATTGCGGCAACTGCTAAAGGCATAGGCAAAGGAACCACTGCAACTGAAGAAGCAATAGTAAACCTTTCCATAAACAGTCAACTTTTGCCCCCGCAGTTGCTAGAGCTCCTAGCTAGAGATAAAACTTCATGGCAAAAGCTAAAAACTCTCCTGACTAACGACAGATTCCTATCTCAAATCGATTCTCATAGCAATGAGTTCAAAGCTTACTTTAGACAGGTACAGACCGAAGCAAAAGCATCAGAAAGGCATCTCACTGAAGCAAACCTCCGCCTGGTGGTGAGCATAGCCAAGAAATACATTGGGCATGGCATGCCTCTCCTTGAACTTATCCAGGAGGGGAATATTGGCCTTATCCGGGCTGTAGATAAATTTCAGTATAGAAAAGGCTATAAGTTCAGTACCTATGCCACCTGGTGGATCAGGCAGGGTATCACTCGATCTATAGCTGACCAATCCCGTGCCATTCGCATTCCAGTACACATGGTAGAAACAATTAATAAGCTATTACGCACAATGCGGCAGTTAGTTCAAGAACTTGGACGCGAGCCAAGTTACGAAGAAATTGGCGGTCGCTTAGCTATGTCGCCAGAAAGAGTAGAAGAAGTCATGGCCTTGTTTTTCCGTGAGCCAATATCGCTAGATATGCCTATTGGCGAGGATGAAGATAGCCGGTTAGGCGACCTCGTTGAAGATCGTGCCAGTTTAGCGCCGACTGAAGCCACCTCACAGCAGCTACTCAAAGAACAAATAGATAAAGTGCTTGATGAACTTACCGAGCGCGAAAAAAAGGTGTTGCAGCTTAGATTTGGCCTTAAAGACGGACATGCTCGAACTCTGGAAGAGGTGGGTAGAGAATTCAGTGTAACCCGGGAAAGAATACGACAGATTGAAGGCAAGGCTCTGCGCAAGTTACGTCATCCCACCCGCAGTCGAAAGCTCAAGGGCTATCTAGACTGATTTCATCTCAAGGGCATGTCAAGCATAGTCCCCATCTTTTTAGGTAACTTGCCTCGTGTTAGTGACTTACTCAACTTTTGTATCTCACGAAACTGATTAAGAAGTTGATTAACATCTTTGGATGTGGTGCCGCTCCCCCGAGCAATACGACTTCGCCGTCGGCCATCAATAATGGCTGGATTGCGCCGCTCCTCATAAGTCATAGATAAGATAATGGCTTCTGTCTTCTTTAATTGTTTCTCACCTTCGTCATCGGACAAATGAGAAGCGAATTTGGAAAAGCCCGGTATCATCTCCACCACGTGTCCTAAGGACCCCATCTTGTGAATCTGACGCATTTGACCGAGGAGATCCTCAAGGTTGAAAGCCCCGGTCCGCATTTTCCCTTCCAAATTCTTGATCTGTTGCTGGTCAAAGGCTGTCTCAGCTCGCTCAATGAGGGTGAGCATATCTCCCATACCCAAAATGCGAGATGCTAAGCGGTCAGGATAAAATACCTCCAGAGCATCCATCTTTTCACCCGTGCCCAGGTATTTTATGGGCACCCCGGTAACAAATCTAATGGAGAGAGCAGCTCCACCTCGGGCATCTCCATCCATCTTCGTCAGGATGAGTCCCGTGAGCCCGATTCGACTGTGGAATTCTTGAGCCACCCTTACGGCATCTTGCCCAATCATAGCATCTACCGTAAGTAATACTTCTGAAGGCTGTACCAGGGATTTGATATCAGCCAATTCCTGCATCATGGCTTCGTCAATATGCAAGCGCCCTTGAGTATCTATTATAACCCAGGTCATCCCCCCGCTTTTGGCCTGGTTCACAGCATGCTGACAAATTGTGGTTGATGCTACTTTAGCATCCTCACTATATACTGGGATATCGTGTTGCTCGCCCAGTAATTTGATTTGTTCAATAGCAGCAGGTCGGCGCGTATCAGCAGCTACTAATAAAGGACGTTGTCCCAGATGTTTGAGCTGAACAGCTAGCTTCACTGCTGTAGTGGTCTTACCGGAGCCCTGTAATCCTACAAGCAAAGCTACCGCTGGTAAGTCGGTAGGCGAAGCTAAACGGCCGGGCTCTCCACCCAGGATAGCGATTAATTCTTCATTGACGATTTTGATAATCTGCTGGGCTGGTGTTAAGCTGCGCAATACTTCAGAGTCAAGAGCACGCTCTCGCACCTTGGACAAGAATTCCTTGACTACCTTAAAATTTACATCTGCTTCCAAAAGCGCCAGCCGTACCTGACGTAAAGCTTCGTCAATGTCTGCTTCACTAAGCTTCCCTCTCCTGCCAAGCTTGTCAAATACAGCGGTCAGCTTTTGGGTCAAAACTTCAAGCATATTAACCCCGAATTATTTTATTCTTGGCTAAGTCCCATAGTCAACTCGTTTTGCCATGTCCAGAATTTTTCATCTCAAACTAGGAATCCTATTGCACTTAACCCAGAATCAGCATACTATATAGGTTTGATGGAATATCTTTGGGCACCATGGCGAATAGAATATATACAAAGGGCCACAGAAAGCGGCTGTATTTTATGCCAGAAACCCGGGGAAAATAACGACGAGGCAAATTTTATCCTTTATCGTGGTCAACACAATTTCATAATCCTGAACGCCTTCCCCTATAATCCAGGGCATTTAATGGTCGCCCCCTATCGGCATATAGCCAATTTACAGGACTTAACGGATGAGGAAGCAAAGGAACTCTTTGACATTATCAAGAAAGGCTTAGAACTTCTGAAAGAGGTAATGAAGCCAACTGGCTTCAATATCGGCTTAAATGTGGGCAAAGTTGCCGGAGCCGGGATAGCGGAGCACCTCCATACTCACATAGTCCCCAGGTGGCAAGGTGACGCTAACTTCATGCCGGTGTTGTCTGATACCAAAGTCATATCGGAAGCCTTGAGTGCCACATACCAGAAGCTAAGAGCAAAGCTATAGCATAGTTGCCAAATTCTATTAAAACCATTCGCCTGCTCTTCTTATAGCCAAACTATTCCTTTAACTTAATGACTTCGCTAAAATGACACCAGCACAAGATAGTTGCGCTAACAGTAATTCAAAAATACAAAGGGATTTGTCGTGTATTTCATTATTCTCCTGGGGATTATCAGCCTGTTCGGGGACGTAACCTACGAGGGAGCTAGAAGCGTTACCGGACCTTACCTGTACACCCTGGGAGCAAGCCCCGGTGTTGTTGGTTTGGTAGCTGGCATCGGCGAATTCATTGGCTATTCTCTGCGTCTAGCTTCAGGCTATGTTGCCGATCGTACCAAGGCATATTGGCTTCTGACATTTGTCGGTTATGGACTGCTCCTTTCCATTCCCTTGCTGGCATTCGCTGGCTATTGGCAACTTGCTGCCGTGCTTATCATTTTGGAACGAATGGGGAAGGCAATAAGAACTCCGGCAAGAGATACCATGCTTTCCTATGCCACAAAAAAGGTGGGGAGAGGCTGGGGGTTTGCTGTTCATGAGGCACTGGACCAGGTCGGTGCCATCATTGGTTCTCTTGCCTTTTCCCTTGTTCTTCTTTTCCATGGTAGCTATCATGAGGGCTTTACAATCCTATGGATACCAGCTTTGCTAACCCTGGCTGTTCTGGCCGTAGCCAGGAGGAAATTCCCTTCGCCGCAGAAACTTGAAGCTCCAGAGGAAATAAGCAGGCAAGGCATCCAGACTAAGCTACCCAGGGTCTTCTGGCTCTACACCGTATTCACTCTGCTTTCCATGGCGGGATTTGCCAATTTCCAGTTAATTTCCTACCATCTCGCAGCCCAAGCTATAGTCCCCGATGCTCAGATTCCCATAATTTATGCCATTGCTATGGCCGTGGATGGTGTGGCAGCTCTTGTCGTGGGCAGGACTTACGACAGAATCGGGCTTACATCTTTATTGGCCATTCCTTTGTTGACCTTGCCCATTCCCTTCTTTGCCTTTTCCACCAGCTACAGCTCGGTGCTAATTGGCATGGCATTATGGGGTGTGGTGCTGGGGATTCAGGAAACGATTATGCGTGCCGCCATCGCTGATTTAACACCTATAGAGCGGAGGGGATTTGCCTATGGAGTCTTCTATACGATGTACGGAGCTGGCTGGGGTTTGGGTGGTGCTGTGATGGGGCTACTCTATGAGCATTCTATTAGCTACTTAATCCTGTTTGCCGTCGTCATGGAGCTAATCTCAATTCCGCTGTTTTTCTTGGTGAAAAGAGAAACGTAGCATTTTACCGGAGCGAGAACTGGAAGGGAATCTCCAGACTGAACAGGACTGAAAAAAGGCAGACTACTTACCGATCACTACATGTTATTGTGAGGCATCTTGGCTGCAAGAGAGGGAACTCGTCGAAGCAATCTCCTCAGATTGCCACGCTCCCGCCTGCCAAGCCTTGGCTCGCCTGCCGAAGCCGTACGGCGAGCAGGTCGCTCGCAATGACGATTCGAGTTGCTAAACAACTTCAGGTAGCTTGAGGATAGGAGCCAAGTATCTTAACGAAGGTGGCTTCTCTCCGTAGCTCTGTGATGGCTTCTTTGTAGACTTGACCGTCTTCGTGGCCCTCGAAATCAGCATAAAAAACATATTCCCAGGGCTTAGTTCGGCTTGGTCTAGACTCCAATTTTGTTAAATTTATATTTTTGGTGGCGAAGATGTCCAAAATCCTGTACAGAGAGCCAGGCTTGTGTTCAGCAGCAAAAACAAGAGAGGTTTTATTTCTCTGCGCGGGTTTGGCTTTCTGCTTAGAGATAGCCACGAATTTGGTGTAGTTGTTAACACTAGTCTCAATTTCCGGTGCCAGAATCTCCAGTCCATAAATATCGGCAGCTCTTTTGCTAGCTATGGCAGCACAGTTCCTCAACTTTTTCTCTTTTATCATTTTGGCACTGCCTGCGGTATCATAGCTAGGCATAATTTCGGCTTTCAGTTTACTTAAAAATTCCTCACATTGAGCTAAGGCTTGAGGATGGGAGTAAATCGTTGCTATATTAGCCAACTTTTCTCCCGGCAAAGCCATCAGGCAGTGGCTTACTTTGAGAATAACTTCAGCAAATATATTAAGGGGATATGTCAATAGCAAATCGTAGGTCTCGTTTATACTGCCGGCTTGCGAGTTCTCCAAGGGGACTACCCCAAATTCAACCTTATCCTGCGACACAAATTCAAAAACCTCTTTCAGCCGGATGCACGGCAAAAAATCGATATCCCGGCCAAAAAGCTTTGCTGCAGCATCTTCGCTGAAAGCGCCTCTTTCCCCTTGAAAAGCAACCTTAATCATAATTTAAAGTATAGTCCAAACTCATTCCTGACTTCCACTGGTCTGATTAGCCTTTCCAGAAGCGAGGGAAAAATATCATAAGAACGGTAAACAATTCTAACCGCCCCAACCACATGCACATAATCAAGATGACTTTCCCTGCGCCAGGGAGCCAGGCATAATTCGAAGCTGGCCCTACTGCGCCCAAGCCCGGTCCACAATTTGCCAGGCAAGTGGCTACTGCTGAGAGCGACGTTTCTAAATTAAGTCCCAAAAAACTAAGTGCTACGGAAGCTACAATTGCCACAAGGAAATAAAGAAAGACAAAAGAGATTATGTCTCGAATTATTTCTTCGGGGAGGGGTTTTTGGTCATATTTCACTGGAATCACGGCTTTCGGGGAGATAGCCCTCCTCATCATTACCCCTGTATGTTTTATCAGGGTTAAAACCCGTGCCACTTTTATTGCCCCGCCGGTCGAGCCACCACAGGCCCCGATGAACATCAAAGCCAGGAGCACCATTCTGGCGCCGAAGTGCCAGGAAGCGAAATTGGCAGTGGAAAACCCAGTGCAGGTCATGATAGAGACTGCCTGGAAAAGCGCGTCTCTATACGAGCTGAGACCTTGAGAAACAATCAACAGCCCCGTAGCCACGAGCAAGAGAATTACGTAAAGTCTAAATTCTTCATCTTTGAGTATTCCAAAGTTTCCCCTTAGGACCTGGTGATGAATCACGAAGCTTGTGCCGCCGAGGAACATAAAGACTATGATTATGTACTCTGCTAATGGATTGTTATAGGCTGCAATACTTGCTGTAGTGGGGGTAAATCCGCCGGTAGCGAGAGTACAGAGTGAGATACAGATTGAGTCAAAAAGCTTGAGCTTCGCCAGAAAATAAAGGAGCGCTATTTCAGCAGCAGTAAAACCCGTGTAAATCGTCCAGAGAAGTCTTGCTGTGGTCCTGAATCTGGGACGAAGCCTTTCAGGCATAGCGCCGGGGAATTCACGAGCAAAAAGCTGAGAACCTCCCACCCCCAATCTGGGCAGAATAGCAATGAATAAAGTTATTACTCCCATTCCGCCCACCCACTGAGTAAGGCTGCGCCACAGCAGCACGCTTTTAGGTAGTTCCTCTACTACTTTGAATATGGTTGCGCCAGTGCCAGTGAAGCCAGACATGGCCTCGAAAAAGGCATCCAGAAAGCTGTAACCTAAGAACGTGTAACAAACGGCCCCGAGGAGTGGAACAAAGAGCCAGGTGAACGAGACTATCGTAAATGCATCGGCGCGTTCTATTTCTTGTGTAGTCTTAAATCCGAATTGCAGAGATAGCCCCACGGTTAAGGTGAGGAGCAGGGAATATAAGAAGACATGCCAGTCTTCGCCATAATAAAGTGCAACAGCTAATGGAGCAATATAGACTAAGGAGAGGTATTTTAGGATTGAACCGACGATGTGAAGGGTTAACTTTACCCTTTGAACCATTTATTCATGAACTCGGTCCCCTTTCGGGCAGATTCCCGATTCACAATGAGGGTCAGCCAGTCTTTAGGCTGTATCTTACTATTCGCATCCAGATATTTTCCCCCTCTTTGTGCCACGAGGACCCTTATACCGTTTGGGGTTGCTAGCCCAGAAATACTTTGCCCAACACATTTCATGCCCTCCTCAATCTCTATTTCGAAGATCTCCGCCCCTTCGAAAGAGAGAGAGCCCTTGACATAAGGCTGTGAAATTAGGCGGTAGATGTGCTTGGCTGCTACTATGGCTGGGTTTACTTGTAAATTAATTCCGGCCTGTCGGAAGGTTTCCGCATGCTCTGCTTCATCTACAAGAGAAATCACCGTTTTTACCCCCAGTTCCTTGGCTACCATGCAAAGCATTAAATTCTCCGAGTCATCGCCAGCTGCAGCCACAAAGGCATGGGCATTCCTGACTCTCGCCTCTTCGAGGGTAGACTTCTGGCCAGCATCTCCTGTGATCACCATTATGTCAGAACCCTCTGCTATTGCAGCGCATCTGGCAGTATCCCGGTCTATAACCATTACTTGATTTCCTTCTTTGACAAGGAGTTCCGCCAAATTCTTCCCTATATCACTTAAGCCTGCTATTACGATATACATTGCTTCTCTTCAATTGTGGTTAACTTTGCCATCCTTTCAATGAACCAATGAACTAACGCTGAAAAAGGGAGTCGCGGATCAGGGAATAAATAAACTTGAAGGTTGACTTAGAATGCTAGGCACTCTCCATTTATATACTTTGCTATTCCACCGCTTTTAAGCATCGAGCGATTTTAACCCCCCCTAACATGCTTGTCAAGTACTGAGTTTACATGACGGCAATTTCCTTCTTTAACTCTTTTAGCCAGGTCAGTGATTTAAGCTCTCGCTGCAAAATATATCTTATATACTCGCACAATACCCGCTCTAACTCCCAGGATAATTCTGGTTTTACTCTGACCCGCCTTGCAGTAGCATAGTCACAGCTTTGCCACAAACGAAGGACCTTCAAAGCCCCGACTGAGATGGGAAGAGATGGTTTTAATGAAATTGCTTCAATTTGCTCGTAACGGTGATTTTCTTCAGAATTACAATGAGGACACAAGAGCCCACCCTTGCTGGGGCTGAAAAAATTGACTACAGGCTTAATGGGCGAATCACAGCTAACGCATCGGTGCAACTGGGGACGGTAACCAAGATGATGAAGAAGATGTAGCTCAAAATAACGCAATACAGCCTCATTGCTGTCCGGCTCGCTCAACCGATTTAAGATATCAAGCAATAAATCGAACAAAGGACGATTCTCACCGCCCTCAACAGTAAAGGAATCAATAAGCTCTAAAATGTAAAGGCCACAAGCCATGCGCCATAAATCACTTTTCAAAGCCAGGAAACCATTTATCGTTTGACTTTGGGTAACAATATCGAGATTACGCCCTTTAGCTAGCAACATCAGACTATGTGTCAATGGTTCTACATTGCCACCCAGTTTGCTCTTGGGACGACAAGCTCCCTTGGCTACTGCCTGTAACTTGCCAAATTCCGGGGTATAAATAGTGACAATTTTGTCAAATTCGCCCAGCTTAGTTTGTTTTAAGATGATGCCTTGTGTTTGATAATTCCGAGATGTACCCACCTTAAGTCCCGAACCTAAACACTAAATCCTAAACAAATCAAAATCTTTATTTTGAGGCGTTTGGATTTTGGCAAGTATAATAAGGTTTCTCTCCATTGCCGTTATCTTTTCTTTTAGTATTATACCCCCGCCTGCCCAGCAACCGTAATCAAGAGCAATTACTCGAGTCTTTGCCTAAAACCTTTTGGACTGCTTCTCGGCGTGGTTCAATACTAAATTGATGGCGTTGGCAGCGGCGGCAAAGGAATAATACACGGGCAAGCGGGACAAAATACTATTACGAATAGCAGCCAGAATGGCCTCAGCCTCTTGAGGTATAATGCTGGGTTCAATCACCATGGCCACCGGTTTGGGAAGCTGCCCCTGCTTTATGGGAAATCTACTCATTAGCAAATTCTCTAGCTGGTGGTCTGAAATCCGAGATGCCGTGAACTGACCTGTTCTGATAAATATGACTAGAAAGTCAGCTCCTTCCCACGTTGACAATATACTGAAGGTTTTGATTACGCTCTCAGTGTTAAACATGGCTTGTGAATAATCCACGGGATTTCGCAAGATATTGCCTGCGACGGGAGTAAATTCACGTATCTGAGCCACCATTTCCGGAGGGATTGGAGGGACTTTTAGCCCTCTGCTTTCAAACTCGTCGGCGATCAAGACACTGGCTCCGCCGCCAGCACCGAATAACAGCGCATTCTTGCCTCCGGGAAGTGGCAAGAACAGAAGTGTGACCAATACATCGATCATTTCTTCGATGCAACTGACACTGATGATTCCCAACTGCCTGCAGAGAGCATCCCAGGTGGCCCGGCTTCCAGCGAGTGATGCGGTATGACCGGCGACTGCTCGAGCGCCTCCCTCGGTAGTCCCTCCTTTAAGCAGTACCACTGTCTTTTCCTTCGCCGCCTTTTCCAGAGCCCTGCGGAATCGTTTCCCATCCTTAATTCCCTCGATGTAAAGAGCTATTATTTTGGTATCTGCGTCGTCAGCAAGATATTCGAGCAAATCATTTTCATTGATGTCACATGCGTTGCCGTAACTTATGACCTTGCTGAAGCGGACGCCTCGCAATGCTGCTTGTCTGACCAAATAGATGGAATTGCCACCGCTCTGACTGATGACTCCTACCGGGCCGCTTTCCTTGGGGAAAGCCGCACTGAAGGATAGGCGTGATTGGGGGCAGTAAATGCCCATACAGTTAGGGCCGATAATCCTGATTCCCTTCCTGCGGGCGACTTCTGCCAGTTCAGATTCGAGCTTTATCCTCCATTCCTCACCGGTCTCACTAAAGCCCGCTGTGCAGAAGTGAATTGCTCGTACCCCCTTTTCGGCACATTCTTCCACAAGCTCGACAGCAAGTCGGGCATTAACGAGGCCAATTACATGGTCAATGCTGCCGGGGACATCTTTGAGGCTGGTATAGACCTTATGACCTTGGATCTCCCCGTCCTTGGGATTAACGAGGTAGAAGGGGCGGTCAAATTCGAATTCGATGAGGCCATCTAGGAAAGTGCGCGTCCAGTGTTGAGGTTCGGTCGTTGTGATGCCAGCAAGGGCGATGGAATTAGGGTGAAAGAGGAATTCCAAGTTATGCTGATGCGTATTTTTCATACTCCTGCTCAGTAATGCTTCGTTAACTCAGGTGGATGGTGAGGCAAGTTCACGGTAAAGAAGCTGCATAGCTATAATGACCTGTGACCGATAACTCTCAATATCGACTTTCTTGAGATTGCCATGCCACTTGATGTTATGTGAGTGAAGATACATGACTACTTCCGCCGAAGTATAGCAAAGAGTTTATGGATTGTAAATGCTGCTTTGAGCTTGGATTTTCTTTGAGAGAGCTACTCGACAGCTTTTCCAAAAAGCGTATTCAATAAGCTAATTTGATAGGCTAATAAAGATATGGTAAATTGCCTTTGAATTTTGGGAAAACCAGATTATTACATAATGCTTTTACTACAAGTTAATCGTAACCTAGTCTAAAATTTCTCAATTCACATCTTAATCAGGAGGTTTGTATTGAAAGAAGAGAGACTGCGAAAATTCGAGTATATTTTCAACCCAAGAATGGTAGCTGTGATAGGAGCTTCTGAGAGCGATGGCTTCTCACAGGCATTAATGGGCACAAAACTCAGAGACGGTCTGTTCTTGGTTAATCCAAAGTATAAAGAACTTCACGGTAAAAGATGCTACGCCAGCATCTTAGATATAGAAGACGAGATTGACTATGTTGTCATAGCAGTACCAGCATTACTCGTCCCCAGAGTATTAGTCGAATGTATAGAAAAAGACGTAAAAGTGGTACATGTCTTTACAGCCGGTTTCAGTGAAACTGGAACAGAAGAAAGGAAAATTTTGGAAGACGAGGTGCGGAAGATAGCCAGAGGCAAAGTTAGCTTAATTGGTCCTAACTGCATGGGAATATGTTGCCCTAAGTCTGGCTTAGCTTTTATTCCAGATGTTTTAACCGAGGAAGGTCCGGTTGGGGTGATTTCACAAAGTGGCACCTTTGCCGAGCAATTCTTGTCCATCGGGAGGCTAAGAAATGTAAAGTTCAGTAAAGTTATCAGCTACGGGAATGCCATAGACCTCGACTGTCCCGACTTCTTGGAATATCTGGCGCATGACTCCGACACCGAGGTTATAGCTTTATATATGGAGGGGACAAAAAACGGTAAGCGTCTCAAAGCAGCGATGACTGAAGCTGCAAAACTAAAGCCAGTACTGGCACTCAAAGGAGGAGTAACCGAGCACGGCCGCCGGGCAGCATCTTCTCACACAGGCTCATTAGCCGGTTCGCCAGAAATCTGGAGTTCGCTTTTTAGACAGGCCGGGGTAATCCAAGTGGAGAACTTCGACGAACTGCTGGATACCACCTTGGCAATATCCTGTGTTCCACTCCCTTCAGGAAAAGGAACCGCTATTATTACCAACTCCGGTGGTTTTAGCGTGCTTGAAACTGATTTATGTGTAAAAGCAGGACTGGAAGTCCCTCAATTCACGAAGGAAACAATAGCTGAGTTGCGTAAAATGGTTCCACTAGCAGGAACAAGCATCAATAATCCCCTGGACGCTTGGCCAATATTTTATAACATGCCTGGAACAACAGGGACACTTGCAGATGCTATCAAAACCTTGTCTCACGATAAGAATATTAGTTCAATAGTGTTGCATTTTGACGAGGTGCGTTACCTGCGGCATGTGTTGGGAGAAGCAACTGAAAACTTCCTGAAGGAACTTGTTAAGATTATGGTCCAAGGGTGTAGATATGCTCGAGATGAAATGGGCAAGACCCTAATGATTTGCGTTTCACTCGATGCCTATTCGGAAGATGAAAAGGATAGAAGGTATCATTTGCTGGCTAAAAAGGCTTTTGAAAGCGAGCAATTCCCTGTATATCCCTCGCTTGGTGCCTCAATCAAGGCTCTATCCAATTTGTACAGGTACAGGGCTCAATCCTGCAACCTATAAACTTTGCCACCACCGCCAATCGCTAGCTTTGTCGCATAGAGTACCCAACCTCAAAATTTTGAGTCGCCAGACAGACGTCAAATGCAGATTAGCAAAAACCCACTCCCCCAGAGACGAGGACTACTAAGCTACTTATTGTGAGACGGGATTTCAGACCAGTCCAATTTTCTGGGCCACTATCTCCCTGTGGAAGTCAGTGCTACCAAAAGCGATATCTGCGGCCTTGCTTCTACGGTAATAAAGGGGTATGTCGTGGTCAGCACTGGTAGCGATTGCCCCGTGTAGTCTTACAGCCCACTTACTAAGGTCCTTGTAGACTTCGTTAACATATGCCTTTGCCATAGAGGCTTCTTTAGCGCAGGGAAGTCCCTCCGATTCCATCCAGGCTGCCTCATAAACCAGATAACGGCTGGTTTCCATCGCTGTCCACATGTCAGCCATCTTGTGTTGAAGTGCTTGGAAAGCGCCTATGGGCCTCTCATATTGAACCCTTTCTTTGGAATAAGCCACGGTCGTTTCTACACAAGTCTCTATGGCACCTATAGATTCGGCGCACTTAGCGATGGCACCTTTGCGCAATATCATTTCCACAATGGGCCATCCCTCATCTATCTTGCCAAGTATATTTTTCTTGGGCACATTGACGTTCTTAAAACGCACCTCGCATAGCTTATCTGCAGCGATGGTAGGCATTACCTCACAACTTATTCCAGGAGTTTTGGAGTCGACGATAAAAAGGGTGATTCCCTTCTCGGGCGAAGTGCCATCTTTTGTCCTTGTGACACAGAGCAGGTAGTTGGCAACATGGGCCATTTCCACGAAGAGCTTTGTACCGTCTATTATGAAGTCATTTCCTTTTGGTGTTGCCTTAACCGCGATTCCAGAAGCATCGAAGACGCCGTCTCCTTCGAGGAGAGCCGTGGTAAGAATTAGTTCACCTTGGGCTATCTTGGGAAGCAATTCCTTCTTTTGCTCTTCAGTTCCCGCCTCGAGTATGGGGAAGGTGCTAGTTATGGTAGCTATTAATGGTCCAGGAAGAATATTTCTGCCTATCTCCTCCAGGAGAACAACAAGGTCTTGGAAGGTATAGCCCATACCGCCGTATTCTTCAGGTATGATTAGGCCCATCCAACCCAGCTCAGCCATCTTCTTCCAGATTTCAGGAGAGTATCCTTCCGTACTTTGTTCGAGTTTTCTTACCAGAGTCTTGGGACATTCTGTAGTAAGAAAATCTCGTGCCATTTTCTTCAATATTTCCTGTGTTTCAGTAAATCTAAGGTCCATGATTCCTCCTTATCGAAGCCTGGTTTATCTTATCCTGGGTAAGCCGAGGCCATACCAGGCGATGATATTCCTTTGTATCTCATTTGTTCCCATGGATACGGTGGTTATGAAATGTTCGTGGAACATCTTCTCCCATAACCCATCTAAAGGAGCCCATCGGGAAGTCTTGACCTGGCCATAGGGACCTAAAATGTCCGTAGCCAGAAAGGCAAAACGCTCGCCCAGTTCACTGAAGAAAATTTTACCTGCTGAGGCATCCATCAGGGACATTTCATTTCTGTTTTGTAAATCAGCGACACGGTATGCCAGGGCGCGGGCTGCCTCTAATTCACAGGCTAGCTCAGCCAGCCGATTACGGACCACCGGGTCCTTGGCCAGTGGCTGCCCGTGTCGCTTGGTCTCGTTGCAAAATGTCACCAGGTCTTCTAGCCCACGGATCATGCTCATGATTTCATTTATACCAGACCTCTCGAAACCAGCCAGAAGATTTACAACAGCCCAGCCTTCGTGTTCTTGACCGACAATATTTTTGGCGGGCACATGAACATCGTCAAAATAAACCTCGCAATAAGGAGCATGGCCATCCAGGTACGGGATTGGCCTTATCGTGATCCCTGGCGTCTTCATATCGAGGAGAATGAAAGTCATGTTGTGATGTTTTCGAGCAGCCGGGTCTGTCTTGAATACGCCAAAGCCCCAATCAGCTTTGTGAGCGCCGGTGTTCCAGGTTTTCTGACCATTTATAACATACTCGTCGCCCTTTTTTATGGCCGTTGTGGTCAGAGTGGCTAGGTCTGAGCCAGCATTGGGTTCGCTCCATAGCTCACACCACATAACCTCTCCCCGAGCAATAGGTGGCAGGAATTCTCTCTTTATTTCTTCACTTGCGGCCTGTAACAGGGTTGGGGCAAGCATTTGCACTCCAAAAATATCTACTCCGGGAATGCCATAGTATCCTCTGGCTTCAGCAAAGAGGACGCGGTCCATCATGTCGCCTTTGCCATCATATTCAGGTGGCCAGCCCAGGGCCAGCCATCCCTTTTTGGCAAATTCCTTGGCACAATATAGGTTGTACTCCCAACACTCGTCATCTTCATAGATGGTCTCAGCTCCCACAAGGCTTGGCGGTTTCTTTTTGTCGAGTTCTTTACATGTGTCATAGAATTCCTGTTTGCGAACTTTCTGTTCATCTGTAAGCGCAAGGTCCATGTATACCTCCTTTGGGTTCGAAAATATTTTGACGATGCTGCTCGATTTTGCGCCTTATTTTAAATTGTGTAAAAGAAATTGTCAAAGGGTTTATGATGGCACGAAATTCAGAGCAGAAATTTGAAAGGAAGGGGATTCTACCACTACGGCCAAGTGCCCCAAAATGGCATACACACCTGCTAGGGCTTAAGGATTACATTTAATGAAGCCAGAAACTGCTCAGGGATCAAAAATCCCTTTCCTGAGCATTACCAGCCTACTTGAAAAACATGCCCACGGCTGTGTGCATAATTTAGGATTAGCAAACCTTGGGAATTGGCTATTATCGATCTTAATTACACTATTTCTAGTCTGACTCTGGTATCCTCTTTAGCTGCTTTTACTCGAAGTAGCGTTCGTAGTGCTTGAGCTACGCGACCCTGCCTGCCGATGACCCGTCCCTTGTCATCGGGAGCAACCTCTAATTTAATTAGTAAGCCTTCATCACTATTTTCCTCGGTGATCTTTACTGCGTCGGGTTCTGCCACAATGGCTTTAATAATGTATTCTAGCAGGTCTTTCATTTCGCCTCCTTAATAGTTAATTTTGGCCTGAGGCCGGCTTAACTTTATCCATAATGCCTAATTTGCCGAGCAAGCTGCGTACCGTATCTGTAGGCTGAGCTCCAAATCCAAGCCACTTTAAAGCTTTTTCTTCATTAATGTTGATAGTTGCGGGATCAGTCAAAGGATTGTAATGGCCGATAATATCAATGAATTTACCATCACGGGAAGAGCGACTATCGGCTACTACTACTCGGTAGGATGGTCTGTTTCTCCTCCCCATACGGCGTAATCTGATTTTAACCATTTAGTAAGGTGATTATCTCTTAAATGCTAATGTTTGTCAATGGCTTTTGACTTAAAGGGTATACTTTAATAATCTGGCGGCATAGAAACAAAAAGATTACATAATGCTTGGGCAACTCAGGCCACGATTTTGGGAGAGAATACATATACGGTTGTTGTTTTGAACTTCCTCCTTAGCAAGGCTAGTTGTGGTTTATATATCCTAATCCTTCTTTCCTCGCATGTGACCGGCATATTAAGCGCTTTTGATATGACTTTCTCCTCTACTTTCCCTTCGCATATTATGGCTGCTTCAGCTTGAATTGCCCCTAGCTCTATAAGCATGGGCAATGGCAATGCTTTTTGCTCATCAGTATCTATCATGCTTGCCAGATACTCCAGTTCACTTTTCTTAAAGAAGTGGGTGCTGCCATCGTGACATACCACATTGGGATATTTCTCGTTTAGTAAATCTGATAGCCGTTTTTGGCTCTGTGGTAACCCAGTATTCACTATCCTGAGTTCGCCTCTTAAGCATTCTTGGAGCATCTTTTCATAGGAAGATTGTTTTGCTTCATCTTGTAATGGCTTAGGCATTTGTTTATCCTCGAGCAACCAGGACTTTCACACGTTTCAGCCGTGCTTTCTCTTCTCTATCTCTTTCCTCAAACTTCATATTTAAGTAATTTATCGTCACCTGTAACCCTGGGATTATTATATATTCCAAAGCATTAGTTATCCTTTTTGTCCTATTTATTTCCATTGCCAGTAATTCAAAATTCCTCTGAAGCTCAGCTAATTCTACAATAGCTCTGAGACATTCTCCAGATAATTGTGCTGCACGATCCAACCACGAGGAAGTATCAACCAGATTATACCCTCTCATTGGCTTTCCATTGTCCATTAGCTCAAAAGACGGAATTCGCACACCTGCAACGTTTCTTGAGCCAGCGGTGACTTTTAAATCAGCCTCAGTGGCTATTAGCTCCTTTTCCATGGCTATATACCCATGATACCCAGCGGCAACTGATAGCGCCTTATAAAGTTTGGATGATTCATCAAGTAGTTTTCTTTTGGCTTCCACCGTATCCCTCGCTGTCTGTAGGAATTCCATGGTTAGTATGGAAAGCCTGTCCTTTACTATCTTTTGTACTCTTTGGGCTAAGGAAAGCCTGCGTTTTAGTTTTACCAGCTCGATTTTTGTAGGTCTAACTTTAATTAATTCTGGCATTTCCCCTGCACCTGTTTCTACTTCCGATACTTGGGAAGATACTTCTTGATTAACTCCTCTTTAATTAGTTTCAAATCTTCCTCGGGCAGTGCTGAAAATAGCGCCCAGGCTATATCCAGGGTGTTTTCTACCGTTCTTTTCTCCCATTCGCCTTGAGATATGAATTTTCTCTCGAACTCATCTGCGCTGGTCAAATATATTTTATCCCTTTCACCTAGCGCCTCAGCACCTATAATGGTGGATATTTCTCGGAGATAACATCCTTCAGCATAAGCAGCGTAGGATTGCATGAAAACATTGTTGTGGTCCTCTCTGGTCTTACCCGGGCCAATCCCCTCTTTCATCATTCGAGAAAGGGATAAGAATACATCTATTGGCGGGTATATTCCTTTTCTTTCTAGATTTCGGGAAAGGACGATCTGCCCCTCGGTTATATAGCCGGTAAGATCGGGTATGGGATGTGTTATATCATCGTCAGGCATGGTCAAAATGGGCATTATAGTTATTGAGCCTTCTTTACCAGAAATCCTACCTGCTCTCTCATACATCGTGGCCAGGTCAGTGTACATATACCCGGGATATCCTCTTCTTGATGGTATCTCTTCACGCATGGAAGAAAGTTCGCGGAGAGCTTCGCAATAATTGGTCATGTCGGTGAGTATGACTAGCACATGCATGTTGTGTGTCCATGCCAGATATTCGGCTGCGGTTAAAGCTAGCCTTGGTGTTGATATTCTCTCGATAACGGGGTCTGACGCGGTATTGATGAAGGCCACAGTTCTCTCCAGTGCCCCTGTCCTCGCGAGATTCCTCATGAAGAAGGAGCCATCATCGTAACTGATACCAATAGCAGCAAATACTAAGGCGAATCTTTCCTCCTTGCCCTTTACGGTTGCCTGTCTGATTATTTGAGCTACAATTCGGTTATGAGGTAGGCCTGAGCCGCTGAATATGGGCAATTTCTGCCCTCTAACTAATGCGTTTAAGCCATCTATCGCCGAGATTCCCGTTTCAATAAACTCTGCTGGAGGCTGGCGGAGTGCGGGGTTTATGGGCTCACCGTTAATATCCAGGTAATCTTCGGGAATCAGCCGGGGACCTCCATCTGTTGGTTCTCCCATCCCATTGAAGATCCTCCCTAAAATGTCAATAGATACTGGCAATTTTAGAGTTTCGCCTTTACACCTTATCTTGCTTCCGATGAGGTCCACTTCGCTGACGCCGCCAAATACCTCGATTATAGCTGCTTCTTCACTGATGTCTATTGCTTGACCACTTTTCACCTCACCATTGCCAAGTTGAACATCAACCATCTCATTAAATTTTATGCCAGGTATGCTTTCAGCTATGAGCAAAGCCCCCTTAGCCTTGCTAATCGCTCTTCCTTCTTTAATGTAAAGTGAGGAGAAATCCATAAAAGCCCTCCTTTTTTCAGGGAACGCGTTTGCCAGTTACCAAGCTTTTTTCCATCTCTGACCACAATTCCTTGACTTTCTGTTCAAAGGCCTCATTGGGTATATCCTTCATCCTGGATATTCTATACACCATTGGTGACGAACGGATGCTGTCAATGCCCGCCCCTGAATTTAACATCTCCTGAGCTAGTTCATAAAACTTCATTATGGTTTTAAGCATGAGGCCGGCTTTGGCTGGCGCACAGTAGGTGTCAACTTCGTGATAGGCACTTTGCTGGAGAAAGTCCTCGCGTATCATCCTGGCGGTAAGGAGCAGCAATTTGTCTCCTTCAGGTAGAGCTTCGGGACCTACGAGCCTCACAATTTCCTCCAGCTCAGCCTCCTGCTGCAGTATTCTTAAGGCGCTAGCTCTGGTATCTTCCCATCCCGGATCATGCTCATTCCACCAATTTTTCACTGCATCAACATAGAGGCTGTAACTAGTAAGCCAGCTTATGGCAGGGAAATGCCTCTTGTTTGCCAGCGAAACATCTAGGGCATACAAGGCATCTATTATTCTGAGTGTGTTTTGGGTTACCGGTTCGCTGAAGTCAGCCCCCGGCGGACTTACAGCGCCGGCTACTGTCACCGACCCTTCTCTTTTGGGACTGCCCAGGCACTCAACCATTCCTGCTCTTTCATAAAAGGAGGAAAGTCGAGAGCCCATATACGAAGGGAAGCCTTCCTCCCCGGGCATTTCCTCCAGTCTTCCACTCATCTCCCTCATGGCTTCAGCCCATCTCGAAGTCGAATCAGCAACCAGCAAAATGTCGTAACCCATGTCTCGGAAGTACTCGGCCATAGTGATGCCAACAAAAATACTCGCTTCCCTGGCCACAACAGGCATGTTAGAGGTGTTAGCTATAAAGATCTCTTTCTCTTGCAACAATCTTCCCGTGTTAGGGTCCTTGAGTTCTCTAAAGCTGCTGAGCACGTCTGCCATCTCGTTACCCCTCTCGCCGCAGCCAACGTAGATGTTCAGATGTGTCTGAGCCCATCTGGCCAGCTGCTGCAAGGCGACGGTTTTTCCGGTGCCAAATCCGCCGGGTATCGAAGCCTTGCCACCAAGAGCTAGAGGGAACATGTAATCCAAAATTCGCATGCCAGTAGTGAGCAAGCCTGAAGGATCGGACCTCTGCCTGTAGGGTCTGGGCTTTCTTACCGGCCACTCTTGCATCAACGTGAGTTCTTTTACTTCACCATCGTACTTTACCCAAGCTACAGGCTCTTCGACGGTGTAGTCGCCTTGGCGTATCTCCTTTATCGTGCCTTTAACTCCCACCGGTACCATTATCCTGTGTTCCATTAGATTAGTCTCGGGCACTATTCCTATTATATCCCCTTGGCTAACAGCATCCCCGACCTTGGCCGTGGGTGTGAACTGCCATTTTTTGCCGCGGGGAAGCGCCGAAGCTTTAGCGCCCCGTTTTATAAAGGGCCCGATATTCTCACCCAGTGTGAGTAAAGACTTTTGTAGCCCATCATAGATAGAGCCCACGAGCCCAGGGCCTAGCTCTGCACTCAACACTCTTTCCATTCCCCTCACCACCTCCCCCACTTTCAACCCCAGAGTATCCTCGTGTGCCTGAATTATCGCCCTGGTACCCTCCAGTCCCACTATCTCCCCGACAAGCCCTTCTTCGCCTATCTCGACAACTTCATAAACCTGGGCACCTTTCATATCATCAGCGATAACTAGAGGACCTGAAACTCTCCATATTTTGCCCATGTCTTTATCCTCCTACTCTTGCCATAATCTCAAATTTCTATTTCAAACCCTATAGATTCCCGGATAAGGGCCCTGTAATATTCCTTAGTATCCGGGTATTTTGTGCCAAATTTCGATGGGACTTCAACGATTACGAGAGTTGCTCCCTTCTTTTTTCTAAGTTGGGTCATCAGGTCTTCAACATATTGTGCATAGTCTTCCAATATAATTACTATGCCAATGTCAGGCTCGGCTAGCAGTTCAGTTAGAGCCTTCCTTACATTATCAGCAGCATCATGATCGCCCTTTATCGTGTAATGCTTGCTAATGCCTGTCAATCTCAGTGCGTTGACCAGCTCTTCATCTCCTATAACGGCTATATCTAGATGTCTGATAGGCATCATGTCACAGCACCAAATAATTCTTTATTTCCTGAACAGGAATACCGTCGACTATTGTTTTTAGAACTAGCCGCAGGTTCCGTATTTCAGCCTCTTTGAGGATTAAATACCAGGCCATTACCAGGGGAGACAGCACTCTTGGTGACAGCATTTCCTTGAGCATCCTGAACTTATGCTTATCGATAATCTCATCTATAGCCGTGATGTTTTTGTTTTTATCATAATTAGTGGATACTTCAGTTGCTATTTCCTGATATTGGGTATCCTCCAGCCTGGCAGGTATATCGGTTATTTTAAGGGGTAGTAATTCTTTAATGGCTTTGTCTGTAATCCTATATCCGCCGGCAATAACAAATTCAGCCGCATCGTGTCCTATGCCCTGAATTATAGCTCTTGAGGCAATTTGCAGGTTCGTTAGGTCTATCACCAAGCCCAAGGCTTTGGTAAGTGCAGAACCATCTTTTATTCTCCTGGCCACGTTCAACATGCTTTTATAATATTCACCATCTAACTTAGCCTCAACAAGGAGCTTCGACTTTGCGCTTTTATCTGTTTTGTACTGTTCCAGGGCGGGCACATAATCTGCCAGTTTGCACCTGATGAGTAGCTGGATGATGGCATCTACATTCTCAGCGTTAGAGAGTTCACCTAATAGCTCATTATTATGGATAATCCCAACTGGTATCATACTGGTTTTTTCACCACCTGAGATGCCTTGTAAGACAGCTTTAATATTCGAGACATCATATTTGACAATATATGCTCTAGATACCTCCAGCACGTCTTTGGGCAGGAAATTAAATGATTCCACATATCTAATGCGCCCCGCGAGATAGCGCCATAAGTATTCATCCAAATCATCAAAAGTTCTAACAGGCGATTCCTCCAGATAGCTTCCTATATCGGTCTCTCTGATGATTGCCAGCGCATCCTGGAGGTTGGACACTGTCGTCATTTTATCTATGTGTTCGGAGGTGACAATTTTGGTTTCCTCGCCTTTCAGGAACGCAGATATAAACGCGTATCTTGGGTTAAGCACGATATTCCCTTATGGAGCTTTAAAGAGTTCCTCGCTTATCTTGGGCAGCAACTTTGGCAGCACCATCTCGAGTCTGGTTTCGTAAGTGTTATCTATCCGGAGCTTTCCTTCAACATCCTCGGCTATGACTCCTCCCAGGCAATTGGATTCCCTGATTTCCAATATCTTGCCGGATAATTCTCTATCCGCTTCAAGAAATTTTCTTACCGTGCTTACATCTTTTGGAGAAACGTAAATTCTGGCTTTGTCCGCGCCGAGTCCTGCCATAGCTTCCCTGGCCAAGTTTGGAAAGTAGCTTTCATCACTTGAAATTCGGGAAAGTTCCTTCCGCGCCTCATCAGTTATTTTGGCGATTGCGTCAGCTTTTGCGCTCGATATCTGCTGTCGAGCTTTGATAGAAGCTTGAGCCGAAATTCTGGCAGCCTCCTCCTGTGCCTCTCCCAGCATTCTGGCCCTCTCTTCCTCGAACCTCGTCTCCCTCTGCTTTTTGGCTTTCTCTATCTCTTCTCTCGCTTTCTCCTCAGCTTCTCTTATTATGTTCTGAGCGTCCAGCTTCACTTTGCCGACAACGGCTTCGCTTATCTTTTCCATTTTAGATGCCTTTAGAAAAGTCCTAACAAGGCGAATGACATTATAGCGAATACCAGTCCGAACACGCCTATTAGCTCGACGAACACGGCTAACATCATGGCGTTAGTCAATATCCGCCCCTTTGTCTTGGGCAAAAGTGAGATACCCGAAGCAACAACAACGCCTTGATATGCTCCCGAGAATGCTTCAGCAGCGCCAGTTATGATACCGATGCCCAATACTGCGAGACCCATACCGCCACCATCGGTCATGGTACCAAGTTTGCCAAGTACCGTCGTTAAGACAAGTATCAGTGTTATGAGGCCATAAAAGGTCTGGGTCATCGGCAGCGATGCCAGTAGAATGACATTTCTGAGTTGCCCTGGTTCCTCGGCCAGCGTAGCTGCCCCCGCCGAGCCAGCGATGCCGATGCCTATTGAAGACCCTGCCAGGCCACCAGCTAACGCTATGGCACCTCCGACGACTGCCAGGGATTCGGGACTGATTAACATCTTACACCTCCTTAATCAAATATTCTTAACTACGTTCATACTTTGACAGATACAGGTCGAGCCCTCAACCGAAATGGGCTGTATGCCCGGCCGCCTCCTTCATAGAACTTGAACAAGAACTCCACAAAACATAGCCTGAGCGAATGTACAAAACATGTTATGCCGCTGAGAGCCAAGTTAAGCAAATGTCCAAGAAGCAAAACCAGTATGAATATTAAGCTGCCAATGATAAGGTGGACTATTCCAGCAGGTATCATTCCGGACAGCAGACTTGCCATCAGGTTAAAGCAGTACGCCAGATAATATGTGGCCAGCCCCACGCCTGCCAGCCTGGCATATGACATAACGTCACCCAGTATGCCGGTGATATCAAATAGCCAGAAAATACTACCCAGGAAAGCACCCTTCTCTATAAAGGAGGAGGCGACGATTAATACCACGCCCAGAATCGCAACATATAACAAGATAGAATACATTGTTTCGGTTAGCAGAGGAAGGGTCATGCCGAGTATGCGATGCATAATATAGGGTATGGCGCCGATCTCAAGCAGAAATAGCCCGGCTTTGTTGGGCACTATCGCTTTCTGTCCCTCTCTTCTTCCTTTGATAAGTGCGAGCACGTGAGCTATGTTTACATGAACCAGACCTATTATTAAAGCGAGCCCTATGAAGTACACAGGGTCCGAAAGCCAATGCTTAATTACTTGGGCAAGCGTTAAACTTTCGATTCCAAAGAACGTGTAGAAATTGCCTAAATAGCTTCCCGTAAGCAGACCAATAATGAGACCAACACCGCCACCTATGTAAATTATTCTTTGGAATAGCTTAAAGCCTTCGGACTGGGGGTTATCCGTGAGAAGCTGCAGTCCGCGGTACGCAAAAAGCATGAGGAGGGCGGAATACACTACGTCTCCCAGCATAATGCCAAAGAAAAAGGCAAACGAGTATGCTATCACTGGAGTGGGGTCCCATTCCTTATACTTCGGGGTGCCGAACAAGTTTACAATGACCTCGAATGGCTTAAGGGCTGTTGCATTCTTCATCCTGGTGGGCGGCTCCTCTACTTGCTCTGGCTTCCTTGTGTCAATGAACACATAGCCTATGTTCTCCTTGAGTTCAGAAATCGCAGCTTCAACATTATTCTCGGGAACCCATCCCTCGATCAATCTGACGTATTTCGCCTCACCGGCTTTGGCTAAGACTGCTAACCTTTCTGTTTCGGCTGATAACGCCTCCCTGAAAAGAACGAGCGTCTTCAAATTCTCTCTTGTCCTGCTTTCAATCTCGGTGCGTAGTTTGGCCAGTTCTTGTTCAGGGCCGTGGATATCACCATCGATTGCCTCAAGAAATTCTCTCAGGGTCAAATTTTTTTCTGGTATCTGTAGAACCTTGCCCCCACCGTCCCTGACCATAGACTCTATAATTTCCCGGTCTTCAGCTTTGGCAATGGCATACAAGACGGTCTCGTTTTCTACTGCGGTCACAATGTCCTCGAGCAGGTAATCTTTAAATTTAGGGTATAGTGTTTCAAATAACTCGTTGGGAAATACAAAGACCCGAGAGAAAAGGTAACCCCCAGAAAAATTTAAATCTCTCAACCTTATATCAGCCGGCTGACCCAGAGAACCAAGATACTTGCCTAGTTCTGTTAGCTCCTTAACCTCTTCATCGAGTTTGGTTGCTCTTTGATGCATGTTGCTGAGCTTGGTACATAGCGCCCTTACCTCGCTGTCAATTTCGTCGAGAGGCCTGTTATATATGACCTCCACGTCCTCACCCAGCAACACTCGTTCTCCCTTTGGAACATAGGCCAATACATCGTTAATGCCGGTTAATAATTCACCGACTTCCCTTCTCTCCTGCTCAATGGCTTCTTTGTCCACAGGCTTTAGCTCTTCGCTTTCCTCGACATGAAGCACACCAGCTCTGTGTAGAGTTTTGAGGGTCTCAGTGGAGTAATCCTTGGGAGTCATTACCCTGACCTTAACCATGGGGTCAGGTCTATTGACGATTAGAGCTGGCATGTCAGCTTTTCCCCCTGACAATATTCACAACGAGTTCCGTAATCTCTTTTACTTTCTTATCGGCATTGGTGCCGATTTCGGCAGCTTTCTTCTCAGAGTCCTTGATTTTTTTATCGGCTTCTGCCCTAGCCTTATTCACAATCTTGTCACGCTCAGTTTTTACCTCATCGAGCGACAGTTGAGAGGAAAGTATTTTTTTAGCCTCTTCCTTAGCTGCAAGGATGATTTCGCTGGCTCTGGTCTTTGCCTCTTCGAGTATCTTTTCGGCTTCGACCTCGAGGGCTTCTACACTATTGGTGATTTCTTTAGGCATATCCTAGCTCCTTGATAGCTCATTAGGCTGGTACTAGACGTTTGTACATAAGCTGTTTTTGCAATCGGGTGGATAATCATGTCAGTAGCTAATGATTGGTTATCCTTGTGATTATAACAGACTCGTTCACTTTTGCCAATGCTAATAACCTGGTAAGAATCGATGCTCCATATATATTCGCAGCTTCAAAGTTTGTTATTACAGTGGAATGCTTTATAATTTCAAAATATGAGAGTGCAGACATTACATGAGTGGGAAGTGAGCATTGCCCGAGCAAAGGAAATACAATTAAGCCTGGCAAGAAGAGTGGTAACTGAAAACGAAGTTATTAACCCGCGCTTTGTTGCCGGTATTGACATATCTTCTCCCGATGCTCAGGGCATAGCAAGAGGAGCAGTGGTACTTCTCCGTTACCCTGAGTTTAGCATAGTCGAGGTAAAAGTAGTTGAAGGTAAGATTACATTTCCTTATATTCCTGGCTTATTGTCTTTTCGAGAAAGTCCCTTGATTTTGGCTGCTTGTGAAAAACTAGATAATGTTCCCGACCTTATTCTAATTGATGGTCAAGGGATCGCTCATCCCAGGAGATTGGGTCTTGCCTCACATGTGGGACTTTTTCTTGATTTGCCTACCATAGGCTGTGCAAAATCTATCCTTTGTGGCTGGCATCGGCCTGTTGGAGACGAGGCTGGCTCTCATGCTGAATTGCTTGATAAGGGGGAGCTCATTGGAGCGGCGTTAAGGACTAAATCCGGAGTGAGGCCAATATATGTTTCGGTGGGTCATAAGATTGACTTGACATCGGCTTTACAATGGGTGATAAAGTGCTGCCGTGGTTATAGACTTCCTGAACCTACCCGCCTGGCTCACCTCGCTGCCGGAGGAATATTGACCCCCGAACCGAGCTGCCAAGGGAAGTTATTCGATTGAGGAGTATTTCAGATGCAAGAAGAGAAGGAAAATCTGGAAGCCTTGCTTCGCCAAATCTCAGACATCATGGTGCATCTTTGACATCCCTGGCAAGGAAAGGGAAATTGCTGGGATAGAGGCGGAGTCAGCCCAACCTGATTTTTGGCGCGACCCGGCTAAAGCTCAAGCTGTTATGCGGGAGCTCAGGGGCAAGAAGAATCTAGTCAATGATTGGCGCGAGCTGGAGAAGAAGGCCTCCGATCTTCAAGAAATGATTGTTCTGGCTATTGAAGAAGAAGATTCCTCTCTTAAGGAAGAGATACAACTGGAGCTAAAAAAGCTGAACTCTCGGTTTGAGCAGTTGGAGAGCCAACAGCTTTTTACAGGCGATTACGATAGCCGAAATGCCATGCTCGCCCTTCATGCCGGCGCTGGTGGCACAGAGTCTCAGGATTGGGCAAACATGTTGCTCAGGATGTATTTGAGGTGGGCAGAGCGGCATAATTATGAGGCTGAAGTCTTAGATATCTCCTCGGGAGAGGAGGCAGGTATCAAAAGCGCTATCGTGGAGGTTAAGGGGGATTATGTCTATGGTTATCTCAAAGGTGAGCACGGGGTACACAGATTGGTGCGGCTGTCCCCCTTTGATGCCGACCATGCCCGCCACACGTCCTTTGCCCTGGTGGAAGTCCTCCCCGAAGCTGAAGAGACAGTGGATGTCAAAATAAACCCGGAAGACTTGAGGATAGATACTTTCAGGTCCAGTGGTCCCGGCGGGCAACATATGCAGAAGACGAGCAGCGCTGTCAGGATAACTCATTTACCTACTGGGCTGGTAGCTACTTGCCAGGGTCAGAGGTCTCAGCACCAAAACAAGGAAGCTGCTTTGAAGGTCCTTTATTCTCGCCTCCTAGAGCTTGACCGCAAGAAGAAAGAAGAAGAGAGAGCCAAGCTAAAAGGTGAGCGTATTGAAGCGGCCTGGGGAAATCAAATTAGAAGCTATGTTCTTCACCCCTACAAAATGGTGAAGGACCACCGCACCGATTATGAGATTCATGATGCTGAAGCTGTGTTGGATGGAGAACTGGATGGATTTATCACTAATTATCTTCGGTCTAGAGTGGGGAAATGATTAAACGCATCGCCTTAATAACTTCGATGCTTCTTTTGTTTTTAAGCCCCTCCCTTGTGGCAGCTGATGCTGGTATTACGGTTATAGCTAGCAATGTAACTGTAAATTTCCCAAGCCAGGCTGTGTTCACTATTGAAGCTGAAAGCCATGTTGATATCGTTGATGTCCGTCTTTATTACCAGGTGGATAAGATGAACTATGCTGAAGTTGTCAGTGAGGGTTGGGCTGATTTTACTCCAGCAGACAAGGTAGACACTAGTTGGGTATGGGATATGAGGAATGCGAGCTTGCCTCCTGGTGCCGAAGTCACATATTGGTGGAGGATTGAGGATGCTGCCGGGGACAGAGTTGAGACCTCTCCCGAGGTAATGTATTTTGATGACGGCCGCTATTCTTGGCAGAGCTTGAATGGTACCATACCCCAGGGTGGTGAGCTGACCCTTTTCTGGTATGAAGGCAGTGATTCCTTCGCCCAAGGACTCATGAATGCTTGTGAGGAAGGACTTACCATGTTGACCCAGGATATTGGCACTTATCCGGAAAGGCCCATCAAGATATATATTTATGCCTCCACTAGTGATTTACAGGGGGCTATGATTTCTTCTCAAGAATGGACTGGCGGCGTTGCTTTTACTGATTTTGGCATAATTGCTATTGGTATTCCACCGAGCGAACTTGATTGGGGCAAGAAGGCTCTGGTTCACGAGTTGACGCATCTCGTTGTTCGTCAGGCAACTTTTAGCCCCTATGGGCGGCTTCCTGTCTGGCTTGACGAAGGGTTAGCTATGTATAGCGAGGGCGAGCTTGACTCTAATTTTCGCTCCTGCCTGGAGGGGGCTATTTCGAAAGATGAACTTATTTCAGTGCGCACCCTGTGTAGTCCTTTTTCCGCTTACCCTGACAAAGCTTGCCTTTCCTATGCTGAGAGCTATAGCCTTGTTAAGTACCTTCTGGATAATTATGGGCAGGGCAAGATGCTCAATTTATTGACTCTTTTGAAGCAAGGTAGCACCTACGATGAAGCTTTGACCGAAGTCTATGGTTTTGATATAAATGGTCTTGATGCTCGTTGGCGAGCAACGCTGACGAAGCCGGTAGTTCCGGCTCCAAGGTCATCACTACCTCCGGCTTTGATTGCTGTGTTAGCGGCATTAGGGACAGCACTGGCTTTATGGGGTGCCCTGGCTCTGGAGAGGCGGACCTGGTGCAGGTCGTCTGGGAATCAATAATATAAGATAAGCTATGAAGGATGCACGGAGAACTTTTTCGGCACCCTCACCAGCTGGCATGCGATGGCAGTTGGGGATATTCTGGAGGAGCAGCTAGTTGCTGGTAAGCAGCTTTGGCGCTACTGCTGAAGCAATCCACAGCCCTGGTCCCTGCACCTATTGCTCCTAGAGAACAAAGCAATTTAGGAAGCGGATGTGGGCTTGCGACAGCCCCAATGCCAAACAAGAGGGTTATTGCTGCCCATCCAATACCTTGTCGGCTTTTGTCTTCCATTGTTATAACTTTCTTCCCTTTCAACTTTGACTACTTTACCAGTGCAGAATCCTCGACCTTTAAACTTTCTACACTCTTTGGTTCGAGATCTCCAATTGGCTGCTCAAGTGGTTTGTGCTCCAAGTACTCGTTAAGTGCCTCTCGCACAATATCAGCAATCGACCGGGCTTCTTTGTATGCGATGTAACGTAAGTCATCGTGCTGCGCCCTCTCAATGGATGCAAACAACACAACTCTGCCATTTCTTGTTCTAGTCATTAATTCCTCCTTTCAGGATATTCGGCTCATTTTCACTCTCACCTGAAGTCGACCCCTTCAGGCTCGAGCCCTTGAAACATTTTTACTCAGTAAACCTAGTTTTTAGCCTGCCTCATTTCAGGCTGCCTCAAGAGATATGACTGAACCCCAAGCTAGGGCTAAATCCACTTTCCCTCGAGAACCTCTTGCCGGGGTTCCCTTGGGACTGCTTCATAAGCATCACCTCCTTTTTCTCGCAGTGTATACCTCATATATCTCAACCAGCGGTACAAACCTGATATAGATCGCCTCTTGCCGAAAACGGGCACACAAAACATCTTGAGCATATTGTAGCAGCCACCGCTTATCCTCCTCTGTGTTTGGGAAATTATCAATCTCAAGGGCACGCATGTCATCTTCAAAAATAACTCCTTTCTTCCCCCAATAACCTTTCTCAGGCTCCGGAATTAACGAGCAACCTCCTTTGCCATATCGTTGCACCATCATTTTCGTAATTTCTTTACCTGTAACTCTGAATTTATATTCTTCTACTTTTTTTCGCCTGCCATATTTATCCGGGTTATAGTAATTAGGGAGGAGGATAATAGCGGTTATCCTTTCCTTCACCATCTTGCTCAAGTTTGTAATACTCCCATTTCACGTTCAGTTTCTGGATTTATAGTATCATTGCATAATAGCATTATAGCATGCTAGTTATACATTGTCAAGTGCTTAGGGTAA
>CAZPGJ010000009.1:0-1534 GCA_964586515.1 uncultured Dehalococcoidales bacterium
GCGGGGCCGAATAAAGCTCTTCCGCAGGATGGACTGGACGTTGTTCCCCTCAAGGGCACTGGCACTGAACCTGCAAACAATAGGCGAAAAGCTGGGAGAGGGGTTTGTCTACGAACTCGGCTACCAGGCTGGCAAGGAAGCAGCCAAGGAAATGATAAAGTACATGGGCCTGAGGCCGAAGGGTGGCTGGGTGACGCAGAAAGCGGTGATCGCTCTGCTCGATTTCATTGGATTCGGAAAGCTGGAATTTCTACGGGCGAAGGTCAAGGATGGTCACCATCACATCATAATCCATGTGCGGGACAATCCCGTTATCGAGCACGGTGCAATGATGTTTGGGGCGAAGTCGGTAGCGTGCAAATGGTTTATGGGGGTATACGCCGCCCATGGGGAGATGGAACTGGGCCTCAAACACGCAAGGTTCAAGGAAAATGCGTGCATAAGGTTAGGAGCCCCATATTGTGAGTGGGAAACGAAATGGTAAGAACGTCAAAAAGCCCACAGGGCCTGCTGCTTGTTTGATTGCCAAGGTAATTAGGCCTGTTGCCCGGCGGCTGAGTTATCTGGTGGATGAGTCGCTGAAGCAACCCGGCAGCTGGCGTTGTTTGGAAATTATCTATCGAAACGAACCTCGCAAAATGCTCGACTACTTCTTCCTGAATAGCTCCTCTGTCAAAGCTACAAGAAACAGACTGCGGATTTTTCAGGAAGAGACATGCAAGTGCGTTGAGCAGTTTAGTCAGATTAGTAATCCTGTCAAAATAGTCAGTCTTGGCTCCGGGCCAGGCCATGAGATTCTCGGTTGCATCGAAAAGTTCAAAAACAATGTCGTAGTAAAAGCAACCTGTATAGACAATGATTCCAGTGCTCTCCAACATGGAAAGCACTTAGCTGTACAACAAGGATTAAGCAACTACATCAGATACGTTCATGGTAACGTCCTGCGAATTAACTTGGCAAACGCCGAGCACAATATAGGTGTCCTCTCTGGCATACTTGACTACTTCGATTTTGAAACAGCCGTGTTAGTCCTGAAGCAAGTCAGGGAAAAGCTTATTCTGGGCGGAACCGTCCTAATCGCTAACATGAGGCGACACCCACTTGAATCAACGATGAAGATTCTCGGAAACTGGAACCTCGTATACAGGGAACCGGAAGAGGTTAAAAGCCTCCTCGCAGAAAGTGGTTATGAGAATATTGAGGTCTGGCTGGAGCCTGAAGAAATATTCTGCATTGGCAAGGCAGTAAAGCCGGACTAACAATCCATATCCTAACTGTATAATCTAGGATTTTCTGGGGTTTGAGAATGTCTGAGAGTACAACACCGTTCGTTTGCTCCTATCATTATATGGAGCAAAACTATTTGCATTCTTTAAGGGGGAGAGGTAAAATTACTGATAAAGGCAGCAATAAAGATTTATTAGACGGCATTGTCAAACTATCTGTAGATGATGAATCAGTTGTTGATGGATGAATTATGCGAAGGGTTCTGTTAACCATATCAGGGAAAAAGTGCCCGTATAAATGCCGATAC
>CAZPGJ010000010.1:0-459 GCA_964586515.1 uncultured Dehalococcoidales bacterium
CTATTGATGTGATCACTGGGAAGCCTAGCAAGGTTCCCCATGTTACCATTGGCTCCAGGGCGCCCGTGGCCGGGGCTAATTTTTGGATGATCAGTCCCTCGACTAGGCCAGTGCTGCCTCCCACACCCACATTGATCATTGTTCTGGTCGCTGCCTCTGGTCGCAGTGTTGCTGCATATGGTGGCATTACTCACCTCCTTCCTTTATTGGGGCGAGCGCTCGATAAAAAGCCAAGGGGCGTAGCCTTCAAGCTCTTTATCAGAGCGCTACGCCCCTTGTTTATTCAGTTGATTAAATTCTAAAAGGAAATTATTTATTTGTCAAGAGGGTTTCTAATTTCTCATCAAAGCTAATTTCAGCCCTTCATCCCGCACTAGCCGGTAAAGTTGAGAAATAGCACCCGGATATCTCTCAACAACTTGGGCATCATTA
The DNA here is from genome assembly GCA_964586515.1 of uncultured Dehalococcoidales bacterium. Taxonomy (GTDB): domain Bacteria; phylum Chloroflexota; class Dehalococcoidia; order GIF9; family AB-539-J10; genus RBG-13-51-36. The sequence continues at coordinate 433 of CAZPGJ010000010.1, forward strand.
AATTTAGCCAACCACTTGTAATTATAA
>CAZPGJ010000010.1:469-697 GCA_964586515.1 uncultured Dehalococcoidales bacterium
TTATAAGGGTCGGAAACCATGTCAGCGGCCGTATATGTTGTCTCTAGTACTTCGCCGTCGAGTTCCACCCATGCGTGCTTAAATCCTTTGTATGTCCCAATGCACACATAAACTCTGTCTGGAGAATAACCCGCCCCGCGCAACATCGAGGCAAGCAGTATAGCTGTGTCGTCACAGTCCCCAGATCCCCTGCATAATGTGACTGCCGACCACTCCCACCACTCACCA
>CAZPGJ010000010.1:707-1529 GCA_964586515.1 uncultured Dehalococcoidales bacterium
CCATTATCGCTTCCGTAGGAGATATTACGGCAGACGTAATCTAGCAGTCTAAAAGCGGTAGCATCCATTATTTCTTAAGAAATAATTTGTCTGACGACCTGCCTAACCGTGGGATCGTTAGGCTGAACGAAATCCTGTAAGCTGTACCAGTTGCCTTCCCGGACATCAACAAGGACCTCTCCATCTAGATAGCACACTTGAGGGATATCGACTGCGACACCGGTTTGACCAGCGACCTGCTCTTGATAACGCGTGAGTGTCACGATACCAAGTATTAAGCTAAAAGTACCCATGATGAGGCTGAATGCTTGCAGGAATTCTCCTGGTTTCATATTTTACCTTCAAGGAACTCCTGAATTTTTTGGAGCTCAGTTTGCACATAATCAGTGTTCTTTTTCATTATATCACCAAGCTCTGGGAATTGTCTATACAGCTCGTTAAGAACACTTTCCATCGCAATGCCCTTGCTTAGAAAATCGCCGAGATACCTGCGGTACTTTTCTTTATCCTGGGAGGGCAATCCCTGAAGGTATGTACTGACAATGCTAATTCCCTTATCGGCCAGGGTTGTGAGGGCATCGATGCCGGCTTGCTCTATCTCCTTTTTAAGTGCCTTGGCTGCTTTGACGATTAGTAAGTTGTGGGCCACCCTGGCGCTAAAGCTAGCCACCTTTCACCTCTTCAAAGTGCAATACTGATTTGCAATTAGGACAACCTATATCCCCCGCTAGAGCTGCCTTGGGCACATTAAATTTTGCATGGCAATGAGGACATTCGCATGTTTCCATCTGTTCCTTTTGCCTTGATGCTGTCCCTGTACCC